>NZ_JAEUAV010000005.1 GCF_019511605.1 Paraburkholderia phenoliruptrix | reverse complement strand
GGCATAGGAAGTGCGGCAGCGGGCGCGGCGGGGGCGGGATTTGCTTCGGCGTTTGCGGGTAAGCTGAACGGTCTTGCAGACCAGATTGGCGAAGCAACGGGTTCGATGACGCTGGGTAATGTGGTGTCGAATGTGCTGGCCGGAGCGGGTGGTGCCCTGGTCGGCGGTAGTGCTGGTGCGTTCACGGCATCGAATGCGGACCTGTATAACCGCAGCACTGGCAATGGTGATGGCAAGGGCGGCACGGGCAACCCGTTCGGTATCGGCAAGGATCTGGTGTCGACGGTATGTGGGGCAGGCGCGCAGTGCAGCGATGCAACGCTGAATGCGGCGATTCAGGCGCAGGGGGCAAATGCAGATGCTGCCGCTGGTACTCTCCAGCCTAATTACGCAACTGTCGGTGCAGGTAGCCTGTCAGGCGCAGTGGGCGGTGCGGTGAATCTCTACGACGGTACTATCTATACGTCATACAGTGTTAGTCAGTCATTCCCACCCGCATCGTGGGCACCAGGAGCTACGGCCACGCTTGGTTGGATTTGGGGGGCGAGTAATGCGTCGTCGACTAATGCATTCATGAATGGGGATGGGAACCAGTTCTATGTCTCCATTCCCTTTGGTAGTGTGAATTTGATGGGCGCGGTTACCCACGCTTATGGAGGTTCAACAGCCGTGGAACTAGGTGTTACCTCGCCCGGAGGGATTACAGCGGGTATTGTGCCTTGGAGTCATTCGACTCCGCTTAACGATAAAAAGTGATGATGGAGGATCGAGATGCGAGGGCCAACGGACGAAGAGTGGAAACGCATGACTCCGGAACAGAAGGCGACTTATAAAGTATTCGTCGGTGTTGTTCTGTGTATCTTGGCTTTGCTCTTAGTAAAGAAGTTCTTCTTCTGAGTCTATACACCTACAAACAGCAAACCCAGCCTTGAGCTGGGTTTGCTGTTTGTAGTGTCATTCAATCCGGTGTGATGACGAGCCTGCCGAACTGGACCTCGAACCGGTGCCTGGTGCTGACGATCAACGAGAGCCGCGAGCAGACGCGTGAGATACACGTGCGGCAGCGGATGAAACAGACGCTCGAAGGATTGCTGGCCGAAGCGGACCGGCAGCACATCATTGAACTGCATCGCAATGCGCAGCGGCTGCTGAAACCGGTGCATGTCGTGAATCCCTACGCGGAGCAGTTGACCTTCATGGACAACAGGACGCGCATGCGGCGTGACCACATGAAGTACCTGGTAGCAGTGGCATCTGAGCTTATCAAAGGGCTACTTTCTCAGGGTGACATCAAGAATGTTTCCGGAGACGTCTTCACTATGAGCATTGAATAGACGCTGTATCGGGATATGGGCCGGGTAATGCGACGCTCAATAGTGGGAACGCTGATGGCCAGTCGTCTGCAAACAATGGCAACACCAGTGATTTGCGGAATGCAGCAAGTGAACCATTTAAAGATGTGCAAGTGATAAATCTGTGTCTATATGGAGGGCAAAAGTAATCCTTTTATGGAAATAGGTGTTACCGAGGAAAAGCAGCTTACATTTACGTTTTATGCGAATGATAAAAACGTTGCATTGACTGTAGAGCAGTGGGGTGAGGTCGTGAAACGTGGCCGCGAGTTCCTGCCCAAAGCAATAGTGGACGAAGACGCATCGATGTACGCAAAAACAACAAACCCAGCCAGCTAGCGGCCGACGATACGCTGAAGAATCCGGAGGAACGATAGAATCAGCGGCCGTCGACGCGCAAGCGGCAAGGATGAGCAGAAGAAAGTGAAGAACGATAAAGGCACGTGCGGCAGGCGGCAAAAGTAAATGAGGAGCTAGATATGGCGGCAGGTGGCGGCCCTTCACTCGATCAATGGAAGCAAATGAGTAAGAAGGAGCGACTCAGGCACTGGATATTTATGGCCGTGCTTATAACCTTGGCATCAACGGCCGTCGCGTATGCACTGCTCGCACGTTGAGTCTCACAGTTCAAACAACAAACCCGGCTGCGGCCTGGTTTCTTGTTTACGGATGCTGTTCAGTTGCGTTTGCGGCGTCGCTGTAGCATGGCCTCCGTTTAAGGCGCAGTCGTGTACCTGCCGGCGCCCCGGTAGTCATAGTCCGGGGTAATGGTGGTATGCCCGTGCCGGTAGTCGATACTGAACCGGACCTGATTTCCGGCAGGAAGCCAGCGTGTTCGAGCATTGAGTCGGTGATCTGCATTCACGGCATAAAGGGCGCGGATGAGTATCTGTGTTGTGCTGAACCGTGATCGGGTATGCGATAGCAGCGAATACCGCAAAGATCATCTCCGGCGGCGATACGAACATCATCGGTTCGAATGTCAACGGCCGTCAGGTGAGCGCCAATTTGGGCGGCAATCTGAATATCGCGAGCGTGCAGGACACGATGGCCAGCAGCGCGCATCAGGAGAGCACGGGCGGCGGCTTCAGCATCAGCCGGGCGGAGGCAGCGCCAGCTTTAGCCACATGAACGCGAACGCGAGCGGCAGCTACGCCGGAGTGAATGAACAGGCTGGTATCCACGCGGATGATGTGGCTTCAACGTGGTCGTCACGGAAAGCACAGACCTGAAGGGAGCAGTGATTGCAAGTGAGGCAGATGCTTCGAAGAGCACGCTTTCGACAGGCACGCTCACTTACAGCGATATCCAGAACTCGTCGAGCTACAACCCGCATTCGCGCGGCATCAGCGGCGGCATGATTACGGGCGATGGTGGGGCGGACTACAGCACGCACGGCAACACGTCCGGCAAGAATGCGGGCGGCGTCGCGCCGATGTCGAGCCAGAACGATATTGCCGCCGCTGCGTGCATCGTCAAACCCCGCTTAACCACTTTGCTTCGTGATCCGATGTAATTGAGATGGAGGTAATGCGTCTTCTGGCAAACTCGCGCCTTTTGGCCAGGACGATGTGCGGTCCATTCTGATTGGAGCCGCGTCTCTGGGTGTGGTCTTCTCGATCTTCGTAGTTATCCAGTACACCCGCCCGAAAATAGTAGTGAGAGAAGTTTGAAAAGCATGAAAATACGCAAGGGGCTGGCGGCCCTGCCGCTCACAGCTCTGGTATCACTTGCGAGTCAGGCGCAGAACGCGCCAACTCCCGCGGACACCGCAGCCGCCGCACGCGCCAATGCCGAACAGAACCAGCAGATCCAGCAGCAGCGCGACGCGCAGCAACGCGACGCAGCCGTGCAGGCGCCGGCCGTGCGCTCGGAAGTCCCTCGCCTGGAACGCTGGCCCGAACTGCCGACAGAGAAACCGTGCTTTCGCATCGACTCCTTCGCGCTCGACGTGCCGCCGAATCTCCCGGACGCAGTACGCAGTCAGGGCGCATCTGAACGGCCGCTCGACCGTTTTGCATTTGCACGTGAATGGCTCGACCACTACCGCGGGCAATGTGTCGGCAAGGCCGGACTCGATACGCTTGAGAAAGGATTGCAGCAGGCGATCCTGAGTGAAGGCTACATCACCACGCGCGTGCTGATGCCTCAACAGGATCTGTCGACGGCCGAACTGAAATTCGCGCTCATGCCAGGCGTCGTGCGCAAGCTGCGCTTTGCCGATCCAGGCACGCGTGGTACATGGAAATCGGCCTTTCCTTCACGCGACGGCGACCTGCTGAACCTGCGCGATCTCGAACAGGGTCTTGAGCAGATGAAGCGCGTCAGCAGTCAGGACGTGAACATGGAAATCCGGCCGACTGACGTAGCGGGCGAAAGTGACGTTGTCCTCACGGTTAATCGCGCGAAGCCCTGGACGTTCGTCGCTTCTGTCGACAACTCGGGCACGAAGCCGACGGGCAAATGGCAAGGCAACGTCAGCCTCGGCGTCAATAACCCGCTCGGCCTGAACGATATCCTCTCGGTCGGCGCGAATCAGGACCTGTCGTTCGGCAACAAGGCACTCGGCTCGCACGGCTTCAACGGCTCGTATTCCGTGCCTTGGGGATACTGGACTGCGACGCTGTCTGGCAACACGAACACCTACTACCAGAGCATCGCAGGCGTGAACCAGACCTTCGTGTCGAGCGGCAATTCGCAGACCGCGGCGCTGCGCATCGCGCGTGTTATGTCACGCAGCCAGAACGACGTACTCGGTGCGTATCTGCAGCTATCCAGGCGCTTTGGCGACAGCTTCATCGACGACACAACCATACCGACGCAGGCGCGCAATAACACGTTCCTCGAATGGGGGGCGACCGACCGGCATTACCTCGTTGCGGCGCAGTTTGACGGTACGCTCGCCTACCGTCAGGGCATCGGTGGTCTGGGCGCGACGGCGGACCCGTATGCCGAGGGGCCAACATATCGCTTTCACATGGCCGTCGTGGATGCGAATCTTTCGGTCCCGTTCAACATCGGGACGCAGCCGCTTCGCTACGTGACGACGGTCCACGGCCAGTTCACTAACGACACGCTGTTCTACATCGACGACCTGACGATAGGCAGCCGCTACACGGTCCGCGGATTCGATGGCGAAACGATGCTCGCGGCCGAACGCGGCTTCTACTGGCGCAACGAACTGCAATGGCCGGTATTCCAGACAGGACAGACGCTGTATGCAGGGATCGACTACGGACGCGTGTTCGGGCCGAACACGGCGACGCTGGCGGGAACGCAACTGGCGGGTGCGGTGATGGGCATTCGCGGCGGCTTGCCGGCGAAATACGTTGGTGTGTCTTACGACCTTTTTGCAGGCACGCCGATCTACAAGCCTTCAGGTTTCCCGACTGCACGATGGACGGTTGGGTTTCAGATGACAGCAGCGTTTTAGGCCGGGTTGCCTTCGACGGGAAAGGCGCGGTGCGGTATGGCAGGCGTTTCGTCTACCAGTCAGGGCGAGCGCGCAGAGATGACGTAAATGCATGGAGCAGCCATTCATAGCAGCAGGGCCACGACTGTCCAATGGCGCCCAGCGCGTGTATGGCTCAAGAACGGCGGCGGGTTTCGCGCCTTGCAAGATCTCAACGCTGCGCCGCCGGCGTGACGATAGGCGAGGGCGACAGTCCGATTGGAAATTCAACTGCCCGCAGCCTGAACGGACATGCGAGACGCTTCGCAAGCGGTAGGGGCTTACGGCATCAATGACCAAAGCCCACAAGTCTCGTACACACGCGGGTGTCAAAACTCGCTAAAAGCGATGCCAAACACGCCCACGAGGTTACAAACGCCAGGCGCTGACCGATGCAGACACGCGCAGTGACTCAAACACTCAAACAAAACAGACAGACGTAAAAAAACCCGCTCAAGGCGGGTTCATTTTTTGTGCATGTCGGAATAGGTCCGCGCCGATTGTCCTGAGAACGCCCTAACAGCGAAATGGGACAAGCACTATGACAAACGGCTACATGCATTGCTGCTATTGGTTGCGGGGGTAGGATTTGAACCTACGACCTTCGGGTTATGAGCCCGACGAGCTGCCAGACTGCTCCACCCCGCGTCCGTCGAAGAAAAGATTATAGAACAAGGAAGGCGCCGATGCAACAGTCATCTGAGGATCTGCCCGATCGCCTGCTCGTTGGCGCGTCGCGTGGCACTCCGTTTGCGAAAACGTCGCTTCAGGCGCGGCGGGTCGCTTGAGGCGCGGCCCGCGTCGCATCGCACAAGGCCCGCGCAACTCGCTGCGCTAGAATCGGAGTCTCCCGGCGCGCCGTCATGCTCTGTCGCACGCTTTGCGCGGCTTCACCGCGAAGCGCGCAACCCACCGCAGGCCAGGTGCCGGCGGCGGTGCATGACGACGACGCGCCCGCACTTTCACTCGCCCCGGAATTTCATGGATATCGCTCACGATCTGCAGGTCATTGCCGCTCAGGAACACGCGCTCGTGTTCCCTCAATTCGATGCCGACCGCGCCTGGCAAATCGGCGCCTATCTGCATGAGGTCGCGAAGGCGCGCGGCATTGCGGCCGCCATCGACGTGCGTACCTTCGGTCAGCCTCTCTTCTTCAGTCTGCTCGCCGGCGCGACGCCGGACAATGTCGATTGGGCGCGCCGCAAGGGCAACACGGTCGCGCATTTCCGGCGCAGTTCTTACGCGATCGGCCTGAAGATGCAGCAGTCCGGCAGCACGCTCGCCGACAAGCACGGTTTGCCCGCCACCGAGTATGCGTCGCACGGCGGCGCGTTTCCATTGACGGTGGCCGGCGCGGGCGTGATCGGCTCGATCACGGTGTCCGGCCTGCCGCAGCGCGCCGATCATGAGTTCGTCGTGGAAGCCCTGTGCGCGCACCTCGGTCACGACTACAGCAAGCTTGCGCTTGCAAAGGCCTGAGCCCATGCGGGTGCCGCCTTATGCATTGCTTGGCGTTGCGATTGTGGCCGAAGTCATCGCGACTTCCGCGATGCGCGCGTCGGACGGTTTCTCGCGGCTCGTGCCTTCGGCAGTGGTGGTGCTCGGCTATGCCGTCGCTTTTTACTGCCTGTCGCTGACGTTGCGCACTCTTCCGGTCGGCATCGTCTACGCAGTGTGGTCGGGCGCCGGCATTGTGCTGATCACGCTGGTCGCGCTGCTGCTGTACGGGCAGGTGCCCGACGTGCCGGCCGTCGTCGGCCTCGGGCTGATCATTGCTGGCGTCACCGTGCTGAACGTCTTCTCGAAGATGCAGGCGCATTAGAACGCGCACGAGGTGCGTTGCGCGAGGCGCGGGCTGTCACGGCTGCACGGGGCGACCCGCGCTCGGCGCTTTAAGGGCGCTTACTTGCAACGCACGATCATCGAGCGATTCTTCACGTTGGCCGATACGACGTTCGTCACGCTGCCGCCGGCGGTGCCGCCTTCGTCATTGTCTTTCGACACGATGTCATAGCCCGTCGCGCCGCACGCCTTGCCCGCCTGCACATAGCACGAGGCCCAGCTCGAATCGGCGCCGGCTCCGCTGCAGTTCACCGCGAAGCCTGTCTGGCCGTTCGGCAGATTGATCAACGACGTGGTGTTGGACGACGCGCAGCCGGCGACGCCCGCACCCACGAGGAGCGCGGCCGGCAAAGCGGCCAGCAACCTGGCCAATAAGGTGGCCGACGGCGTGGCCAACAACCTGGCCAACAACGTGGCCAACAACGTGGCCGACGGCGGCGTGTGGCGCAGCAGCGTCCGCGCGAAGCCACGGTGACCATGGCTGGTGCGCAGCAATTGCGTCATGAAATGCATCGTGTCTGTTTCCTTTGATGATCGGCGCTTGCGACGCTCGCAAGCTCAAGGTGTTTCGATAGTGATGCCCGCGGCGCTGACCGCCCGGCGGCTTTCCGTGCCGCTTTCAGTGGCCGCGTCTTCCCAGATGCTGATGGCTTTGGCAATGTCGATGCCGTGACTTTCGGCATACGCGAACCATCGGTTGGCCGCATCCGGCTCGGGCAGTTCGTGGTCGTGCAGAAAATATTTTCCCATATTGCGCTCTCTGGACTCGAAACGGCGCCAGTGCCTGAGCACGGAGTATGCCGGACGAATGTGTTCGACCGACGCTGGGCGTGGAAGTGCGGGGCAGGCGAACGGCGCGGTGAAACCGGGCGAATGCACGACAGGCGCAGGTCGAGTGCGGACGCACAGAACTAATTGGCTTGCCGCGCGCCTTAACTGAATTAATGCAACGAGGAGAACGAACATGGCTGAGCGGGTCAGCGGCCCTTATCGCGGCTATTACATCAGCGCCGCGGCGCGCCTCGTGCCGGCAAGCGACACGCACGGCGCGCCTGGCAATTACGTCGGTTCCGTGAGTCTCGCCGAGCTTGGCCCCGACGATCCGCACCGGATGGAAACCTTGCTCGACCTCGGCGCAGAGCAGCGCTTCAGCGACGAGAAGGAGGCGCTCGCGTTTGTCGAACAGGCCGCGCGCGATTACGTCGACCGGCTGCTGGGGAGCGGCTCTTGACGGCACGCGACGCACGGGCAGGCGTAGACGCAGGCGCGGAGGCGGAAAAGCAGATGCGGGGGCACCCCGCATGGGCAGACGCGAGCGCAGGCGTAAGGACAGCCGGAGGAGCCGAAGCCGGGGCAAGGCAGGAGCAAGGCAAGGCGATGCAAGCGCAGAGGCACGCAAGCGCAAGGGCAGAGGCGGGCAAGCGCAAGGACAGCCGCAACCTCTGGCCCATTCCAACGATCCCGACGCCCCGGGCGCCGCGGCGGCGGGGTGGACCGCGGTCCGGCCCCGCGAGTACCATATTCGGGTCGTCCGGGGCCAGCCGGTTTTGCGTGGCTCCGGTTCTATACCGGATACTTCTGATGAGGCGGCTATGGAAATCAGGTTTCCCGCGGGCGCGCCAGCCTACCGCGACTCCAATCTGACCGTTGTCTTTTCGGCGTTAGTGGACGGCGAGCCCGTTCCCTGCGCGATCTCCGTCGAGGCGCTCGAAGACCACTTCGGCGCCAGTTCGGAAGACAAAGAAGCGTGGATGCGAGCGTTCGACGCAGGACGTCCGCGCATCGAGGCGGTCGCGCGCGAACATCTGCAGATCAGCAACGGCACGCCTGTGCTGCTGAAAAGCGGTCACTTCCCGCCGGGAAACGCCGCGGGCTGAGCTCAACAGAGCGCGCGGCGCCTTGCATGGGGCCGGCGGCCGTTGGCTGCGTCGGAGAAACACGCCCACGCACGAGGCACGTGATAACGTTGTGGTTCCCATGACTCTGCGCCGCCGCGCGTCGTTTTCCATGTCCCTTTCCGCCTCGCCCGCAGCCAGCGACGAAGTCGCGACCTACGTAGCCAACCGAATTGGCTTTATCGAGCTCGAAAGACCGCAGGCGCTCAACGCGCTGTCCATCGGCATGATCCGCGCAATGCACGCCGCGCTCGACGCGTGGTCCGCCAACCCGGACGTGCTCGCGGTCGTGGTGCGCAGCCAGCATCCGCGGGCGTTCTGCGCGGGCGGCGACATCCGTTTCCTGTACGAGTCGGCGCGGCGCGGCGACCAGCAGGCTCGCGATGAGTTTTTCATCGAGGAATACCGCCTCAATCATGCAATTTTCACGTATCCCAAGCCGTACATCGCGTTGATGAACGGCGTGGTGATGGGCGGCGGCATGGGCATTTCGCTGGGCGCGCATCGCACCGGCGGGCTGCGGGTGGTCACGCAGTCCACGAAAATGGCCATGCCTGAAACGCGCATCGGGCTCTTTCCCGATGTCGGCGCAAGCTGGTTCCTCGCGCGCACGCCGGGCGCGATCGGCCGTTATCTGGCGGTGACGGGCGAAACGATCGGCGCGGCCGACGCGCTATACGCCGGTCTCGCCGACCTCTACATCGAAGATGCCGCGTTGCCGGCGCTTATCGACACGCTGCGCTGCGAACTGTTCGAGCGCGGCGCGGACGTGGTCGCATGCGTCGAGCGCGAATGCCGTGCGTATCAGGTCGCACCGCCGCCCGGCGAAGCGCCGCTCGCTCGTGCGCGAGCGCTGATCGACCGGCATTTCGCACTGCCGGACGTGCCGCGCATTCTCGCTTCGCTCGCGCAGAAGTGCGACCGGGACGCCGCCGACTGGGCCGAGCAGACAATCGCCGTGTTGCGCGAGCGCTCGCCGCTTTCGATGGCGGTATCGCTCGAGGTGGTGACGCGCGCGGAAGGCTCGATGGCGGACGTGCTGCGCGGCGATCTGGATCTCACGCGTTCCAGCTTTTTGCACGGCGACGCGGTGGAAGGCATCCGCGCGCGTATCGTCGATAAGGACAACGCGCCGCGCTGGCGTTTTGCGCGCATTGAAGACGTGAGTGCCGCCGACGTGGCGAAGATGTTCGAAAGCCCGTGGCTGGCGAGCGAGCATCCGCTGCTCGACTTGGGCAATTAGCCACGCAGTTGGCCGCGCAGCCGGCCGCAGTTAGCCAGGCAATCAGCTCTGCAGTTTGCCCGGCAATTGGTCCGGCAGTTGGCCCTGCACTTGGCCGCTCGCCGGGGCGGCGTTGCCCGGGTTCAATCCCCGTCTTCGTTCGCCATGAAGGCGCGCATGAAGACGAGCGCGCCCCAACCCCACATGGCGTTCGCCGCAAAACCCATCGCAAGGCGCGGCAGCATGTTGCCGCTTGGCCAGATGCCGCGAATCGGATCGACCACGAAGACGCTTGCCGCCGTGAGCACAATGCCGCCGAATACGAAAGCCGGCAGCCACGGCGCGCGCCGCTCCGGCGCGACGCGCAGCAGCCATGCCATCAGCACGGCCCAGAACGCACTCCAGATCGCATTGGCAATGAACTCGGGCAGACCGAGCGGCAGGAACGGGGCAGTGGAAAAACCGCTTTGCTCGACGACGCCCGCTGCATGCAGCAACGCGAGCGTGGAATCATGAAAGAACAGCGATGCCAGGAAACCGGCTACAAACGGCAGGATGAGTTTTTGCATGCATTGCACCGCCAGGGCACAGGCGCGTGACTTGCAATGCCTGCACCGGATGATTGGAAACGTGCGCCATTATATCCAGCGCTAACGGCTTTTCCGCTGCCTGTCGAGTCGTGTTCGTATGCTGTAGCGTCGGGCTAATCACGCAAGTGGAAAACCTAAGCTCAAAAAAATCGTTCAAAAGCCGCACCCCCGTCCATAGACTGTTTCTCCATGCAAACGGTGCGTCGCATCGTTGCGCTTAGCGTCGACACCGCAACCTTCCGTCCTTTCGCGATGCGCCGCCGGTTCGTCACCGAAGACCGGCCGGATGCGCGCGGCCGGCGTGTGCATACGGTGCGTACGGTGTGCGTACGGTCTGCGTGAGCGCGCGGCGACATCTGCAATGCGCCTGCCTCGCGCCGGCAGGCGCGGCGGGCGCTGTCCTGACCCAATCCAGTTCTGCCTTAAGCGGGGAGCAGCAAATGAATGTGTTCTGGTTCATTCCGACTCACGGCGACAGCCGTTATCTCGGTACGTCGCAAGGCGCGCGCGCGGCCGACTACGACTATTTCCAGCAGATCGCGGTGGCCGCCGATACGCTCGGCTACGAAGGCGTGCTGCTGCCCACCGGCCGTTCATGCGAAGACGCGTGGGTGGTCGCCTCGAGTCTGATTGCCGCGACCAAACGCCTGAAGTTTCTGGTCGCGATCCGGCCGGGCCTCTCGTCGCCGGGGCAGGCTGCACGCATGGCCGCGACGTTCGACCGTCTGTCGAACGGGCGCCTGCTGATCAACGTGGTGACGGGCGGCGACGCGGCCGAGCTCGAAGGCGACGGCGTATTCGTCGACCACGACACGCGCTACGAAATCACCGACGACTTCCTGCACATCTGGCGCAAGCTGCTCACGGCCGCGCATACCAACGACGCAATCGACTTCGACGGCAAGCATCTGAAGTCGAAGGGCGGCAAGGCGTTGTATCCGCCTGTGCAGAAGCCGCATCCGCCGCTGTGGTTCGGCGGTTCGTCGCCGGCCGCGCATGCGATCGCGGGCGAGCATATCGACACGTATCTCACATGGGGCGAGCCGCCGACGGCGGTCGCGAAGAAAATCGCCGACATTCGCGCCCGCGCTGCCGAGCATGGCAGGACGGTGCGCTTCGGCATTCGCCTGCATGTGATCGTGCGCGAGACGGAAGAAGAAGCATGGGCCGCCGCCGACAAGCTGATCAGCAAGCTCGACGACGAGACCATTGCGCGCGCGCAGGCGTCGTTCGGGAAGATGGACTCCGAGGGCCAGCGCCGTATGGCCGCGCTGCACGGCGGCAGGCGCGGGAGCCGCGCCGAACTGGAGGTCTATCCGAACCTGTGGGCGGGCGTCGGCCTCGTGCGCGGCGGTGCGGGTACCGCACTCGTCGGTAATCCTGAGCAAGTGGCGGCGCGCATGAAGGAATATGCCGAGCTCGGGATCGAGACGTTCATTCTGTCCGGCTATCCGCATCTGGAAGAGTCGTATCGGTTCGCGGAACTCGTGTTCCCGTTGCTGCCGAATCGCCGGAGCAAGGTTTCGGAAGGGCCGCTGTCCGGACCGTTCGGCGAGATCGTCGGCAATCACTATCTGCCGAAGGCTGCAAGCGCGAGCTGAGCGCAGTCCGTCTGGTTCCGGCACCTTCGATACTCAATCAGGAAAGTCATCATGGCTCAATCCACCGTGAGTGCGCAGCGCGACGAAGTGGTGCGCGACAGCGCGGCGTTCGGCTGCGTGCGCGCGTCGGCGTTCGGCTCGTTGCGGCGGATCGGCGCCTCGCTGGCGCCTTGGGTCGCGCCGCTTCTGGTCCTGCTCGCCTGGGAAGCCGCCGCGCGCAGCGGCGTGCTTTCCACCCGCGTGTTGCCCGAACCGCTTGCTGTCGTGAAGGCGGCGTGGTCGCTGATCCAGTCCGGCGAAATGTGGGCGGACGTGAAGGTCAGCACATGGCGCGCCGTGTCCGGTTTTGCGATAGGCGGCGGCATGGGGCTCGTGCTCGGGCTCGCGACCGGGCTCTTCAAACCGGCAGAGATCGCGCTCGATTCGACCGTGCAGATGATCCGCAATATTCCCGCGCTCGCGATGATCCCGCTGGTCATCTTGTGGTTCGGCATCGAGGAGCAGGCCAAGGTGTTCCTCGTCGCGCTCGGTGTGTTTTTCCCGCTTTACGTGAACACCTTCCACGGCATCCGTTCGGTCGATCCGAACCTGATCGAGATGGCGCGCAGCTACGGCGTGAAGGGTTTCGCGCTGTACCGCCATGTGATTCTGCCGGGCGCGTTGCCGTCCATTCTGGTCGGCGTGCGCTTTGCGCTGGGCTTGATGTGGGTGACGCTGATCGTCGCCGAGACCATTTCGGCGCAATCGGGCATCGGCTACATGACGATGAACGCGCGCGAGTTCCTGCAAACCGATGTCGTGGTGGTCGGCATTCTGCTTTACGCCGCGCTCGGCAAGATCGCCGACGTGCTGGCAAAGAGTCTGGAGCGCGTGTCGCTGCGCTGGCACCCGGCCTATCAACGTGGAGGTAACGCATGAGCGCAACGACACTCTCGGCGTCGTTCGGCGGCATCGCGGGCAGCGATCTTGAGGTGGAACTGGCGCAGGCGCGCGTC
The DNA here is from genome assembly GCF_019511605.1 of Paraburkholderia phenoliruptrix. Lineage (GTDB taxonomy): Bacteria > Pseudomonadota > Gammaproteobacteria > Burkholderiales > Burkholderiaceae > Paraburkholderia > Paraburkholderia phenoliruptrix_A. Next base: position 276,905 of record NZ_JAEUAV010000005.1, on the reverse strand, counting down.
GTGGATCGCGATGCGGATCTGGCCGCGGATGTTGAGGAGCGCGATGGCACGCTGAGGCGGGTGCGGGTCGAGCGGCGGGGCACAGAGGCGGTGGGCGCGGCGGCGCGCAATGGCACGGAGGAGGTAAGGAGTGGCGCTGGAGGCGGACACGGCGCACGCAGGTCAGCCGACTCAGCCGACTACTCAGTGAAGTTGCGCAGCGTCGGCAAGCAGTATGGCGAACGCAAGGTTCTGACGGACTTCGATCTGTCCATCGAGCGCGGCAGTTTCGTCGCGATCGTCGGCCGCAGCGGTTGCGGGAAGTCGACGTTGCTGCGGCTCGTCGCCGGACTCGAGCAGGCCACGACGGGCGTGCTCGAGAAGCGCGCCGAAGACGGCCGGCCGCTCGATACGCGAATCATGTTCCAGGACGCGCGGCTGCTGCCGTGGAAGACCGTGCTGCAGAACGTCATGCTCGGCCTGCCGCGCAGCGCTCGCGACGACGCCCGCGCGGTGCTCGCCGAAGTCGGTCTGCTGGAGCGCGCCAACGACTGGCCCGCCCGGCTTTCCGGCGGGCAGCGTCAGCGGGTGGCGTTGGCGCGGGCGCTCGTGCATCGTCCGCAGTTGCTGTTGCTCGACGAGCCGCTCGGCGCGCTCGACGCGTTGACACGCATCGAAATGCACACGCTGATCGAGCGCCTGTGGCGCGAGCACCGGTTCACCGCATTGCTCGTCACACACGACGTGCACGAAGCCGTGGCGCTGGGCGATCGCATTCTGCTGATCGAAGAAGGGCGCATCGCGCTCGATCAGCCGGTACCGCTCGAGCGTCCGCGAGCACGTGCGTCGGCGGGCTTCGCCGCGCTCGAAGAGCATGTGCTGCGGCGCGTGCTGAAGAATGCGCCGAACGACGACCCATGGTCGCACGAGTCTCACGGCGCGCAAGACGCACGCACCACGCGCGACGCAGCCGGCAGCGGCCCATTCAGGCGGCCCACGGAGGTCCGCTGGGCCGTCTGACATTCCTTGACTGACTCAACTCAATCGCTTTTCTGGAGCCACTCGCAATGAGCATTTCCGCCATCAACGTACGCAATCAGTTCAAAGGCAAGGTCAAGGAAATCATCCGCGGACCCGTCGTGTCCGAAGTGGATGTCGACACCGCGTTCGGCATCGTGACCTCGGTCATCACCACACGCTCCATTGACGAACTCGAGCTGCAGGTGGGCTCCGAAGTCGTGGCGCTCGTCAAGTCCACGGAGGTTTCGATCGCGCGCCTGTAAGCGCTGCGCTACTTTGCGTTCGCGCCGCTCGCGGGCGGCTCATGCATCATTTTGTCGTTTGTCGGTTTGCGCGGACGCTTGATCGGCATGTTGTCCGGATTGCTCGCGCCGGTCGCACTGGAGGCCGACTCCGGCGGCTTGACCATTGACGACGCAGCGTCCGCGGGTTGCGCGGCCTGCGCGGCTAGCACGGCTTGCGTCGTGTGCTTCGGCGCGGCCATGTCCGTTCCGGCCCATGCCGCCGTTCCGCTTGCGCCTGCCGCCAGCAGCGCCGCGGCTGCGCCCAGCGCAGCCATAGTGCTTCGCTTCATCTCGTTCTCCTTTTGCGTGCCCCGCGTTCGCGCGGGTTGCATGAGGCTTCCCGGTAGACCCGCTGCTTGCGCGAAAATTCACGCGTAAGCCATTCGCGCGTGACGATCCGCCGCCGCGACCACATCCGCTGTCGAAACTTGCTAGGATGAATTTGTCATCGACGCAGAGCGGAGACCATCATGTCCAAGTCACTGAGTCCCGAAGCGATAGAAGCGTTGCGGCGCCTGAACGATGTAGGTGTCGGGCAGCCGGCGCCGAAGTTTCCGCAGTCCGTGACCGCGCAACTGCTGGCCTGCGGCCTCGTCGCCGAAGCGAATGGCGACGAGGTCGAAATCACCTGCAGCGGCAGGCAATACCTTTCAGGCGATTGCGACTGAACCCGCCGCAGGGCGTCTCACGCGATGTCCGGTTGCGACGCGCAGGAAACAGGTAGCCGGTCGGCGGCCGAGCCGTCACGCGCAAAGCCAAAGCTGGCGCGGCGGGCGGCGTTTGCGCGGGGCAGGTTGCATCGCGAGCCGCGAGTCGGCCAAAGCAAGGAGGGGAAAATGGAGCCGAAGGGCCTCGACATGGGCGACTACCAGGAGCGCTATCTGGACTACGACATCGAGGTCGCGGTCGAGCAGGTGCTTACCGGCGTCAAGGCGCATTTCCGGGTACTGCGCGAGAACGCGGTGGTGGTCGACTGGCGGCTCGTGCACATCGACAGTCTTTGGCCGACCGAGCATGCTGCCGCCGAGGCCGGCTTTCGCGCCGCGCGCGAGGTGATCGATGCCGGTCTTGCCATGTAAGGGCGCAGCGCGCGCCTCGGCTGCCGTTGTCCGCCGCCGCTAACGACTGACTAACGACGCACTAACGACGCAGGTAAACGAAACTGGGCGCCGCACCGGAATCCGGTTAGGCGCCCAGTTCGCATGCTGCCCTGGCGGGCAGCATGGTCGACGGCGAATGCTTAGTGGCCGAAGAACACCGATTGCGGACCGGAAACCGGCTCGCGGGTGCCCGATTGCGACGACACGTTGTTCACGCCGCCGTAAGCGTTGGCTTCGGCGTTAGCACGCTCAGCCGCGACGGTTTGCGCGTTCTGGCCTTGTTGCGAAGCCGGTGCGCCGACGGACGGGCGATAGAACGGTGCCGGGCCATAGCCGCTTGCAAAAGCCGGTGCGGCGACGGAAGCGGAAACTGCGACGAGCAGGGCGGCGATAAACTTGGTCTTCATGATGTACCTCCAGATATTCGATTTTCAGGGTGGCGTTGCAGAGACCGGTGGGTGTGTCTGCAACGTCGATGGAAGGCAGTGTATACCCCTACTATTGAAAATTTGTACCGATAATCTGAAATTACTGTTCTCGTTCCTGAAATAATGGGTCTAGGCCTTGTCTGGCGCGGGTTTGGAGTGGTTCGACCCTGCTTTTGTGCGGCGCAAGCCGCTTTATAGCCCTGATCGGCGCAGGGGATCGTCGGTCCGCACAGGCAGATCAGCGGGGGCAACGCTCGGGCTGAGCCGGATCCGGCATTGCGGTAAAATCGCGGTTTCGATTCAAGCCGTTTGGCCACCCATGTCTGCACCTCTGCCTGCCAGTCCGCGGCGCGTCAGCGTCGCACCCATGATGGACTGGACCGATCGCCATTGCCGCTCGCTCCATCGCATGATTTCGCGCCATACGTGGCTTTACACGGAAATGGTGACGACCGGTGCGCTGCTGCACGGCGACGTGCCGCGTCACCTCGCGTTCACGCCGGACGAGGCGCCCGTCGCGCTACAACTCGGCGGCAGCGAGCCAGACGATCTCGCGCGCTCGGCGAAGCTTGGCGAGCAGTGGGGTTACGACGAAATCAATCTGAATTGCGGCTGCCCGTCGGAGCGCGTGCAGCGCGGCGCGTTCGGTGCATGTCTGATGAACGAGCCGCAACTCGTTGCCGATTGCGTGAAGGCGATGCGCGACGCCGTTGGCGTGCCGGTAACGGTCAAGCACCGGATCGGCGTGGATGCGGTCGAGGAGTACAGCTTCGTGCGCGACTTCGTCGGCACCATTGCAGAGGCCGGCTGCGAGGTCTTCATCGTGCATGCGCGCAATGCGATTCTCAAAGGCTTGAGCCCGAAAGAGAATCGCGAGATTCCGCCGCTCAAGTACGACTACGCGTACCGGTTGAAGCGCGACTTTCCGCAACTGGAGATCATCATCAACGGCGGCATCAAGACGCTCGACGAAGTAGAGGCGCATCTGCAGCATGTGGATGGCGTGATGCTCGGCCGTGAGGCTTATCACAACCCGTATCTGCTCGCCGATGTCGACGCGCGCTTCTACGGTTCGGCCGAGGCGCCCCTCACGCGCGAGCAGGTGGAAGCGAAGCTGATCGAATACTGTGGCGTGGAGATGGCGCGCGGCACGTATCTCGGCTCGATCACGCGTCACGCGCTTGGCCTTTATCGCGGCGAAGCCGGTGCGCGCGGCTGGCGGCGTGTGCTGTCCGACAGCAAACGTCTCGCTGCTCGCGACCTCGCGATCTTCGACGAGGCGCGACAACATCTGCGTGAGCCGGCCGAGATTTTTGAATAAAGGACTAGGCAAACGGCGTTCGTGTTCGTATAATCTCGTTTCTTCGTTGGCACGCCGGGTTTTCAAGCTGTTTTGCGCAGTTATTTGAGCAGTTTTCGGCGAGTCAAAGCAGATATCAGTGGTGGCTGTAGCTCAGTTGGTAGAGTCCAGGATTGTGATTCCTGTTGTCGTGGGTTCGAGCCCCATCAGCCACCCCAAAGAATTCAGCGGTAAATCAAAGTCTTAAACGACGGCACTGTGAAAAACACAGTGCCGTTTTTGTTTGTGCTTCCCGCGAAAATTCCCATTTTGGGAAGCGAGCGGCGCCCCTCGCTCGTACGTCAAAGCACCTAGTCCTGTGCATCCGTGCAGTTGCAGTGCACGACGCTTTACGTTCTTGGAGCGGTCATAAACGCGCGCCGTCGTCGCCGGGTTCGCGTGTAGGTCAAGCAGTGCGCCGCGCGTCGCTTTGTGCTGCGTCACGTAGTAGGTCCGCGCTCTCCTCGCCACCCGTCTGGGAGTGGCAGATGACTAACGACCTCGTTAAACGCCTGCGCGGATGGGCCTCGTCCATTGCGACGCATGAATATGATGGGGAAGCTGCGCCGGACCTATCAGGTCTTGGGCAGGTTCTCACTGACCTTGTGCGGCAGCGTGAACAGGTGCGTCAGGACGAGCTCCGCAAAAAGCCGAAGCTCTTCAACTGACCCTCTTGATGGCTCTGTGTCTTCGTGCAAGGCGCTGTTTCCCTCGTCGCGTATCTTGTGCGCCCATTTCTGCCAATCTTATGTAATCGGGCCCTTACCCGCCAACTGGTAACCCCTGCCTGCAATCTCAGCGCCGCGAGAAAAGACATAAAAACTCTCGCGCCGAATCTCGCCTTTCCGATCTTCAATCCGCAAATGATAGACGCGCGAATAACCTGCGGTGACCGACTATGTCGGAAATTAGCAGGCGCGCGGGACGTTGCATAGCAGATCTTGCAAGAAATTACCTTGTAATATTGGCGTAGTAGGCTTTTCAGGTGCGCTTGAGAAGTGCGCATTTAGAGGGAATAACGGTCAACATTTCAATAATGAAAAACCCCGAGAGAGGCCATACAACATGCATAATCTCAATTGGAAGAATGAAACTGACTTCGAGATGGGCGGGTACATTTTGCGCATGCATTATGAGCACGGTGGCAGCAAGATAAGATCTGAGGGGAATGAGTTCCTTCTAATGAAGGCAAAAAATTTTCTCGGACACTACACATCGCTTCGTCCGGAAGATTGCAGAAAAGTGCTTGAGTTGGGTGTTTATCAGGGCGGCTCATTTGTCTTTCTGGATCAACTTCTTAACCCCGAAAAAATCTCCGCGTTGGAGTTGTCCGCGACGCCGATCCCTGCGTTGGATCAGTATGTCGAGAAGAATTCCGCCCGCGCGAAGATTTACTACGGCACGTCGCAGGACGATGTATCGAAGCTCCGCCAGATCGTCGATGAAGATTTTGGTGGTGAACTGGACCTCGTGGTAGACGACGCTTCCCACTTTTACGAGCAAACGAAGACGTCGTTTAAGACACTTTTTCCCCTGCTTCGCCCCGGCGGTCTGTACATCATTGAAGATTGGAACTGGGCGTTTCAAGACGCGTTTCAATCGCCTGATAACGGCTGGTTTGGAGTCCCATCTCCGGCGAATCTGATGATAGAACTGCTGGAGGAAATGACTCGTAACGGCATGATTTCCGGTATAGAGGTCCATCGGGAATTGTGGAAAATTCGTCGGTCGACCGTTGAACGCGGCGAGATCTTTACTTCACAGGGACGCAGAGGAAGATCCATCGGGCTGCTGTAAGCAAGCGTCCCAGTCAAAACTGGGACTTTTTTATATCAGCGCCAAATTGTGACGAGGGCCGCAACGTCGTCGTCTCGCATAGGAGGGTGCGGACCAGATCCCGGCTGATTGCGGCCACAGACGCTTTCGCTAGCGAGCCAATACTATGTGTTCATTGGACAAAATGAAACCTCTCGCGGGGGCAGGCATGCAAGTGTGCGAAATCTGGCTCAGCTATTAGTCCGGAAGAGCGCTTCCCGCAGCCTGACGATGCCAATGCGCCGCGCGCCGAACGAGCGGCAAAAGGCTCTCTGAAAGCGGCGCTGTGACCAATCACAACGCCGCCAATTTTTGCCCTTTCTTTCCCCCGAACCCGTTCGACGTCCATATCAATGGCTGCGTCCTCCGCCGTGCCAACCGCCGCCGCTCCACGAACTGCCGCCTCGCGATCCGCCATAGCCGCCGCCGTGCCAGTTACCGCCGTGGCCGCCATGCCAACCGCCGCCGCGCCAGTGGTCGCCGCCGTAGCAGCAGCGCCCACCCCAGCCGCTCCAGATGCCGACCGTGCCGTACACCGGTGCATACGGTGCGCCGTACGCATAGCCGTAGCCGGGGTAATAGGGTTGTGCGTAGCCATAGTCATACGCCGGCGCAACAGCGCATCCGCCAACGGCTGCCGTCAGGATCAGCAATGCCACCGATGCAAAGAGCCTGCCCACGATCGTCTCCCCGTCCTCATATAAGAATGAGAAAGGTCGCGCGCGAAGGAGTTCAGCGATATTTGTGTCCGTGCGTTACCGCCCGTGGCTGCGCTGTCGCTGGGCTCTCTTGGGCCGCATTGTCACGCCGCTACATGCGCAGATGGCTGCCGCCGCGAGCAATGTCGACTGTGCACCAAGTGATAACAGTGGGTTGATTTCCGGGCCGCGTCACGATGCGGCGCGAGCAATCGTCATCCGGCAGAAGACGAGCCTTGGCGTTGCCGCAAAGGCTCGATCAGCGACGACAAACCGTTGTGATCGATCTCGTGCATCAGCGCGAGCAGCCGACCGATCTCGCCCGGTGGAAAGCCCTGACTCGCGAACCAGTTCAGGTAATGGCCGGGCACATCCGCAATGAGGCGGCCTTTGTACTTGCCGAAGGGCATCGTGCGCGTGACTAGCAGTTCGAGCTGTTCGGAATTCACCAGGTTGAGCGACGCGATAAAGGTTTGAGTGGAGCGTCCTCGGACGCCAGCTAGCACGGCATTCTAGCCTCGCTGCAGGCATCGCGCCGGCGTGGTAACGTCAGCGGTTTATGTTCATACAACGATAGGACAGCTTCCATGGAATACCGCAGACTCGGCGATTCGAATGTGCAGGTCAGCCTGATCGGGCTCGGCACCATGACGTGGGGCGAGCAGAACAGCGAGCAGGAGGCGCACGCGCAGATCGACTACGCACTCGATCACGGCGTCAACCTGATCGACACCGCGGAGATGTACCCGGTCCCGCCGCGCGCGGAGACGCAGGGTTCGACCGAGCGTTTCATCGGCACATGGCTCGCGCAGCATCGCAGCGCGCGCGAGAAGATCGTGCTGGCCACCAAGATCGCCGGGCCCGCGCGTCAGCCGCACAACCCACGCCATATCCGCGGCGAAACCAACCAGTTCGACCGCAAGAATCTCACCGAGGCGCTCGACGGCAGCCTCAAGCGTCTGCAAACGGATTACGTCGATCTCTACCAACTGCACTGGCCGGACCGCAACACGATGACATTCGGCCGCCCGGCATATCCGTGGGTCGACGACGAATACACGGTGCCGATCGAAGAAACGCTCTCCGTGCTCGGCGATTTCGTGAAGGCGGGCAAGGTGCGCCATGTGGGCGTCTCGAACGAAACGCCGTGGGGCGTCGCGCAGTTTCTGCGTGCGTCGGAGAAGCTCGGCTTGCCGCGCATCGTCAGTATCCAGAACCCGTACAGTCTGCTCAATCGCACTTACGAAGCGGGGCTCTCGGAGTTCGCGCATCGCGACAACATCGGGCTGCTCGCGTATTCGCCGCTCGCGTTCGGCTGGTTGACGGGCAAGTACGAGGGCGGGGCGCGGCCGGCCGGCGCGCGCATTTCCCTGTTCGAGCGCTTTCAGCGCTACAGCAAGCCGCAAGCGATTGCGGCCACTTCGCGCTACGTCGAACTGGCAAAGCGCCACGGACTGTCACCGGCGCAGTTGGCGCTCGCCTTCGTCAATAGCCGGCCGTTCGTGACGAGCAATCTGATCGGCGCAACCTCGCTCGATCAGTTGAAGGAAAACATTGCGAGCGTCGATGTGAAGCTGCCGCAAGACGTGCTCGATGAAATCGACGCACTGCATCAGTTGCAGCCCAACCCTGCGCCTTGAGGCAGCCGCCGAGGTGGACACACGCGGGTGAGACTTGAAGCCAGCGGCTCCCAGTCGACCGCCACGCTCGCCTCAGGGCGCTCCCCAACTCCCACCCGGCCGCCACGACTTGCAACGAAAGGCAAATGTGCCTGTCTGTCGGCAAATCACGACCTAAACTGTGGTGAGCAGGCCGGGCTTCGCCACTCGTCGCGTTCGCGCCGTCGGCGCCGCGCGCTTCATGGCGTTGGCCGGTGCGCGAATGATACGATGCAGCCCAAAAACGGCAGGGCGGCGGCGCGTCCGCCGCGCTGCCCAACACAGCGATAGGACTCAGGACATCGAATGGCGCAACAAAAAACAAACCCAAAACTCGAGCAGGCGCTCACGCGCGGGGACCTTGCGATCCGTCAGGCGAATTCGGCGCGGGCAACCGCGTTGCTGCGCGCGCTGGCCAAAATGATCGTGGATGCGTCGGCGACCATCGGCGTGGAAGCTTTCACGCTGATCCCGGACGGCGACAAAATCTACGATCCCGCTGACGGTCTTTGGCCGCAAGAGCTGCAGATCTCGCTCGATGGTCCGGTGGAAGACGCCGATCCGGACGAGATCCGGACCGTGCGCCTGATCGCGGACGACCCAGGCACGGTGTTCCGCGTCGAATGGCAGCGGGCAGACGGCAAGATCGGGCGACACGAAGGCGGTCCGTTCGCGACGGTCGCGTTCATCTCGGACGTCGACATTCCCTGGACCGACGACGAGGACTGAGCGAGCGCCGCTCGCACCGCATCGCAAGCGGGCGTTGGCCGCCCCGGTTCGACGCCCGCGAAGACACGGTTTACTTCATCATCCTGCGCCGGAACAGCACGGCGGAAACGAGAAAACCGCCTACTGCATAAGCCGCCAGTACGAGGACATGCGCGGCGGCGTTCTCCAGCGGCCGCGCCAGCATCGCCGGCCGGATCAGATCGACGGCGTGTGCCAGAGGCAGCACCTGCGCTGCGCCGCGTGCGGCGGCAGGCAACTGCGAGATCGGAAAGAACACGCCGGAGAGCAGCAGCATCGGCGTCAACACCAGCGTCTGATAAAACATGAAAAAGTCGTACGACGGCGCGAGCGCGGTCACGACCATCGCGACGCTGGCAAATGCAAGCCCCGTCAGCACGATGACGGGCAGCGCCAGCAGCATCGACGGGAAACTGGCGTAGCCGAGCGCGCCCGCCACCAGCATGATCGCCGCCCCCGACAGCACCGATTTGCTGGCCGCCCAGATCACTTCGCCAAGCACTATGTCGCCAAGCGTCAACGGCGTGTGCATGATGGCTTCCCACGTGCGCTGCACGTGCATGCGCGAGAAACCGGAATACATGGACTCGAAGCTCGCCGACATCATCACGCTCGAAGCCACCGTGCCCGCGGCGAGAAACGCGATATACGACACACCGTCGACGCGGCCGACCATCAGTCCCAGGCCGAAGCCGAGGCCGAACAGATAGATCATCGGGTCGGCGAGATTGCCGAACATTGAGGCCAGCGCCAGCTTCTTCCACACGAGATAGTTGCGGCGCCACACCGCGATCCAGTTGACGGCGTTCGCGGGCAGGGCGGCGAGCGGCGCCTGCGCGGGCGGCGCGGCTTCGTTGCTTCGGTAGGTGCGTGCGTCCATTGCGGGTCTCGTGCGGCGTTTGGGGCGGTGTCTGGGGCGGCGTTTGCAGCGGCGTTTGGGCGATGTTCTGAGGCGATGTCCCGTGCGATGTGTGCGGCGGTCTTCAGCGTGGCAGTCGTGTGGCGTTTCGCATGGCGCTCGCGTGCTGTTTGCTGCACCCGCCGCGCTAGCGCCGGGCGCGCTCAGTCCTGCATCTCCCGTCCCGTCAACCGCAGGAACACATCCTCCAGGTTCGCCGGCCGGTGCAAATAGCGCAAATCCGTGCGCTGCTTGAGCCGGGCGTGCACCGGTGCAGCGTCGTTCACATAGCAGAAAAGCGTTTCGCCGCTGATCTCGGTCCGCTGCGCAAGCGGCGCGAGTTCGTCGCGCAACGCGAGCGGATCGGGGCCGAAGATCTCGATCACATCGCAGCCGATTTCCGATTCGATCAGCTCGCGCGGCGCGCCTTCCGCGATCTTGCGTCCTTCCTCGATCACGCACAGCCGGTCGCACAGCCGCTCGGCTTCCTCCATGAAATGGGTAGTCAGCAGGATCGTTTTGCCGCGCCCGAGCAGCGAACGCAGGCGCTCCCAGATCAGGTGCCGCGCCTGTGGATCCAGGCCGGTAGTAGGCTCGTCCATGATCAGCACGTCGGGATCGTTGACGAGCGCGCGGGCGAGCGTGAGGCGCCGCTTCATGCCGCCCGACAGCTCGCTCACGCGCGCGTCGGCTTTGCTTTCCAGACGTGCGAATTCGAGCAGCGACGGCACCATCGCGCGGCATTGCGCGCCGCTTAAGCCGAAGTACCGCCCGAACACCAGCAGGTTCTCGCGGACGGTGAAGTCGGGATCGAGGTTGTCGAACTGCGGCACCACGCCGACGCGTGCCCGCGCGAGCCGCGCCCGGCCGGGAATCGGCTCGCCGCACAGATGGATCGCACCGGCGTCGGGCGCGGCGATGCCGAGCAGCATGCGCAACGTGGTGGTCTTGCCCGCTCCGTTCGGTCCGAGCAGCCCGAAACATTCGCCGGTTTCGACATGAAACGAAAGGCCGTCGACAACTTTCTTTTCGCCGTAGCTTTTTTGAACCTGTTGAAACTGGATGGCGGTGTCAGGCATGGATGAAATCGGGGCTCCGGAAAAGTCGCGAATGACCGGGAAGGCTGCTCATTCTAGGCCATCGGCCACCCATTGTTGGCCTCCGGCTGTGCAGCCGGGCGGCTTCTTGCACCGCCGCATGGGCGGAGCCGACGCTGCCGCCGTCGCCCGGGCCCTGCATGCACAAGGCAGGGGCGAAGCTGATTAGCACTTAGCGTTTTCCATCCCTTGCAAGCTGAATTGCGGCGCACCATGATTGACTTAGACCGCGCTTGTGCGGAAAGGGGAAAACGATGGCGAGCTACCAGAAAATCCTGCTGTGCTACGACGGCTCGCGTGAAGGCCGCAAAGCGCTACGTTGCGGCGCCGATCTTGCGCTGGATCTCAAGGCGGACACGCATTTGCTCTCGGTCGTGGACATGCGTTCGAGCATTGCGCAAAGCGCGGGCCTGCTGACCGACGTCGCGTGCGGCAGTTTCGAAAAGACCGCGCGGGACATTCTTCAAGAAGGCGTGGACTGGCTGACCGCGCGCGGCGTGAAGGCGCAGGGGCACTTTGCGTTCGGCCATCCGATCGACGAGATCGCCAATCTGGCCAACGAACTGCATGTGGACCTCGTGGTGGTCGGCCACCGTTGCCGCACCGGGCTGTCCCGATGGTGGATGGGTGCCGGCAATACGCCGCTGCTCGACCGCGTGTCGTGCAGCATTCTGGTCGCGTGTTCGTCCGCGCAGGAGCAGCAGCAAGAGGCGGCCTGAGCGAGCATTGCGGCGCCGGGAATCACGCGAAGGGCCGCGCTCGCGCTCACTCGTTGAGGTTGACCGCGGCCAGTTTCCACGTGAACAGGCCCTCGCGCATGAAGATCGCGGAGTAACGCGCGTCGCCGGCGCCGTGCTGATAGGTGACGGCGAACTCGTTGAGGCCGCGGTAGCCGGCCGTGGTCTGCGGAGGCTGTGGCGGCGCGGCGTTGCGGCCTGCATTGCTCGCGACTGCTGGGTTCCCGCTGTTGCCTGCACTCTGATCCGCACGGTCAGACGTGCCGGGCGTTGCCGATGCAGGGCCGTTTGCGGCGGCCGGGTTCTGCGCAGCCGGCCGCTCGCCGGGTTCACCGCGTGGCGGGATGCCGTTCAGCAACGCGGCCACGCCGTCGGGCGTCGCATACGCGTCGACCAGCGGACCAATCAACGCGACCCCGATCATCGCGCCAATCGCGGCCAACGGATTACCGCTTCCATGCGAGTCGAGCCGCCGCGTCAACAGACCCGTGACCTGCTGCTTCAGGCTTTCGCGCAACGCGGGGAAATCGACGTATTGATTGACGGTCTGCGCGTCCCGCGCGTCGGCCGCGCGCTTCAGGTTGTTGAGCGCGATATACGGCGACGCATAGGCGAAACCTAAGCCCGCAATCACCACAATAACGATGAGCGTGACAATCAGCGGGCGGGCGCCGCGCTTTGTGCGAGTTGAAACTGCCATTGGCCGGATCTCTCCATCTAGTGTGGTCCCAGAGTGGACCGGCGTGGCGCTGAAACGATCCCCTCCGGTGCGGCTGGCAATGCGATGAACCGTTCGATAAGCGTCGCCGCAGTAAGCGTTTCAGCGGCTCGAGCGCGACGTTGCCGACTCCGCTTCTCTCACCGGCAAACGCCTCAAGCCTCGAACACCGCGCCGTGAACGTTGGTTTCTTCGGCGATGCAACGGTCGATCATTCTGCACACCGCGTCTACGGTGCCGACCATGATGAGCCGCGACGGCCCATGATAGACCCGCACCGGCGCGCGGCGCGCGGGCTCCGCCATATTGAGCCCCGAATTGAGCGACACGCGTGCAAACGCAGGCAAGGACGACGGCAGTGAGGACGACATTGAGGACGACAGCGCGGCATGCACGCCGGGGCCGCTTGCTGGCGAATCGAACAGCGAGGCCGTGGTAGCCGAGGATGCTTCGATCAGTGAGCAAGGCACCAGCTTGCGCAGGTGGCGCAGACGGCCGAACTGGCGAAACGGCAACAGGCGGGCAAGGCGTTCCATGAGGCTCTCCGGGCGATACAACGTGAATGCTGCGTTAGTCGGTGGCAGGCGAGGGCTGATGTGCAGCAGAACGGCAGAACCGCCAGCCCCGGCGTGCGATCAGAATTCGCCGGGGCGAATCAGCCCCACGGCAATGCCTTCCAGCGCGAAGTCCGCACTGCCTGTCTCGACGAAGATGTTCTCGTAATCGGGGTTCTCGGCAATCAGCTCGATACCGTTGGGCCGGCGCTTCAAGCGCTTGACTGTGACGTCGTCGCCAAGCCGCGCAATGATGATCTGGCCGTCTTTCGCTTCGCTTCTCTTTTGCACCGCGAGCAGGTCGCCGTCGAAAATGCCTGCGTCGCGCATGGAGAGCCCGCGCACCTTGAGCAGATAGTCGGGCTTGCTCGAGAAGAGCGCGGGGTCGCACGCATAGTGCTGGGCAATATGTTCCTGCGCGAGGATCGGACTACCCGCCGCGACCCGGCCGACGAGCGGCAACGACAACTGCATCAGAGCTGGATGCGGCAGCGTGAACTGGTGCTGCCCGCCGTCCTGGCCGAATTCCGGCGGCGGCACCAGCCGGATGCCGCGCGATGCGCCCGCTGCAAGCTCGATCACACCCTTGCGGGCCAGCGCCCGCAAATGCTCTTCGGCCGAGTTGGCCGAACTGAAGCCGAGCTCGGCGGCAATTTCGGCGCGGGTGGGCGGAAAGCCGGTGCGTTCTATGGCCCGGCGGATCAGATCGAAAACCTGCTGCTGTCGTGCGGTGAGTTTGGTCATGGCGCCACTGTATGGATGAACAGGTGGCTGTATTTTTATACAGTATTCGGCGCAATTCAAGCTTTACTTTAAGTTTGTGCCTGGCCACCACGCTGCAGCGTCGGCGATCGGCGTTTTCACAGCCGTTTTCATGCCGCAACGCCTTGTCCGGCTGTCATTACCACTTTTGCGTATTAAAAAATGAACAAACATTATTTTTAATGATGAAAGCCGTTCGCTAGACTGGCTTCCCAGTCGCGCTCATGTGCACGTGACCCGACCCAAAACTACATCACTCGCTTTGAGCGAACCAATACGCGGAGAACCGGCATGAACCATCGCAACACGGGGCGGGCAAGCAGAACCCGGACACTCATTGCAGCGCTTGCGTTGGGCGCGGCAGCCGCGCTCGGCGCGATCACGCAGGCGCAGGCCGCCGACACGACGCTTCTGAACGTCTCCTACGACCCGACGCGCGAGCTCTACCAGGACGTGAACCAGGCCTTCGGCAAGGAATGGAAGGCGCAGACCGGCGAGAGCGTGACCTTCAAGCAGTCGCACGGCGGCTCGGGCGCGCAGGCTCGCTCGGTGCTGGACGGCCTGCAGGCCGACGTCGTGACGCTCGCGCTCGCCTATGACATCGACGCCCTCGCGAACAAGGGCCTGGTCGACAGGAACTGGCAGAAGCGTCTGCCGGACAACGCGTCGCCGTATACATCGACCATCGTGTTCCTGGTGCGCAAGGGCAATCCCAAGCACATCAAGGACTGGGACGATCTGATCAAGCCGGGCGTGTCGATCGTCACGCCGAATCCGAAGACTTCGGGCGGCGCGCGCTGGAACTATCTCGCCGCGTGGGCGTATGCCGCGCATCAGCCGGGCGGCAACGACCAGAAGGCAAAGGAGTTCGTCGCCAAGCTCTACAAGAATGCCGGCGTGCTCGATTCGGGCGCACGCGGCGCAACTACCAGCTTCGTGCAGCGCGGCATCGGCGACGTGCTGATCGCGTGGGAAAACGAGGCATTCCTGTCGGTCAAGGAATTCGGCACGGACAAGTTCGAGATCGTGGTGCCGTCGGTGAGCATCCTGGCCGAGCCGCCGGTCGCGGTGGTGGACAAGGTGGTCGACCGGCACGGCACGCGCAAGCTCGCCGAGGCTTACCTGGACTTCCTGTACAGCCCGCAGGGCCAGGAGATTGCCGCGAAGAACTTCTACCGTCCGCGCTCGAACAAGGTGCCGGCCGAGCTCACCGCGAAGTTTCCGAAGCTGAAGCTGTACACGGTCGACGACACGTTCGGCGGCTGGACCAATGCGCAGAAAACGCATTTCGCCGACGGGGGAGTGTTCGATTCGATCTACCAGCCGCAGTAACGCTGGCCCTGCCCATGCCCGTGCCGCAGCCGGCGCGGGCAGGGCAATCCGACGCGCGCCTGCGCGTCGTTGCGTAGCGCGCCGCGGGCGCGCTTCTGGCCGATCGGGACCCCGGCGGCCTGCAACACGAGCATCAACTGAAAGAGTAACGAGCATGAACACGTGGACCTTCCGCAAACCGAGCGCGTTGCCCGGTTTTGGCCTGACTCTCGGCATCACGGTGGCTTATCTGAGCCTCGTGGTGCTGATTCCGCTTGCGGCGACCTTTCTCAAGACGGCGACGCTCGACTGGAGTCAGTTCGTCCGCGCGGTCAGCTCGCCGCGCGTGCTCGCCTCCTACCGGCTGACTTTCTTTGCGGCGCTCGGCGGCGCGCTGATCAACGCGGTATTCGGTTTCCTGGTGGCATGGGTGCTCGTGCGGTACAGGTTTCCGTTCAAACGCATCGTCGACGCCGTGGTCGACCTGCCGTTCGCGCTGCCTACCTCGGTGGCCGGCATTTCGCTCGCAGCCGTGTATGCGGGCAATGGCTGGATCGGGCAGTTTCTCGAACCATTGGGGCTGAAGGTGGCCTTCACGCCGCTGGGCGTGCTGGTTGCACTGACTTTCATCGGCTTGCCGTTCGTCGTGCGCACCGTGCAACCGGTGCTCGAGGAGTTCGAGCGCGAGCAGGAAGAGGCCGCGGCCTGCCTGGGTGCGTCGCGCTGGCTGACGTTTCGCCGCGTGGTGCTGCCGGCGGTATTTCCCGCGCTGCTCACGGGCTTTGCGCTCGCTTTTGCGCGCGCGCTCGGCGAATACGGCTCGGTCATCTTCATTGCCGGCAATGTGCCGATGAAGTCGGAGATCACGTCGCTGCTCATCATCACCAAGCTCGAGCAGTACGACTACGCGGGCGCCACCGCGCTCGCGGTGGTGATGCTCGTCGTCTCGTTCCTGATGCTGCTCTTCATCAACACGTTGCAGTGGTATTTGCAGCGCCGCACGAGCCGCGGCAGCGCGGGGCCCGCGCCGGCCGCGGCGAGCGTCGCGGGCGTCGCAAGCGTAGGCGGAGGTGCTCAATGACCCGCCATTCCGTCGATAGCATTAAAACCGCCGCCGCCATGGACGCACCCGCTGCGGCCCCGCGCGCAACGCTGAACGTGGCGCGCCGGCCCGATCCCGTCACGGAGCCGCCCGCGGTGCGCTGGCTGCTGACCGGCATTGCCTTGCTGTTTCTCGCGCTCTTTCTCGTCGTGCCGCTTGTCGCAGTGTTTTATCAGGCGCTCAGCAAGGGGCTCGGCTTCTATCTGGAATCGCTCGCGGACCCGGATGCGCTCGCCGCCATCAAGCTCACGGCAACCACCGCCGCGATCGCGGTGCCGCTCAATCTCGCGTTCGGTCTGGCCGCTTCGTGGTGCATCGCCAAGTTCGAGTTTCGCGGCAAGGCGCTGCTGACCACGCTGATCGATCTGCCGTTTTCCGTCTCGCCGGTGATCTCAGGTCTCATCTACGTCTTGATGTTCGGCGCGCAAGGGTGGTTCGGCCCGTGGCTGCAAGCGCACAACGTGCAGATCATTTTCGCGGTGCCCGGCATCGTGCTCGCGACGATCTTCGTCACGTTCCCGTTCGTCGCGCGCGAGCTGATTCCGCTGATGCAGGCGCAAGGCAACGACGAGGAAGAAGCCGCGCATGTGCTCGGCGCCTCCGGCTGGCAGATCTTTCGCCGCGTTACGCTGCCCAACGTCAAATGGGGCCTGCTGTACGGCGTGATTCTGTGCAATGCGCGCGCGATGGGCGAATTCGGCGCGGTGTCGGTGGTGTCGGGCCACATTCGCGGGCAGACGGACACCATGCCGCTGCACGTCGAAATTCTTTATAACGAATACAACTTCTCGGCGGCGTTTGCGGTGGCGTCGGTGCTGGCGCTGCTCGCGCTCGTCACGCTCGCGCTCAAGCTGCTCGCCGAGCGTCACCTGTCCGCGGAACTGTCGCACTCGGGCGACGTGCCCGCGCACGCGGGCCCGGCCGCGCTGCCGGCCGCGGCGCTGCCGCACAAGACATCGGTCTCGCAGCAACACCCGCTCAAGCAAGGAGAGCTGTAATGGGTATCACCGTACGTAACCTGGAGAAGCGCTTCGGCGATTTCGTCGCGCTCGATAATGTCTCGCTCGATTTCCCGCCGGGTGAACTGGTTGCGCTGCTCGGCCCCTCCGGATGCGGCAAGACCACCTTGCTGCGCGTGATCGCAGGTCTCGAATACGCGGACGGCGGTCAGGTCGTTCTGCAAGGTCAGGACGTGGCGACGGTCGGCGCGCGCGAACGCGAAGTGGGCTTCGTGTTCCAGCATTACGCGCTGTTTCGCCATATGACGGTGTTCGAGAACGTGGCCTTCGGTCTGCGCGTGAAGCCGCGCAAGGAGCGCCCGTCGGAAGCGGTGATTCGCGAGAAGGTGCACGAGTTGCTCAAGCTCGTGCAACTGGACTGGCTCGCGCAGCGTTACCCGTCCGAGTTGTCGGGCGGCCAGCGCCAGCGAATCGCACTGGCGCGCGCGCTCGCTGTCGAGCCCAAAGTGCTGCTGCTCGACGAACCGTTCGGCGCGCTCGATGCCAAGGTGCGCAAGGAATTGCGCAGCTGGCTGCGGCGCCTGCACGACGAACTGCATATCTCGACGATCTTCGTCACGCACGATCAGGAAGAGGCGCTCGAGGTGGCGGACCGCATCGTCGTGCTCAATCGTGGCCACGTGGAGCAGGTCGGCAGTCCGCAGGACGTGTATGACCACCCGCAAACGTCGTTCGTGTACGAGTTTCTCGGCGCGGCGAACCGTCTGCACGGCAAGGTCGACGCGAGCGGCTTCGTGGTGGACGGCGCGGCTTTGCCGGTGCCTATCGCCACCGACTTCAGCGGTCCGGCTTTCGCATACGTGCGTCCGCACGACCTGCAGTTGTATCCGCAGTCGGCAGGGCATCGCGAGGGGATCGTCGTCGACGTGCGGCGCGTCGTGACGCTGGGCGGCTCGGTGCGAGTGGAGCTCGCGGGCCGCGAGGGCAATCTGCTCGAAGCCGAACTCGACCGCGAAGCGTGGCGCGAACTGCAGCTCGCGGTAGGCGACGGCGTGACCGCGGTGCCGCGCGCGCTCCGTGTGTTCCCGGCGCAGTGAACGCGCGCGGCCTCGCGCGAGCCGATTCGCTGCCGCGCGGCGCACTCTCATCATTCAACTTTTGCTGAAGCGGACACTTCAAGATGAATTTCCAGCAATTGCGCTTCGTGCGCGAGGCCGTGCGTCAGAACATGAACCTGACGGAAGTGGCGAACGTGCTGTACACGTCGCAGTCGGGCGTGTCCAAACAGATCAAGGATCTCGAGGACGAGCTCGGCGTCGACATCTTCATTCGGCGCGGCAAGCGGCTTACGGGGCTCACCGAACCGGGCAAGGCGGTGCATCAGCTGATCGAGCGGATGCTGCTCGACGCAGAGAACCTGCGCCGCGTCGCGCGCCAGTTCGCGGATCAGGACAGTGGTCACCTCGTCGTGGCGACGACGCACACCCAGGCGCGCTACGCGCTGCCTAAAGTGATCCGCCAGTTCACCGAAGTGTTCCCGAAGGTGCATCTCGCGCTGCGCCAGGGAAGCCCGCAACAGATCGCGCAGATGATCATCAACGGCGAGGCGGATATCGGCATCTCGACCGAGGCGCTCGACCGTTTTCCGGACATCGTCACCTTTGCCTGCTATTCGTGGCATCACGTGGTCGTTGTGCCGAAAGATCACCCGCTCGTCGGCCGGCCGAATCTGACGCTCGACGAAATCGCCGAGTTCCCGATCGTCACGTATGACCAGGATTTCACGGGCCGCTCGCATATCGACCAGGCGTTCGCGAAAGCGGGCGCATTGCCCGACGTGGTGCTGACCGCAATCGACGCCGACGTGATCAAGACCTACGTGGAGCTCGGCATGGGCATCGGGGTAGTCGCGGCGATGGCCTACGATCCGAAGCGCGACACCGAACTCGTGGCGCTCGACACGCAGCATCTGTTCGAAGCGAGCACGACGCGCGTCGGCTTGCGCAAGGGCGCGTTCCTGCGTGCATACGCGTACCGTCTGATCGAGATGTTCGCGCCGCAGTTGACCGAAGCGGAAATCGCCGCGCAGTTGCGCGAAGCGGTGTGAGGGCTTCGAACGTCTGAGCGAGCGGTCGAAGCGGCGGTGGAAACGTCGAATGCGCGCGAAGGCGGCGCGCGATCGCTTACAATCGCCGCCATGAATACACAGACTCCCTCTTTGTCCGAAGCCGCGGCGCCGTTGCCGCGCATCGCCGTGCTTGCCACCGGCGGCACCATTGCGGGCGCGGCTGCCGATGCGACCAACACCGCCGGCTATCAGGCCGGCGTGGTCAGCGTCGAGCAACTGCTCTCGGTCGTGCCGGCCTTGTCCACGGTGGCGCGCATTGCGCCCGAGCAGGTTGCGAGCATCGACAGCAAGGACATGTCCACGGCGCTGTGGACCACGCTCGCACAGCGCATCAACACATTGCTCGCCGCCGACGACATCGACGGCGTAGTGATCACGCACGGCACCGACACGCTCGAGGAGACCGCCTATCTGCTGCATCTGACGGTCAAGTCGGACAAGCCGGTGGTGCTCACGGCCGCGATGCGCCCGGCGTCGGCGCTCTCGGCGGACGGCCCGCTCAATCTGCTGAACGCGGTGACCGTCGCCGCGCATGCGGCCGCGCGCGGGCAGGGCGTGCTGGTCGCGTTCAACAACAAGATTCATAGCGCGCGCGACGTGGTGAAGACGAGCACGTATGCGGTGGACGCGTTCCACTCACCGGAAATTGGCGCGCTTGGCTGGGTGCAGGACGGGCGGGTGGATTTCCAGCGCAGCGTGGTGCGTCCTCACACGCGGGCAACCGAGTTCGTGATCGGCGCGAACTGGCCGCATGTGGAAATCGTGTCGAGCTACGCCGGCGTGTCGCGCATTGCGGTGGATGCGCTCGTCACAGCGGGCGTGCGCGGTCTCGTCGTAGCGGGGACGGGCAACGGTTCGATTCACGCGTCGCTCGCGCACGCATTGGCCGATGCGGCGTCGCAAGGCGTCGCCGTGGTGCGTGCTTCGCGCGTGGGCTCGGGACACGTGATGCGCAACGGCGCGGCTGCCGACGATGCGCTCGGTTTCGTCAGTGCGGGCTCGCTCAATCCCTACAAGGCGCGGGTGCTGCTGATGCTCGCGCTGGCCGCGGGCGGCGCAGGTCCGGTCGCGCTGCAAAAGGCGTTCGACACCTATTGACGCGGCCTGTCGCGAAGCGATGTACCGAATGAAAAACGCGGCGCCCGGCGGTCAAGCCGGGCGCCGCGTTTTTATATCCCGCTGCGCGCGTAGCAATGCAGCGGACGCGCGCAAGTCGCTTATTGCAGCGGCGGAATCACCAGCACCTGGCCCGGGTAGATTTTGTCCGGGCTCTTGAGCATCGGCGTGTTGGCCTGGAAGATTGCGTCGTTCTTCGCGCCGCCACCGTAGTACTTCTC
Organism: Paraburkholderia phenoliruptrix; assembly: GCF_019511605.1. Taxonomy (GTDB): domain Bacteria; phylum Pseudomonadota; class Gammaproteobacteria; order Burkholderiales; family Burkholderiaceae; genus Paraburkholderia; species Paraburkholderia phenoliruptrix_A. The sequence goes on along the minus strand of NZ_JAEUAV010000005.1, from coordinate 256,234 downwards.
CGCGATCTTCCACAGATTGTCGCCCGCGACCACCGTATGAAACTGCGTGGGCGCCGCGGCGGGCGCGGTGACGCTCAACTGGTCGTCGACCTTGTCGACGTTCTGCACGTTGCCGGCTGCGACCAGAATCTTGTCCTTGGTCGGCTGGTCAGCCGCCTCGCCGGAAACGGTCACCGTGTGGCTGACTCCGTCGTACGTGACCTGCAGGTTGGTGGCGTCCAGACCCTGGCTGCGGATGTAAGTGGCGATCGCGTCGCCTGCGGTCCGGTTCAGTGCCGCAAGGTCGGGCGTCGCCGCAGCGGCCTCGGCCTGGGCAGGCGTGGACGCCGCGCTGAACAGTTTTTCGCCGGCTTCCTTGATGAAGCTGAGAATACCCATGGATCACACTCCTCGTGTTGGTACGCCAGCATGCTGTGCGTACGGTTAAGCAGTCGTTGCCGCGCATACGCAGGCAACGGACTCACGAGTGTAGGAGAAAAGCGGACAGCGAAGTGTCAAGAAAGGTAGGGAAAGCGCGCCAAGTTGCAAGCAAATGCAAGAGCGCGTGCAAATTGCCGGTGCTTGATGACGCAAGCATGCAAAGCATGGATGGGACGTACAGCGCGATGCAGAGGGCGATGCACGACGCCATGCACAACGCGATGAAGAATCCGACAGCCGGACACCCGACGACGACGTCTGACCGACCAAGGCTTCCCCGGCGCCGCCGGGTGCCGCTGCGGACCCCACTTTGCCGCTCTCAGCCCAGAGCGGCCCGATTTGCCCGTTTCGCCGCGATGCCGCGCGACGAACCGGGCGCCCCACAGGCGATTGCCGTGACGTGAATGAAACGACGCCGGCGGCAACCGGTGTTACTGACTGCGCAATCTGCGTTTGCCGTGACGCGCGGCCGCTTTTGCAGTGAAGCGATGCGAGCACACTTGCGTGGGTCTGACTGCAACTGGAACTGCTACTGCAATTGTGGCTGCGCCAGCCGCGCGCCAACGCTGCGTCGTCAAGCTGCTTTCGCTTTGCTCTCCGGCGCCTGCGCGACTTCGTAATTGGCCATGATTTCGAGCGCGCGAACCATCGCCGAGTGATCCCACGCCTTGCCGCCATTTGCCGCGCACACGCTGAACAACTGTTGTGCGCTTGCGGTATGCGGCAGCGCGATGCCGAGCTTGCGCGCGCCGTCGAGCGCGAGGTTCAGATCCTTCTGATGCAGCTCGATCCGAAAACCCGGATTGAACGTGCGCTTCGTCATCCGCTCGCCATGTACCTCGAGAATGCGCGACGACGCGAAGCCGCCCATCAATGCCTTGCGCACGCGTTCGGGATCGGCGCCCGAACGCGATGCGAACAGGAGCGCTTCAGCCACGGCCTCGATATTCAGCGCGACGATGATCTGATTCGCGACCTTGCAGGTTTGCCCCGCGCCGTTCTCGCCGATCAGCGAGATGTTCTTGCCCATCAGTTCGAAGAGCGGCCTTGCTTGCGCGAAGGCTTTTTCAGGGCCGCCGACCATGATAGTGAGCGTCGCCTCGCGCGCGCCGACTTCGCCGCCGGACACCGGCGCGTCGAGGTAGTCGACGCCGAGTGCATTGATCTTCTTTGCGAACGTCTGCGTGTCGAGCGGCGAGATCGAGCTCATGTCGATCACGAGCTTGCCTGCGGTAAGACCGGCGGCGACGCCGTCGTCGGCGAACAGAACGTTGGCCACGTCAGGCGTGTCCGGCACCATGATGATGACGATATCGGCGGCTTGCGCGACGGCAGTTGAATTGGCCACCACGTTCGCGCTCTTGCCGAGGTCGTCGGGCACCGGGTAGGCGCCGTTCACGAACAGCGTATGACCGCCCTTGAGAAGGTTGCGCGCCATGTGCGCACCCATGATGCCGAGCCCGATGAAACCGATCTTTGCCATATGTGTGAATCTCCCGTGTTGTTCGCTGTCCCGGCGAGGGACTGTGTTCGTGGGCGCACTGCGCCCGATTCGAGCGATGCCGTGCGCGGCGCCTTCCCCGTTGGACGTCGCTTAGGGAGGCTCGCTCATGCGACTGCGCTTCATGCAACTGCGCTCAGGCCGCCGCGTGCGCCGCGCCGCGCGTTTGTCCCGCCACGCTTTGCACCCATACGAGGCCGGCCGTGGTGGTCGTGCGGGGCTTGTACTCGCAGCCGACCCAACCGTCGTAGCCGATCGAGTCGAGCAGTTCGAACAGGAACGGGTAGTTGATTTCGCCGGTGCCGGGTTCGTGGCGGCCGGGGTTGTCGGCGAGCTGGATATGCGCGATCTGCGGCAGATTCTTTTTGATGGTCGCGGCGAGTTCGCCTTCCATCCGTTGCATGTGATAGATGTCGTATTGCAGGAACAGGTTGTCCGAACCCACGGCGCGGATCACGTCGAGACCCTCGCTCGAGCGGTTCAGCGCGAAGCCAGGAATGTCGTACGCATTGCACGGCTCGACCAGCAGCCGGATGCCGGCCTTCTTCAACTCGGCGGCTGCAAAACGCAGGTTATCGACGATGGTCGCGCGCGCCTTGTCGGCATCCACGCCTGGAGTGGGAATGCCGACGAGACAGTTCAACTGCGGCACCTTCAGCGCGCTCGCATATTCGATTGCCCGGCCCACGCCTTCCTGAAACTCGGTCACGCGATCGGGCAGGCATGCAATGCCGCGCTCGCCGGCTTCCCAATTGCCTGCGGGCAGGTTGTGCAAGACCAGCTTCAAACGGTTCTGCGCAAGACGCTCGCTCAGTTCGGCAATCCTGTACGGATACGGAAACAGAAACTCGACGGCGTTAAAGCCTGCGTCCGCAGCTGCCGCAAAGCGGTCGAGAAACGGCACTTCGTTAAACAGCATCGTGAGATTCGCTGCAAATTTCGGCATGTTGAGTGTTCTCGTTGGTCGGTCAGTGGATGAGAGCGCGAGGAGAGCCGGGAGAGGGCGCGAGGAGGGCACGAAGAGAGCGCGCCCGCGCGCCTCGTGATCTCAGTCGGCGATGCTGATCGCGGTGGGCGCGTCCTCGCGTGTCACCGCAAGCTCTTCGAACTCGTTGATGGCGTCGATCTCGGTGCCCATCGAAATATTGGTCACGCGCTCCAGAATCACTTCGACGATCACGGGGACGTTGAACTCGGAGAGCATCGACTGCGCTTCTTGCAGCGCCGGCTTCAGTTCCTCCGGCTTGAACACGCGGATCGCCTTGCAACCGAGGCCTTCGGCCACCGCGACGTGGTCCACACCGTAGCCATTGGTTTGCGGTGAATTGATGTTCTCGAAGCCGAGCTGCACGCAGAAATCCATGTCGAACGCGCGCTGCGCCTGGCGGATCAGGCCGAGGTACGAGTTGTTCACGACCACATGCACGTAGGGCAGCTTGAATTGCGCACCGGCCGCGAGTTCTTCGATCATGAACTGGAAGTCGTAGTCGCCCGACAGCGCGACGATGGGGCGTTGCGGATCGGCCGCACGCACGCCGAGCGCCGCCGGAATCGTCCAGCCGAGCGGGCCCGCCTGGCCGCAGTTGATCCAGTTGCGCGCTTTGTACACGTGCAGGAATTGCGCGCCCGCGATCTGCGAAAGACCGATCGTGCTCACGTAGCAGGTGTCGCGACCGAACACCTGGTTCATCTCTTCATAGACGCGCTGCGGCTTCATCGGCACATTGTCGAAATGCGTCTTGCGATGCATGGTCTGCTTGCGCTGCTGGCAATCGGCGACCCATGCGCTGCGGTCCTTCAGCTTGCCGGCGGCTTTCCATTCGCTCGCCACTTCGACAAACAGTTCGAGCGCGGCGCGGGCGTCCGACACGATGCCCAGATCCGGACCGAACACGCGGCCAATCTGCGTCGGCTCGATATCCACGTGCACGAATTTGCGGCCTTTCGTGTAGACGTCGATGCTGCCCGTGTGACGGTTCGCCCAACGGTTGCCGATGCCGAGCACGAAATCGGCGGCGAGCATCGTCGCGTTGCCGTAGCGGTGCGAGGTTTGCAGACCGACCATGCCGGCCATCAGCGGATGGTCGTCGGCAATCGCGCCCCACGACATCAGCGTCGGAATCACCGGCACGCCGACGGTTTCGGCGAACGTCACGAGCAGGTCCTCGGCGGCTGCGTTCAGCACGCCGCCGCCCGAGACGATCAGCGGCTTGTCCGACCCGTTGAGCAACGTGAGAGCCGCTTCGATCTGCTTGCGCGTGGCCTTTGGCTTGTAGACCGGCAGCGGTTCGTAGGTGTCGATGTCGAATTCGATTTCGGCGACCTGCACGTCGATCGGCAGATCGACCAGCACCGGACCGGGGCGGCCCGAGCGCATCAGGTGAAATGCCTGCTGGAATACGCGCGGCACGAGCGCCGGTTCGCGCACCGTCACCGCCCATTTGGTGACGGGCTTCGCAATTGACTCGATATCGACGGCCTGAAAGTCTTCCTTGTACAGACGCGCGCGCGGCGCCTGGCCCGTGATGGCCAGAATGGGAATGGAGTCGGCCTGGGCGGAGTAGAGACCCGTGATCATGTCCGTGCCGGCGGGCCCCGACGTGCCGATACATACGCCGATGTTGCCCGGTTGCGCGCGGGTATAGCCTTCGGCCATGTGCGAAGCGCCTTCGACGTGGCGCGCGAGCACGTGGCTGATGTTGCCCGCGCGGCGCATGGCCGAGTAGAACGGGTTGATCGCGGCGCCCGGCACGCCGAAGGCGGTGTCGATACCTTCTTTTTCGAGCACCAGCACGGCGGCGTCGACGGCTCTCATCTTGGCCATGAATGTCTCCTCTGTATCCTGGAAATTGGCGAATAACGCTGTTGGACGCACTTTAGGCTCGACCTAAAGGTTTGATAAGATCAGTCCACGTCGCTTATTTCGAAACAAAAAGTATGGAATGCCGCTGCGAACGACAACGCCGGCAGCCCTGGCAGCGCCGACAGCGCCGGCACGCCCGGCACGCCCGGCACCCCCGGCGGCGACAGGAAGGAGACAGGCATGGACCGCTTCAAGCAGATAGAAACCTTCGTGCGGGTGGCCGACGCCGGCAGCCTCGCGGCTGCAGCGCTGGAGGAGGGCGTGTCGCCGGTGATACTCGGGCGGCGCATCGACGCGCTCGAAAAGCGCCTCGGCGTCAAGCTCATGTACCGCTCGACGCGGCGGCTCGTGGTCAGCGAGGACGGCGCGGCGTTCCTCGAGCGCTGCCGCGGTCTCCTGACCGAATGGGACCAGGCGGAAAACGAGCTGAGCGCGGGGCGCCGGGCGGTAAACGGCCACCTGATCGTGTCGGCGCCCGCTGCGTTTGGCCGCAAGCACGTCGCGCCGCTCGCGCCCGCTTTTCTCGCGGACAAACCTGAGCTGCAGGTGTCGTTCAACCTGACGGACCGGGTGGTGGATCTGGTGCGCGAAGGCTACGATCTGTCGATCCGCATTGGCGGCGCGGTCGATCCAAACTTCGTCGCAGTGAAGCTCGCCTCGAACCGGCGCGTGGTCTGCGGCACCCCCGAGTATTTCCGCCGGCACGGCAAGCCGAAAACGCTCGAAGACCTGCCGCGCCACAACTGTCTCGCGTTCAACCTGCAAGGCGGCCAGAACCGCGGCTGGTACTTCCGCCGCAACGGCAAGCTCGTCACGGTGCGGGTGGGCGGCAGCCTCGACTGCAACGACGGCGAACTGCTGCACCGCTGGGTGTCCGAAGGGCTCGGCCTCGGCTGGCGCTCCACGTGGGAAATCCAGCAGCAGCTTGCGCGCGGCGAACTCGAAACCGTGCTCGACGAGTTCGCGCTGCCCGACTACGACATTCTCGCGGTCTACCCGCAGCAGCGCTACGTGCCGGCCAAGGTGCGCTATTTCATCGATTATCTGAAGCAGATTTACGCGAGCGACGACTACTGGAACCAGCCTGCGTATTAGCGCGTGGCTTCGGCGGGCGGGTCGGCTGTTCGCGGCCTGCGGAAGGCCGGGCGGCGTTGCGGCCCGGCAGCGAGAGGCGGCTGGCTCGCTACCTGCGCTCCAAGCCGGTCGCTAAATAGTTGAAAAGACGCCTGAATCTGCTGCCGGTGCGGGACTATGGCTTGCAACCGGGGCCTAATCGGGCTACAATCTTCGGCTTCTCACTTGCCACACCGGTTCGACGCCCGGGTGGCTTCTATCCAAAAGTCAGCACAAGGAGTGTGTATGCGTCATTATGAAATCGTCTTTATCGTGCATCCCGATCAGAGCGAGCAGGTGCCCGCCATGATCGAGCGTTACAAGAGCACGATCACCTCGCACGGTGGCCAGATCCACCGCATCGAAGACTGGGGCCGTCGCCAACTGGCCTACATGATCGAGAAACTCGCGAAGGCTCACTACGTCTGCATGAACATCGAATGCGACCAAACCACGCTCGACGAGCTGGAGCACGCGTTCAAGTTCAACGACGCCGTTCTGCGTCACCTCATCGTCAAGATGAAGAAGGCCGAAACCGGCCCGTCGCCGATGATGAAGGAAGTGCAGCGCGAAGAAGCCAAGAAGTCGGCTGCTACGCAACCGTCCGAAGCGCAGGCTTAAGACACACTATTTAAGCTACCAGATCAAAGCGCGCCGCTTTTCGCCAACAGGTATAGAAAGGCTACATGAACCGGCTGCAGCTAACGGCCAGCGTCGTCGAACGCGAACCGGTGCGGTACACACCCGCCGGCGTTCCGATTGCAGGCTGCACGTTGCAGCACCGCACGGAAGTAATCGAGGCCGGCATTGCCCGGCAAGTCGAACTGACCATGCAGGCGGTAGCCGCAGGCGAGGCGAGCGGTAAGCTGGAAAGCTGTCCGATGGGCGTCGAAACGCTCTTCACAGGCTTCCTGGCTAAAAAGCACCGCAACGCAAGAACTCTGGTATTTCACATCACAGCATTGCAGGACATTGGAAAGGACTGAACATGCCCCGCCCGACTGGTAAGAAATTCGACAAGCGTCGTCAGCAACAAAATCCGCTCTTCAAGCGCAAGAAGTTCTGCCGTTTCACGGCCGCTGGCGTCGAGTACATCGACTACAAGGACATCGAAACGCTGAAGGACTTCATCGGCGAAAACGGCAAGATCACGCCGGCGCGTCTCACGGGTACGAAGTCGCACTATCAACGCCAGCTGGACACGGCAATCAAGCGCGCGCGTTTCCTCGCGCTCGTGCCGTACACCGACCAGCACAAGGCCTAACCCGACGACGCGATAAGGAGCATCCGAATGCAAATCATTCTTCTGGAAAAAGTCGTCAATCTGGGCAACCTGGGCGATATCGTGAAGGTCAAGGACGGTTACGCACGTAACTTCCTGATCCCGAACAAGCAGGCTCGCCGTGCAACGAAGGAAGCGCTGGCCGAATTCGAAGTGCGCCGCGCCGAACTCGAAAAGATCGCCGCTGAAAAGCTGGCTGCGGCTCAGGCCCAAGGCGAAAAGCTGGCAGGCTCGACGGTTCAGATCGGCCAGAAGGCCGGCGTGGACGGCCGTCTGTTCGGCTCGGTGACGAACGCCGACATCGCCGAAGCGCTGGGCAAGCAAGGCTTTGCAGTGGAAAAGGCGCAAGTGCGTCTGCCGGAAGGCCCGCTGAAGATGGTGGGCGACCACCCGGTTCAGGTTTCGCTGCACACCGACGTCGTTGTCGACGTGACGGTGTCGGTGCTGGGCGAGCACGTCTAAGCCGCAGCATCCACGCTGAGCGTATCAGATAGTATTGGCCAGGTTGTTGCTGGCTAGAGGCAGGGGCCGGGCAACCGGCCCCTGCTTTTTTGTGCGCGCTATTTCTGAATTTGCTGCTGGCCGCGCGCGCCACATTTCACGATAATTGCTCTCCATGAACGCACCGTCCAAAGATCCCCAACTCGAGTCGCTGAAAGTCCCGCCGCATTCGATCGAGGCCGAGCAGTCGGTGCTGGGCGGCTTGCTGCTGGATAACGCCGCGTGGGACCGGATCGCCGATTTCCTCTCGCAGAGCGATTTCTACCGCTACGATCACCGCATCATCTTCGAGCACATTGGCAAGTTGATCGCGGCGACGCGTCCGGCCGACGTCATCACGGTGTACGAAGCGCTCGGTACTTCGGGCAAGGCGGAAGAGGTCGGCGGCCTCGCCTATCTGAATGCGCTCGCGCAGAACACGCCGAGCGCGGCAAATATCCGGCGCTATGCCGAAATCGTGCGCGACCGCGCGGTGCTGCGCCGGCTCGTTTCGGTGGCCGATGAAATTTCCGCGGACGCCTTCAACCCGCAAGGCAAGGAAGTCCGGCAACTGCTGGACGAAGCGGAGTCAAAGGTTTTCTCGATTGCGGAAGACGGTGCGCGCGGCACTCAGGGCTTCCTCGAAATCGGGCCGCTGCTGACCGAAGTGGTGGAGCGGATCGACACGCTTTATCACACGGCCAATCCAAGCGACGTGACGGGCACGCCGACAGGCTTTGTCGACCTCGATCGCATGACCTCGGGCATGCACGGCGGGGAGCTGATCATCGTGGCCGGACGCCCGTCGATGGGTAAGACGGCATTCTCGATGAATATCGGCGAATACGTCGCGGTTGAGTACGGCTTGCCGGTTGCGGTGTTTTCGATGGAAATGCCGGGCTCCCAGCTCACCATGCGTATGCTGGGCTCGGTCGGGCGTCTGGATCAGCACCGCATGCGAACCGGCCGTCTGACAGACGAAGATTGGCCGAAGCTCACGCACGCGGTGCAGAAAATGAGCGAGGCGCAAATTTTCATCGACGAAACCGGCGGTCTCAACCCGATGGAACTGCGCTCGCGCGCGCGGCGGCTCTCGCGCCAGTGCGGCAAGCTCGGGCTCATCATCATCGACTATCTGCAGCTGATGAGCGGCTCGTCGGCGGGCGAAAACCGGGCGACCGAAATTTCGGAAATCTCGCGCTCGCTCAAGGGTCTCGCAAAAGAACTGGACGTGCCGGTGATCGCGTTGTCGCAGCTGAACCGCGGTCTCGAGCAGCGTCCGAACAAGCGGCCGATCATGTCGGACCTGCGCGAATCGGGCGCTATCGAGCAGGACGCCGACGTGATCCTGTTCATCTACCGGGACGAAGTGTATAACCCCGACAGCCCGGACAAAGGCACTGCCGAAATTATCATCGGCAAGCAGCGGAATGGTCCGATCGGGCCTGTTCGGCTCACATTCCACGGTCAATACACGAAGTTCGACAACTTTGCGGGCGCGCAGAATTTCTACGGCGAGTAAGCGCGATTTGCCGACACAGCGCTTGCGAAGCATCAGCAAAAGCCGTAGCGACGCAATGGCGCTGTTGTAACCGTGCTGTGCAAAGTGCTACATCGATCCCGCAACGGTACAATATGGCGGTTTTATGTCAGCCATTATGTGACCAATTTTCGGGATCCCAATGTTCGGTCGATTCATGCCCACCGAGGGCAAGTTTTTTGATATTTTCAACGCGCACGCACAGTGCATCGTCTCGGCAAGCCGCGAGCTGGAGCTGCTGATCGACAATCTGCAAGACGCAGAGACCCACAAGCAAAACGTGCAGAAAGCCGAAAAGGCCGCGGACAGGCTCACCCACGAAACTATCGACCTGCTGCACAAGACTTTCATTACGCCGCTCGACCGCGACGAGATCCACAAGCTGATCACCACGATGGACGACATCCTCGACCTGATGGAGGACGTCGCCACGGCCATTTCCCTTTACGACGTGCAGTCGGTCACGTCCGAGGCGAGCCAGCTCGCGCACATCTGCACGGCAACTTCGGAGCGCGTGCAGTTCGCCGTCAGCCTGCTCTCGGACATGAAGCAGGCAAGCCAGATCCTGAAGGCATGCGAAGAGATCGACCGCCTCGAATCCGAAGCAGACCGGGTGCTGCGCGCGGCCATGTCAAAGCTCTTTCGCGAAGAAGACAACGTCAAGACCCTGATCAAGCTCAAGGCAATTTACGAACTGCTCGAAACGATCACGGACAAGTGTGAAGACGTAGCGAACATCATCGAAGGCATCGTGCTGGAAAACGCATAATGCAATCGATACAACTCGCTATCTGGGTGGTCGCTGCCCTGGTCGCCGTCGCGCTCATTTTCGACTTCATGAACGGCTTTCACGACGCGGCCAATTCGATTGCCACCGTGGTGTCGACCGGCGTGCTGAAGCCGCAGCAGGCAGTCGCGTTTGCGGCTGCGTTCAACGTCATCGCGTATTTCGTGTTTCACCTCAAGGTGGCCGCCACGGTCGGCAAGGGCACGATCGACCCTAACATTGTCGATCACTACGTGATTTTCGGCGCGCTGGTCGGCGCGATCGGCTGGAACGTCATTACGTGGCATTACGGCATTCCGTCCAGTTCGTCGCATGCGCTGATCGGCGGGCTCGTCGGTTCCGCGCTGGCCAAGTCCGGCTGGGGCTCGCTAAATTTCGACGGCCTGATGAAGACCGTCACGTTCATTTTCGTCTCGCCGCTGCTGGGTTTCGTGCTTGGATCGTTTTTCATGCTGGCCGTCTCGTGGATCTACTTCCGCACGCCGCCAAGCAAGGTCGACCGGCGCTTCCGGCGTCTGCAACTGCTGTCCGCGGGCCTCTACAGTCTCGGCCATGGCGGCAACGACGCGCAAAAAACCATCGGCATCATCTGGATGTTGCTGATCGCCACCGGCTATGCGTCGTCCATCGCGGAAGCGCCGCCGCTGTGGGTAATCGGTGGCTGCTATCTGTCGATGGGTGTAGGAACCTTGTTCGGCGGTTGGCGAATCGTCCGTACCATGGGCCAGAAAATTACCAAGCTGAAGCCGGTCGGCGGATTTTGCGCGGAGTCGGGCGGGGCGATCACGCTTTTCACCGCCTCGTGGCTCGGCATTCCGGTGTCCACCACGCATACCATCACCGGCGCGATTGTCGGCGTCGGTGCGACGCAGAAGTTGAGCGCGGTTCGCTGGGGGGTGGCCGGCAACATCGTGTGGGCGTGGATTTTGACGATTCCCGCGTCCGCGGCGCTTGCTGCTGCCGCCTGGTGGCTGGGCCACCGCTTCCTGTAAGCCTCTGCAAGTTCTGCGCAAGCGGCGCTTGCTGGCGAGACAGGAAACTGTACTTGCCAGCGGGCGCGAAGCTGCGCCATGCGGCTCAGTGAGTCCGAACAAGGCTCCCACGCGCCCCGCAGAAGGCCTGGACAGGATCACAAGGCTCTCGCAAGGGTCTCACAAGGCTCTCACAAGGCCCGAGAAGGCCCTCGTAAGGCAGAGCCGCTCCTAACCTAAATCATCGGCGTGCTCCCGCCATCCATCGGCACGATCGCGCCCGTCACATAGCTCGCGCGGCGGCTTGCCAGGAACAGCGCGACATCTGCAATTTCCTCCGGTTTCGCGTAGCGCCCGAGCGGCACCTTGGCCTGGCCGCGGGCCAGCGCCTCGGCGGTTTCCACACCTTGCTGCGCGGCCTCCAGTTTCGCGGCTTCTTCGACGCGCTCCGTGAGCGTCGCGCCGGGGTTGATCGCGTTGATCCGAATGCCGAAACGCGCGTAGTAGTGGGCAAGGCCGACGGTGGCCAGCATCAGCGCGGCATTGGCGGCGCCGCCTGCAATATGAATATCGCTCGCCACTTTGCCGCCCATACCGATAATGTTCACGACCGTGCCCGGATCGCCGCTGTTGCCGGCCTTCGCGCGCTCCGCCATGCGGCGCAGCACTTCCTGCTGCGGATAGATGTAAGGGAAATACTTGGCTTCCATCGTCGCGCGGAACGCGTCGGCATCGAGCGCTTCCGGGTCGTAGCGGCGCGCCGCGCCGGCGCTGTTAACGAGCACGTCAATAGGACCAAGCGCCGTGCTGACTTCTTCGACGATGTCCGCCGCGCTGTGCGGCTCATGCAGGTCGGCGCGCGTGCGATGTACGTGTAAGCCTTCCGCCTTCAACTGTTCGTACGCACGCGCCAGATTGGCCGGATCGCGCGACACGATTGCAACTTTCGCGCCTTCCAGTGCGAAAGCCCGCGCGCATGCAAAGCCGATACCCTTGCTGCCGCCTGTAACCAACACCACTTTTTCTTTCAGCCCGAGATCCATTGTCGTCACCCGCTTCAGAAGAATACCGATGACGATAGCAGATCGGCGACGCCCGCGTGTTGAACCAACCGCGTCGCCGGGCGGTGTTCGCTGTAGTGTTCGCCGTAGGTCAATCGGAAAAATCCGATTGATCGTGACCGTTGCGCCAAGGCGTCAGCGCCGCTTGGGGCCGCCATCTCATTTGTGACAATGTGTGCGTTTTTCGCTGTCAGATTCGTCAGTATGACGAAGTATTTGGCCATGCGGTCGACCAATGTTTCTCTGTCGAAAAAGTAGTCATTCTGAAGGAGCCGCAAATTGAGTCTGGATTGCTCGTCGGCGTCGGTCATCGTTGCGGGTGACGTGATGCTGGACCGATACTGGTTTGGAGACAGCACGCGCATTTCGCCCGAGGCGCCGGTGCCCGTGGTCCACATTCAGCGCACCGGCGACGTGGCGGGCGGCGCTGCCAACGTGGCCATCAACGTGGTGAATCTGGGCGCACACGTCACACTGCTGTCGGTGGTCGGCGACGATCCGGACGGGCGCGCGTTGCAGGCATTGCTGGAATCGCGCAATGTTCGTTGCACGTTTTTGCGCGACGCGGCGCTGCAAACCACCGTCAAGCTGCGTGTCATTTCGCGCAACCAGCAGATCGTGCGCGCCGATTTCGAGCAGCGTCCAAACCACGAGTTGCTGTTTCCGCTGGTGGCGCAATTCCGTGAGAAGTTGAAAGCCTGCAAGACCGTCGTATTCTCGGACTACGGCAAGGGCGGGCTCGCTCATCTATCCCTGATGATGTCCGATGCGAGGTCCGCCGGCGCGACCATCCTGATCGATCCGAAAGGGCCGGATTACTCGATCTACCGCGGCGCGAGCCTCATCACGCCGAATCGCGACGAATTCGCGCAGGCAGCAGGCAAGTGGACCTGCGAGGCCGACTTCGAGCGGCGCGCGTTCGCGCTGCGCGACGAGTTCGAGCTGGCCGCGTTGCTTGTCACGCGCTCGGAGGAGGGCATGAGCCTCTTTGTCGGGAATCGCCACATCCGCATCCCGGCGCAGGCGCGCGAAGTCTACGACGTGTCCGGCGCCGGCGACACGGTCATCGCCACGATGGCCGCCGCGTTGGCAGCGGGCCACGACGTCGAAAGCGCCGCGCGGCTCGCCAACGTGGCAGCCGGTATCGTGGTCGGCAAAGTCGGCACCGCGCCCATTACGCTCGACGAACTCACGCAGCGCGTCTGAACGGCGCTGCCGCGTCAGCGATCGGCCGTTCCTCGCGTTAGAAGTTGCCGTTGGCGAACCGGGCAATCGGGTCGTCGTTCGTTTGGGACGGGGCGGGTACGCTGCGCGAGGCGGTCGACGCTCGCATGATCTGCACGGCGCCGTCGTCGGTTCGCGGCTGATTCGCTTGCTGAGCGAGCGGGGCCTGCTGCGTCTGCTGGCTTTGCTGAGCGACGCGTGCCTGGCGAGCGGCGACGGAAGCGGGCGGCGGGGGCTCGAACGCATCGGCGGCTGCGTCGATCGCATCGGGTGCGCCGGCGCTTGCTGGCTGGGTCGCCGAGCGTGCTGCAGCGGCGGCCTGGAGAGGCGCGGGAGCGCTGCTGTCGTATGCAGTCGTTGCCGAAGGGGCCACCGGCGTCGGCGAAACCGCGCCCGCTGCGCGCGCCTGCAATTGCGCTGCACTCATTCCCGGTGGCGGCGGTTCGAACGGATCGGCTTGCGGCGCCCGCGTCGTGGGCAGCGCGGCCACGGCGGGATCCGTAGTTGCCGTCGACGGCGTGCGCGGCTCAGCCGCCGCTGCGGCCCGAGCGCTGTCTTGCGAAGGCGAGGAAGCGGCGGCATAACTCGCAGCCGATCTGCCGGCGCCCGACGGCGCATTCGCCGCGCTCGCCCGAGCACCGCCGTACGCACTTGCCGCCGCCAGCGCCGCTGCCCGCTCCGGCTGCGGCGTGGCCGCCTGGTAGCTCGGCGCGTCGAATGGCGCGGGCTTCGCGGCCGGCCCAGCCACCCGGCGGATACCGTCAAACCGCTTTGCCCAATAGGGGTTGGTCAAGTAATCGAGCCGCACGGTGCCGCCCGTCGACGGCGCGTTGACAAAGCGCAGTTTGCCCACGTAGATGCCTACGTGCGAATGGGGGCGCCCGGTCGTGTTGAAAAAGATCAGGTCGCCGGGCGCTATTTCGTCAGGTTCGACGGATTCGCCCCGCCCGCTCATATCCGCGGTCGTGCGCGGCAGGTTCACCGAGGCGGCGCGCGCCACCACATAGCGAACGAGGCCGCTGCAATCGAAGCCGCTGTCCGGCGTGTTGCCGCCCCAACGGTAGGGCACGCCGACAAGGCTCATAGCCTGAATCGAAATTTCCTCGCGGCCGATGCTGTGATCCACGAAGTTGGGAAAACCCGGCGGCGGCGCCCGATACGTGCCGTTCGCCACGACAACCGGGCTTCCCGAACTGCGCGAGGTCTTCTGCGGCGCGCCGGCACATGCGGCGAGCAGCAGGACGGTCAGCAGTGAAAAGGCGAGTCGGCGCATGAAGGGCAGAGGGCGGTAAACGCTCGTTTAAAGGCGGACGATGTCCGGATGGTAGCCGGTGAAACGCAAAAGCGGCAAGAACTCTTGACAAATTACTTGAAGTTGCTGCGCTAAGTGTTGCTCGCCAAAGACGCAACAGGCAGAAAAAAGCCGCGCCCCGAATGCTCGGGGCGCGGCTCACTGTTGCGCCGCCCGTTACAGGCAGCCGTTTGATTTTTAAAGGATTTCCGACGCGTAATCCGCAAGGCGCGAACGTTCGCCGCGCGCCAGCGTCACGTGACCGCTGTGTGCCCAGCCCTTGAAGCGGTCGACCACGTACGTCAAACCCGAACTGCCTTCCGTCAGATACGGCGTATCGATCTGCGCGATGTTGCCGAGGCAGATGATCTTCGTGCCCGGGCCTGCACGCGTGACGAGCGTTTTCATCTGCTTGGGCGTAAGGTTTTGCGCCTCGTCGATGATCAGATACTTGTCCACGAACGTACGGCCGCGCATGAAATTCATGCTCTTGATCTTCAGGCGCGAGCGGATCAGTTCCTGCGTAGCGGCGCGGCCCCATTCGCCGGCAGCGTCATCGGTTTTCTGCAGCACTTCGAGGTTGTCGTCGAATGCACCCATCCACGGCTGCATTTTTTCCTCTTCTGTACCAGGCAGGAAGCCGATGTCCTCGCCGACGGGCACCGTCGCACGCGTGACGATGATCTCGTTGTAGCGTTTGTCGTCGAGCACCTGCGCGAGTCCCGCTGCGAGCGCGACCAGCGTTTTGCCGGTGCCCGCCTGACCCAGCAGCGTCACGAAGTCGATCTCGGGGTTCATCAACAGATTCAGCGCGAAGTTCTGCTCGCGGTTGCGCGCGGTAATGCCCCACACGTTGTTCTTGTGGTGGCCGTAATCACGTAGCGTTTGCAGCAGCGCCGTCTTGCCGTTCAGTTCGCGCACCAGCGCGTGAAAGGCCGGCTCGCCGTTCTGCGGCTCCAGATAGACGAATTCGTTGACGAGCATCGACGGACACAGCGGCCCGGTCACGCGGTAATACGTGGTGCCGGTCTTGGTGTCCTGCCAGCTCTCCATGCCCTTCGCGTGCCGCGTCCAGAAGTCTTGCGGCAACGCGCGGATGCCCGAGTACAGCAAGTCGCTGTCTTCGAGCACCTGGTCGTTGAAGTAATCTTCGGCCGGCAAGCCGAGCGCATGCGCCTTGATGCGCATGTTGATGTCCTTCGACACCAGCACGACCTGGCGATCCGAACGGTCGCGCTGCAACGCGCGCACCACGCCGAGAATCTGATTGTCGGCCTTGCCTTCCGGCAGACCTTCGACCGGCTCGATGGCCGTCAGCTTCGTCTGGAAGTACAGGCGCCCGGACGCCTCGCGGCTGCCCAGACGTGCAAGCGAGATGCCGTCGGACATGTTGCCTGCGTTCGCGACCAGCGCGTCGAGCGTGCGGCTCACCTGGCGGGCGTTACGCGCGACTTCCGACATGCCCTTCTTGTGGTTGTCGAGCTCTTCCAACGTCATCATGGGCAGATAGACGTCGTGTTCCTCGAAGCGGAACAGGCAGCTCGGGTCGTGCATCAGCACGTTCGTGTCGAGCACGAAAAGCTTCTGGATCTCGACCGGCTGCGCAGCCGCACCGCGTTTCTTGCTGGTGCCGCGCGCGGTGGGCGCTGCGGCGGCCGTGCTGGCCACGGGCTCTTTCGCGCCGGGCTTGCGCGCGACGACCGGCTGCGGCTCGGCTGCCGGAACCGGCTGCAGCAGCGCGGCGGTTTGCCTCGTCTTGCGGCCGGAGCCCGACGCGCCGCGTGCCTGAGCGGTCTCGCCCGCGGCAGTAGACGCTGCAGCGGAAGCCGACGACGCCGGCACGGGTCGCAAGGTGGTCGCCGCATTGGCGGCATGCGCCATGGGCGTGGCGACGTTCGCGCGACCGTAGTCGGCCGGTTCCGCGGACTCTCCCTCGGGCTGTTTCTTTGCTGCTGAGCGCGCCGGAGTGGCGGCCTTGGCCTTGTATTCGTCAGGTGGCAGGAGATTGCCGAGCTTGCTCGGGGGGGTAGGCAAAGGCATGGTTTCCCTCGGAATAATCGGGTCACATATCGTGCGCCGCCTGTCGCATTCTGCCGGTGCCGATGTCGCGCACGCAGTTTGCGCCCGGAGGCGCGCATTCGGTCTAAAGATGCCAGTTCGCCTCTTCTTCGATCGGCTCCTTAACGGAAAGCGCGCGGCCGAGTGAACGAACGGCTGCGCGCAATTAAAAAAGCCGCCGCCCCGTCGTACGGGGCAAGCGGCTCGCCTACGGTGTTCGCGTTGCGCCTCACGACTTCGACGGATCGGTTGCCATGACCGACACGACCGTCAAGCCTTGCGCAGCAGCGAAAAATTTGGGATGGACAGGCACTCATTGCAACCCAATATAGCGCGCCTCACAGCGCTTGTACAGCCTCCAGAATGTCCTCGACATGGCCGGGCACTTTCACGCCGCGCCACTCTGCGCGAAGCACGCCGTCGGCGTCGATGAGAAAGGTGGAGCGTTCGATTCCCCGTACTTCCTTGCCATACATTTTCTTCATTTTGATGACGTTAAAGAGCGCGCACAGCTTTTCTTCCGGGTCGGAGATGAGCGGGAAGGGCAGTTCGAGCTTCGCCTTGAAGTTCTCATGGGAGCGCAGGCTGTCGCGCGAGACGCCGAGAATCTCGCTGCCGGCCTTCTTGAACTTCGGATACAGATCGCGGAACTGCAGACCTTCGGTCGTGCAGCCCGGCGTGTTGTCCTTCGGATAAAAATACAGCACCACCTTCTTACCCCGCAGACTGGACAGCGTGATCTCACCTCCGGTAGCGGCAGCGGTGAAGTCGGGGATAGGTTGATCGACTGCGATGGGCACAAGATTCTCCGGTTGTGATGGTCGGCGCCGCCGCGTGAATCCGTCACGGCG
This sequence comes from Paraburkholderia phenoliruptrix, assembly GCF_019511605.1. GTDB lineage: Bacteria > Pseudomonadota > Gammaproteobacteria > Burkholderiales > Burkholderiaceae > Paraburkholderia > Paraburkholderia phenoliruptrix_A. Next base: position 238,792 of record NZ_JAEUAV010000005.1, on the reverse strand, counting down.
GCGCGGACCTGGCATCGAGACATTTTTTGGGAGGGGCTGCCGGTACGCACACGCTCGCGTGGCGGCTGGGCTCGTCAGGGCGGGGTTGGCGGACCGCAAGCCAGCGGTTGTGTCGGTCCGGCAGGCCGGCCGACCCGTCATGGCTGGACGATCAGCTCGCCGGAGCGCCCTGGAATTTCGCCCCACGTAACAGGGTACGATGGCAGCGCGCTGCGGTCCAGCGCCGCGTGGTAGTCGCCCATGGTCGCAAACGTGTGGCCTTGCGCCCGCCAGCCTTCCAGCAATTGCTCGAAGATTGGCGCGAGCTTCTGGCCTTCCAGTTCCGCGTGCAGCGTGAAGACCTGATCGTGCGGATTGTTTTCCGTGTGCGTCAACATGAAGGCGGCGACGTTGTGTTCGTCCACCCCGTTCACGCCGAGCACTTCGTCGAGCGTGGGCAGCGTGGTCGGCATTTGCACGTGAGCGAGCGTCTTGCCGTCCACGACCGGCAGGTACGGCGAATGGCCGCGGCCGTCGGACGCGTAGTGCATGCCCCAGGCGTCGATCTGCTCGAACGCATGGCCGTTCATCTGCCAGCCTGCCGCGCCGTGCGTGACGGGCGGCGCGCCGAAAATATCGACGAAGCGCGCGTAGCTTTTCTGCATTTGTGCGGCTGTCCACGCGCGGTCTTTCGAGCGAACGTTGTCCTGCCAGTACACGTGGTCCCACGTGTGGATGCCGCACTCGAAACCGGCTTCGTGAATCGCGCGCATTTCTGCCGACGCTTTCACGCCGATGTCCGGCCCCGGCAGCAGCACGCCGTACATCAACTGCCTGAGCCCGTAGTGCTCGACCACCGAGGTGCGCGACACTTTCTGCAGGAAGCCCGGGCGCAGCACGCGGCGCATCGCCCAACCGGTGTGGTCGGGCCCGAGGCTGAAGAGGAAAGTGGCGCGCGCCTTGAAGCGGTCGAAGATACGCGCGAGGTTCGGCACGCCTTCGCGGGTGCCGCGCAGCGTGTCGACGTCGATCTTCAGCACGATACGGGCCAAGATCAGCCCTTATTGCTGTTCGACGAGTGCGCGCGCTTCAGCAACATGGCCCCGATACGCTTCGAAAATCTTGCGCAGCGCTTCGTCGAAGGTCGACTTGGGCGCCCAGCCGAGTTCCTGCATCGTGTTGTCGATCTTCGGCACGCGGTTCTGCACGTCCTGATAGCCCGCGCCGTAGTACGCACCGGACGAGGTCTCGACCAGTTGCACCTGCTTGGCGCTGTCTGCGTATTCGGGGAATTCAGCCGCAAGCGCGAGCATCTTGTGTGCGAGCTCGCGCACCGAGAAGTTGTTGGTCGGATTGCCGATGTTGTAGATCTTGCCCGTCGCCACGCCGTTCTTGTTCTCGATGATCTTCATCAGCGCGCCGATGCCGTCGTCGATATCCGTGAACGCGCGCTTTTGCGCGCCGCCGTCCACGAGGCTGATGTTCTCGCCGCGCACGATATGGCCGAGGAACTGCGTGACCACGCGCGAGCTGCCTTCCTTCGGCGTGTAGATCGAGTCGAGGCCCGGGCCGATCCAGTTGAACGGACGGAACAGCGTGAAGTTCAGGCCCTCCATGCCGTAGCCCCAGATCACGCGGTCCATCAACTGCTTCGAGCACGCATAGATCCAGCGTGGCTTGTTGATCGGGCCATACGACAGTTGCGATTCTTCCGGATCGAACTGCTCGTCCGTGCACATGCCGTAGACCTCGGAGGTGGACGGAAACACGAGGTGCTTGCCGTACTTGACGGCCGAGCGCACGATCGGCAGGTTCGCCTCGAAGTCGAGTTCGAACACGCGCAGCGGCTGCTTCACGTAGGTGGCGGGCGTGGCGATCGCGACCAGCGGCAGAATCACATCGCACTTCCTGATGTGATATTCGACCCACTCCTTGTTGATCGTGATGTCGCCTTCGAAAAAGTGCATCCGCTCATGATTGATGAGATCGCCCAGACGTTCTGTCTGCATGTCCATCCCGAAGACTTCCCAATCGGTCGTTTCGAGAATGCGTTTGGACAGGTGATGGCCGATGAAGCCGTTCACACCCAGGATCAGGACTTTCTTCATAAATGTCGGGGAGTTTGGAGGAACTGGGCGAATTCGGCCGGGGTGACGACGGTTTCGCTGCCGTCGTGCTGGTGCCGCAATTCGTGGACCGCGATCGCGCGACCGTCGCCGCATATCGCGAAAACGGCATTATCGCTTACGTGCAGGCCCGGCGGCAAATCGGAGCGAAGCGCGCCGGGCGTCGCGAGGCGCGCGCGCGCAACCACGAAACGGCGGCCGTCGATGTCGGTAAACGCGCCGGGATAGGGCGGCGCGACCGCGCGAATCAGGTTGTACACCTGCTGTGCCGGCTGGCTCCAGTCGATGCGGCCGTCTTCGGGCTTGCGCCCGCCGAAATAGCTGCCGTGCGACAGATCGTTCGGCAGATGCGGCGCCTCGCCCGCGAGCAGCGCGGGCAGCACGCGCCACAGGGTCTGCTCGGCGGCCACGGTGACCTTGTCGAACACTTGCGCGGCGGTGTCGTCCGGCAGGATCGGCACGGGCGTCTGCGCAATGATCGCGCCCGCGTCGGGCTTGGCGGCCATTTCGTGCAGCGTCGCGCCGGTTTCGGTTTCGCCGTGCAGCACCGCCCAGTTGGTGGGCACCCGGCCCCGGTACTTGGGCAGCAGCGAGCCGTGCATGTTGTAGGCGCCGCGCGCGGCGAGCGCGAGCAGGTCGACCGGCAGCATGTGGCGGTAGTAGAACGAAAAAATGAAGTCCGGGCGCGCCGCGCTAATGGCTGCACGCAATTCTGGGCTTTTCGGATCGGCGGGCGTCACGACGGCAATGCCGTGCTCGGCCGCCACGCTCGCGACGCTGCCGAACCAGATGTTCTCGGTCGGGCTGTCCTCGTGGGTGACGACGAGCGCCACCTCCACGCCGCGCGCGAGCAGCACCTGCAGGCAGCGCACGCCGACGTTGTGATACGCGAATACGACGGCGCGCGGTTTCATCGGTCAGGACCCTCGTTGCGCTCCTCGGCGATGGGCGCCGGCCGAATCGCCTGCACCACCGTCTGGCGCGGCACGTCCGCCACCGCGGTGCCGTTGCGCTCTTCGAGAATGGTCTGCACCAGATAGCGCGGGCGCGCGCGCACCTGCTGATAAATCCGCCCGATGTACTCGCCGAGCAGCCCGAGCGCGAAGATGATCACGCCCAGCAGGAAGAACGTAATCGCAAACAGCGTGAACACGCCCTGAACTTCCGCGCCGATGATGAAGCGGCGAATCAGCAGCAGCACGAAGAGCGCCGCCGAGCCGAGCGACAGGATTACGCCGATGAACGACAGCCACTGCAGCGGCACGACGGAGAAGCCGGTCACCAGGTCGAAATTCAGGCGGATCAGCGAATACAGCGAGTACTTCGATTCGCCTGCGAAGCGCTCCTCGTGCGCGACCTCGATCTCCACCGGATTCTGCGCGAACGTGTAGGCGAGCGCCGGAATGAAGGTGTTGATTTCGCCGCAACGATTGATGGTGTCGATGATGTGCCGGCTGTACGCGCGCAGCATGCAGCCCTGGTCGGTCATCTTGATGTGGGTAATGCGCTCGCGCAGGCGGTTCATCGCGCGCGACGCTTTGCGGCGCCACAGGCTGTCCTGGCGTTGCAGCCGAATGGTGCCGACGTAATCGAAGCCCTCGTGCATCTTGTTCACGAGCTTGCCGATCTCCTCGGGCGGGTTCTGCAGATCGGCGTCGAGCGTGATGACGATCTCGCCGCGCGACTGCTCGAAGCCCGCGAGGATCGCCATGTGCTGCCCGTAATTGCCGTTGAGCAGGATCACGCGGGTTGTGTCCGGGCGCGCGCGGAACTGCTCGGCGAGCAGCGCGGGAGATTTGTCGCGGCTGCCGTCGTTGATGAAGATCACTTCATAGGACGTGCCGAGCGCGTCGAGCGCCGGGTAAAGCCGCGCGAAGAGCGCTGCCAGTCCGGCTTCCTCGTTGTACACCGGAATGATGATCGACACTTCCGGCGTGACGGCGCGTTGTTCCGTATAAATCATTTCCGCTTACTTTCCGTATTGTTCGCAAATTTCGTTGACCGCGCGGCATACGCGCTCCACGTCGCCTTCGTTCATCAGCGTGAACAGCGGCAGCGTGACGTTGGTGGCGCCGAAACGCTCGGCATGCGGGAACATGCCGGGCGCGAAGCCGCGCGCGCGATACAGCGAGAACAGGTGAATGGCCGGGTAGTGCACGCCCGAGCCGATGCCGCGTTCCTTCAACTGTCCCATGAAACCGGCGCGGTCGAGCGAAAGCTTTTCCAGCGGCAGCGTGATCTGGAACATGTGCCAGTTGCTGTTCTCGAAGTCGGCGAACGGCAGGCCGACGCCCAGTTTCACTGCCGCGCCGCCCTCGAAGCCGGCGTAGTACGCGCGCACCAGCTTGTGGCGCTGCGCGAGAAAACGGTCCAGATGCGGCAACTGCCCGAGGCCGACGCGCGCGGCAACGTCCGTGAGGTTGTACTTGCCGCCGAGCACGTCGCAGTCCATGCCGTCGAAGCCGGTGCGGGTAATGCCTTGCAGCCGGTACTTCTGCGCGAGGACGGCTTCTTCCTCGTTGTTCAGCACGAGGGCGCCGCCTTCGACCGACGTCAGATTCTTGTTCGCGTGGAAGCTAAAGGAGACCATGTCGCCAATCGCGCCGATGCGCTGGCCCTTCCACGTCGAGCCGAACGCCTGTGCGGCGTCTTCCACCACGCGCAGCTTGTGTGCGCGGGCAATCGCGTAGAGGCGGTCCATGTCGACGGGCAGGCCGGACAGATAAACCGGGATGAGCGCCTTGGTGCGCGGGGTGATGGCCTGCTCAAGCTTGTCGAGGTCGATGTTGCGCGTTACCGGGTCGATGTCCGCGAACACCGGCGTTGCGCCGACTTCGTAGATCACATTGCTGGTCGAGACCCACGAGGCGGGCGTGGTGATCACTTCGTCGCCGGGGCCGACGCCTGCAATGCGCAGGCCGATTTCGAGTGTCGCCGTGCCGGAATTGAAGGTGCGCACCGGACGGCCGCCGCAGAATTCGGACAGCGCGGCCTCGAACTTCTGGTTCTGCGGGCCGGTGGTGATCCAGCCGGAGCGCAGCACCTCGGCTACGCCTTGAATCGTTTCTTCGTCGATTTCCGGTTTGACGAACGGCAGGAACGGCAGCGGCGGGACGGTTGACTGGGTCATGAATGCTTCGCTCGATCGAAAGGGCCGGGGGCCTGCACGGCGCCGTCGACACACACGACGCGCCACGCGAGGCCTGGGCCAAAAAAGGGTGCAACCGCGAAGCATACCGCGATCGACCTTACGTTTTGCTTGCCCGGCATGAAGGCCGGCTTACGTTGTCTTGTTGCGGCGCGTGGCGCCGGGCGCCTAGCTGCGGGCGACTATCGCCACGCCCACGAGGATCACGCCGATGCCGACCAGTTTCTGCACCGACAGCACTTCGCCGAACAGATACCACGCGGCGAACGCATTGACGACGTAGCCGAGCGACAGCATCGGATAAGCGATCGACACGTCCACGCGCGACAGTCCGACGATCCACACCACCACGCTGATCACATAGCAGGCGAGGCCGCCGATGATCGGCGGTTGCGTCGCCATTCGAAAGGCGATGGGCAGGATGTTCGCACGGCTGAATTCAAAGTGTCCAACGGCATTCGTTCCGGCTTTGAGCAGCAATTGCGCGCCGGCGTTCAACGTGACGCCGGCGAGGATGCAAAAGAGGGAAATCGGGTTCATCTGAGCTCAGGATCCTGATATGGCGTCATGACTGCGGTTTGGCTGCCGACGCGGCGGGTGCGGGCGGAGTTGCCGGCGTGGCCGAGGCGTCCGACGCTGCGGGTGCCGACGTCGCAGCAGATGCAGATGCGGACGCAGATGCAGATGCCGCCGGCTGCGCCGTGAGCGGCTTCATCACCACCACGCGGCGCGAGTCGCGGGCAATTATCTGCATCGGCAGACCTTCGCTCAGGAGTCTGTCGTAAGTCTGCGGCGGAAGCAGCGCGAGCGCATAGCGGTCGGCCCTCCAGCGCTCTTCCCATGCCTGCACCGAAGGCAGCCATTTCTGCGGCTCCACCGACACCCCGAACGCCAGTTCATCCGGATGCTCGACCATCGTCATCGTATGGCCGATGTAGAACGGCAATGTGTGGTCGAGCACGCCGACGGAGTAGAACGGCGTGTCGGCGGGCAATTTCGCCATTTGCGCCTTGATGGCGGGCGCGAGCGGCGCGCCGGAGCTAAGCCGCCCGAATACGTCGTGACCCGTGCCCGCAATCGTGCCGAGCAGCAGCCACGCGGCGCCGAAACTCGCGATCGCACCGAGACTGGCGGCGCGGCTGCGTCGATTGAGCCAGAGCGCCGCGAGTGTAAGCGCGAAGGCCACCGCGAGCGCCGCGAGCACCCAGCTGCGGTACGCAGCGTAAATTTCGGTCGGATTGCGCGCGCTGCCAAAGCGCGGCAGAAAAAGCGCGGCAAACGCGGCCACTACGAGAAATAGCGCATAGCCCGTCAGATGACGGCGCAACTGCCCGCGCGTGACGAGCGGCAGATACATGCCGATCAGAAGCGCGATGGCCGGCGCGACAGGCAGCGTGTACGACAGCAGCTTGGAGTGCGACGCGCTGAAGAACAGGAAAATGAAGCCGGTCCAGACGAACATCAACGTGACCGGCGCGAAGCCGTTCGGCTGGCGCGGCAGACGCCATGCGTGACGCACGCTTTGCACGGTGACCGAAAGCCACGGCAGGAAACCGATGATCAGCACCGGCACGAAATAATAGAACGGCCCGGGGCGGTTCTGCTCAGGCGTCAGATAGCGTTTGAACTGCTGAACGACGAAGAAGAAATTGAGGAATTCCGGATTGCGCTCCTGCACCAGCACGAACCACGGCGTGACGATCGCGAAGAACACGAGCAGGCCGCCGATCAGATGCAGGCGTTTCCAGACCGCCCAGTCACGCGCAATCAACGTATAGAGCACCAGTACGGCGCCCGGCAGGATCACGCCGACAAGGCCCTTGGAGAGCACCGCGAGCGCCATTGACGCCCAGCACAGCCACATCCAGCCGCGCACGCACGAAACGGTGAGGTTCGGGCGCTGCGCAAGCAGCAGCGCGCACAGCGTCAGTTCCATCCAGAACGACAGGCCCATGTCGAGCGTGTTGAAGTGGCCCATCAGATTCCAGTACGGCGAGGTCGCCAGCACCAGTGCGGCGAACACGCCGGTCGCCGCATTGAATACCCGCGCGCCGGTGTAGCCGATCAGCAGCACGCCGGCAAAACCTGTCAGCGCCGTATAGAGCCGCGCCTGCCATTCGCCGATGCCGAACCACGCGAAGGTGAGCGCGTTTGCCCAGGTCTGCAGCGGCGGCTTTTCGAAATATTTGTAGCCGTTATAGCGCGGCGTGATCCAGTCGCCGGTCACGAACATCTCGCGGGCCATTTCGGCGTAGCGGCCCTCGTCGCTTGGCAGCAGATGGCGCCAGCCGAGCGGCACGAACCAGATAAGGGCAAGGACCAGCACCAGTAACAGGATCGTAGTGCGGTTGAGCGGTAGCCTGGACGGCGTATCGTTCATGGATTTAAACCTTTCTGGCAACGCTGCTTGCGCGGCGCTGCGTTGTTATTCGGAAATGCCGGCAGGCGGCTGCCCGTGCGCGGATGGCGCGCAGTGTACGTGATCGTGCGGGGCACGGCGAGGGCAGGCCAGGCGGCAGGTGCGCGAAACTCGCGGTCAGCGGCTTTCGGCGTGCGCGCGATGGAACGCTGGCCGGACGGACGGTCATTGGCGTATGCCAAGGCAGCGGCCATCGCACGGCAGCGGCCATCGCAACGCAGCATCCACCGCACCGCAGCGGCCATCGCACGGCATTCGCCATCACCCGGCATCCGCCAACGCACGGCATCCGCCAACGCACGGCAGCACGGCCACAGGCGCCCGGCCATCGCAAGCTCGCAATCGACTGCGTGCAGTCGCTACGCTTCGATCAGCAGCGCCGCCGCAACCTTGCGGCCCTCGGCCATCAGAATGTTGTACGTGCGGCAGGCGGCCTTGAAGTCCATGGTTTCGACGCCGATGCGTCTTGCCGTCAGCATCGCAGTCAGGCGCGGGTGCGGAAAGCGCAGCCGCTCGCCGCTGCCGAACACCACCACCTCCGGCGCGGAATCCACCAGCATCGCGAAAAGCTCAGGGGTGAGTTGCTCGAAAGACGTGACGGGCCAAGGGATGACGGGCGCGTCCGGCATCACGAGAATGCTGCCGGCATGGCGCTCCAGATTGATTTCCACATAGCCGGCGCCGTAGCCCGTGACGGTGTTGAGGGCGCCGCTGGAATCCTGATGTAATTTCAAATTCGTTTTCCGAAGTCGTCGCGAGACATCGTGCGTGTTGAAGGCCTGACGCGGCAAACGCGAGCAGGGCGGTTCTACACGAGTGGGACAGGAAAGGGCTCAAAAGGCTCCCGTTGCGCTTGGTGCATTGCGGAAGTCGGCCAAAATCCGCTAAATTATAACTTTTTAGCCGCCTAGCGGCGCCCCCGCGCATGCGCCGCCACGAGCCGCGCCGACGGTCCGGGGTGCGGCCCATCCTGCCTACCCTGGTTGCGCCCGCTTTCGTCCACCTCGGGCGGCCCGCTACGGAGCGGCCCTGCGGCGTTGCCGCGTCCCGAATTTGCAATCGGCGAGTGTTGTGCGCGTCTATTTTTTGCCCGAGCCGGCTATCGCCTGTGGTTCAGGGCTCGTGGCAGAGCGGGTGAGAAGCGTGGTGCCTGCCTGTCGTCCAGCCATTTTTGCCCTGTTTCTGCCAGTTTGTGTCTGACCTCCACCGGCCTCGGCGTCAAGCCTTGCAGCCCTCAATGCCCATTAACCAGGATGAAGTGCCCGCCGTGAAACCGATTCTCAAGTCAAACAAGTTGCTGAATGTCTGCTACGACATTCGCGGGCCGGTCCTCGAACATGCGAAGCGGCTCGAAGAAGAAGGCCACCGCATCATCAAGCTGAACATCGGCAACCTGGCGCCGTTCGGCTTCGAAGCGCCGGACGAAATCATTCAGGACATGATCCTGAATCTGCCCGGCTCGTCGGGCTACTCCGACTCGAAGGGCGTGTTCGCCGCGCGCAAGGCGATCATGCATTACACGCAGCAAAAGGGCGTGCACGGCGTCGAGCTGGATGACATCTACATCGGCAACGGCGCGTCCGAGCTGATCGTGATGGCGCTGCAGGGGCTCCTGAACGACGGCGACGAAGTGCTGCTGCCCGCGCCGGACTATCCGCTGTGGACCGCCGGCGTGAGCCTCGCGGGCGGCACCCCGGTGCACTACATCTGCGACGAGTCGAACCGCTGGATGCCCGACCTCGACGACATTCGCGCCAAAATCACGCCGAACACGCGCGCGCTCGTCGTCATCAATCCGAACAATCCGACCGGCGCGCTGTATTCCGACGAACTGCTGTTGGGGCTGATCGAAATCGCACGCCAGCACGGCCTCGTGATCTTCGCCGACGAGGTGTACGACAAGATCGTCTATGACGGCAAGAAGCACACGTCGATGGCCGCGCTCTCCGAAGACGTCCTGACCGTCACGTTCAACAGCCTCTCGAAAAGCTATCGCTCGTGCGGCTACCGCGCAGGCTGGATGTTCATTTCGGGCCTGACCGGCGAAAACCGCCGTCACGCGAAAGACTATTTCGAGGGGCTCGGCATTCTCGCGTCCATGCGTCTGTGTCCGAACGTGCCTGGTCAGTACGCCATTCAGACGGCGCTAGGCGGCTATCAGAGCATCAACGACCTGATCGTGCCGGGCGGGCGCCTCTACAAGCAGCGCGAACTGGCGTACGACATGCTCACGGCAATTCCCGGCGTGAGCTGCGTGAAGCCCGAGGCGGCGCTCTACATGTTCCCGCGCCTCGACCCGAAGGTCTATCCGATCCAGAACGACCAGCAGTTCATTCTCGACCTGCTGCTCGAAGAGCGCGTGCTGCTCGTGCAGGGCACTGGGTTTAACTGGAAGACGCCGGATCACTTCCGCGTCGTGTTCCTGCCGAACGTGGACGATCTGGCCGATTCCATCAACCGGATCGCGCGCTTTCTCGACGGTTACCGCAAACGTCACACGGCCTAGCGCACAATACGGGGTGCAACGCGTGATCTGTCCGCTGCGCGCATCCGGCAAGCGCCGCTTTCGAATTCCCTTAATCACTACTCGACACCACGCTGCATGGAACCGATCAAAGTTGGACTGCTGGGCTTCGGCACGGTAGGCAGCGGCACCTTCACGGTACTGCGCCGCAATCAGGAAGAAATCAAACGTCGCGCGGGCCGCGGCATCGAGGTTGCGCGCATTGCCGTGCGCAATCCCGCCAAGGCGACGGCCGCGCTCGGCGCGCAGGCCGCGAGCGTCGCGCTCACCGACGACTTCAACGCGGTGGTCGACGACCCGTCTATCGACATCATTGCGGAAATGATCGGCGGCACGGGCGTGGCGCGCGACCTCGTGCTGCGCGCCATTGCCAACGGCAAGCATGTGGTCACGGCCAACAAGGCGCTGCTTGCGGTGCATGGCACCGAAATCTTCGAGGCAGCGCGCGCCAACGGCGTAATGGTCGCGTTCGAGGCTGCGGTGGCGGGCGGCATCCCGATCATCAAGGCGCTGCGCGAAGGTCTCACGGCCAACCAGATCCAGTACATCGCGGGCATCATCAACGGCACGACGAACTACATTCTTTCGGAAATGCGCGACCGCGGGCTGGACTTCGGAACTGCGCTTAAAGCCGCGCAGGAACTGGGCTATGCCGAAGCGGACCCGACCTTCGACATCGAAGGCGTGGACGCCGCGCACAAGGCCACCATCATGAGCGCGATTGCGTTCGGCGTGCCGGTGCAATTCGACCGCGCTTACGTGGAAGGCATCAGCAAGCTCGCGGCGATCGACATCAAGTACGCCGAGGAACTCGGCTACCGCATCAAGCTGCTCGGCATTGCACGCCGCACGGACAAGGGCATCGAGTTGCGCGTGCATCCCACGCTGATTCCGGAAAAGCGCCTGCTCGCCAATGTGGAAGGCGCGATGAACGCGGTCGTCGTGCATGGCGACGCGGTGGGAACCACGCTGTACTACGGCAAGGGCGCGGGCGCGGAGCCCACGGCTTCGGCGGTCGTCGCCGATCTGGTGGACGTGACGCGCCTGCATACGGCCGACCCGGAGCACCGCGTGCCGCATCTCGCATTCCAGCCGGACCGTCTGTCGAACACGCCGATTCTGCCCATCGACGAGGTAACGAGCGGCTACTACCTGCGTTTGCGAGTGGCGGACGTGACGGGCGTGCTGGCCGACATCACGCGCATTCTGGCGGACACCGGCATCTCGATCGACGCGCTCCTGCAGAAGGAGTCCGAACAGGTCGACGCCAATGGTAAGGGCGAAACCGACATCATCCTGATCACGCACGAAACGGTCGAAAAGAACGTCAATGCTGCGATCACGTCGATCGAGGCGTTGCAGACCGTCGTCTCGCAAGTCACGAAGCTGCGCATGGAAGCGCTGAACTAGGCCGAACTATGAACTATCTCTCAACGCGCGGCGCCGGAGCCGGCGAGCGCCACACCTTCTCCGACATTCTGCTCGGCGGTCTCGCGAAAGACGGCGGCCTGTACCTGCCCGCCGAATACCCGCGCGTCAGTGCGGACGAACTTGCCCGCTGGCGTACGCTGCCGTACGCGGATCTGGCGTTCGAAATCCTGTCGAAATTCAGCGACGACATTCCCGCTGAAGACCTGCGCGCGCTGGCCCGCAAGACCTACACGGCCGCCACCTACTGCAACGTGCGCGACGACGAAAGCGCTGCGCAGATCACGCCGCTCAAAACGCTCGGCGTCGAAGATGGCGCGCCGCTGTCGCTGCTGGAACTGTCGAACGGTCCGACGCTCGCGTTCAAGGACATGGCGATGCAGCTGATCGGCAACCTGTTCGAATACGCGCTCGCGAAGCACGGCGAAACGCTCAACATTCTCGGTGCGACTTCCGGCGACACCGGCAGCGCGGCCGAATACGCCATGCGCGGCAAGCAGGGCATTCGCGTGTTCATGCTGTCGCCGCACAAGAAGATGAGCGCGTTCCAGACCGCGCAGATGTACAGCCTGCAAGATCCGAACATCTTCAACCTCGCGGTCGAAGGCGTGTTCGACGACTGCCAGGACATTGTCAAAGCCGTGTCGAACGATCACGCGTTCAAGGCGAAGTACAAGATCGGCACGGTCAACTCGATCAACTGGGCACGCGTGGTCGCTCAGGTCGTCTACTACTTCAAGGGCTATTTCGCGGCGACGAAGAGCAACGACGAGCGCGTGTCGTTCACGGTGCCTTCGGGCAACTTCGGCAACGTGTGCGCAGGTCACATCGCGCGCATGATGGGCCTGCCGATCGAAAAGCTGGTGGTCGCCACCAACGAAAACGACGTGCTCGACGAGTTCTTCCGCACCGGCGTCTACCGCGTGCGCAAGGCGGCGGAGACGTACCACACGAGCAGCCCGAGCATGGATATTTCGAAGGCCTCGAATTTCGAGCGCTTCGTGTTCGACCTGCTTGGCCGCGACCCGTCGCGGGTGCTGCAACTGTTCCGCGACGTGGAGGAGAAGGGCGGTTTCGACCTTGCGGCGAGCGGTGACTTTGCGCGCGTCAAGGAGTTCGGTTTCGTGTCGGGTCGCAGCAGCCACGACGACCGCGTCGAGGCGATCCGCGACGTGTTCCAGCGCTACGACACGATGATCGACACACATACCGCCGACGGCCTCAAGGTAGCGCGCGAACATCTGCAGCCGGGCGTGCCGATGATCGTGCTGGAAACGGCCCAGCCGATCAAGTTCGGCGAAACGATTCGCGAAGCGCTGCTGCGTGAACCGGAGCGTCCGCCGGCTTTCGCCGGACTGGAGTCGCTGCCGCAACGCTTCGAGGTCGTGCCTGCGGACGTGCAGCGTGTGAAGGACTTCATCGCGGCGAACACTGGCATCTGATTGCAGTGAGTGCGGTGCGCGGGGCCTGCGGCCTGCGCACCGCAGCGAGCCGAGCCGCTCGTGCGTCATGCAGACCCGGCCGCCAGGGCGGCGGATCGAGCCTGCGCCATGAGTCTGCACTCTGACGCTGCACTCTGAGTCTGCACCATGAACCTGTACCGCGGGCCTGCACCGGAACCCCTGCACCGCGGGCCGCGCCGGCATCTGATGCCCAGCGAACCGCCGCGCCCCAGACGATCGCAGAAACCGAAAACCCCCTCGATAAGCACGGCTGCGGCAAGCTCTGGCCTTCGGCCGCTACAATATTCTTTTAACCAGCGGCTTCGAACCTGAGATGTCTACCCCCACGCCCCGCGCTCCGATGCTCGCCACCGCCGACGCGCTTGCGATCCTGCTCGACGCCGCGAGGCCGGTCAACGGCAGCGAATCCGTACCGACGCTTCAAGCGCATGGCCGCGTGCTTGCCGCGGACGTCGTCTCGCCGCTCGACGTGCCGCCGATGAACACCAGCGCAATGGACGGCTACGCGATCCGCGCGGCCGACGTCACGAGCCACGGCAACCGCCGCCTGCCCGTGTCGCAGCGCATTCCCGCAGGCCATGCGCCCGAGCCGCTCAAGCCGGGCACGGCGGCGCGCATTTTCACGGGCGCCACGGTGCCGCCGGGCGCCGACGCAATCGTCATCCAGGAGCAGACGGAAACGGCCGGCGACGAAGTGACGATCCTGCACAGCCCACGGGCCGGCGAATGGATCACGGCGCAAGGCGCGGACATCCGCAGCGGTTCGGTGATCCTGCCGGCGGGTACGCGGCTCACGCCGCAGGCGCTGGGGCTTGCCGCATCCGTGGGTTGCGCCGAACTGCCGGTGCGCCGCCGCGTGAAAGTCGCCGTGTTCTTTACCGGCGACGAGCTGACCATGCCCGGCGAGCCGCTCAAGCCGGGTGCAATCTACAATTCGAACCGCTTCACGCTGCGCGGTTTGCTCGAGAACCTTGGCTGCGAGGTGAGCGATTTCGGCATCGTCGAAGACAAGCTCGAGGCCACGCGCGCCACGCTGCGCGAAGCGGCCAGCGCACACGATCTGATTCTGACCTGCGGCGGCGTCTCGGTGGGCGAGGAAGACCACGTGAAGCCCGCTGTCGAGGCGGAAGGGCGCCTGACGATGTGGCAGATCGCGATGAAGCCGGGTAAGCCGCTCGCGTTCGGCGCCGTGCGCCGCAGCGCAGACAATGAGCCGGCAGCAGACACCGCCGACCCGGCCGGTGCGCGCGCCGAAACGTTTTTCATCGGCTTGCCGGGTAATCCGGTGTCGAGCTTCGTGACCTTCCTGATATTCGTGCGTCCGTTCATTTTGCGGCTTGCCGGCGTGCACGCGGTCGCGCCGCGCGCGCTGTCGCTGCGCGCGGACTTCACGCAGGGCAAGGCGGATCGCCGCAACGAATTCCTGCGCGCGCGCATCAATGCCGCCGGCGGTCTCGATCTGTTCCCGAACCAGAGTTCGGCCGTTTTGACATCGACCGTATGGGGCGACGGACTGATCGACAATCCGCCCAATCACGCGATCAGTGCGGGCGAAACCGTGCGTTTCATTCCTTTTTCCGAACTGCTGAATTGAGGCTGGCTGCGCCGGCCGTATCCCATGAAGATCCAACTGCGATATTTCGCGAGCGTGCGTGAAGCGCTCGATCTGGCTGACGAAACGGTCGAGGTGCCCGAGGGCGTCGCGACCGTCGGCGACGTGCGCGCGTGGCTGCGCCTGCGCGGCGCCATCTGGGCCGACACGCTTGCCGAAGGCCGCGCGCTGCGCATGGCGTGCAACCATGTGGTGACCGATGCCGGCACGCGCATCACCGAAGGTTGCGAGGTCGCGTTCTTTCCGCCCGTCACGGGCGGCTAACCTGCAAAGAGCAGCGCAAGGAGCCGGCTATGCCCGTTCGTGTACAGACTGAAGATTTCGATCTCACCGCCGAGGTCGCCGCGCTGCGGGCTCGCAATCCGAAGATCGGCGCGGTGGCGTGCTTTGTCGGCACCGTGCGTGATCTGAACGACGGCAGCACGGTAGAGGCCATGGAGCTGGAGCATTATCCGGGCATGACCGAGAAGTCGCTCGAAGCGATCATCGTGAGCGCACGCGAGCGCTGGCCGGGCATCGAAGTGCTGATCGTGCACCGCGTGGGCAAGCTCTATCCGCTCGACCAGATCGTGCTCGTTGCGACAACGGCCGCGCATCGCGGCGACGCATTCGCGTCGTGCGAATTCGTCATGGATTATCTGAAGACCCAGGCGCCGTTCTGGAAGAAGGAGAAAACCGAGGCAGGCGAGCGCTGGGTCGATGCCCGCGTCACCGACGATGCGGCGCTCGCGCGCTGGGGCGTCGAATCGGGTAACGGCGCGTCGGAATGAGCGCGCTAGCCGCGCATGACGGCAGGCGTCTCACGCACCCGGTAAATCACTCGTCCCGCGATTTCCCAATGATGCGCGTCGGGAACGGCTCGCCGGCGGCCCGCGCAGGCAGATGCGCGTCGTCGTCCGGACGGGCCCGCTTCGGCGCCACACGCTCGAGCAGGGCCTGCTGTTCCGCCGGAATCTTGTAGTCCCAGCCAAAGCGGCTCAATTGCAGACTCTGCGCAATCCGCAACGCCGGTTCCATGAAGCGCACGGCCGCAGCCGGCTGGTAGCGCGACTCAACGGTGTCGAGAAACAGGTACAGCCAGCGGCTGAAATGCTGCGGCTCGATGCCTGCAAGCGGCTGGTGCGCCTGCTGCACATTGCCGCGGTACTGCTTCGCACCCAAAACGAGGCTCGCCCAGAAGGTGCACATCTTCGGCAGATGGTCGTCCCAGCGGCCCGCCAACGTCGCGTCGAACACCGGGCTAAGCAACGGATCCGCGCGCACGCGGTCATAAAACGCGTACACCAGCTCGCGAATGTTCGCCTCGGTCGGCTCGGCAGCACGCTCGACGACCGGCGCTGAGGGAAAGGAAGGGTTCATGCAAATTCCAGAGGTGTGCGACGATTCGTCCCGAACTCGTCGCGGTGCGCCACAAAACGGCCAAAACTGCCACAATAGCGGCCCGCCCGGCGGAACTGAGCTCAAAATAGCGTACTTTTCGTGCAAATAGGCGCGGCGCGAAACGTTACCATTGGTGTCGAAAGCCCGGCTTTACCGATGCAGCATAAATAAACAAGCGTATGCGCTGCATCTTATGGCGAAGCCGTGGCACCGGCAACCCTTGCATCGACGCGGTTATCCCACGGATCGCGGCTTGCGCTCATTGTGATACTGCAACCATGAGACTGACCGACTACACCGACTATTCGCTGCGCGTCCTTTTGTACCTCGCTGTGCGCGGGCAGGGTTTGTCGACCATTCAGGATATTTCCGAGGCCTACGGCGTCTCCAAGAACCACCTGATGAAGGTGGTGCAGCAGTTGAGCGAACTCGGCTGGGTCGAGACAGTGCGCGGCCGCAACGGCGGCCTGCGTCTCGCCGAGCGCACCCGCTCGCTGACCGTCGGCGAGATTGTGCGCGCCACCGAAAGCGACTTCGCGCTGGTTGCCTGCCTGCCGGATCAGAACGGCGAACGCCGCGCATGCGTCATTACGCCCCAGTGCAGGTTGCGCAACGTACTGGAAGCGGCGCGCCATGCTTTTCTCGCAGAGCTCGACCGCCATACCATCGACGAGGTCGCCGGTCCGCAAGGGCCGCTGGCCGCGCTGCTCGGCATACGCACGGTGATTCCGGTCGTGCCCGCGTTGCCCGTCGAGCCGGCGAGCGACAACCCGGTGCCGGTTGCCTGACCACGGCTTCGCTTCGGACGCCGCGCATTTTCTCGCGTCAGTTGTTCAAAAACTCCACCGGGACTGCAAAAAAGCGCTTGAATCCTGAATAAATCGCCTCATTTTGGTGGTAATCGAAATTGGAGGTCTCGAATGAGAATCGACAAACTCACCACTAAATTCCAGGAAGCGCTGGCGGACGCGCAGAGTCTCGCGGTCGGCCATGACAATCAGTATATCGAGCCGGTTCACGTGCTCGCGGCGCTCGTCGCGCAGCAGGACGGTTCGGCGCGTTCGCTGCTGTCGCGCGCCGGCGTGCACGTGCAGGCGTTGCAAACCGCGCTCGACGAGGCCATCACGCGTCTGCCGCAAGTTCAGGGCACCGACGGCAACGTGCAGATCGGCCGCGAGCTGACCGGTCTGCTGAACCAGGCGGACAAGGAAGCGCAAAAGCTCAACGACACGTTTATCGCGAGCGAAATGTTCCTGCTCGCCATCGCCGACGATAAAGGCGAGGCGGGCCGGCTCGCGCGTCAGCATGGCTTGTCGCGCAAGTCGCTCGAAAGCGCGATTGCCGCGGTGCGCGGCGGCTCGCAGGTGCACAGCCAGGACGCCGAAAGCCAGCGTGAAGCGCTCAAGAAGTACACCATCGACCTGACCGAGCGTGCGCGGGCCGGCAAGCTCGACCCGGTGATCGGCCGCGACGACGAAATCCGCCGCTCCATTCAGATTCTGCAACGCCGCACCAAGAACAATCCGGTGCTGATCGGCGAACCGGGTGTGGGCAAGACCGCGATTGTGGAAGGGCTCGCGCAGCGCATCGTCAACGGCGAAGTGCCGGAAACGCTCAAGGGCAAACGTGTGTTGTCGCTCGACATGGCCGCGTTGCTGGCGGGCGCGAAGTATCGCGGCGAATTCGAAGAGCGTCTGAAGGCCGTGCTCAACGACATTGCGAAGGACGAAGGGCAGACCATCGTCTTCATCGACGAAATTCATACGATGGTCGGCGCAGGCAAGGCCGAAGGCGCGATGGACGCGGGCAACATGCTCAAGCCGGCGCTCTCGCGCGGCGAACTGCACTGCGTTGGCGCGACCACGCTCGACGAATATCGCAAGTACATTGAAAAGGACGCCGCGCTCGAGCGCCGCTTCCAGAAGGTGCTCGTCGACGAGCCGACGGTCGAGGCAACGATCGCCATTCTGCGCGGCTTGCAGGAGAAGTACGAACTGCATCACGGCGTGGACATCACCGACCCGGCTATCGTCGCGGCGGCTGAACTGTCGCATCGCTACATTACCGATCGCTTCCTGCCGGACAAGGCCATCGATCTGATCGACGAAGCAGCGTCGAAGATCAAGATGGAAATTGATTCGAAGCCCGAAGAAATGGACCGGCTCGATCGCCGCCTGATCCAGTTGAAGATCGAACGCGAAGCGGTCAAGAAGGAGAAGGACGAAGCGTCGCAAAAGCGCCTGCAATTGATCGAAGAGGAAATCGAGCGGCTCGACCGCGAATATTCGGACCTCGAAGAAATCTGGACCGCCGAAAAGGCGGCGGTGCAGGGCAGTGCGCAACTGAAGGAAGAGATCGACCGCACGCGAGCCGAGATCACGCGCTTGCAGCGCGAAGGCAAGCTCGAGAAGGTCGCCGAACTGCAGTACGGCAAGCTGCCGGGTCTCGAGGCGCAACTGAAGGAAGTCACGCAGGCCGAGGCGAAGGAGCAGAACAACCCGACGCGGCCGCGTCTGTTGCGCACCCAGGTCGGTGCGGAGGAAATCGCCGAGGTGGTCTCGCGTGCAACCGGCATTCCGGTCTCCCGCATGATGCAGGGTGAGCGCGAAAAGCTGTTGCAGATCGAAGAAAAGCTGCATGAGCGCGTGATCGGCCAGGACGAGGCGATCAACGCGGTGGCCGACGCAATCCGCCGCTCGCGCGCGGGGCTGTCCGACCCCAACCGTCCGTACGGTTCGTTCCTGTTCCTCGGTCCGACCGGCGTGGGCAAGACGGAGCTGTGCAAGGCGCTGGCTGCGTTCCTGTTCGATTCGGAGGAGCACCTCATTCGCATCGACATGAGCGAGTTCATGGAGAAGCACAGTGTGGCGCGTCTGATCGGCGCGCCGCCGGGATATGTCGGCTACGAAGAGGGCGGTTATCTGACGGAAGCGGTGCGTCGCAAGCCGTATAGCGTGATTCTGCTCGACGAGATCGAGAAGGCGCATCCGGACGTTTTCAACGTGCTGCTGCAGGTGCTCGACGACGGCCGCATGACTGACGGGCAAGGCCGCACCGTGGACTTCAAGAATACGGTGATCGTGATGACGTCGAACCTCGGTTCGCAAGTCATCCAGTCGATGGTCGGCGAGCCGCAGGAAGCGGTGAAGGACGCGGTGTGGACCGAAGTGAAGCTGCACTTCCGTCCGGAGTTCCTGAACCGGATCGACGATGTCGTGGTGTTCCATGCACTCGACCGCTCGAACGTGCAGTCCATCGCGCGGATCCAGTTGCAGCGCCTGCATGAGCGGCTGGCCAAGCTCGACATGCAACTGGTGGTGTCGGACGAGGCGCTCGAGCATGTCGGCAAGGTCGGCTACGATCCGCTGTTCGGTGCGCGGCCGTTGAAGCGCGCGATCCAGCAGGAGATCGAGAACCCGGTCGCCAAGCTGATACTCGCGGGCAAGTTCGGTCCGAAGGATGTCATTCCGGTCGAACTGGAAGACGGCAATCTCGTGTTCGAGCGTGTCGTGCACTGAACTCGCGAACCATCCGACGCGACATGCGGCAAGCCGCGTAGATAGCAAAGCGGCAACGAAGTGATCTTCGTTGCCGCTTTTTTTTGTGGGTGCGATTGGGTGCGTTGGCTTGCTTGTCGGTTGGCTTTCGTTGCCGTTCTCGTTGCCGTTGCCGTTGCCGTTGCCGTCGCAGCACAAGCGGTCGCCGCCGCCCGCGCCGCTAATTACGCCGTACCCTTGCCAAACAGTGCCGACAAGCCACCAAGCGCGCCGAGCACGGTCGTCGCGTTCAGTTTGCCTTCGGCCGGCACTTCGCCTTCCGGCGTCGCTGCATTGACCACGTGCGGCAGGATCTGCGCTAGAAGGCCGGTCACCTGGTCCGGCTGCACGCCGGCTTTCGCGGCAAGGTTCGTGACGGCTTCGGAGCCGAGCACGCTATGCAGCGCGTCGGCCGCAATCGGCTGATTCTCGCCGTTGCTGATCCACGACGATACGACGTCGCCGAGGCCCTTTTCCTGGAAGCGTTGGACCAGGCCGTTCAGGCCGCCTGGCTGGCTATTGACGAATTCGAGCGCGGCTGCAATCAACGCTTGCTGGCCGCCGCCTTCCGGCGATTTGCCGACCAGGGAACCGAGGGTATCGAGTAGGCTCATGACGGTCTCTCTTGAATGCCGGCACGTCGCAGACGGCCGGCGGGTGAGGCGCCGCGCGGCTGCGCGGCGTCGAGGGAAGGAAGGCGCACTGCGAAGGCTGTTGCCGTGCCTGTCATGCGCAGCACGCGCGCAGACGACACGAAAACCCCGCTCGGCACGCCGCCTTGCTGGTTAAGTCAGTGTCTGACGCGTGTCGCGCCAGACAGGTTCTCTATGCGCCGCCGGAAGCCGCGGCGGCGGATGCCGTTTTGCTCTTCCTGGCTTTTTTCTTCGATGCCTTCGCGCCGGATGCGTCGCCAGGCGCACTCGCGGCAGTTCCGCTGGCAGCGGCGGTAGTAGTGGCAGCCGTGGTAGCAGTGGTAGCAGTGGTAGCAGCGGGCGCGGACGCCGCTGCGGCGGCCTCCTTGTTCTTCTTCGAAGAATGCGACGACTTCGACGACTTCGACGCTTTTGCGCCGGAAGCGTCCGCAGGGGCAGCCGGCGTTGCTGTAGTGGCGGCGCCGGTCGCCGTGGTTGCAGGCGTCCTGGTCGCAGGCGCTGCAGTTGCCGCGCCGTTGGCCGCCGGCGTGGCCTTCGTCGCCGGCGACTTCGCGCCCGCGGACGTCGTGGCGGACTTGCTACCCGTGGGCGGCGCTGACGAGCCATTGATGGTCAGGCCCGCCGCTTCCAGATTGATCACCGACTTGTTGCCGATGCCCTTGACGCGCGCGGCGAGGTCGTCTGCGCTCCTGAACGGGCCGTTCTTCGTACGTTCTTCAATGATCGCCTTGGCGTGCGCGGGGCCAATGCCCTTAACCGATTCGAGAGCCGCCTGATCGGCCGAATTCACCTCGACCGCCGCCGCCAGGCCGGCCGACAGCGACAGCGCGAGAGCAACGCAAAGCATCACAAGCTTTTTCAGCATGGCAAGCACTCCATTGAGGGCAAAAATTAGCCAGGAACGGACGACGCATTCTGTCAGCAGGCGCTGCGCTTAAGCATAGGACAAATGCGCGTCCTTATTCGCGAACGCCGACGATTTATACCGGCCGACGAGTGGCAAGTAAATCGCCTCGGACAATCTTTAAACCTTTTGCCTCTGCATTGCGCAGATGTGAGTCCATAGTGCGAAACGCATGAATGGCTCACCGACGATGACAGCGCGGCGCACTTGACTTAGAGTGCACTCGAAGTCCTAACCTGAGTCCTGTCATGTCGAAAACGTCGAACGCACTCACCATCGGGCAGGTCGCCGGAATCATCGGCGTCTCCACGCATACGCTGCGCTACTACGAGCAGGCCGGCCTGATTCGCGAGGTCGGCCGCACGCAAGCGGGGCATCGTCTGTATTCGCCGGCCGATCTCGACTGGCTGCGCTTCGTGATGCGCCTGAAGGCGACCGGCATGCCGATCGCCGGCATGCAGGCTTTCGCGGCGCTGCGGGCTGAAGGTCAGCAGACGGTGAGCGCGCGCCGCGACATGCTGGCCGCGCATCGCGATGCAGTTCTCGCGCAGATTGCCGAATTGCAGACCAACCTCGGCGCGATCATCGACAAGATCGCGTATTACGAAGGCGAGGCGGCCCGCAAGCCGCCCGCGGGCGGCAACCGGACACGACGGATCGACGACACGTCATCGCACTCACACTCGGAAAAGGACTCACCATGGACCACGCACAAACCGACCGCTACACGCAAGGCTGGAACAAACTGAGGGAAATCGACGGTGCAGCCGGCGAACAGGTGATTGCCGCGCTCGCGCCGATCGCGCCGGATTTCGGGCGTCTTCTGATCGAGTTCGGTTTCGGCGATATTTACAGCCGTCCGCAACTCGATCTGCGGGCGCGCGAGATTGCGACGATCGCCTCGCTCGCCACGCTCGGCTGCGCGCAGCCTCAGTTGAAGGTGCATATCGAGGCGGCGCTGAATGTCGGCTGCACGCGCGAGGAAATCGTCGAGGTGTTCATGCAGATGGCGCTCTATGCGGGCTTCCCCGCGGCGCTGAATGCGCTCTTCGCGGCCCGCGAAATTTTCGAGCGCCACGATCGGGCATCGCAAGAAGCGAAGGAGGGACAGGCGATGGCGTAGGCAATGGCTGGGCAATGGCTGGGCAACGGCTAGGCAGTGCCATAGGCGACCTGAGCACGCGGCTTCGCGAGAGCCCCGCGCATGCATGCTTTCGCCGCCGCCGCGCGTGGTGCCAGCCGCGTCACACGCTGGCGTCGGCGCTCAATTTGCGGGCGGCGCGCACATGGCGCCTGCTGATCACACGCCAGTAGAGCAGCAGCCCGATGCCGGCGATCGCGAGACTTGCCGTGTTGGCAACCCAGAAGCCGCGCGCGCCCGTCAGCCATGACGGAATCGTGCCGCTCACGTTGAAGCCAAGCAGATAACCGCCGCCAAGCCCCACGCCCCACAGCGCGACCGCGTAAATCGCGGTTGGCACGACAGCCACCTTGTAGGCGCGCAGCACGAAGGCAGTGGTGATCTGCAATGCGTCGAAGAAGTGATAGCAGACGACGATCAGCACGAGCGGCATCGCTGCCGCCGCGACTTGGGGATTCGGCGTATAGCCCGCAATCACATAGGGGCGCAGCGCCAGCACGATCACGCCATAACAGCAGGCAATTGCGACGGCCATCATGATGCCGTGGCGCGACAGCGTGCGCGCCGCTTCGGGGCGATGCGCGCCGAGCGCCTGAGCGACGAGCGTCGACGAAGCAATGCCGATGGCAAGCGGCGTCATATAAAGCACCGCGCCGATGTTGCCGGCAATCTGATGCCCGGCGAGGGTGGTCGTGCCGAAGCGCGCGATGAAAAGCGCCATGAAGGTGTACGACGTGACCTCGATCAGATAGGACAGCCCCATCGGAATGCCGAGCCGCAACTGTGCTGCCTGGCGCCGCCAGACCGGCCAGCAGAAGCGCTTGAAGATCGCGAAAGGCGTGAACACGTCCACGCGCGTGAGCAGCGTCATGCCGAGCAGCGCAAGCGCCCAGTTGATCAGGCTGCTGGCGAGCGCGCAGCCGGGTCCGCCAAGCGCCGGCACACCGAAACCGCCGAAGATGAACCATGTATTGAGCGGCACTTTGAGCAGCAGTGCGCCGACCTGCAGGATCATCACGAGCCGCGGCTTGCCTACTGCATTGCTGATCGACCCGTACACCCGAAAAGCGAGGCCGGCGGGCAGGCCGAACGCGAGTATGCGCAGATACGACACCGTGCGTTCGTGCAGCGCGTCGGGCACGCGCGCGAGTTGCAGCAGGTGGCCGGGAAAGAACAGGATCAGAAAGCCGATCACCGTCAGCGCGAGCGTGAGCCACAACGCCTGGCGCACTTCCTCGCCGATCTCCTCGTAGCGGCGCGCGCCGTACAGTTGTGCGGTGATCGGTTGCAGCGCGGTGAGAATCCCCGTCAAGCCGATGTAGACAGAGACATAGATCGACGACCCCAGGCCGAGCGCAGCAAGATCGACCGCCGAGTAGCGGCCGACCATGGCCGTGTCGATTACGCCGAACGCGATGATCGCCAGTTGGCCGATCAGCACCGGCCAGGCGAGTCCTGCGATTTTCCGTAGGTCGGCGAGCATGTTCGTTCAGTCGGCTTTCTTGCGCCAGCCGCGCCGTTTGACCACAGGCGGCTTGGGCCGGTCGATGCGCACATACAGACGGAAGCGTTCGTCGCGGTCGGCCACGCGGCGGCCTTCCCACACGAGCTTCCACATGAAGTTGGACATTGCGCTCGGCTCGCCGTAGTCCTGGGTGTCCTGGCGCAGAATGACGTCGCAGTCTTCATCGAACGCGAAATGCATGTCGCCGAAATAGGCAAACGTCGCGATCTGCGCATTGCCGAGCCGCACCGGCGATATGCACGTGTAGTCCTCCGGCAGATGGCTCGCAATCTGTTCGGCGACGTCCTTGTAGGTCCGGCTGTAGTTGACGACCGGCAGCCACAAGGTCATCAGCAACACCCACATGAGCGTAGTGCCCGCGCTCGAGAGCACGACGCTGCGCCACAGCACCTTGGGATGCCGCGCGAGGCGCCACCGCACGAGTACGAACCAGCAGAGCGTCACCGCCACCGCGCACAGAAACGACAGAATCTTGAACTGCGGCGCAAAGCCCGGCGCAAGACGTGCGAGATTGCGCGCAAGCGGATGCGGAAAACCAGTGAGACCGGCGACGTAGACGAGCCAGACGAAGCTGCCGAGAATTGTGAAGCTGAGCAGCGCGAACCAGTCAATCGCGTTGATCGCGCCGCGCTTGAGCGTGGGCAGCGCGAACGTGGCCAGTACCGCGAGCGCGGGCAGCAGCAGCATATAGAGCCGGTTCGACTGATGGCTTTGCAGCACGACCAGCACGAGTAGTGGCCCGATCACCGAAAGCGGAATGGCGACGTGCGGCGCGCGCCGCAGCCCCGACCAGCTGAACCAGGCCCACAGCGCGAGCGGCCACGCGGGCCATGTGAAGAGCGGCAGGTTCTTGAGCGCGTAGGCCGCGACCGAGCCCGGCGGTCCGGCAAACGAGCTCAGACTCACATGCACCCATTGGTTCAGGTACCAGACGGCGTCGACGGGAAAAGCCGCCAGCGCGGCAATCGGCCAGGCGACGGAAATCGCGAGGGCAATCGGCAGGCCGACGAGCAGCAGCCAGCGCGAGCGCGTTTCGCGCACGATCAGCGTCATCGCGAGCGTGCCGAGCAACAGCGCGCCGACCAGCACCGGGCTGCTCGCGAGCGTCACGAGGCCGACGGCAAGCCCCCAGATCGACGCGCCCTGAATCGGCTTGTCGATCATCCGCACGAGGCCGTACACCAGCATGGCAATGCCGACGAATTGCGCAAGCTGCGGCGTGGTTTCATGACCGCGTTCGGCGAGGCCGAAGCACGCCAGCAGGATCAGCAGCGCGCCGTCGGCCAGCGTGCGGCCGTAGTCGCGCGGCTCCGGCTCGCCGCCGAACGCGTACTTGAACGGCTGCACTTCGGCGCGCCGGCCGAGCAGGTAGGCCGCGTACCAGACAAACGCGCAGCCCGCGCAAAACAGCAGGCCGGTAAAGACGCGCGAGGCATTGCTTGCGTCGACCCACGGCGCCAGCGCGCGGATCGCGCTTGCGCCGAGCCAGTAGCCGAGCGGGCCGTCTTCAGTCAGATATTTGCCGACCAGATTGGGCAGGAGCCAGTCGTGCGCCGTCCCGTTCGCCATGGTCCACATCACGCCGAAGCCGGCTGCGTCCTCGTTCTTCCATGGATCGCGGCCGAACAGGCCGAACGACGCGTAGACGATGCAGATGGTCAACAGCAGCCAGCGCGGCAGCGCACTGGTCGCAGAGGCAGTGAGGCGAACGACAGGTCTCATGCGGTTTGAATTATTGGATAATCGAAAGCCGCCATCGGAGTGCGAATCCGGCTGAGACGGGCTGGTTTGAGCATCCGGCATTGTAGTCGGCGCGCAGTGTGCGCGTCACGACCGGTAACGGCGCGCAACGGCGTCGGGGGCGCCGTAACAACCCGTAGCGCGCGCCCGCTGCGCAAGCCTCGCGCCGGCGCAGCAGAGGAGCGCGGCTGCGGGCCCGCAGGGGACAAAAAAGGGCAGCTTACGCTGCCCTTCGTTTTTGCTGCATCGCTGCCGGCCGGAGCTGGCGAAGCGTTGTTCAGGCGTATTACTTCGCTGCGGCCTTGCCGGTAGCGCGCGAGCCGAACTTGTTGCGGAACTTCTCGACGCGGCCTGCCGTGTCCATGATCTTTTGCTGACCCGTGTAGAACGGATGCGATTCCGACGACACTTCGATCTTGGCGAGCGGGTAGGTCTTGCCGTTGTATTCAGCGGTTTCACGCGTCTGGATCGTGGAGCGCGTGACAAACTTGAAGTCGTTCGACACGTCGACGAACAGGACTTCGCGGTAATCCGGGTGAATGCCTTCTTTCATGGTCTTTCCTTTAATCTGGCGGTAGCCAACCCGCGTGAGGCCGCTGTTGCGCGGACCGCATCTTGGCGCGAGCCACTTGCCTAGGGTCGAAAAGCGCGATTATGCCAGAAAATCAGTCGCTTGACGAATTCTCCGGAGGTTTTTGACCGGTTCACGGCTGTGGCGCCTTTTTCCGGTATTACAGCGGTGCAAAGCTCAGACCGACGCGCGCCGGGTCCTGACGGTAATAGCGCGCGAGGAGCCGGTACAGTTCCGGATACGCCGCCTCGAAGGCCCGTGGCTTGACGAAAAGCGCCTCGCTGCACACCGCGAAGAACTCAGACGGGTGATCGGCGGCGTACGGATCGATCAGCGATTCACGCTCGAAGCGCGTCCAGCGGCGCTGCGGCACTGCGTCGACGCGGGCGCAGAACTGGTCGTAGGCGGAATCGAACACGTCGGCCCACGCGTTCGCATCGAGCGGCGCATGCCAGCGGCGGATCAGCGGCGGGTGGCCGTCCGCCTCGCCGTTGAGCATGTCGATTTTGTGCGCGAATTCGTGGATCACCACGTTGTACGCGTCGAGGCCGTCCGTCATCTGCGCGTCTTCCCACGACAGGATCACCGGGCCGCCTTCCCAGGCCTCGCCGCTTGCATCCTGCTCGACTTCGTGAACCACGCCGTCTTCGTCCTCGACGGTCTTGCGAATCACGAATTCGCCCGGATAGACGATCACGCCGACCCATCCGCGGTACAGGTCAAGGCTCAGGTTCAGCACCGGCAAGCAGGCTTGCGCTGCGATGGCGACGGTCATCGCGTCGGTCAGTTCCAGCTCGTGCGCGGTGGAAAACTCCTTCTGCGCGATGAACAGGCTGCTCATTTCGCGCAAACGCGCGAGGTCCGGCGGGTCCAGGTGCGCGAGAAACGGCAGGCCGTCGAGCGTGGCTTGCCACAGCGTGTCGCCAATCGCGTAGTCCCGCCGTGCGCGTTGACGCCGGCGGGCGCCGAGCCATTGAGTCAGTTTGGAAAGCATGGGCCGATAAAAACCATTAGTCGATCTGTGTTTGCCAGGCGGCGAAAATTCCGTCGCGTGTCGCGATGCCGAACAGGGAATAGAAGCCGTCCAGCGCACTGCGAGAACCGGTCAGGTCTTTCGCGCGGCTTTTGCCTGGCTTAACGGTGCTCCTGCTGTTACACGCTTTACTGTTTCTCGCAGGCGCGCGGCTGCTCTGTTCGAGCAACGCGTCCGCATTCTCGCCCGCAAAGCGGCGCTTCAGATAGTCGAGATCCGGACGCAATTGCTCGCGTAACTTTTGCGCTTCCCGCAACTCGCGGCGCATGGCCTGAATGCGTGTGTCGAGCGCAGCGGCCTGTTCGGCGATCGCGTCGTGAATCTGCTGTAGCGATCCGGTCGAAACACGCCGCTTGCCGTTGACCGTTTTCCATGGGCCGCTTCAGCATCCCGCATGATGCCATGCAGGGAAAGCCCTGCGACTGCAAACGCAAAATGCGTCCGAAGCGCAGCAAGTCTCTTTCGTCGTAAAGGCGATAGTGGCCTTCGTTGCGCGCGTGGTCGACACGAGTCCGCGCTCCTCGTAATACTTTCAATGTGCGCACCGTCGCGCCGAGGCGCCCTGCGACCTCCGGTACGGTGAGGAGGGCAGGTGAGTTGGTTGTCATGTGCGTTGACATGCAAAGCGAGCAGGCGAGCATTTGTTCGTACTCCGACCTATGCGCTCACGTACATCATTGCCGACGCTTTCAGTAAATCGGCTTTAGCCTGCCGGACACGCCAAACCCACTGCACGAAAAAAAACCGCTCGTCGGCAACGAGCGGTTTGCGGGTGCGATGTTGCCTGACGCGCGGCTTAGCTGCCGCCGCCGCGCCGCATCATGTCGAAAAATTCGGAGTTGCTCTTGGTCTGGCGGATCTTGTCGAGCAGGAATTCCATCGACTCGACTTCGTCCATGTCGTGAATGAACTTGCGCAGCACCCAGATCTTCTGCAGCACCTCGGGCTTGATCAGCAGTTCTTCGCGCCGCGTGCCGGACTTGTTCAGGTTGATGGACGGATACACGCGCTTCTCGGCGAGACGGCGCTCCAGGTGCACTTCCATATTGCCCGTGCCCTTGAACTCTTCGTAGATCACGTCGTCCATGCGGCTGCCGGTTTCGATCAGCGCCGTGCCGATGATGGTGAGCGAGCCGCCTTCCTCGATATTGCGCGCCGCGCCGAAGAAGCGCTTCGGACGTTGCAGCGCGTTCGCGTCCACACCGCCCGTCAGCACCTTGCCCGAAGCCGGCACCACCGTGTTGTACGCACGCGCGAGACGCGTAATCGAGTCGAGCAGGATCACCACGTCGTTTTTCATTTCGACGAGGCGCTTGGCTTTTTCGATCACCATTTCGGCAACCTGCACGTGACGCGCGGCCGGTTCGTCGAAGGTCGAGGCGATCACTTCGCCGGCCACCGAACGCTGCATTTCCGTCACTTCTTCCGGGCGCTCGTCGATCAGCAGCACAAACAGCACGACGTCCGGATGATTCTGCTTGATGGCGTGCGCGATGTGCTGAAGCATCACGGTCTTGCCGGACTTGGGCGAGGCCACGAGCAGACCGCGCTGACCCTTGCCGATAGGCGCGATCATGTCGATGATGCGGCCCGTCACGTTTTCTTCGCCACGCATTTCACGTTCGAGCAGCAGCACCTTGTTCGGGTGCAGCGGCGTCAGGTTTTCGAACATGATCTTGTGCTTCGAGGCCTCCGGCGGCTGGCCGTTGACCTTGTCCACCTTCACCAGCGCGAAATAGCGTTCGCCGTCTTTCGGCGTGCGCACTTCGCCTTCGATCGTGTCGCCCGTATGCAGGTTGAAGCGGCGGATTTGCGACGGACTGATGTAGATGTCGTCCGTGCTGGCGAGGTAAGAGGTTTCCGGTGAGCGCAGGAAGCCGAAGCCGTCCGGCAGCACTTCGAGCGTGCCGTCGCCGAAGATCGTATCGCCCGATTTGGCTCGTTTTTTTAGAATGGCGAACATCAATTCCTGCTTGCGCAGGCGGTTCGCACTTTCGATCTCGAGGCCATTGGCCATCTCGATCAATTCGGACACGTGCAGAGTCTTAAGCTCGGATAAATGCATACGGAGAACCCGCAGGAGAAGGTGCGACGAAATGAAATCTGGGAGGAGAAGTGAGCGGAACCGCTCAAGGACTTACACGTCTTTTCGACGTTTTGCGGATTCTAGCATAGCACACGCCAGTTTCCGCCAGTGCGCCGGCACGGCATCTTTGTGAGAAGAAACGTTGCCGGCTGACAACAGAAGAGAAGGCGACAGCGCGGTGAGAAGCGGGCGCGAGCGGGTCCGGTCAGACCACGCAGTGCGCCCGCTCAAACGCTTTACAGGTTGCCGTCGAGGAATGCGGTGAGTTGCGACTTCGACAATGCGCCGACCTTTTGTGCGGCGACCGCGCCGTTCTTGAAGAGGATCAGCGTGGGGATGCCGCGCACGCCGAACTTCACCGGCGTGGACTGATGTTCGTCGACGTTGATCTTGGCGATCTGCAGGCGATCGGCGTAATCCTTCGCGACCTCGTCGAGGATCGGCGCGATCATCTTGCACGGACCGCACCATTCAGCCCAGAAGTCGAGCAGCACGGGTTTATCGGATTTCACGACGTCCTGTTCGAAGGATGCGTCGCTAATATGCTTGATCTGTTCGCTCATTGAATACCTCTATCGGTTCGAGGCCCGCCTGAATTGCTCGCCACGATATGTCAAAAATCAGGAAAACTTCCGTTCGCTTAGCCGCATCCGGAGCCTCGCCGCTTCTGCGCGAAAAGCCTGAGACTATTCGCGAATACGCGGAAGGCTCGCGCTTGCGGGTCATCCGTACGGCAGTTTAGCTTAATTCGCTATCCGTTGCCGGGGGCGATAGTAGCCGTCAGGGGCAGTGCGGCCCGGTGGGACCTATAGCTGCCGATGACTGCCGCGGAACTGCCACCGTGTTTCATTAACTGCGACGTAGCCTATCTGGAGGCGCGGCGCAGGAACTCAAGAGAGACTGTAGAGCGCGCAACGCGCGCGTCGCGAAAAGAGGCGCTTCGCGGTTGCGCGCACGCTTCACATCGCGCCAGTCGCTTTGCTCGCATTAACAGTCGCGCAACCGGCGCGGCAATGATAGAATGTTTCGTGACGGGCCTCCTCGCATGGAGGGATGGTCAACCTGGTCAGGTCGGGAACGAAGCAGCCACAGCCGTTTTCCACCAGTGCCGAGGGTCAGGCTCGTCACCTTCCTCCTTTCTGTTTGTTCTGCTCGTTCAGTTTTCTTCCTGCTGTTTTTCCTGCTGTTTTTCCTGCTGTTGTCCCCGCTGTTTTCCCCGCTGTTCCCAAGTTTGTCTTGAGTCTGGTGAGAGCGCGCTCTCCGCATCTCTTTAGATACCGGTTTGTCATGCTGCGTGGCTTTGCGGCGTCCAATTGGGCTGTGCCTGAGCGCGAGTGGCTCACCCTCGCAAGTGTTGCGTGCAAGCCCGCGCGCGCTATTGACCTTAGGCCGCCAGCGCTACCTGCGAGCGTGGCTGCACAATATTTTTCTATTGGTCCATTAGCCGTTATCAATCGGCGGGCGGCGCCGTGCAGGCGGCCCACCGAATCGGTTTTGCACGGCATTGTTACTGATACAATTTCCGGATGACCTATCAAGTTCTCGCACGCAAATGGCGGCCGAAGGATTTCGCGTCGCTCGTCGGACAGGAGCACGTGGTGCGCGCGCTCACGCACGCGCTCGACGGCGGCCGTCTGCACCACGCCTATCTGTTCACCGGCACGCGGGGCGTCGGCAAGACCACGCTGTCGCGCATCTTCTCCAAGGCGCTCAATTGCGAGACGGGCGTAACGTCAACGCCGTGCGGCGTGTGCCGCGCGTGTCGCGAAATCGACGAAGGGCGCTTTGTCGACTATGTCGAAATGGACGCGGCGAGCAACCGCGGTGTCGACGAAATGGCGGCGCTGCTCGAGCGCGCGGTGTACGCGCCGGTCGACGCGCGCTTCAAGGTCTATATGATCGACGAAGTGCATATGCTCACGAACCACGCCTTCAACGCAATGTTGAAGACGCTGGAAGAGCCGCCGCCGCACGTCAAGTTCATTCTGGCCACCACCGACCCGCAGAAAATTCCCGTCACGGTGCTGTCGCGCTGTCTGCAATTCAATCTGAAGCAGATGCCGGCCGGTCATATCGTCTCGCACCTGGAGCATATTCTCGGCGAGGAGAAGGTGCCGTACGAGGCACAGGCGCTGCGCCTGCTCGCGCGTGCCGCAGACGGTTCGATGCGCGATGCGCTGTCGCTGACCGACCAGGCTATCGCCTATTCCGCCAATCAGGTCAATGAAGAGGCGGTGCGCGGCATGCTCGGCGCGCTCGACCAGAGCTACCTGATCCGCCTGCTCGACGCGCTCGCGCAAGGCGACGGTGCCGCGGTGCTCGCCATTGCCGACGAAATGGCGCTGCGCAGTCTGTCGTTTTCCACCGCGCTGCAAGATCTGGCGAGCCTGCTGCATCGCGTTGCGTGGGCGCAGTTCGCGCCGTCGTCGGTGCTCGACGAGTGGCCGGAGGCCGGCGATCTGCGCCGCTTCGCGGACACCCTCAGCGCCGAGCAGGTGCAGTTGTTCTATCAGATCGCGACCATCGGGCGCAGCGAACTGGGTCTCGCGCCCGACGAATACGCCGGCTTCACGATGACGCTGCTGCGCATGCTGGCATTCGAGCCGGCTCCAACGGGCGGCGGTGGCGGCGCAACCGGCTCCGGCCGGCAAGCCGCTCAGGCGGCCGCGAGCGGCACAAGGCCGGCGGGCGCGCCTGCGGTGGCCGCGCAGCAACGGTCGTCGGCCCTGTCTGCCGATGCTTCGGGGGCTTCTGCTTTCCAGACGTCTGTCGCGCCAACCCGGCCCGCTTCGGCCGAGCCCGTTGCCGCGGTGTCGCGGGGGCGCGATGCGAGAAATAATGACGCTGCAGCGTCAGGTGAGACCGCTGCTATCGGCGAGTCGCATGGCGGCGGCGATTCGCTGCCAGCCGTTGAGCGCAACGCGAAGCCGGCAGCGCAAGCAGTAGCGGGACAAGTCGCTGAAGGCCCGACTCACGAACCGGCGGCTCGGGAAGCAACTCAGGCGAGCGGGCCTGGCGTTGCGTCGGCTGCCGCGAATGCCCGTGCGATGCAGTCGCCGGCGGACCGACAGGAGCCGGCGCCATCCAATGAGACGTCCGCGGTTGCCCCGGCCGCTGCGGCGTCAGCTCTCGCGCCGTGGGAGGACGCGCCGGCTGATGCGGCAGCGTCTCCCGTTCCCGCCGATGCGCCGGCCGCAACAGCAAACGCAACAGCGAGCGCGCCGGCCGACACGCTGCCTTCGGCAATCCCAGCCGCACCCGCGCCGGGTGCCGTGCTGGAACACCAGGCTACTGCTGCGTCCGATCCTGCGTCGATCATTGCAACGGCGCCCGATGACGCGCCGCCGGCCAGCTTGAGCGCACCGGCCGCTGCAGCCTCGGCGCGCGTGAGCGAAGCCGCCGGCTCGCCAGGCGCGAACCAGGAAGCGGCCGCTTCGCAGGCGCCAGCGCCGCGCCGCGCGGGCGGCGCCAGCGCCGCACTCGACGTGTTGCGCAGCGCCGGCCTCAAAGTGTCTTCTGATCGTGGCCGTGCAGGCGCTGGCGCCAGCGCTCGGCCTGCCGCGTCCGCCGTGGCGGCTCCGGCGGCCAAGCCGGCCGGGCCGCGCGTGGTGGTTCCCGTGCCGACCCCTGGCGCGCAGCGCGAGGCCTCAGCGCAAGCCGCGGCGGCGGGGCGCGCACCGGCACAGTCCGCGCAATCGGTGCAATCCGCGCAATCGGCACAATCAACGCAATCGGTGCAGTCCGCGCAATCGGCACAATCAACGCAATCGGCACAATCAGCGCCCCGGAACGACGTGCGGCAAAGCGGCTCGCCGGTGCCTCCGTGGGACGACATGCCGCCCGACGACTACATGCCGCTCTCCGCATCGGACGACGGTTATTACGGTCCGCCGGACGACAACTACATGCCGGTGTTCGACACCGGCCCGGACGATGTCCGCGTCAACGCGCCGGCCGCTGCCGCGCCCGCGCCCGTCGTCGATCAGCGTCCGCTGCCGCCCGCCGTGCCGCTCGATCCGCTCGGCTTCGCGGGCGACTGGCCGGCGCTCGCGGTCGATCTGCCGCTCAAGGGCATCTCGTATCAGCTCGCGTTCAACAGCGAGCTCATGGCACTCGAAGGCAAGACGCTGAAGCTTAACGTGCCGGTGCCGCAGTACGCGGAGAGCTCGCAGGTTGCGAAGCTCAAGGCGGCGCTCGCCGAAAAGCTCGGCCAGAACGTCGACGTGGTGGTCGAAGTCGGCCCGGCGCGCCGCACCGCGGCTGCCCGCGACGCCGCGCTGCGCGCGCAACGCCAGCAGGAAGCGGAGCGCGAGCTCAGCGCCGATCCGTTCGTGCAGTCGCTGATTCGCGAATTCGGCGCGAGCATCGTGCCGGGCTCGATTCGCCCGATTACTCCGGACGCCGGCGCGAACGGCGCGTCCCCGGTTCACTGATTCGCCGCGCGTCGCCCTGCAAATACACTGACAGCGCGCGCATTTCACGAATTTCACGCTATCAAGAAGGAGCATTTCCATGATGAAAGGTCAACTCGCCGGGCTGATGAAACAGGCCCAGCAGATGCAGGAAAACATGAAGAAGATGCAGGAGCAGCTTGCTCAGATCGAAGTCGAAGGGCAGTCGGGCGCGGGCCTCGTCAAAGTGACGATGACCTGCAAGAACGACGTGCGCCGCGTGTCGATCGACCCGAGCCTGCTTGCCGACGACAAGGACATGCTGGAAGACCTGGTCGCCGCTGCATTCAACGACGCCGTGCGCAAGGCCGAAGCCACCGCTCAGGAAAAGATGGGCGGCATGACCTCGGGCCTGCCGCTTCCGCCGGGCTTCAAACTGCCGTTCTGAGCGCCGCGCCATAGCGGATAGCGGGCGGGCGCGGCACGACTGAAAGCGTTGCGTTTGCCGCGCGCAAGGTGCGACGATCATCCGGCCAACGCGCGGCTCGCGTTCCGGACGAGCCGCGCGAGCCAGCCGCGCCTGAGATTGCCCAAAGTGGCCTAAGGTTGCCCGGAGTGGCCCGAGAGCGTCCGTTGCGCAGCTCGAATGCGGCTGGGTTGCAGCCTGATTGCGGTCTGATTGCAGTCTGATTGCAGTTCCCCGCAACCCGCTTGTAGCTCAATTGCAGCCCGCATGCAGTTCGATCGCAGTCCCAGCGCAGCCGCGTTTTTTGCGTACCTGGCCGCGCTAATCGATGCGACGCGCTGCGCGTTTCGCACTGCCCGCGGTCCGTTTGGCGACACGTACTGTTGAAGAGCCGTTCCGTGCGCAGCGCAGGCAAAGCACTGACGCGCGCGAGGCGCCACCCGCCTGAGCGGTCCGCAGCCAGTCCGCAGCAGGTCCACAGCAAACCAAACCTCGAGCCACATGCCCGGGCATCACCCACCTCGACGCCGATTCGCATGAAACAACCTTCCGCCTTGTCGGCGCTCGTCGAAGCGCTGCGCGCGCTGCCCGGAGTCGGACCGAAGTCCGCGCAACGCATGGCGTATCACCTGATGCAGCACGACCGTGACGGCGCCGAAAAGCTCGGCCGCGCGTTGCTGTTCGCGACCGAGCATCTGCAGCACTGCGAGAAGTGCAATACCTTCACCGAAGCGCAGGTCTGCGAGGTGTGCCTCGACCCCGAGCGCGATCCGACGTTGCTATGCGTCGTCGAAACGCCTGCCGACCAGATCATGCTCGAGCAGACCATGACCTATCGCGGTCTGTATTTCGTGCTGATGGGGCGGCTCAGTCCACTCGACGGCATCGGTCCCAAAGAGATACATTTCGACCGGCTGGTGAAGCGCGCGTCGGACGGCGTCGTGAAGGAAGTCGTGCTGGCCACCAACTTCACCAACGAAGGCGAAGCCACCGCGCATTACCTCGGGCAAACGCTCAAGGCGCGCGGTCTGTCCGTCACGCGCCTTGCCCGCGGCGTGCCGGTGGGCGGCGAACTGGAGTACGTCGATGCGGGCACCATAGCCCGCGCGATGCTCGATCGCCGCTCGATGTAGCCGCGCCCGCGCGGGCGGCGTCCGCGCAGCGTCGAGCGGGGCCGGTGTGAGCAGTGCGCGAGTGCAACGCGGCTGCAAGAACGTACACAAGGAGACTATGAGCGCAACTTCCCAACCGGGCGCGAACGAGGCGCCACAAAGTCCGCCAGAGGACGCGTCCCTGAACACCTCCAAAGACACGTCCAAAGACGCGTCCAGAAGCGCCTCCGGAAACACGCCCCCAACCGCACCTGGCCCGCTTGCCGGCGTGAAAGTGTTGGAGCTTGGCACGCTGATCGCCGGCCCGTTCGCGGCCCGCTTTCTCGGCGAATTCGGCGCCGAGGTCATCAAGATCGAAGACCCGAAAGGCGGCGATCCGCTGCGCAAGTGGCGCAAGCTCTATCCGGAAGTAGGCGGTACGTCGCTCTGGTGGGCCGTGCAGGCGCGCAACAAGAAGTCGGTTACGGTCAATCTGAAGGCAGAAGAGGGCAAGGAGATCGTGCGCCGTCTCGCGCGTGAAGCGGACATCGTCGTCGAGAATTTCCGGCCTGGGCTACTGGAAAAGCTCGGGCTCGGCTACGACGTGCTCTCGGCGGAGAATCCCGGACTCGTGATGGTGCGGCTCTCCGGCTACGGCCAGACCGGACCCTATCGCGACCGTCCTGGCTTCGGCGCGATTGCTGAGTCGATGGGCGGTCTGCGTCATATCACCGGCTACCCGGATCTGCCGCCGCCGCGCATCGGCATTTCGATCGGCGACTCGATCGCGGCGCTGCATGGCGTGATCGGCGCGCTGATGGCGCTGCACCACAAGCAGGTGAACGGCGGCAAAGGCCAGATTGTCGACGTCGCGCTGTACGAGGCCGTCTTCAACATGATGGAGAGCGTAGTGCCCGAATATGGCGTGTACGGCATGGTGCGCGAGCGCACCGGCGCGTCGCTGCCGGGCATCGTGCCGTCCAACACCTATCCGTGCCGCGACGGCAGCATCGTGATCGGCGGCAATAGCGATCCCATCTTCAGGCGCCTGATGCTCGCCATCGAACGGGAGGATCTCGCGAACGACGCCGCGCTCGCGCATAACGACGGCCGCGTGCCGCGCACCGAGGAAATCGACTCGGCGATCGCCGCGTGGCTGGCCACGCGCACGATCGACGAAGCGCTCGCGGTGCTCAATGCCGCCGACGTGCCGGTCGGACGCATCTACAGCGTGGCCGACATGTTCACCGATCCGCAATACATGGCGCGTCAGATGATCCAGCGTTTCAAGTGGCAGGACGGCCGTGAGATCACGTTGCCCGCGGTCACGCCGAAGCTCTCGGCAACGCCAGGCGAGACGCGCTGGCTCGGTCCCGAACTGGGTGAACATACGGATGAAGTCCTGCAATCGCTAGGTTATGATGCAGACCACATCGCAAGGTTGCATGCGCAACAAATTGTGTGAGCCACGCGAGAGCACCGCAGAAACCCGCGGGCATGCGCGCAAGACGCCCGCTGCGGGCCACAAATAGAATCGCAACAGCAAAGATTGCAAGAGCCTCGGAGACAACGAACATGCATCGCAGAAGCTTCCTCGCCGCTACCGCCGCGTTCGCGGGCGCCACGCTGACGGCCACGCCGCTCGCGTTCGCACAGGGCAAGCTGGAAACCACCAAGGTTGCCGTTGCTGTCGGCGGCAAGAACCTCTTTTACTATCTGCCGCTCACCATTGCCGAGCGCCGCAATTTCTTCAAGGACGAAGGACTCGAAGTCGAGATCTCCGACTTCGCGGGCGGCTCGCAGGCGTTGAAGGCGGCGGTGGGCGGCAGCGCGGATGTCGTGTCCGGCGCCTTCGAACATACGCTGCTGTTGCAGGCGCAAAGGCAGTCTTTCCGCGAGTTCGTGCTGCAAGGACGCGCGCCGCAAATCGTGCTCGCGGTGTCGAAGAAGACCATGCCCAATTACAAGTCGATCGCCGACCTGCGGGGCAAGAAGATCGGCGTGACCGCCCCTGGGTCGTCCACCTCGATCATGGCGAGCTTCGTGCTGGCCAAGGGCGGACTGACCGCGAAGGACGTGGCGTTCATCGGCGTGGGCGCGGGCGCCGGCGCGATTGCCGCATTGCAGTCCGGACAGATCGACGCCCTTGCGAACCTCGATCCGGTAATGACCAAGCTCGAGCGCAGCGGCGACATTCGCATTGTTTCGGACACGCGCACGCTCGCGGATACGCGCAGCGTGTTCGGCGGCGATATGCCGGCAGGGTGCCTGTATGCGTCGCAAAGCTTCATCACGAAGAACCCCAATACCACCCAGGCGCTTACCAATGCCATGGTGCGCGCGCTCAAATGGCTGCAGACGGCAACGGGCACCGAACTCATCAACACCGTGCCGGAAAGCTACCTGCTGGGCGACCGCGCAGTCTATCTGGACGCCTGGCAGCACGTGAAGGAAGCCATGTCGCCCGACGGTCTGATGCCGGCCGACGGCCCAGCCACGTCGCTGAAGACCTTGCAGGCGTTCGACGCCACGGTGCAGGGCAAGCCGATCGACGTGTCGAAGACCTGGACGAACGACTTCGTGAAGAAGGCGCTTGCCACCGTCAAGGCCTGAAAGCACGCCGCGATCCACACCGAAACCGATCCATCAAGCGAGTCGAACGATGACCGTTGCAGCTCTGGCGCTCGAAAACATCACTTGCACTTTCGCCGCGCGCGAGAACCGCGCGCAGCGCTATACAGCGGTCAAGGACACCACGTTGCGGATCGCGCCGGGCGAGTTCGTCTCCGTGGTCGGGCCGACCGGTTGCGGCAAGTCCACCTTGCTGAACGTCGGCGCGGGCCTGCTCGCCCCGTCGGCGGGCACGGTCAGCGTGTTTGGCGAGCCGCTCGCGGGCATCAACCGGCGCGCGGGCTATATGTTCCAGGCGGACGCGCTCATGCCCTGGCGCTCCGCCATCGACAACGTGACGGCCGGCCTTGCGTTTCACGGCATGCCCCAGCAGCAGGCGCGCACGAAGGGCGAGGAGTGGCTCAAGCGCGTGGGCCTCGGCGGTTTCGGCGACCGCTATCCGCATCAGTTGTCGGGCGGCATGCGCAAGCGCGTTGCGATGGCGCAGACGCTGATCCTGGACCCGGACATCATCCTGATGGATGAACCGTTTTCCGCGCTCGACATCCAGACGCGCCAGCTGATGGAAAACGAGCTACTCGACCTGTGGGCCGCAAAGCGCAAGGCGGTGCTCTTCATCACTCACGATCTGGACGAGGCGATTGCCATGTCCGACCGCGTCGTGGTGCTGTCGGCGGGGCCGGGCACGCATCCCATCGGTGAATTCACGATCGATCTGCCGCGCCCGCGCGACGTCGCCGAAATCCGCTCGCATCCGCGCTTTGTCGAGCTGCACGCGCAGATCTGGAGCGTGCTGCGCGACGAGGTGCTAAAGGGCTACCAGCAGCAGTTGACAGCCGTGTGACGGTGCGCGGATGCAGCGCGTTTCAGGTCCATCCATCGTGTAAGGCAAACCGAGGCAAATCGAGTCATGTGGAAGACGTTGCGCCCGAACCGGGCGAATCTGGTGATCTGGCAATGGTTGCTGCTGGTGCTGTGCTTCGTGCTCTGGTACGTGCTGACGAGTCCGACGCTCTTGCCTGCGTTCTATTTCGACGATCCGAACAAGGCGGCTTTCTTCTTCGGCGAACCACAGAAGGTTTTGCTGCGCATCTGGGAATGGTTCACGAGCGGCGAGATTTATCTGCACCTGTGGATCACGCTGCTGGAGACCGTGCTCGCATTTGCGTTCGGCACCGCAATAGGACTCGGCGTGGGCTTGTGGCTTGCGCTGTCGCCGCTTGCTAGCGCGCTGTTCGATCCGTACATCAAGGCCGCGAACTCAATGCCGCGCGTGATTCTCGCACCGATCTTCGGCGTGTGGTTCGGCCTCGGCATCTGGTCCAAGGTCGCGCTGGGCGTGACGCTGGTGTTCTTCATCGTGTTCTTCAACGTCTACCAGGGCGTGAAGGAAGTGAGCCCGGTCGTGCTTGCGAATGCGCGCATGCTCGGCGCGAACGGCAAGCAACTGCTGCGCCACGTCTATCTGCCGAGCGCGATGAGCTGGGTGTTCTCGAGCTTGCACACGTCGGTGGGTCTTGCGTTCGTGGGCTCGGTGGTCGGGGAGTATCTCGGCTCTGCGCGCGGCGTCGGCTATCTGATTCTGCAGGCGGAGGGCACCTTCGATATCAATACCGTGTTCGCCGGTATTCTGGTGCTGACCGCATTCGCGCTGATTCTCGACGCGCTTGTCGGGATGGGCGAGCGGCACCTGATGAAGTGGCAGCCGAAGACCAGCGACACCGAAAAACTGTAGCCGCCGCGAGCGCCTGGAGCGCCTATGAAGCAGCGTGTGGTTTGCGCGAGCCACACGCTGTCTTCGCTTGAAGCAGGGCGCGCATTGAAGGCTCGCCGTCCCGCAGCCCGCCGCGGCCGCACTTCAGGCTACGGCGTGATCACCACCTTGCCGATCACGCGCCGCTCGGCCATGTCGCGCAGCGCGCGCGGCGTTTCGTCGAGCGGATAGCGCGCGGACACATACGGCTTGAGCTTGCCTTCGCCGATCCAGCCGACCATCTGCGCGAACGCCGCGTAATTGCGCTCTGGCTCGCGCCGCGCAAAGTCTCCCCAGAACACGCCGACCACGCTTGCGCCTTTGAGCAGTGTCAGGTTAAGCGGCAGCTTCGGAATTTCGCCGTTGGCAAAACCGACCACCAGATAGCGCCCGCGCCAGCCGATGCTGCGAAACGCCGGCTCCGAGTAGACGCCGCCAACCGGATCATAGATCACGTCCGGGCCCTGGCCGTCGGTGAGCGCCTTGATGCGCTCGCGCAGATCTTCGCTGCTGTAGTTGATGGTCGCGTCGGCGCCATGCTCGACGCACACGGCGAGCTTTTCATCGCTCGACGCGGCCGCGATCACGCGCGCGCCGAGCGCCTTGCCGATTTCCAC
The DNA here is from genome assembly GCF_019511605.1 of Paraburkholderia phenoliruptrix. Classification (GTDB taxonomy): domain Bacteria; phylum Pseudomonadota; class Gammaproteobacteria; order Burkholderiales; family Burkholderiaceae; genus Paraburkholderia; species Paraburkholderia phenoliruptrix_A. Next base: position 198,575 of record NZ_JAEUAV010000005.1, on the reverse strand, counting down.
CGCCGCGAGACCGACGCCGCCCGCCGCGCCCAGTACGAGCATCGTCTCGCCGGGTTGCAGCGCGCCGCGATCAACCACGGCGTGATGCGCCGTGCCGTACGCGAGCGTGAACGCCGCCGCCAGTTCGAGGTCGACGCCGTCCGCGAGCGGCACGCACGCCGACTCGCCCGCGAGCGCCTGCTGCGCGAAACCGCCGGAACCCGTGAACGCGACCACGCGCGAACCGGGCGCAAACTGCGTGACCCCCGCGCCGACCTCCCGCACGATGCCGGCGACCTCGGAGCCGGGCGTGAAGGGTAGCGGCGGTTTGAACTGGTATTTATTCTCGATGATCAGCACGTCGGGAAAGTTGACAGAGGCGGCCTTCACGTCGATCACGACGTGCCCCGGCGGCGGCGCGAGATCGGGCAGATCTTCGACGGTGAGGCTCTCAGGCGGTCCGTATTGATTGCAGCGAATCGCGCGCATCGTGTCTCCATTCACTGAGGGTTCGCAATGGCTTCGAGTGTAAAGCATGCGCACGACCACACGCCGCGCGGCTTCGGCGCACGCGCTTGCCACACGCGGCGCGCCGCGCTTGCCGTGTCGTTCGCGCGCCTTGTTTCCTCGGTTACAATCGCCGGATGCGAATCCTACTCAGCAACGACGACGGTTATCTGGCGCCCGGCCTTGCCGCGCTTTACGAAGCGCTCAAGCCGCTCGCCGACGTGACCGTGATGGCGCCCGAACAGAATTGCAGCGGCGCGTCCAATTCCCTGACGCTGTCGCGGCCGCTGTCGGTCCTGCGCTCGGCAAGCGGCTTTTACTACGTGAACGGCACGCCGACCGACTCGGTCCACATCGCGCTTACGGGCATGCTCGACCACACGCCCGACCTCGTCGTCTCGGGTATCAACAACGGCCAGAACATGGGCGAGGACACGCTCTATTCGGGCACCGTCGCGGCGGCTACCGAAGGCATCATGTTCGGCGTTCCGGCTATCGCGTTTTCGCTCGTCGACAAGGACTGGGTTCATCTCGAAGACGCGGTGCGCGTTGCCGCGGAGATCGTCGCGCATTACCTCGCGCATCCGCTGCCGGGGCATCCGCTTCTGAACGTCAATATCCCGAACCTGCCATACGAGCAGTTGCGCGGCTGGCGCGTCACGCGTCTTGGTAAGCGGCATCCGTCGCAGCCGGTGATCCGCCAGACCAATCCGCGCGGCGAGCCGATCTACTGGATCGGCCCCTCGGGCAGCGCGCGCGATGCGAGCGAAGGCACCGATTTCCACGCAGTCGCGAACGGCCACGTGTCCATCACGCCGCTGCAACTCGATCTGACCCACACGCAGATGCTGCCGGCAGCACACGACTGGGCCCGCGCGGGCAGCGGCGCTTCATGACGAACGAGCGCGCGAAGCGCTTCCCGCTGGGTCTCGAGGACCTGGTGCGCGAGCCGCGCCGGCCCGAAGGCCGTCCCGGAGAAGTGCGCGCGGCGGCGCTTGCCGCGAGTGCCGCGCTCAATGCGCGGCAGCAGCCGGCAAAGAACCCGCAAGCAGGTGCGGCAGGCAAGGCGCAGCCGAAGCAGGGCAAAGCGCTCGGGCCCGTCGCAGCCAAGGCAGCAGTATTGACGCCGCCCAGGCCGCTCGCCGCTCCCGCGCCCGTGGCAAAAACACCGGCTCGGCCGGTCCAGCAGAAGGCCAACGTGGCGCGCCCTATGCCGGCGACTGCCGCGGCAGCGTCGCCCGCGCGAACGGCCGGCAAGCCGGCCACGCCGGCTTCTTTGCCGGCGAAGTCCGCGCCCGCTCGTCCGAATGAGCGCGGCAGTGCGCCGAACGTCGCATTGAACGGCGCAATGGCATTGACCTCGGAACGGGTTCGCGAGCGCATGGTCGAACGCCTGCGTGCGAACGGCGTGACCGATCAGCGCGTGTTGAGCGCGATGTCCGTGGTGCCGCGTCATATGTTCGTCGACCCTGGGCTCGCGGTTCAGGCCTATGAGGATGCCGCGCTGCCGATCGGACATCACCAGACGATCTCGAAGCCGTCGGTGGTCGCGCGCATGATCGAGCTCGCCGCGGCCGGCCGTGCGCTGAACAACGTGCTCGAAATCGGTACGGGTTGCGGTTATCAGGCGGCGGTGCTGAGCCAGGTCGCGCGCGAGGTGTATTCGATCGAGCGCATCAAGCCGTTGTCCGAGCGCGCGAAGACAAACTTGCGTCCGCTGCGAATTCCGAACATCCGGCTGCACTACGGCGACGGACGTCTGGGGCTGCCTTCGGCGGCGCCTTTCGACGCAATCCTGATCGCGGCGGCGGGTCTCGACGTACCGCAGGCGTTACTTGAACAACTCGCGATCGGCGGCCGTCTGATCGCGCCGGTCGGCTCGCAGGAAGGGCAAAGCCAGGTGCTGACGCTCGTCGAGCGTCTCGGGCCGGCGCAGTGGCGCGAGTCGCAGCTTGATCGCGTTTTCTTTGTACCCTTAAAATCCGGAGTGATTTGACACCGATGAGTATGTTGCGCGCGATGCAAAGAACCACCCTGAATGTCCCCTTGTCCGTCACCCAGCGTAGCGTGTGCGTGCTCGCCTTGTCCCTGTTGATGACAGCTTGTGCATCCCGGCTCGACCAGGCGCCGGTTGTCGACCGCTCCGGCGGCAACGTGCTCAGCACGCAAGCCGCGCAGCAACCGGCGGTGCCGCTCGGCCCGCCGCCGCCTGGCTACTATCGCGTGAAGCCGGGCGACACGCTGTATCGGATCGCGCTGGAGAACGGCCAGAACTACCGCGACATTTCCGCGTGGAACAATCTCACCAACCCGAATCAGATCGAGGTCGATCAATTGCTGCGCGTGGTGCCCCCGGGCGCTAACACCGCCGCGTTGACGCCTGGGGTGGCGACCGCGCCGATCGGCAGCAATGGCGCAGTGCAATCGGCGCCGCTCAACGGCAGCGCGCCGGCAACGGGTGCCGCAGCCGGCGTCGCGGCGCCCCCGATCTACGGCTCGAGCACGAACAGCGCCGCACTCACGCCGCCGTCGGCTGCTGCTGGCGCGAGCGATTCGAATGCCGGCGCATCTGGCAATACGAACTTCTCCTGGCCCGTGCGCGGACCGCTGCTCGGCACGTTTAACGATTCGACAAACAAAGGCGTGAATATTGGCGGTTCGGCGGGCGAGGCAGTCAAGGCTTCGGCAGACGGCCGCGTGGTTTATGCCGGAAATGGGCTGCGTGGCTACGGCAATCTCATTATCATCAAGCATGACGCAACTTATCTCACCGCGTATGCACACAACCGCGCTTTGATGGTAAAAGAGGGGGACGCGGTGACGAAGGGGCAGAAAATCGCCGAGATGGGCAACAGCGATTCAGACCGCGTCATGTTGCATTTCGAAGTTCGCCGGCAGGGTAAACCTGTCGACCCACTGAAGTATTTGCCGCCGCAATAAGCGATACGACCATGCCGAAATCGAAGCGCCGCCTGCCGCAAGCCGAATCTGAAACGATCAGCGATGCCACGTCCGCTTCGATGGACGACAGCGGCGCGTCGGAAGCGGAAGAAGAGCTCGCAGAGGAGCGCGAGCTCGACGACCGTCAGGGCGCGGAAGAAAGCGGCGAGGGCGGCGAAGCCCGCGAGGGTGCAAGCGAGGCGGTCCCCGACGCAGACGACTTCCGCGCGCTCCTGCAAGCCGAGCTGACGGCCGACACCATCCAGCACTATCTGAATCGCATCAGCGTAAAGCCGCTTCTCACTGTGGAGGAAGAGCAGAAATACTCGCGTCTCGCGAAGGCGGGCGAGTTCGAAGCGCGGCAGGTCATGATCGAGCGCAACCTGCGGCTTGTCGTCAGCATCGCTAAGGGTTATTTGAATCGCGGCGTGCCGCTTCTCGATCTGATAGAAGAGGGCAACCTCGGCTTGATGCATGCCATCGAGAAGTTCGATCCCACGCGCGGCTTCCGGTTTTCTACCTACGCGACCTGGTGGATTCGACAGAGCATCGAGCGCGCGATCATGAACCAGGCGCGCACCGTGCGGCTGCCGGTGCACGTGATTCGCGAGCTCAACCAGGTGCTGCGGGCCAAGCGCCATCTGGAAAAAAATTCGATGAATTCGGGCGATGCCGCCGAGCGGCGCGACGCCAGCATCGACGATATTGCTTATCTGACCGGCAAGACCGCCGACGAAGTCACGGACATTCTTGCGCTGAACGAGCACACGGCGTCGCTGGATGCGCCGCTCGATCTCGATCCTGCCAGCAGTCTGCTCGACCTGTTGTCGGACGACCAGAGCCAGTCGCCGGACGCGGAGGTTCAGCATCGCGAGCTCGAAACGCTCACGCGTGCGTGGCTTGCGCGCCTGTCCGACAAGCATCGCCACGTGATCGAACGGCGCTTCGGTCTGAACCACATCGAACCGGCCACGCTCGAAGAGCTGGCCGACGAAATGGGCCTCACGCGCGAGCGTGTGCGCCAGATCCAACAGGAAGCGCTCGTGAGGTTAAAGCGCTTCTTCGCCTCCAACGGCGTTCGCAAAGACGCCGTTCTCTGACTTGATGACACCTATTCTGGTTTTCGACATCGAGACGATTCCCGATGTCGCCGGCATCCGCCGTCTCGAAGATTTGCCCGCCACGATGAGCGACGCCGAAGTCGCCGAGCACGCGTTCGCCGCGCGTCGCGAGAAAACAGGCAGCGATTTTCTGCCGCATCACCTGCAACGTATCGCCGCGATTTCCTGCGTGTTCCGCGACAACAACGGTTTTCGCGTGCGCTCGCTCGGCACCCCCGAAGACGGCGAAGCGGCGCTCGTCCAGTCGTTCTATCGCGTGATCGAGAAGTACACGCCGCAACTGGTTTCATGGAACGGCGGCGGCTTCGACCTGCCGGTGCTGAACTACCGCGCGCTCGTCAACCGCATTCCCGCGTACCGGTTCTGGGATCTCGGCGAGGACGACCGCGAGTTCAAGTGGAACAACTACATCAGCCGCTACCACGCGCGTCACACCGACCTGATGGACGTGCTCGCCATGTACCAGGCGCGCGCCAACGCGCCGCTCGACGCGCTCGCGAAAATGTGCGGCTTTCCCGGCAAGATGGGCATGGACGGCAGCCAGGTCTGGCATGCGTTCCAGGAAGGGCGTATCGAAGAAATCCGCAACTACTGCGAGACGGACGTCGTCAATACGTATCTGCTCTATTGCCGCTTCCAGTTGATTCGCGGCGGCTTTTCCGCCGCGGAGTATGCTGACGAGATCAACCTCGTGAAGAACGCTCTGGCGCTGGAAACGGCGCCGCAGTGGGCAGAATATCTGGCGGCGTTCGACCAGTAGCAGTGCGCCCGTGCGGACGGGCGCGAGGCGTCACGCACGTCGGCTTCGTCTACAATCTCGCCTTTCCCCAAGTTTGTCAGGAAGTAGCAGGTGTCCCGAACTGCCCCCCACCGTCGCTCGCCGAAGCGCCCGTCCAGGTACCACAAGGCGCCCGCCGCGGCTGCTCCGCTCGTGCCGACCGGCAATGAGCCGGTCGTCGAAATCGTTTCGCTCGACATGGAAGCGCGCGGCGTTGGCCGCGTCGAGACCGAGGACGGCACGCCCGGCAAGGTGATCTTTGTCGAAGGCGCGCTGCCCGGCGAGCGCGTGAGCTACTCGACGCATCGCAGCAAGCCGAAGTTCGAGCAGGCCGAAGTCGTTCAGGTGTTCCGCGAAAGCGTGATCCGCACCAAGCCGAAATGCGCTTACTTTGCCATTTGCGGCGGCTGCTCGATGCAGCATCTGGACATTCGCGCGCAGGTAGCGGTGAAGCAGCGCGTGCTCGAAGACAACCTTCTGCATCTTGCGAAGCTGCGCCCGGAAACCGTGTTCCGGCCGATTCACGGACCGGCATGGGGCTACCGCTATCGCGCGCGTCTCGCGGTGCGCTTTCTGCCGGAGAAAGGCGGCATGCGCATCGGCTTTCATGAGAAAAAGAGCAGCTATATCGCAGACATGAAAACCTGCGAGGTGCTGCCGCCGCATGTGTCGGCCATGCTGATGCCGCTGCGCTTCATGGTGCGCAAGCTGTCCATTTACGACCGCATGCCGCAGTTGGAACTCGCGGTCGGCTCGTCGGTTACCGCGCTCGTGGTGCGCAACCTCGAGCCGTTGACCGAGGCAGACGAGCAGGTGCTGCGCGAGTTCGCCGACGAGCACAAGGTGCAGTTCTGGATTCAGCCCGGCGGCCCGGACACGGTCACGCCGCTGTATCCGCTCGACGTGCAGCTCGACTACACGCTGCCCGAATTCGACATTCGCATGCCGTTCAAGCCGACCGACTTCACGCAGGTCAACCACGCAATCAACCGCGTGCTGGTGGGCCGCGCGCTGCGCTTGCTCGCGCCCGCGCGCACGGACCGCGTGCTCGATCTGTTCTGCGGGATCGGCAATTTCACGCTGCCGCTCGCGCGTATCGCGAAAGAGGTGGTGGGCATCGAGGGCAGCGAAGTGCTGACCACGCGCGCTCTCGCGAACGCAGAGCTGAACGGCGTGGCGGGGCATACGTCGTTTGCCTGCCGCAATCTGTTCGAAGTCACTGCCGACGACCTGCGCGCGCTCGGCCATTTCGACAAGTTCCTGATCGATCCGCCACGCGAAGGCGCACTGGCCGTCGCCAAGGCGCTGGCCGAGATCGCGCAGAGCGGCACCGGGCCGCTGCCCGCGCGCATTGTCTACGTGTCGTGTAATCCGTCGACGCTTGCCCGCGACTCGGGCCTGCTCGTGCACGAGGCGGGCTACCGGCTGGTGGGTGCGGGCGTCGTCAACATGTTCCCGCACACTTCGCATGTGGAGTCGATTGCGCTATTCGAGCGCGACTGATTCCGCGCACCACGCGCACGCGCTTTGGGCTCGTGCATAAAGCAAAAACGCCACGACTGCGAAGTCGTGGCGTTTTGTCGTGAAGCAATCTTGAGCCGGTTTCAGACCGGCGCGCGGCTTAAGCGGCCTAAGCGGCCTAAGCGGCCTAAGCGGCCTAAGCGGCCTAAGCGGCTTAGAACTGCCACCACGACTTTTCCTTGCCCGGCCTCGGCCGACCCGTGACATAAGGGCTGTCCGGGAAGGTACCGGCGAGCACGCGCTTCGTGTCGTCGGCGAGTTGCGGCTGGTTCAGCTTTTCGTACGACAGCATCATGATGTGCAGCGCGTCTTCGATAGCCGGCGCGTTCTTGTATTCCTTCAACGCGAGCTGCGCGCGGTTGATGGCGGCGACATAGGCGCCGCGGCGGTAGTAGTAGTCAGCCGCGTGCACTTCGTGCGAGGCAAGCGCGTTCACGATGTAGCGCATGCGTTGCGCGGCGTCCGGCGCGTATTTGCTGTTCGGGTACCGGTCCACCACCACCTTGAAGGCGTCGTACGACTCGCGCAGCGACTTGGGATCGCGCTCGCTCATGTCCTGACCGGAAAAGCGGCCGAACAGACCGAGGTCGTCGTTGAAGTGGATCATGCCCTTCAGGTAGTACGCGTAGGCAATGTCCGGATGATCCGGGTGCAGCTGGATGAAGCGGTCGATAGCCTGGTCTGCGGCCGCGGTTTCATTGTCTTTCCAGTTGCAGTACGCAACGTTGATCTGCGCCTGCTGTGCGAAGTGGCCGAACGGGTCGCGGCCTTCGAGCATTTCGAAGTATTTCGCGCACTTGCCGTAGTCGCCGCCGTTCAGGGCGTCGTTCGCCTCCGTATATAATTTGTTGTTGTTCCACGTTGCCGTTTCGTCGGTCTTCTCCGGCAGGCCGTGGCAAGCCGCAACAACCGCGACGGCTGCGGCACACGCAATGTATCCGGCCACTTTCCGGGCCGCGCTCTTCATGGCCTTCAAATTGATCGCCGCTTTAGTGATGGTGTTCAAGGCTCGCATTTTCCAGTCTAGCTTTACGTCCAGGTGACCCAGACTCAATGACCCGCTCAAATACTCCAGGCGCTGCAACCGGTGCCCGGAATAGCAACGAAGATTATAACGTAAGCGCCGACCCCGCCGACGCGTTGGGGCCCGATTCGCTAGACGACGACCTGGGCGCCGAGGCGCTTCGCAAGGCCGCGCTGGCGAGCGCCGTGCCGAGCGTCGCGAACCGCGTCACCGACGAAACGCCGCGCACCGTCGTCGTGCCCGACGAGCTGGCGGGCGAGCGTCTGGACAAGGTGCTCGCGCGCGTGTTTCCCGAATTCTCGCGCAACCGTCTGCAAAGCTGGATCGAGGCGGAGCGCGTGCGCATCGACGGCAAGCCCGCAAAGATTCGCCAGCCGGTGCCGCTTGGTGCGAGCATCGAACTCGTGCCGGATCTGCTGCCCGAGCAGCTCGCGTTCACGCCCGAGCCGGTGCCGCTCGAGATCGTGTTCGAGGACGACACGCTCGTCGTCATCAACAAGCCGGCCGGCATGGTCGTGCACCCGGCGGCCGGCAATTGGAGCGGCACGGTGCTGAACGGTCTGCTGTACCGCTACGGCGACGCGGCGGCCGGTCTGCCGCGCGCGGGCATCGTGCATCGGCTCGACAAGGAAACCTCAGGTCTGATGGTGGTCGCGCGCACGCTCGAGGCGCAGACCGACCTCGTGCGGCAACTGCAGGCGCGCACGGTGAAGCGCCGCTACCTCGCGCTCGTGTGGGGCAACATGCCCGAAGAAGGCACGATCGACGCGCCGATCGGCCGCGATCCGCGTGAGCGCACGCGCATGGCAGTGGTTACGGGCGCCTCGGGCAAACCGGCGCGCACGCATTTCCGGCGCGTGGACACGGCGATCTGGCAACGGCAGCCGGTGACCGCCATTCACTGCGATCTCGAAACCGGCCGCACGCATCAGATTCGCGTGCACTGCGCGCATATCGGCCATCCGCTGCTCGGCGATCCCGTATATGGGCGCGCGCGCGGCAAGCGCTCGGTCACGCCGCTGCCAGGCGAGTTCGCGCGCCAGGCGCTGCATGCGTGGCGCCTCGGCCTGATTCATCCGAAAACCGGCCGCAGCATGCAATGGCGCGCGGACGTGCCCGAAGACATGGCGGCGCTGTCGGCGGCGCTCGGCCTTGGTCGCGACGATGCAGGCGAATTCGACGACACGTACTATGAGGACGACGGCTACGAAGCAGCGTCCGGCGACGAGCCGATGGAGCTCGACCAAGACGACCAATACGACGAATACGACGAAGCCGAAGCCGACTCCCACCGCACGCAAGACGAGGATGACCGCGCATGATGACAAGCCTGCCCGAACTGAGTTTTGCCGACGTCGTGCAACCCGCATGGAACGTTGCGCCGCGCGTGCGCGCGCTCGTCACGACGCGCCGCGGCGGCGTGAGCGGGCCGCCGTTCGGCCGCTGGCAAGATGGAGCAGACCAGCCCGGCGGCCTCAATCTGGGCATGAAGTCCGGTGACGACCCAGCCGCCGTCGCGGCTAATCGGGCACGCCTGCTTGCGCTCGCCGGGGTGAGCGAGGCGGCCTGGCTTGCGCAGGTGCACGGCGCGCAGATTCTTCGGGCCGAGGACGCGCTGCGCGCAGCGCAGACAAACGGTACGCCGCCGGAAGCGGATGCAAGCGTGACCGACCGCGCGGGCATAGCCTGCGTGGTGATGGTGGCGGACTGCATGCCGGTGCTTTTGTGCGACGAGGCGGGGCGCGCGGTGGGTGCCGCGCACGCCGGATGGCGCGGCCTTGCGGCAGGCATCGTCGAGCAGACGGCCAGTCGTGTCGCCGCATTGGCCGGCGTGGAGCCGAGTGCGCTGCATGCGTATCTCGGGCCGTGCATCGGCCCTGAGTCGTTCGAAGTGGGGCCGGACGTACGCGACGCTTTCATGAACGCCGCCCAGGCCGACGAACGCGACGCGACCGCAGCCGCGTTCGCCGCGCATCCGCGCAACGCCGGAAAATATCTGGCGGACCTTCCCACGCTGGCGCGCCTGCGCTTGCAGCGGCTCGGCGTCACGCGCGTCGTGGGTGGCGACATGTGCACGGTCAACGAGCGCGAGCGCTTCTACTCGTACCGCCGCGACCGCGAGACAGGGCGCATGGCCGCGCTGATCTGGCTGGATGACCAAGCGCAGACGCTCGGCGATTGACAACAGGACCATGGCGCGGCAGTGCCCGCAGGGTCGCTGCGTGCATCGCAGATCGGTAAGTTGGTTGTGCACCCGGCCGCGCGTTTTTGCTGCACTGCCGGAAGGCGTCGCGAGGGCGCCGCGCCCGGCCAGTTGCCGATGTGCCGCATGACTCGTTCATGTGAATCAAGCGTGGCGATACAGCGTTTTTTCAGTATCCGCCATTCAATTGACATATGTCCGAAAAGGCCTGTGCGTCCTACAGGGAAAACGATAATTAAAAAACTATCGCACTGCGGCAAAATCGGGAACGAGCATTGACATGCCTTGCGATGGGGAGCAAGAATGTTCCCCACAGCTCCTCGTACATGGGACAGGGCGTGACGAGGTCGCGAGCGATCGCCCACGTGCGCAAGAACCTGCCTCTCAACCGTCCGCAAGGACTCACCGGTCAAAAGCAGGTATGGCAGCTTCTCATTCCTCAGCTTCCCCCAGCACCGACTCCTCGAAGGAGCAAACGCAGCAGGCCGACACCAGCGGCGCGACACCGGCCGCGGGCATGCAACAATTTTTCGACGCATGGTTAAACGCATGGCGTTCGTTCGGTACAGCGGCTGGCGCTCAAGGCGTGCCGTTTGCCATGCCGCAGGTTCCTTCCATGCCGGGCGCCGCTGCGTGGGCTCTGCCGTCCATATCGTCGTTTCCTGGCATGCCTGACTTCAGCAAACTCGTGGCCGGCGCAATGCCCGGCATGCAGTCTCTCGCCGGTTTCAATCTGCCGGCCGCGGCAATTCCACCTGAGCGTCTGCAGAAACTGCAAGCCGATTACACGCGTGAAGCGATGGTGCTGCTGCAGCAGGCGAGCGGCGGCGCGGCGCCCAAGGCGCCCGAACTCAAGGACCGCCGCTTCAGCTCGGACGCATGGAGCGCCACGCCGGCCTTTGCGTTCACCGCCGCCTGGTATCTGCTGAATGCGCGCTATCTGCAGGAAATGGTCGATGCGCTCGAAGCCGAGCCGAAGGTGCGCGAGCGCATCCGCTTCGCGGTTCAGCAATGGACGGCTGCTGCATCGCCGAGCAATTTCCTCGCGTTGAATCCGGAAGCGCAAAAGACCTTGCTCGAAAGCCAGGGCGAGAGCTTGCGCCAGGGCGTGATGAATCTGCTCGCCGACATGCAGCGCGGCAAGATTTCGCAAACTGATGAATCGCGCTTCGTGGTCGGCGAAAACCTCGCGACCACCGAAGGCTCGGTCGTGTTCGAAAACGACCTGATCCAGTTGATCCAGTACAAGCCGCGCACGGCGACCGTGCGCGAGCGGCCGCTTCTCATCGTGCCGCCTTGCATCAACAAGTACTACATTCTCGATCTGCAGCCGGAGAATTCGCTCGTCGCCCATGCACTCGATTCTGGGCACCAGGTGTTCCTCATTTCGTGGCGCAATGCGGACGCGTCCATCGCGCATAAAACCTGGGACGACTACGTGAGCGAAGGCGTGCTCACGGCCATGCAAACGGTCAGCAGCATCAGCGGCCGCGAGCAGATCAATACGCTCGGTTTCTGCGTCGGCGGCACGCTGCTCGCCACGGCGCTCGCGGTGGCGGCGGCGCGCGGCGAACATCCGGCCGCGTCCATGACCCTGCTCACCGCAATGCTCGATTTCGCGGACACCGGCGTGCTCGACATTTTCGTCGACGAGGCGCACGTGCAAATGCGCGAGCAGACCATCGGCGGCAAGAACGGCGCGCCGCCGGGACTCATGCGCGGCATCGAGTTCGCGAACACGTTTTCGTTCCTGCGACCGAACGACCTGGTGTGGAACTATGTCGTCGACAATTATCTGAAGGGACGCACGCCGGTGCCGTTCGACCTGCTGTACTGGAACAGCGACTCCACCAGCCTGCCGGGTCCCATGTACGTCTGGTATCTGCGCAACACGTACCTCGAGAACCGTCTGCGCGAGCCGGGCGCGGTGACCACCTGCGGCGAGCCAGTGGACCTGTCGAAGATCGACGTGCCCACCTTCATCTACGGTTCGCGCGAAGATCACATCGTGCCGTGGCAATCGGCCTATGCGTCGGCGCCGCTGCTCACCGGGCCGTTGAAGTTCGTGCTCGGCGCGTCGGGTCATATCGCCGGCGTGATCAATCCGCCCGCGAAAAAGAAGCGCAGTTACTGGACGCTCGAGAGCGACGCGACGACCTTGCCCGAGGACCCGGACGAATGGCTCGGCGCCGCGAAAGAGGTACCCGGAAGCTGGTGGCCCGAGTGGACCGCCTGGCTCGACCAGTACGGCGGCAAGAAGATCAAGCCGCGCGCCGCGGCGGGTTCGCAGGACTTCCCGGTCATCGAGCCGGCGCCGGGGCGCTACGTGCGGCAGCGGGAGTAGGGCGTTCGCGCGGACCGGACGCAACGAAGCAAGCTGGCTCTTTCACCATTCACGAGCAACGAGATTTTTAACTTGACGGGCCGCGGTCGCATTGACCGGCAAGCCCGGAGGATATGGAAATGACTGATGTTGTGATCGTATCGGCCGCTCGTACGGCAGTGGGCAAATTCGGCGGTTCGCTGGCGAAGATCGCCGCACCGGAACTCGGCGCCACCGTGATTCGCGCGGTACTGGAGCGTGCGGGCCTGAAGCCCGAGCAGGTAAGCGAAGTGATCCTCGGCCAGGTGCTGACGGCGGGCTCGGGGCAGAACCCGGCGCGCCAGTCGCTGATCAAGGCGGGCCTGCCTACGGCGGTGCCCGGCATGACAATCAACAAGGTTTGCGGTTCGGGCCTCAAAGCGGTGATGCTCGCAGCGAACGCGATCATTGCGGGCGACGCGGACATTGTGATCGCCGGCGGCCAGGAAAACATGAGTGCCGCACCGCACGTGCTGCCGGGCTCGCGCGACGGCTTCCGCATGGGCGACGCAAAGCTCGTGGACTCGATGATCGTCGACGGCCTGTGGGACGTGTACAACCAGTATCACATGGGCGTGACGGCAGAAAACGTCGCGAAGGAATTCGACATTACGCGCGAGCAGCAGGACGCGTTCGCGGCGCTGTCGCAGAACAAGGCCGAAGCCGCGCAGAAGTCGGGCCGTTTCGACGACGAAATCGTGCCGATCGAGATTCCGCAACGCAAGGGCGAGCCGCTGCGTTTCGCGACCGACGAGTTCGTGCGTCACGGTGTCACTGCCGAGTCGCTGGCGGGCCTCAAGCCAGCTTTCTCGAAGGAAGGCACGGTCACTGCGGCCAATGCGTCGGGCCTGAACGACGGCGCGGCGGCGGTGCTCGTCATGTCTGCGAAGAAGGCGGAAGCGCTCGGTCTCACGCCGCTTGCCCGCATCAAGGCCTACGCGAACGCGGGCGTCGATCCGAAGGTCATGGGCATGGGCCCCGTGCCCGCGTCCAAACGCTGCCTCGAGCGCGCGGGCTGGAGCGTGAACGACCTCGACCTGATGGAAATCAACGAAGCGTTCGCCGCCCAGGCGCTCGCCGTGCACAAGCAGATGGGCTGGGACACGTCGAAGATCAACGTGAACGGCGGCGCGATTGCCATCGGCCATCCGATCGGCGCATCCGGCTGCCGGATTCTGGTTACGCTGCTGCATGAAATGCAGAAGCGCGATGCGAAGAAGGGTCTGGCTTCGCTGTGCATCGGCGGCGGCATGGGCGTGGCGCTGGCGGTCGAGCGCGTTTGACGACGAAGTGCGCCCCGGCAGCGCTTGCGGGCGCCCCGCAAGGCGGCGCGGCGCAGGCGCCAGGTCGAGGGCGTGCGGTTCGCCGTTGACAGCGGCGGCCTCGCCGGCCGGTCGCCCGGCGGCATGGTGGACAAGCATGGGGCGAGGTGGAGGTAGCCGGTTGGAGCAGCCGGCCGGCGCCTCAAGAACGACAACGGAGTCTAGGTTATGACACAGCGAATTGCGTATGTAACGGGCGGCATGGGCGGCATTGGCACCAGCATTTGCCAGCGCCTGCACAAGGAAGGCTACAAGGTCATCGCGGGCTGCGGCCCGAATTCGCCGCGCCGCGCGAAGTGGCTCGACGAACAGAAGGCGCTCGGCTTCGACTTCATCGCGTCGGAAGGCAACGTCGGCGACTGGGAATCGACCAAGGCCGCGTTCGACAAGGTCAAGGCCGAAGTCGGCGAGATCGACGTGCTGGTGAACAACGCGGGCATCACGCGCGACGTGGTGTTTCGCAAGATGACGCACGAAGACTGGACCGCGGTGATCGACACCAACCTGACCAGTCTTTTCAACGTGACGAAGCAGGTGATCGACGGCATGGTCGAGCGCGGTTTTGGCCGCATCATCAACATTTCGTCGGTGAACGGGCAGAAGGGGCAGTTCGGCCAGACCAACTACTCCACTGCGAAGGCGGGCATTCACGGCTTCACGATGTCGCTCGCGCAGGAAGTGGCCACCAAGGGCGTGACGGTCAACACCGTGTCGCCGGGCTACATCGGCACCGACATGGTCAAGGCGATCCGTCCCGACGTGCTGGAAAAAATCGTCGCGACCATTCCGGTGCGCCGCCTTGGCCAGCCGGATGAAATCGGCTCGATCGTGGCGTGGCTTGCGTCGGACGAATCGGGTTTTGCCACGGGTGCGGATTTCTCGCTGAACGGCGGTTTGCATATGGGCTGAGCGAGCGGTGCGCCGCTCACGAGGCGGCGCGCCCCGCTCGGATGGTTCCGGCGGCGTTCCGGTTGCGCAAGTGCCCGATTGCGCAGCCGGCGCGCCGTCCGCGCTCTACTTGCGCTCAAAGGCGTTACATGACTACTACTACAAAGAAAGCAGCCGAACGACTGATCAAGAAATACCCGAATCGGCGGCTCTACGATACCGAGACAAGCACGTACATCACGCTGACGGATGTCAAACAGCTCGTGCTGGACCAGGAGGATTTCAAGGTTATCGATGCGAAGAGCAACGAGGACCTGACGCGCGCGATCCTGCTGCAGATCATTCTCGAGGAGGAAAGCGGCGGCTTGCCGATGTTCTCGTCGTCGATGCTCTCGCAGATCATCCGTTTCTACGGCCATGCGATGCAGGGCATGATGGGCACGTACCTGGAGAAGAACATCCAGGCGTTCATCGACATTCAGGCGAAGCTCGCCGACCAGTCGAAGAACCTGTACGAAGGCAAGGCGATGAATCCGGAGGTCTGGTCGCAGTTCATGAACATGCAGGCGCCGATGATGCAGGGCATGATGACGAGCTACATCGAGCAGTCGAAGAACATGTTCGTGCAGATGCAGGAACAGATGCAGAACCAGGCGAAGTCGATGTTTGCGACTTTCCCGTTCGGGCCGGGCGGCGGCAATGCCGCCGCGGCGCCCGCGAATCCGCAGTCCAATCCCGAGCCGGAGAAGAAGTAAGCGGGGCTTGCGGGGTCTGACGTTGCGGGCGGAATTTCGGGCCTTAGTTCCGGATCTGAAATCCGGACGTGAATTCCTGGTCTTGATTCTGGGCCTGAATTCCTGGCCTGCCCGGCTTGAATTCGCGGCCTGAATTCCCGGCCGGTTCCGCGGCGCCGCAGGCAAGGCCAGTCACGGCGCGAGCTGCGGTGTGAATCCGCCGTCGGTGCGGTACTGGTGGTGGCTTGCGCCAGGTGTGGGGCGCCGACATAGCAGGGTCGGCGGCGCGCGGTACAATAGCGGGTTGCGTGCGCGGCACGCCGGATCATTAGCGCGGGCGGTCGCAATAATGCGAGCCGGTTCGTTGACGGTCCGGTTGCCAGTGCGGTTGCCGGTCTTCGTTTCGGTTGCCGCGCTGTTACTGCGCTGTTGCCACGCAGTTGCCATGCCATTTTCACCCGTTGCCGCGCCGTCCCCGTCGCTTCCTTGTCGCCACGTCACCGCTATACGCCGGATTCACCTATGTCGCAGACCACGCCCTCCACTTCGCCCACGCCCTCCAGCCCGAAGGTCGGGTTTGTTAGCCTTGGCTGTCCTAAAGCCCTGGTCGACTCCGAGCAGATCATCACGCAGTTGCGTGCCGAAGGCTACGAAATCTCGGGCACCTACAACGGTGCGGACCTGGTGGTCGTCAATACCTGTGGCTTTATCGACGAAGCGGTGCAGGAAAGTCTCGACGCGATCGGCGAGGCGCTGAACGAAAACGGCAAGGTGATCGTGACCGGCTGCCTGGGCGCGAAAAAAAGCGCGAGCGGCTCGGGTCTGATCGAGGAAGTGCACCCGAAGGTGCTCGCCGTGACCGGCCCGCATGCGCTCGGCGAAGTCATGCAGCACGTGCACACGCATCTGCCGAAGCCGCACGATCCGTTCGTCGATCTGGTGCCGGCCGCAGGCGTGAAGCTCACGCCGCGTCATTACGCGTATCTGAAAATTTCGGAAGGCTGCAACCACCGCTGCACGTTCTGCATCATCCCGTCCATGCGCGGCGATCTCGTCTCGCGGCCGGTCGCTGAAGTGATGCTCGAAGCCGAAAATCTGTTCAAGTCGGGCGTGAAGGAGTTGCTCGTCATTTCGCAGGACACGAGCGCCTACGGCGTGGACGTCAAGTACCGCACCGGCTTCTGGAACGGCAAGCCGCTGAAAACGCGCATGACCGATCTGGTCGGCGCACTGGGCGAGCTCGCCGCGCAATACGGCGCGTGGGTGCGTCTGCATTACGTGTATCCGTATCCGAGCGTCGACGAAGTCATTCCGATGATGGCCGCCGGTCCCTACAAAGGCCACGTGCTGCCGTACCTCGACGTGCCGTTCCAGCACGCGCATCCCGAGGTGCTCAAGCGCATGAAGCGCCCGGCCAACGCCGAAAAAGTGATGGAGCGCGTCAAGGCGTGGCGCGAGATGTGCCCCGATCTGACGATTCGCAGCACGTTTATCGCAGGCTTCCCCGGCGAGACGGAAGAGCAGTTCGAAACGCTGCTCGACTTCATTCGCGAAGCCGAGCTGGATCGCGTCGGCTGCTTTGCGTATTCGCCGGTTGAAGGCGCGAGCGCAAACGAGCTCGACGGCGCGTTGCCCGACGAAGTGCGTGAGGAGCGTCGCGCGCGCTTCATGGAAGTGGCCGAGCAAGTGTCGGCCAAACGGATCGCGAAGAAGGTCGGCAAGACGCTCAAGGTGCTGGTCGACGAGACCAATGCGGACGGCGGCATCGGCCGCACGGCCGCGGACGCGCCGGAGATCGACGGCGTCGTGTACATCGCGCCGGCCGCGAAGGCTTCGAAGCGCTACAAGGTCGGCGACTTCGTGTCGGTCAAGATCACCGGCGCCGACGGCCACGACCTGTGGGGCGAGGTCTGAGCGATGACGGCGAGCACGTCCGCTAACCCGGAGATCCTCGCGCTCGGCGAGGCGATGATCGAGTTCAATCAGTCGGCGAAAGACGAGCCGAACTATCTGCAAGGCTTTGGCGGCGATACGTCGAACTTCTGCATCGCGGCGGCGCGGCAAGGCGCGCGCACCGGCTTCGTGTCCGCGGTCGGCGCGGATCATTTCGGCCGGCTGCTGATCGATCTGTGGGAGCGCGAGCAGGTGGACACCTCGCTTGTGCGCGTCGATCCGCATGCATCCACGGGCGTCTATTTCGTCTCGCATGGTCCGGATGGACACGCGTTCGACTATCTGCGGGCGGGCTCCGCAGCAAGCCGCTATGCGCCGCGCGATTTGCCGCTCGATGCGATTGCCGCGGCCAAAGTCGTGCACCTTTCCGGCATCAGCCTCGCGATCAGTCTGAGCGCCTGCGACGCGGCGCTCGAAGCCATCGCCCATGCCCGCGCCAATGGCGTGCGCGTGAGTTTCGACACCAATCTGCGACTGAAGCTATGGCCGCTCGCCCGGGCGCGCGCGGTGATGCTCGAAGCGATCCGGCAAACCGACATCTGCCTGCCGAGCTGGGACGACGTCACCGAACTCACCGGCTTGACAGGCCGCGACGAGATCGTCGACTTTCTGCTGTCGCTCGGCCCGCGCGTGGTCGCCCTGAAGCTCGGCAAGGAAGGTTCGTATATCGCGACGCCGCACACGCGCCGCGTCGTGCCTGGCCACGCGGTGAATGCCGTGGATGCCACCGGCGCGGGCGACTGCTTCGGCGGCGCATTTATCGCGCGGCTCGTCGCGGGCGACGATCCGTTCGAGGCGGCGCGTTATGCGAACGTCGCCGCGGCGCTCTCCACGCAGGGCTATGGCGCCGTTGCGCCGATCCCCTCGGGCGCGGCGGTCGAACGGATTCTGGCGGGCTGAGCGTCGCGCGACCCCGCACGGCGAGACGGCGCGCGCAGCAGGAAACCATCTGGACAGACTGAAAAGGAGCGAGCGATGCAACGCGACGTAGTGGTGGTAAGCGGTGTACGTACGGCAATCGGCGGTTTCGGCGGGAGTCTGAAGGATTTTGCACCGACCGAGCTGGGCGCTCGGGTCGTGCGCGAGGCGCTCGCGCGCGCCAAGGTACCCGGCGACGAAGTCGGTCACGTGGTGTTCGGCAACGTCGTGCATACAGAGCCGAAGGATATGTATCTGGCACGCGTCGCCGCAATCAACGGCGGCGTCGCGCAGCACACGCCCGCACTCACGGTGAACCGCCTGTGCGGCTCGGGCCTGCAGGCCATCGTGTCGGCTGCGCAGAGCATTCTGCTCGGCGACGCCGACATTGCGATCGGCGGCGGCGCGGAAAACATGAGCCGCGCGCCTTACTCGATGCCCGCTGCGCGCTTCGGTCAACGCATGGGCGACGCGCGCCTAGTCGACATGATGGTCGGCGCGCTGAACGATCCATTCCAGTCGATCCACATGGGCGTCACGGCGGAAAACGTCGCGCGCAAGTACGAGATTTCGCGCGAAGCACAGGACGCACTCGCGCTCGAATCGCATCGCCGCGCGGCTCAGGCCATCGCGAACGGCTACTTCAAGGAACAGATCCTGCCGATCACGATTGCGTCGAGAAAGGGCGAAGTTGTTTTCGACACGGACGAGCATCCGCGCCTGAACGCCACGGCGGAAGATTTTTCGAAGCTCAAGCCGGTGTTCGCGAAGGAAAACGGCACGGTAACAGCCGGCAACGCATCGGGCATCAACGACGCGGCGGCGGCTGTCGTGCTGATGGAGCGCGGCGTGGCCGAACAGCGCGGCATCCAGCCGCTCGCGCGGCTCGTGTCCTACGCGCATGCTGGCGTCGATCCGGCGTACATGGGCATCGGCCCGGTGCCGGCGAGCCGCAAGGCGCTCGAACGCGCCGGACTGACGGTCGCCGACCTCGACGTGATCGAGGCCAACGAAGCGTTTGCCGCGCAAGCGTGTGCGGTCAGCAAGGAACTCGGCTTCGACCCGGCCAAGGTCAACCCGAACGGCTCGGGCATTTCGCTCGGCCATCCGATCGGCGCGACGGGCGCGTTGATTACCGTGAAGGCGCTGTATGAGCTGCAGCGCGTCGGCGGGCGCTATGCGCTCGTCACGATGTGCATCGGCGGCGGGCAGGGCATTGCGGCGATCTTCGAGCGGATCTGAAGCGCGTATCGCGCGCGGCAAGCTGGACAAGTCATGAGGAAGAACGGATGCAGGAACTGAAATCGGTGGAAGGGGTGGCGCGCCGGCACGGCGTCATGGTGACCAGCATTGCCGCACTGCTCTATGCAGGCGCGGTGGCTTTCTTCCCCAGCGTGGCGCTCGCGCAAAGCGACGCAGTCAAGGAGCTTGCCGCGCCCCCGCCGATTCAGTTGCCGCTCAAGCCGAGCCCCGAGTTCGCGAAATTTCCGCGCTACAGCGGCACGCTCGGCTCGCGTCAGATCGTGCTGCGTCTGGGCGCCAAGACGGACGACGCGGCGGGCGTGCACGGCGAGTATCAGTTCGCCGACACAGGCGAAGTGATCCTGATCGCCGGCGACCGTGACGGCGATACGCTGGAAGTCGAAGAGTCGAACGACGGCACGCATATCACCGGCAACTGGGTCGGCAAATTCGCCGCGGACGGCTCACTCGCGGGCGAGCGCATGAATGTCGACGATTCCGACCCGCAACCATTCGACCTCAAGCCGCTTGCACCAGGACAAGCATTGCCGCCGGCCGCGGCAGCGAAGGCGGCGAACGGGGCGAAGGCGGGGGCCGTGCCCGCATCGCCATCAGCGCATCAATCGTCGCAAGCACCTCAATCGTCCCAAGCGCCCCAACCGGCGCGCGCAGCGGGCGGCGGTCAGCCGGTCGGCGGCGTGAGCAACCTGCAAACCGGCGAGTGATCGCGCGTCGGTCCCGCCAGGCGCGCGGCTTTGCATGGCGGCGAGGCGAACCTCTGCCGGCTCGTCTACTCTTGCGTGAACTACTCTTTGCGTGAACGGCGCGGCGCGGTCCGCGCTTCGCATCGTCTTTCTTCAACGACTTCGACATGACCCAATCCAAACTCAAACGGGCTTTGCAAACGCGCATCGTGCACCCGCAGGACCAACTCACGCCTGGCTTCGAGTCTTTCTCGATGCCGGTCACGCGTGCCTCGACGGTGGTCTTTCCGGACCTCGCGACCATGCGCGCACTGGACTGGAAAAACGACGCCCAGTGGCGTTACGGCCTGCACGCCACGCCGACTTCGCTGGCACTCGCGCAGCGCCTTGCCGCGCTCGAAGGCGGCAATCACGCGCTCTTGCAGCCGTCGGGTCTGTCGGCGATTTCCAACGTGTACTTTGGGCTCGTCAAAGCCGGCGACGACGTGCTGATACCGGACAACGTCTATTCGCCGAACCGCGATCACGGCGACTGGCTCGCACGCGATTTCGGCGTGACGGCGCGTTACTACGATCCGATGATCGGCGCGGGCATTGCCGAGCTGATCCAGCCGAACACGCGGCTCATCTGGCTGGAAGCGCCAGGCTCGGTCACGATGGAAGTGTCCGATGTGCCCGCGATCGCCGCCGCCGCGCGCGCGCGCAACGTGGTGACGGCAATCGACAACACCTGGTCGGCGGGCCTCGCTTTCCGGCCGTTCGATCACGGCGTGGACATTTCGGTGCAGGCGCTGACGAAGTATCAGTCCGGTGGCGGCGACGTGCTGATGGGCGCCACGATTACCGTGGACCGCGAACTGCATCTGAAGCTGAAGGCGGCGCGCATGCGCATGGGTCTCGGCGTTTCGTCGGATGACTGTTCGCTGATTCTGCGCAGCCTGCCGACCATGCAGGTGCGCTTCCAGCAGCACGACCGCTCGGCGCTCGCGCTTGCGCAATGGCTGAAGACGCGGCCGGAAATCGCGGCGGTGCTGCATCCCGCCATTGCCGACTGTCCGGGCCACGAGTTTTTCAAGCGCGACTTCACGGGTGCGGGCGGGCTGTTCTCCGTGGTGTTCGACGCGCGCTACAGCGCGGCGCAAATCGACCGGTTCTGCGAATCGCTCGAGCTCTTCGCAATCGGCTGGAGCTGGGGCGGCGCGCATAGCCTCGTCATGCCGTACGACATCGCGTCGATGCGTAGCGCAGCGAAATGGCCGCATCGCGGCACGCTCGTGCGGTTCTACGTTGGTCTGGAAGAAGAAGCGGATTTGCGCGCGGACATCGAACAGTGCCTCGCGCTGCTTGCTTAAAGAGCGGTGGATCGGCGACGCAGTCGTGCGCTGGCGCGTTCAACTGCGTTGCGTATTACGCCTCGAAGAGGCGCAGCAGTCCGTCGAGCCCCACGTAATTGAACGCGACGCTGGCCGCTTCGCGCACGACCGGCTTCGCACGGAACGCGACCGACAGTCCCGCCTGCGCCATCATCTTCAGATCGTTGGAGCCGTCGCCCATGGCAATTGCACGCGACGGTTCGATACCCAGTTGCGCACAGGTCTCGCGCAGCGTGCGGGCTTTCACATCCGCATTGACTATCTCGCCGAGCACCTTGCCGGTCAGCTTGCCGTCGACAATTTCTAGCGTATTCGCACGCGTGAAGTCGAGGCCGAGCCGCCGCTTCAGTTTCTCGGTGAAGAAGTTAAAGCCGCCCGACACCAGCAGCGTCTTCAGTCCCGCTTGTCTCGCGCCCGCGAGCATGCGCTCGGCGCCCGGCGAGAGTTGCAGCCGCTCTTCGTACACGCGTTCGAGTGCGCTCGCGTCGAGCCCTTTCAGCAACGCGACGCGGCGCGTCAGGCTTTCGTTGAAGTCTTTGATCTCGCCGCGCATCGCAGCTTCGGTGATCGCGGCGACTTCCGCTTTCAGACCGCAAAAGTCGGCGATTTCGTCGATACACTCGATGGTAATCAGCGTGGAGTCCATGTCCATTGCCACGAGCCCGAAGTCGCTCAGCTTGCGGCCGGCTTCGACAAACGCGTAGTCCAGGCCATGGGTGCCGCAGTACACGTCGAGGTCGGGGCGCTGCGCGGGGTCGGCGTCGGCGATGCGGATCGCGGTTGCGTCGACGGCCGTGGCCTGCGAGCCGCGCGCGAGCGCGACGAGCGTTTTGTGGTGAGTGGCGGAAAGAGGCGTGGGGCTTTGGATGACGAGGTTCATGAACGACGCATTGACGCAGGAATTGACGCAGAAACCGACGCGAGGACCAATGAAAGGACTCACGCAAGGACTCACGCGCGACGGCGCTCGACGGCGCGGATCCACGGCGCGCGCGGAAAATCCCGCTATTGTAACGGCTCGCGCCGGTGCAATCCGCGCACGCGCCATTCATACTGACAAAACGAACATTGGAGACAACGCATGCCTACCGCGACCGCCGACGATCCAGCCGTTCTCGCGCGAGACTTCGATCTGCGCGATCTGAGCCCCGGGTTCTACGCGAACCCATACCCGGTCTACCACGCGCTGCGTACTCACGAGCCGGTCAAGCGCATGCCGGACGGTTCGCTCTTCCTCACGCGCTTTCGCGACGTGCAGGCCGTCTACCGCGACCCGAAAACCTTCAGCTCCGACAAGACCGTCGAGTTCCGCCCCAAGTATGGCGACTCGCCGCTCTACACGCATCACACCACGAGCCTCGTATTCAACGATCCGCCACGCCATACGCGTGTGCGCAAGCTGATTGCCGGAGCGCTCACGGCACGCGCGATCGCGGCCATGGAGCCGGGTCTCGTGCGGCTCGTCGACGGCTTGCTGGACGCCGCGGCCGAGCGCAAACGCATCGACCTGATCGGCGACTTCGCGTCGGCCATTCCGGTGGAGATCATCGGCAATCTGCTCGACGTGCCGCATGCTGAGCGCGCACCGTTGCGCGACTGGTCGCTCGCGATTCTCGGCGCGCTCGAACCGTCGCTCACCCCCGCGCAATTCGAACGTGGCAACCGCGCTGTCAGCGAGTTCGTCGACTATTTGCGCGATCTCGTTGCGCGGCGCCGGCGCAAGCCGGGCGATCCGCAGCACGACGTGCTGACGCGCCTGATTCAGGGCGAGGCAGGCGGCGAGCAATTGTCGGAAGAAGAACTGCTGCAGAACTGCATCTTCATACTCAACGCAGGCCACGAAACCACCACCAACCTGATCGGCAACGGCCTCGTCACGCTGACTGAATGGCCGGATCAGCGCGCGGCCTTGCTCGCGGAGCCTGGGTTGATCGAATCGGCCGTGGAGGAATGCCTGCGTTTCGAGAGTTCGAATCAACTCGGCAACCGCATGACGACTGTCGACACCGAAATCGGCGGCTTGCCGGTTGCGCGCGGCACGCCGATTACGCTGTGCATCGGCGCGGCCAATCGCGATCCCGAGCAGTTCCCGGAGCCCGATCGCTTCCACATTCGCCGTGAGCCGAACCGGCATCTCGCTTTCGGCTTCGGCATTCATCAATGCGCCGGTCTTTCGCTCGCGCGGCTCGAAGCGCGGATTGCGATCGGCCGTTTCGTGCAGCGCTTTCCCGCGTATCGGCTCGACGGGGACCCGGTACGCGGCGGACGCGTGCGGTTTCGCGGCTTTGCCGAGGTTCCGCTGCTTTGCGCGTGAAGTGCCGATGTGGCGGCATGGGGGGCGCTCGAGGTGCCGATGATCCAACATTGATGTCCGCGTCACGCGTCGGCGATGCGGCGTTGATGCGGCATCGATGCGCGCTCGACTCGGCGCTCGAAGTGGCGTAGCGGCCATGGAAGCGGCAATCGGAGCGGCCATCGTCGCGGCAATCGGAGCGGCAAGCGAAGTGGCAATTGAAGCGGCACTCGTAGCGGCAATCGAAGTAACGATCAAAGCAACACCTGCAATGCGCCGGACTCCGTAGTTTTTGCCGCCCTCATGCAAGACTTACAGCGCGACGCGCGCGGCACGCAAGCGGCTCGCGCCGCGCGTTGCCGCCAAGCCGTGGCACGCTTGCTGCTTCGTCATGGGTCTTAGGCCCAGGGGAGCGCACGATGGCACATATGATCTGGAAAGGCGCGATCAGCTTCGGCCTTGTCCACGTACCGGTGCAGCTGTATCCGGCCACCCGGTCGGAGAAGGTCGGCTTCAATCTGCTCGACAAACGCACGATCGACCCGGTCGGCTACAAGCAGATCAACAAACGCACCGGCAAGGATGTGACGCGCGATAACATCGTGCGCGGCTTCGAATACGAGAAGGACAAGTACGTGGTCCTGACCGACGAGGAGATTCGCGCGGCCAATCCCGAATCCACGCAGACCGTGGACATTCTGGCTTTCGTCGACGCGCCCGACATCTCGTTCCTGTATCTGGACACGCCGTACTTCCTCACGCCGGATCGCAAGGGCGAAAAGGTCTATGCGCTGCTGCGCGAGGCGATGAAATCGTCGGGCAAGGTCGGCGTGGCAAGCGTCGTCCTGCACAACAAGCAGCATCTGGCCGCGCTGATTCCGGTCGGGCCGGTGCTTGCGCTGAACACGCTGCGCTGGGCCGAGGAAGTGCGCGATTTCGACGAATTCAAGCTGCCTGCCGAAGGCGCCAAGGCCGCGGGCGTCAGCGCGCGCGAGCTGGACATGGCGCAAAAGCTGATCGACGACATGAGCGATACGTGGGATCCGTCGAAGTATCACGACACGTTCCGCGACGACATCATGGCGCTCGTCGATCGCAAGGTCCGCGAAGGCAAGACTGAGGAAATCACCGACATCGAGGCGCCGCGCGAAGCGCGTCAATCCGCCGACATTCTCGATCTGTCCGACCTGCTCAAACGCAGCTTGGGGCGGGGCAAGAACAAGCCTGCGTCGGGCTCGCGCAAGCGTGCCGCAGACGACGAAGCCGACGACGGGAATGCCGATGCCGAAGACGACGGCGGTTCGACGCCCGCGCGCAAAAAACCGCGAACCGCGCGTTCGACGGGCTCCGCCCGCACGTCGCGTAGCAGCAGCGGCAGTAGCAGCGGTGGCCGGGCCGCGACCAAGTCGACGACGGCGGCACGCAAGCGCCGCGCGGCGGCCTGACGAAGCGACGCATGGGCAATGGAAACGGCAGCGTCTGCGACGGCGCGCGGCATCGTGCATCGCGCATCGAACAGTGCACCCGGCACGGCACGGCGCGCTGCGCGGACGCAAGCGTGCACGCGTCCGACCGCTGGAACCACAGGAGCGAGGCGCGCCGATAACGCGCCGCAAACCATCGCTCATCTGAACCCGATGGAACCCGCGCCATGAACGACCGACTCGACCTGTACAACCGCAAGCGCCGTTTCGACGAAACGCCGGAGCCCGCGGGCACCCGCCCGGCGAAGAAACGCGGCGGCCGTGGCGCGGCGCACCCCGAGGCGGCTGAGGGACTCTCGTACGTGATCCAGGAGCACCACGCGCGGCGTCTGCATTACGACTTCCGGCTCGAACTGAACGGCGCGCTGCTCTCGTGGGCGGTGCCGAAGGGCCCGTGTCTCGATCCGTCGGTCAAGCGCCTTGCGGTGCATGTGGAAGACCATCCGGTCGAATACGGCAGCTTCGAAGGCGAGATTCCGCCTGGCAATTACGGCGCGGGCACAGTAATCGTATGGGACCGCGGCACCTGGGAGCCGCTCGGCGGACCAGCCGAGGCGGCGCGCGCCTATCGCGCCGGCAAGCTCAAGTTTCATTTGCATGGCGAGAAGCTGCACGGCGGCTGGACACTCGTGCGCAGCCACATGCGCGGCAACGCGGACAAGGAGCAGTGGCTCCTGATCAAGGAACGCGACGACGAGGCGCGCGACGAAAGCGAATACGACATTCTCGCTGAACGGCCCGGCAGCGTGCTGGGCGGCGAGTCCGCGCCTGCCAAGGCGAAGGGGAAGGCCAAGGGCGGCAGCCGCGCCGCAACCGGAAAAAGCCAGATGGCTTCGGTGCGTGGCGACCCGAAGCGCCCCGACATCGTGGCAACGCGCAGCAACGAGTCGCTGCGCGAACTCGCCGCATCGCCGGCTATAGAGGGGGCGGTGAAAGCGCGCCTGCCTGCCGCGCTCAAGCCGCAACTGGCGACGCTCGTCGACGCCACGCCGCCCGGCGACGACTGGGCGTACGAGATCAAGTTCGACGGCTATCGCGTGCTGGCCCGCATCGACGCGAGTGCGAAAGGCCACGGCGTGCAGGTGTTCACGCGTGCGGGCAACGACTGGACCGCCAGGTTCAGCCGGCAGGTGAAAGCGTTCGGGCAACTGGGACTGGAGAGCGCGTGGCTCGACGGCGAAGCCGTGGTGCTCGACGAGAACGGCGTGCCGAGCTTCCAGGCGCTGCAGAACGCGTTCGACTCCAACCGGCCGCAGGACATTGTCGTGTATCTGTTCGACGTGCCGTTTCTGAACGGCTACGACTTGCGCGGCGTGCCGCTGCAACAGCGCCGCGCGATTCTGCGCGCGCTTCTCGAGCCGGTCGACGACAGCGTGCTGAGATTTTCGAACGATTTCGAATTCAGCGCCGACGACCTGCTGAAAAGCGCGTGCGACATGGCGCTCGAAGGCATCATCGGCAAGCGGCGCGACAGCGGCTATGTGTCCGGCCGCTCGGCGACGTGGATCAAGCTGAAGTGCCGCCGCCGTCAGGAGTTCGTGATTGGCGGCTATTCGGAACCGTCGGGCAGCCGCGCGGCGTTCGGCGCGCTGCTATTGGGCGTGCATGACAGCAAAGGCAAGCTGCAGTATGCAGGGCGCGTCGGCACAGGATTCGACGCTGCGTTGCTGCGCTCGGTGAAGAAGGAACTCGACGCGCATGAGACGAAGCGCATGCCGTTCGCGAGCCCGCCGCGTGAGCGCAGCCGCACGCCGGTGCATTGGGTGGAGCCGGTGCTGGTCGCCGAATGTAATTTTGCCGAATGGACGAGCGACGGCATCGTGCGCCAGGCGTCGTTCGTGAGTCTGCGCAAGGACAAGCCGGCGCGCCAGATCGTCAAGGAAGCACCACGAAAAGGGGACGACGTGCAACAGCAAACCGATATCGAAGCCGACACCGCGCCGAAGAAACCTGCGGCGCGCAGCAAGGGGACAGGCAAAACGGCAGCCGCGACAGCTGACGAACTCGCGGAAGGAACCGCTGAAAAAAACGTTAGGAAGCCAGTTAAACCCGCGGCTAAATCCGCGGCTAAACCCGCGGCGAAAGCAGCGGCGAAATCCGGCGCAGCGGCGAAGCAGACCGCCGCGAGCGACACTGAGAACGACACTGAGAACGACACCCACGCGCAGTCCCCCGCGTCGCGGTCCAGAAAATCGGCGTCGCCTGCGGAAGTCGCCGGGGTTCGCATATCGCATCCGGACCGCGTGATCGACAAGAGCACCGGCGCGCGCAAGATCGACCTCGTGCAGTACTACGAATCAGTTGCGCAATGGATGTTGCCTCATCTCGCCGACCGGCCAGTGTCGCTCGTGCGTGCGCCCGAGGATATCGGCGGCGAACTGTTTTTCCAGAAGCACACACAGAAACTTTCGATCCCCAACATCACGCAGCATCCCGGGCTCGATCCGGGGCATCCTCCGCTCATCACGGTGGATAGCGTCAAGGCGCTGGTCGGTGCGGCGCAGATGGGCACCATCGAATTTCACACGTGGAACGGCGTGGCGTCGAATATCGAAAAGCCCGATCGCGTCGTATTCGATCTGGACCCGGACCCGTCGCTTGGCTGGGAGCGAATGATCGAGGCCGCGCTGCTGACACGCACGCTGCTCGAGGAACTCGGGCTCACGTCGTTCTGCAAGACGAGCGGCGGCAAGGGCCTGCACGTCGTCGTGCCGCTCGCGAAACACGCGGGCTGGGACGAAGTGAAGGGGTTCTCGCAGGCCGTCGCGCAGCACATGGCAAGCACGTTGCCTAAATACTTCAGCGCGAAGATGGGCGCGCAGAATCGCAAGCAGAAGATCTTCGTCGACTATCTGCGCAATAACCGCGGCTCGAGCACGGTCGCGGCGTTTTCGGTGCGGGCGCGGCCGGGGCTCGGCGTTTCGGTGCCGCTCGCGTGGGACGAAGTCGCGCAGACCACGGGCGGCGATCAGTGGAACATCAGGAACCTGCACGAGCGCCTCGCCCAATTGAAGAGCGACCCGTGGGCCGAGTATCCGAAGACGCGTCAGCGCATTACGGCGGCCATGAGAAAGCGCCTGAGCGGCGAATAGCGGCGCATCAAGCGCCCACTGAGGCACGAAAATGTACTGAGCGATACGCAGGGTACGTGCACGCACATAGGTCGCAGACGGCACAGAGGCCGCAGAGGACACAGATGAGCGCGACGGCCCATCGACCCCCGTGGCGGCACACATCTGCCGGACAACTTCAGGCAAACCAGGAGCACGCTATGACTATGAAGAGCACACCGCAATCGTCGGACGGCGACAAGAGCGCTGATCCGCATGCACCGAAAGACCCGCACTCGTTGCAGGAAACAGCCGCGCCGCTGCCGCACGAGAACGACCAGAACCCGGTGTCGCAGGACGACGAAGATCCACGGCGCATCGGCAAACAGGCGCACAGCGACGTCGAACGCGGACTCAAGGACACGGACCGCCGCGGCGGTGGGGAATACCAGGAAAAAACGCAGAACGATGCGCACGCCGACATCAATTCGGACGGGAAAGCGTCCGGTTCGAAGAGTGAGGAGGGCTGATTCGCGCCGCCTATTCGGCTCTTGGCTCTTGCGAACGGCGGCGCCCGTAGCCCGGTACTCAACGGCGCCGCATGGCGGCAGCAAAGTCCCGAACCCGCTGGCCGCCGCACGGCGTCGCCAAATCCCCGACCCAGGCGAGCGGCATCGCGATGCACACCGACCGTTGCGCGACACTCAAGCCGGGTCGGCGTCCCAATAAGGCGGGTCGCCGAAATGCCCGGCGAGAAAGTCAATGAAGGCGAGCGTCTTCGGCGGCACGAACGCGCGGCTGGGATACACCGCCCAGATCGCCACTTTCTCCGCAAGCGGATAGCTGTCGAGCACGCTGACCAGTTCGCCGCTGCGCAGAAACGGCGCCACGTCCCATGTCGATTTGAGCGCTATGCCAAAGCCCGCGAGCAGCGCATCGCGGATCACTTCGCCGTTGTCGGTGACGAGGCGCCCGCTCACGCGCACATCCAGCGTGCCGGCGGGCGTCTCGAACGCCCAGTCGCGCTGGTCCGACAGAATCATGCATTCGTGCTGCGCGAGGTCCGACGGATGATGCGGCGTGCCGCGCTCCGCCAGATACGAAGGGGCCGCGCACAGCACGCGCCGGTTCAACGCAAGCCGTCGCGCGACTAGCGACGAATCCTTCAATACGCCGATGCGGATTGCGACGTCGATACCGGCGTCGACGAGATCAATAACCTGATCGGTCAGCCGCAAATCGACGCTCACGCCGGGATAGCGGCGCAAGAATTCGCTGATGACAGGCGACACGTGCTGCCGCCCGAACGACGACGGCATCGACACCCTCAAGCGACCCTGCGGCTCCGCTTGCCCCCGGCCCACCGAGGCACGCGCTGCGGCGGCTGCATCGAGCAGCGCTTCGGCGCGCGTCATGAACACTTCGCCGTCCTGCGTGAGACTGATGCGGCGCGTGGTGCGATGAAGCAGGCGCGCGCCAAGCAGCTTCTCCAGTTGCGCGATGCGCGAACTCGCGACCGCCGCCGACAAGCCGAACTCCCGTCCCGCCGCCGACACGTTCGCAAGCAGCGCGGCCCGCACGAACAGGGCGACGTCGAGCAGGTCGAGGCGCTCGCGCTCGCCGGCGGCCGAACGCGCATCGCGCGGTGTTGAGGAGCCAGGGTCCATTCTTCTGGAAATCAAAAATATGTTTCAGAGATTATGCCGGTTTTATCGTAATAAGAGACGGCTTACCATCACTTCAACCGACCGGCAAAGCTGCCAGATACGGCACGCAGGGCCTGGGCGAAAGCCCGGGCCCATGCCGCCGGTCGCCGGATCGAACCGATACCCGAACCTGAACAGACCAAGGAGCCTGAAAAATGAAAGCAGTCGGCCTCTATCGCTATTTGCCTATCGACAACGAAGAAGCGCTGATCGACGTGGACATTCCGCAACCCGAAGCCACCGGCCGCGATCTGCTGGTGAAGGTGGAAGCCATCTCCGTGAATCCGGTCGACACCAAGGTGCGCGCGCCCAAAGACACCGTCGAAAGCGAGCCGCGCGTGCTGGGTTGGGACGCCGCCGGCACGGTGGTCGCGGTGGGCCCGGAGGTCACGCTCTTCAAGGTCGGCGACCCCGTCTTCTATGCGGGCAGCATCACGCGGCCGGGCGCGAATAGCGAATTCCACCTGGTCGACGAGCGCATTGTCGGACGCAAGCCGGCCTCGCTCGATTTCACGCACGCGGCGGCCTTGCCGTTGACCGCGATCACCGCGTGGGAAGCGTTGTTCGACCGCCTCGGCGTCTCGCCGCAAGGCGCGCATGAAGGCCGCACGGTGCTGATCGTGGGCGGGGCGGGCGGCGTCGGCTCCATCGGCATTCAACTGGCCAAACAGCTCGCAAAGCTCAAGGTGATAGCCACCGCGTCGCGCCCGGAGTCGGCGAAATGGGCGACCGAGCTGGGCGCGGATCATATCGTCGATCATTTCGGCGACATGCCGGCGCAACTGAAGAAACTCGGCATTGGTCAGGTCGACTACGTGCTGATTTTCAACGACACGGACAACAACTTCCCGGCCGCGGCCGAAGTGGTGAAGCCGCAGGGCGGCATCTGCACGATCGTCGAGAACAGCAAGCCGGTGCCCGTCGAACTGCTGAAGGCAAAGAGCGCCGCGTTCCACTGGGAGTTCATGTTCACGCGTTCTATGTTCGGCACGCCCGACATGATCGAGCAGCACAAGCTGCTGACCGAGGTGGCGCGGCTCGTGGACGGCGGCATCTTGCGCACGACGGTCGGGCAGAATCTCGGCGCGATCAATGCCGCGAACTTGCGCCGCGCGCATCGCCTGCTGGAGGAAGGGCGCGCGATCGGCAAGCTCGTGTTGACCGGCTTCTGATAAAAGCCGGCAGCGCAAGCGGGGTAACACCCGATGCCGCGCAGGCGCGCGCGGCATCGCTTGGCGGTAGACTGGTGGCGCATCATGCCAAAGCGGTTGCGTGTCTCGCGTCCGCTGCCGGCTGCCGCAGGCTCGACGCGTGAACCTGTGCGCGGGGCGGCTCGTGCGGGCATGCAGCGGCACAACAACGAGGTGACAGTATGAGCTCCAGCTTCAAACTCTCCGCCGTTCCGGTTGTCGCTTCTCTCGCTTGCGCGCTGTCTTGCGGCATGCTCGCGCCGGCCGCGCAGGCGGCCACGCCCATTACCGTGACGTCGCAATCGGCGCTTGACGGTCCGATTCGCTACACCGTTCGCGTCACGTCGAAACAGTTCGGCAATTCGCAGGAAACCCGCACGATCCGCTCGGGCCAGTCCGACGACTTCACCTGGAAGACCGTGCCGCCTGGCGGCGCCGTTCCCGTAACCGATGCATGCCCGAACTATGCGTCGCTGCCGCTCGACGCCAACGGCGCGATGATCCGGCAGACGCAGATACGTCTTGCGCCGGTGGTCGGCGAGGACGGTACGGCGACCGTGCAACTGAGCTTCCAGGCGCACAAGCCGGACGGCACGAAGAACGTCACGGTCAATGGAAAATCGCTCAAGTGTCCGAACGATGTCAGCCTGAGCCAGGTGCTGCGCTTCACGATGCCGGTGAACGGCAGCACGAAAACGTTGACGCTCAGCGACGGTACGACTGTGGCGATCAGCGCGAAAAGGTGAGGCGGAACTGATGGGCTGCTGAGCTGCTGCGGAATGGCGCAAGCGCGGAAGCGTGGCAGCGTGGCAGCGCAGAACCGCAGAACCGCAGAACCGCACAACCGGCCCAATCGTCCACTTCCCCGGCTTGCTTCCCCGCGCGGCTCAGCGCCGCGCGGCGGAGCGTTCGACAAGCCGCGCGGACAGAAACCGGTGCTCCGCCGAAAAGAGCCGCCGATAAGTGAGCAGCACCGCGCCCACCGTTCCGAGCGCCGACGCAGCCGCAATCAGGAACATGATCACGATCTGGTAGCGCACCGCCTGCAGCGGCGACTGACCGGCCAGCACCTGGCCGGTCATCATGCCCGGCAGGCTCACCACGCCGACCACCGCCATCTGGTTCAGCGTCGGCATCATGCCCGCGCGCACGGCCTGACGCGCCGGTGCCTGCGCGGCTTCCCAGCGGGTCGCGCCGAGCGCGAGCGCCATATCCACGCGGTCGCGCCGCGCAGTCAGTTCCTCGGTCATGCGCTCGATGCCGAGCGATACGCCCGTCAGCGTGTTGCCCAGAATCATGCCGAGTATCGGAATCGCATACTGCGGCTCGTACCACGGATGTATACGGATCACGACAAAGAGGCCGACCGCGGCCACGAGCCACGAACTGACCCAGATGGACAGTACGCTGTCCGCACGTTGTCCCCGGTAGGTGCGGCTGCCGCGTTGCGCGCCCGCGAAGCCGGCGATCAGCGTCATCACGATCATCAACGGCAGCACGACGAACCAGTGGTCGTAGCGAAACACCCAGCCGAGCACATAGCCGATGGCGAGCAACTGCACGACGGTACGCACCGCGGCCCATGCGAGCTTGCGTTCCAGATCGAGCTTCAATGCGACCGACACCGCGCCGTTCACGACGATCAGCAGCGCCGCAATCGCGACATCCCACAGACTCAGGTTTTGCAATGTCATCGGCCGGACTCTCTGCGGGTGGAGACGAGGGCGGGTTCATCGAGCGTGCCCGCGCGCATGCTCAGATGCCGCTCGCTCATGCGTGCGGCTTGCGCAGGATCGTGCGACACCCAGATCGATGCGCGAGCGCCGCGTGCGGCGTCGAACCAGGCGCGCACGAGAGCCTCGATGGCGTGCGACGATTCGGGATCGAGCGAAGCGGTGGGCTCGTCGAGCAGCAGCACCGGCGGCGCGAGTTGCAATACGCGAATGAGCGCGGTGATCTGCGCTTCGCCACCAGAGAGTTCGCTTGCCTGCTTGTCGAGGAAGTCGCCGCCGCGGCCCGCCTGGGCGATAAGGCTCGCGGCGTGGGCGCGATCGAAGCGCACGTCGCGATAGGCACGCAACTCGAACGGATAACGCAGGTTGTCTTCAACGGTGCCGTCGAGCAGCGCGGGACGCTGCCGGATATACGCGACATTGCGCCTGTACGCCGGAATCGCAGCCCGGCTCACGGGCGCTCCACGCCACAGGATGGCGCCGGCATCGAGCGGATCGAGCAGCGCCAGCGCGCGCAGGAACACGCTTTTGCCGGAACCCGACGGTCCGGTGATGGCCACGCGCTCGCCCGCATTGAGCGCGAAGCGGGTGGACTGCAACAGCGTCTGGCCGCGTAAGGCGTCGCGCCGGACGATGCCGTCGGCAAGAACAAGGGGAGGCTGAGTCATGAAAACGAAGGAGGCGCGCAAGGGGATGAGCGATGCAGCATGATAGGGGCAACAGCGTAGCCGCGCATCCGGCCAGCGGGCACAAGATCTGCTGAACGACCCACAACCAAGAAAAACTCGCGGGAGCGTTTGATGGCAGGGTCGAGCACAATCGGAAGACGGATCGGCAAAATCGTCGCATGGATCGTGGCGATTATCGTGATTCTCGTGATTGCGCTCACGGTATTCATCCTGACCTTCGACTGGAACCGCGCCCGCCCTTACGTCAACGACAAGGTCACGCAGGCCATCGGCCGCCAGTTCACGATCAACGGCGACCTGCGGGTCGGCTTGCGTCATCCGGTCGGCGAAACGGGCTGGAAAAGCTGGGTGCCGTGGCCGCGCTTTTCGGCGGCGAATATCACCATTGCCAACCCGGACTGGGCGAAGCGCCCGCAATTCGCGACCCTCGACGAAATCGACTTCCAGGTGAAGGTGCTGCCGCTGCTCGCGCACGACATCGTGATTCCGGCGATCAACCTCGTGAATCCCTCGGTCGATCTCGAACGTATGATGGATGGCCGCAACAACTGGACGTTCGAGCTTCCGAAGTCGAAGACGCCGTCGCAATGGAAGCTGCAGTTGCATGACATCGTGTTCGCGAAGGGCAACATTGCGCTTTCCGACGAACAGAAGAAAGTCGACGCGCAAATCGTGGTCGACACGCTCGGCCAGCCAATACCGATCGGCGAGGCGTTGAAGCAGCAGGAACAGGCATCGCGCAAGGCATCGGCCGAGGCGGTCGGCAAGGAAGGCGCGAAGAAGCTCAGCGCGCAGGCGGATGCGCAGGCGGCGTCGGCGGCCTCGGCTGCTGCGGCGGCCGCGGCCTCCGGGGCGTCGTCGACGGACATTCATGCGTCCGGCACCACGGCGGCCACGGGCGCTTCGGGCGGGCTCGTCGCAGGCGGCTCGAAGGGCGCAAGCGCAGTGACAGGCGCAAGCGGCGCGGCGCTCGCATCGGCGTCGGGCGCACCGGGCGCGAGCGCAGCCGGCGTGGTCGGCGGGACCAGCGACGCAAGCGGAACCAGCGGAACGAGCGGAGCGAGCGCCACCACGGCGGCCAACGGCCGCCCGCGCGACATCCCGCCTTACGCGATTGGCTGGACCCTCAAAGGCACGTACAACAAGACGCCGGTCTCGGGCAGCGGCAAGGTGGGCGGCGTGCTCGCGCTGCAGGACGCGAACCGGCCGTTTCCCGTGCAGGCGGACGTCAAGGCGGGCGATCTGCATGTGGGGCTCGTGGGCACGATCACCGACCCGGCGCATCTGGCCGCCGTCGACCTGCGCCTGTGGGTGCAGGGCAGCAGCATGGCAAAGCTTTATTCGCTGACGGGCGTGACCTTGCCCGACACGCCGCCTTACGCCACCGAAGGACGCTTCGTCGGCCAGTTCAAGACGACCGGCAACGTGTTCAAGTATGAAAACTTTACAGGCCGTGTAGGCGGCAGCGACCTGAACGGCTCGCTCATCTACACCGCGCGTCAGCCGCGCCCGCTGCTGCAAGGCGAACTCGAGTCTCGTCTGCTGCAGTTCTCCGACCTCGCGCCTGTGATAGGCGCCGACTCCAACGCGAGCAAGGCCAAGCGTGGCGATGGAACGATGCAGCCGTCGAACAAGGCATTGCCGGTCGAGGAATTCCGCACCGACCGTTGGAAGGCGATCGACGCGGACGTGAAGTTCACCGGCCGGCGCATCGTCAAGAACGCCGATCTGCCGATCACCGATCTGTATACGCACATTGTGATGACCAACGGCGTGCTGTCGCTCGAGCCGCTGAAGTTCGGCGTGGCCGGCGGCACGCTCGCTTCCAACATTCATCTGGACGGCAGCGGCGCGCCGCTCAAGGCGCGCTTTGCGACCTCGGCGCGGCATCTGAAGCTGAAGCAGCTGTTCCCCAACTTCAAGACGATGCAGGACGCGCTCGGCGAAATCAACGGCGACGCCGCGCTCACCGCAACGGGCAATTCGCCGGCCGCGCTCGCCGCGACCTCCAACGGCGAGGTGAAGGCGCTCGTCACGGAAGGCACCGTGAGCCGTCTTCTGATGGAAGCCGCCGGTCTGAACGTGGCCAACGTGGTCTACGAGAAGCTGTTCGGCAATCGCGACGTGAAGATCAACTGCGCGGCCGCCGACTTCGTCGCGACCGACGGCGTACTCGAGTCGCGGGTGTTCGCGCTCGACACGGACGACGCGGTGATCGACATCGACGGCCACGTCAACATGCGCGACGAAACGATGGACCTCGGCGTTCATCCGCACACGAAGGGCTTCCGCGTGTTTTCGCTGCGCTCGCCGCTGTACGCGAAGGGCACGTTCAAGAATCCGCATGTCGGTGTGAATGCCGCCGCACTCGCATTGCGCGGCGGCGCGGCAGTGGGCCTCGGTCTGGTCAATCCGTTTGCCGCGCTGCTGCCCTTGCTCGCGCCGAGCAACAACAAGCCGTTGCCGTGTGCCCAGTTGCTGTCGCAGGTGCGTCAGGCGCCGAAGGCGCCGCCGCCTGGCACCAAACAGCCGCCCAAGCCCGCCATTTCCCTCGAGGGCGCGCCGGTCAACAAGCGCTCCTCGGCGGGAGCCGCGGCTTCGGCGCCCGCGTCCGCATCCGCACCGGCCGGTCGCAAGGCAGTCCCTGCGTCGCCGGCGAGCGCAGCTGAATACAAGGGAAGCTGATGCACTTGTTCAGCGCAGACTCGTTAAGCTGGATGTTTGGCGGCGGCCTTTCCTTTGTCTTTCTATGGCTGATCAGCGTGCCTTCAACCTGACCGCGGCTGGGAAAGCAGGCGGGCCGCTGGCGTAGCGAGGGTATCGCGGGGGGATCGCCGCGTGGTGTCAGCGCGGCGGGACGCGCACCAGGCGGAACGCAAACGAGGCGAAACTCAAACGCTCAAACGAGGCGGAGCGTGAACCAGGCGGAACCCGCCTGGGGCGATTGGATTCCGGCGTGATGAAGGCGTAGGGAAACGAAAAACGCGGCGCCTACATGCGCCGCGTTTCCGTTGAAAACCCGCACGCCTATCGTAACGAGCGCGGTGTGGCGTCGCCCGCTGCGTCCTGCCGCCGAACCCCGCGACGTGCGCCCACACGTGTCGCACCGAATTCGGTCAGAATCCTGCCGCGAGCGCGGCTTGCGAAGACAAGAAAGCCGAAGCCGTCGGCTTCATACCAGTAACCGCCGTTCTCGAGCCCGTCGAGCGGTTGTTCCAGTGCATTGGTAATGGATTCGATGCAGCGCCGCCGCAATTCCGCCGCAGCCGGATAGGGCGGATGCGCGCCGCGCACGCTGCACAGAAGCACGTCGAGTCCGGGCAACACGTGCGCATAAAGAACCGGCTCGTCTTGGGCCCGAGCTCGCGCGATCTTGGTGTCGAGTTGACCGAAGGGCTTGAAATGCCGCAGTACCGCGAGGAACGACTCATCGCCGTCCACCTTCGCGCGTCTACGCTTTTTCGGGAAGGACATAAAAATTCGCCTGAAAAAGAATTGCAAGAAACGCAGCGTCCTCATGCGACAACTCCCGGCTTCGCGCGCCGCACGTCGATCTTTTATAGCATACGACAAGGCCGGATTCACGATGATTCGACTATCCCGCCGTCTCACCGCTTCCCGCACGAATC
This sequence comes from Paraburkholderia phenoliruptrix, assembly GCF_019511605.1. Lineage (GTDB taxonomy): Bacteria > Pseudomonadota > Gammaproteobacteria > Burkholderiales > Burkholderiaceae > Paraburkholderia > Paraburkholderia phenoliruptrix_A. The sequence continues at coordinate 161,232 of NZ_JAEUAV010000005.1, read as the reverse complement.
ATGCCGAACCGCCTCGCCGCGCGCTTTCGCATTCCAGCACATCTGACTCCATCATAGACGCACGACGCGCGGAAAAAACATCTTGCACCAATAAAAAAGTCATTTTTATGTGGGACGGTGCAATCCGGCCTCACGTTGAAATCTTGCCGATTCACGTCGATAATGGCCCGTCCGGCTGGCAGGTTCCCGTGAGCCGCCGCGGCTTGAACGACCTTCGGGCGAACATGAAATTAGTCACCAAGGGTCTGCTGCTGATCGCCGTGCCGAGCCTCGTCGAACTGGCGCTTCTCGGCGTCGTGTTCGACACGCAGGAACAGACAGCGCAGGCCGCGCAATGGGTTACCACCAGCAAGCAGATTCTTTATCAGTCGTCGGCGCTTGCCGATCCGCTGCTGCGTCAGGCCGCCCGCGTGCGGACCGGCATGGTGATCGGCGACGCATCGCTACTCGAGCGGCATACGGTGTGGATCGACATGAGCGACCGTCTGTCGAAGCTCGACGCGCTGGTTGCCGACACGCCGCAGCAGGCAGAGCGTGTCCATAAGATGAGACGCGCGATCGACGCCTATCGCGCGCAGACCGTGACCGTTGCACAGGCATTGCACGACGGCCGCAGCGGCGGCTCGCTCGCCGCACTGGAAAGTGGTGCGCTGCCGCAGCCCATCGTGGTGTTTCGCGACGAACTCGCGGCATTTGGCGAAGAGGCATCGCGTCTGGATGCAGAGCGCTCGGTGGCGCTCGCGCGGCGCCGCGCGCGTCAGCAATATGCGTTGATCGCAGCAGTCATCGGGTCCATGCTGATCTGGGCGGGCACCGCAGTTGTGTTCGCGCGCAGCATCGGGCGGCGTTTCGAGGTGTTGACCGATAACGCGGAGCGTCTCGGCAAGGGGCGCCCGCTCGCGGCGCGCCTGTCGGGCACGGACGAAATCGCCGCGCTCGACGCTGTGCTGCATCAGACCGGCGCCCGCCTGCGCGAGGCGGAAGCCGAGCAGGCATCGCTCAAGCAACGTCTTGAAGCGCGGGCGCATGAACTTGCCGGCGTCAATGAGGAGCTGCGCCAGGAGACGCAAGACAATGAGATGTTCATTTACAGCGTATCGCATGATCTGCGCTCGCCGCTCGTGAACCTGCAAGGGTTCTCGAAGGAGTTGCAGGTTTCATGCGACGAGTTGGACCGGATCGTCGTGCAAGCCCGCCTGCCGGCAGCGGAGCACAAACGCATGGCGGATATTCTCGACGGCGACGTGCGCGAATCCCTGCAATACTTGCGGGGTGCGGTCACGCAGGCGGCGGCGATCATCGAGGCGCTGCTGCGCATTTCGCGTGCTGGCCGGCTCGAATACCAGTGGCAACGGGTGAGCGTCGCGCGTGTGGTGATGCGCGTCGTCGAGAATCTGCAAGGCGTGATTCAGGAGCGCGGCGCGACCGTCACAGTGCGCGATTTGCCGCCCGCATGGGGCGACCCGGCCGCGCTCGAACAGATCTTCAGCAACCTGATCGGCAATGCGTTGACTTATCTCGACCCGGCGCGCAGTGGGCGCATAGAAATCGGTGCACTGGAGCCGGAACCCGTCGAGGCGAACGACCCGCGCGCGATCCGCATGCGCACTTACTATGTGCGCGACAACGGCCTCGGCATTCCGGCCGCCTATATGTCGAAGGTGTTCCGCGCGTTTCAGCGGTTGCACGTGGAGGTGGCGGGCGGCGACGGGGTCGGTCTGGCGGTGGTGCGGCGCACGGTGGAGCGGCATGGCGGTCGCGTGTGGGTGGAGTCCGCCGAAGGCGCAGGCTCGACGTTTTTTGTCGTGCTACCGGAACAGCCGGCACGGCTCTGACTTTGCAGGGCACAATGAATAATCGCCGCAACGCGTGGTGACTCATCCGGCATAACGGTGAGCGCGGCATCGCCGCAACGCGCAACGGAACGTGGCACAGGGCGGCAACGAGCAGGATACGGATTCGGCGCAAGTCAGGGCTTCAACCAGGCATCAGCCAGGCATCAAGCAGGCATCAACCAGGTTTCCACTAAGCATTATCCAGGCATCAACCAGGCATCAACCCGCGCACGGACTGGGACAACGGAGGGCATATGAGTCACGGGGAAACGGTCAGCATTGTCCTGATCGAAGACGACGACGGTCATGCCACGCTCGTCGAGCGCAATCTGCGCCGTGCCGGTATTTCGAATGGTTTTGTGCGCTTTCGCGATGGCCAGCAGGCTCTCGACTACTTCTTCGGCACGGACGCGCAGGGCGGGAGCACGCCCGGTGTGCACCCGCAACCGGAAGATCTGAGGAATTCCGTGGTGCTCCTCGATCTGAAGATGCCGCGCGTGGACGGCTTCGAGGTGTTGCGGCGCCTTAAGGAGTCGCCGCAAACCGCGCCGGTGCCCGTGATCGTGCTGACCACCACCGACGATCCGCGCGAGGTCGCGCGCTGCTACGAACTCGGCTGCAATGTCTACATTACCAAGCCGGTCGAGTACGATGCATTCATAGAGGCGGTGCGTCGGCTCGGATTCTTCCTGCAGGTGGTCAAGCTGCCGTCGGGGCATCGCTTCGCGCCACCTTCGTGACGCGCGCCGATTGTTCACATACTCTATAGACCTAACACACGAAGATCGCGCATGACCGAAGACGTGTCTTTGCAGCCCGCCGCCTCGATTCTCGTCGTCGACGACGACGAGGGTATCTTGCGGCTTGCACGCAAGTCGCTCGAACGCGCCGGTTGCCGGGTCGCGGTCTGCGCGAGCGTGGAGGCGGCGCGCGCACGGCTCGCGGCTGGCGGCCTCGACCTGCTCGTGCTCGATTACCAGTTGAGCGGGCCGGAAACCGGGCTCGACTTCTTCCGCCGCCTGCGCGCCGAAGGCGTGCGCATTCCGGCCATCCTCGTGACCGGTTTTACGGACGAATCGCGCGTGATCGAAGCGCTGCGCGCAGGCGTGTCCGACGTGGTGCCCAAATCGGGCGATTACCTCGATTACCTGCCCGAAGCCGTGGAGCGCGTGCTCTCGCAAGTGCGTTTGCAGCGCGCGTCCGACGAAGCGCTGCTGTTGCGCGATCGCGAGCAGCATTACCGCAACCTGTCCGAAGCGCTGCCGCACCTCGTGCTGACCTGCAATGCCGCCGGCGACTGCGATTTTCTGTCGAAGCAGTGGTACGACTACACGGGCCTCGCGGAAAACAGCTCGCATGGGCTTGCCTGGCTCGACGCAGTGCATCCCGACGATCGCGACGAGGTGCGCCGCAGCTGGCTCAAAGCCGTGGCCGGCCATGCGGGCACCTATCGGCATGAATTGCGCATACGCCGTCATGACGGCGAATACCGCTGGTTCGACGCACGCATGGTTGCCACGCGCGACAACGAAGGCAATGTCAGCAAATGGTTTGGCAGCTGCACGGATATCCATTCCGAGCGCGAGGCAATGCAGGAGCGCGAACGGCTGCTCGCCTCCGAACAGGCGGCGCGGCAGATTGCCGAAGAAGCCAACCGCGCGAAAGACCGCTTTCTCGCCATGCTGTCGCATGAATTGCGCACGCCGCTCACGCCGGTGCTGGCCGGTGCGAGCGTGCTCGAGATGATTCCCGATCTGCCGGACCAGGCGCGTGCGAGTGTGCGAATGATTCGCCGCAACGTCGAACTCGAAGCGCGGCTGATCGACGATCTGCTCGACCTCACGCGGGTGGCCAACGGCAAGCTGCGCCTGTCGCTGGAAACGGTCGACGTGCACGAGGTGATCGACAGCGTGCTTGAGCTCTTTCGCAGCGAGATTCAGGTCAAGCAGCAGGACGTGCATGTGTACAAGGAGGCGACGCACCACTACGTGCTCGCCGACCGCGCGCGCCTGCAGCAGATGCTGTGGAACCTGATTCGCAACGCCGCGAAGTTCACGCCTGACGGCGGCCATATCTACGTGCGAACGCGCGACGAACGCATGCACGTGCAGATCTCGGTGGAAGACACGGGAATCGGCATCGAACCCGATCAGATCGGCAAGTTGTTTAACGCTTTCGAGCAGGGCGACCAGAAAATGACACGGCAGTTTGGCGGCCTCGGCCTCGGTCTTGCGATCACCAAGGCGCTCACCGACGTGCATGGCGGCACTGTCACTGCGCAAAGCCCGGGCGCGCATTGCGGCGCCACGTTCACCATCACGCTGCCCACCGCGGCTGCGCCCGCGAGCACCTCGCAGGCGGTGTTGCCGGATCCGGTGCATCCGGCCGGTGTACTTAACATTTTGCTGATCGAGGACCACGTGGATACCGCGGAGGTAATGGGGCAACTGATCCGCACGCTCGGCCACGACGTCACGACAGTGGGCCGCGTGGACGACGCGCTCGCGGCCACGCAGTTGCAGACGTTCGATCTGGTCGTGAGCGACGTCGGCTTGCCGGACGGAACCGGTCTCGACTTCATCAAAGCGTATCGCGAGCATTCGAACGCGCCGGCGGTTGCGCTGACCGGTTTCGGTACCGACGAAGACGTGCGGCGTTGTCTTGCTGCCGGCTTCACATCGCATTTGACGAAGCCGGTCAACTTCTCACAACTGGAAACGATGATCGAGAACGCGATCACCTTGAAGGCGCAGAAAAAAGCCTAGCGCGCGATGGTGTTCTGCGGGCGTGCCCGCGGGTGCGTCGAGCAGAAAGAGAAAGGCCTGGCGCGACTGCGTCGCAACAGGCCTTTTTCGCGGACGCAATCTATCGCGGGTCCGGTGCGCGATGGCGGCTTCGGCTGTGACCGGCTAGCGCGGCGAGTTCTTCAGCGAGTCGCGGATTTCACGCAACAGCAGCACGTCTTCGGGCGGCGGCGGCGGTTCGGACGGCGCGGCGTCGGCCGGCTTGCGCAGATTGTTGATGAACTTCACCATCAGGAAAATGATGAACGCAAGAATGAGGAAGTTGATCAGCACCGTAATGAACGAGCCGTAACCGAATACGGCAACGCCCGCCGTCTGCAGGTCTTTATACGATTCGGGACTGCCTTTGAAGCTCGCTGGAATGGGGCCGAGGCGAAAGAACTTGTTCGAGAAATCGAGGCCGCCCGTGGCAAGGCCGACAACCGGCATGATCAGGTCTTTCACCACCGAGTTGACTATGGTGGAGAACGCGCCGCCGATAATCACACCGACCGCGAGATCCATCACATTGCCTTTGAGGGCAAATTCCTTGAATTCCTTGACCATGCTCATAGGGTTTCCTCCCGAATATCGATGACTTAATCATACCAATCTGAGACGGATAGACCAGCCCCTCAGCCGCGAAAGGCGATGCACAATCTGTTACTGCAGCAGTTACTCAGGAAACTGTGACGCGCTATGGCGTGCGCGTTCGAGATGCGCGGCAAATGTGACCGGGTCGGTGTTGGTGCCGCACAGCAGAACACCCACGCGCTTGCCGTGCAGTTTTTCGCGCAGCGGTCCGAGCAGCGCCGCGGTGGCCGCCGCGCACGCTGGCTCGACCGCGAGCTTCAGTTGTCCGAACAAGCTCAGCATGGCCGAGCGCAACTGGTCGTCGGAGACGGTGACGAGCTCGTCGATATGGCGGCGGCACAGCTCATAGCTGTATTCCTCGGTATGCGGGGCCATGAGCGAATCCGCGATGCTGTGCATATGGCCCATCTTGACCGTGTGATTCGCGGCGAAGCTTTTGCCCATTGCGTCGGCACCTTCGGGCTCGACGCCGAACACATGCACCTGCGGATTCGCGAGCCGCATCGCCGTGGCGACGCCGGCCGCGAGACCGCCGCCGCCAATCGGCACGATCACGGCTTCGAGGTCCGGCGTCTGGGTGGTCCATTCATAGCCGAGCGTGGCCGAGCCGAGCACCGTGCGATAGCCGTTGAACGGATGCACGAAGTAGCGGCCTTCTTCGGCTTCGATGCGGCGCACGAGTTCGAAGGCTTCCGCAAGATCTTCGGCGAACACGATTTCCGCGCGATACTGCCTGCACAGCGCGACTCGCGCCGGATTCGCCGCGCGAAACAGGACGACCTTCGCGCTAATGCCAAGGCGCATTGCCGCGTATGCAACCGCCACCGCATGATTGCCGCCCGACACGCAGGTAACGCCCGCGCTGCGCTGCGCTTCATCCAGAGCCAGCAGATTCGTGAAGGCGCCGCGCGCCTTGAAGCTGCCGCCTGCTTGCAGCAACTCGAACTTGAAGTTCACCACCGTGCCTTCGAGCGACGCGAAGTCGAGCCTGTCGAACACAGGCGTACGCGCCACCCACGGCGTCAGCGCGAAATGCTGCGCGGCGATGTCGTCGAGCGTGGGGATCGGCTCGCCGTCGATCGTATGGTCGGTGTGCTGCGGCGTGGCGGTTGACATGGCGTGGAGCGACAATGGGTTGATGGAGAACGCGTGAGCAGGGGAGTTAGCGCGCGTGCGCGTCCACCGACATGCTGTGGATGAACTTGTGCAGGAAGCGTTCGCATTCCACGAGCTGGTCGAGCGCGACGAACTCATTGGCCTTGTGCGCCTGCTGGATGTCGCCGGGACCGCACACGATGCTCGGAATGCCCGCCAGCGAAAACAGTCCGGCTTCTGTGCCGTAGGCGACCTTGCGCTTGTCCTGGTCAGCGGTGAGCGCGCGCACGAGTTGCGTGATGGCAGCCTGTTCGGATGCGTCGAGCCCGGGCGCCGCGGCGATCTTCGTGATCTCTATCGCAGCAGATGGATGCTCGCGCAACATTTTCGGCAGCAGCGTTTCGCGCGCGTATTGGTCGATGCGCGCGAAGATCGGCTCCGGATCGAGCGTGGGCAGATTACGGAATTCGAACTGGAATTTGCATTCCGCGGGCACCGTATTGATTGCATTGCCGCCGACAATCGTGCTGGTCTGCGCGGTGGTGAAGGGCACGTCGTAGAGTTCGTCGAACGGGCCTTGCTCGCGGAACTGATCGGCCATGTCGCGGATATAGCAGATGAGGCGCGCCGCATACTCGATCGCGTTCAAGCCCTTTGGAGTGAGCGACGAGTGCGCCGCCTGCCCGCGCACGCAGCATTGGTAAGCGTTGATGCCCTTGTGCGCCACGATGGGCCGCATGCTGGTCGGCTCGCCCACAATGCAGCCATCCGGCTTCACGCCGCGCTTCATCAGGTCGGCGATCATGAGCGGGGCGCCGGCGCAGCCCACTTCTTCGTCGAACGAGAAGGCCAGGTGGATCGGTTTGGCGAGCTTCGTGCGCTGCATGTCCGGCACGAGTGCGAGCGCCGCGCCAATGAAGCCCTTCATATCGCAGGTGCCGCGGCCATACAGCTTGTCGCCGCGAATTTCAGGCTTGAACGGATCGCTGTCCCATTGTTGTCCATCCACCGGCACCACGTCGGTATGGCCCGACAGCACGACGCCGCCGTTCGTTTCGCCGTCGTGCGCGGGAATGGTCGCGAACAGGTTGACCCATTTGCCGGTCGCGTCGTGCGTGAGCGTGGCTTCGATGCCGGCGCCGCGCAATTCGTCGCGCACGGTTTCTATCAGGCCGAGATTGGGGTTGCGGCTCACGGTGTCCATCGACACCAAACGGGTGACCCAGGGAAGCGAGACAGGCGTGAGGCCGGATGAAGAACCAGATGCAGCAGAGGATGAAGCAGCGGACGTTTGCGAGGACTGCGCTGTATCAGCGACATGAGACATGACAAGACTCCGGCATTTGAGTCTTTCGATCATACCGAAAAAACGCTGCGCATATCCGCCCGCACGCTGCGACGCGCGCGTTGCGCGCCGCAGCATTGCGGAAAAGTGCTAGCGCCGGGTGCACCCGCATGCGGGCCGGGCGGTTCAGCGCGCCGCGCTGGCCGCGGCCGCTGTGCCGCGGCTCGGCGAACCGAGTGCGCGCAAGGTTTCCTTCACCGTCGCGATACGCACTGCAAGGTCCGGACTGCGGGTCTCGATGCGCAGCTTGTCCTGGCCGGCCAGTTTGATGTGCTTGTGCTTCTGCACCATCTCGATGATCCGCATGGCGTCGATTGGCGGATTCGGAATGAACTGCAAGCCGATCACCGCTTCGCCCGCGTCGATCTTCGAGATACCCAACGGCTTGGCCGCGAGCCTCAGACGGTGGGTTTCCACGAGTGCGAGCGCCTGCGGCGGCAGCTTGCCGAAGCGGTCGATCAACTCTTCCTGAATGCCGTCGATCGAGTCGTTGTGCTCGCAGTTGGCAAGCCGTTTGTAAAGCGACAGACGTTCCTGCACGTCGCCGCAGTAGTCGGCCGGAAGAATCGCGGGCGCATGCAGATTGATTTCGGTGGTGGCGGCAAGCGGCGCCGTGAGATCGGGCTCCTTGCCGTCCTTTAGCGCCTTCACGGCGTCGTTCAGCATGTCCGTGTAAAGCTGGAAACCGATCTCGTGAATTTCACCCGATTGCTTGTCGCCAAGCACCTCGCCCGTGCCGCGAATCTCCAGGTCGTGCATGGCCAGATAGAAGCCCGACCCGAGTTCCTCCATCTGCTGGATGGCTTCGAGCCGGCGCTGCGCCTGCTTCGTCAGACCTTGCGGATCGTGCACGAGCAGATACGAGTACGCCTGGTGATGAGAGCGTCCCACACGGCCACGCAACTGGTGCAATTGCGCGAGACCGAACTTGTCCGCGCGGTGAATCAGAATGGTGTTGGCGCTCGGCACGTCGATGCCGGTTTCGATAATCGTCGTGCACAACAGCACGTTGGCGCGCTGCGCGACGAAGTCGCGCATGACGCGTTCAAGCTCGCGTTCGTGCATCTGCCCGTGCGCGACTGCAATGCGTGCTTCGGGCACGAGCGCTTCGAGCATCTGCCGCCGGTTCTCAATCGTTTCGACTTCGTTGTGCAGGAAGTACACCTGGCCGCCGCGCTTCAATTCGCGCAGCATCGCTTCGCGAATCACGCTTTCTTCCTCGCGGCGCACGAAGGTCTTGATCGCAAGGCGCTTTTGCGGCGCGGTGGCGATAACGGAGAAATCGCGCAGGCCTTCGAGCGCCATGCCGAGGGTGCGAGGAATCGGCGTGGCGGTGAGCGTGAGCACGTCCACTTCCGCGCGCAGCGCCTTGAGCGCCTCTTTCTGGCGCACGCCGAAGCGGTGTTCCTCGTCGATGATCACGAGCCCGAGCCGCTTGAACTGCACGTCGGAAGAGAGCAGCTTGTGCGTGCCGATCACGATGTCCACGCTGCCTTCGTTGATCTGCTGGATCGCCGCGTTCACTTCCTTGGTCGACTTGAAGCGCGACAGTTCGGCTATGCGCACAGGCCAGTCGGAGAAGCGGTCGCTGAAGGTTTGCGTGTGCTGTTCCGCGAGCAGCGTGGTGGGCGAAAGCAAAGCCACCTGCTTGCCGCCCATTACCGCGATGAACGCCGCACGCAACGCGACTTCGGTCTTGCCAAAGCCTACGTCGCCGCACACGAGGCGGTCCATCGGCTTGCCGCTCGTCATGTCGCCGATCACCGCGGCGATGGCGGCGGCCTGGTCCGGCGTTTCCTCGAAGCCGAAGCTCTCGGCGAACTTCACGTAGTCTTTCGGCTCCAGCGCGAACGCATGACCCGAGCGCGCGGCGCGGCGCGCATAGAGATTGAGCAACTCGGCAGCCGTGTCGCGGATCTGTTGCGCGGCCTTGCGCTTGGCCTTTTCCCACTGGCCCGAACCGAGCGAGTGCAGCGGTGCGCTTTCCGGGTCCGCGCCGCTGTAGCGGGAGATGACGTGCAACTGTGCGACCGGCACGTAGAGCTTGCTGTCGCCCGCGTATTCCAGGTGCAGGAACTCGGTTTCGCCTTCGCCCAGATCCATTGTGACGAGGCCCATGTAGCGGCCAATGCCGTGCTGCGAATGCACGACCGGATCGCCCACCTTGAGCTCGGACAGGTCGCGCACCATCGAGTCGACGTTGCTCGCCTGTTCCTGACGGCGGCGCCCCGCGCGCCGCGCGAGCGGCCCGTAAAGCTCGGTTTCGGTGATGATCGCAATGCCGTCGGCCGGCACGGCAAAACCGTTCGCGAGCGGCGCAACGCCCAGCGAGAAACGCGCGTCGCCGGTGAGCCAGTCCTGGAAGCTGTCGCTCGACTCCGGCTTCAGATGGTTGTCGGCAAGCAGTTGCAACAGCGTTTCGCGCCGGCCCGCCGATTCGGCGGCGAACAGCACGCGGTTCGGCGTGGTCTGGAGGTAGGCGCGCAAGGCCGAGACCGGGTCGTCTGCGTGACGGTCGATGGCAAGGTTCGGCAAGGGTGTCGCCCAACCGCCGCCCGCGTTGATGGGCAGCACGAGCCGCGCGAAGGGCTTGGCGAGCGTGAAGAAATCCTCGTCCGTGAGAAAGAGGCGCTGCGGCTCCAGAATGGGCCGGTCGCGATCGTGCGACAGGAAGTTGTAGCGCTGCTTCGTGTCGTTGGTGAAGCGCCGGATAGCCGCCTCCAGATCGCCGACGAACGCGAGTTGCGCGCCTTGCGGCAAATAGTGGAAGAGGGTGGCCGTGTCGTCGAAGAAGAGCGGCAGATAATATTCGATGCCCGCCGACGGCACGCCGTTGCCGATGTCCTTATAGATCGACGCGCGGCTCGGATCGCCTTCGAACGTTTCGCGCCAGCGGCTGCGAAATGCGGTGCGAGCGGCTTCGTCGAACGGAAATTCGCGGCCGGGCAACAGACGCACGTCCTTGACCGGATAGAGGCTGCGCTGCGTGTCCGGGTCGAATGCGCGGATCGAATCCACCTGGTCGTCGAACAGATCGATCCGGTACGGCAGGGGCGAGCCCATCGGATAAAGATCGAGCAGCGAGCCGCGCACGCAGTATTCGCCGGGACGCACGACCTGGCTCACGTGTTCGTAGCCGGCGAGCGTCAACTGCGACTTGAGCTTCGCCTCGTCGAGGCGCTCGCCTTGCGAGAACGAGAACGTATAGGCGGCCAGGAACGACGCGGGCGGCATCCGGTAGAGCGCCGTGGTGGCGGGCACGAGCAGAATGTCGCAGCGTCCCTCGCCGAGATCGTGCAGCGTGGCGAGCCGCTCGGACACCAGGTCCTGGTGCGGCGAGAAGGTGTCGTAAGGCAACGTCTCCCAGTCGGGCAAAAGACGCACGCGCGCCTCGGGCGCGAAAAAGCCGATTTCCTGCGACAGACGCTGTGCATCGACGGCGCTTTCGCACACGACCGCGAGCAACGGCACCTTCTCGCGCGAGGCGTGATGGTAGCGGGCAATGAGCAGGGCGTCGGACGAGCCGTGCGTGCCGTCGAAGGCAAAACGCTGGCCGGCCTTGACGAGCGCGACGGGCGAGGAGTACTGCGATGATGCGGCGATATCTGGCATAGAAAGGAAAAGGCGGCCTCGGGCTCACACGAACAGGCAAGTTTACGCGTGTCGGGGCGTGGATGCGAAGGACCTATTATAAAATCCGTCCTTTACTTTCACCTCGCGGCATCCGCACTCGTGACTTCCCGCTTATTTGCCCTGATTCCGTGCGCGGGCACCGGCAGCCGTTCCGGCGCCGCGATGCCCAAACAGTATCGCACCGTCGCCGGGCGCGACATGCTGCATTACTCGCTCGCCGCGTTCGACGCCTGCAGCGAATTCGCGCAAACGCTCGTTGTGATCGCGCCCGACGACCAGCACTTCGATGCGCGACGCTTCGGCGGCCTGCGCTTTGCCGTGCGCCGCTGCGGCGGCGCGTCGCGCCAGGCGTCGGTGCTGAACGGTTTGCATGCGCTCGCCGAGTTCAACGCGCGCGACGACGACTGGGTGCTGGTGCACGACGCGGCGCGACCCGGCATCACGCCGGGCCTGATCCGCACGCTGACGGCCGCGCTCAAGGACGACCCTGTCGGCGGCATCATGGCCTTGCCGGTGGCGGATACGCTCAAGCGCATGGACCGCGCGTCGCCGGAGAACCGCATCGCCCGCACCGAAGCGCGCGATGGACTGTGGCAGGCGCAGACGCCGCAAATGTTTCGCATCGGCATGTTGCGCGACGCGATTCTGCGCGCGCAGGCCGACGGCCACGATCTCACCGACGAAGCTAGCGCGATCGAATGGGCCGGGTACGCGCCGAAGCTCGTGCAAGGCAGCTTGCGCAATTTCAAGGTGACCTATCCGGAAGATTTCGATCTGGCCGAAGCGATTCTCATGCGGCCTGCGGCGGCGTGACAGGTTTTCGATTTTTCAGCTAACCGACTTGTGGACCTGAGGATTTGACGCAGATGGATTTCAGAATTGGGCAAGGCTACGACGTGCATGCGCTGGTGCCGGGGCGTCCGTTGATTATCGGCGGGGTGACGATTCCTTACGAGCGGGGCCTGCTCGGCCATTCCGACGCCGACGTGCTGCTGCACGCGATCACCGACGCGCTGTTCGGCGCGGCCGCGCTCGGCGACATTGGCCGTCATTTCTCGGACACCGACGCGAAGTTTGCGGGCGCCGACAGCCGTGTGCTGCTGCGCGAGTGCGTGGCGCGCGTGAAGGCCGCGGGCTTCTCGATAGCGAACGTCGACAGCAGCGTGGTGGCGCAGGCGCCGAAGCTCGCGCCGCATATCGAGGGCATGCGCACGAACATCGCCGCCGACCTCGGGCTGCCCACCAACAAGGTCAACGTCAAAGCGAAGACCAATGAGAAGCTCGGCTATCTCGGCCAGGGCGAGGGTATCGAGGCACAAGCCGTGGTGTTGCTGATCAAGAATCAGGCGTAGTTCTTCGGCATTCGAACGGCCTGAAAGGGCGGCGGCGCACGGTGGCGAGGAGGTTTGCCGCCGTGTGCGTTCTCGATCAAACCTGCTTCTTTCGTCGCGGCGCGTCAGTCAGCAAGTGCATGCGCTGCCTGGCGACTGCATACTTCTCTGCACCACCGCGACCGACCTCGCAGCTTAACCTTCGGCCTGTTCCGCTGCGATGCACTGCGCAGCCGCATTGATCACCGCGGCAATGCGGCCCACGTCGCGCAATTGCGTGGAGCTCATGCCTTCAGCTACCAGAGTATCGAAGTGCGACTTCACGCAGAAATGACACTTGCCGATGATCGAAGCGGCCAGTGCATACATTTCGAAGCGCCGCTTGTCCACGCCGCCATGCGACGCATACGCGTTCATGCGTAACTGCGCCGGTTGCGATTTGAGATCCGCGTTGTCCGCCATCTCCACATACGGATACCAGACGTTGTTCATGCCCATCAGCGCGGCGGCGGTGAGCGCGCCATTGGTCTCTTCGGGAGAGAGCACGCCCGCGTTGCGAATCGCGTTGACGATCGCGGTGCTTTTCGCGGCAAAGGCCGCGGCCAGCGCGACGCCGACCGCGTCGTTGCCTTCTAGCGACGAGCGTGCAATCGTGCCGTCGAGATTCAAGCGGATGTCTTTCGCGTAGTCGGGTACGAGCGCCTTAATGGAAGACAAGAACTCCATTGTTATCTCCTATCAGGATGTCGATAAAAAAGCCCGCTGCTTTTTCAAGCGTGGCGGGCCTGGATCGGCACGGCTTTACAGCGTGGCGCCGCCGACTGCGCGGTTGCACGGACACAGCTCGTCCGTTTGCAGACCGTCGAGAATACGCAGCACTTCCTCAGGATTGCGGCCGACGTTCAGGTTGTTCACGGAAACGTGCTGGATTGTGTTGTCCGGATCGACAATGAACGTGGCGCGCAATGCGACGCCCGCTTCCTTGTCGCGCACGCCGAGCTGGTCGATCAGCTCGCCCTTCACGTCGCCGAAAGAATAGTGGTTGAGCTTGCTCAGGTCCTTGTGCTCGCGGCGCCACGCGAGCTTGACGAATTCATTGTCGACGCTGCCGCCTAGCAACACTGCGTCGCGTTCTTCGAAGTCTTTGGCGAGCTTGCCGAATTCGACGATTTCCGTCGGGCACACGAAGGTGAAATCCTTCGGATAGAAATAGATGATTTTCCACTTGCCCGGGAACGACTGCTCCGTGATCTCTTCGAACGCCGAAACGCCGTTTTCCTCATGATTGTTAAAGCCAGGCTTGGCAGCGGTGACGGTGAACGCTTCGAGTTTGTCGCCAACGGTTTTCATGCGAGTGCTCCTTCGTGTGTTGGAAAAAACAGCATGTTGAGGCTACCAGCTCGTCATCACGAGCGCGTGTCAGGCTTTTAACTATAGCTCTATTGAACTATCGGCTCAATAGTTTTTTTCTAACGACCCGGATAGTTATTATTCAACGGAGCGGGCATTGCTAGTGCATGGGCGCTTTGCAGGCGCGTTGCGGTGGACCGCTAGGGCTATGCGCCTCGCGCGAGCGGAAACTCGATCGTGACCTCGAGCCCCGGGCCTGGCGTGCGATTGCGCAAGCGCAGCGCGCCGCGGTAGCGGCCGACGAGCCGCTGCACGATTGCCATGCCGAGACCGGTGCCGTTCGCCTGCGTGCGAGCGGAATTCACACGATAGAACGGGCGTGTGACGAGCGCGAGTTGATCTTCCGGAATGCCGGGGCCTTCGTCGACCACGGAAAGCTCGACCCGCGAGTGCGACACGCGCGTTTCCAGAATCACATGCGGAATGCCGTCGCCGTCGCTCAAACCGTACTTGCGCGCATTTTCCAGCAGATTGCCGACCACCCGCCGCATGTCCGTTTCGTCCGCTTCGATCACCGCTGATGGCGCTAGTCGCGTGATCAGCCGCATGCTGTCCTCGCTCTGCATGCGCGCGGCGAGTTCGCCCGCGATCACGGAGAGATCGACAGGCTCCGGCACGCGTTGCACCGGGCGTGCGTAGTCGAGGAAGCGGCCGATGATCATGTCCATCTGCTCGATGTCGTCGACCATTGCGTCTTTGGTGCTCTGATCCGACGGGCTCATTTCGGTTTCCAGCCGCAGCCGCGCGAGCGGCGTGCGCAGGTCGTGCGAAATGCCTGCGAGCATCAGCGCGCGGTCGGCCTCCAGCTGCTCGAGGTCGCGCACCATCTGGTTGAAGCTGCGGTTAGTTTCGGCGGCCACGCCCATGCCGCGCTCGGGCAGCGGCTCGGGCGACTGTCCCGAGCCGACCTTGCGCGCGGCCATGGCGAGCCGCGCGAACGGCCGGTTCACGAGACTCGTGATGAACGCGGCGCCGAACAGGGACAGCGCGAGCGCGAACACGCCCCAGCCGGCCCACTGCAGGCCCGTTGCATTGTCGAGCTGATCGCGGTCGAGGGCGACCCAGTAATCGTCGTCGTCGATCTTGAAGCTGATCCAGACGCCGGGAATGTCGTTGACGCTTTGTGCAATCACCGTGTCGTCGCCGAGGCGGCCGCGAATGTCGTGTTCGATCAGCCGGTTCAGCGACTCGTCGGGCTGAAGCTTGTACTTGTCGGTGGTTTCGCGCGGATACACGCGCACCCCTTCATTGCTCTCCAGGTCCTGCAGCAGGGCGCGCCGCAGGTCAGGATCGGAATAGAGGAGTGCGGTGCGCGTGAGCTTGACGATGGCGACGAGCTGCAAGGCCACGCGCTGCGCGCGCGGCTCGCGCTCGATCACCCGGAAGCTTTGGAACCACGCGGCGAGACTGACTGCGATCAACAGCGCGATCAGCAGAAACGTCCGCCAGAAAAGGCCGCCGAACGCGAGCGTCAGGAGGCGCCGGTCGATCCGCATGGGCCCTTCTTATCTGAAATCAAATACAGGAGACGTGAACAAACTCAGGCTGCGCCGTCGGGAATGAACACGTAGCCAAGACCCCAGACGGTCTGAATGAAGCGCGGGCTGCCCGGGTCCGGTTCGATCAGTTTGCGCAGACGCGAAATCTGCACGTCGAGACTGCGGTCGAACACTTCGTACTCGCGGCCGCGAGCCAGTTCCATCAACTTCTCGCGCGACAGCGGCTGGCGCGGATGGCGCGCGAACACCTTGAGCACGGAGAACTCGCCCGTGGTCAGCGGAATTTCCTGGCCTGCCTTGGTGAGCGTGCGCGTTGCGAGGTTGAGCGCGAACTCGCCGAACTCGAACACCTCGGTGGTTTCGGACGGCGCGCCCGGCAGCTCGGACGGCGACTGGCGGCGCAGCACTGCGTGGATTCGTGCGACCAGTTCGCGCGGATTGAAGGGCTTCGGCAGGTAGTCGTCAGCACCCATTTCGAGGCCGACGATACGGTCGACATCTTCGCCTTTTGCCGTCAGCATGATGATCGGCGTGCGGTCGTTGCTGCCGCGCAGGCGCCGGCAGATGGACAGGCCGTCTTCGCCTGGCAGCATCAGGTCGAGCACCAGCAGGTCGAAGCGCTCGCGCACCCACAGCTTGTTCATGGACGGCGCGTTCTCCGCGACGTAGACGTTAAAGCCTTGTTCGCCAAGGTAGCGGCGCAGCAGATCGCGCAGGCGCGGATCGTCGTCGACGACGAGGATTTTCGAAGGGTTTTTGGTTTCCATGGTCGGCATCTTAGCGCGATTAGAAAGTAGTGCGCGTTTGCATCATTTATCGAGTTACAGTCAGTTACAAAATTTACCCCGCCTGTGGCACGCCGTAAAGCGGCGCCAGTTAGACTCCTTTACTGAATGCGGCTGTTCGGTGGATACTTCACTCGACTAAAACCCACGCGCCCGGCTCGTTACCGGGTTTGTCACTCGCATTTGAGGTAGCCGGTTGCCGCGCCACGAAGGGAACAACATGAAGGGAGGGGTTTGGCCGAATGTGCGCCTAAGCGTGATCGCACTGGCGGTTGCCGGTACGCTCGCAGGCACATTGGGACCAACGCTCGCCCATGCCCAGCCTTCTGCCGACAGAGCGGCGAGCGAGCGCGCGTCCCGGTCCAGCAATTTGAAGCCCAACCGTCGCAGCTCGAACAGCGAGCGCCCTGCGTCAGACGTGATGTTGCGCACCGCAGTTCCCCCCGATCTCGATCAACGCCGTCGTGATGGACATATGACGCCGGACGAACGGCGCCTCCTCAGGCAGCATATCGAAGACGCCGTGCGCGAGCTTTATAAGCGGTAAGCTGCTGCTCTGCGCTGGTGGTCCGCGCCGGTATTGGTGCGGCTTGTTGCGAGCTTTGACATCGTTTGGTCTTGCGCGTTTTCTTCCGCTTTTTTCTGCTTTCCTTCCCTTTCTTCAATGGCGCGGCACACCTCGTCACTGAATCGCGCATCCGCCTGAGCACGCCATGAAACGACGCAGCTTTCTTTCTCTGAGCGCCGCCGGCGGCACGGCGCTCTGGCTGCCTAATGTCTTCAGCGCAGGTCGTTCCACGCACACGGCACCTCGCGCCTCGACGCCCGCACGCGATAACGGCAGGCTGCTGATCCTGGTCGAACTGAAGGGCGGCAACGACGGCCTCAACACCGTGATCCCGTTTGCCGAGCCGGCGTACTACCGGCTTCGCAAGAACATCGCGCTCAAGCGCGAGCAGGTGATTCAACTCGATGAGCGCACTGCGCTGCATGCATCGCTGGCGCCTCTGCTGCCCGTGTGGCGAAGCGGAGAACTCGCGATCGTCCAGGGCGTCGGCTACGCGCAGCCAAACCTGTCGCATTTTCGTTCGACGCAGATTTGGGACACGGCGTCGCACCGGGACGAGTATCTGCGCGAAGGTTGGCTTGCTCGTGCGTTTGCGAGTGTGCCGTCGACGGCTGATCGCGCCGCTCACGGCGTTGTGATCGGCAGCGCGGAACGGGGGCCGCTCGCGCAGGATGGCGCAACGAGCGCACCGGTCGGCGACGTTCAGGCGCGCGGCAACTACAGTGACGTGGCGCAAGCATGGGCTTTTCAGCCGCCGCGCGTGCATAGTCCGTTGCCAATGTCGGAGCGGTTGGCATGCAGCGCGTTTGGCGCATCGATAGAAAAGGCGATGCAGATGATCGCGGCCGGCCATATGGCGGATTCGCAGGCAGGGCGCGCATCGCA
This sequence comes from Paraburkholderia phenoliruptrix, assembly GCF_019511605.1. Taxonomy (GTDB): domain Bacteria; phylum Pseudomonadota; class Gammaproteobacteria; order Burkholderiales; family Burkholderiaceae; genus Paraburkholderia; species Paraburkholderia phenoliruptrix_A. Next base: position 143,469 of record NZ_JAEUAV010000005.1, on the reverse strand, counting down.
GAGGTTGCGGACACCGCTGACATCGGCCACGTCGCCCGCGTCGCAGACATCGGCGACATCGGCGACATCGCACGCATTTCAGACGCCGCCGACACTGGCGTCCGAGAGCGGCGCCGTGGCGGCTATCCATCTCACGCTAAACGGCTTCGACACGCATCGTAATCAGCCGGACCGGCACCGCCTGCTGCTGACGCAGCTTGCCGAAGGCCTCACCGCAATTCGAATGGCGCTGGTGGACCTCGGACGCTGGAACGACACGCTGCTGATGACCTACAGCGAGTTCGGGCGGCATCCGCGTGAAAATGACAGCCGCGGCAGCGATCACGGCAGCGTGGCGCCGCATTTCGTGATGGGCGGACATGTCGCCGGCGGCCTGCATGGTGCGCGGCCACAGTTCGGCCGGCTGGACGGCGACGGCAACCTGCCGGTCGGCGTCGATTTTCGCCGGCTCTACGCGACGGTGGTCGGACGCTGGTGGGGCCTGGACGCGCACGGGATCTTGCGGCAGCACTTCGAGCCGCTGCCTCTGCTGCGCGTTTGACACGCGGGCGCGACGCCGAAGCCCGTCTGTGCTGCGCCTACTTCGCGCGCCAGGCGATCCACAGCTTGCGGATCGGCGTCAGCGCGATCCGCTGATGCAGCACGTGGTAACCGTCACGCTCTATTTCGTCGAGCAGTGCGGACGCGAGCGCGCCTTGCGCAAGCAGCGTGCGCTGCGCGCGGCGCTCGCGGCCCGGCACTGCGGCGAGCGCGGCATGCAGGGCATCGCGTGCGCGCTTCGTTTCAAAGCGCATGAGCTCCGTGAACGCATCGGTATATTTCCGGTTGATCAGATCCGCGGCTGTCACGTTGAAGCGCTGCATTTCGTCAATGGGGATGTAGATGCGACCGCGGCGCGCATCGTTGCCCGTTTCCACCACGAGTTGCGCGAGGAGCAGCGCCTCGCCTAGCGGCGCGGACCAGGCCGGGGCTTCGGTCGCCGTCGCGGCCTCGTTGCTCGCCGCGCGTGCCACTAGCGCCGCGAACGTGCCGCCCACCGCCTGCACATAGCGGCGCAGGTTCGGATAGTCGAGGTAGCGGGCCTGGTCGAGATCCATCTCGAAACCGCGCAGCAATGTCTGTAATGCCGGGTACTCGGATTTGGCGTCGGGCAGCGAGGCTGCGAGCGCTTTCGAAACCGGGTGCGTGGGCGAGCCGGAAGCCAGCGCGCCCAGTTCGTTTTGCCACCACGCGAGCTTCGTGCGGCCAATCGCAGGGTCGCTGACTTCCTTCACCGTTTCCTCGAACTCGCGGCGCAGCGCGAACAGCGCGGTCAAACGCGGCTGACTGGCTGCGGGAGCTTGCCGAAGCGCGTAGTACGTGCTCGATCCGGGGGGCGCCGCTTTTTGCTGGCAATATTCGTCGAAATTCACGGCTTGGAGTGTGGGGAAGGGGAAGCGAAGCGCGCACCGGGCACGGGCGCGAAGCCGAAAATTGTAGCATCGGCAGGACACGGCGGCTGTGCGGCGCTTGCCTCGCGAGATGCGCGGCAGTTGCAGACAAGTGCAAATCAATGCGTTAGAATCTCGCGCTTAACGCTTTTGGGCGCGTACATCCGGACGCCGCGCAGAGCATGCAGGACATCGGGCGGGGCGCACAACGCTTGCCCGGCTGCGAGGGTGGCGAAATTGGTAGACGCACCAGGTTTAGGTCCTGACGCCCGCAAGGGTGTAGGGGTTCGAGTCCCCTCCCTCGCACCACGTACTAATAGCAAAAACCCCGTCAAGTGCTTGCACTGGCGGGGTTTTTGTTTTGGCGGCGCACATGATGCGAGCCCGCATGCCGCCGCCGCGATCAGGCTTGTGAAGTGGGCGGCGTTTCGCTGCCGGGCAGATCGGCCTGTGCGGCGCCCTCGAGAAAGCGCCGGGTCGATTCGAACGCCTGCAGCATCTGATCGGGCCACGGCGTTTGCAGCATGACGGCCTGATGGTTTTCGAATGCCGACGACAACAGCTTCGCCAGTTCCGGCGAGCGCAAATGGCGCAGCAGCACGCTGACCGCAATCGCCGTTGCCTGGCTTGCGCCGGCTGTCTGCAGTTCCGAAGCGGTAAGCGCCGCGACCTGTTTATTGATGTCCACTGAAACTTCCCTGAAATAGTTCTGGATGACTGGATTCGCACACCGCACGGTATATCGAGTCCCAAAGGAACCAATAACGGGTGGACGGCGGCGGATTGCGGAATTTTGACACGGTTGGCAGCCCGACGCGAATGCAGCGGTGGACTCGCTCTCGCTAACACGACGTTCGCGCGGTTGCGTGCGCTTTGCCGCCGCGCTCATCTCGCAATGGTTTCGCAATACACGGTCCGTATCAGTTTTGCCTGGGGCAGCGAAGCGGTCGATTAATCGCTGCGCGCACGTCGCATAATGGATTGCAAAAGCTGAAGGGCAATCCGGCGGCCGCTGTCCGGCAGCGGGTGGGATACGACTTCAAGCGGGTTTCAATCGGTCTGCCTTCCACTCGTCAAAAGCTTCGAGCGGAACGCTGCTTGTAAAGCCCGCTGCCCATGTTATCCTGCGCGCCGATTTTCGCGGGTTGCCATTGCAATATTGGCGAATAGTCGTTGCGACAGCGCGTTGTTATCAGACGGACAGTGCCGAATAAACAATAAAAGAGGATGCGATGAGCGTGATATTTGTCGTGCTGGGCGCGGTGGTCGGCATACTGGCTTCGTTATCGAACGATCTTCCGCTCGGCTATGGCGCACTGTTCGGCGCGCTCGCGGGTCTGGCGCTGGCACGTCTGCGCACAAAAGATTCCGCGAGTGTCGCGCATCCGCCGTTGCCGGGCGCCTCCGCAACGGCCGCCTCCGGTGCGCCCCGTGATCTTGCCGCCCGGGTCGAGTGGCTGGAACGCGAGCTTGTCACGCTGCGCAGCGAAGTTCGGCAACTGCGGGACGCTTCGGATCTTGCTCCTGCCGAGGGCGCGCCGGACGTGTCCGGCACGCCGTCAATCCAGGCGGGAAGCGTCGCCACGATGGACGACCCGTCCGCCGCGCTCGTTCCCAGCCATCCCTTTGCGATTCCTCCGCAGGACGCCGCGACGCCGGCAGCGAATGGGTCGGCGGTGCAGGCGTCGGCGGTGCATGCGTCGGCAACCGCGGACGCCGCGGCATCGATCGATCGGCAGATGCAGACTCCGGCAACGATGCCTGCTAGCGTGTCTGCTCGAGCCGCGGCCGCCGGATCACCGCCAGCCGGGACTCCGGCCGCACCTGTGCGCGGCCCCGGTCTTGTCGAGCGCGTCGTCAAAGCGGGCCGCGACTGGCTCTTTGGCGGCAATACCGTGGTGCGCGTCGGCATCGTCGTGCTGTTCTTCGGCATTGCCTTCCTCCTCAAATACGCGGCCGACAACAGTCTGTTGCCGGTCGAGCTCCGCCTCGCCGGAGTCGCTCTTGCCGCGACGGTCTTACTCGGGTTCGGCTGGCGTATCGGCGAGAGCCGCGGCGCCTACGGACTCGTGCTGCAAGGCGGCGCGGTCGGCGCGCTTTATCTGACTGTGTTCGCCGCAACCCGGCTGTACCACGTGTTGCCGAGCGCCGCGGCTTTTCCACTGATGATCGCGACCTGCGCACTGAGCGCGTTTCTCGCAATACGTCAGGACGCGCCCTCGCTTGCGTTCATGGGCAGCGCCGGCGGATTTCTCGCGCCGCTGCTGCTGTCGACCGGCGGCGGCAGCCATGTGATGCTCTTTAGCTACTACGCGCTGCTCAACGCGGGCATCTTTGCGATTGCGTGGTTCAAGGCATGGCGTGCGCTGAATCTGCTCGGGTTCGTATTTACGTTCTCGATCGGCGCGGCGTGGGGCGCGACTGCCTATCGTCCCGAACTGTTCGCGAGCACCGAGCCGTTCCTGATTCTCTTTTTCCTCATGTACGTGGGTATCGCGCTACTCTACGCGATTCGCCGTGAACTGACGCTCAGGCATTACGTCGACGGCACGCTGGTGTTCGGCACGCCGCTCGTCGCGATGGGGCTGCAGTCCGCGCTGATGCGCGGCACGGAGTTCGGGCTCGCGTGGAGCGCCGTAGCGCTCGCGGTCTTCTATCTGGCGATATCGGGCTGGCTCGCGCCGCGCCGTGCGCGCCTTGGCCTGCTGTTCGACTCGATGTTCGCGCTCGCTGTGATCTTCGCCACGCTCGCCGTGCCGCTCGCGTTCAGCGGGCCGACCACGAGTGCAACGTGGGCGATAGAAGGCGCTGCGGTGACGTGGCTCGCGGTGCGGCAACGTCGCATTGTCGCGTTCGGGTTTGGCCTGCTGATGCAACTGGCCGCGGCGGGTGCGTTCGTCGTGGACGGCGTCATGCATTTCGAACACACGGCCGCCTTGCCGGTGCTCAACGGCGCCTATCTTGCCAGTGTGCTGATTGCGCTCGCGGGCGTTTTCACCGGATGGCGCTTGCATGGTCGCAGCGAAGCGCGCGACTGGCACGCATGGATGCCGCAGACCGGTGTCGTCGCGAGTATCTGGGGGCTCTTGTGGTGGGTAGCGGGCGGGCTCAACGAGATTCATACCTACCTGTATGCCTTCCTCGCAAGCGATCGTGAGCGTGCCGGCGCGGCGCTCATCGGGCTCTTTGCGGCGCTTAGCGCGTGGCTCGCTCACGGCGCGCGCCGCAGGCTGCTTTGGCCGCTTGCCGAGTGGCCGGCGCTTGCGCTGGTCCCGGTGCTCGCCGCGCTTACAGTCAGCGTGTTCTCGCTGAACACGGCGCCGGTCAGCGGCTATGGCTGGCTGGCCTGCGCGCTGATCGCCGCGCCGACCTACGCGCTGCTGTGGCGTCAGCAGCGGGCGGTCGGCGAGCGGATTCTCGCGCCGCTGCACACGCTGATGTTCTGGAGCGTCGCTGCACTCGTCGCGCTGCAAGGCTACTGGACGTTGCGCGCGTACGTACCGGAGGGCGCATGGAGTTGGAGCGCGTGGGCCTATGGCTTTGGTACGCTGCTGTTGCTGCTGGCCGGCGTCGCGCAGCGTTTGCGCTGGCCGGTCGCGCGCTTTACGCATGCCTACCAGGTGTGGGCCGCAGTGCCGCTCGCCGCCCTGTTGTGGATGTGGAGCATCGCGAGCGTGATGAGCGACGGCAGCGCCGCGCCGCTCTTCTGGCTGCCGCTCGTGAATCCTCTCGACGTTGCGCAGATACTCGTGTTCGTCGCCGGCGCGGTGTGGCTCCGCCGGCTGCGCGCACTCGGCGTGCAATGGCACCGGCGCCCGTTCGACTACGCAGTGCTCGCTACCTTCTTCCTCTGGTTCAATGCATTGCTGCTGCGTACGCTGCATCATTGGGTCGGCGTGCCGTACGAGTTCGCGCAGATGTCGCAGTCGACGCTCGTGCAGGCGTCGCTCTCCGTCTTCTGGACGCTCTGTGCGCTGGCGATGATGATCTGGGCGACCCGGCGCGCGAGCCGTATCGTCTGGTTTATCGGTGGCGGGCTGCTCGGCGCGACCGTCGTCAAGCTGTTCCTGTTCGACCTGTCGCACGTGAGCGGGATCGAGCGCATCGTATCGTTTATCGGTATCGGCGTAATGTTGCTGTTGATCGGCTATTTCTCGCCGTTGCCGCCCAAGCTGGTTGCCAGGGAAACTGAACAATGAAGCATCTTCTGAAAGTGACGGGCTGGTGTGTCGCGTTCGTCGGCGTGGGCGTCGCAGCGCCAGCCTGCGCCGAAGAGTTCGCTCGGCGCTTTGCGCTCCAACTGCAAGAGGGCGCGACCTGGTACAGCGTCAGGCTACCGGCCGCTGTCTATGCAGCCAGTCAGCGCAATGATCTTGGCGACGTTCGGGTATTCAACGGCGCGGGCGAACCCGTGCCGTATTCGCTCGAGGCTCCGCGCGAGGCGGTTCGCACGCCGCCCTCGCTGCGGGCGGTGCGATGGTTCCCGCTACGGCCCGCTTCGGCCGGCCAGGCGGGCGCGCCGTTTGGCGTGACGATCGCAGCCGATGGTTCGTTACGCGCAACCGCCCCTCCGCCTGGGCGAGCGCAGCACGATACCGATCTGATCGATGCGGGCGAGGCGGCGCACGAGGGCCGCGCGAGCGCGCTCGTAGTTCGCCTGCGCGACGACAATTACCAGGGGCGCGTCGCGGTCGAATCGAGCGACGATCTGCGCAACTGGCAAGCCGCCGGTGACGCGCAAATCCTGAAGGTGAGCTACAACGGCAGCACGCTGAGTCAGGACCGTATCGAACTGAACGGCGCGCATGCGCGCTATCTGCGTGTCCATTGGCTCGACGGCGCGCCCTATCTCGAATCAATCGACGCGGAAGTGCAGGCGGCCGGTGCCGGGCGCGCGCAACCCGGCGACTCGCAACGGGAGTGGCGCGAGGGCATCGTCGCGCATGCGGGCCCGAAGGCCGGCGAGTATTTCTTTTCGACGGGCGGCTCGTATCCCGTCGATCGCTTGCGGCTCGCTTTGCCGCAGCCGAACACGGTGGCGCCCGCCGCCGTCTATTCACGCGGCGAATTGGGCGGGGCGTGGCGCGAGGTGACGAGTGCGACGCTCTTTCGCCTGCATAACGGCGATGTCGAGCAGAACAATCCGGCGCTGCAATTGACGCCGGATACGGATCGTCACTGGCGCGTAGTCGTCGATACGCGCAATGGCGGTCTTGGCAGCGGCGCGTTGACCATCGCGGCGGGATGGCGCCCGGCCACGCTGACCTTTGTCGCACGTGGATCGGCGCCGTTTTCGATTGCCGTGGGCAATGCCTCTGCGGTGTCGACAGCGGTGAGCCGCGACGAGTTGCTGATGGGCGCGTCGTCGGTGATTGCCACGGCCCAAGTCGGCGAGCCGCTGGCGGTTGCGCAGAGTGGCAACACGCCTGCGTCGGCGAATCCTGATGCGTACCGTCGCTACCTGTTATGGGGCGCCTTGCTGCTGGCCGTTGGCTCGCTCGCGGCCATTGCCTGGCGGCTTGCGCGAAGCGTGTCGCCGCGCGGCATGTCGGCGGGCGATGCCGCGGCTGCTATGCCAGGTGCTGTGCCGGGTGCGATGCCGGGTGCGATGCCGGGCGCGATGGGAGGGTCTATGCCAGGCGCGCTGGGCGGTGGCGGTGGCGTTGCGCAGACGGCGGGCGGCGCGATGGATGCGGTACAGCCGGCGAGCGGGTCGTCGCAGGGCGCGGTGAATCCGGCGGCCAGTGGCGCGGCAAGCTCTACAGACGCCGGGCACGCGCGCGACGGCAACGCCTGACATGATGGATGCGCGTGCAACTAATTCACGCGCGCGCATTCGATGTTGCTCGAGCGTCGCGCGCCTTACTCGTCGCGCGCGGTCATCGTTTCAATGACCTTGTCGAGCGCTTCGCCTAGCGCGAGCTTTTCTTTTTCGTCGAGGCAATCGAACAGATCGCCGTTCCATTTGCGCGCAATCGGCATAATCCTGCGATACAGTGCACGCCCTTCGGGCGTGAGCGACACGAGCACTACGCGGCCGTCTTCGGCACTGGCTTCGCGTTTCACGAGCCCTTGTCTTATCAGACCTTCGGCGGCGCGGCTCGCCTGGCTCTTGTCGAGATTGGCATGCCTCGCGAGCTCCATGATCGAGAACGGTCCGAACGATCCCACCGACGCGATCACGCGAGCTTCCGGCAATGTCACACCCAGCTTGTCCTGATAACGCTCGCTGATCCCGCGCTCAGCAAGCTTGTTCAGTACATGCAGACGATAGGTAAGGAGCTGTTCCAGGCCAGCTTTGGCGGAGTCCTTCATGGTCTTCCCGTGATGAGTGGCGCGGTTGTGGCGCTGTGATTGTTGCCGCAACCATGCCGCCCGGTCAACGCGCGCCGTACTTCAAACGCGTCAGTTGTTCGGCCTCATCCGCCAGGAGCCGCGCGGCGTCGCGAATCGCGAATTCAAGCGTGATCGGACCGGGTGCCGGCGAGAAGCAACCGCTGAAATATTCAGCGAGGCGGGGCAATGCCGCGGAGTCCACGGCACCTGAAAGCAGGGTGGCCGGCACACCGGCTGACTGCGCATGACGGCATGCAATGAAGGGCGCTTTGCCATGCAGCGTTTGCACGTCCGACCGACCTTCTCCTGTGATCAGCCAGTTTGCACCCTCGAGCGCCGCGTCGAGACCGACCTCACGCGCGACCGTTTCCGCGCCGGGGTCGAACTGCGCACCGAGCATGTGCAAAGCGAAGCCCAGGCCGCCCGCGGCACCCGCGCCGGGTAGATTGCGAGCCGTGCGGCCGAGCGCCGCTTCGAGAAGATCCGCGTAATGGGCAAGGGCGGCGTCGATCGTCGCGACCTGTTCCGGCTTCACGCCTTTTTGCGGACCGAAGACGGCAGTGGCGCCGTGTTCTCCGGTAAGCGGATTATCCACATCCGACATGCCGACAAACTCTGTGTGGGCCAGCCGCGCGTCGAGGTGCGACGCGTCCACGCGAGCAACGCGAGCGAGTTGTTCGGGCGTGGGCTCGAGTTCGTTGTCTTGCGCATCGAACAGTTTCAGGCCCAGACCTGCGAGCAGGCCGGCGCCGCCATCATTGGTACTGCTGCCGCCGAGCGCGACGAAAAAACGCCGCACGCCCGCGTCGAGGAGCGCGCCGATCGCCTCGCCCATGCCGCGCGTGCTGCGCGACTCCACCGGCACACCCATGCCCACAGGATCCGTGATGCCGACAATCTCGGCAGTTTCCACGACCGCGCTGCCGTCGGCGAGGATGCCGGTGAGCGCTTCGCGCAGCGGGCCGGCTGCACCGCGCACGCTTAGGGTTCGGCGCTCGCCGCCGCGCGTCAGCATGGCCTCGAGCGTGCCTTCGCCGCCGTCGGCCATCGGGCAGATGCGCACCTCGGCGTCGAGGCGCGCGCGCCGCACGCCGGTCGCTATTGCCTGCGCAACCTGTTCGGCGCTCAGCGAGCCTTTGAAAGAATCCGGGGCGATGACGACGACAGGCGTGGACGGCGAATTGGGCATGGTGTCTCTGAGTGGTTGAAGTCGTTGCGGGCAGCGGGCGGGGCGCCTCGCGAAGCTGCGGTTCAAGCCGTAAGCGGTGCAGCCCCGAGCGCGTTCGCTAGCTTAGCAGCATGCTCACACCGACTGAATACGCCGAACGGCATAGTCCGGATCGTCCTGGGACGGGGCGGGCGCGGGGTGGCTGGCAAGGTGGGGCGGTAGCGGGTAGCGGGTAGCGGGTAGCGGGTAGAAGGCAGCAGGCAGCAGGCAGCAGGCAGCAGGCAGCAGGCAGCAGGCAGCAGGCAGCAGGCAGCAGGCAGCAGGCAGCAGGCAGCAGGCAGCAGGCAGCAGGCAGCAGGCAGCAGGCAGCAGGCAGCAGGCAGAAGGCAGAAGGCAGAAGGCAGAAGGCAGAAGGCACCGGGCCAAAGGCGGCACGCCGTACGCAGCGGCCAGCAGCATCAACCAGGCAGCAAGCACCGCGATTCCGCGGGAAACGCAAAACCGTCTCGAAAACGGCCCGCAATCATTGCGCAATGGCCCAAATGCCGATAAAAACGCGCGCCGTCACCGAATCCCGGCTTGCCGCGCAAATAGTTTGCTAAAATATTCGGCTCTTTGGACCCAACCGTGCTGCCGGCGGCCTGCAAGCCCGCGGCGCAGGCGCGCAAAAGCGGCACGGAGAAGATAACTGAATTCGCTCGAATTATTTTAGGACGATTGAAGCCATGGCTAACGTTGTTGAAAACCTCGGCAAGCTCGAACGCCGCGTAACGATTTCCCTGCCGAAGGACGCCGTGCAGAAGGAAGTGGATTCGCGTATCCGTCAACTCGCAAAGAACGTGCGCATGCCGGGTTTCCGCCCGGGCAAGGTGCCGCTCAAGATGGTGACGCAACAGTATTCGGGTCAGGTGGAAGCCGAAGTGCTGAGCGACAAGGTCGGCAAGGAATTCTTCGACATCAGCCGCGCCGAAAACCTGCGCGTCGCAGGCCAGCCGAGCTTCGCGCCGAAGGCCGACGCCGCTGAAGGCGCCTACGCGTTCGACGCCACCTTCGAGGTCTATCCCGAAGTCAAGCTGGGCGACGTCGCCACGGCCGAAATCGAGCGCACCACGACCACCATCAGCGAAGCGGAAATCGACCGCACGCTGGAAATCTTGCGCAAGCAGCGCGTGCATTACCACGCTCGCGGCGAAGCCGGCGAGCACGGCGACGGCGGTGCTGACACGGCAGCGAAAGAAGGCGATCGCGTGTCGGTCGATTTCGTCGGCAAGATCGACGGTGAAGCGTTTCAGGGCGGCAGCGCCGAAGACTTCGCGTTCGTGCTGGGCGAAGGCCGCATGCTGCCGGAGTTCGAAAAGGCGGCCACGGGCCTGAAAGTCGGCGAGTCGAAGGAGTTCGACCTGGCATTCCCGGCCGACTATCACGGCAAGGAAGTGGCAGGCAAGACGGCGCAATTCACGATCACGATGAAGAAGATCGAATGGCCGCATCTGCCCGAAATCGACGCTGACTTTGCGAAGTCGCTCGGCATTGAAGACGGCGACCTGACCAAGATGCGCGCCGAAATCAAGGACAACCTCGAGCGCGAAGCCAAGCGCCGCACGCAATCCATCGTCAAGAACCAGGTGATGGACGCGCTCCTGAAGATCTCGGAGCTGGACGTGCCGAACGCGCTGATCGAACAGGATCAGGAGCGCCTCGTCGCCATGGCTCGTCAGGATCTGGAGCAGCGCGGCGTGCCCAACGCTAAAGATGCGCCGATTCCTGCCGCTATGTTCAAGGAACAGGCCGAGCGTCGCGTCAAGCTGGGTCTGGTGCTGGCCGAGCTCGTGAAGGCAAACAACCTGCAGGCAAAGCCGGAACAGATCCGCGCTGAAGTCGACGAATTCGCGAAAAGCTACGAAGACCCGAAGGAAGTCGTCCGCTGGTATTATTCGAACCAGCAACGCCTTGCTGAAATGGAAGCGTACGTCGTTGAAGCAAACGTCGTCGAATTCGTGCTGAGCAAGGCCAAGGTGACGGACAAGGAAGTGAGCTTCGAAGAGCTGGCAAGCGCAACGGCGCAAGCTTAAGCGTCGCTGCAACGGCGTGCCGGCTGTCGGAGCGACGGCCCGCACGCCGTTTTTTTGTGCTGCGTTTTGTGCTGCCGTACTGTGCGCTTTTTCCGTGCAGGTGTGCGCACTTGAATACGGGCTGGTCGACCACACCTGTCTTGCATCTAATATTTAGAATATTTCCAGACAAGGATCCATTGCATGACCTTTCGCGCCCAAATGCTGGACACGTTGACCTCCCAGTCGTCCCGGGATCTCGAAGCGCAGGCGCTCGGACTGGTGCCGATCGTCGTGGAAACGAGCGGCCGGGGCGAGCGCTCGTATGACATCTACTCGCGCTTGCTGAAGGAACGTATTGTGTTCCTGGTGGGCGAGGTGAACGATCAGACGGCGAATCTGGTTGTCGCGCAAATGCTGTTTCTCGAGAGCGAGAACCCGGACAAGGACATCTACTTCTACATCAACAGCCCGGGCGGTTCGGTGTCGGCCGGCATGGCGATCTACGACACGATGCAGTTCATCAAGCCCGACGTGTCCACGCTGTGCATGGGGCTTGCGGCAAGCATGGGCGCGTTCCTGCTGGCCGCGGGGGCGAAGGGCAAGCGCTTCGCGCTGCCGAACTCGCGCGTGATGATCCACCAGCCGCTTGGCGGCGCGCGTGGTCAGGCGTCGGACATCGAAATTCAGGCGCGCGAAATCCTGTATTTGAAGGAAAGACTGAATCATCTGCTCGCGCACCACACCGGCCAACCGGTCGAGCGGATCGCGCGCGATACCGACCGCGACAACTTCATGTCCGGCGACGACGCTCAGGCCTATGGCCTCGTCGATCAGGTCGCGCACAAGCGGCCCTGACCGGGTACGGGTTTGCGCTAAATCGGGGCAAATCCGGCGGCTGATCGGTTGTGAAATAATCAGGAGTCGTCCGAGCGCCTGCGGCAAACGCCGTCATCTTGCTCAGCCCGGCCGCGCCTAACTGCGTGGCTGGGGCAAACGGCGTATCATGTAATCGAGTGTCCGGAGGCTCACACATCTATGGCGGACAAAAAAGGTTCTAACAGCGAAAAGCTGTTGTATTGCTCGTTTTGCGGCAAGAGCCAGCATGAAGTCAAAAAACTGATTGCCGGCCCGTCGGTGTTCATCTGTGATGAATGTATCGACCTGTGCAACGAAATCATTCGCGACGAAGCAGCAGGCGCGGGCATCGAGGCAGGCTTGTCCAAGTCTGACCTGCCGGGTCCGCAGGAAATCCGTGAAATCCTCGACCAGTATGTGATCGGTCAGGAACGCGCGAAGAAAATTCTCGCGGTTGCGGTGTACAACCACTACAAGCGCCTGAAGCATCTCGACAAGAAGGATGAGGTCGAGCTGTCCAAAAGCAACATCCTGCTGATCGGCCCGACCGGTTCCGGCAAGACCCTGCTCGCGCAAACGCTGGCTCGTCTTCTGAACGTTCCGTTCGTCATTGCGGACGCAACCACGCTGACAGAAGCGGGTTACGTGGGCGAAGATGTCGAGAACATCATCCAGAAGCTGCTGCAGAACTGCAATTACGAAGTGGACAAGGCGCAACGCGGCATTGTCTACATCGACGAAATCGACAAGATCAGCCGCAAGTCGGACAACCCGTCCATTACCCGCGACGTGTCGGGCGAGGGCGTGCAGCAGGCGCTGCTGAAGCTGGTTGAAGGCACGATGGCGTCGGTGCCGCCCCAAGGCGGCCGCAAGCACCCTAATCAGGACTTCATCCAGGTCGACACCACGAACATTCTGTTCATTTGCGGTGGCGCGTTCGACGGACTGGAGAAAGTCATCGTCGATCGTACGGAAAAGACCGGCATTGGCTTTGGCGCGAGCGTGAAGAGCAAGCAGGACCGCGACGCCGGCGAGGTGCTGCGCGAAGTGGAACCGGAAGACCTGATCAAGTTCGGCCTGATTCCTGAACTGATCGGCCGTCTGCCGGTCGTGGCTACGCTCGGCAAGCTCGACGAAGCGGCGTTGATGAAGATTCTCGTCGAGCCGAAGAATGCGCTCGTGAAGCAATACCACAAGCTCTTCAACATGGAACGCGTCGAGCTCGAAATTCGCCCGGCAGCGTTGCAGGCCGTGGCGCGCAAGGCGATCCGTCGCAAGACGGGGGCACGCGGGCTGCGCTCCATCCTGGAACAGGCATTGCTTGACGTGATGTACGACCTGCCGCAAATGAAAGGTGTCAGCAAGGTCATCATTGACGATAATGTGATCGACGGCGACGGCAAACCCTTGTTGATCTATGAAGACGCGCCCAAAGTCGCGGGTTCTAACTGATCGGCTTGTGGATACTGCAAAAAGCCGTTCATGGCGACGTGAACGGCTTTTTCGTTTATCGTGTGGTCAGAACGGTTGTTTTCACAATGGAGTCACTGAACCTTCGGAGTCACTGAACTTTTCCCACACGCGGAGGCTTGCAATATTTTCTGCTGGCCTCACCTATCGAACGAACTGATTCCACTCATGGGGAAATGAAATGTCAGGAACCCAACTCCTCCCGCAGGAACGTATTACGCTGCCGCTGCTCCCGCTGCGCGACGTAGTCGTCTTCCCGCACATGGTGATTCCGCTCTTCGTAGGCCGCCCGAAGTCGATCAAGGCTCTCGAAGCAGCGATGGAAGGCGGCAAGCACATCATGCTCGTCGCCCAAAAAACGGCTGCGAAAGATGAGCCGACCGAAAAGGACATGTACGAAGTAGGGTGTGTTGCCAACATCCTGCAAATGTTGAAGCTGCCCGACGGCACAGTGAAGGTGCTCGTCGAGGGTCTGCAGCGCGCAAAGACGCTTTCCATCGAAGAACAGGAAACGCAGTTTTCGTGCGAAGTCATGCCGCTCGAACCCGACCACGCCGACAGCGCTGAAACCGAAGCGCTGCGCCGCGCGATCGTGTCGCAGTTCGACCAGTATGTGAAGCTGAACAAGAAGATCCCGCCGGAGATTCTCACCTCGCTGTCGGGTATCGACGAAGCCGGGCGTCTGGCCGACACGATCGCCGCCCATCTGCCGCTCAAGCTCGACCAGAAGCAGCATATTCTGGAAATGTTCCCGGTCATCGAGCGTCTCGAGCATCTGCTCGCGCAACTCGAAGCCGAGATCGACATCCTGCAGGTCGAAAAGCGCATCCGTGGGCGTGTGAAGCGCCAGATGGAGAAGAGCCAGCGCGAGTACTACCTGAACGAGCAGGTCAAGGCGATCCAGAAGGAACTGGGCGAGGGCGAAGAAGGTGCGGATCTCGAAGAACTCGAGAAGCGCATTACCGCCGCGCGCATGCCGAAGGAAGCCAGGAAGAAGGCCGACGCCGAGCTGAAAAAGCTCAAGCTGATGTCGCCGATGTCGGCTGAAGCGACGGTTGTGCGCAACTACATCGACACACTAATCGGCCTGCCGTGGCGCAAGAAGAGCAAGGTCAACAACGACCTCTCGAATGCGGAGCGCGTGCTGGACGAAGACCACTTCGGTCTCGAAAAGGTGAAGGAACGCATTCTCGAGTATCTCGCGGTCCAGCAGCGTGTCGACAAGGTGAAGGCGCCGATCCTGTGCCTGGTCGGGCCTCCGGGCGTTGGTAAGACGTCGCTCGGCCAGTCGATTGCTCGCGCAACGAACCGCAAGTTCGTGCGTATGGCGCTCGGCGGCGTGCGTGACGAAGCCGAGATTCGCGGTCACCGTCGTACGTACATCGGTTCGATGCCCGGCAAGATTCTGCAGAGCCTGACCAAGGTCGGCGTGCGCAATCCGCTCTTCCTGCTCGACGAAGTCGACAAGATGGGTCAGGATTTCCGCGGCGATCCGTCGTCGGCATTGCTGGAAGTGCTTGATCCGGAACAGAACCATACGTTCGCCGATCACTACGTCGAAGTGGACTTCGATCTGTCGGACGTGATGTTCGTGGCGACGTCGAACTCGCTGAACATTCCACCGCCGCTGCTCGACCGGATGGAAGTGATCCGTCTGTCGGGTTACACGGAAGACGAAAAGGTCAGCATCGCGCAACGTTACCTGCTGCCGAAGCAGAAGAAGAACAACGGCCTCAAGGATGGCGAGGTCGATGTGACGGAAACGGCGATCCGCGACATCATTCGCTACTACACGCGTGAAGCGGGCGTGCGTTCGCTCGAGCGTGAAGTGTCGAAGATCTGCCGCAAGGTCGTGAAGATGCTTCTGCTGAAGAAGGCCGAAGGCGCGGTGAAGGTGGACGGCAGCAATCTCGATACGTTCCTCGGCGTGCGCAAGTACGACTTCGGTCTCGCCGCGAAGGAAAATCAGGTTGGCCAGGTCACGGGTCTTGCGTGGACGGAAGTGGGCGGCGATCTGCTGACCATTGAAGCCGCCGTGATGCCGGGCAAGGGCAACGTGATCCGTACGGGTTCGCTCGGCGACGTGATGAAGGAATCGGTCGAGGCAGCACGCTCGGTGGTCCGCTCGCGTTCGCGTCGTCTGGGCGTCAAGGACGAAGCGTTCGAGAAGCAGGACATTCACATTCACGTGCCGGAAGGCGCCACGCCGAAGGACGGTCCTTCGGCCGGTATCGCGATGACCACGGCGCTGGTGTCGGTGCTCACCGGTATTCCGGTACGTGCCGACGTTGCGATGACGGGCGAAATCACGTTGCGCGGCGAAGTGCTGCCGATCGGCGGTCTGAAGGAGAAGCTGCTCGCAGCGCACCGCGGTGGCATCAAGCTCGTGCTGATCCCGGAAGAAAACGTCAAGGACTTGACGGAGATTCCGGACAACGTGAAGAACGCGATCGAAATCGTGCCGGTCCGCTGGATCGACAAGGTGCTCGAACTGGCACTCGAGCGTGTGCCCGAGGCGTTGCCGGAAGAAGAAGCCAAGCCGGCGTCGCCGGTGGCTGGCGAGGCCGGCAAAGACTCAGGTGCGACAGATGTCGTGAAGCACTGAGCCTTCGGTCCTGACAGTATCCTTGCTGCACAAGAACCCGCGGTTTAATCACCGCGGGTTTTTTATTGCATTTCATCTGGGCGCGAAAACAATTACACGGAGCGCGTTTCGCGCGTAACGACGTGCCGTGGGTGAAATTGTTGTGCGCGCATCCAACGCCGCAGCAGCCGGCGATCAACATCCGGCGAAAATCCCTTGAAATCAGGCTCAACCCCTGTTGACACCGCGCTTTCGGCCAATTCTAATGACTCGGCCCGGCATAGCCGCCGGCCACATGATGTCAGGCGCACACGCGCCATTTCGGTTCTAAAACATTCTCGGGGGTAGGGATGAACAAGACGGAATTGATCGACCACATCGCACAGCAGGCGGAAATCTCAAAGGCCGCGGCTGGCCGCGCGCTGGAGGCTGTCATCGGCGGTGTAAAGGGCACCTTGAAAAAAGGCGGCTCCGTGACGTTGGTCGGCTTCGGCACGTTTGCGGTGGGCAAGCGTACCGCTCGCACCGGGCGCAATCCGCGCACGGGCGATGCAATCAAGATCAAGGCAGCCAAGGTTCCTAAATTTAGGCCTGGCAAAGCGCTGAAGGATGCGTTAAACTAACGGGCTTGCTGCTTCACGAAAGTTGCTTGCTTCGGCAGGCGGCCAGACGGAAGGCAAAGAGTCCAGTTTGCGGAACGGGTGCTTAGCTCAGTTGGTAGAGCGGCGCCCTTACAAGGCGTAGGTCGGGAGTTCGAGCCTCTCAGCACCCACCATTCGTTCTGCATTGACTCGTAAGGCAGCCTGACCGGGCCGTTGCAGTGACCAGAAACCCGCATAGCTATTCGCTCTGCGGGTTTTTTGTTGGCTGGAACGCTTCACGCCACAAGAAGCGCGAGTCGGGCAGTCCCTGCGTGAACCCATGCCGTGTCTTGGGTCCTTGCGCGACAGCTGTCCACACACGCGCGAAGCAGAGCGACCCTCGCCCTTTGAGACTTTTCCATCAACGGAAAAGACATTCCCTTAGTTCCCGTCTTATCAAAAGTCTTCGGCAGTCCGACACTCCTCTCCACGCAATTCGTTTTCTTTCACCGCGAACTTGGGAGCAAGGAGCATGAACAACGTCACGAAACAACAGTTCAAGCGCGTCTGGTTCATTACGGGCGCTTCACGTGGTTTGGGCGCGCTGATCGCCAAGGCCGCAATCGACGATGGCAACGCTGTCGTCGCCACGGGTCGCAACGCCGCCACGATCGTCGAGCGTCTCGGAGAGTCGCCCGCCGTGCTGGCCGTTACGCTCGATGTAACTGACGAGGCGCAAGCCAAGGCGGCCGTTCAGGCCGCCGTCGAGAGGTTCGGGGGCATCGATGTGCTGGTCAACAACGCGGGCTTCGGACTGCTTGCTGCAGTCGAGGAATCGAGCGATGCAGACGTACGCCGCATCTACGAAACCAACGTCTTCGGCTTGCTGAACGTGACCCGCGCGGTGCTGCCGGTGATGCGCAAACAGCGCTCGGGTCATGTGATCAACACGTCATCGATTGTCGGATATCAGGCTGCGGCAGGAGTCGGCGTGTACAGCTCGACGAAGTTCGCCGTGGAAGGCATCACGGAAGCTCTGCACGCGGAACTCAAACCGTTGGGCATCCACGCGACCATGATCGAGCCGGGCTTCTTCCGCACTGACTTTCTTGACACGTCCTCGCTTGTGGTGGGGAAGGACATTATCGACGACTACGAAGCGACGTCAGGCAAGCTGCGTCACCTCGCACGCGAGATCAACCACAATCAGCCGGGCGATCCGGTGAAACTTGCGGCCGCGCTGATCAAGGTGGTCGACAGCGAAACGCCGCCACTGCGTTTGCCGCTCGGCACCGACACCCTCAAGGCGATTGCGGAAAAGAACGCGTATGTGACGACGGAAACGCAAACGTGGAAGGCGCTGTCCGCATCCACCGATTTTCCGGCTTGAAAAAGCACGGCAACCCGGCTACGGACTCGACAGGACGAGCGGCATGCGGGCTGGAACGCGACGGCGATTCGCGCCGCGCAACCAGGCATAACCAGCCGGTTCGACGTTCAGGAGCAATGAGTCGGGCCGTGCTCTGGTCATGCAGCAAGCCCGACAGAGCCGGGGCTATCGGTAAGCATGCAAAGAAGCGGGAGACGCGCGGCAACGGCGCTTCAGCCGGAGCGCCCCTTCGCGTTGAGGAACAGGCGAATCCAGAGACACGGTGCCCCTACGCGTACCCGGCGTGAGCAGAGGTTGCTGCGTATCATCGCAGGGGTAACCAGAGCGGGCCCTGCCACGCTCTGAGCGCGTCGAGAAACGCTCTCAGCCTGGAGGGCATGAAGCGCCGGGTCGGGTAGACCGCATGCACGAAAATTTCCGGTGACGACCATTCCGGCAGCACCCGGACCAACTCTCCGCTTGCAATACGCGGATCGCAATAGCTCGACGGAAGCAGCGCGATGCCGTGCCCGCGAAGCGCAAACGCGCTGACGACGTGGAAGTCGCGCGCGGCGACGGGCCCCGTCACATGCACCTTCACTGATTTTCGGCCGTTGACCAGGTGCCATTCCGACTCGTTGTTTCGAGCGTTGATCAGCACGCACGGATGCTGGCTAAGTTCGTCGGGTTGCGAGGGTAGCGGCTGGGTCCGCGCATATTCGGCAGATACGACAAGCTGCCGGACACTCCGTCCCACGCGTTGCGCGATGAGGCTCGAATCCCGCAACTCACCGAAGCGGATCGCAACATCGACGTTCTCCGCGATCAGGTCGAGGAACGCGTTCGTGAAGTAGAGATCGACGTGAATCTGCGGATAGTCCTTCAAAAACGCCGACAGGAATGCGTAAAACGGCTCCTGCTCGAGCATCACAGGCCCGGAGATGCGTAGCAGACCCTCCGGCTTTTTTTGCGTCTGGGTGATCACGCGCTCAGCGTCGTACAGGTGACTCAGCGGCTCGCTGCACTGATCGAAATACGCTCTTCCCTGCGCAGTGAGGCTGAGCTTGCGCGTGGTGCGCTGCAAAAGCGTCACGCCGAGTCGTTCTTCGAGCGCGCTCACTTTGCGGCTCACCGTGGAGACCGGCATGCCCAGCGCATGCGCCGCCCGGCTGAAGCTTTCCAATTGCGCCACGCGGACAAAGACGGCGATGTCGTTCAGGTCGGCCACGTCAGTCATGTTCAACTCGTGGGATATTTTTGCGTATGTGGAAGAGACATTCCATATATTCCAGTCTAATCAAAAGTCGCGTTGCGAGCGAGACTTCTCTCACGCAGTCCAACAACTCCTCGGAGAGAAATCATGGCAAACAAAGTCGTCGTCATTACCGGTGCTTCCAGTGGGATTGGTGAAGCTACTGCTCAACTTCTTGCCTCGAAAGGCGCCACCGTTGCTCTCGCAGCGCGCAGGCTCGACAAGCTGCAGCGTGTTGCCGCAGAGATTCTCGCGAAGGGCGGCAAGGTGTCGGTCCACCAGGTGGACGTGACCGATCAGGCCCAGGTCAACCGGCTGGTAGACGAGGTCGTGTCGCAACACGGCCGCCTCGACGTGATGGTCAACAACGCGGGCCTCATGGCCATTGCACCGCTATCGCTGCGCAAGACGGACGAATGGGACCGCATGATCGACATCAACATCAAGGGCCTGCTGTATGGCGTTGCAGCCGCGTTGCCGGTGTTTGAAAAACAGCAGTCCGGGCACTTCGTGAACATCGCGTCAGTGGTTGGCCTGAAGGTCTTCAGTCCGGGAGGCACAGTCTATTCGGGCACCAAGTTCGCGGTGCGCGCGATCTCCGAAGGCCTGCGTCACGAGGTGGGCGGCAACATCCGCACGACCGTGATCTCGCCGGGAGCGATCGACACCGAACTGAAGTTCGGCTCGGGCCACGAGGACAGCCGCAACTTCGTCGTCGACTTCTACAAGATGGCCATTCCCGCCGAGGCTATTGCACAGGCGATTGCCTACGCGATCGATCAGCCTCGCACGGTGGACGTCAACGAGATCGTGATCCGTCCAACTGTTCAGGATTTCTGACTATCAGGGCTGCCGCTGGCAGGCTGGCGGGCCGTTATGTCTTTGATGCAACTGCTCGTCAGCCGCCGCGAATGCCAATCCGGACCCGTATGACTTCAACGAGGACATCATCATGCCTGCCGCAGTGTTTTCTCTAGCGTTCGCCGCGTTCGCGATCGGAACGACAGAATTCGTCATCGTCGGCTTGTTGCCGGACATTGGAAGAGCGTTCGGCATCTCCGTGTCGACGGCCGGACTTCTGGTCAGTTTCTACGCGCTCGCCATTACGATCGGCACGCCGCTGATTTCCGCGGTGACCGCGCGGTTGCCTCGCAGGGCGTTGCTTCTTGCGCTCATGACATTCTTCACGCTGTGTAACCTGGCGGCGGGACTCTCGGATGCGTTCGGGGCGCTCCTCGCGATCCGCATCGCGATGGCCGTCGCTCACGGTGTCTTCTTCGGCTTGGGGACGACCGTCGCCATGTCGCTGGTGCCGGCGCAGAAGTCGGGCAGGGCGGTCGCCATCATGGTAAGCGGCCTGACCGTGGCGATGGTCACCGGCGTGCCTGGCGGCACATGGCTCGGCGATCTGATGAGCTGGCGGCTACCGTTTCTGGTGGTGGCGGCAATGGGCGCGGTTGCAACCGTGGGACTTTGGCGGCTGCTGCCTTCGCTTTCGTCGCAACGCGGTTCAGGCAGCATCCTCTCGCAGCTTTCCTTGCTGAGGAGCAGCGCGCTGATGCCGCTTTACGCGATGGCTGCACTCGGCATGGGCGCTACGTTTGCCGTCTTCACCTATTTGTCTGCTCTGCTGACAAACGTTACCGGCATGACAAGTGAAGGCGTGACGCTGGGTTTGATGATCTTCGGTTTGGGTTCGGTCGCGGGGACCATTGGCGGCGGGCGTCTTGCGGATCGTTATGGGCCGAAGATCAGCATGAACATCGCCCTGAGCGGGCTCGCCCTGTCGGTGGCCGCTCTATGGGGCAGCGCGCATCAGCCGGTTCTGGTCATGATCAACCTGTTTGTGTGGGGCGCGTTCGCCTTCGCCGTTCCTCCCATCATGCAGGCGACCGTTGTTCTGGTCGCACAGCGCGTGGCGCCCCAAGCCGTCGGTACTGCAGCCGGGCTCAACGTGGCGGCGTTCAATCTGGGAATCTCGGGCGGCTCGTTCGTCGGCGGGCTGGCTCTGGCAGGCGGGAGCGTCGTTACGACGGTCTACGTGGGCGTGGCGTTGGCGCTCGTGGGGCTTGCCGTTGTCGCGACGTACCGCTGGTCCGGGCGCCGTTCGGTGAGGATTACGCGCAGCACTGTCGCCGAGTGTGGGACCTGAGCCCTTTTTACTGCGAGCGGCAGGCCGGGAGGCAAAAGTTGCGGACACGCGCGCGTATCAGCTACAATTGCTGTTCGCCGTGTGTTTTATAGCAGCCGCGGTGTGTAGTAAAAGCAGTGAAAGCAGTGAGCAGTACATGCAACGCAGCACAAGGAGTGGTAGTTCAGTCGGTTAGAATACCGGCCTGTCACGCCGGGGGTCGCGGGTTCGAGTCCCGTCCACTCCGCCAGTATCCTCGAAAGGCGAACTCCGGTTCGCCTTTTTTATTGCCCGCTGTTGTAAGATCGGGCGTTCTGTTTTTGGCACTTACGCATGCTCGATTTTTTCCGCAATCACAAACGCCTGATGATGTTCATGCTCATCCTCGTCATTGTGCCGGGGCTGGGTTTCGTGGGAATTCAGGGCTTTCGCGGCTTCTTTGACGAAAGCGCAAACGTCGCGAGCGTCAACGGTCACAAGATCACGCGGGTAGAGTACGACAACGCGATGCGTCAGCAGCTTGACCGCGCCCGTCAGATGCTCGGCGCACAGTTCGACATCAAGGCGTTCGACACGCCCGAGCGCCGCAGCCAGATGCTCGACGGCCTGATCGAACAGCGCGTGCTGGCCGATGAAACGCAGCGCCTGCACCTGACCGCGTCCGACGACGCGGTGCGTCGCGTGCTGCTGAACGATCCGGTCATCTCGTCGCTGAAAAAGCCGGACGGCTCGATCGACGTCGAACGCTACAAGCAACTTCTCGCCATGCAGGGCATGACGCCCGACCAGTATGACGAGCGCGTGCGCTACAGCATCGCCACTCAGGAATTGCCGGCCAGCATACAGGGCAGCGCCTTCACGTCGAAAACGCTCGCCCAGCATCTGACCGAACTCGCCGAGCAGCAGCGTGAAGTGCAAGGCATTGCCTTTCATCCGCGCGATTATGCCGCCAAAATTCAGCCGACCGACGCGCAGTTGCAGGCGTATTACGACGCGCATCGCAACGACTTCGCGACGCCGGCCACGGCCACGATCCAGTATCTGGTCATGTCGCCGGCCACGCTCGCGGCGTCCGTGCAGCCGAGCGAGGCGGACCTGAAAAAATACTACGACGAGAACATCGCACACTACCGGACCGAAGGCCAGG
This sequence comes from Paraburkholderia phenoliruptrix, assembly GCF_019511605.1. Classification (GTDB taxonomy): domain Bacteria; phylum Pseudomonadota; class Gammaproteobacteria; order Burkholderiales; family Burkholderiaceae; genus Paraburkholderia; species Paraburkholderia phenoliruptrix_A. Next base: position 121,092 of record NZ_JAEUAV010000005.1, on the reverse strand, counting down.
TCCGCGCGAGCCACATTCTGATCGCCGCGCCCAAAGACGCGAGCGCGGCCGACAAGGCCAAGGCGAAGCAGAAGGCCGAAGAGTTGCTCGCACAGATCAAGGCGCATCCTGATCAGTTTGCTCAGATCGCGCAACAGAACTCGCAGGACCCCGGCTCGGCTTCGAAGGGCGGCGACCTCGGCTACTTTGGGCGCGGCATGATCGCGGGCGGCCAGGCATTCGACGACGCCGTGTTCGCGCTCAAGAAAGACGAAGTGAGCGGCATCGTCCAAACGGACTTTGGTTATCACATCATCAAGGCGACTGACGTCAAGCCGGCCGTCACCCGTCCGTTTGACGAAGTGAAGGACCAGATTGCCCGCGATTTGAAGACGCAACTGGCAAGCAAGGCATTTAGCGACGACTCCGAAGGCTTCACGTCCATCGTCTACGAGAAGGCAAAGAGCCTGCAGCCAGCTGCCGACAAGTACAAGCTGCAAGTGCAGACGGCCACAGTCACGCCGCAGCCCGACCCGAAGCTGCCGCCCGACAGCCCGCTGAACAACGCGAAGTTCCTCGCCGCTGTGTTCGCCAACGACTCGGTCAATGCACGCAACAACACGCAGGCAATCGACGTGGGCAGCAACACGCTGATCGCTGCGCGCGTCACTGATTACAAGGCTGCGGCGGTGCCGGCGCTCGACGCTATCAAAGATGCCGTGCGCGAGAAAGTGATCGCCGCGCAGTCGAACGAAGCCGCGCATAAAGACGGCATCGCGAAGCTGGCCGAGTTCGAGAAGTCGAAGGCGACTACCGGCTTCTCGTCGCCGCTGAAGGTCTCGCGTAACGATGCGCAGGGCGTGCCGGCCGCTGCATTGAGCGCGATCTACAAGGCCGATGCGCAGAAGTTGCCCGCGTATGTAGGCGTGGATCTGGGCGACGCCGGCTACGCGATCTACCGCGTCAATGCGGTGGTGGCGGGCGGGCCGGTCGATCCGCAGCGGCTCGCCGCGGCCCAGCAGCAGATCGCGCAAGTGCAATCGCAGTCGGAAACGCAAGCATATATCGACGCGCTGCGCGCCCGTTCGAAGGTCAAGCTGTATGGATCCCTCGAGAGCGGCGCGAATGCGCAGGAAGGCGGCGAGTAAGCTGCACGGCGGCAGAGCGGTTAATGGCGCAGCTTGCTGTTCGGCTGGTCGCGCAGTCAAGCGCTTGCGGTGAGCGATGCAGTCCAGGCTCAGCAGCCACGTAGTCAACGCTCAGTTTTAGGTAGTCAACGCTCTGTTAGCCACGCACCGCGCAGTCCACGGCCGCTTGACCGCTCAGCTGCGCGACGCCGGTCTGCCAGCCTGGCGCCGCGAGATTGGCCAAGCGCGCACTGCGCATCAACGAAAAAGCCCCGCAAATGCGGGGCTTTTCATTTTGGAGGCTCGTCGTCCTCCAGACCGGACGCTCATCGAACTGGCATCGATCAGCGTCACACGATTACAGGCACGAACTGATCGCGCTGGTGGCGTCGCTACCGGCTGCGCCGTTGGCCCGGAAGCCGACCCACGAGCCCTTGCCAGAGTACGCCGGACGCACCACGGCGGCCGCACCGTTCGGCGGCTGCTGGCCGGGCACATACACGTCGACGGCCTGATCGTTAGCCAGCGTGTCTTGCGACACGACCTGCTTTTGCGAGCTGTCTGCCCATTTTTGCGCGATGCACGAGGCCACGGCCTTCGGCGGTTGCTGGCTCTGTCCGACGGATTGGACGCCAGCCGGCGGTTGAGCGGCGCAGGCAGAAATTGCCACGGTCAAAGCGATTAACGGTAGGTATTTCACGTTATCTCCTCTAGAAGTCGCTCAAAAATCGAGCCGGTCACACGGGATTGCGCAAGCGTCGGACGAAGCTCGCCGATCCGTGTTTCCGATGTTTCGGAAACGGGTTGACAAGCCGCTTTCAGCGCGGCGAACCCGTGCGAAGGAGTGGCTTCACAGCAGGCCACACGTTGTCCAGTAGCACTGCCTGTGCCTGCTGCGCCGGATGAATCTGATCCGCCTGGAACATGTCAGGCTTGTCGGCAATGCCGGCGAGCAGAAACGGCACGAGCGGCACACGCAGTTCCTTTGCAAGCTGGCCATACATGCCGTGGAACTTTTGCGTGTACTCGGGGCCGTAGTTAGGCGGCACGTACATGCCAACCAGCACCACCTTCGCGTGACCTTGCTGCGCCTGTTCGATGATCGTGCGCAGGTTGTCCTCCGTGGTGGAGAGCGGCACGCCGCGCAACGCGTCGTTCCCACCCAGTTCGACAATCACAATGCTCGGCTTCAGCCGTTGCATGAGCGCAGGCAAGCGGGCTCGTCCGCCGCTCGTCGTGTCGCCGCTGATGCTGGCATTGGCAACGCTATAATCGATTCGCTCTTGCGCAAGGCGCTGGCGCAGTAACGCAACCCAGCCCGTGTCGCGCGGCAAGCCGTACTCGGCGGAGATACTGTCGCCCAATACGACGATCACGGGTTTGGCCGCATCCGGCGTGTTGGCGGCTTGCGCGGTGAAACTCGCCGCAAAAAGCGCCGCGGCCAGCATGGCCGATATAACCGATAGAGCCGGGCGCATGAAGCCCATTGCGATAGCGGTCGCCGGGTTCGTTGTCCGAATGAATGCCTTGGCGCGATGCTTGATGGCGCGCACTTTCAACCTACGCTTCACCATGCTAAACAGAACTGATCCAGTCATTGAAGTGCGGGGTTTGTGCAAGAAGGTTAAGGATGCAACCGGCGAACTGACCATCCTGGACAACATCGACCTGGCTATAGAAGCCGGCAGCAGTGTCGCGATAGTGGGCGCGTCCGGGTCGGGCAAGTCTACGCTGCTTGGCCTGCTCGCGGGGTTGGACAGCGCAAGCTCCGGCTCCGTTCGTCTGCTCGGCCGCGAGCTCACCACCTTGAACGAAGACCAGCGTGCGGCGTTGCGCAGCGGCTCGGTCGGCTTTGTGTTCCAGTCGTTCCAGTTGATGCCGCATTTGACGGCGCTCGAGAACGTTACGTTGCCGCTCGAACTGCAAGGCGGCATCGGCACACGGGAAGCCGCAGCGCGCGCACGCCGGCTGCTCGAGCAGGTTGGACTCGGGCAGCGCACCAGTCATTATCCGAAGCTGCTGTCGGGCGGCGAGCAGCAACGCGTTGCGCTTGCGCGCGCCTTCGTGACTCACCCGGCGATACTCTTTGCCGACGAACCCACCGGCAGTCTTGACGCTGCCACGGGCCACGCGGTGATCGACCTGATGTTCGAGATGAACCGCGCGAACGGCGCGACGCTGATTCTCGTCACGCACGACGTCGAACTGGCGCGCCGCTGCGACACCACGGTGACGATCGAGGCGGGACGTCTCGCCTGAACGACGCTGACGCGTGGGGGAGACGGCGCTGATCGGCATGGTTGGCATGGTCGGCGAGCGCTGCGGCGCAGCATACGCGCCGGGGCAGCGTCAGCGTGCACTGCCGGCACACCAGGCGAAAAAGCAGTCAGGCGACGAATGCCAGGCTCACCAACGCACAGCCCCTCAACGCACAGCCCCCAACCCACAGGCCACACGTGCAACCGCGCACAATGAATTGACGCGGCCTCTTTCTAAATCATGGGCTTGCCGACGATTCGATCGCACGCCAGATCCCCGAGAAACCTACAAGAAACTGTCGCCGCTACGACTTGCTCCGGCGCCTGACGACGGAGATTTCCGGCCCCCGTCGGGCCGGCTCGCAGGTTTCATTGCCATTTCATCAATTAACCGTTACCTTTCGCCGAACAGTTCGCGCAAGGCCCCAATGAGCTGATGTCGATCGACGGAAGGGAGTCGGAGACGGACCAGCAACACCCCGCATTTCTGTGTTTGCAATCTGCCTCTGTGTGAGTCCTCGACGGCGAATACCCCCTATCCTGGAGGGGGGCAATGCGTGAACTCATGGCTTAAAGTGGTGAGGCGGGTCGTTCGCAGCGCGGTGTCGCCCGTTGCCAAAACTGCGCATGTTCCTCATCGCAACGCGCTCCGCCGCGGGCATTCAAGCCGGGAGTCGCCATATAAATGCAACGATTGAACAAGCCGAGGAGGCGCATGAAACTCTTTTGTCGATTCATGTTCGCGAGCGCGACTGCTGCGACAATTCTCGCCGCTTGTCCGGCAGCGGCCCAGCAACAGGCTGCGGGTGTCGTAGCCGTAGACCGGGCAGGTGAGCCGAGCGCCTCGGCTCACCTGAGCGACGAAGAAATAAGCCAGGCGTATATCTACCTTCTTGGCCGGCTGTTAGTGACACGTCAACAGCAACTGGATTTCCAGGAGGGATTTAAATGGAATCAACTGGTTCATCGTAAGCCCGGCGCTGTGGACTGGCCGAATCCGAATCTCGACGTTGCGTACTCCGAGTCCTGGCTTGCGGTAGACGAGAACAGCTGCACGATTGTCAGTGTGCCGCAAATCAATGGGCGCTATTACACGGTCCAGATATTGAGCGGGTGGGGAGAGACACTCGCCAACATCAACGAACGCGTGTTCCCGCAAAAGGCGTCCGGCGACTTTGCCGTCTGTCTGAAAGGGGCGAAGGTCACTCTGCCTGCCGGTGCCATGCGGATCGATTTGCCCGTCAAGTACGCACGGCTGTTAACACGCGTTGCGCTGGGTGCCGATCCGGACGCGGCGGTGGCGCTACAGCATCAGTTCAAGCTGACAGTCACTGGAACGCCCGGGCTGCCGTCCGTTCCCAGGACGCCTATCTTCGGGCTCGAAGCGTTTCCAGGAGTCGAGGCATTCGACGCAGCCAACCTCGCACTCGACAGTGATCCGGACCGGAACGCGGGCCTCGAGCCCATGCAGGCGTTGGCCCGCCGCGTAGCAGCCGAAGCGAAAATCCCCGCGCAGCGCGAACGCATCGACAAAGTCATACGCACGAAGGCGTTCCGCGACCTTGGGGAGGCGGGCAAGCTGATCGGACATGGAACGGTGCAGGACGGCTGGGCTCGGCCGGGCGTAGTGGGCGAGTACGGTATCGACTATCTCACGCGCACTCTGGTCAATTACCGGGGCATCTGGGCCAATATCAAGCCGGAGGTACTCTATTATCGGGGTGCCGCCGACTCGACCGGCGCCGAACTCAACGGCGACAATGTGTACACCTTGACGTTTCCCAAAGACGCGTTGCCTGCACGCTTTGCGAAATATTTCTGGTCGGTCATTGCGGTGGACAGCACGCGTTTCCGGGTGTTGCCCAACCCGCTGAAAAAGTACTTGATCAACGAACAGTCGGGCCTGACCTACGGGCCGGACGGATCTCTAACGCTCTATTTCGCTGCCGAGAAGCCCGCAAACGCGCCGGAGGGAAATTGGCTGCCGACACCGCGAGGCGCCAAATACCGGTTGACCTTCCGCTACTATGGCCCACTTGAGGGAGTGGCAAACGGCACCTACTACCCGCCGGCGCTGATGAAGGTGCAGTAGACGGGGCGCCAGTGCGGGATTGTCCGCCGATACCGTCGATGGATTGGCGGCGCCCAAGCGTGTCCTGGAGACGAGCCCTGGAGACAAGCTCTCTCCAAGGTCCGGAGCGCTGCTAGAGGAGGTCGCACCTACGTGCCTGGTTTGTGCGACCGCTCCGGTCCCTAAGCGCCCGACCGAACCTGGCAGCCGTTGCAACAGCTACGCGTATCAACCCGGGCCGTCGCTTGCAGCGGCCAGCAGCGGCACGACCAGGTCGCTTATCGGCGTAGGAATACCGTGAGCCCGGCCGCATCGCTGTACAACGCCGTTGCGACAGTCCCATTCGAGCGGGCGGCCCGCCTGTCGGTCCGCAAGAATCGAGGTGCCTAGGTCGGGTGGGGCCTTTAAGAGTCCATCGAGAATCTCCTGAGGCACCTCGTCGCCGAGCGCTGCACCCTCCGCGCGTGCCACTTCGAGGCATTCTCGCAAGTAGACGAGCGACAGCTCCGTGATGTCTGGTCGTGAGTACATGCCGGCCCGGCGACCCGCGAGTACCATGAGCCCCGCCACGGCGTTTTGTAGCAGTTTTCTCCACGCGACGGTCGTGAAATCGGCCTGCACGTCCACTGAACATCGTGTGTGGCGCAGAGCTGCAAGTACAACGCCAGTCTCGGGCGCATCGGGCAAGGTCAGCCGCGGCTGGGCCCGTAGCCACACTGAGGCGTCGCTCTCGCGTTCAGCGGGAAACCATACTACCGAGGGCAGCACCGGGTTGCCGGACAAATAGCGTGCGACTAGCTTCTTTTGTTCGACGCCATTTTGCAGCACGCAAACCACCGTCGACTCGTCGCACAATGCCGACAGCCAAGGTGCCGCGGCATCCAACTGCGTCGCCTTGACTGCGACAAAAACAAGGTCAACAGCGCCTTTGATTGCGGCCGGATCGGTCAGCACAGGTCCGGGTACGGCAATCTGACCGCCATCGAAACGAAGCTCGAGGCCGGCATGCGCGGAACGGCCGCAAATGATCGGTGTGCGGCCGACCTCGTGAAGCGCCGCCGCTACCGTCGTGCCGATCGCGCCGGGGCCGATCAGCGCCACCGTCGGATTCTCAGGGTTCTTCATTATCGCGTTCTCCAGTAGGTGTTCGCCGATGCGGCTGCCGTATGCCATTGCCCGTTGCCAATCTCACATCACGACGCCGGAGGCTCGCACCAGTCCACGTCATACGCGAACGAGGACTGAGGCGCTAATGGCAAATTGGCTAGCGAAATGATCGAGCTCGGAATTCTGGCATCGTCAAGCAGGAGTCACAATCGACGGAAAATTGCTTGAAACGAGAGAAAAAGTCACCTCGCTTCTACGAAGTAGAACGCGAGCAAACACGCCTCGAACTTGCCGCGCTTGAATGGCTTGCACCACTTGTCCGCGCGCTCCTGCGCGTTGGGTTCTACGGCCGCGACGAACGAGTACGCGTCGCTCCATGAAATGCCTTTCCTGACGACAGGCGCGCCGCCAAAAAAAAGCGGGCCGCGACGGGCCCGCTCTTACCATCGGACTGCAAGACGCGCATGTACAACGCCGGCAGAACGCTTGCACAGCACCGACACCTGCGCCGGCACCTGAGCCGGCACCTGAGCCGGCGCCGGCCGTCAGCGCTTCAACGCTGCGCGTGCGCGCGCGATCAACGCCGACGTCGAGGAGTCGTGCTTCTTTTCGTCCACGCTCGCCGCCGTGAGATCCGCTTCAACCACCTTGCCGAGAATCTTGCCGAGCTCGACTCCCCATTGATCGAACGGATTAATGTTCCATACCGACGCCTGCACCAGCACCTTGTGCTCGTACAACGCGATCAACGCGCCGAGCGAACGCGCGGTGAGTGCCTCGAGAATCAGGGTGGTGGTGGGACGGTTGCCCGGAAACACCAGGTGCGGCGCGAGCTCCGGCTTGTCCGGACCGGCGACTTTTTTCGCTTCTTCGAGCGTGCGGCCCAACATGAGCGCTTCGCTTTGCGCGAAGCAGTTGGCGAGCAGCTTCGCGTGATGGCTGACGAGCGGATGCTCGGGCGTCAGCACGGCGATGAAGTCGATCGGCACGATAGTCGGACCTTGATGAAGCATCTGGAAGAACGCATGCTGCCCGTTCGTGCCCGGCTCGCCCCATGTCACCGCTGAGGTCGGATAATCGACCATTGCGCCGTCAAGCCGCGCCGACTTGCCGTTGCTCTCCATCTCCAGTTGTTGCAGATAGGACGGCAGGAAATGCAGCGCTTCGGAATAGGGCGCCGCCAGGTAGCTTTGCGAGCCGAAGAAGTTGCGATACCAGATACCGATCATGCCGAGCAGCACCGGCAGATTCTTTTCGAGCGGCGCGCTGCGGAAATGCTCGTCCATTTCGTTGGCGCCCGCTAGCAGTTCGCCGAACTGCTGCGGCCCGACCGCGATCATGATCGACAGACCGACGGCCGACCACAACGAATAGCGGCCGCCCACCCAGTCCCACATTTCGAACACATTTTCTTTCGCGATGCCGAACTTCACGACTTCGGCTGGATTCGCCGACACGCCGACGAAGTGCTTCGCGAGTGCATTTTCCGGACAGCCTTTTTCGACGAACCAGTCGCGCAGCGAGCGCGCGTTGGTCATGGTTTCGAGCGTCGTAAAAGTCTTGGACACGATGATCGCGAGCGTCTCTTCGGGATCGATCTGCTGCATCACGTTGTAGAGGTCCGCACCGTCCACGTTCGACACGAAGTGCGTGGCAATCTCAGGCGTGGCGAGATGATGCAGCGCATGCACGACCATCTTCGGCCCGAGGTCCGAGCCGCCGATGCCGATGTTCACGACATGGCGAATGCGCTTGCCGGTGTAGCCGGTCCACGCGCCGCTGCGCACCTGCTCGGCGAAAGCAGCCATCTTCGCGCGCTCGGCCTGCACCTGCGCGTGAAACGGCGCATTCGGGTTGCTCGCGCGCAGCGCGGTATGCAATGCCGCGCGGCCTTCGGTGGGATTGACGACTTCGCCTGCGAACATGGCGTCGCGGCGCTTCTCGACGCCGGCTTCGCGCGCGAGCTGCACGAGCAGTTTGAGGGTTTCGTCGGTGATGCGATTCTTCGAGAAATCTGCTGCGAGACCGCCGCCCGCGAACGCAAAGCGTTCAGCGCGCGTCGGCGCGGGATCGTTCCCGGGGGCGAACCAGTCGCGCAGATGCGCGTCGCGAATCTGTTCGTAATGCGTTTGCAACGAGGACCAGGAGGTGAGCGAGTTCTGGGTCATAGCGTCCGTCTAACCAAGGGGCACGAAGAAAGGCGCGCGCAAAGCGCCGCCAAGGATGATGCAACGATGCTGTTAGAGCGAGGCCGTACAGCCGCGTTCGCCGCAAAGTCTCCGACGCCGCGGGACTCAAGGCGCTGCGCCTGTGCCGCGCTGCGTCGAATGCCTCGCGATTCATAACGATTCACTGCGATTCGCGATCATTCACGGCGATTGCGCACGCTTCGCGCGCGATTCGATGCCACGCGCGGCGCGCACAGTGGCCGACACTCGTTGCCGCAATCACATAGAGGGGCAACAAAGGGGCGACAAAGGGGCAACAACGCGACAAAAAAACCGACAACAACGCGGCAACAAAACGCCCACGCGGCGCCAGCACGTCTGCACGGCAGGTCATGCAGTCCCTCAGTATAGCGGCGTTGCGCGACGGGCGGCAGCGCTTTAGCCAGGCGGTATAAGACGCGCCGCGGCTAGCCGAGCCACGACGCATGTCATCGCGCGATTACGCTTGCGCCGCCGGATAGAACATGCGGTTTAACAACGTCCGCACCATCGGCGCGAGCTCGCCTGCCGTCAGTCCGGCGGGGCCGTGGCCCTGCGCGCTCAGCGTGTCGGCGGCGAGTCCGTGCAGGTAGACGCCCGCGAGCGCCGCCTCGTAGCCCGGCAGCCGCTGCGCCAGCAGCGCGCCGATGATGCCGCCGAGCACGTCGCCGGTGCCGCCCGTCGCGAGCGCGGCATTGCCGGTCGGATTGATCGTCAGACGGCCGTCGGCGGCAGCGACCACCGTGCCCGAGCCTTTCAGCACCACCACGCTAGCAAAGCGCGCGGCGAGCGCGCGTGCCGTGCTCAGGCGGTCGCGCTGCACGCCCGCAGCGTCGGTCCCCAGCAGGCGCGCGGCTTCGAGCGGATGAGGGGTGAGCACGCAAGGATCGCCTGCCGTGCCGCGTGCGGTGACGGCCGCGGCCAGCGCCGCGTCTTTGGAAATCAGGTTGAGCGCGTCGGCGTCGAGCAGTTTCGGCACGTCCAGTTGCAGCACGTCATGCAACACGCGTGCGGCGCGCTCGCCGTGGCCCATGCCGCATCCCACGGCGAGCGCGTCCATCTTGTCAAGCGGCAGAGCGTCGACGCCATGCAGCATCAACTCGGGATGCGGCGGATCGTAGGGAGGGCCGCCCGCGCCGAGCAGCGCGACGTGAACCTTGCCCGCACCGCTGAACAACGCGGCGCGTGCGGCCAGAATCGGCGCGCCACACATGCCGGTGTCGCCGCCCACCACGGCGAGACTGCCGAAGGTGCCCTTGTTGGTCGCGAAATCGCGCGGCGGCAGAAAGCCGGCGAACAGTTCCGCCGCGTTCAGCCGGATCGAGTCGCGCGCCGTGCTGTCCACGCCGATCGGCGCGACCGTCACCGCGCCGGCGAGATCGCGGCCCTGCGCGGTGAAGAGGCCAGGCTTTCCGGCGATGAAGGTGATGGTGTGCGTCGCGCGCACCACGGCGTCGCCGGTGCCGACGGCACCGACTATCGCGCCGGTATCACTGTCGAGGCCGCTTGGAACATCGAGCGCGAGCACGCCGCCGCTACGCGCGCGTGTCCTCGCGCGCTGCGAGAGTCGTCGCGCGAGGTCCGCGAACGCGCCTTCGAGCGCACGCGTGAGGCCGATGCCGAACATGCCGTCGACCAGCCACGTGTAGCCGTCGAGCGAAGCGGGCGGCGCCTGGGTGATCGCCACGCCGGCTGCGCGCGCCGTCTCGAGTGCCCAGCGGGCGTCATCCGGTTTCACTTCGACGGGCATACACACATCGACGGCAATGCCTGCCTTGTGTAGTTCGGCCGCGAGAATCAGCGCGTCGCCGCCGTTGTTGCCCGGGCCGGCGCACAGCCAGACGCGCTGCCGCGACTTTTCCGTCGACGTGTCGCGCGCGATCTGGTCGAACAGGAAGCTTGCGGCAGCCTTGCCGGCGCGGTCCATCAGCGTGTGTGCCGGCAGGGTCGCGGCGGCCTGGGCCTCGGCGATTCGCAGATCGGCGAGCGTCAGAAGCGGCAGCGCGCGGTTTTCGGGGCGGATGAGCGTCGGGGGCGTGAGGTCGGCAGCGGTCATGGCAGAGCAGGGCGAGCGCCTGCATGTCAGGCGCGAGAGCTTCTGGAACCGCTATGGTAGTGCCGATGGACGTGTCGTGCGTTGATCGAAGACGAGGCGCGGTGTAAGGCGATGCCACCGCCCCTAAAACCGCTCCGCCCGCAATCCGGCCAGCGTGGCCTCGGGCAAGTCCGGCGTCTTGCCGCCGACCAGCTCCGCCACCAGCTTGCCCGCTCCGCAGGCCAGCCCCCAGCCAGCGGGCCCATGGCCGACATTCACAAAAAGCCGCGGATGCAGCGCGTTGCCGATCACCGGCAGGCCATCCGGCGACAGCAACCTCGTGCCTTCCCACGGCAAGGCCGCCGAAATCCTCGCGGCTCCCGGAATCCAGTCGTGCGTCGCCTGGCCGAGCAGCGCGAGCGCTTCCTCGGTCACCGCCTCGGCAAGCGGCTTGTCGAGCTGGTTGGCGGCCTGCAGGACAGCGCCGCCGGCAATGCGCAAGCGGTGATTCATCCGGCTGATGGTGATGCGCTTGACCGCGTCGACAATCGCCACATGCGGCGCGCACTCTTCATGCGCGATGGGCGCGACAAGCGTATGCAGTCGCAGCGGATACAGCGGCAGCCGCAAACCGAGTCGTTCGAGCAGCGCGAGACTGCCCTGGCCGGCAGCGACCACAATGGCGTCCGCATGAATCACGTCGACTTCGCGCGAACGGCTCGACACGCCCGGCCGCGCCGCCAGCTCCACCGCCGCGCGCTGGCTGTCGAGGCGAATCGCCGAGACCTCGCAGCCGAGCATGAACTGCACGCCGCCCTGGTTGTCCAGTGTCTGCTTGATCAGTTTGGCAAACAGCGGGCAATTGGCGGTGCGTTCGTGATCGAACAGCACGCCGCCCGCGAACTCCGGCTCGGTGCGCACCGAATGCTCGTAAGCCGCGCATTCCGCCGGGCTGAGTACATGGTGCGGCACCTCGTGGCGCGCGAGCAGGCCGAGCGCCGGCTGAATCTGCTCCCATTCGTCACCGGAACGCACCAGATAGAGCAGGCCGCTCGCCTGTTCGAACTCGTAGCCAAAGCGGGCTTCCATGTCCGCCATCGCCTCGCGCGAGGACTCGATCAATGGCCGCAACAGCCCGTATTGGCGGCTGAATGACTCCGGTTCCTGCAGCGCGGCCAGCTTCTTGACGAACTGGCGCGCCGGTCCGCTGAAACCGGGTTTGCTGATGACGCCGTTTTTCGCGTGATGGCGGCTTGCCATGAAAGTCGGGCCGAACCAGACGTCGAGCGGCGTCGGCAGGACCGTGCCGCCGTGCCCATAGGTTGCGCCCTGCGCAACCGTGGCATGGCGTTCGACGACGCATACGCGGTGGCCGGCCGCGCGAAGCTGATAAGCGGTGGCGACGCCGGCAATCCCGCCGCCAATGACAATGACATCCATTCTTCTGATTCGATTTGCCGGGCGAGGCGCCAGGGCGTGACATGCGGCGCGGCCGGGCCTCGCGCGCCGCGGCGGGTTCCGGAAAACGCTTTCCGGGCACGGCTCGCGACACGAGGCCGGCAGCAAGGACACGCCTTGCTCGCACCGATCTGATGAAAGGCCGAATGATAGCAGTCAACGACGGCCCGCGGTCACGCCCGCATTGCGGCAAGCGACGGTATGCGGCGCTTCGCCGGATGCGGGCGGGGCCACGGCGGGGGCGGCTGGAACAGCGTTCCCGGGGTATAATCCCGGACTTCCTTCCCGCCTCATGTCGCCATCGCGCGCGGCTCTTCGGCATCAATCATCGGCATCATTAGCGACGCAACGTCAAGTCCATGGCCCACTTCTCGTGTTTCCCCGGCGCTTCGGCCCTTTCCGATTTCCGTCAAACCCGCCTGCTCGAAACGCTAACGCGCATCGACCCGAACATCACGGGCGTGCGCGGGCAATATCTGCACTTCGTCAACGCGCAGACCCCGCTTTCCGCTGAGGACAACGCGAAGATCGAGGCGCTTATGCACTACGGCCAGCCGCTCGAAGAAACCAGCGAGCGCGGCTCGGCCGAAACGTTTCTGGTCGTGCCGCGCTTCGGCACGGTGTCGCCGTGGGCGAGCAAGGCAACGGACATTGCGCATCTGTGCGGGCTCACGCAGGTGCGCCGCATCGAACGCGGCGTGGAGTACACGGTCACGCTGAAAAGCGGCCTGCTGGGCGGCAAGAAAGCGCTTTCGGACGAAACGCGCGAAGCCGTGGCCGCCGCGTTGCACGACCGCATGACCGAGAGCGTCGCGCCGTCGCGCGATCATGCACTGCATCTGTTCGACGAACTGCCCGCCAAGCCGCTGCAAACAGTCGACGTACTGGGTCGCGGCCGCGGCGCGCTCGAAACCGCGAATGCCGAACTGGGCCTCGCGCTTGCCGAAGACGAGATCGATTATCTCGTCGACGCGTTCACGAAGCTCGGCCGCAATCCGACCGATGTCGAGCTGATGATGTTCGCGCAGGCTAACAGCGAGCACTGCCGTCACAAGATTTTCAACGCGGAATGGACGATCGACGGCGAGAAGCAGGACATCTCGCTCTTTAACATGATCCGCAATACCGAGAAGCTCAATCCGCAAGGTACCATCGTCGCCTATTCGGACAACTCGGCGATCATGGCAGGCGGCATGGCCGAGCGCTGGTTCCCGCGCACGCCCGAGCAACTGGGCAAGAACGAACTGCCCGAGCACTATCGCCGCAGCGTCGAGCTCACGCACACGCTGATGAAGGTGGAAACGCACAACCATCCGACCGCGATCTCGCCGTTCCCTGGCGCTGCGACCGGCGCGGGCGGCGAAATCCGCGACGAGGGCGCGACTGGCCGCGGCGCGCGTCCGAAGGCGGGCCTCACGGGCTTCACCGTGTCGAATCTGGAATTGCCGGACGGCGTCGAGGCATGGGAGAACGCGCGCGACGTCGCCGAGCCGCTCGCGCATCGCAACCCGAACCACACGCATCAAGCGTATGGCCGCCCCGACCGCATTGCTTCGCCGTTGCAGATCATGATCGACGGCCCGCTCGGCGGCGCCGCGTTCAACAACGAATTCGGCCGGCCGAATCTGGGCGGCTATTTCCGCGTGTACGAGCAGAACGTGGCCGGCGTGGTGCGCGGCTATCACAAGCCGATCATGATCGCGGGCGGCATCGGCAATATTTCGGACCAGCACACGCACAAGCACGACTTGCCGGAAGGGTCGCTGCTGATCCAGATCGGCGGTCCGGGCATGCGCATCGGCATGGGCGGCGGCGCGGCCAGCTCGATGGCGACCGGCACAAACACTGCCGAACTCGACTTCGACTCGGTGCAGCGCGGCAACCCGGAAATCGAGCGGCGCGCGCAAGAAGTCATCAACGCGTGCTGGCAGCTCGGCGAAAAGAACCCGATTCTGAGCATTCACGACGTGGGTGCGGGCGGCCTGTCGAACGCGTTCCCGGAAGTCGTCGACGGTGCGGGCAAGGGCGCGCTCTTCGATCTGCGCAAGATCCAGCTCGAGGAAAGCGGCCTCTCGCCGCGCGAAATCTGGTCGAACGAAGCGCAGGAGCGCTACGTGCTCGCCATTGCGCCGGCTGATCTGCCGGGCTTCGCGGCCATGTGCGAGCGCGAGCGCTGCCCGTTTGCGGTGATCGGCACGGCCACCGCCGAGCGTCAACTGAAGCTGATCGATCCTGAACTGAAGGACGACAACGCTCATCAGCCGGTGGACATGCCGATGGAAGTGCTGCTCGGCAAGGCGCCGCGCATGCATCGCGACGTCACGCGCGTGGAGCCGAAGTTGCAGCCCGTGGACGTGACCGGCATCGCGCTCTCTGAAGTGGCGGTGAGCGTGCTGCGCCATCCTACGGTCGCGAGCAAGTCGTTTCTGATCACCATCGGCGACCGCTCGGTGGGCGGCACGACCGCGCGCGACCAGATGGTCGGCCCGTGGCAGGTGCCGGTGGCGGACGTCGCCATTACGACCATGGACTACGCCGGCTTTCGCGGCGAAGCCATGACCATGGCCGAGCGCACGCCGCTCGCCGTAATCGACGCGCCGGCCTCGGGCCGCATGGCAGTCGGCGAGGCGGTCACGAATATCGCGGCCGCGCCGATCGCGTCGCTCGACAAGCTCAAGCTGTCGGCCAACTGGATGGCGGCTTGCGGCGCGCCGGGCGAGGACGCAGCGCTCTACGACACGGTCAAGGCAATCGGCATGGAACTGTGCCCGGCGCTCGGCATCAGCATTCCTGTGGGCAAAGACTCGCTGTCCATGCGCACCAAGTGGGAAGAGCGCGGCGTCGCGAAGGAAGTCGTCGCGCCGGTGTCGCTGATCATCTCGGCGTTTGCGCCGGTCGAAGACGTGCGTCGTCACCTTACGCCGCAACTGCGCCGCACCAGCGGGGCCGACGGTGTCGGCGACTCGGTGCTGATCGCAATCGATCTGGGCCGCGGCAAGCATCGTCTGGGCGGCAGCATCCTCGCACAGGTCACGCAACAGATCGGCGACACCGTGCCGGACGTCGACGTTCCGGAAGACCTGAAGCGTTTCTTCAACGCGATCCAATCGCTGAATGCAGACGGCAAGCTGCTCGCGTACCACGACCGCTCCGACGGCGGCCTGTGGGCAACGGTGTGCGAAATGGCGTTCGCGGGTCACGTGGGCGTGTCGCTGAATGTGGACATGCTGGTGCTCGATCCGCATCACGAGTCAGACTACGGCGACGCCAAAGACTGGGCGAAGCAGACGAGCGGTCGCCGTGAAGACCGCACGATCCGCGCGCTCTTCACCGAAGAGCTCGGCGCCGTGGTCCAGGTGCGCGCGGCCGATCGCGACGCGGTGCTCGGTGTGCTGCGCGAGCACGGCCTGTCGGCTTGCTCGCACGTAATCGGCAAGATCAATGAGCGCGACGTGATCGAAATTTATCGCGACGCCAAGAAGGTGTATGAAGCGCCGCGCGTCGAACTGCATCGCGCGTGGAGCGAGGTGAGCTGGCGCATTTCGCGCCTGCGCGACAACCCCGCCTGCGCCGACGCGGAATACGACACGCTGCTCGACGCGGCTGATCCGGGCATCACGCCGGTCCTGACGTTCGATCCGGCCGAAGACGTCGCCGCGCCCTACATCGGCAAGAGCGCGCGTCCCCGTGTGGCGGTTCTGCGAGAGCAGGGCGTGAACTCGCACCTGGAAACGGCGTATGCGTTCGACCGTGCGGGCTTCGACGCGCACGACGTGCACATGAGCGACCTGCTCGCGGGGCGCGCCAATCTCGCGGACTTCGCGGGCGCGGTGGCGTGCGGCGGCTTCTCGTACGGCGACACGCTCGGCGCGGGCGAAGGCTGGGCGAAGGCAATTCGCTTTAACGCTCAGCTCGCCGACATGTTCGCGGCGTTCTTCGGCCGCAACGACACCTTTGCGCTGGGCATCTGCAACGGCTGTCAGATGATGAGCAGCCTTGCGTCGATGATTCCGGGCGCTGAAGCGTGGCCGAAGTTCACGCGCAACAAGTCCGAGAAATTCGAAGCGCGTTTCTCGCTGGTGCAGGTCGAGGCGTCGCCGTCCATTTTCTTTGCCGGCATGGAAGGCTCGCGCATTCCGGTCGCGGTCGCGCACGGCGAAGGTTATGCGGACTTCTCGCAGCAAGGCGATGCGTCGAAGGTGGCGGTGGCCATGCGTTATGTCGATCACCGCGGCCAGGCAACCGAGCAGTATCCGTTCAACCCGAACGGTTCGCCGGAGGGCATTACGTCCGTCACCACGGCCGATGGCCGCTTCACGGTGCTGATGCCGCACACTGAGCGCGTGCACCGCGCGGTGCAGATGAGCTGGCATCCGCAAGGCTGGGGCGAGGGTGCGACCGACGCAAGTCCGTGGTTGCGCGTGTTCCAGAACGCGCGTCGCTGGTTGGGTTGACAGGCGGGCGGGGCAGGCTGCTGCGCGATGCAGCGGCCTCCTGTTTATCCGCCGATGCGCGGCTGCGTTGCGGGCAAAGCTTGCACAACCCGCGACGCCCGCGACACGCTAAGCCTTGCGTCGAACCAAAACCCGCATCAAACACAAAGCCCGCATCAAACACAAAGCCCGCATCAAACAAAAAACCGCCCTCGGGCGGCTTTTCTCATTGCTCTGACGCAGCAAACAGACCGGCTTACTGGATCTTTGCGTTCTTGCGCAGACCTTCCTCGAACGCTTGCAGTTTTTCCTGCTGGATCTGCTGCACGATCTGCGCGCGCACCTGTTCGAGCGGCGGCGGCGTGATGTTGCGCACGTCGTCGACACGAATGATGTGCCAGCCGAATTGCGTGTGCACCGGCTCGTCGCTCATCTGGCCTTTCTGCAGATGGGTGGCCGCGTTGGCGAACTCGGGCACATAGGCTTTCGGATCCGACCAGTCGAGGTCGCCGCCGTTCTTGCCGGAGCCTGGGTCCTTCGAGAATTGCTTGGCCAGCTCTTCGAAGCTCGCGCCGCCCTTGATCTTCGCGATCAGATCTTTGGCCTGCTGCTCGTTGTCGACGAGGATGTGGTGCAGGTGATATTCCTTGCCGCCCGCGTCCTTGATCAGCGCGTTGTAGCGCGCGGTGACTTCCGCGTCGCTCGGCGTGTTCTTCTTCACGAAGTCTTCGATCAGCGCGCGCAGCACGACGGTTTGCTGAGCGACGGCGATTTGCGCCTTGATGTCCGGACGGTTCTGCAGACCGCGGCGCAGCGCTTCCTGCATCAACACCTCGCGGTTCACGAGCTCTTCACGCACCGCCATTTGCAATTGCGACGAATTCTGCTGGCCTTGATGAACCAGTTGCTCGATCAGCGCGTCGGCGCGCGCCTTGGGAATCGGCGTGCCGTTCACCACGGCGATGTTCTGTGCGAATGCAGGTGCGGCCGCAAATGCAGCCAGCAATACCCAAAGGCGGGTTTTCTTCAAGGTCATCGGAAGTTTTCCTAGCGGGACAACAAAGCGAATTCTTCGGGCGTGTAAGCCGTGATTGCAAGGGCATGAATGCCGCGCTGCATGGCATCGGCCAGCGCATCATACACCATGCGATGCCGCGCCACGCGGGGCTTGCCGGCGAACGCGGCAGCCACGATCGTGACGCTGAAATGACCGCCGGCGGCAGCGCCCGCGTGGCCGGCGTGCTGTGCGCTGTCGTCGGTGATCTGGATCGACGCGATGGGCGCGAGCGCGGCCGTGAGGCGCGCCTCGATCAGCCCGGCGCGCTCGGCGGTCGTCGCGTGCATGAACGCGTCGCTCATGTCATTCCTCCTTCATGTATTTCGACAGCCACAAGCTTTGTCCGACGATGAACACCACCAGACAGCCGGTCGCGCCGAACAGTTTGAAATTGACCCACTGGTCGGTCGTGTAGTTGTACGCGACGAACAGATTGAGCAGGCCGAGCAGCACGAAAAAGATCGCCCAGATGATATTCAGCTTGCCCCAGATCGCGTGGGGCAGCGTGATCTGCTTGCCCATCATCGCTTCGATCAGGTTTTTGCTGAACGCGAGTTGGGAGACGATCAGCACCACGGAGAAAGCCCAGTACAACACGGTCGGCTTCCACTTGATGAAGGTGTCGTTGTGCAGCACGAGCGTCGCGCCGCCGAACACGGTCACCACGCCGAGGCTCACCCACAGCATCGGGTCCACCTTGCGGTGCCGGAAGGCGACCCACGCGATCTGCACCAGCGTGGCGACGATCGCCACTGCCGTCGCCGTGAAGATGCCCCACACCTTGAAGGCGACGAAGAAGAGGATGATCGGGAACAGATCGAACAGGAATTTCATTGCTGAACGGGAACTCGCAGAGTGAGTCAGAGGGGCACTAGTGCAACGTGGCGCAGTGCGATGAACGGCTCGTGTATTGCAGTCGTGACGGCGAGCGGCGTCAGGCTTTGCCTCGCGCAACCGGCTCGCGGCGAACGGCGCCACGGCAACGGCCTTGCGTGGGTTCGTTTCGAACGACGCAGCACACGCTGCGGGAGCGCGCCGTCATACGGCCACGGGCACCGCCACCGCCACCGCCACCGCACCAGCCGGCGGGAGACTAACGTCACGCTAACACCGCGCTAACACCACACCGGCCGCCGACCCATGCGCGCCAGCGTGAACCCGGCGCCCAGTCCGGCCGCGGGACGGGCCGGTTGACCGGTCCACCCGGCGCGCGCCGCGCACCGCCACGGCGCTACGCTACTTGGGCTCGAATTGTAACGCAGCCGAATTGATGCAGTAGCGAAGACCGGTCGGCGCCGGGCCGTCCTCGAACACGTGGCCCAGGTGCGCGCCGCAGTTCTTGCATTGCACCTCGATGCGCAGCATGCCGTGCGAGCGGTCGGTTTTCTCGGCAATTACCTCGCCGTTGATCGGCTTGAAGTAGCTCGGCCAGCCGCAGCCGGCGTCGAACTTGGTGTCCGATTCGAAGAGCGGCGTGCCGCAGCACACGCAGTCATAGACCCCGCGTTCCCAGTGATCGTGATAACGGCCGGTGAATGGGCGCTCGGTGGCG
Organism: Paraburkholderia phenoliruptrix; assembly: GCF_019511605.1. Lineage (GTDB taxonomy): Bacteria > Pseudomonadota > Gammaproteobacteria > Burkholderiales > Burkholderiaceae > Paraburkholderia > Paraburkholderia phenoliruptrix_A. The sequence continues at coordinate 101,808 of NZ_JAEUAV010000005.1, read as the reverse complement.
GCATGGCGCGTCACCTGATATTCGATCTCCGAAAGCTGCTTGCGCCACTCGGCGTCGTCTTTCTGCACTGCGGGGGCGTCGTGTTTGAGGTCGTCGGGATTGTTCATGGTCGGTTCTGTCTCAGGCTTGTGATGGGAGTGCGCCGGGTGTCAGGACGAGCAGCTCACCTCCAGCGAGCTCGCCCAGTCGGGTGGCAAGCCGGCATAGGCTTCATGCTCGGGCTGTTCGTCGAACGGACGGCGCAGCACGGCGGCCAGACGTTCGAGTTCAGAAAAATCCTTCTCTTTCGCGCGACGGATCGCCGTTTCGGCCAGATGGTTGCGAAGCACGAATTTGGGGTTCACCCGGTTCATTGCAATGGCACGTTCCGCGTCGCTGCGTGTTTCATGGGACAGCCGCGCGCGGTAGTCGTTCGCCCAAGCGTCGAAGGCGGCGCGATCGAGGAACAGGTCGCGCACCGGCGCGTCGCCGCTTGCGTCGTGCCTGGAGACGCGCGCGAGATTGCGGAACGTCAGCGTGAAATCTGCGCGGTTCGCGTGCATGACGTCGAACAGGCGGTTTGCAAGCGCCGCATCGCCTTCGCGCTCGGCGGCGAGCCCGAGCTTCGCCATCATGCGCCGCTCGAGCCCGGGACCGAAGCGGTCCTTGAAGCCGGCCAGTACGCGCTGCGCATCTTCGATCGACTTGTCCGCGCGCACGCTCTCTTCGTACCGCTCGCCGAGCAGCGGCAGCAGTCCTTGCGCGAGGCAGAAGAGGTTCCAGTAGGCGATTTGCGGTTGCATCCGGTACGCATAGCGGCCCTGCGAATCCGAGTGATTGCAGATGTAGCCGGCGTCGAAGCCGTCCATGAAGCCGAATGGCCCGTAGTCGATGGTCAGGCCGAGTATCGACATGTTGTCCGTATTCATCACGCCGTGGCAGAAGCCCACCGCCTGCCATTCGACCAGCAGATCCGCGGTGGACACGACCGCTTCGTTCAGCAGCGCGAGGTAGGGATCGTCGGCTTCGCGGCAATGCGGATAGAAGCGCTCGATGACATGATCGGCGAGCGCGCGCAGCGCGTCCGTGCGGTCATTCGAATAGAAGTGTTCGAAGTGGCCGAAGCGCACGAAGCTCGGCGCGACGCGCGTTACCACGGCGGCCGTTTCTATTTCCTCGCGCCGCACTGGCTGGTCCGAGCCGATCACGCACAGCGCGCGGGTAGTCGGAATGCCCAGATGATGCATCGCCTCCGAACACAGGAACTCGCGAATCGACGAGCGCAGCACCGCGCGCCCGTCGCCCATGCGGGAATAGGGCGTACGGCCCGCGCCTTTCAGTTGCAGCTCGTAGCGCTGGCCGGCGTGTTCCACTTCACCGAGTCCAAGCGCGCGGCCGTCGCCGAGCTGCCCGGCCCACACGCCGAACTGATGCCCCGAATACACCGATGCATACGGCAGCGCCTCGGCTGGCCACTCGCGCGTGGCATTGCCCGAAAAGAGCTCGGCGAACTCCGGGTCTTTTTCGAGCCCGGGCTCTAGTCCGAGCAGCGCCGCGGTCTGCGCAGAGAAGCCGACAACATAAGGCGCGCTGAGCGGCGTGGCGGGCAGACGGGTGAGAAACGTGCTGCCGAGCCGCGCGAACGCGTTGTCGGCGGAGGTGAAAAGAGCTTCGGAAAGTGCCGCCACAGGCCCGTTCGAGCCTGCAATGCTTGGGGAAAACGACATGTTGAGCGCCTCACTATTAACCGATATTGTAAGTCCGCACCCGCGGCGCTGCAGCGGGCCTGCCGGTGCGTTGCCCGGCGCGGCGCCGGCTTGTGCCACAAGCTTCAGCAATTTGACGGCCCGGCCGGTGGACCGGTGGACGGCGTGATGAATCGCAGCGCAAAGGGCGTCACAGTTCGCAACAAAAACGGCATCAAAAGCAGGCACCGCAAAACGGCATCACGAACGGCGCATTCCGATCCGCATCCCTGAAACGCAAAAAACGCGAGGAGACGACTCTTTATGACGATGCCGCTGCTTGGTCAGATGATGGACGTGCCGCTCACCGTGTCCTCGCTGCTTGCGCATGCCGCGCGGCATTTCGGCAGCGCCGAGATCGTGTCGCGGCGCATCGAAGGCGACATCCACCGTTATACGTATCGCGACTGCGAACGGCGCGCGAAGCAGCTTGCCCAGGCGCTCATCGCACTCGGCGTACAGTCCGGCGAGCGCGTCGCGACGCTTGCGTGGAACGGCTACCGGCATCTGGAAACCTATTACGGCACGACGGGCTTCGGCGCTGTGTGCCACACGATCAACCCGCGGCTCTTTCCCGAACAGATCGCCTACATCGTCAATCACGCCGATGACGCCTACGTGCTGTTCGACACCACGTTTGCGCCGCTCGTCGACGTGCTCGCGCCGCAATGCCCGAAAGTGCGCGGCTGGATTGCGCTCGCCGACGAAGCGCATCTGCCCGCGATGCAAACACCGGCGCTCAGTTATGAAACGCTGGTGCAAGCGCAGGACGGCAATTTCGAATGGCCGCTCATCGACGAGCGCGCGGCTTCGTACCTCTGCTATACGTCGGGCACGACCGGCAACCCGAAGGGCGCGCTGTATTCGCATCGCTCGACGGTGCTGCATGCGTTCGGCGCGTCGTTGCCCGACGCCATGGCCCTGTCCGCTCGCGATTCGGTGCTGCCCGTCGTGCCGATGTTCCATGTGAACGCCTGGGGCATTCCGCACGCCGCGCCGCTCACCGGCGCGAAGCTCGTGTTCCCCGGCAAGGATCTGGACGGCAAGTCGCTGTTCGAACTGATGGAGCGCGAACGCGTCACCTACTCGGCTGGCGTGCCGACCGTCTGGCTCGGCCTGCTGAACCATCTGCGCGAGACCGGCTCGCGTTTTTCGTCGCTCGAGCGTACGGTGATAGGCGGCTCCGCGTGTCCGCCCGCGATGCTGCGCACCTTCGTCGACGACTACAACGTGCAGGTGATTCATGCGTGGGGCATGACGGAGATGTCGCCGCTCGGCACGTTGTCCAAGCTCACGTGGGAACAATCGCAGCGGCCAGTGGCCGAGCAGCGCAAGCTGCTGGAGAAGCAGGGGCATGCGCTTTACGGCGTCGACATGAAGATTGTCGGCGACGACGGCAAGGAATTGCCGTGGGACGGCGTCGCATTCGGCGATTTGTATGTACGCGGGCCGTGGGTGATCGACCGTTACTTCCGCAAGGACGACTCGCCGCTCGTGGACGGCTGGTTCCCCACCGGCGACGTGGCCACCATCGACCGCGACGGCTTCCTGCAGATTACCGACCGCTCGAAGGACGTCATCAAGTCCGGTGGCGAATGGATCAGTTCGATCGACGTCGAAAACGTGGCGATCGCTCACCCGGCTGTCGCGGAGGCAGCCTGCATTGCATGCGCGCATCCGAAGTGGACGGAGCGGCCGCTGCTCGTCGTGGTCCGGCGCGCGGGCGAGCAGGTGACGCGCGAGGAACTGCTGGCGTTCTACAACGGCAAGGTGGCGAAGTGGTGGATTCCCGACGACGTCGTCTTCGTCGACGAGTTGCCCCATACGGCCACCGGCAAGCTGCAAAAACTCAAGTTGCGCGACATGTTCCGCGACCACGTGCTGCCGTCCGTACTCGAAGACCGCTTGCACGGCGCGGATTGCCCGCTCGCCAGGGGAAACCCCGCCTGACGATAAATTGAACGAGCGTGCTTTTTTGTGTATTCTGCCTGCTGACACCGGAGCCGCCGCCTAAGCTGAAGGCGAAGGCCGGCGCATTGGAGCTGGACCATGCACCGGCTCGGCGAACCGGACGGGCGGCGCATCGCGCGCCGCCTCATCTCACGGATGCGATGCATCGCACGGAGGCAGGCAGATGGCAGTGGACTACACAACCCATGACGGCGTCGCCGTCATCACGCTGAACAATCCCCCCGTCAATGGTCTCGGGCTGTCGACCCGCTTGGGAATCATGGAGGGCATCGAGCGCGCGCAGCGCGACCCCGGCATCAAGGCCATCGTGCTGACAGGCGCGGGCAAGGCATTCTCCGGCGGCGCTGACATCACCGAATTCAACACGCCCAAAGCGACCCAGGAGCCGACGCTCGCCACCGTCATCAAGGCTGTTGAGGCGAGCGCGAAGCCGGTAGTCGCGGCCATTCACAGTGTGGCGATGGGCGGCGGCCTCGAGCTCGCGCTCGGTGCGCATTACCGCATCGCCGCGCCGGGCGCGCAGATCGCCTTGCCCGAAGTGAAGCTCGGCATTCTGCCGGGCGCGGGCGGCACGCAGCGTCTGCCGCGCGCCATTGGTCTGGAGGCCGCGCTCAACATGATCGTGTCCGGCACGCCCGTCGACTCGCAGCAGCTCGCCGGCTCGGGCCTCTTCGACGAACTCGTGCAAGGCGATCTCGCGGCTGCGGCGCTTGCCTTCGCGCGCAAGGTCGGTGCGAAAGAAGACCCGCATCCGACAGTGCGCGAGCGCAAGATCGAGCATCCGAACGCGGAAGGCTTCCTGCAATTCGCACGCAATAGCGTCGCGGCTGTCGCCAAGCATTTTCCCGCGCCGCTCAAATGCATCGATGCGGTTGAAGCAGGTGTGAAGCATGGCTTCGACAAGGGGCTCGCAGTCGAGCGCGAGTGCTTTACGGCGCTCGTGCAAACGCCCGAGAGCCGCGCGCTGCGCCATGCGTTCTTCGGCGAACGGGCGGCCAGCAAGATCCCGGACGTGCCGGCCGATACGCCGGTGCGCGAGATTCGCCGGGTGGCGGTGATCGGTGCGGGCACGATGGGCGGCGGCATCGCCATGAACTTCATCAACGCGGGCATTCCGGTCACGCTGCTCGAGATGAAGCAGGAAGCGCTGGAGCGCGGCCTCGCCACGATCCGCAGCAACTACGAAGCGAGCGTGAAGAAGGGCAAGCTCAAGCCCGAGGCAGTGGCCGAGCGCATGGCGCTCATCGCGCCCACGCTTTCCTACGACGACCTGAAGAGCGCGGACCTGATCGTCGAAGCGGTGTTCGAGGAACTCGGCGTGAAGGAACAGGTGTTCCGGCGCCTCGACGAAATCGCCAGACCCGGCGCGATTCTCGCGTCCAATACGTCCACGCTCGACGTGAACCGGATCGCCTCATTCACGAAGCGTCCGCAAGACGTGGTCGGCATGCACTTCTTCAGCCCAGCTAACGTGATGAAGCTGCTCGAAGTGGTGCGCGGCAAGGAGACCGCGAAAGACGTGCTTGCCACCGTCATGCAGCTCGCAAAAAAGATCAGAAAAACGGCGGTGGTGTCCGGCGTGTGCGACGGCTTTATCGGCAACCGGATGATCGAGCAGTACATCCGCCAGGCGCTCTTCATGCTGGAAGAAGGCGCGCTGCCCGCGCAGGTGGATCGCGCCATCGAAAAATTCGGCTTTGCGATGGGTCCGTTCCGCATGAGCGACCTGGCCGGCAACGACATTGGCTGGGCGATCCGCAAGCGCCGCTATCAGGAACAGCCCGACATGCATTATTCGAAAATCGCCGACCGGCTGTGCGAGACCGGGCGCTTCGGCCAGAAGACGGGCGGCGGCTGGTACGACTACAAGCCGGGCGAGCGCACCGCGCAGCCGTCGAAACTGGTCGACGAGATGATCGTCGCTTACTCGAAGGAAACCGACACTGAGCGCCGCAAGATAGGCGACGAGGAAATCGTCGAGCGCCTCGTCTTTGCGCTCGTGAACGAAGGCGCGAAGATTCTCGAAGAGGGCATTGCGTCGAAGGCGTCGGACATCGACATGGTCTATCTGACCGGCTACGGCTTCCCGCTTCATCGCGGCGGCCCGATGCTGTATGCGGATACCGTCGGCCTTTACACCGTGGAGCGCGCGATACGCCGCTATGCCGCGCAGCGCAACGGCGACGCGTGGCAACTCGCGCCGCGCATCGCAGAACTCGCGGCAACGGGCCGCGGCTTCAACGGCTGACGGCGCGCCTACGCCGCTTGCGTAGAGCGACTGAGCGAACGACTGAAGTGGCGCATGCCCTTGCCGCGCATCGTCGCGCGCCACTATCGACATTGACACGCAGGAGATTTGCATGACTGACGCCGTAATCGTATCGACCGCTCGCACGGGCCTCGCCAAGTCGTGGCGCGGCGGTTTCAACATGACCCACGGCGCGACGCTCGGCGGCCATGTGACCCAGGCCGCGGTCGAGCGCGCAAAGCTCGACCCGGCGCGCGTCGAGGACGTGATCATGGGTTGCGCGAATCCCGAAGGCGCCACGGGCATGAACATCGCGCGGCAAATCGCGCTGCGCGCCGGCTTGCCGGTCAGCGTGCCGGGCATGACGGTGAATCGTTTCTGTTCTTCTGGATTGCAAACTATTGCGCTTGCCGCTCAGCGAGTGATTGCCGGTGAAGGCGACGTGTTCGTCGCGGGCGGCGTGGAATCCATTTCGTGCGTGCAGAACGAGATGAACCGCCACATGATGACCGAAGGCTGGTTAAGCCAGAACAAGCCGGAAATCTACTGGTCGATGTTGCAGACCGCCGAGAACGTCGCAAAGCGCTATGCGATTTCGAAGGAACGTCAGGACGAATATGGCGTGCGCTCGCAGCAGCGCGCCGCGGCCGCGCTGGAAGCCGGCCGCTTCAAGGACGAAATCGTGCCGTTGACCGTGCTGGCCGGCGTCGCCGACAAGGCGACCGGGCGCCTCTTCACGAAGGAAGTGACCGTGAGCGGCGACGAGGGCATTCGCGCGGACACCACGCTCGAAGGCGTCTCGAAGATCCGCACGGCGCTGCCGGGCGGCGTTATTACCGCGGGCAACGCGAGCCAGTTTTCGGACGGCGCGTCGGCCTGTGTGGTGATGAATGCAAAGCTCGCGGAGCGCGAAGGTCTGCAGCCGCTCGGCATTTTCCGCGGCTTCGCGGTGGCGGGCTGCGAGCCGGACGAAATGGGCATTGGCCCGGTGTTCGCGGTGCCGAAGCTGCTCAAACAGGCCGGCCTGAAAGTCGACGACATCGACTTGTGGGAACTGAACGAGGCGTTCGCGGTACAGGTGCTGTATTGCGCGGACAAGCTCGGCATCGACCACGAACGGCTGAACGTGAACGGCGGCGCAATCGCGGTCGGTCATCCGTATGGCGTATCGGGCGCGCGGCTCGCCGGGCACGCGCTGATCGAAGGCAAGCGGCGCGGCGCGAAGCTCGTCGTGGTGACCATGTGCATTGGCGGCGGGCAGGGCGCAGCAGGCCTCTTCGAAGTGGCGTGATTACGGCAGCGCAGAGCCGGACATGGGCAGACTGGGCGGCAGACTGAGCGTGCCCTGATCGACGAAACGCGTCGTGCCGAACGGGCCGCCTGCCAGTTTGCCGCGCAAAACGTAAGGCACCTGTCCGGACTGCGCGGCGCCGGCGAATGCGAAGGCCTGGCGTACCGCGGCGAACGCGGGCACCGTCAGCGGTACGTGCAGCACCGTTTCGCCGAAGCGCGGCACTGTGCCGCCCTGATCGCTGACGCCGCTCGCAAACGACTTTCCGTTCAATTCGAGGTCGAGCGACACGCCGTTGAAACTTATCGCCGATTCATTCGGATTCTGCACGCGCAGCTTGATGTCAAAGCGCATGTCGAGCCCTTGGCCTTCGAGCGGTTCGATACCCGCCACGCTCACGCGCAACGGGTCGCCGCCGAACAGTCCCGCGCATCCGCCGAGTCCGAGGGTGAGCGTAACGACAAGCGTGCATAACGCAGCGACGCGGCACAGGCTCGCGCTGAACAGCGGACGGACGAAGAACATGACCGGCACCTCAAAGAGCGGATAAGGTCATGCATTGTAGCGGGCGGGCTGAGGGCTGAGGCCCGGGCGGCCGGTAGTGGCCGCACCGCCGCCTTCAGGCGGCGCGCCGCCATGTGGTCTTCAGAAACGCGGCGAGTTGGCGCGCGAGATGCGCCGGTCGCGCGCGGCTGCTGGCTGCTGTGCGCGATGCTTGCAGCGCGAAAGCCGCCGCCCGTGTCTGCGAGGCGCTGATCGACACGACGCCGCGTTGCGGCACGATAAAGCACTGACCTTCGCGCAGCACGATCGACGTGGGGGCGAGCGCCTCGCCGAGCCATGCGAGAGAATGATCGCGAAACGCGAGTTGCAGATCACCTTCAAGGGCGATCACGCAGCTTCGCGCGCGCAGGTCGTGAAGGGCAATCTGGCCGGCGGCGAGGCGGCATACTGCTGGGTTGGCGCAAGCTGACATGAACGTCTCCCGGTTACCGTTTGCATGCTGTCCAGCTTATTGCGCCGGTGCCGATGAAAACAGCCGCAGGCAACCAGCATCTGAACCGGTACAGACGCGCTGTTTAATGCGCTGTATCGGTCAAAATGCACTGCATGTGTATCTGTTGCGGTGCGCGGGGACTGCGCACCATCGGGTCACGAGCCGTTCATCGGCAATCTGTACTCAACAAGTTATGCCATCGCACAGCCAGGCCCACACCGGCGTACCGCTTGCGCCGCCAAACGATGCAGCAGCCGGCGAGCCACTCTATCGTCAACTGGCGGCGCAGTACCGTCGCGCGATTCACCACGGCGTGCTGCGCTCGGGCGAGCGCATGCCGTCGATACGCGCGTTGATGCAGCGTCACGGCGTGAGCCTTGCGACGGCAACCGAGAGTTACCGCGTGCTCGAACGCGAGGCGCTGATCGAGGCGCAGCCGCGCGCCGGCTATTTCGTTCGTGCGTCGCGAAAGGCCGCGTTGCCCGCCGCGTCCGAACCCGACCTCGCCACGCTGCCCGGCGCCGCGCAATTCGTCGGCATTCATTCGGCCATTTCGACCATCGTCGCGCAATTTCAGCGCTATCCGGACGCGTTCAACCTGGGCGGCGCGACTGCCTCGCCTGATCTGTATCCGACCGATGCGTTGCAGAAAGCGGCGCTGCGCGCCTTGCGCCGGCGGCCCACGCTGCTCACCGCGGCCGGCCCCGACCAGGGCGATCCGGCGTTGCGCGCGATCATCGCGCGACGTGCGCTAGACGCCGGCATTCAGATCGGCGCGGACGACATCATCATGACGCACGGCGGCATCGAGGCGGTCAACCTCGCGTTGCGGGCGGTCACGCAACCGGGCGACACAGTCGCTGTCGAATCGCCGTGCTTCTTCGGTTTGTTGCAGGCGTTGGAGAGCCTCGGGTTGCGCGCGCTCGAAATTCCTGCGAGCCCGAGCACCGGCCTTGCTGTCGAGGCGCTCGAGTTCGCCTTGAACACGCATCCCGACATCAAGGCCGTAGTGGTGGTGCCGAATCTGCAGAACCCGCTTGGCAGCGTAATGCCCGATTCGCACAAGGCAAGGCTCGTCGAGTTGTGCGCGGCGGCGCGGATTGCGCTGATCGAGGACGACCCGTATCGCGAACTGGTGGACACCGGCCAGCCGCTGCGCTCGCTGAAGGCTTGGGACACCGACGGCACCGTGATCCATTGCACGTCGTTCAACAAGACGCTCGCGCCCGGCATGAGGATCGGCTGGATCAACGGCGGACGCTGGCATCCGCGTATCGGCATGCTGAAATTCGCGCAGTCGCGTCACAACGAGCAGTTGTCGCAAGTCGTGCTCGCGGAGTTTCTGGAGACGAACGCGTACGAGCGGCATTTGCGGCGCTTGCGCGACCGCCTGCGCTTGCAGCGTGAGCGGATGTCGGCGGCGCTTGGCGCGTCTTTCCCAGAGGGCACGCGTTTCACGCCGCCCGCCGGCGGCATGTTCTTCTGGATCGAGCTGCCGCGCGTGGTGTCGTCGGCCGCCTTTTTCCATGCCGCGCTGGAAGAAGGCATTCGCGTGATGCCGGGCACGGTTTTTTCAAATGCGGGCCGCTTCGATCACTTCATTCGTCTGAGCTGCCCGAGCACGGACCTCGATCTCGCCGACGAAGCGGTGCGCAAGCTCGGTGGCCTCGCGACAGCGATGGCGGCGCGCGGCGACGCAGGCGGCGTGAGTGCGTCGGCGCGAGTGTCGGTGCGAGCGTCAGGCAATGCTCGCACCGACGCGAAGTGAGCACGCGGCATGCCGCGCCACGCCACGCGTTGCTCGCGACCGCGAAACCCCATAGCAGGTATGATTCCCTCTCTTTACGCACTATGCGTTGCGCGCGTCTGCGATTCGCCGTATGACCGGTGTATCCGCGTATGACCGGTGTATCCGCGCGTGGGCAGCTTCGCGCACTCGCAAGTCAGGACAGGGAAAACCGAAAGCCGCAATGACAGATTCAATTTCATCCACCGCGGGCGCTGCGTCGCTGCCCGAGAGCCCTTTCGTCGACCGGCTCGGCGCGCAACTGGTGTCGGCCGCGGACGGTGCCAGCGAAGTGATGCTGCCGCTGTTGCCTGAACACATGAATACGTGGGACGTCGCGCATGGCGGCGTGACCATGACGCTTGCCGACGTCGCGCTCGCGATGGCCGCACGCAGTCTCGCGGGCGACGGCGTGGGTGTCGTCACTGTCGAAATGAAGGTCAACTTCATGCAGCCGGGCCGCGGCGAGTTGCGCGCGACTGCTCGCGTGCTGCACCGCTCGACCACCATGGCGTACTGCGAAGGCGAGATCCGCGACAGCGAGGGACACTTCGTCGCCAAGGCGCTCGGCACCTTCAAGTACATGCGCCGGCTTGCGGTGGGCCGCGATGTGACGCGCCAGCGCCTGCGCAGCGACCCGTCGGCAAAACCCGGTCCTAGCGACGGTTGAGGCAATTGCAGCGCGTGCGCCGCAAGCGGTGTCGGTGCATGCGTTTTCTGATGCAGCCGCAGCGCGTATGCGCCAGCGCGACATCGGCACACGCGGCACACGCGGCACCTGCGGCACACCCGGCACGCTCAGCGCAATCACCGCGAGCAGCACAGTCAGTACGATCAGCAGATCCGGCCAATCCGCAACCAAGGAGACGATCGACATGCCCCAGATCAACCGCCAGTTCGTGCTGGCTTCGCGTCCGCAAGGCGCGGTCACGCCCGATAACTTCCGCCTCGTCGAGACGCCGCTCGCACCGCTTGCCGAGGGCGAGGTGCGGGTGCGCAATCACTACCTGTCGCTCGACCCGTACATGCGTGGCCGCATGAACGACAGCAAGTCGTACGCCGCGCCGCAGCCGCTCGGCGAAGTGATGATCGGCGGCACGGTCGGCGAAGTGATCGAGTCGAACAACCCGAAGTTCGCCGTGGGCGACAAGGTGGTGGGAATGTTCGGCTGGCAGGAATACGGCACGTCGAACGGCGCAGGCGTGCAGAAAGTCGACGACACGCACGTGCCGCTGTCGGCCTATCTTGGACCTGTGGGCATGCCGGGCGTCACCGCGTGGTACGGGCTGAACCGCATCGTGGCGCCGAAGGCGGGTGAAACGGTGGTGGTCAGCGCGGCGAGCGGCGCAGTGGGCAGCGTGGTCGGCCAACTGGCGAAGCTCGCTGGCGCCCGCGCGGTGGGCATCGCGGGCGGTGAAGAGAAGTGCCGTTATGTGGTAGAGACGCTGGGCTTCGACGCCTGCGTAGACTACAAGGCCGGCAACCTCTATCAGGACCTGAAGGCGGCGACGCCCAACGGCATTGACGGTTGCTTCGAGAACGTCGGCGGCGAGGTGCTCGACGCAACGCTTGCGCGCATGAATGCGTTCGGCCGCATCGCATTGTGCGGATTTATCGCGGGCTACGACGGCCAGCCGGTGCCGCTCAGGCAGCCGTCGCTGATACTCACGCAGCGGCTGCTCGTGCAAGGCTTCATCGTGAGCGAGCATATGGACGTGTGGCCCGAAGCGCTCAAGCAGCTCGGCACGCTCGTCGCGCAAAACAGGCTGCAGTATCGCGAGACCATCGCGCAAGGGCTCGACGCCGCGCCCGAGGCGTTCATCGGTTTGCTGAAGGGCAAGAATTTCGGCAAGCAGCTCGTCAAGCTGATCTGAGCGGGGCGGCTCGTCGGGGCGGGGCGCCGAAGCGTTGCTTGATGCGCTGGTCGAGGTGATGAGCGAGCTGCTTAGCGAGCCGCTCAACGAGCAACTCAACGAGCAACTCAACAAGTCGCTTAACGAGCCGCCGAGCGAGCCGCGCAACAAGTCGCTCAACAAGTCGCTCAGCGAGCCGCCCAATCAATTGCAGCAAGTCGAGCAACGAATGGTTTAGCGAGGCGCTTCACAAGCCGCCCATCGAATCGCATACAAAGAATCATCGCATCAAGGAGTCGACGGATGTTCGAATTTGCCGGCAGGGTCGCGGTCATTACCGGTGCGGCGAGCGGCCTCGGTCGCGCGTTCGCGCAACAGGCCGCGACGCTGCGCATGAAGCTCGTGCTCGCGGACGTGAACGCCGAGGCGCTCGCGCAAACGGTCGATGCGTTGCGCGCGGCCGGCGCCGACGCGATCGGCGTGCCGACCGACGTCGCGAATCCGTCGCAGGTAGATGGGCTCGCACAGGCCACGCTCGACGCATTCGGCAAGGTCCATCTGCTTTTCAACAATGCGGGCGTGGGCTCGGGCGGTTTTGTGTGGGAGAGTTCGGCCAACGACTGGTCGTGGGTGTTCGGCGTGAACGTGATGGGCGTCGCGCACGGTGTGCGGGCGTTCACGCCGATCATGCTCGCGCAGAACGAGCCCGCGCATATCGTCAACACGGCTTCCGTGGCGGGGCTGCTGTCGCCGCCGGCAATGGGCGTTTATAACGCTTCGAAACACGCGGTGGTGTCGCTCACCGAAACGCTTTTTCACGACCTGCAACTCGCGCAGGCCGGCCGCGACGCCAGTGTTCGCGTCGGCTGTTCGCTGCTGTGTCCGGCTTTCGTGCCGACCGGCATTGCGGACGCCGAGCGCGCACGGCCCGCCGGGCTGCGCAACGAGGGCCGCGCGACGCGCTCGCAGATCGCCGCCGGCAAGCAGTTGCAGCGCGCGGTGCAGGCGGGCAAGCTGAGCGCCGCCGAGGTCGCCGGGCTCGCGTTTCAGGCCATCGCAGAGCGGCGTTTCTATATCATCACGCATCCGGCCATCATGGCGACGGTCAAGCTGCGTCACGCGGACATCGAGCAATTGCGCGACCCGACCGATCCCATGTCGCTGAAGCCGGAAGTAAAGAGCGCGGGCGCGGACTGAAGTCAGCTACCGGGCGATGCGGCAGCCGAGGTCTCGCACCCGCCCAGCCGCAGTCTCCACCTATCGTCAACCTTGGGCGCCTGCGCGCCGTCACACGTCATCTCACGTCACATGCCGTTGAATCCGAAGATCGAGCAGGTACTCGACATGATCGCGCGCGCGAGGCGCCCGCAGCTGCACGACATGACGCCGCAAGCGGCGCGCGCGTCGTATGAAAAAAGCGCGCCGATTCTGGAGATTCCAGCGGCGCCCATGTTCGCCGTGGAAGACCTGCGCATTCCCACACGCGACGGCGCTGCGATCGGCGCGCGTCTTTATCACGCGAGCGAGCCGAGCTGGGCCGAGCCTGCCGCGGCGCTCGTCTACTATCACGGCGGCGGCTTCACCGTGGGCAGCGTCAACACGCACGACGCACTGTGCCGCATGTTCGCGCGCGACGGCCAATGCGCGGTGCTCTCGGTGGATTACCGGCTCGCGCCCGAGCACAAATTCCCGACCGCCGTCGACGACGCTTTCGACGCGCTCACCTGGCTGCACGCGCACGCGGCGGAATTCGGCATCGACGCGGCGCGGCTCGCGGTGGGCGGCGACAGCGCAGGCGGCACGCTCGCGACGGTGTGCGCGGTGCTCGCGCGCGACGCCGGTATCCCGCTCGCGCTGCAATTGCTGATCTATCCGGGCACCACCGGCTATCAGCAGACCGATTCGCACTCGCGTCTTGCCAATGGCTTTCTGCTGTCGGGCGATACGATTCAATGGTTCTTCAACCAGTACGTGCGCGACCCCGGCGATCGCGACGACTGGCGTTTCGCGCCGCTCGACGGCACGCGCGGTGCGCCCGGGTTCGGCGGTCTTGCGCCGGCCTGGATAGCCACCGCCGAATACGACCCGCTCAGCGACGAAGGCGACGCCTACGCCGAGAAACTGCGTAGCGCGGGCAATGCGGTGACGCTCACGCGCTATCCGGGCATGATCCACGAATTCTTCAAGATGGGCGGCTACGTGCCCGACGTCGCGCAGGCGCATGCGGATGCCGCAGCGGCGCTGCGCGCAGCATGGCGCATAGACTGACTAGGCGATCTGCCGCTCGACGTTGAACGCGAAGCTGCGTTCGAAATCGCCGGGTCGCACGATGCGGTGCGAGCCGTTGTCGTCGCTGCGTTCCGCCACCGCCACGCTGACCATCTCGCCGTTGGCGACGACCCGCAGCGCTGTCGTGCCGCGCGTCCCGTACTCGGGCGTTTCGATGAACGCTGCCGAGAGCGCCCGCTCGCGTTCGAGCGGAATGCCGGTGGAAGGCAACTCGGCGTCGGACGCCACGCGCGGATCGCGCATCAGGTCGATCAGACGTTCGAGCGGCGGCATCGGATCGCGCGCGAGCAATTCGCGCAGCTCGCTGCGCTTTCTGACGAGCTTGGGCCACGGGGTATCGAGAATCGCGTTGGAGATGCCGTGCGTGCCGGGCGCGAGCAGCGTCGGCGCGAGGTTCGAGCGATTGCAGTACCACGCCAGTTCCCGGCGCTTCCAGTCGCTCACCAGCAGGTTGAAACCGTTGTAGATCTCGCCGGTGCGCGCGACGCGGTGCAGGTAGGCAAGGGGAGATTCGTGCTCCGCGCCGACGTTGTCTTCGCCGGTCCCGGCGTCGCTTTGATTCTCGCGCGGGGCCTTATGGTTGACGTCGGTTTCGCCCCGGCCCGGCGCGAGGTGAACGCCGGGGCGCCCGGAACTCAGCCAGTCGCTGACGAGCGTGCCGCGGGTCGGCGCATCCACGCGCATGTCGTGCGGCGCGCGGTAGTTGGTGAGCGCGGCAAAGCGGCCGTCGCGCGACATGCCGAGCCAGGTCCCGCCGCCCACCAGGTCGCGGCCCGCCAGCACGCCGCTCGCGTCGTGCCACCAGCCGATCGGCTGGGCCGTGCGTCGAAAAAATTCGTCGCGATTCGCGGCAAGCGTGAAGAGCGGACCGTCGAGCGCATCGGGTCGCCAGTCGAACACGATCAGGCACATCGGGGACCTCTCCCGGTTGTTGCGTCAAAACGCAAGGGCGAGCAGGAATGCAGGCGAGAAGGCCGGTCAAGAGCCAGCCAAGAGCGGGCCAACAGCGGGCCAACAGCGGGCCAACAGCGGGCCAACAGCGGCCCAACAGCCGGTCCACCTCGGCCGCCGCGTTGACTGCGGCCGGCCGCGGCGTCGAAAGCAGTAATGCTCCGCTCAAACCTCGGTGGGCAGTCCGTAGGGCAGTGCGAGAAAGCGCAGCGCCGGGCCGTCGGCAGCGCCGAGATGCACCGAGCCGCTTTCCAGCGCGGCCAGCTTGATCTCCACCAGAACGTCGACGCCGCCGTCGCGCGCCGACGCCGCGTTCACCACCATGCCGCACGGCTGGCCCGGGTCGTCGGAGTGGAAGAGTTCGACGCCCGCCTTCACTGTGTCCAGCTCGCCCGCCACGTTGGCGAGCGAGGTGCGCCGCTTGATCGTGCCGCGATACTGGCTGCGCGCCACCACTTCCTGGCCGGGATAGCAGCCCTTCTTGAAATTGACCGCGCCGAGCACGTCGAAATTGACCATTTGCGGCACGAACTGTTCGACCACCGGCTGCGTGATACGCGGCTCGCCCGCGCGGATGTCGAGCCAGTCCCACACCGCCGGCGAGACCTGCTGCAACTTTTCGCCGAGCGCGGGCAGATGCGCTTCGATCTGCGCCTTGGGCCCGATCCACAGGTAGCGCAGGCGCTCGAACGCGTCGGGCACGCGGATCAGCGAGCCGGCCGCGCCGTCCACCTTCACGTGAACGCCGTCCGGCAGCGCGTCGAAGACGCCCGAGAGCGCCTTGCGCACGTCGCCCGCAAGGCCGATCACCGCGAGTTCGCCGCTGGCATCGGCGAGTTTCGCCTTGGCGCGCAGGATGAACATGGAAAGGCGTTTTTGCACCGCCGCCTGCAGGTCTCTCGAAACCAGCAGGCGAAGCGTGTCGCCGCTGCGCCAGGTCAGGAACGAGGCGAGCAGGCGGCCCTTTGCCGAGCAGTAGCCGGCAAGGCGCGCGTTGGCTGCATCGAGATGCTGGGTGTCGTTCGTCAGTTGACCGTGCAGAAACGCCGCCGCGTCGTCGCCGGTTGCGTCGATGACGCCAAACTGCGTGAGCACCGTGAAGGCGCCGTGTTCGAGGGCGGCGTCGAACTCATCGGCCGACGGGCGCGGCAGGACCGGCAGCGCGGTTGCGGCCGCGCTCGACGCCACGCCGGCCGATGTGGCCGGGGCGGCGCCCGAAGAGCTGCCCACGGGAGTCGCCGGGGAACCGGCCGAAGGATTGCCTGAAGCGGTAGCGAGCGGTGTGGTCATGGATTCCGGGAACAGTCAATTCTGACTTTGGCTAAGGCAAACAAGTATTATATGCAGTCCAACCCAGCCACGTTTTCATGTCCCTCTTCAAGAAATGTTTGATCGCCGGCTCGATTGTTCTCGTGCTGGCCGCAGCTGCGATTGCTGGCGGATACCACTGGGCCAATAGCCCGCTCGAGCTGAACCCCGCGCAACTGGACGTCACCGTCAAACCGCACAGCAGCCTGCGCAGCGTCACGC
Organism: Paraburkholderia phenoliruptrix; assembly: GCF_019511605.1. Taxonomy (GTDB): domain Bacteria; phylum Pseudomonadota; class Gammaproteobacteria; order Burkholderiales; family Burkholderiaceae; genus Paraburkholderia; species Paraburkholderia phenoliruptrix_A. The sequence continues at coordinate 85,168 of NZ_JAEUAV010000005.1, read as the reverse complement.
TGCAGCTCAATCGCGGCGGCGTGCCGGTCGAGCCGGAGCTGTTTATCGCGATGACGCGGCTGCTCGGGCTTCAGAGCGAACTGAAGTCGGGCAACTACGAGTTCAAGACCGGCGTGACGCCCTACGAAGTGCTGCAAAAAATTGCTCGCGGCGACGTCAACGAGTATGTCGCGACGATCATCGAGGGGTGGACCTTCAGGCGCATGCGCGCGGAACTCGACGCGAACCCCGCGCTCAGGCACGACAGCGTAGGCATGAACGATGCCCAACTGATGAGCGCGATCGGCGCGCCGGAAGCGTCGCTCGGCAACGGCGAGGGGCTGTTTTTCCCGGACACCTATCTGTTCGACAAGAACACGAGCGATCTGGACGTGTACCGCCGCGCGTACCACCTGATGCGGGTGCGCCTGGACGAAGCATGGCTTGCGCGCGCGCCCAATCTGCCGTACAGAACGCCATACGAGGCGCTGATCATGGCCTCGATCATCGAAAAGGAAACCGGCAAGAAGTCGGACCGCCCGATGGTCGCGGCAGTGTTCGCGAACCGTCTGCGGGTAGGCATGCCGCTGCAGACCGACCCGACGGTCATTTACGGAATGGGCGAGAGCTACACCGGGCGCATCCGCAAGAAGGACCTGCAGACGGACACTCCCTACAATACCTACACCCGCATGGGCCTGCCGCCCACGCCGATCTCGCTGCCCGGCGTCGCCTCGCTGCAGGCGGCGATGAACCCGGCGCAGACGAACGCGCTGTACTTCGTCTCGCGCGGCGACGGCAGCAGCATCTTTTCCGACACACTCGGCGATCACAACAAGGCCGTGGACAAATATATTCGAGGGCAATAAATGGCGCGCGGCAAATTCATCACGTTCGAAGGCATAGACGGCGCCGGCAAGACGACGCATCTCGCCTGGTTCCGCGAGCGGCTCGAGCAGAAGGTGGCGGCCACCGGCCGCTCGGTCGTCATGACGCGCGAGCCCGGCGGCACGCCGCTTGGCGAGCAGATTCGCGAAATCGTGCTGCATCAGAAAATGGATCTGGAAACCGAGGCGCTTCTGATGTTCGCGCTGCGCCGCCAGCATCTGGCAGAAGTGATCGAGCCGGCGCTCGCGCGCGGCGACTGGGTACTGTCCGACCGCTTCACCGACGCCACCTTCGCCTACCAGGGCGGCGGTCGCGGCCTGCCGCGCGACAAGCTGGAAACGTTGGAGCGCTGGGTGCAGGGCGGCTTCCAGCCGGATCTGACGGTGCTGTTCGACCTCGCGCCCGAGATTGCCAATGAACGGCGCAGCGCGGCCCGTGACCCGGACCGTTTCGAGCGGGAATCGGCGGCTTTTTTCGAGCGCACGCGCGCCGAATACCTGCGCCGCGCCGAGGAGGCGCCTTATCGGTTCGCTATCATTGACTCGTCGCAGAGCATCCTCCGAATCCAGAAACAGCTTGAAGATCTGCTCGCAAAGCTTTGATTTTATAGCCCTATGTGCGTTGCTAACAAAGCGCCGCTGCATCGCGTAGTTTCTCGGATTTTGCTTGCAACCAATTGATTTCAAAGACAAACAATGATTTATCCGTGGCAGACCGATGACTGGAACCGCCTGCAGCAGTTGCGTGCCCACTGGCCGCATGCATTGTTGCTGCATGGCCAGGCGGGCATCGGCAAGCTGCGCTTTGCGCAGCACCTCGCACAGGGTCTTTTGTGCGAAGCCCAGCAGGCGAACGGCGAGCCGTGCGGCGAGTGTGTCGCGTGCAACTGGTTCGCACAGGGCAATCACCCGGATTACCGGATCGTCGTGCCCGAGGCGCTTGCCGCTGAAGCGGGCATCGGCAACGGCGCGGACGACAAAGCGGAAAAAGCCGACAAGTCCGATGCAGACGAAGGTAAAAAAACACGCACGCCGAGCAAGGAAATCAAGATCGAGCAGATTCGCGGCTTGCTGGACTTCGTCGGCGTCGGCTCGCACCGCGGCGGCGCCCGCGTGGTGGTGCTGTACCCGGCCGAAGCGCTGAACGTCGCGGCAGCCAATGCGCTCCTGAAGACGCTCGAGGAGCCGCCGGCGGGCGTGGTGTTTCTGATGGTGTCCGCGCGCATCGACCGGCTGTTGCCGACTATCATCAGCCGTTGCCGCCAATGGCCAATGAGCCTGCCGGCATCCGAAGTCGCAACCCAGTGGCTCGCCGCGCAAGGCGTGGAGGAGGCCCAGGCGCTGCTCGCCGAAGCAGGCGGCGCGCCGCTTACCGCGCTCGCGCTCGCCAGCGACGAAAACCGTGCGTTGCGCGACTGGACGCTCAAGCAACTCGCCGCAGGGCCCGAATGCGACGCCTTTGCGTGCGGCGAGGCGCTGCAGAAGCTGCCGGTGCCGCTGGTGCTCGGCTGGCTGCAGCGCTGGACCTACGACCTGCTTGCCCAGCGCACGGCGGGTGCCCCGCGTTATTTTCCGCAGGCCTCGGCGGCGCTCGCGCGCTGCGCGGCGCAGGCCGACGCGAGCGCGTTCGCGCGCTTCATGCGCACCGTCACGCGGCAGCGCGCGGTCGAGAATCACCCGCTGAACGCGCGGCTCGTATTCGAGGAGCTGTTTCTCGGTTACCGCGAGCTTTTTGCATGACGGCGCGGCCCGCGGCGTCCAGCGGGCTTCGAATCGAACGTTTTCCGTACGCCGGTCCTTCATTTCAACCTGAACGCACCATGAGCCTGTCCTACCGCGATGCCACGCTCGACGATCTGCCCGCCATCGTCGCCATTTACAACTCGACGGTCGCCTCCCGCCAGGTGACCGCCGACCTCGAGCCTGTCAGCATCGAGAGCCGGGTTGCGTGGTTTCACGCGCATGGGCCGCACAAACGCCCGCTGTGGGTGGTCGAAGACGCCGGGCAGCCGGGCCGCGTGACCGCATGGCTCAGTTTCTCGGACTTTTACGGCCGTCCGGCCTATCAGCGCACCGTGGAACTGAGCATCTATCTGGACGAACGCGCGCGCGGCAAGGGCCTTGGCAAGCAGTTGCTGGCTGCGGCACTCACGGCGGCACCAGCGCTCGGCATCGACACGGCGCTCGGCTTCATTTTCGGCCACAACGAGGCGAGCCTGCGCCTCTTTCGCGGTTTCGGCTTCGACACGTGGGGGTCGCTGCCGCGCGTGGCCGTGCTCGACGGCGTGGAGCGCGACCTCGTGATCCTCGGCAAGCGCCTCGACGCCTCCGCCGCGGCCGGTTGATCCGCTTCAGGTACCCATTTGCAGGACACCACCATGTTTGTCGATTCGCACTGTCACATCAATTTCGAAGGACTCGCCGAGCGCCTGCCGCAGGTGCTCGAGAACATGCGCAGCCACTCGGTCACGCATGCGCTGTGCGTGTCGGTGGATCTGGAAACGCTGCCGTCCGTTCTCGACATCGCCAGCCGGCATGAGAACGTGTATGCGTCGGTGGGCGTGCATCCGGACCATGAGCACATGCGCGAACCGGGCGTCGCGGAGCTGGTCGAACTCGCGCAGCACCCCAAGGTCGTCGCGATCGGCGAAACGGGCCTCGACTATTACCGTCTGGAAGGCCGCTCGATTGCCGACATGGAATGGCAGCGCGAGCGCTTTCGCACGCACATTCGCGCGGCGCACGCCACGGGCAAGCCGCTCATCATCCATACGCGTGCGTCGTCGGAAGACACGCTGCGCATCATGGCCGAGGAGCGCGCGAGCGAGCCGGGCGGCGTCATGCATTGCTTCACCGAGCCGTGGACGGTCGCACAGCAGGCGCTGGCGCAAAACTTCTACATCTCGCTGTCGGGCATCGTCACGTTCAAGAGCGCGACCGACGTGCAGGACGTGGCGCGCCGCGTGCCGCTGGAGCGCCTGCTGATCGAAACCGATTCGCCGTATCTCGCGCCCGTGCCGTATCGCGGCAAACCTAATGAACCTGCGTACGTGAGTTATGTCGGACGTTTCATCGCGCAACAACGCGACATGACCGACGAGGCGCTGGCCGCCGCGACAACGCAGAACTTCTTCCGCCTGTTCCGGATTCCGGCTCCGGCTGGTGTATAGAACGTAGCAGAATCAACAGGATAGGGCAGAACTCTAAAGTAAAACATGATGAACGAACCGACATTGACCCACGCACCGCATTCGCGCACGACGCGCTTTTCCCAAGGTTCGCCGGCGCGCCGCCGTGTCTCGCGCGTTGCGATGGCAGCGACGCTTGCGTGCGCCGCATTGGCCTCGCTCATCGCCGTGCCGGTGGCGGCCGTGGCCGCGCCGATCGACTCGCTGATCAAGTCGGTCAAGTTCGACGATGTCGACGGCGTGCGGAAACTGCTCGCCAAAGGCATGGACCCGAACAGCGTCGACAATTACGGCATGCCGCTGCTGGTGCTGGCCGCGCGCGAGAAGTCCGACAAGGTGGGCGCGTTGCTGCTCGCGAATCCCAAGACCAACGTCGAGATCGAGGACAAGGCCGGCGAAAACGCGATGATGATGGCGGCGCTGAACGGCGACCTGGACTTCGTCAAGCAGCTAATCGCCAAGGACGCCGAGGTCAACAAGAAGGGCTGGGCGCCGCTGCACTACGCGGCCGCAAACGGTCACGACGACATCGTCAAACTGCTGCTCGACAACTCCGCTTACGTGGATGCCGGTTCGCCCAACGGCACCACGCCGCTGATGATGGCCGCGCGCGGCGGGCACGTGTCGACGGTGAAGCTGCTGCTCGACAACGGCGCCGATTTGACCGTGAAGAATCAGCTCGGCCTGACGGCGCTCGACTTCGCGAAGACCTACAAGGAGCCGGACGTGGTCGAAGGCCTGACCGCACGCCTGCAGCAAATGCAGCAGACGCAGCCTAAGTAACGCGCAGGTTCCGTACCTTATTGCCTGAAGATAGCGGCGCGTGCGTGCTGCCGCGCCGGAAAACAGTGCAGAATGACGGTTTTGGCGCGCCCTGGGGCGCGCACCGTCCGATGCGGCAGCAGACCGCCTGATAAACGACCCTGGAAAGGAACACCATGCTGCGGGCTTTGATTTTCGCCAGCGCGTTTGCCGTACCGTTATCGGCGGCCGCGTTTACGGGAGGCGACCTCAACAAGCTGTGCACGAAGACCGACGTGGCCTCGCGCAGCGCGTGCGCCGCGTACATCGAGGGTGCCGCCGACGGCATCTTCAATACCATCGACGCGATTGGCGGCACCACCGGCCCGCGCGTCGGTCAGTATTTCTGTTTGCCTCAGGACGCGCGTTCGGCGCAATTGACGGACGCTGTGCGCAAGTACATCGCGGAAAATCCGAACGTGGCGGGTTACAACGCGAGCACGGCGATTTCGCTCGGGCTCGGCAAGGCGTTTCCTTGCAAGAGCGGGAGCTGAGCCGAAGCTGAACGCAGGCGGCTCGCGCGCTTTGCGGCGGGCTGTCAGCTTCGCGTACGTTTTAACGGTTGTTCACAGTTTTTTGTTTCGCCGCGTGAGTCCGCATTTCCGGACACGCGTTCAACATGATGAGCCGGGGCACCGCCGTTCGCGGGTGCGGCCGGCACGCTGGCGGGGCGCACGGTTCGCTCCGCGCGCTGCACCGAGCGCGTGAGGTGCGCGTCATGTGCGCTTCAGTCGTGCTCCGCTTGCGCCTCAGTTGCGCCTCAGTTGCGCTTCATTGGGCTCGATCCCGCCCGGTTGCCCGGGTTGCGCTTCTTCGAGCCCTTGCGCGGAACTACGGTTCCGCGCCGTTACGCGGGCGTGCCGGCCGGCTGAATCGCGCCGCGCGCATCGTCCCCGTGCCGTTGCCGCGCCATGCGCGGCCGGCCCATCCACATTCAAGCGAGGAGGAAACGGTCCTACATGGCTTTTCTCGATCGACTCGACCAGTTGGATCACATCGCCGAAGCTCCGCTGCACACCTGGCCTGGCGCGTTGCTCGTCTCGCTCATCGCGGGACTGATCGCCGTGGGCGTGCACCGCGTGGGCGCGCGCATCGTCACCCGCATCGCCCGGCCTTATCCGCTTACCAGTGTCGTGCTGCGTTACATCGAGAAGCCGGCGCTGTTCGTGCTGCTGATCGTTGCGCTCGAAGCCGTCTGGTGGGAAGCGCCCGACACGCTCACCTTCATCGCGCCGCTGCGCGACGCCGCGGCGATCGCGCTGATCGGCGCGCTGACCTGGCTCTCCGTGCGTTCGGCCGCAGCCATCGGCGAGGCGATCATCCAGGCTCATCCGCTCGATACCGCCGACAACCTGCACGCCCGCCGCATCCACACGCAGGCGAGAGTGCTCGCGCGCTCGGTCATGCTGGTGATCGTGATTGTCGGCGTCGGCGGCGCGCTGATGACGTTCCCGAACGTGCGCCAGATCGGCGCGAGCCTGCTCGCATCCGCCGGGGTGGCCGGTCTGGTCGCCGGTATTGCTGCGCGGCCGGTGCTCGGCAACCTGATCGCGGGTTTGCAGATCGCGCTGTCGCAGCCGATCCGTCTTGACGACGTGGTGGTGATTCAGGGCGAGTGGGGACGTATCGAGGAAATCACCGGAACCTATGTGTCGGTGCGCTTGTGGGATCAGCGGCGGCTGATCGTGCCGCTGCAGTGGTTTATCGAAAACCCGTTTTCCAACTGGACGCGCAGCAGCTCGCAGATCATCGGCACGGTGTTTCTTTACGTCGATTACCGGATGCCGCTCGCGCCGTTGCGCGAGGAACTGGCGCGCATCGTCGAGGCGGCGCCCGAGTGGGACCGGCGGGTGCAGGTGCTGCAGGTCACCGAGGGCACCGAGCGCTCGATGCAGTTGCGCGCGCTCGTCAGTTCCCTCGATTCGGGGCTGAACTGGGATTTGCGTTGCCGCGTGCGCGAGGGGCTGATCGACTTCATTCAGAAACACTATCCTCAGTATCTGCCGCGCTCGCGCGCGGAGGTGTCGGCGGAACTTGAAAACGTGGAGCACGGCAACGGCGAGCCGCTCGACTGGGTGCCGCGCCGCGCGCGCACGCCGGCCGGCAGCACCGCGGCGCATACCGAGGCGGACCCGGTGGCAAGCCGCCCAGGGCCGGCACCCGCGTCGGCTTCCGGGGCCTGGTCCGCTTCCACTGCGTCGCCGCATAACGCGAAGGAAACGGCCTGATGCACGGCGCGAACTCGTGCGCCTCACGACGCAGCGCATGAACGGCCCGCCACGGCACGCTGCCACGCCATGGCACGCCACAGCGGGCCCGCTGGAAACGGACGCCACGCGCATCGAGCCCTGGCCGGATGGCCAACCGATGCAACCGATCGTTCGACAAAGGGTCGAACCAACCACTCACTGTATTAACCATGCGCGGCATGGCGTGCACCATGCGAGAAGTTTCCCGGCATCCGTTGCGTGGCGGGCGTTGGCTGCACCCAGGCGGATGCCGCGCGAAAAACAAGGAGGACTTGCAACATGGGCCGACTGATCGTCGTGTCGAATCGCGTCGCAACGCCGACGGAAACCAAAGGATCGGCGGGCGGCCTCGCCGTCGGCGTGTTCGGCGCGCTGAAGGACGCGGGAGGCGTGTGGTTCGGCTGGAGCGGTGACGTGGTCAGCGAGACCGTTGCGAACGCCGGGCCCACACTGGAACAGGACGGCGCGGTCACCTTTGCGACCGTGGGCCTCACCCGCAAGGACTACGACCAGTATTACCGCGGTTTTTCGAATGCCACGCTGTGGCCGGTATTCCACTACCGCAACGACCTCGCCCGCTACGAGCGCGAGGAATACGCCGGCTACCGGCGCGTGAACGCGTGGCTCGCGCACAAGCTCATCAAGCTGCTCGAGCCCGACGACGTGATCTGGATTCACGACTACCATCTGATCCCGTTCGCCGAGGCGCTGCGCAGCGAAGGTATTACGAACCGCATCGGCTTTTTCCTGCACATTCCGTTTCCGTCGCCGCAGATCCTGCTCAACATTCCGCCTCACGAAGAGCTGGTGAAGTCGCTGTCCTGCTACGACCTGCTGGGCTTTCAGACCGCAACCGACGAACAGGCCTTTCACGACTACGTGACCCGCCACGCGCGCGGCACGGTGTCGAACGGCGTGGTGGAAGCGTTCGGCCGCAAGCTGCGCACGGGCGTCTACCGCATTGGCGTGTTTCCTGATGAAATTGCCGAGCAGGCGAAGCGCTATGAAAGCCGTCAGCACGTGCTCGATCTGAAGCAGAGCCTGGAAGGCCGCAAGCTGATCATGAGCGTGGACCGGCTCGATTATTCAAAAGGACTGGTGGAACGTTTTCGCGCGTTCGAGCACTTGCTGGAACGCTCGCCAGAATGGCGCGGCAACGTCACGCTCGTGCAGATCGCGCCGCCCACGCGCTCGGACGTCGCGACCTATCAGAAGATCCGCCAGGACCTGGAGTACGAAGCCGGGCGCATAAACGGGCGCTATTCTGGCCTCGACTACACGCCGATCCGGTATCTGAACCAGCAGTACGACCGCTGGAAACTGATGTCGCTGTTTCGCGAGTCGCAGATCGGCTTTGTGACGCCCTTGCACGACGGCATGAACCTCGTCGCGAAGGAATACGTCGCGGCGCAGAACCCCGACGATCCCGGCGTGCTGGTGCTGTCCATTTTCGCGGGCGCGGCGGCCGAGTTGACGGGCGCGCTGCTCGTCAATCCGCATGATGCGATCGGCATGTGCGAGGCCTTGCAGCGCGCGCTGCAAATGCCGCTGGACGCGCGCCAGCGGCGTCACGAGATCAACATGGCGGCGCTGCGCAAGAACGATCTGGGCGTGTGGCGCGACAGCTTCCTGCATGACCTGCGCAGCGTGCCGTTGCAGAAGCCGGCCACGGGCGGCGGGCATCGGTGATGAGCGGGAGCTTGCGTAGAAGGCCGAACGCGGTCGGCAACGGCGTCTCCTCTCGGGCAGCGTCCGCGCATCGCCGGTGCTTTCGTTCGCGGGTGGCTGCGTGCTGAGCGCGCTTGCCATCGCCGGTTACCGGTCCCTGCGCGAACTGATCGTGCCGCTCGGGCGGCTGAACGTCATTACCGGCGCGAACGGCAGCGGCAAGTCGAGCGTCTACCGTTCGCTGCGGCTGCTCGCCGACACGGCGCGCGGCGGCGTGATCACCTCGCTCGCGCGCGAAGGCGGCCTGCCGTCGACCTTATGGGCCGGCCCGGAACGCTTCTCGCGCAGCATGCTGAGCGGTGAGTCCGAAGTGCAGGGCACGCGGCGCAATGCACCGGTGAGCTTGAGGCTTGGCTTCGCCGGCGAACGGTTCAGTTATGCGATCGATCTTGGTTTCCCGCTTCCGGATTCCAGCCGCTTCGTGCTGGACCCCGTGATCAAACGGGAATGCATCTGGAGCGGGCCGGTGCTGCGGCCGTCCGCATTGCTCGTCGACCGGCAGGGCGCTGCGCTGCGCACGCGTGACGAAACCGGCGCATGGCAAACGGTGCCGCAGCCGGTTGCCAGCTTCGACAGCATGATGACCGAGTTCGCCGACCCGCGCAGCGCGCCTGAAATGATCGCGGTGCGCGAGCAGATTCGTGCGTGGCGCTTCTACGATTACTTCCGGACCGATTCGAACGCGCCGGCGCGCATGCCGCAAATCGGCACGCATACGCCGGTGCTTTCCAACGACGGCGCCGACCTCGCTGCCGCGTTGCAGACCATCCGCGAGATTGGCGATCCCACAGCGCTCGACGCCGCCATCGACGATGCGTTCCCCGGCTCGCGCCTCGAAATCGCGGCGCAGGACGGCCGCTTCGAAGTGCTGATGCACCAGCATGGCCTGCTGCGTCCGCTAAAGGGCGCGGAGTTGTCGGATGGAACCCTGCGCTATCTGTTGCTGGTGGCCGCGCTGCGCACGCCGCGTCCGCCGGCGCTGCTGGTGTTGAACGAGCCGGAAACCAGTCTGCATCCCGATCTGCTGCCGGCGCTGGCCCGCCTGATCGCGCAAGCCGCTGCGCATTCTCAGGTGCTGGTCGTCTCGCACGCGGCGCGGTTGATCGCAGCGCTCGAGCGGGAGGAGGCGAGCGAGTCGCTCGTGCTGGAAAAGCATTTTGGCGCCACACGTCTTGCGGATGCCGACGACCGCGACATGCCGGCGTGGAAGTGGCCGTCGCGCTGAACTACGCGGCGCGCGATGCGGCGGTTATTTCGTTGCCCGGCGGCTTGTAAGCTAGATGTAACAGCTCCCATGAAATGCAATACTGGGCGCTTTTTAAGTCCTGCCAGGGAATAATGCTCCGATGCCAGCCGCGCTCGTGCGCGGCCACCGTGCATTGATCGTAGACCGGCGCTCGCCAGGGCGCCGCTGGCGGCACCGCATAGCGACCTCGGCACAAGCCGCGGCGCGAGCCGTCAGTTCACGGAGACAACTATGAAGATTGCGCAGATCGCCCCGTTGACCGAGTCCGTGCCGCCGAAGCTATATGGCGGCACAGAGCGCGTCGTGTCGTACATCACCGAAGCGCTGGTGGAACTCGGCCACGACGTGACGCTGTTCGCAAGCGGCGACTCCGTCACCAGTGCGAAGCTCGAGCCGGTGTGGCCGCGCGCGCTGCGGCTCGACCCGGGCATTCGCGACCGCGTGGCGCCGCACATGCTGCTGATGGAACTGGTGCGCCGCCAGGCCGAGCAGTTCGATGTCCTGCATTTTCACCTCGACTATTACTCGTTCTCGGTGTTCCAGCGCCAGGACACCCCTTTCGTCACGACGATGCACGGGCGCCTCGACTTGCCCGAGCAGCAGCCGGTGTTCGACACGTTCCACTCCGCGCCGGTCATTTCCATTTCGAATGCGCAGCGCCATCCGCTGCCGCAGGCGCGCTGGCTGACCACCGTGTATCACGGCCTGCCCGAGCAGCTCTATACGCCGCAGCCGGTCGAGCAGAAGTACCTCGCATTTCTTGGCCGTATCTCGCCGGAAAAGCGCGTCGACACGGCTATCCGCATTGCAGGGCGGTGCGGCATGCCTATTCGCATTGCCGCCAAGGTGGACGCCGCGGATCGCGAATATTTCGAGCGCGAAATCCGGCCGCTGCTCGACCTGCCGTACGTCGAATTCATCGGCGAGATTGCGGATCATCAGAAGGCCGAATTTCTTTCGGGCGCGCATGCGCTGCTCTTTCCGATCGACTGGCCGGAGCCGTTCGGCCTCGTGATGATCGAGGCGATGGCGTGCGGCACGCCGGTCGTGGCGTTCAATCGCGGCTCGGTGCCGGAGGTGCTCGAAGACGGGCTGACCGGCTTTATCGTCGAAGACGAAATCGGCGCGGTGGCGGCCGTCAATCGCCTGCACAGAATGCCGCGTGCGGGCGTGCGGCAGCGCTTCGAGGAACGCTTCACGTCGCACCGCATGGCACAGCAATATGTGGATGCGTATCAGTCGGTGATTCGCGCGCAGAAACGTTCGCGCTTCAAGGTAGTGGATAGCTCCGGGCGCTGAGCCCGGCGTGAGCCGGCGGGCGGGCTGCCGTGAAGCCGGCTTGTGCGGCTATACCCGGTGAACAGTGAAACAGGGCCGGCGCTCGTGGTGAGCGCCGGCCTTGCTGCGAGAAGCCCTGGTCGCGAACCGCTGTGGCGCCGGCCGTTGCGCTTGCACCGCGCGAGGCGAGGTCAACCCGCTGCTAACAACAGCCCGCGTGGCGATGCACGTAGTAGAAAAGGACACCCCTGCGAAACAGGCCAACGCAAACCAGCGCGGCCCAACGCGGCCCAACGCAGGCCAACGCGGACCAACGCGGACCAACGCGGACCAACGCGGACCAACGCCGGCGCCAGCCCGGCGGCTCAGGCCACCAGCGGAGCGCCGCTCCCAGACGCGGGGCGAGGCCGCTGACGCAACCCGCCCGCTTCGCGCTCAACGTCAGATCTTCAGGCGCGTAACCTTCGTGCCTTGCAAGGACAGGTCGCCCATCAACCCGGCATTGGTCAGCACGAATACCTCGACGGGTGCCGTGGCCGTGTTCGTATCGATTGCGCCGTTCGCGCCCATTTTCACGAGCGCGACGGATGCGTCGCCGCCCACCGACCAGCCGTCCGCGTTGCGGAATTTGTCGAGTGCGTCCTGCGTCATGAACAGGAAAATGATGGCCTTGGACTGCGCGCCGGCCTGCAGCCCGAACGAGCCTGAAATCGTGCTGTAGTAGCCGACGCTGGTGCCGGCCACACGCAGCGCGCCTTCGCCGTACTGGCCGCCGACGATGAAGCCAGCCTGCAGCACCGACGGGAACACGAGCACGCCGCGCGCCTTGGCAACCAGTTCGCGCGACCCCTTCACGGTCGTGTACAGCCGCGACATGGTGCCGTCGACGTCCGCGTCGATCGAGCGGCGTTTGGACGAATCGGTAGCGGCCGTATCGCGGCCGCCGGTGTTGGTCGTACATCCGGCGAGAGCAAGGCCTCCGAAAGCGAGCGCAGCGGTTGTCTTCAACATGAAGTGTCGTCTTTGCATCGTTTTTCTCCGTATGGTTCCGGGGCGCAACCGCGAGAAATCGCGCGGGTGCCTTTGAGTTATAACACACGGGGCGCTAAAAGGCGCCCTCGCTCGAAAGGCCAAAAGCCTTATGTGACGGGGCTTTGCGGCAGATCGAAAAGAGCCGGCTGTAAATTTGACCGGTCCCGCGGCCGCCCTCGCGAGCTGGGTACGAGCGTGGTCGAGCGGGCTTCGGCGCAGCGCGCCTCGCGCGCCCGAGGCGCGGGCAGACGCCCGCGAAAGGTGCGCCGTGCTCCATTTTTTACCGACTCGCGCCTGCTGTATTTCGCGCTGGCGTCGGCCGAAAAGTGTTGTCTTGGCGCCGCACAGAGAGGGGTGCCGGGCGGATCAACCGCCGTGCTTGGCCGGGCTCTTGACCGATGGCGGGCGCCGCAGAGCGCGGCGCACTGCGCCGATCAGCACGCCGATGAAAAGCAGAGCGAGCGCCGGCACGACCCAGTAGCCAACGAACGCGTGCCAGAGATAGATCATCAGGGTAGAGCGGCGCACGCTGTATTCATTGCGGGCGTCCTGTTGGCGCTGCGCATTGGCCGCCAGTACGTCGGCGGGACAACCGGCCGCTTGCGCTTCGTCCGGCTTGCCGTGACAACGCGCGGGAGCGCCGGCTGCCCGTTGCGCGTCGGTGAAATTCCAGGTGGTCAGCGCACGCTCCAGGTCGACGGCGTTGTAGGCCATCTCCTCGCGAATTTCGCTGACTGCAACGATCGCCACGGGCACCGCCCAAAACACGATGACGACCAGCCACCGCCTCAACCAGCGGTTTTTATGCTTCGATACCATCCTTGCCTCCAATCGATGCTTTGCGGCATCAACGACAAGATGGCGGCCCGTATGAATGTTGTGTGGGGTGGGCCGTCTCCGCAGCCATCATAGAAGAAAAACGCCGCGTTCGGGCGAGCGGTCCAGGACGGGAAGCGAAGCGCGCGCCGGAAAGGCGCAACCGGGAGTGCGGAATGCGAGGCGCAACAGCGCGCTACGGGAATGGCGCGCCGCGCCGCGCGAGAAGCAGGGGATGAGAAGCGAGAAGATAAGCAAAGAGAAGCGCGGCGCGTGTGGGAAATCCGGCGATCAGTTGGCCGGTGCAGAGGAGAGGCAACTCTTCATGAACGCTTTACGCTCGTCGCCTTTCTTGCCGGTCGCCTGGGCGTTGCATGCCTTCATCTTGTCCTGCTGGCTCATCGGCGCAGCGGCCGGCTTGGCCGACAGGCAGCTCTTCATGAACGCCTTGCGCTCGTCGCCTTTCTTGTCGCCGGCCTGCTTGTTACAGTCGGCCATTTTGGTCTGCTGGCTGTTCTGGGCGAACGCGGGGGAAACGAGTACGGCGCCGAGCACCATGGCCGCGATTGCAGATTGCATTTTCATGTGACACTCCATCGTTGTGGGTAGTTGTGGTCTTGATGCGCGTGGGCGTCGACGGCAACCGGCCCTCGGCAAGTCCATTATGGCAAATGCTGTGTGCATCAACGGTGAAGAGGGCGTTCGCGTTGACATCCGCGCCCGCTCGTTTTCCCTGACGAAGCGGCTTCGGCCCGAATTGGCATCCGCCAGACGGGGTGAATGCGGACAAGCAATCATGCTATGCATTGCAGATTAAATTGAGCGATGTAAATCCGCCGGAAATTCGTCGAGCGGGCTCACAAAGGGAGGCTGAAATTGGCACTGCGCCCCCCGATTGCCGCACCAAATTGCTGCGAGTGCACATGAATGGCAATTCGTAAGGAAATTCCTGCCAAAAAACCTTAATCGGCAATTCGCCTGGGCGTCGTATCCGTGCGTCGTCGGGCGTTGCGGTGCTGTATGGAGAGTTGAACCAACCAGGAGGACTTTCTCATGCATTATCTATTGACCTATGACCTCGTGCCGGACTATCTGGAACGGCGCGGCGAGTATCGCGACGCGCATCTGAAGCTCGCCTGGGCGGCAGTGGAGCGCGGCGAACTGATGCTTGCCGGCGCATTGACCGATCCGGTGGATACGGCTGTGCTGCTCTTCAAGGGCGACACTCCTCAGGCTGCGCAAGCCTTTGCGCAAGCCGATCCTTATGTGCGGGCAGGGCTTGTCGCGCGCTGGCGCGTGCGCGAATGGACCACGGTGGTGGGCGAAGGCGCGACCACTCCAATCCGATAAGAACTCCAGCGAGGCCCGCTGCAAAGCGGGCAAAAGCCGGCGCGCGACTCGACGCGAGCCGCGTCACGCGCGCACGACGCGGCTGCTCATTGCCACAGTCATGTCATCGTGCCTGGGCACCCTCGACTCGATGCGCGCGCAACGAAACCGCGAGGACGCGCAGACGTGCAACGGGCCGAATCATCGCCCAGGGCCGCTGTCGAATCCGCTCAGGCGACACGGCGCCCTTTGCCGTGCGGCTTCTCGCGATTCAACGCGCACATTCACAGCGCTTTTGCCGCTCCATTTGCCGGCTCTTACGGCATGCAATAACAATTTCAGCGCTATCGCAGGAAGCATTTCCGTTACGGCATGACGTGAATTAACGGAGTGAAAAGCACAAGTTTGTTTCTATCCGTAACACTTGTCTCAACGATATTCACGCAAACCCTGGGGATGGTATGCTTCGTGCACAATTCTCCCATGCACGAGTGAGACCACGTTTTGTGCTTCGCAATAGGGATAAACCGCACTGACTCAGGGCGGCGGTGACCAGCCAACAGAACGTACAAGACATATTTGTGCAACCGAGGGCGACACACGGATCGTGAAGGCTGAATCCGTGGTCCGCCCAAAGCCGCGGCCCGGCCAGGCTGCGTGGAGAAAATCCATGTTTTTCGATGAGCTAAGCAATGACGAATGGGCGCTGCTGGCAGCGCTTGTCTCCGATGAGCCGGCCGTCCGTCTGAACCGACGCGGGCGGCCCCGCGCCGACCCACGTGTGGTGGCCAATGCGGTGTTGTGGATCCTGACTACCGGCGAGCCCTGGTCGAAGCTGCCGGGCCGCTATCCGTCGGGTCCCACGTGCCGGCGCCGTTTCGAAGAATGGCAACTGAACGGTACGCTGCTCGAAATGGTCCGGCTTCTGTCCAAGACCGGACGCAAGTTCGCGTATGTGCCTCAACCGGTGCCGCCCGTCGCGGCCAAACCCGCTACGCCGGCTGCGCAAGCACCCAGCGCGCGGGACGAGAGTCCGCGCGGCGTATCGTGGAAGAGCCCAGAATCATGGCAGGCGCCCGGCACGGGCGGCAACGCGTCCAACGCGCTGCACCCGGCTCAGGCGTCCCAGCTGCGGGCGTGGCGCTCGGCTGATCCAATCGCGGACATCACGCGTCAACTGGCGGGCTTCGACCATGGCGCGTCCGCGGCGGGACAAGCTACGCAAGCCACGCAAGCCACGCAAGCCACGCAAGCCACGCAAGATGCCCCGGCCGAACGGTCTGCGCACGCAGCCCATCTCACCCATGCAGCGCATGCGCCCGTGCCGCGCGCACCGGCTTTGCCGACGCCGTCCGTTGCTTACGCACCGCGCCCGCCGCTGCGCGCCGACCTGCGCGCGATGAACGAAGCGGGCGCAGTCGGTGCCGCCATGCAGGGCTTGGACTCGGCCATTGCATCGGCGCGCGGAATCTCGGGACACGCGCTGCAGCGCAGCCCGCTGTCGTCAAGCCTCGCACCGCGCGGCCGCCAGGTGGCCGAACGTCATGGCTATCTGATCTACGTAGCCGCGGAGCGCGTGCCCAATGCGATGTATCGCGCATGGGCGGAAATCATGAAAGACGGCAAGCGCGTCGAGCGCTCCGGTCTCGTCGGTCCGCGCTTCGCCGACGCGGATTCCGCCGAGCACTATGCGTTCGAGTGGGCAGCGCAGTGGATCGACCGCGAGTGCGCGACGCAGGCGGCCGCGCGAGCAGTTCAGGCAACGCAAACTGCAGAGGCGGCGCTGCCCTTGCGCACACCGCAGTCGCCCGCCATGTCGATGCATGTACCGCTGCACCGGTCCGCGCCGGCTGCACCGGGTGCACTGAGCGCATCGGCCGCATCGACGGCTCACGCGGCCTATGCCGCGCCGCAGGCCGGTTACATGTCGGGCATGCGTCATGTGGCGGAGCAGGTTGCCGTGCATCACGGCGCGCCGTTGCATGGTTCGTTGAATGCGTTTCGCGGCCCGCTGCGTCGTTACACGGGCGAGCCGCCCGTTGGCGCACTCACCGGCACGTTGACGGGGACGTTGACGGGCGCAGTGAACCTGAACGCAGCAAGCAGCCCGGCCGCTGCCGCGACGATAGTCAATGCGGCCAACGCAGCCAACGCAGCAGCAGCCCTTGCAGCAACCGAACGCGACAAGGCAGAGCGTTATCCGTCGCACACAGAACTCATCTCCCACGCGGGATGAGCGCGCAGTAACCCCGCGGCTGTCGGAGCAACCGCCGCAGGTTCCCGCTTCATTCGCTGTAGTACAACGCTATTCCTGCAAGCGACCTGACGTAGCAGATTCAGGACGCAAGCGGCGGTACTTACCGGTGTACGTTACTGGCACCCGCTACTGGCGCCCATAAGTGTCGTCGAAGCGCACGATATCGTCTTCGCCGAGATACGAACCGGATTGCACCTCGATCATTTCGAGCGGCATCTTGCCGGGGTTCTCTAGACGATGCGTGACACCGAGCGGGATATAAGCGGATTCGTTTTCGGAGACGATAAAGCGCTCTTCACCTCGCGTGACGAGTGCGGTGCCGCGCACGACGATCCAATGTTCGGCGCGGTGATGATGCATTTGCAGCGAGAGGCGTGCGCCCGGTTTGACGACAATGCGCTTCACCTGAAAACGCTCGCCCGTGTCGACGGAATCGTAGTTCCCCCAAGGGCGATGCACCTTTCGATGGTTGGCCGCTTCGAGGCCGCCTTCGCTGCGGATGCGGCCCACGATCTTCTTGACGTCCTGCACGCGCGATTTGTCCGCGACGAGAATCGCGTCGGCCGTTTCGACCACCACCAGGTCCTGGGTGCCCACGCAGGCAATCAGGCGTCCTTCGGAATGCGCGAAGGTGGAGGAGGCTCCTTCGAACATCACGCGCCCCCGCCCCACGTTGCCGTCCGCGTCTTTGTCGGAGATGTCCCAGATCGCGTCCCACGAGCCCACGTCCGACCAGCCCGCCTGCAAGGGCACGACGACGCCCGCTGCGACGCTCTGATCGTGGCCGAGCTGCTCCATTACCGCGTAGTCGATCGAATTGGAAGGCGACGCGCCGAATGCGTCGCGCTGCAGGCGGAAAAAGTCGCCGTCTGCCTTGCCGCCCGCGTGGGCCGCTTCGCATGCTTCATAGATGGCCGGCTGGAAGTGACGGATCGCCTTGAGCCACGTCGACGCACGCATGATGAAAATGCCGCTGTTCCACCAGTATTCGCCCGATTCGACATAGCGTTGCGCCAGCTCGAGATGTGGTTTTTCGACAAAGCGGTCCAGCTTGTGCGCAGCGAGCGCGGCAGCGCTTGCCGCATGATCCGCAGCCTGTGCTTCGTCAGGATTACCAGGCGTTGCAATGGCCGCGCCGATCCGGATGTAACCGTAGCCCGTTTCGGCGCGCGTCGGCACAATGCCCATCGTGACGATCTGGCCGGCCGCCGCATGCTGCACGCCAGCGGCCACTGCCGCATGGAACCCTTCGGTGTCGGTCACCGCGTGGTCCGCGGGCATGATCACCATGATGCCGTCCTCGTCCTGCGCGGCGACCGACAGCGCGGCCACGGTCAGCGCTGGCGCGGTATCGCGACCCACCGGTTCGAGAATCAGGCGCGTGGGCTTGCCGATGGTGCGCAACTGCTCGGCGGTCGTAAAGCGCTGTTCCTCGTTCGCCACCACGACGAGTTTGCCGGTGAGCGGATAGCCGGCTTCGAGCCCGTCGAGACGACGCGTGGTGGATTGCAGCAGCGACTCTTCGCCTAGCAGACCGATCAGTTGTTTGGGGTGCTGTTCGCGCGACATCGGCCACAACCTCGTGCCGGAGCCGCCCGCCAGGATCACGGGATGCACCTTCAGTTTGACGTGCGCGCTGAGCGCTTCTGTGGGCCGGGTGTCGGCGGACGTGGCCGTAACCGGAGCTGTCATGATGAACTCCTCGGGACTGGTTGAATGCGTCGAGTTTTATCATGAACCTCGAATTCAATAAAAGCGCGTTAAATGAAAACTATATAAGGCGCGCGATAAAGACAGTGGCCGGATGAACAAAAAATGTCGCCGGGAATTTCTAAAAGCAAAAAATTACGGCGAAAAAGAATCGCCAATTTTTTTTACTCGCACCTGTAAGCAGCCACGCACACTGACAACCCGCCGGGACACGCGCCCGAATCTGCCCCTCAGGCCCGCGAATTACGGCAAATCCGCTTAAAAAGCAGCAGCTTGATGGCGTTTCCGGTAACAAATGCCGCACAAAATTGTTAAAAAAATCGGCACATTTGACCGATACATTTTGAGATTTTTGCGTCCTTGCGGCGCGAATTTTAATAACGCTTTATTGATGCCTGTAGAAGGACATTCACTCATTCCGAGACACGTTTTTCGCGGGCGGCCGAGCAACCGGTTCAGCAAGGCGGAAAGCGCAATTGCAATTGGCACGGCTTTGATCGGTTGCGCGTCGGGCAATTAATTGCCGACGCGGCTACCGGCGTTGCGTGCGCCGCAGCCGGAGCGGGAGCGAGCCTTCTTTTGAACAGCAACCGAGCGGGCAGCCGCCTAACCAACGGGATGGCACTTGACTGACGAACTGAGGGGCAGCGCATGCTGAGCGTTCTATCGAGACTGATCGACATCGCGATGGTCGCGCTCGGCGCCGCCATTGCGGCGGCCGTGCACAGCGGCAAGACGATGTGGCTGGACGATATGCAAAGCGTGTCGCTGGCCTTCGACGTGCTGCTCGTGGTCGTGTTCTTTCCCGCGCTCGGCATTTATCAGTCGTGGCGCGGCAAGCCGCTCTACGACCTGCTGTGCCGAGTCGCGGGCGGCTGGATCATGGTCGAGGTCACCGGCGTGCTGATCAGCTTCAGCCTGCATCGCGCCGACAGCCTGTCGCGGCTGTGGCTCGTCTATTGGGCGGTTGCCACTATCGTGCTGCTGGTCGTGACCAAGGTGATCGTCTACTCCATTCTGCGCGGGCTGCGCCGCGAGGGCTTTAATCAGCGCGCAGTGGCCATTGTCGGCGGCGCGCCGTATGGACGTTTTCTGATCCAGCAGATGCGCAGCCGTCCCGAAGCGGGCTTTAGCCCCGTCGTCGTATTCGACGAGGACGGCACGATCAACCACTACGAAGACCCGGACGCGCTCGACGCGATAGAAGGCGTGCCGGTCGAGCGCGACTATCAACGCATGATCCAGCTCGTGCGCCAGCGCGCGATTCGCGAGTTGTGGCTCGCGCTGCCGATTTCGAAGGAAAAGGAAATACATCGCATTGTGATGGATCTGCGCAACGACTTCGTGAATATCCGCTTCATTCCGGATGTACGCAGTCTCACGCTTTTCAATCAGCCGATGGTGGAACTGCTCGGCGTGCCGGCGATCAACCTGGCCGCCTCGCCGATCACCGATTTGCGCGTGCTGCCCAAGCGCATTTTCGACCGGCTCTTCGCGCTTGCCGCGCTGACCGCGCTCGCGCCGGTCATGCTGGTGATCGCGGTGCTCGTCAAGCTGAGTTCGCCAGGTCCCGTGTTCTTCCGCCAGAAACGCAAGGGTATCGACGGACACGAGTTCGAGATCTACAAGTTCCGCTCGATGCGGGTGCACAAGGAAGAGGCCGGCAAGGTTACCCAGGCCACGCGCCGCGATCCGCGCATTACCGCGGTGGGCGCTTTCCTGCGGCGCACGAGCCTCGACGAGTTGCCGCAATTCATCAACGTGCTGCGCGGCGAGATGTCGGTGGTGGGGCCGCGCCCGCATGCACTGGAACACGACGACATCTACAAGGATCTGGTGAAAGGCTACATGCATCGCTACCGGATCAAGCCGGGCATTACCGGCTGGGCGCAGATCAACGGCTACCGCGGCGAGACCGACCGCATCGAGAAAATGATGGGCCGCGTGAAGCTCGACCTGTACTACATGCAGCACTGGACCTTCTGGCTCGACATCAAGATCGTCGTGCTGACGCTGTGGAAGGGCTTTGTCGGCAGCAATGCATATTGAACACCCACTCAAATTTCCTGCGAGGTAATACATGAACCTGACGATCATCGGTAGTGGCTACGTGGGCCTCGTGACGGGCGCCTGTCTGGCCGACATCGGCCACGACGTGTTCTGTCTCGATGTCGATCGGCGCAAGATCGACGTGCTCAACGGCGGCGGTGTGCCGATTCATGAACCGGGTCTGCAGGAGATCATTGCGCGCAACCGCAAGGCCGGGCGCCTGACCTTTTCCACCGACGTGCAAGCGGCGGTCGCGCACGGCGACATCCAGTTCATCGCGGTGGGCACGCCCTCGGACGAAGACGGCTCGGCGGATCTGCAATACGTGCTCGCCGCGGCGCGCAACATCGGCCGCCATATGACGGGCTTCAAGGTGATCGTCGACAAGTCGACGGTGCCGGTCGGCACGGCTTCGCGCGTGCGTGAAGTGATCGCGCAGGAGCTTCAGGCGCGCAACCTGAATCACATGTTCTCGGTCGTCTCGAACCCCGAGTTCCTAAAGGAAGGCGCCGCGGTGGAAGATTTCACGCGACCCGACCGCATCGTGCTCGGCTGCGATGACGACGTGCCCGGCGAAAAGGCGCGCGAGTTGATGAAGCGTCTCTACGCGCCGTTCAATCGCAACCGCGAACGCACGCTGTACATGGACGTGCGCTCGGCGGAGTTCACCAAATACGCGGCGAACGCCATGCTCGCCACGCGCATCTCGTACATGAACGAGCTTGCGAACCTCGCCGATCGCGTCGGTGCGGACATCGAGGCGGTGCGCCGCGGCATCGGTTCGGACCCGCGCATCGGTTACGACTTCCTGTATGCGGGCTGCGGCTACGGCGGTTCGTGCTTCCCCAAAGACGTGCAGGCGCTGATCCGCACGGCCGCCGATCACAACGCGAACCTGCGCATTCTGGAGGCCGTGGAAGCGGTGAACGACACGCAGAAGAAGGTGCTCGGGCAGAAGATCGTCGCGCGTCTTGGCGAAGATCTGTCGGATCGCACGTTCGCCGTGTGGGGTCTCGCATTCAAGCCGAATACCGACGACATGCGCGAAGCGCCCAGCCGCCCGCTGATCGCGGAACTGCTGCGCCGTGGTGCGCGCGTGAAGGCATACGACCCGGTCGCGATAGACGAATCGAAGCGCGTATTCGCGCTCGACCTCAAAGAGGTGCCGCAGCAGCACGCGCGGCTTCAGTTCGTGAACGAAGAGATGGAAGCAGCCGAGGGCGCCGACGCGCTCGTGATCCTGACCGAGTGGAAAGTCTTCAAGAGCCCGGACTTCGCCGCGCTGAAAACCATGCTGAAAACGCCGCTCATTTTCGACGGCCGCAACCTGTACGAGCCTGATGCATTGCTCGAACTCGGCATCGAATATCACGCGATCGGGCGGCAGCATGCGCTGCGCAATGCGCCCGCCAGAGTCGGCACAAACGGCGTGCCGGTCATCGAGCCCGCTGCGCTCGCTGCGGCCCAGGCAGGCCACTGAGCTGCCAGGTTGCTGCGCGCGCCGCTTGCAGATGCGCTTTCATGCCGCCTTCATGTCGCCTTCATGTCGCCTTCATGTCGCCTTTCGGGTCCGCTCTCAGGCACGCCTGCGAGTTCGTTGTCAGGACCAGGGCCGGGGTGGACGCCCAATGTCGACTGAACCGTACCTGCAAGCGCGCGCGCACGAAAGCGCCGCGCCTAACAAGGAGCCACACCGGGAGCCCGCCATGTTCGCCAACGTTCTGATCGTCTGCCACGCCAACGTGTGCCGTTCGCCCGCCGCCGAAATGCTGTTCAAGGCGCGTCACGCAGCGGCGTCGTCCATCGCGTTCCATTCGGCAGGCATTCGTGCGATGAACGGCCAGCGCATGGACCCGCTCATGCGGCGCCTGCTCGCCGAGCGCGGCGTCGCCTCGGGTCCGCATCACTCGCGGCGTCTGGACCGGCAGCTCGTGCGGTCCGCGGATCTCGTGCTCGTGAGCGAGCGCGCGCAGGTGAGCGAGGTCGAAGCGCTCGATCCGGCTTCGCGCGGCAAGGTTTTTCCGCTGGGCAAGTGGGAAGACGTCTGCGACGTCGCCGACCCGCACGGCGGCGAGGAATCCGCTTATCGGGAGAGTCTCGTGCTCATCGAACATCTGGTCATGGGATGGCTGAAAAAAATATGCTGACGAAAACACTCGCTACACACTCCTTCACACGCGTGCGCGCGCAGCTTGCCGCCACGCTTTTGCTGACGTCCTTTCTGTCGGCCTGCGCAACCGCACCGGGCAATTACCTCGATACGTCGCGCCTGAAAGACGACGGCCAGCACCAGAGCCAGGCCGCCGAGACTTATCCGGTCCACGTGATCGACGCAAGCGTGGTCGCCGCCCAGGCTCAGGCCGAGGCGAACATGCCGCCGCGTCCGCTTCCCACCTCGGCGTTCGCCGATCCGTCGCAATACGTCTACCGGCTCTCGCCGCAGGACATTCTCGGCATTACCGTGTGGGATCACCCTGAACTGACCACGCCGCAGGGCAGCACGCTGTCGGCGGGCGGCACCAGCACGCAGACCATCGCGGGCGCGTTGCAGCAGCCGTACACGGCTGCGCTGCCGGGTCAGGCCGATCCGTACGGGCAGACCATTGCCGCGGACGGCACCATCTATTTCCCGTTCGTCGGCCGCATCAGGGCCGCGGGCAAGACCGTCGGCGAGCTGCGCGATCAGCTCGCAAGCGGCCTCGTGCGCTATATCCGCAATCCGCAGGTGGACGTGCGCGTGCTGTCGTATCGCGGCCAGAAAGTGCAGGTCACCGGCGAAGTGAAGACGCCGGGCCCGCTCGCCGTGAGCGACGTGCCGCTCACGCTCGTCGACGCGCTCACGCGCTCGGGCGGCACGACCGCCGACGCCGACATCCAGCGCGTGCGCCTTACGCGCAACAACAAGCTCTACGTGCTCGACGCGAACCGCATGCTGGACAGCGGCGACACCACGCAGAACGTGATGCTGCAAAACGGCGACGTGATCAACGTGCCGGACCGGAGCAACAGCCGCATCTTCGTGATGGGCGAGGTGAAGACACCGATCCAGGTGCCGATGCTCAAAGGCCGCCTGACGATTGCCGACGCGCTCACCCAGGCGGGCGGCATTCTCGACACCGACGCGAACCCGCGCCAGATCTTCGTGATGCGCGGCATGCGCGAGCATCCGACCACGCCCGACGTGTACCGCCTCGACATGACGCAGCCCGACGCAATCATGCTGTCCGCGCAGTTCCAGTTGCAGCCGATGGACGTCGTGTATGTGGGCACCGCCGCGTCGACCACGTTCAACCGCGTGTTGCAGCAGGTGTTGCCGAGCGTGCAGACGCTGTTCTACCTGAAACAACTGACGCGCTAACCAGACCCGGGATCGAATTGTGAGCAATCAAATTTCTCCACACATGGCCGGTCCGCTCAGGACCGAAGAAGAGGACGTGGTCCTCGGGCAACTGGTGCAGGTGATCATCGACGACATCTGGTGGCTCATCGCCATCGCGGCAGCGGTCGTCGCGATAGCGGGCGCCTACTGCGTGCTCGCCAAGCCGATCTACTCGGCCGATGCCCACGTGCGCGTCGAGCAGGCCGACAACACGTCGCAGGCGCTCACGCAGACGCAGACCGGCGCGGCGATCAACTCCGGTTCCGGGTCGCTGCCGACCGACGCCGAAATCGAAATCATCAAGAGCCGCGGCGTGGTCGCGCCTGTCGTCGAGCAGATGAAGCTGAACTTCAGCGTCACGCCCAAGACGGTGCCGCTGCTCGGCAGCATCGCGGCGCGCGTCGCGACGCCCGGCGAGCTGGCGCGTCCGTGGCTCGGGCTGACGTCGTATGCATGGGGCGGCGAAGTGGCCGATGTCGCTTCGATCGACGTGCTGCCCGCGCTCGAAGGTCAGAAGCTGACCATGAAGGCGCTCGACGGCGGCCGTTACGAGCTGTATGCGGAGAACGGCGCGCTGCTGCTGCGCGGCCAGGTCGGCCAGCAGGCCCAGGGCGGCGGCGTGACCATGCTTGTCAACAAGCTGGTGGCGCGTCCGGGCGAGGAGTTCACCGTGATCCGCGCGAACGACCTCGACGCGATCAGCGCGTTCCAGTCGGCGATCAGCGTGCAGGAGCAGGGCAAGCAGACCGGTGTGATCCAGATCTCGCTGGAGGACAAGAACCCCGAGCACGCCGCGCTCGTCGCCAATGCGCTCGCGCAGTCGTATGTGCGTCAGCACATTTCGAACAAGCAGGCCGACGCGAGCAAGATGCTCGACTTCCTGAAGAGCGAAGAGCCGCGCCTGAAGGCCGACCTCGAGCGCGCCGAGGCCGCGCTCACCGCGTATCAGCGCCAGTCCGGCTCCATCAATGCGAGCGAGGAGGCCAAGGTCTACCTCGAAGGCAGCGTGCAGTACGAGCAGCAGATTGCCGGCTTGCGCCTGCAGATGGCGCAGCTCACCGAGCGTTACGGCGACGACCATCCGATGCTCAGGGCCGCGCGCGAACAGATGGCCGAGTTGCAGGCACAGCGCGCGAAATACGCAGACCGTTTCCGCGATCTGCCGGCCACCGAAGTGAAAGCCGTGCAATTGCAGCGCGACGCGAAGGTCGCGGAAGACATCTACGTGCTGCTGCTCAATCGCGTGCAGGAACTGTCGGTGCAAAAGGCGGGCACCGGCGGCAACGTGCATATCGTCGACGCCGCGTTGCGTCCGGGCTCGCCAGTCAAGCCGAAAAAGGCGCTGATCCTGTCCGCCGCGACGATTCTCGGGCTGATCGCGGGCACCGGCTTTGTGTTCCTGCGCCGCAACATGTTCAAGGGCATCGACGATCCGGAGCATATCGAGCGTGCTTTCCATCTGCCGGTGTTCGGGCTCGTGCCGCTGAGCTCGGAACAGGCGCTGCTCGAGAACGGCTTGCAGCGCGGCGGCGAGCGCCTGCGCTCGGTGCTCGCGAATGCGCGGCCGAAGGACGTCACGGTGGAAAGCCTGCGCAGCCTGCGCACCTCGATGCAGTTCACGCTGATGGACGCGAAAAACCGCATCGTCATGCTCACCGGCCCGATGGCGGGCGTCGGCAAGAGTTTCCTCACGGTCAACCTCGCCGTGCTGCTCGCGCATTCGGGCAAGCGCGTCCTGATGATCGACGGCGACATGCGGCGCGGCGTGCTGGAACGCTATCTGGGCGGCCCGCAGGAAAACGGCCTGTCCGAATTGCTGAGCGGCCAGATCTCGCTCGAAGAGGCGATCCGTACCTCCGAAACCGAGAACCTCAGCTTCATTTCATGCGGGCGCCGTCCGCCGAATCCGTCCGAGCTGCTGATGTCGCCGCGGCTGCCGCAATACCTCGACGGTCTCGCGAAGCGTTACGACGTGATCCTGATCGACACGCCGCCGGTACTCGCGGTGACCGACGCGTCGATTATCGGCGCGTATGCCGGCTCGACGTTCTTCGTAATGCGCTCGGGCATGCACAGCGAAGGCGAAATCATCGACGCGCTCAAGCGCCTGCGCGCGGCCGGCGTGCAGGTGCAGGGCGGCATCTTCAACGGCATGCCGGCGCGGGCTCGCGGCGGCTACGACCGCAGCTACGCAGCGGTCCAGGAATATTTGAGCACCTGAGCACCTGAGTGAAGAGGGGGGCGCATGGCGCCCGCTGAAACAATCAAGGACATCGCAACAAGGACATCGCAATGAAAGTGACGGTACTGGTTCCGACATACCGCCGCCCGGCCGATCTCGCGCGCTGCCTCGCGGCGCTGCAACGACAGACGCGCGCACCGGATGAAGTCGTGGTGGTGGCGCGCGCCGACGACGAGGCGACCCACACCTGCCTGCGCGACCCGGCGGTGCCGGGCAAGCTGCCGCTGTCGGTTGCGCTCGTCGAGGTGCCCGGCCAGGTCGCGGCGCTCAATCGCGGACTCGACGCGGCGAGCGGCGACGTGATCGCCATCACCGACGACGACGCCGCGCCGCATCCCGACTGGGTACAGCGCATCGCCGCCGCGTTCGAAGGCGACGCGCGCCTCGGCGCGCTCGGCGGGCGCGACTGGGTGCACGAAAAAGGCCGCGTGCTCGACGGCGAACGTGAGCTCGTCGGCAAGGTCACGGCGCACGGCAAGATCATCGGCAACCACCATCTCGGCGTGGGCGGCGCACGCGAAGTCGACATTCTGAAAGGCGCCAACATGAGCTACCGGCGCGAGGCGGTGCGCAACATCCGTTTCGATGCACGGCTGCGCGGCGCGGGCGCTCAGGTTCACAACGACATGGCGTTCAGTCTCGCCGTCAAGAACGCCGGCTGGAAGCTGATGTACGACCCGCGCGTCGCGGTCGATCATTTCCCCGCGGAGCGTTTCGACGACGACCGCCGCGACGCGCAGACCATGGCGGCGCTGCGCAACGCCGCGTTCAACTTCCATCTGATCCTGCGCGACCAGTTGCCGCCGCTGCGCCGCGAAACCGCGTGGTGGTGGTGGACGCTCGTCGGCACGCGGGTGTATCCGGGCCTCACGCATGCGGTGCTCGGTCTGCTGTCCAAAGAGGCGCGCCTGAAGCTGTCGCGCTGGCGGGCGGTGCGCAGCGGCGCGCACGAGGCGCGCCGCGCGCTCTCGCGCACCGCCTGACGAGGCGGCTACCGCAACGGGCGCGAGCGGCATGCAGTGTCAACACGCTACAGCATCGGCAAGGGAGTCTGTGCATGACAACGAAGGTCCACGTTCATCTGTTTTACGGCGCCGATCCGCGTTTTTATCGACAGGGCGACAACATCGGCTGCCTGTACGGCTATCACCACGCCGAATCGGACGCCTTCGCGCTCACCTATTCGAAGGACGCGCGCGAAAGCAAACCGGTGCGGCTCGTGCGGCGCGCGCTGAAGGCGGCGCTCGGCTTCGACTTCATTCACACGTGGCGCAATCGCGCTGAGATGCTGCGCTCGGACGTGATCTGGACGCACACCGAACAGGAATGGCTGTCGGCTGCGTTGATGCTGCTGCTGTGCGGCAGGAAGGCCGGCGCGAACGCGTCGCCGCTGCTGCTCGCGCAAAGCGTGTGGCTGCTCGACAAGTGGCCTTCATACGGCATCGTGCGCAGCTGGCTGTATCGCAAGCTGATGACGCGCGCCGACCAGCTCACCACGCTCGCGAGCGAAAACGCCGCGCTCTGCAAGCGCTATTTCAATCGCGACGCGAAGCCCTTGCTGTACGGCCTGAATACACGCGACTTTCCAGTGAAGGCGCCCACCGAGTGGAAGCCGCATTCGCCGATCCGCATCGCTGCGATCGGCAACGACCGCGACCGCGACTGGGAGACGCTCATCAAGGCGTTCGGCCACGACGCGCGCTACACGGTGAAGCTCGCCACGCGCCGGCGGATTCCCGCCTCGCTGCGCGCGCCGAACGTGGAAATCGCGCTCTTTTCGGGAATCAGGAAACAGCACGAGCTGTATGACTGGGCCGACGTGATCGTCGTGCCGCTGCGGCCGAACACGCACGCCTCCGGCATTACGGTGATGCTGGAAGCGGCGGCGGTCGGCAAGCCGATGGTCGTGACCAACGTCGGCGCGCTGCAGGACTATTTTCCGGCGAGCGAGGCGAGCTACATTCCGCCGTTCAACCCGCAGGCTTTGCGCGACGCGGTCGATCGCCTCGCCAGCGCGCCGCTCGAAGCGCTGCGCCAGGCGCAGGCGGCCGCCGCGGGTCTCATTGCGCGCGAGCTGACTACCGAGCACTACGCGATGCAGCACGTGCGCATCACGCAGGACATGCTGCGTGCGCGGGCGCTTGCGCGCGGCCGCGGCGTGTCTGAGGAGGACGCGGACGAGGCCGCGCGTGGCCCCGCGCAGCCCGGCGCCGCGCCGGAATCGCGCGGAGGTCTCTGAGCGATGGTCACGCTTTCCCGAGCCGGTGTTCCGCCCGCGCCCGGCATGCCGGGCGCCGGTGGCGTGCCGGGCCTGCCCGGCGTGCGCCCGGCACGCGCGTCGCGCGGCCGGCGCGAGTGGCTGCCGGCCGCCCTGTTGTGGCTGATCACCGCGATGCTGATCGTCGCGCATCAGGGCACGGTGCTCACGCTCGCCTTTCCGCTGCTTGCGATTCTCACGGGCCTGTGGCTCTACTTCAAGAGCCCGGCGCGCTATATCGGCTTCATGTGGTGGCTGTGGTTCCTGAGCCCGGAAGTGCGCCGCCTCGCCGACTGGTCCAAAGGATCGTTCACGCCCACCAGCCTGATCCAGGTCGCGCCGCTCGCGGTCACGATGATCAGCGCGCTCTCGCTGCTGCGCTATTACCGGCTGCTCGGCCAGCGGCGCGGCCTGCCGGTACTGCTGATCCTGCTGGGACTGATCTATGCGTATCTCGTCGGCGTGGTCTCGAGCGGCCCGCTCGCGGCGACCTACGACCTCGCGAACTGGCTCTATCCGATCCTGATCGGCTTTCACATCATGGCGCATACGCGCCAGTATCCCGAGTATCGCGACACCGTCGTCAACACGTTCATCTGGGGCATGCTGGTGATGGGCGGCTACGGGCTGATCCAGTTCTTCATCATGCCGCAGTGGGACGCGCTGTGGATGCTCGGCTCGCAGATGAACTCGCAGGGCGACGCGGTGCCGATGGGCGTGCGCGTGTTCAGCACGATGAATTCGTCCGGACCGTTCGCGTTCGCGATGATGGGCGCGATGGTCTACGTGATGGCCGCCACCCACCGCGTGCGCTGGGTCGCCGCGGCGCTCGGCTTCTTCTCGTTTGCGTTGAGCCTCGTGCGCTCGACGTGGGGCGGCTGGGTTATCGCGTTGCTGATCCAGCTGGTCAAGTCGAACAACAAGGTGCGCGTGCGTATCGTCGCGAGCGCGGTGCTGCTCGCGGGGCTGTGCGTGCCGCTGCTCGCCGTCGGTCCGGTGGCCGAGCGGATGCAGGCGCGCCTGTCCACCATCGTCAATCTGAACGACGACCAGAGCTACGCGGCGCGCAACGAGTTTTACGCGACCTTCGCGAAGACCGCCTTCACCGATGTCGCAGGCGAAGGCATGGGCGCCACCGGCACGTCGACCAAGCTGTCCAACGACGGCGGTCAACTCGGCCAGTACGGCAACTTCGACAGCGGGGTGATGAACATACCGTTCGTGCTCGGCTGGCCCGGCACGTTGCTCTACATGTCGGGCATTGTCTGGCTGCTCACGCGCGCCGTGCTCGCGTCGTTCCGGCTGCGCAGCGACAAGTACGTGTCGGCCTGCCTGAGCCTGTGTCTTGCCACTTTCGCGATGCTGGTGTTCACCAATTCGCTGGTCGGCACGGGCGGGCTGCTGCTTTTCACGAGCGTTTTTTCGATTCTGTCCGCGGTGCATTACGAAAAGCTCAACCGCGCGAGCGCGTCATCGCGCATGCCAATTTTTCACGGAGGCACTGATTGAGAGTCGCCATTGTCACGCACGTTGTGCGCCATAACGACGGCCAGGGGCGCGTCAACCACGAGATCGCGCGCGCGGCGCTCGACGAGGGCATCGGCGTCACGCTGATCGCCTCGCACGTGGCGCCCGACCTGCTGGTTCATCCGAATGTCCGCTGGGTGCCGATCAAAATCGGCCGCTGGTGGCCCACCAATCTGCTGCGCCAGCAGGTGTTCGCGCTGAAAAGCGCGCTCTGGCTGCGCGCGCATCGCCGCGAATACGACGTGCTGCACGTGAACGGCTTCATCACGTGGATGCCTGCCGACGTCAACACGTCGCACTTCGTGCACAGCGGCTGGCTCGGCAGCAAGTACTACCCATTCGGCCTCACCAAGGGCGTGTGGTCCGCGTATCAGTCGATCTACACGCGCTGCAACGCGTTTTTCGAGCGCTGGGCATACCGGCGCTCCAAGGTCATCACGGCGGTCTCGCAAAAGGTCGCCGACGAAATCCGCGCAATCGGCCTGACGCCGGAAAACCGCGTGGACGTGATCTATAACGGCGTCGATACGCGCGGCTTCGCGGCGGCCACCGGCGACCGCGCGAAATTCGGCCTGCCGCAGGATGCGTTTCTGCTGCTGTTCGTCGGCGATCTGCGCACGCCGCGCAAGAACCTCGGCACCGTGCTCGCCGCGCTCAGGCATCTGCCGGAACACGTGCATATCGCGGTGGCCGGTTTTCTGCCGGGCAGCCCGTACCCCGACGAAGCGAAGGCGCTCGGTATTGCAGAGCGCGTGCACTTTCTCGGGCTCGTGAAGGAAATGCCGGTGCTGATGCATTCCGTCGATGCGTTCGTCTTTCCGTCGCGCTACGAGGCCATGAGCCTGTCGCTGCTCGAAGCGATGGCGGCCGGGCTGCCGGTCGTCACCGCGCGCACGGCGGGCGGCGCCGAGATCATCACGCGGGATTGCGGGATCGTGCTCGACGATCCGGACGACCCGCAGGCGCTCGCCGCCGCAGTGGCGCGCCTTGCCGCCGACGACGCCGCCCGCCGCAAGATGGGCGCGGCCGCGAGCGAGCTTGCGACCGGCTTTGGCTGGGCGCGCATGGCCGCGCAATACATCGCGCTCTATCGGCAGCTCGAAGGGCAGCAGAAGAACCGCCGGCGCAGCGAGGCGGAGGCCGCGGTGGTCGCGAAGACCGACGCGTTGACGCTGAACACGCTAGCCGGGCACAACAGCGTGGAATGACTGAATGAGGCCGGCCACAAGCCGGCCAGCGTGAACGGCGCGCGAATCTGAGCCGCATGGCGGCTTCGCGCAGCCGGGCATCACCACTCACCGAATACCTCACAGAACACAAAGGGGAATGACAATGACGACGAGTTCAATCAAATCGCTGCAGATCGGTATGCACTGGTTCCCCGAGCGCGCAGGCGGCCTCGACCGCATGTATTACTCGCTGGTCGGCGCGCTGCCCGGCGCGGGCGTCGCGGTGCGCGGCGTCGTGGCCGGCTCGCCGAAGGTTGCCGCGGACACCGGCGGCGCGATCAACGGCTTCGGCTCCGCCGCGCAGTCGCTGCCGTTGCGCCTGATGGCCGCGCGCCGCGCGCTGCGCCATGAGATCAGCGTCTCGCGCCCCGACGTGATCTCGTCGCACTTCGCGCTGTACACCTTCCCTGGGCTCGACGTGACGCGCGGCATTCCGCAGGTCTCGCATTTTCAGGGACCGTGGGCCGACGAGAGCCACGTAGAAGGCGCGGACTCGCTCGGCCAGCGCGCGAAGCGTTATCTGGAGCAGTCGGTGTATGCGCGTTCGTCGCGTCTCATCGTGCTTTCCGAGGCGTTCGGCAAGATTTTGACTTCGCGCTACCGCATCTCGCCGGAGCGCGTGCGCGTGGTGCCCGGCTGTGTCGACGTCGAGCAGTTTAACCTGCCGCTCACACCGGCGGAGGCGCGTTTGAAGCTGCAATTGCCGCAGGACCGGCCCATTGTGCTGGCGGTGCGGCGCCTCGTGCGGCGCATGGGGCTGGAGGATCTGATCGACGCCGTGAAGCTGCTGAAGCCTCAACACCCGGACGTGCTGTTGCTGATCGCCGGCAAGGGGCGTCTCGCGGACGAACTGCAGGCGCGTATCGACGCAGCCGGCTTGCAGGACAACGTGAAGCTGCTCGGCTTCGTGCCCGATCAGCACCTGGCGGCGCTGTATCGCGCGGCCAATATCAGTGTGGTGCCGACCGTGGCGCTCGAAGGCTTCGGGTTGATTACCGTCGAATCGCTCGCTTCGGGCACGCCGGTGCTGGTCACGCCGGTGGGCGGCCTGCCGGAAGCGGTGGCGGGGCTCTCACCCAATCTCGTGTTGCCTGAGACGGGCGCAAAAGCGATCGCGGCGGGTCTTGCGGGCGCGCTGAGCGGCACCTTGAAGCTGCCCGACGCCGATGCATGCCGGCGCTATGCGCGCGAGAATTTCGATAACTCGGTGATCGCCAGGCGCGTCGCGGCGGTGTATGCGGAGGCCATTGCGGCGGGCGGAGTGCACTGAAGTGTGAGAGCGCAATGACGAAGGCGCCGGCCCTTTTCTACAAGAGCCGGCGCCTTTTGTTGTGTGCATTCGCTTGCGCGCATTTTCTTGCGCGCTGAGTTTTGCGTGTTGAGTATTCGGGTGCGCTGATCGTGCGTTGGTCGTGCGCTGGTCGTGCGTTGGTCGTGCGTAAAATCGAACCGCAACGAGCCACCGCGTTCGCCCGCATCCACCGCGATGCGGGCGAGGGCGGCGCCGGTTCAGAAGGTCTCGTGATGCTCGTTGCGCCCGAGATCTGCGTGAACCATCATGTGGCACAACTGTTCGAGGCTGGTTTTCGGCTCCCAGCCCAGCTTCTCGCGGGCCTTGTCCGCGCAGCCGATCAGCAGGTCCACTTCGGCGGGCCGGTAGAACTTCGGATTCACGCGCACGAGCGTCTTGCCCGTGGCCACGTCGATGCCGGTCTCGCGCTCTTCCTTGCCCGACCATTCGAGCTGATAACCGGCTGCGGCGAACGCCATGCGCACGAAGTCGCGGACCGTTTCGGTGCGGCCCGTCGCGAGCACGAAAGTGTCCGGCTCGTTCGCTTGCAGCATGCGCCACATGCCTTCCACGTATTCGAGCGCAAAGCCCCAGTCACGCTTCGCGCTGAGGTTGCCTAACTCCAGCACGTCCTGCTTGCCGAGCTTGATCTTGGCGACGCTGTCCGTGATCTTGCGCGTGACGAATTCGCGCCCGCGCAGCGGCGATTCGTGATTGAAGAGAATGCCGCTGCTGGCAAAGAGGCCATACGACTCGCGGTAGTTGATGGTCGACCAATGCGCGAAAAGCTTGGCCACCCCATACGGGCTGCGCGGATAGAAGGGGGTGTCCTCGCGTTGCGGCACCGCCTGCACGAGCCCGAACATTTCCGAGGTCGACGCCTGGTAGTAGCGCGTTTTCGGGCTGAGAATGCGAATGCCTTCCAGCAGATTCAGTGCCCCGATGCCGGTTACCTCGGCCGTGGTCGCCGGCTGATCGAACGACACGCCCACGAAGCTTTGCGCAGCCAGGTTATATAGTTCGTCGGCCTGTGCGCCTTCGAGCAGGCGCAGCGTGGAGCCAAGATCGGTCAGGTCGTGCTCGACCAGCCGCAGATTCGGATGATCGAGCACGCCCAGTTCGCGGATGCGCCAGAAATTCACAGAGCTCGTGCGCCGGTAGGTGCCGGTCACCTGATAGCCCTTGTCGAGCAGCAGCTTGGTCAGGTAGGCGCCGTCCTGTCCGGACACACCGGTGATGATCGCTTTGCGTGGTTGGCTCATAGCTTGCCTTCAATATTGGTAAAAGAAAAAAAGAGCACCTCAGAGCGTGCCATCCAGGAGCCGCCGCACCAGCGGTTCGACGACCTGAAAATCCTGCTCGGCCTTGAGCCTGTACAAGCCCGGCTTCGGATGCGCGCCATCGGACATCAGCGTTTTCCAGTCCGGCAGACTGCTGATGTACGCGAACTGGTCGACAAGCGGCACCCGCTGCTCGGCGGCCACGCGGCGGGTCATCGCGGCCATTGTCGCGAGCCGGGCATTGAGCCGGTTGTCTGGCATCGGATTCGACGTTTCCAGCACGGGCTCCTTGCCGAGCGCCCGCGCGGTTTCCACGAGCGCGGTTTGCGCGGCGTAGAACTGCTCGGGCGTCTGGTTCTGCATGACTTCGTTGATGCCGTAGTTGATCAGCACGATCTGCGCGGGAGATGCCGCGAGCCGTGCGCGCCACGGCAAACCGGCCGTCGGTCCGGCGCGGCGATTGCCGGTGCCGTCGCGCAGTTGCGAGGCTGTCGTGCCGCCCACGCCATAGTTGACGACATGAACGCGCTTGCCGTGATGCATCTGCAATTCGTCCTGCAGGTACGCTACGGCGTTCTGCGGCTGCGGCCCGCAATGGCCCTCGCTGCAGGAAATGCCGAGCGTCGTCGAGTCGCCGTAGGCTTCGATGGCAATCTCGCGCGGTGCTGCATTGGCGGCTTGCTCTGCCTGCGCTGCTTCGGTGGCCGCACCCGCGCCCACCGCACAGCGCACACTGAGCAACGCGAGCAGGGCCGCGACGGCAGGCCATGCCGGGCTTCTCATGCGCGGCTTTGCGGCGCTTGCGACGCCGTACCCGGCACGCTCGCAGCGGCGCCGGCCGTTGTGTGCGCGCTGCCGCGTGAACCGAAGATCAGACGTTTTTCGAACGCGAACCACGTGAAGCTCGCATAGGCGAGGGTGATAGCAAGCGCCAGCGCGGCCGTGACATAGCGGCTCATGTTCAGCGGCCACAGCGCATACAGCACGCTCAGGTGGATCAGATAAATCGTGTAGCTGATGGTGCCGATATACACCAGCACGGGGTTGCACAGCAGCCGTTTGACGATGCCCCGGCTTTGCAGCGCGATGACCACGACGGACGTGCACAGCACCAGCGAGATGCTGTAGAGCCCCGCGTTCGAGAGCGGCGTATTGGCTGCGCGAAAGCGCGGAAAGTGCAGGTGCAGCCACGCGAGCGCCGCCAGCGCGGCGAGCATGCCGAGCACCGCGAGGCCCTTGAACGGTTCGAGCGCGTCGCGGTCGCGCCGCACCGCGACGGCGAGCAGCGCGCCCGCCGCGAGCAGGTCCATGCGAAACGGCGTGAGGTAATAGATCGGCCAGAACGAATCGAACCACGGCGTAGCCACCGCGCGCAGCACCGGCACGAGCAGGATCAGCGCGGCGGCTACCCACGCGAGCACGCGCTCGGGCACGAGCAGGATCACGAACGGCCAGACAATATAGAACTGTTCTTCCACGGCGAGCGACCACAGCACGTTCAGACTGTCGTGACCGCTCTGATTGAGCGCATCGCCTATGTTGGTCGCGAAGAACGCGTACCACTGCCAATGCTGCGCCCAGCCGAATCCGAACAGGATCGACGACACCACCATGAGCAGCAGATACGGCGGCAGGATGCGCCGCGCCCGGCGTGCGTAGAAATAGCCGAAATACGACTGGCCGCGCGCCTTGCGCTCGAGCAGGATGCCGGTGATCAGAAAGCCGCTCAGCACGAAAAACAGATCGACGCCCATCCACAGCGGCGCCTTCAGCGCATGCTGCGCGAACACCGCGAGCACGGCGATCGCCCGCAAGCCGTCGAGCTGCACGATGCGGCGTGAATGGGAAGGCGCGATGGGCAGGGCGCTAGCAGTCATGAACCGTCCATGGTGTAAAGCGGGGAGGCCGCGGAATGCCGCAGGGCGTTGCACGAAAGAGTGCCGCGCCCGTCACGGCCGCGACAAGATTGCAATCGATTCTAGGCAAAAGAAAATCGCGAAAAAACGCGAATGAAATGGATAAATGAATCAGATTGCAACAGGGTGTTTCGTTATGCATTTGCCGGCGTGTTTCGTGGTTGTTCGCGGCTGGTGTCGCGCACCCGGCGATGCTATGAAAGAAGTGGCGCGCCTGCCGGCGAAACGACACCATACCGGTAAAAACACGGCGAAGGCGGCGGCACAGATGCGCCGCGCACGGCGCCCGACAGGCAAACTTTTCCTTTAATCAATTTTAAAATTGATTTCTTTATTGCAATCAAAATCATCGAATATTTTTGAATTATTTTCGATTTTCGTCGCGAGGTTTTTTACGCGTAATGTGAGCCGTGCGCAGAGGGTGGCGAAGGAGGGCGCGTGCGCAGAGCACCGCGATCCGCTTCGTCATGCACACGCGCTTCGAGTGCGCGGGAGCCGCGTAGCGAAGGGCGCGCCTTCTTGCCTAGCGCTCGCCACGCGGCTCGCGGCGCATGCCGTCATCCTGCTTGCCGTCACGCTTCACTGTATTTGCGTTCGTGCATGCCAGCGCCGCAACACCGCCGTTTTGTAAAGCATCGATCCGTTTCGACTGGAGGACCTGCCTTGCCCCGTACCACGTTCAGGAGCCGTCTCGCGGTATGCGCGTGCATTGTTGGCCTGGCCGCTTTGTCGGCCGGTTTTGCCGCGCGCGCCGAAACGGCGCTGAACGCAAAAACTTCATGGATCGGCAATACGTTCGGTTTCGGCGACGGCACGTGGACGCAGATCAACATCACGGCGATTGCCGTTGCGCCCGACGGCAAGGTCTATACGAATGCGCCGTGGGATGAGAGCGGAGCGGAGGCGAGCGTCTACCAGAACGGCAAGATGCTCGGTTTCGCGGGCGGCACGCATGGCTGGGGCAATGGCGGCGGCAACGCGATCGCCATCAATCGCAAGTATGCGTTCGTGGCGATTGCGGTCGGCAATGAGAAAGGCCGCCTCGTCGAGCAGGGCGTGTGGCCCGAAAAGGGCAAGCAGTGGTTCGGCATTTCGCGCCGGCAGATTGCCGATCCGAAGCAGGCGGCACCGTTCCAGCCCGCGGCGAAGCGCGCGGACCCGCATGCGCAACTCGCGGCCGGCTTTCTGATGATGAACGAAGTGCCGACCGGCACGAGCGCGGAAATCGGCGGCCTTGCGGCGAGCGACACGACACTCTATGCAGCCAACACGGCGCGCGATCGCGTCGAGCTGTATGACGCGGAATCGATGCAGCAGAAGGCCACGTGGAGCGTGCACGAACCGGGTCGCCTTGCGCTCGCGCCGGACGGCACGCTGTGGGTGCTGAGCGGCACGCGCAACGATCGCACGCCGCATGTGGAGCACTACACGGCGGCCGGAAAACGCCTCGACGAAAACTTCGAGTTGCCGGCCGGCACGGTCGCGGTGGACATCGCCGTCGATACGAAAGGCCGCGTGCTCATTGCCGATAACGGACCGCGTCAGCAGGTGCTGTTCTTCGACAAGCGCGACGGACGTTATGAGCAAACCGGTTCGCTCGGCGAGCGGGGAGGCATTTTCAGCGGCGTCGCGGGACGGCCCGGGCCGCAGCGCTTTAACGGACTCACCGGCGTGGGCGTGGATGCGCGCGGCGATGTCTATGTATCGACAAACGGCATCGGGCCGCGTTACGAGCCGATCGGCGCGGGCCTCGGCGCGACGCTGGAAAGCTACGCGCCCGACGGCAAACAGAACTGGCTGGTGCAGGGGCTGCTTTTCGTCGACGGCGCATGGATCGATCCGGCGCGCCCCGACAGCGTGTATAGCGGCAACAAACGCTTCGAACTCGATCTGTCG
This sequence comes from Paraburkholderia phenoliruptrix, assembly GCF_019511605.1. Classification (GTDB taxonomy): domain Bacteria; phylum Pseudomonadota; class Gammaproteobacteria; order Burkholderiales; family Burkholderiaceae; genus Paraburkholderia; species Paraburkholderia phenoliruptrix_A. The sequence continues at coordinate 47,602 of NZ_JAEUAV010000005.1, read as the reverse complement.
AAGCCCGCCGGGCAGGACTGGAAATATGTCGGATTCCTCTCGAATCGCTTCAAGTATCCCGACGACCCGGTTTTTCACACGGACCAGTATCCGGGCCTGCCGATCGCCCGCAAATTGAAGGGCCGCACCTTCCTGTATCTGACGGACATGTATGCGGACCATCTGAAGATCTATCGCTTCGACGCGCAGCACGACGGCGAAACGGCGATTCCGTCTGGCTTTATCGCGGGCCGCGAGCGCGCGGTGGCGAAAGTGCCGAATGCGCCGCCCGGCGGCGACTGGATCTGGCGCGACGCAAACGGCGACGGCAGATTCAATGTCGACGAATTCGCGCTCAACACAAGCGGCACGAAGCTCGCGGGCGGCTGGGGCTGGTGGGTCGACACCGCCGGCGACATCTGGCGCACGCGCGATACCAAGGGCATTTACCGGTTCCGCTTTGGCGGCCTGGACGCAAAAGGCAACCCCGTCTATGCGTACTCCGACATCACGCAATACCCGGTGCCGCAACCGTTTGCAGAACTGCATCGTGCGATCTACGAGCCCGACACGGACACGCTCTACGCGACTGGCTACACGCCCGACACACCGGCTGAGCGCGGCTTCTGGAAAGAAGTGGGCCGCGTGCTGGTGCGCTACGACAAATGGTCGAGCGGCAAGCCGGTGCAGCGCTATTCGATCACGCTGCCCTGGCAGACCCAGGGCAAACCCATTGCCACGATCATCGGCGTGACGGTCGAGGGGCAGTACATCTTCGGCGTCGAGCCGGTGGGCGCGGTCCACGTATGGGACAAGGACAACGGCCGCGAACTCGGCGTGATCCGGCCAGGCCCGGAAGTCGGCCGCGCGTCCGGCTGGGTGGACGTGCCCAACGGCATTAGCGCGGCCAAGCGCAGCAACGGCGAGTACCTCGTATTCGTCGAGGAAGACGCGCGCGGCAAGGTGCTGATGTACCGCTGGAAGCCATGACGGATCAATGCACGGCGCACTGCGCCGCCGCGGCAGGGCGCGGCACGAACAGATGAAGAACAACACCGGCAATCGCAGTCGAAACCAGGGCACCCGATGGACAAAGGCATTCTCAAGAACGTAGCGATCAATTTCTTCGGCCTCGTACTGCCGACTTTCGTTTCGCTCGTCACCGTGCCGTCGTATATCAAACTGCTGGGCGTCGAACGCTACGGCGTGATCAGTCTCGTGTGGACGCTGATCGGCTATTTCGGCATTCTCGATCTCGGCATGAGCATGGCCGCGCAAAACCACATTTCGAAGGCGCGCGCCTCGGGCGACAAAGGCGAAAGCGCGCGGGTGTTCTGGAGCGCGACGTGGCTGAATCTTGCAACCGGTGTGATCGGCGGATTGATCATTTACTTCGGCGCATTTCTCTATACCGCGTACTTCACGAAGGTTTCGCCCGAACTTCAGCATGAGGTCTACATGGCGCTGCCGTGGCTCGCCGTGGCGATTCCGCTTGCCAACGTGTCGTGGGTGTTTGCGGGCGCGATCAACGGCGCAGAGCGGTTCGGCGTGTACAACACGAACCAGACCATCGGCACCTTCCTGTTCCAGTTGTTGCCGCTCGGCGCTGCACTGTGGCTCGGCGCGAACCTGCAGAACGTGCTCGCCGCAGCAGTGTTCGCACGTATTCTCGCCGCCATTCTGCTCGGCCGCTCGGCGCTGAAAGTGCTGGAAATACGCAGTATTCTGCCGCCCCAGCTCGGCGTGGCGAGGGGGCTTTTCAACTTCGGCGGGTGGATGCTGATTGCAAGCGTCACCAACATGATTGCCGAATCGCTCGACCGCGTGATGCTCGGCACGGGCCTCGGCGCGCGTTTCGTCACCTACTACACGGTGCCGCAAAACCTCGTCACGCGCCTGAACATCGTGCCCACTGCAATGGTGCGCACGCTCTTTCCACGGCTTTCGGCGGTAGGGCGTGCGGACGCCGACACCATCACGCAGCAGTCGCTCGAATTTCTCAACGGCGTGTTCACGCCCGTCGCGCTTGTCGCGATGCTCGTGCTCGAACCGTTCCTGCACCTGTGGGTCGGCAATGAGATCGCCACCGTCGCGGCACCGGTGGGACGCATCATGATCGTCGCCGTGTGGCTCGTCGGGCAGGCCAACGTGACGCGCATCCTGATCCAGTCGCAGGTCAATCCGGCTACGGCCGCACGCGTCGGCCTCTTCGAATTGCCGCTCTTTGCAGGGGCGTTGTGGCTCGGCATCACGTACTTCGGCCTGACTGGCGCCGCGATGGCGGTGGCCGGCCGCGCGCTCTTCGACTACGTCGTACTGCTACGGCTTTCTGCAATCCGTGCGCGGCAGATCGCGCTCGACATGCTGGCGCATCTCGCTTTCCTGCTGGCGAGCCTGTGGCTTTCCAGTTTCCTGCCGGGGCTCGCCATGGCGATCGTAGCCGGCGTGTTGATGGTCGGCGCGAACATCGCCTGGTCCATCACGATGACCCCCGCTTTGCGCGATCTGGCGCGCTCACTGCTGTTGCGACTGAATCCGAGGAAAAGCGCATGAACCACGAAGTCCTTGAAGAAGCCGTGCTGCAACCGCCGACGCGCAGCGCACTGGCCGAACTCACCACCGTTCCTGCCATACAGACGCCGCCGCGGCACAGCGCAGCGCGCAGCGAAAAAGCCGTGCGCATTGCGATCGTGCATGACTGGCTCGTCACTTACGCGGGTGCGGAGAAGGTGCTCGAGCAGATCGTCGCGTGCTTTCCAGACGCGGACCTGTTCAGTCTCGTCGACTTTCTCGACGACCGCAGCTTTCTGCGCGGCAAGCCCGTTACCACGTCGTTCATCCAGAATCTGCCGCTCGCGCGCAGCAAGTACCGCACGTATCTGCCGCTCATGCCGCTGGCGATCGAGCAACTAGACGTGTCCGCATACGACGTGGTGATCTCGAGCAGCCATGCGGTGGCCAAGGGCATTCTCACCGGCCCTGACCAGGTGCATATCAGCTATGTGCACTCGCCGATCCGCTATGCGTGGGACCTGCAGCATCAGTATCTGCAGCAGTCGAAGCTGACGAGCGGACCCAAGTCCGCGATGGCGCGGCTGATTCTGCATTACATCCGCAATTGGGACATTCGCACGTCGAACTCGGTGGACGGCTTTGTCGCGAACTCGGAGTTCATTGCCCGTCGCATCAAGAAGGTGTATCAACGCGACGCGCAGGTGATCTTTCCGCCGGTCGACGTGGAAGCCTTCGTGTTATGCACCGCGAAGGAAGACTTCTATCTGACTGCATCGCGCATGGTGCCGTACAAGAAGATCGATCTCATCGTGCAGGCGTTCGCACGCATGCCCGAGCGCAAGCTCGTCGTGATCGGCGACGGGCCGGACATGCAGAAGATCCGCGCGAAGGCCGGTCCGAACGTCGAGATCATGGGCTACCAGCCGTTCAATGTACTCAAGGACCGGATGAGCCGCGCCAAGGCGTTCGTGTTCGCCGCCGAGGAGGACTTCGGCATTTCGGTCGTTGAGGCGCAGGCCTGCGGCACCCCCGTTATCGCATTTGGCAAGGGCGGGGCGCTCGAAACGGTGCGTGATTTGTCCGAGCCGCGCCCGACCGGCATGTTCTTCGACGAGCAGAGCGAAGAGTCGATTGTCTCTGCGATCGAGCGTTTCGAAGCAAATGCCAGGCGCTTTTCGCCGCTCGACTGCCGCGCCAACGCCGAGCGTTTCTCCGCGGCCAATTTCCGCGAGCGCTTCTTCGCGCATGTACGCGCTTCGGTGCCGGCGCTGCGCAATGCAACGCTGCCGCCCTACGTGCCGTATCGGGCCACGCCTGCCGCGAGCGCACCGCGCATTCTCGCCGTCGATCAAAGCGGCGTGCTCGGCGGCGCCGAGTTGTCACTGCTCGAGATCGTCAAGGCATTGCGCTCGCGCATTGAAGTCGTGCTGTTCGACGACGGCCCGTTTCGCACGGCGCTCGACAAGGCGGGCGTGAGTGTGGAGGTGCTGGACGCCGGCGCGCTGCGCAACGTGCGCAAGCAGGGCGGTTCGCTGCCCAAGGGCGCGGCGCTCAAAGGGCTGATGTCGCTCGTGCGCGCGACCGCCCGGCGCGCGCGCGGCGCGCAGGTGATCTATGCGAACACACAGCGCGCGATGGTGATCGGCGCGGTGGCCGGCAAGCTCGCGAAGCGGCCGGTGGTGTGGCATCTGCGCGATATCGTGAGCCCCGAGCATTTCGGCGGCAAGCAGCTCGCGATCATCAAATGGTGCGCGCGGCTTGGCCTCACTCACGTAATCGCGAATTCGGCTGCGTCGGCGCGTGCATTCGCGCAGCTCACCGGCTTTGACGACAAGCGCGTCGACGTGGTGTTCAACGGCATTTCCGCCGCGCCGTTCGACGCCTTGCGCAATGTGCCGCAAGCCACGCTGCGCGAGCGCCTGAAGCTGCCGCCGGATGCGTTTCTGGTCGGCTCGTTCAGCCGCCTCGCGCGCTGGAAGGGCCAGCATGTGCTGCTCGAAGCAATGGTGCTCAATCCTCATATGCACGCTGTGCTGGTGGGCGCGCCGCTCTTCGGCGAAGACCAGTACGAGATCGAACTGCATGCGTTCGTCGACGCGCACAATCTGGGCGACCGTGTGCATTTTCTCGGCTTCCAGCACGACATTCCGGCGTGCATGTGCGCGGTCGACGTGGTGGTGCACACGTCGATCACGCCGGAGCCGTTTGGCCGCGTGATCGTCGAGGGCATGCTCGCGCAGCGTCCCGTGGTGGCCGCGCGGGCGGGCGGCGTGCTGGAGATCGTCGACGACTACGAAAACGGCGTGCTGTGCACGCCCGGCGACGCGCACGCGTTGGCCGACGCACTGGCCGAGCTGCGCTCGAACGACGAACTGCGCGCAAGGCTCGTCAAAAACGGCTACAGGACGGCGCTCAGCCGCTTTGGGACCGATGCCTACGTGGAGAGCGTCGAGCGGATCCTGAGGCGCGTGGCGGGCGCGGCAAAGGCTGCTCGCGCATGATCTGGTTGGAGGTCTGGCGCGCAGTGCTAACTGCCGCGCGCCAGACCTTCAACGCGCATTGCGCGAATGTCAGACGGCGCGAGTCGGCGATGCGCAAGTGGATGTTGCACAAACTGGCGCCGGTGCGCCAGTGGGCGTTACGCGAGCCGGCATCACGCAAGCCCATACAGCAGAAGCTGACCTGACGTCAGCCTGCGCAGCAAAGACCGGGACAACGGATTCGAAGATCAGCGCGGAGCCGAAGGTCAGCGAAAAACTCGCCGGCCTTCGGCTCTTTTCGATTCACGACCGTTGCCATGCGCCTTTCGCTTTCGGCTTCAAGCTGGCCGACCACTTCATCGCCGGCAATTCGACGAGCCGGTAGAACACATAGGCAGCGGGCACGGCGACCAGCATGTACCCGAACGACGGCCAGATGGACATCTGCAGCGACGAGCGGTACAGCAGCGAGGACAGCAGCACGAAGATCGGCAGATGGATCAGATACAGCGAGAAGCTGAAGTCGCCAAAGTGCGACAGAAGCCGCAGGCCCCAACCGGCGCGTGCGTTGTGGCTGCTCTCGCTGCCCTTGTTGCCCTTTTCGTTCTTTTCGCTCTTCTTATCCTCGAGCGCCCGGTACAGATAGAACGCGAAGCCAATCGCCCACAACTGGAACGCACCGTACTGTCCGAAGTGAAACGCCGCGCAGCCCAGCACGACGAACGCCGCGGCGAGCGCATAGAGCCACCACGACGAGCGCGTTTGCGACGCCTCGTGCGCTTTCGCGTCGGCAATCCATGCGCCGAGCGTCCACGAAAACCAGTACGACGTGAAGAACTGAATGTCGTGCCGCTCGAGCGCGTACGCCGACACGACGTTGACCACGGCAACGATTGCCAGCACGGAGTTCATGCCGATGCGCCGGCGCAGTGCGAATAGCAGCGGATAGATCGCATAGAACTGCACTTCGAGCGAGAGCGTCCACAGCGCGCCGTTCGAGCCATACGTCTTGCCCGCCACGCCTTGCAGCGAAAACAGATTGACCAGAAAAGCGCCCAGACCGATCTCGCGAATCTTGTGACTGACCGGCGGCAATTGCAGACTGAACCAGTCGAGTGCGAGCGTCAGCAGCAATGCCGCAAGCAGCACCGGATAAATGCGCGCGAAACGGCGCGCCCAGAAGTTCGCGGCGTCGAGCCGGTACGCCGGATTGCCCGCGAGTCGCATGGCGGCGCTGCGGTGAATGCAGTAGCCGCTGATCACGAAGAAAATCGGCACGCCAGCCGAGCCCCACGCGATAGGGAAGGTCAGATACGCGGCAATCGTGCTCAGGTTGAATGAGTGCCCGGCATTCTGATGGAAAGCCTGCATGCCGACCCATTCGATCTGCCGGCAATGGAAGTACGCGACGAGCAACGCGGCGAAGCCGCGCATAGCGTCGATCACGTGTTCTTTGCCCGCGCTGTCGGCGCGCGCCTCGCTTTGTGCGCGAGGCGCGAGCGGGCTCGCGTGCGGTGTGAGGGGCAGGGATGAGCCGGCGGCTTCCAGTGCTGAGTCGCTCATGCGCGGTCCTTTATTCGAAGTGTGGCAATGCGGATGCGCGCGCGTGCCGCGCGCGGTGCATCACATGCTAGTGCACCGCGCGGACAAAAAATCGATAAAAAAATCGGCCGCCTTTTCGCCATCCTTTCGTTAAAAGGCGCCATTTTGTGACGAAATGTAATTGAGCCGCTGCCTTGAAACCGAACAATTATTTGTCCCTTTTGTCATGCTAATTTACAGCACGGATTCTCCTGATGAGAGGTGTAATCATGAACCTGCATTTGCTTGCCGGCGTGGCCGTCCTGCTGATTCTCGTTGCCGCCTCCGCCTACCGGGAGGCGTTGCGCAACGAGCCCATCCGGCGTTTCCGGATCAATCCGGGTCAGCTGCCGCAACTGGACGAGAACGAGGAAGCCCGCTCCTGAAAGCCGCGCGGCGGCCCGTATAAAGCAATGCCTGCGGCCCGCCGCACTCACGGCACAACGGGTAAATTTTTCGGAATTTCCCGAAAATAATTCGAGTCTGCACTGTAAATCTTGCTGTCTTTCATATTATGCGAAGCGCAAATCCACCCAAACTGGCCTTATTAAGTACTGTTTGAGAAATTTCAGGCGTGATCTCGCGTGGCTTTTTTGTTAGCCTTTGCGCCGACGTCGAAGGGCCGCCATGCCCGCAAACCAATTTCTAACCGATCTGGGAATGCCTACCATGCTGAAAGTCACCAAAGCCGTGTTTCCCGTAGCGGGCCTCGGGACACGTTTCCTGCCGGCTACCAAGGCAAGTCCGAAAGAAATGCTGCCTATCGTCGACAAGCCGCTGATCCAGTACGCTGTCGAAGAAGCAGTTGCTGCCGGCATCACCGAGATGATCTTCGTGACGGGTCGCAGCAAGCGCGCTATCGAAGATCACTTCGACAAATCGTATGAGATCGAGGCCGAGCTCGAGGCGCGCAACAAGCAGAAGCTGCTCGACCTCGTGCGCAGCATCAAGCCCGCCAACGTCGACTGCTTCTATGTTCGCCAGGCCGAAGCATTGGGTCTCGGTCATGCGGTGCTATGCGCCGAAAAGCTGGTCGGTCAAAGCCCGTTCGCGGTGATTCTTGCAGACGACCTGCTGCACAGCTCGAAGCCGGTCATGAGCCAGCTCGTGGATACGTTCAATCACTACCATAGCTCGGTGATCGGCGTTGAAACCATTGCGCGCGAAGACAGCCGCTCATACGGTGTGGTGGACGGCCGCGAGTGGGAAGACAACGTCATCAAGCTCTCGGGCATTGTCGAGAAACCGGCACCGGACAAGGCACCGTCGAACCTCGGCGTGGTTGGGCGCTATGTGCTCATGCCGACCATCTTCAAGCACATTCGCGCGCTCAAGCCCGGTGCCGGCGGCGAATTGCAATTGACGGACGCGGTTCAGTCGCTGCTCACCGAAGAACAGGTGCTTGCGTATCGCTACTTCGGCACGCGCTTCGATTGCGGCAGCAAGCTCGGTTATCTGAAGGCGACGGTGGAGTTCGCGTTGCGCCATCCCGAGGTGAAGGACGAGTTCGAAGCGTATCTGCAGGCTTATATGCAGGCAAACGGGCAGGACCTGCCGGCACAGTACACCGCTGAAGCGGCTTGACGAAGGCGGAGATCGGCGCGCGTACGGGAGTCGTTTTCGCGCGTCGGACAGAATACGCTCAGGTTCGCTTCGATCCGCTGCGGTGATCCGCCTGGATCAGGCAGCCTCGATGAAACAAATTTGATCACGCAGAGAGCGCGGCAACACCAGCGCTTTGAAATCGGGCGCCCCGCAGCCACGCGAGGCGCCCGTCTTTTTTTGCCGCGACTCGAACTGCATCCGTTCGAGTCGCGGCGACCGGCATGCTCAGCCCTTTTTCACTTCGAGGCGGAACTTGTGCAGCAACGGTTCCGTGTAGCCGCTCGGCTGCTGACGGCCTTCGAATACCAGCGCCTGCGCGGCCTTGAATGCAACCGTGTCGAAGTTCGGCGCCATTGGCTTGTACAACGGATCGGCGGCGTTCTGCTGATCCACCACCTTCGCCATGCGCCTGAAAGTCTCTTCGACCTGCTCGCGCGTGACCACGCCGTGATACAGCCAGTTGGCGATGTGCTGGCTCGAAATACGCAGCGTCGCGCGGTCTTCCATCAGGCCCACGTCGTGAATGTCAGGCACCTTCGAGCAACCCACGCCCTGGTCGATCCAGCGCACCACATAGCCGAGAATGCCTTGTGCGTTGTTGTCCAGTTCGGCGCGAATTTCGTCGGCGCTCCACTTTGCGGTTTCGACCACAGGAATCGTCAGCAGACCGTCCAGCAGTTCGTCGCGCACCTTTGCATAGTCGGTGCGCTCCAGCTCCTGCTGAACCGCTTGCACGTCGACCTGGTGATAGTGCAGCGCGTGCAGCGTCGCGGCGGTCGGCGAGGGCACCCACGCGGTGTTCGCACCGGCCTTGGGGTGTACGATTTTCTGTTCGAGCATTGCATGCATCAGATCGGGCATGGCCCACATGCCCTTGCCGATCTGCGAGCGGCCGCGCAGGCCCGCATGCAAACCGACGAGCACGTTGCTGCGCTCGTACGCGGCAATCCACGTACTCGACTTCATGTCGCCCTTGCGCATCATCGGGCCCGCTTCCATTGCGGTGTGCATCTCGTCGCCGGTACGGTCGAGGAAACCCGTGTTGATGAACGCCACACGCTCCGACGCCTCGGCAATACAGGCAAGCAGATTCACGCTCGTGCGGCGCTCCTCGTCCATGATGCCCATCTTGATCGTATTGCGCGGCAGCTTCAGCAGATCTTCGACACGCGCGAACAACTCGCTTGCGAACGCCACTTCAGCCGGACCATGCATTTTCGGCTTGACGATGTAGATGGAGCCGGTGCGCGAGTTCAGCTTGTTGCTGGGATCGTGCAGCGCGCACAGCGTGGTGATCACCGCATCGAGAATGCCTTCGGGAATCTCCGCGCCGTCTTTCGTCAGCACCGCCGGATTGGTCATCAGGTGGCCGACGTTGCGCACGAACAGCAGCGAGCGGCCGTGCAGCGTGACCGGCGTTTTACCGTCCGCGCCGACATATTGGCGATCCGCATTCAGGCGCCGCGTGAACGTCTTGCCGTTTTTCGCGACCTCTTCGCTCAGATCGCCGTTCATCAGGCCGAGCCAGTTGCGATAGAGCTGGACCTTGTCGTTGGCGTCCACGGCCGCCACCGAATCTTCGCAGTCGATAATGGTGCTTACCGCCGCTTCCAGCACCACGTCCTTCACGTGCGCAGCGTCGGTCTTGCCGATCGGATCGTTTGCATCGATCTGGATTTCGAAATGCAGGCCGTTGTGCTTGAGCAGCACGGCCGAGGGCGCGCCGGCCTCGCCTTGATAGCCGATGAACTGCGCGGCCGTCTTCAGCTCGCTGGTGCCGCTTTTCAGCGCGACGACGAGCTTGCCGTCTTTTACGCTGTAACCGGTTGCGTCCGCATGCGAGCCGTTCGCAAGCGGCGCGGCTTCGTCGAGAAATTTGCGGGCGTAGGCGATCACCGCTGCGCCGCGCACCGGGTTGAAGGTTTTCTGCCGGTCGGCGCCGTTGGCCTCGGGAATCGCGTCGGTGCCGTAGAGCGCATCGTAGAGGCTGCCCCAACGCGCGTTCGCCGCATTCAGCGCATAGCGTGGGTTCGACAGCGGCACCACGAGTTGAGGGCCTGCCTGTTCGGCAATTTCAGTGTCGACGTTCGCAGTGGTGGCCTTCACGTTCGACGGTGCGGGCACGATATAGCCGATGCCCTCCAGAAACGCACGATAGGCGCGCAAGTCGCGCACCGGCCCGGGGTTGGCGCGATGCCAGTTGTCCAGTTCCGTTTGCAGGCGGTCGCGCTCTGCGAGTAGCGCGCGGTTTTTCGGCGCCAGTTCGTGCACGAGGGCGTCGAAACCGGACCAGAATGCGGCGCTGTCGATTCCGGTGCCGGGCAGGGCTTCCGTTTCGACGAACTGTTCGAGATTGACGGCGACCTGCAGGCCGCCGCGCGGGTTCATCTGAGTCATCGACTGCTCCATCTGTCTGAATGCGGCCGCTGTGGGGTATCGGCTCGCGTTGGGGCTACTACCCGGTCAAGCTGCTTTGCTGTTTTCCGTGTTGCTGCGTCCTGTTGTGGGCCACGCCATCACGACGGCATTCGTGAAGCGCGGGCAATGCCTCTCGCCACGGCCGGCTCAGAGGCCCAGTGCCTGAATGCCGGCCTTGGCGATGTGCGCGTCCTGATCGGACTTCACGCCCGACACGCCGACCGCGCCGACCACCTGGCCTTCGACGATGACCGGCACGCCGCCTTCCAGCGTACCCGAGAGCGGGGCGCTGAGAAACGCGGTGCGGCCATTGTTGATCATGTCCTCGTACACCTTGGTTTCGCGGCGGCCGATTGCCGAGGTGCGGGCTTTTTCGGTCGCAATGTACGCGCTCGCGGGCGCGCTGCCGTCCAGCCGCAGCATGCCGAGCGGGTGGCCGCCGTCGTCAACGACGACGATCGCGACGGCCCATTTGTTCTTCTCGGCTTCGGTGCGCGCGGCCTCGAGAATGCGGGTCGTTTCGGCTACGGTCAACACGGGTTTGCTCAGCATAATCAATGTCCTGTCTCGTTCATGGTATGGATGCTTTCGTACGTCCGCCCGGCGCCTGAAGAGGCGGCGGGCACCGCGGCGGGCGATGTAACGCGCGGCCGCGCTTGAGTTCGCTTACCTTGTCAGCATGTGCAATGCCGGTGCCAAGCCTTGGAATTCTACGTCGAGCCGGGCGACGAGGAAACGCCGGCGTCCGGGGCGGGCCCCACGCCGTTGCGAATCGCGGTTCGAACGAGGCGGCCGGCTCCGAATTACAATCGAGCCCTCTTACATAACAAACCGTGCGAACCGTACGGGGCCCCCATCATGCCGACCATCAGCGAGCTTTTCATCTATCCGATCAAATCGTGCGCGGGTATCGCGCTGAATGAGGCGCGTCTGCTCGCTACGGGGCTCGAATACGATCGTTACTGGATGGCTGTCGATGCCGAGGGCGCGATGCTCACGCAGCGCGCACATCCGCGCATGGCGTTGATCAAGGTGGAGATTGCCGGGCACGAACTGGTGATCCGCGCACCCGGCATGAGCGAATTGCGCACGCCGCTCGACGCCGCGCAACTGAGCGCGCCCGCCAAGGTTGCGACAAAAGTGTGGCGCGATGCCGCCTACGGGCTCGACACGGGCGATGCGTGCGCCGCGTGGTTTTCGGACTTCCTCGGCATGCCCGTGCGGCTCTTGCGCTTCGATCCCGAGCGCGAGCGCATTGTCGATCCGGTTTATACGCAGAGCGTGGGCGGGGCCACGACTCACTTCGCCGACGGCTTTCCGCTGCTCGTGATCGGTCAGGCGTCGCTCGACGACCTGAACACGCGGCTGAATGCGAAGGGCGCGCCTTCCATTCCAATCGACCGGTTTCGTCCGAACATCGTGCTTACCGGGCTGGATGCGTATGAAGAAGACTATGTGGAGACGCTCGGCATGGACGGCACGCAGCCGACCGAAGCGCGTGTCGAACTGCGCCTCGTCAAGCTATGCGCGCGCTGCCCGATGCCGACCATCGATCAGGCGAAGGGCGAGCGCGACCCCGAATGGCCCAACGAACCGTCCGATACGCTGAGCGTGTATCGCGCGAATCCGCAGCGCAACGGTGCGGTCACGTTCGGCAACAACGCGGTGGTGACGAGCGGTGCGGGCACGTGGCTGCGGGTAGGGCAGGAGTTCGAAGCGGAGATTGGTTTCGGCGACTAGGTGTGTCGCAGTCGCGGCCGTCTACGCAGGACGGCCACGCTTTTTCTTTTCCGCCGTGTTTTTCATTGCCTTGCGTGCGCCTTCAGGTGCTTTCAGGTGCTTTCAGGTGCTTTTGCGCACCCGCATTGTTTGACGCACCTGCTTTCCGGACCTGCTTTTATTGACCTGCTTATTCTGACCTGCCTTTCCCGCACTTCACGCAGCCCGCGCATGCACCGCTTCCTCGCGCGATGCCATGTCTCGCGCCCACAGCGCTGGCTCGCTTTCGCCGATTGCATCGCCAACCAGGATCACCGCGGGACTGCCTAAGCCGGCCTCGTCAGCATCGGCGGCGAGCCGGTCCAGACGCGTGAGCAAACGCCGTTCGTCGACGCTGCCGGCCCATTGCACGACAGCTGCGGGGGTGTCGGCCCTCAGGCTTCTGAGCAGGGCGTCGGCGATGCTGCCGATACGCCGCATCCCCATATAAATGGCGAGCGTGGTGCGCGTGGCCGCCAGCGCGGCCCAGTCCGGTTCGCCGTGATCTTCGGTATGCGCGGTCACGAACGTCACGCCATGACAATGACGGCGATGCGTGAGCGAGATGCCCAAACTCGCCGCAGCCGCGAAGCCCGACGAAATTCCGTTGACGATCGCAACCGGAATGCCGGCTTCGCGCAAGCTCGCAATCTCTTCGCCGGCGCGGCCGAAGAGGAGTGCTTCGCCACCTTTCACACGCACCACGTGCAGCCCTTTCTGTGCATAACGGCGCATCAGGCGTTCGATGAAAGCCTGCGGGGTCGAGCGGCAGCCGCCGCGCTTGCCCACGCGAATCACGCGCGCCTGCGGGGCGAGCGTCACGATCTCAGGGTTAGCCAGGTCGTCGAGCAGAACGACGTCGGCCGCCGCGAGCGCTTTGACGGCTCGCAACGTGAGCAGATCGAGTTCGCCGGGACCGGCGCTCAATAAGGTGACCTTGCCGAAGTTCCTATTCATCGCGATGTCCTTCTGATTCACTGTGTGGCGGCGCCCAGGCGTGGCGCCGACGCCCAAACAAAAACGGCGTCCGCTCGTGCCGATCACGAGGGGACGCCGTTGTCCGATGTTGCTGTACTGCTCAAGGCTCTAAGCCGCACGAGGCACGACGTTGTGTCTCGCGAAGCGCTCCGGCCGTTCGCGCTGATTGCCTGACGCACGCATGACTGGTATCGCGCCAGCTTATGCAAGGACCAGGCCAACGGCTGACCGCGTATCCGGGCAACGCGTTGCAGAGGGCACCTGAAGCTGCTGAGCCCCGCGTGCTACGGCGCTTCACGGAGCCATTAGGTGCAGCGTGATGAGGCTGCGAATCGAGCGAGGCGAAGCACCGCACGCACCGTCGCCGCGCCCGCTTTTCGCACGTGCACAGTGCTGCGTCGCACCATTGCTGTGCCGGGCTGCATCGAAATGTGTCCTGTGCTGAAGGCGGGACCGGTCATCGCAATTGCGCGCGAAGCGCCGCGTGGCGCGGCTTGCAGGCACGCGAGGCGTGATTGGCATAGCCTTTGCATTTAACCCGCCCATCGGATCAACGGCGATCCGCCGCGAGCGTTACACAAAGCGCTTGCCGCAGTACCATGGACAGGACAACGGCGTCCCCCGGACTCAGTCATCGACTGGTTCGCGGGACGCCGTTTTTATTTCCGGCGCCGCTTTGCCGACGACGGCAGCGCGGCGACCGATGCCCAGCACTTCGAGGAAAACCGCGCTCATGAAAATCATCGTAATCGGTCACGGAATGGTCGGTCACAAACTGGTCGAGTGTCTGGCGCAGGACGCCGCGCACGGCCTCGACATCACCGTGCTGTGCGAAGAGCCGCGTCCGGCCTACGACCGCGTGCATCTGTCGGAATTCTTTGCGGGCAAGTCCGCGGACGACCTGTCGCTTGTCGAGCCGGGCTTTTTCGAGCGCGAGAACGTGCTGCTCAAACTCAATGCGAAAGCCGTGTCGATCGACCGTGATGCGCGCACCGTGACGCTTGCCAGCGGCGAAACCCTCGCCTACGACAAGCTAGTGATGGCCACCGGCTCCTCGCCGTTCGTGCCGCCGGTGCAGGGCCGCGAGCGGCGCGACTGCTTCGTCTACCGGACTATTGAGGATCTCGAAGCAATGCAGGAGTGCGGCGCGCGCTCGAAGACGGGCACGGTGGTCGGCGGCGGCCTGCTGGGTCTCGAATGCGCGAAGGCGCTGCGCGACATGGGCCTGCAAACGCACGTGGTGGAATTCGCGCCGCGCCTGATGGCGGTGCAGGTGGACGAAGGCGGCGGCCGCGTACTGCGCACGAAGATCGAGGAACTCGGCGTGAGCGTGCACACGCAGAAGAACACCACGGCGATTGTCGACGGTGAAGCGGGCACGCACCGCATGCTGTTCGCCGACGGCACGCATCTGGACACGGACATGATCGTGTTCTCCGCGGGCATCCGTCCGCGCGACGAACTCGCGCGTGCGTGCGGTCTGGAACTGGGCCCGCGCGGCGGCATTGCGATCGATTCAAGCTGCCGCACGAGCGACCCGCACATCTACGCAATCGGCGAATGCGCGGCCTGGAACGGCATGGTCTACGGTCTCGTGGCGCCGGGCTACGACATGGCGCGGGTGGCGGCAAAACATCTGCTGGGCAACGACGCGACCTTCGCGGGCGCCGACATGAGCACCAGGCTCAAGCTGATGGGCGTGGACGTGGCGAGCATCGGCGACGCACACGGCACGACGCCGGGCAGCCGCGCCTACCAGTTCAGCGACGAGCGCAAGCAGATCTACAAGAAGCTGGTGGTCTCCGAGTCGGGCAAGGAGCTGCTCGGCGCGGTGATGGTCGGCGACGCGAGCGAGTACGGCACGCTGCTGCAGATGATGCTCAACGGCATCGCGCTGCCGGAGTCGCCGGAATTCCTGATCCTGCCGCAAGGCGACGGCGCAGCGAAGCCGGGCCTCGGCGTCGACGCGCTGCCCGAGAGCGCGCAGATCTGTTCGTGCAACAACGTGTCGAAGGCGCAACTGTGCGCGGCAGTGGGCGCGGGCGCGACCGACATCGGCGCGCTCAAATGCGCGACCACTGCGGGCACTTCGTGCGGCGGCTGCGTGCCGCTCGTCACCCAGGTGATGAAGGCCGAGATGAAGAAGCAGGGCCTCGCCGTGAACAATCACGTGTGCGAGCACTTTGCGTATTCGCGCCAGGAGCTCTTTCATATCGTGCGGGTGGAGGGCGTGCGCAGCTTCGGCGAACTGCTCGCAAAACATGGGCACGGTCTCGGCTGCGATATCTGCAAGCCGGTGGTGGCAAGCATTCTTGCATCGTGCTGGAACGAATTCGTGCTGAAAAAGGAGCACGCGTCGTTGCAGGACACGAACGACTACTACCTCGCGAACATCCAGCGCGACGGCACCTATTCGGTCGTGCCGCGCATGCCAGGCGGCGAAGTGACGCCCGATGGCCTGATTGCCGTCGCGCAGGTCGCGAAGAAATACGGCCTCTACACGAAGATCACGGGCGGCCAGCGCGTGGACCTGTTCGGCGCGCGCGTCGAGCAGTTGCCGCTCATCTGGGAAGAGCTGATTGCAGCGGGTTTCGAATCGGGCCACGCGTACGGCAAGTCGCTGCGCACGGTGAAGTCGTGCGTGGGCTCGACGTGGTGCCGCTATGGCGTGGGCGATTCGGTGGGACTCGCGGTGGAGCTGGAGAACCGCTACAAGGGCCTGCGCACGCCGCACAAGATCAAGTTCGGCGTGTCGGGCTGCACGCGCGAATGCGCGGAAGCGCAGGGCAAGGACGTCGGCGTGATTGCGACGGAAAAGGGCTGGAACCTGTACGTCTGCGGCAACGGCGGCATGAAGCCGCGCCATGCGGAACTGATCGCGTCGGATCTGGATCGCGGCACGCTGGTGCGCTACATCGACCGCTTCCTGATGTTCTATGTGCGTACCGCCGACCGTCTGCAACGCACGAGCGTGTGGCGCGAGAGTCTGGAAGGCGGTCTGCAGTATCTGATCGACGTGGTGGTGCATGACAGGCTGCAAGTCGCCGCGGAACTCGAAGCGGACATGCAGCGCGTGATCGATACATACGAATGCGAGTGGAAGAAGGCGGTGAGCGATCCGGAGACACGCAAGCGCTTCCGTCACTTCGTCAACAGCGACGCAGCGGACAGCACGGTGAGCTTCGTGAAGGAGCGCGGCCAGATCCGGCCGGCGACACCGGACGAGCGTCAGTCGAAGCTGGCTGCAATTCCTGTCGTCGTGGAAACAGTGTGATTTTCAGCGTGATTGGAAAGGAGCCACGCCATGAGTAACGACCGCTTGCCGCAAACCTGGACACCCGTTTGTACGCTCGACGACATTGTGCCCAACACGGGCGTCTGCGCGCTCGTCAACGGTGAGCAGGTTGCCGTCTTTCACGTGACCACGGACAACGACAAAGCGGCCGTCTACGCGATCGAGAACTACGATCCGGGCTCGCGCGCGGCGGTGCTCTCGCGCGGGCTGATCGGCAGCCTCGGCGAGCGTGTCGTGGTGGCCTCGCCGATCTACAAGCATCACTTCGATCTGCGCACGGGCGAGTGTCTGGAAACACCGGCGAATTCGGTGAGCGCATTTCCCGCGCGTGTCGAAAACGGCCAGGTGTGGGTCGCCGTTTGAGTTGCGCGCTTTCTTTGCTCGCGTTTCCTTGACTCCTTGAACGAGCTTATCCGCCATGTCTTCGACTAATGTGAAAACCGTGTGCCCTTACTGCGGCGTTGGCTGTGGCATGGTGCTGCACGTCGAGGACGGGCAGGTGGTCAAGATTTCCGGGGACAAGGAGCACCCCGCGAACTTCGGGCGGCTCTGTACCAAAGGACAGTCGGCACACGTCGCGCTGCGCAAGTCGGGGCGGCTCGAGGGTGCGTTCGTGCGGCATGCGCGCGGCCAGGACCCGGCGCCGCTGCCGATGGCACAGGCGATTACCGACACGGCAGCGCGCCTGCGCAAGCTCCTTGACGAACACGGACCCGACGCGTTGTCGTTCTATGTGTCGGGGCAGATGTCGATCGAGGCGCAGTATCTGATGAACAAGCTCGCCAAGGGCTTTGTTCGCACCAACAACATCGAATCGAATTCGCGCCTGTGCATGGCGAGCGCGGGCAGCGGCTACAAGCTCTCGCTCGGCGCCGACGGGCCGCCTGGATCGTACGACGATATCGACCATGCCGACCTGTTCTTCGTGATCGGCGCGAACATGGCGGACTGCCACCCGATTCTGTTCCTGCGCATGATGGACCGCGTGAAGGCCGGCGCGAAGCTGATCGTCGTCGATCCGCGCCGCAATGCGACTGCGGAAAAAGCAGACCTGTTCATGCAGATCCGGCCCGGCACCGACCTCGCGTTGCTCAACGGTCTGCTGCATCTGCTGCACGAAAACGGCCATACGGATCGCGCTTTTATCGACGAGCACACCGTCGGCTGGGACGCGATGCCCGCGTTTCTCGCCGACTACACGCCCGAGAAAGTCGCGCACATCACCGGGCTTGCCGTGGACGACATCCGCCGCGCCGCGCAGATGATCGGCATGGCTCACGAATGGATGAGCTGCTGGACCATGGGCCTGAATCAGAGCACGCATGGCACGTGGCACACCAACGCGATCTGCAACCTGCATCTGGCGACGGGCAAGATCTGCCGCCGCGGCAGCGGCCCGTTTTCTCTGACGGGGCAGCCCAACGCAATGGGTGGCCGCGAAATGGGTTACATGGGACCGGGTTTGCCGGGGCAGCGCTCGGTACTGGTCGACGAAGACCGCGCGTTTATCGAAGACCTGTGGGGCGTTCCGAAGGGCACGCTGCGCACCGAAGTGGGCAACGGCACCATCGACATGTTCGCGCGCATGGCGGCCGGCGAGATCAAGGCATGCTGGATCATCTGCACGAATCCGGTGGCGAGTGTCGCCAACCGGCAGAACGCGATTGCCGGTTTGAGCGCGGCCGAACTCGTGATTTCTCAGGACGCGTTTCTCGACACGGAGACCAACCGCTACGCAGACGTGCTGTTGCCGGGCGCGCTGTGGGCCGAAGCCGAAGGCGTGATGATCAATTCGGAGCGCAATCTCACGCTGATGCAAAAGGGCATCGAGCCGCCGGGCTCCGCGTTGCCGGACTGGCAGATCATCGCGCGTATTGCCTGCGAAATGGGCTTTGCCGAGGCGTTCAGCTACGCGAGCGCCGAAGAAGTGTTCGCGGAGATTACCCGCGCGTCGAATCCGAAAACAGGCTACGACCTGCGCGGCGCGAGTCATCGGCGACTGAGGGAAACGCCGCTGCAATGGCCGCTCGCGTCCTGCGATGGCGCCGTGCGCAACCCGATTCGCTACCTCAACGACGGCGTGAATCAGCCGCTCAGGCAAACCGACGGCACGCGCGCGCGGCTCGTGTTTCCGACGCCGACTGGCCGCGCAACGTTTTTCGCGCGCGCCTTCGCGGCGCCGGCCGAGTCGCCCGACCGCGAGTTTCCGATCGTGCTGAACACCGGTCGCCTGCAACACCAATGGCACACCATGACGAAGACCGGCAAGGTGGCCATGCTCAACAAGCTGAACCCAGGGCCTTTTGTCGAGATCAATCCGCAAGACGCGGCCACGCTCGGCATTCAGCCTAAGGACGCTGTCGAAGTGCGTTCTCGCCGTGGCCGTGCGGTCCTGCCCGCGCTGGTGAGCGATCGCGTGAGCGCGGGCAACTGCTTTGCACCGATGCACTGGAACGATGTGTTCGGCGACGACCTGTGCATCAACGCAGTGACGAGCGACGCCATCGATCCTGTTTCGCAGCAACCTGAACTGAAATTTTGCGCAGTCTCTCTGAGCCGCGTGGAGGTCGACACGATGCAATCCGTTCCCGACGACGACACCGCGGCGCTCTCCGAAACCTCGGTCGCCGCCGCGACGGCACACGGCCTCGCGAGCGCTGCGAGCACCGTGAGCACCGTGAGCACCGGGAACGGCGTGGCGAGCACAGAAGCCACGGCAAACGCGAGCGAGGCAAACGTGCCGCTTATCGACGCATTCGCGAACCTCCTGCAATTGCCGCCCACGCCCACGCCTTCGTTCGACGAGAGCGAACGCGCCTACCTTGCGGGCTTCGTGAACGGGCTGCGTTCGGCGGCAACCCAAGGCTTCGGTGCCGTTCCGGTGTTGCCGGGCGCGGCGCCCATCCGGGCTGCCAACCGGCTGTACGTGGATGGTCTGCTTGCCGGCCTCTACAGCCGCAGTGCAAACGCTCCGGCCGCGCCGCATGCGGCGTCTAATAACGCGCTGGCCGAGCCGCGCGAGGCCGGGGTGCGGATCGTCCGTATGCGTCCCAAGGTCACGCTGCTATGGGCATCGCAAACCGGCAACACGGAGTCCCTCACCGAGCGTTACGCGACGCGTCTGATGGAATCCGGCTTTGAAATTCGCACCTCCTGCATGGCCGACTACGCGATGTCGGCGCTCGTTAAGGCGCAATACGTTTTGCTGATGACAAGCACGTTCGGCGACGGCGATCCACCCGATAACGCGCAAGGCTTCTGGACGCAACTGCGTGGCGAGCATGCGCCGCGTCTCGATGGCGTGCGTTTCGCCGTGCTCGCGCTCGGCGATCGCAACTACGACCAGTTTTGCGGGCACGGCAGGCAACTGGACGAACGTTTCGCTGCGCAAGGCGCGATGCGTCTGATGGACCGCGTCGATTGCGACGGCGAGTATCAGGAAACCGCGGACGCATGGCTCGAGCGCGTGATCGTGCGCATCAAGGAAGAAGATGCTGCGCTGCACGCGGTGCCGCCAGACGGCATGATCAACGCGGTGGTGCCCGGCGCCGTGCCGACCAAGACGCGTCCGGCTGCCTCGCGGCTCGTCGCCAATCTGCGCCTGAACCGGCAGGGCGCGGCGAAGGACACGCGCTACTTCTCGCTTGCCACCGCCGACTCCGGGCTCGAATACGAAGCCGGCGACGCTCTGGGCGTGTGGCCGAGCAATTGCCCGGAACTAGTGGACGAGCTGCTTGAACTCGCGGGCGTGTCCGCCGATGCGCCGGTGCACGTCGCGGGTGCCGGCGAAATGCGGCTTGCGGATGCGCTCGGCAAGCACTATGAGATTGCCCGCCCCAATCCGGATGCGCTCGCCTTCATCGCGTCACGCAGCAGCAACGGTGCATTGCGCGAACTGCTCGCGCCCGAACGCAAGGCGGACCTCAAGCAGTGGCTATGGGGCCAACAGCTCGCCGACGTGCTGCACGAGTTTCCCGTCAAGCTCACCGCCGCGGAATTGACCGGCATGCTCAAGCGGTTGCAGCCGCGCCTCTATTCGATTGCATCGAGTCCGAAGGCTCATCCGGGCGAGGTCCATCTGACGGTGGCGGCGGTGCGCTACAACAATGGACGGCGCCATCGCAAAGGCGTGTCGTCGACTTTTCTCGCGGACCGCGCCGGCGACGTGAACGTACCGGTGTTCGTGCAGAAGTCCGCACACTTTCGTCCTCCTCATCAATCCGACACGCCGATGATCATGGTCGGCCCCGGCACCGGCGTTGCACCGTTTCGCGGCTTCCTGCACGAGCGGCGTGCACGCGGCGACAAGGGCCGCAACTGGCTCTTCTTCGGCGAGCAGCATGCGGACACCGATTTCTACTATCGCGACGAACTCGAAGCGCTGCGCGACAGCGGTGTATTGACCCGTCTGGACGTCGCGTTCTCGCGTGACCAGGCACAGAAAGTCTACGTGCAGGACCGCATGCGCGAGCACGGCGCGCAACTGTGGGCGTGGCTTGAAGAGGGCGCGCACTTCTACGTATGCGGCGACGCGAGCCGCATGGCGCGCGATGTCGACGCTGCGCTCAGGGACGTGATTACGCGGCACGGCGCGATGAGTGACGAAAAAGCCGGCGAATACGTGAGCCGTCTCGTGCAGGAAAAGCGCTACGCACGCGACGTTTATTGACGCGCTGCGCGAAGTCATCGATTGCAGGTTTCATGGAGTATGCAGTTCCGCAGCGAGAACGACCCGCATGGCATGGACGTTGCATTAACAGCGCGGGGTCCAACAAAGTAATCATTCCGGTGCGTGGCGATGCATGCGGCGAGTCGGGTGATCGGAAAACAGTTTAGTGAGGATGTCTGATGAAAAACGTGATGAATTCGCTTAAGAGTGGAGACTGGCGCGCACTGGTCGCGTGTTTCCTCTATTTCGATACCGGTTTTACGGTGTGGGTTCTATACGGCCCGCTCGCGCCGTTCATCAGCAAGAGCATTGCGATGACGCCCGCGCAGCAGGGGCTGCTCGTCGCCGTGCCGGTGCTCTCGGCAGCAATTCTGCGCGTGACGCTCGGCAACCTCTATCAGTCGGCGCACGGCAAGCGCATTGCGTTGCTCGGCGTGCTGCTCTCGGCAGTGCCCACCATCGTGTTGCCGGTGCTGCCGTTCGTTCCGTCGTACACGCTGCTGCTGGTGCTCGGCGTGTTTCTCGGCGTGGGTGGCGCGAGCTTCGCGGTGGCGCTGCCGATGGCAGGCAGTAACTATCCGCCGAAGGTGCAGGGCCTCGTGCTGGGGCTCGCGGCGGCGGGCAATATCGGCGCGGTGCTCGACGGCTTTCTGTTTCCGCAGCTTGCCACGCACTACGGCTGGCAGGTTGCAACGGGCGGTGCATTGCCGCTGCTCGCAATCGCCGGAATCACGCTGTATTTCTGGGCGAACGACGCGGGTGTAAAAACCGGCAGTGTGTTGCGCGCGTTCGGCAGCTTCGTGGTGACGCTGGTCGGCCTGATCGTGCTGGTGCTGCTCGTCGAGGCAGGCATTTTCGGCGCGGGCAAGACCGGCGTGCTGCTGTTGCCGGTGATCGGCGCGCTGCTTGCGATCGCAGTGCTGCCCAAGCGGTATCGCGCGGTGCTCGCCGAGCGCGATACGTGGGTCATCATGCTGGTGTACAGCATCACGTTCGGCGGTTTCGTCGGGATGTCTTCGTATGTTTCTCTGCTGCTCACGAACCTCTATCAGCTCTCCAAGATCGACGCGGGGCTCTTTATGGCGCTGCTTGCGGCGACCGGCGCTCTGGTGCGTCCGCTCGGCGGCCTGATCGCCGACAAGGTCTCCGGCGTGCGTGCACTGACCGTGCTGCTCGCGACGATCTCGCTGTGCGACTTCGTATTCGCGGCAGTCATGCCGACGCTGGCGGGCGGCATTGCGCTGCTGGTCTGCCTGTATGTGGCGTTCGGGCTCGGCAACGGCGCGACGTTTCAGCTCGTGCCGCATCGCTGGGCCGGCCGCACCGGCTTGATGTCGGGCATTGTCGGCGCGGCGGGCGGCATTGGCGGCTTCTATCTGCCGGTGGTCATGGGCATTGCAAAAGAGAGCACCGGTTCGTACCAGATGGGCTTTGCGACGTTCGGTGCGCTTGCTGCATGTGCGTTCGTCGCAATCGTTGCGCTGCGCCGTCCGTGGATGGCGTGGTCGATGCAGTCGGCCGCACTGCATGCGCACGCAACGGAATGACGCAATGCCCGGCGTTGGACAATAGAGTAGTCGGGCAGCGGCCGCGTCGGTGCGCAACCACAAGCGCGCGGACGCGGCCCGCCGAGCTGGATCTTTAGAAGTCGATATGGCCACCACGATAGAACGGGTTCAGGTAGTGCGTTCCGATACAGCGGAAACCGAGGCATCAAATGAGGTGACAAACGAGGTATTGAGCTCGTTGATCAACATTGCCGGGCGTCAACGGATGCTGTCTCAGCGTATCGTCTTCAAGGCGATGCTCGCACTGCGCGAAGGCAGGGGTGAAGGCGAGGGCCACGGCGCGCTCGCCGTCGCGCGAGATACGCTGCGAACCTTTGCGGACAGTCACGCGGCGCTCGTGCAAGGCCGCGACGGTTTGCCTGGGCTCTTTTCGCCGGCGTTGCGCGAGGCGTTCCATGGTAAGGGCGACACGCGCAACGCCAGCGGCAATAGCCACGTCGCAAAGAAGATCGCCGATTTCATTGCACTCGCCGGTGCGGCGCTCGATGCGATTGCACGCAACCCTGCGCGCGCCGAGCAAGCGGTCGAGGCGCTGATCGCTTCGGCCGATCCGTTGCTCAACGACCTGCATGCGGTGACGGCAGTCTACGAACAGGAGAGCCGGCGCATTGCACGCATGCAGAAGAGGGAACAGCAGCAACTGATCGAACGGATCAAATCCATCGCGAAGGAGGCTCATATCGTGTCCTTCAACGGTCAGATCGTGGCGAGCCGTACCAACGTGACGGGCCGCGAATTCGCGGTGGTGGCCGGAGTGATGACCTCCATTACGAAAGAACTCGAGGCGGTGGTCAGCGCTTTCGTGAAGAAGACCGCGTCTGCCTGAGGCGCGGGCCGCGGGCCGCGGGCGGCGCCCCCCGCCGCAGGCGCCGCGCATCGTTTTGTCGGAGTCGGACTGCACGGGTCTGCCCACGAGACTCCATCCCGGCTATGCTTGGCGTTTTCGCAAACGTCGGGTCGGGTACATGATGAGCGGATCGCAAACGGTATGGGCAACTGTCTGGCAAACGGTGAAGGGCGAATTCTCAGACCTCGGCAGCACCGCGGACGTCACGCAGGTGCTGATGCGTCTGGGTCTCGCTCTCGTGCTCGGCGGTGTGATCGGCTTTGAGCGCGAGATCTCACGGCGCGATGCCGGCATGCGCACCCACATGATGGTCGCCGTAGGCGCCGCGCTGTTCGTCGTGGTGCCTCTGCAAGCCGGTTTCTCGCAGGACAACATGAGCCGCGTGCTGCAGGGGCTCGTGTCGGGCATCGGCTTTCTGGGCGCAGGCGCCGTCATCAAACTCAGCGCAGAGCGCGAGGTGCGCGGGCTCACCACGGCCGCCAGCCTGTGGCTGAGCGCGGGCGTCGGGGTCGCGGCGGGGCTGGGGCGCGAGGCCACCGCAATTCTGAGCGTGCTCATCGCGCTGCTGATTCTCTCCGGCGCACGCTTCATGAAGGGCCGTGCGCCCGAGCGGAAATAGGTGGGCGTCGGGCCGGCAATGAGCGTATGTGTACTTTGAGTGAAGTGCCGGCCCCCGCATGCGTTGCGCAATGACGCATGCGTCATTGGCGGTGATCGCGCCGCCGCCTGTGCCCAGGA
This sequence comes from Paraburkholderia phenoliruptrix, assembly GCF_019511605.1. GTDB lineage: Bacteria > Pseudomonadota > Gammaproteobacteria > Burkholderiales > Burkholderiaceae > Paraburkholderia > Paraburkholderia phenoliruptrix_A. The sequence goes on along the minus strand of NZ_JAEUAV010000005.1, from coordinate 23,172 downwards.
ATCAGTCCGCGGTGCGCCGGTCAGCCAGCGCGCGCTCGCAGTCCGCCAGAACCTGGCGGACGAGCCGTGCCTGCGGATCGAGTTCGTCGGTATCGAGAATTTCCTCGACGGCGTCGCGCGCCCAGTCGGTGTCGACAAAACGCGCGTGCCGGCGAGCAATTTCCAGCGCCGTTGCAGAGAGTTTTGCGATGGAGAGCCAGTCGGCCTCCCGCGCGCGGCGGTCCAGCCATTTGTGCGCGGCCTGCACGTGGAACGCCGCGTCCGGCCAGTCCTCGTTGAGGTAGTAAGCGCCGAGACTGCCGCACGTGAGCCAGCACAACAGCTCGAGGCGGTCCCGCGGACTCAGGTGGTGGCGTACATCACTCATGGCGACGCTCGCTGCGGTAAGTGCTTTCCGGGGGAGGCGGCGTACGGCCGTCCTCCGCATGGATTAACAATATCACGCAGAATTCGTCAGCGGCAATTCCCGGGCGTACCCTGGCGCACACGCCACTCGTCCAAGGGCCGGCGACCGGGGGCGGCGACTGAACGTCAGGACGGGCGGCGTAATCACCTACGCGTTTTCACAACACGCGGGAATCGCAGAAAGCGGGCCGAAACGGGAGAAAACGCGCGAGGCGCAAACACCCGTCAACCGCCCGGCAAACCTCCGCAAAAACCCGTAGACAGACCGAATACAGACAGAACGCTTAGACCTGAACGAGTCGCGGAATCTGCACGTCCGGATTGACGTCGGCCTCGTAGTCGACACCCGCGATCTCGAACCCGAACAGACGCAGAAAATCCGTCTTGTACCCGGCGAAATCGGTAAGCTCGTAGATGTTGTCGTTCGTCACCTGATTCCACAGCGCTTCCACACGCTGCTGCACCTCGGGGTCCAGTTCCTTGTAGTCCGCGCGCAACCGGCCTTCGTCGTCAATGTGCGGCGCCGTGCCGTACATGCTGTCCTTCAGCAGCCCATACACCTGCTCGATGCAGCCTTCGTGCGTGCCTTTCTCCTTCATCACCTTGAAGAGCAGCGACAGGTAGAGCGGCATCATCGGGATCGCCGAGCTCGCCTGCGTGACAACCGCCTTCAGCACCGACACGCGCGCGTCGCCGCCCTTAGCCGCAAGCTTTTCGCGGATGCCGAGCACTTTCTGGTCGAGATCCTTCTTGGCCGCGCCAATCGAACCGTTCCAGTAGATGTCGTGCGTGATCTTCTCGCCGAGGTAGGTGAACGCGGTGGTTTTCGCGCCGTCCGCCAGTACGCCGGCTTCGAGCAGCGCGTCGATCCACATCTGCCAGTCTTCACCGCCCATTACCGCGACCGTGTGGTCGATTTCGGTCTGCGTGGCCGGTTCGAGCACCGTTTCCTTGATCACTTCCTTGTCGGTGTCGATGCCGCGCAGCGTGACGGCGCGGCCCACCGGCTTGAGCGTGGACGTGAACACCTCGCCGGTTTTCGGATGCGTGCGCTTGGGCGCGGCGAGGCTGTACACCACGAGGTCGACCTGGCCGAGATCGCGCTTGATGATCTCGATGGTGCGCGCCTTGACTTCGTCGGAAAACGCGTCGCCGTTGATGCTGCTTGCGTACAAACCTTCGGCGCTGGCGAATTTCTCGAATGCCGCGCTGTTGTACCAGCCGGCCGTGCCGGCCTTGGTCTCGCTGCCGCCGCGCTCGAAGAACACGCCGAGCGTGGCCGCGCCGCAGCCGAACGCCGCGCTGATGCGCGCGGCCAGTCCATAGCCGGTGGATGCGCCGATCACGAGTACTTTCTTCGGACCGTTGGCAATAGGGCCGCGTGCCTTGACGTAGTCGATCTGTTCCTTGACGTTGGCCTCGCAGCCCGTCGGATGGGTGGAGACGCAGATAAAGCCACGCACGCGCGGTTTGATGATCATGAAGCACCTCTTGTCGGAATTGGCGACATTATAGTGGGCCGCGCCGGCTGCCGCCGCGGCACGCGGGACGGCAGCAGGAAACGGTAGCGGGAAGCGGCAGCAGGAAACGGCAGGGGCCGGCGAGCCGCACGAGGCGCCGCAAGCCGGCAGCCGCGTGCCCACGAGCGACGCGAGACGGCAAGCGTATTCCAGCGGCATAAAAATCGGTTCGCGCCACACATCTTGGTACGATTCAGCCTTTTCCCGCCGACGGTAGCCAGTGTGAAGCGCCTTTTTTCCCTGATTCTCGAGACACTCGACCGAGGTCTGACCCGCGCGAACCCGCTCGTGGCCGGGGCGCTGTGGCACGTGCGTCATCCGACGCGGCGCGGCCTTCTGAAGGCGTGCGCGGCGCTGCCGGTGCTCGTCGTGCTGTATGTGCTGATGCTGATTCCGTTCACGCCCGGTATCGGCGATATTCGCAAGGCCAAGGTCGAACAGCCCGCCCGCATTCTCTCGGCAGACGGCAAGCTGCTTGCCGAGTTCAAGCCGTCCAACCGCGAGTGGGTCAAGCTTGCGGACATCTCGCCGAACGTGGTGAACGCACTGATCGCCACCGAAGATCACCGCTTCTATCAGCATTTCGGGCTCGACTGGCGGCGTACCGCATCCGCCGCGCTGCACACCTTTTCCGGCGACCGCCAGGGCGGCTCGACGATCACGCAGCAGCTCGCGCGCAACCTGTATCCCGACGAAATCGGCCGCGCCCCGACGCTCACGAGGAAGCTCAAGGAAGCGATCACGGCTTTCAAGATCGAGGCGCTCTACACCAAGGACGAGATTCTCGAGACCTACCTGAACACCGTGCCGTTTCTCTACAACGCGTACGGCATCGAGATGGCGGCGCGCACGTACTTCGACAAGTCCGCGTCGGAGCTGAACGTGCTCGAAAGCGCGACGCTCGCCGGCATGCTGAAGGGCAACAGTTACTACAACCCGGTGCTCAACCCCGAGCGCGCGTTGCAGCGGCGCAATACGGTGCTCGGGCAGATGGTGAAGTTCGGCAAGCTCACGCCAGCCGCATACGAGACGCTGCGGAAAAAACCGTTGCGCATCGACTTCGAACGGCAGACCGAGCCGCCCGGACCGGCGCCGCATTTCTCGCAGCAATTGCGCAAGTGGCTCGCGGCGTGGGCCGACCGCAACGATTACAACATCTATTCCGACGGCCTCGTGGTCCGCACGACAATCGATTCGCGTCTGCAAACCATGGCCACGCAGGCCGTGGTCCTTCAGGGCAACCAGCTGCAAGGCATTGCGAACGCGGCGTGGGGCAGCCGCGCCGGTTGTTCGAACGGCAAGGAACTGCTCTCGACGTTCCTGCGCGAAACGCCCGACTACCGCGCCGCGAAAGACGCCGGCCTCTCCGACGACGAGGCGCTCAAGCACGTGTCGGCAAACCGCAGCCTCGTGCAGTCGGTGTGCGAATCTAAAACCCGCGTGCAGGCCGATTTTCTCGCGATGGACCCGCGCAACGGCCAGATCAAGGCGTGGGTAGGCAGCCGCGATTTCAGCCAGGATCCGTTCGATCATGTGCAGCAGGCGCGGCGTCAGCCGGGCTCGACCTTCAAGCCGTTCGTCTACGCGGCGGCCTTCGCGGCGGGCGCCAAACCGTCCGACACGCTGCTCGATCAGCCTGTCGAAATTCAACTGGCAGGCGGCGAAGTCTGGCGTCCGGGCGACGAAGACGATCCGAGCGAGCGGCCCATCACGCTGCGCGACGCGCTTGCGTATTCGCGCAACCGCATCACCGCGCAACTGATGCAAACGGTCGGCCCCGGCAAGGTCGCGCGGCTCGCGCGCGCAATGGGCGTGCGCGACAGCCCGCTCGAGGCCGTGCCTTCGCTCGCGTTGGGCACGAGCCCCGTCACGCTGAAGGAAATGGTGTCGGCCTACGGCACGATTGCCAACCTGGGCGGCTATGTCGAGCCGGTCATGGTCACGCGTATCGAGGACCGCAACGGCGAAGTGCTGGCCGACTTCGCGCCGGTGCCGCCACAACAGGAACTGCCTGCCGACGCAGCCCGCACGCTAGTCGACGTGATGCGCGACGTGGTCAACCGCGGCACCGGCTCGGCGATACGCAGCCGCTTCGGCGTGCGCGGCGACGTGGCCGGCAAGACCGGCACCACGCAGGGCAACGCGGACGGCTGGTTCATCCTGATCCATCCGCAACTGGTGGCGGGCGCGTGGGTCGGTTTCAACGACAGCCGCGTGACTCTGCGCAGCGACTACTGGGGGCAAGGGGCGCATAGCGCGCTGCCTATCGTCGGCGATTTCTTTCAGCGCGCGCAGCGCTCGAGACTCGTCGATACGCGGGTGAAATTCGCTACCGAGCAGCAGCCGGGCTGGTTTGCCGAGCGCTCGGAGCGGCTGCGCGCGTGGTTCGAGCACGTGTTTGCGCCGACGCCGTCGCCGGCCCGGCAGCAGGCGCCCGTCACCGCGCGCAGTGTGACGCGGCGTGAGCCGGGTGAGGGGGCGTCGTCTGCGGCTTCGGCATCGGATGCGGCTGCGGTGGCGTCTGCGTCTGCGTCCGCGTTGGCTGGCGGGACCTCCGGCGCGGCGGATGGGGCGAGCGCAGCGGGCGCGGCTGCCGAAGAATCGCGGGCGTTGCCGCCGCTGCTGACGGCGCCTGGCAGCGCTTCAGGTCCGACATTGCCCGGCGATCCCGTTCACGGCGAGGCGCGCGGCGCCGGCACGGCCGCATCGGCGCCGACGCCTACGCCCGATGACGTGATGCCGCCGGACGCAGCGGGCGTCGACGGTCAGGCCGGCAGGGCGGGTAACGCGCCGTGAGCGCGCTGGACTGGGTGTGAGCGTGCTTTGGGTGGGCTGGGAGCGTGCCTGGAGCGTGCTTTGCCCCGGCTTTGACCGTGCTTTGGGTGGGCTTTGACCGTGCTTGAAGTGGGCTTTCGTTTCGCCTTGATTTGGCCTTGATTTGGCCTTGGTTTGGCGTTGGTTTCGCCTGGGTTTGGCTTGGGTTTGGCTTGGGTTTGCAGTTGGCTCTTAGTTCGCTCTTAGTCGGCTTGAAGCGTGCTTTGAGTTCGCTTCAAGCTGGCCTCAAGTCGCCCCTGACCTCGGCTCGACCCGACCTAACGTTGGCTTCAAGCAGGCTTTAAGCAGACGCTGAGTCCGCTTTCATCCGTCGTTCAGCGCCCCCAGCACCTTTGCACCCGCGCCGCTCAATACTCCGCCACGCCCGGTCGCGCCATGTCCTCACGCCTTGCCGAACCCGCCGCGGTCTCCAGCGAGACGTCATGATGCAGCAGCAGGGCGGCCGCGGCGCCGACCAGTCCCGCGCCTGCCAGGCACAAAAGGCCCGCGCCAAAGCCGCCAGTGCTGTCCTTGATCCAGCCCATCGCATAAGGTCCGAAGAATCCCGCCAGATTGCCGAGCGAATTGATTGCGGCAATGCCGCCCGCTGCCGCGGCGCCCGACAGGAACGCCGCAGGCAGCGTCCAGATAACGGGCAGGCAGCCGAAAATACCGAAGCCCGCAATCGACAGCGCAATCATTTTTTCCACCGGATTATCCAGCCCCGCCGACGCCGCGATGCCGGCCGCCGCCACCGTCAATGCGATCGCCACATGGCGTTTGCGTTCGAGCTTGCGGTCGGAGTGACGCCCCCACAGCACCATGCTGATCACGCCGACGATATACGGCAACGACGTCACAAAGCCCGTCTGCAGATTGGTCAAGCCGAAGGACTTCACGATCTGCGGCAGGAAGAAACTCAGGCCGTAGTTGGTTGCATTCGCACCGAAGTAGATCAGCGCGATCGCGAGCACACGCGGATTGAACAGCGCTTCCTTCACGCTGAAGGCGCGCACCGCCTCGCGATGCTCGCGTTCCTGCTGCTGGCGCGCGACGAGCCACGTGCGTTCGTCGGCGGCAAGCCAGGTGGCATCGGCCGGCTTGTCGGTCAGGTAGAACCACACCGCGAATGCCAGCAGCAGGGCGGGCAGCGCTTCGATCAGATAGACCCACTGCCAGCCGGCGAGGCCGCCGAGGCCGTCCATGGAAAGCAGGGCGCCCGAGATCGGCCCGCCTATCACCGTGGAGAGCGGAATCGCCGCCATGAAATAGCCGACCACGCGGCCGCGATACGCCGCGGGAAACCACAATGTGAGCAGAAAGATCACGCCAGGAAAGAACCCCGCCTCGGCCACGCCCAGCAGAATGCGCAAGCCGTAAAAGACATGCGCGGCCGAAAGCCCCGTGTATTGCGCGATATGTGGGATATACGCCATTGCGCCCGCCAGCACGCCCCACGTGAACATGATTCTCGCAATCCAGCGGCGCGCGCCGAATTTCTCGAGCAGAAGATTGGACGGCACTTCAAAGAAGAAGTACGCGATAAAGAAAATCCCTGCGCCAAAGCCGAATGCACTCGCGGACAGGCCGAGCGCCTTGTTCATCTGCAGCGCCGCAAAGCCGACGTTCACGCGGTCCAGATAGGCGATGAAATAACAGACGATCAGGAACGGCACGAGCCGAACCGTTACACGTTTCATGGTACGTGTTTCGAGTTCCATCGATGTCTCCTCCAGTTCATGGTCCGGATGGTTCAGAAGATGTCGTTAAAGACTAGTCGCTCGACCATGAATGGGGAAGTGCTTTAAACAGTTCCGGCACGCCAATGCGCGCAGGGACGGTGCGCCCGGCGTGCGTGTGCACGGACGATTGTTCGGACAGCGGCAACAGTGTTTTCGACCGGTGAGGCTGATCTCGCGCGGCAGATTCGCGATAATCCGATTCGAAATATTGCCAACCAATGTGACCAGCAAGACCGCACCTGGCGGTCATGCGCGGAACGATCAGAACACTCAGGTGCATCATGTTGAACAAGCTTCGCGATTGGGCGCGCCTCGCCATTGCGGTGCTCGCGGCAGGCGGCTTGCTTGCCGGCTGCGCAACGTCGACCCATGTCGTCGCCACCGATAAACCCGGCACCTACACGGTCGCCGCACATGCCGCGGGCGGACGCATGGCCTGGGCCCGCGCGCATGGAGAAGCACTGAACGAGGCGCGCGATTACTGCGAGCGCCTCGGTATGCAGAGCAGCATCAACGAAGAATCGGTGAGCGGGGTGGCGATGCTCACTACGCACGCTTCTTCGGTGAACTTCGAATGCCATCCAAAGTTCTAGCGCGAAAACGCATCGCGTAACAGCGCAGTTCAAACCGTCTGAAAGAAGCGGGGTGCGTCTACTGGTGGTCGAAGGTGACGAGCTTGTTGTCGTTCCTGTCTGCCACGAAGATGGCGAGGAGCCTCGCCGGTTCCGTGTCGCTTGCGTTCTCGCTAACCGTATGATGCGCGCCCGGCTTTTCGACCCAGTGCTCGCCCGCATGAAAAACGTGCGGCTCGCCGCCGTCGACACCGCTGCGAATCGAGCCGGATAACACGTAAGCCACCACGAACGCCTGCCCATGCCGGTGCGGCGAGGATTTGCCGCCCGGTGCATAGTCCACCACGAGCGCGGTCATCTTTTTGCCGGGCACATTTGCAATGGCTTCGGCGAAGGCGGGCGTAACTGTTTCGTGGCTTTCGTGGCTTTCGTGGGCGGCTGCATCCGCGGCCCATGCGGATGGCGAGGTTGCGAACATGCCTGCGCCGGCAAGTGTTGCGGCGACCATCAGTGTGTGCAGTTTCATTGCGCGATCTCCGAGTCGAGGTTTTCATACTGTGCGGGGCGTGTGGCTTGCCCGGCGCTTGCGTTGCGCGCGGCGTCGGCCCACGCGAGCGCGATGGCCGCCAATTCGTCGCGCGCCCGTTTGAGCGCTTCTGCGCGCGCTTGCTGGTTTGCGAACTGCAGCGGCTGCGCGTCGACGAAAGTCGGGTTCTTCACGCCGAGAAAACCGAACGCGGCTTTGAGGGCGGGCGTGAGCGCATCCATTGACTCATACGGCGAACCCGGCCGCAGGTCCGCGCCGCGGCTCGTGATGAACAGCACTTTTTTGCCCGCGAGCTGGCCGACGATGCTGCCGTCGTCCGCATGCGTGTACGTCACGCCGCTGCGCGAAATGCTGTCGACGAACGCCTTGAATGCGGATGGCATCGACCAGTTGTACATGGGCATGGCCAGGACCAGTGCGTCGGCGGCAAGCACGCGCTTGCACAGCGCATCGGAGGCCGCGAGCCGCTCTTGCATGGCCGGCGTGCGCTCATGCGGCGCAGCGTAGGTTGCAATGGCGAATGCTTCGTCCACATGCGGCGGCGTATCCGCTGCAACGTCCAGATAGTCGAGCTGAAGGTCTGCGTGCGCGGCACGCAGGCGCTCGAGAAAGTAGCGGCTCAGTGCACGGGAGTTGGACCGCTCCCGCTTCGCGCTGGCATCCACATGCATCAGCTTCATTGTCAGTTTCCCTTCCGGATGAATGAATGAGTGAGTGATGCAAAGATTAGCTGTGCGGGTGGCTTTGGGAAATGACCGGTTTTAGCGATTTTCAGGTGGCCAGTTAAAGGCGGTTAGGTGCGCTTGCAACCTGTCTGTTCGTAGGCAATTGATAGCTCTACTCGTGCACAATTTGATCCGGATACCTAACGTTATATCGATGTGTTCACCCTGAAGTGATCTGGCGCAGAATCGGATGTGGTGGTTTTCATCCGCGGCTAGCGCGTTCTTTCCTGCCGGCGCAGCACCGAACGGAGCGCGACCGGTAAACACTGAAGCAGGCGCTTGCGCGGATTTTTGTCCGCTGTTGACAATCAAAAATACGGCGCTTTAGACTTGGGTCATCCCTCGTGGCCTGACAAAGGTGTCCGCCCGGGGACCCGGCACAGAAGCCCCCTGACGAACTGCCAGTTCGTCAGGGGGCTTTTTTTTGTCCAGTTTTTTCCCCTGTTTTGCCGCCTACCTCTGGAGAACCCGCATGTTGCTGAAGCCGTCGGGCTGGATCCGTCTCGCCCTCACCGCAGGACTTGCATTGACCTCGCTCGCGTCGAGCGCCGCCGATCCCGTGAAAATCGGTTTGCTGGAGGACGCTTCCGGAAATTTCGCGCTGGCGACCATTCCGAAGATTCACGCGACCCAGCTCGCGGTGGAGGAGATCAACGCGAAGGGCGGCATTCTGGGACGCCCCGTTCAGCTGATCGCCTACGACACGCAATCGGATAACACCAAGTTTCAGGAACTCGCGCGGCGTCTCGTCCAGACAGACAAGCCCGACGTGATCTTCGGCGCGTTCTCCAGTGCCTCGCGCGAGGCGATCCGGCCCATCATGGACCGCGCGCATCAGCTTTACTGGTATGACAACCAGTACGAAGGGGGCGTGTGCGATACGAACACCTTCGTGACCGGCGCTGTGCCGGAGCAGCAGTTCTCGACGCTCATTCCATGGATGATGCAGAAATACGGCAAGAAGGTGTACACCATCGCCGCCGACTACAACTTCGGGCAGATCTCGGCGGAATGGGTGCGCAACATCGTGAAGGAGAACGGCGGCACGATGGCCGGCGAGGAATTCATTCCGCTATCCGTATCGCAATTCGGCCAGACGATCCAGAACATCCAGAAGGCGAAGCCCGACTTCGTGGTCACGCTGCTGGTCGGCGCGAACCAGGCGTCGTATTACGAGCAGCAGGCATCCGCGCATCTGAATCTGCCGATGGCGAGTTCGGTCAACGTCGGTCAGGCCTACGAGCATAAGCGCTTCAAACCGCCCGCTCTGAAGGACATGTACGTGACGGCGAATTATGTGGAAGAGGTCGATTCACCCGCCAGCAACGACTTCAAGAAGCGCTTTCACGCCAAGTTCCCGAACGAGCCGTACATCAACCAGGAAGCGGCGAATGCGTACGATGCGATCTATCTCTACAAGGCCGCCGCAGAAAAGGCCAAGTCGACGAACCAGGACGCGGTGCGCAAAGCGCTGGAAAGCGGCGACATCTGCACGGTAGGCGCGCAAGGCAAGGTCTGCATCGATCCGAAAAGCCATCACGCAAGTCATACGATCTATCTCGTGCACGTGAAGGAAGATCACTCCGTCGAGATTCCGAAGGTATGGGACGACGTTCAGCCGTACTGGCTCGGCAAGGTCGGCTGCGATCTGCCGAACAGGCCGGATCATCGTCAGTACACGCCGTCGAACCTGCCCAAGAAGTCCTGATCCGACGCCGGCGCGCGGCCGACACCTGCAGCAGGCGCGCACGCCGGCTTCCTGACCGTGGAGCATGCATGGCCACTTTATCGGTTCTCTATTCGCTCGTTTATCAGTTCGGCGACAACTTCGCTTATCTGGTACTCGCGGCGCTCGGTCTTGCGGTGATTTTCGGCATGATGGGCGTCATCAACCTCGCGCACGGCGAGTTCATCATGTGCGGGGCTTACGTCACGATCATCGCGGCGAAGCGCGGCGTGCCGCTGCCGCTCGCCATGCTGCTCGGCGCAATCGCGGCAGCGCTTGCCGGCGTGATCGTCGAACGGCTCGTGATCCGTCATCTGTACAACCGCCTGTTCGATTCCGTCGTGGCGACGTGGGCAATCAGCCTGATCGTGCAGCAGACCATGCTGCTGGTCGCGGGGCCGTCGATGGAAGGGATCGGCACGCCGTTCGGTTCGTTCTCAGTCGGCGACTATTCGTTCTCGACGTATCGCGCGTTGCTGCCGCTCATCGCGCTGGCAATTCTGTTCGGTCTCTATCTGTTGTTCTTCAGGACCAACTATGGCGTCTGTGCACGCGCGACGATCCAGAACGCGAACATTGCCCAATGCCTCGGCTTGCGTACCGACAGGCTCTATACGCTGACCTTCGCTCTCGGCGCGGGACTGGCGGGTCTCACGGGCGCGCTGTATGCCCCGACCATGACGGCGGTGCCGACAATGGGCAGCAACTTCATCGTGCAGGCATTCGTTTCAGTGGTCGTTGGAGGCGCGAACGTAATTGCGGGGACAACGCCGGCCGCCGGCGTGCTCGCCATCATCCAGACGGCGCTGACGGCCTCTTATGGACAGTTGTTCGGGCAGATCGGCTTGCTGGTGACGGTCATCGTCGTGATTCGCCTGCTGCCGCAGGGCCTCGGCAATCTCTTCACACGCTTGCGCTAGGAGACGGATGTGACGCGATCGAACATGTCTTCGCATCTGGCCCGCAAAAGCGGCACGTCACGCGCGCTGCATGCCGCCCCGTGGCTCGTGGCGCTGTGTCTGCCGCTCATCGTCGACGCAAATACGAGCGGCAACCTCGCGTACTGCCTTTTATGGGCCTTTAGCGCCGTGGGCCTCGCTGCGATGTGGGGCTATGGCGGCATCCTGTCGTTCGGACAAACCGCGTTCTTCGGACTGTCCGGCTATAGCTATGGCATCTTCACGCTGAACTACGGCGACATGTGGTTCGAGTCCTGGCTCGGTCTGGGCGTGGGACTCATGGTGAGCGTCGTGGTCGCCGCGCTGATCGGCTACATGATTTTCTATGGCGGCATCAAGGGCGTGTTCATCGGCATCGTCACGCTGTCGGTCACGCTCGTGCTCGAAACCTTCATGTCGCAGACGGCGGGGCCGCAATGGGCGATCGGCGAGGCGCGGCTGAACGGCTACAACGGCATGGGGGGCATGGCGCCATTGACGATTCCCTGGCCGGGCGGGCCGCTGACACTGGAGAACGCAAGCTTCTATTACCTCGTGCTGGCCCTGCTGATCGTGGTCTACGCCGTCATGCGCAGACTGCTCGACGGCACCTTCGGTCTCACGCTCATCGCCATCCGCGAGAATCCGCAACGCGCGGAGATGCTGGGCGTCGATATTCGCCGTCACCAGTTGCTGGTGTTCGTGCTCGGCTGCACGCTGGGCGGCCTGTCAGGTGCTCTCTATACGATCTGGGGGTCCTACATCACGCCGTCCACAATGGGCCTCACCGCGGCCGCGATGCCCGTGATCTGGGTCGCGACCTCCGGCAGAAAGACCATTGGCGGCACGATTTTCGGCACCGCGCTGCTGGTCTGGGTCTCGCAGAATCTCGCCGTGTACGGTAGCCAGTATGCGTTGATCCTGCTCGGCGCGATCCTGCTGATCGTCGTGCTGGCCGCGCCCGAAGGCCTGCTGCCATTCGTCACACGGCAACTGAAACGTCTGTCGGGCCCTGCACGCGATGGGGCGCACCAGCGCACAGCATGCCTGAAGCAAGAGGAGGGCAAGTCATGACGACGCTGCTGGAAACGCGCGGACTCAAGAAGCACTTTGGCGGCGCGCACGTCATCAACGGCATCGACTTCAAAATCGAGGCGGGCGAGATACGCTGCGTGATCGGCCCGAACGGCGCGGGCAAGAGCACGTTCTTCAAACTCATCACCGGCGAGCATCGTCCTTCGGAAGGCAGTGTCATATTTCTCGGCGAGGACATGAGCCACGTGCTGCCGCACGAGCGCATCCGCATGGGCATGAGCATCAAGTTTCAGATTCCCGGCGCATTTCCGGACCTGAGCGTGCGCCAGCACCTGAAGCTGTCGCTGCATCGCGCGAAGGACGATCGTCCTGAAAGCCTCGATGAGCTGCTGCAGCGCTTCATGCTGGCAAACGAAGAGAACGTGCTTGCGCGCAACCTGTCGCACGGCAAGAAACAGTGGCTCGAGATCGCGATGGCCGTCTCGCTGCGTCCGAAACTGCTGTTTCTGGACGAACCGGTGGCGGGGATGTCGGTGGAAGAAACGCACGCAACGGGCGAGCTCATCAAGCGTCTCTCGGACGCCGGTCTTACGATGATGGTGGTCGAGCACGACATGACCTTCGTCAGGCAGATCGCCTCGCGGGTGACGGTGTTGCATGGCGGAAGCCTGCTCGCGGACGGACCGCTCGACGAGATTCTCGCGCGCGACGATGTCGCCGAAGTCTATCTGGGGAAGAAGAAATGAGCGTGTTGCTCGACGTTTCAGGCGTGGAATCGGGATACGGCGGCGGCCGCGTGCTCAACGGCGTGTCGGTGCGCGTCGCGCGAGGCGAGGTGCTCGCGCTGATCGGCCGCAACGGCGTCGGCAAGACGACGTTGATGCGCACGCTGATCGGACTGGTCAAGCTGGACAACGGCGAGATCAGGCTGGACGGCGAAGCAATCGGCCATGAGAAACCCTACGTTCGCGCGCAGAAAGGCATGGGCTATGTGCCGCAGGGCCGCGAGATTTTCGGCGCGCTGACGGTGGCCGAGAACCTTCAGGTGGGTGCACAGGCGAATCGCGCGCAGGCGGCTCGCATGAGAGAGCAGGTCGTCGGCTACTTTCCTGTTCTGAAGCAACGCTATGCGCAAAAGGCGGGAACCATGAGCGGCGGCGAACAGCAGCAACTGGCCATTGCACGCGCCCTCATTAGCGCGCCCAAGGTGCTGCTGCTCGACGAACCGTCTGAAGGCATCCAGCCGTCCATCGTCGATCTGATCGGCGAGACGTTGCAGCAGATCGCACGCGAAACCGGTATCGGCGTGGTGCTCGTCGAGCAGGACATGGGCATGGTCGAACGGATCGCGACACGCTGCTGCGTGATGGACAAAGGCCGGATTGTCGACACATTGAGTCCCGCGCAACTCGGGGATGAGCAACTGATTCGCCAGTATCTGGCGCTGTGACGGAGAGCGGAACATGAAATGGCTTGAGGATTCGATCATGATGAGACGCGGTGTGGGCGCTGGTCGGGAACCGGTGGAACACCATCTCACGGAGGAGCTGCAGAAAACGTATCACTACACCATCGGCCCATATTCGCAGCCGGTGCTGCACGTGAAGCCTGGCGATCGAATCGTGGTGGAAACGCGCGATGCGTTCGAGGGCAAGATCAAGGAAGAAACCGACAAACCGTCGCAGGTGCTGCAGGTCCCGTTTCTCAATCCGCAGAATGGGCCGATCATGATCGAGGGTGCGGAGAAGGGCGATGTGGTCGCCGTGTACATCGAAAAAATGGCGCCGCGCGGCGACGATCCGCACGGCTTCTGCTGCATGATTCCGAACTTCGGCGGGCTGACGGGTACCGACTACACGGCCCTGCTCAACGAGCCATTGCCGGAAGTCGTGCGCAAGATCAAGATCGACGAAGAGAACGTGTACTGGAGCAAGCGCAATACGCTGCCTTATAAGCCGCATATCGGCACGCTCAGCCTCTCGCCGGAAATCGATTCGATCAATTCGCTCACGCCCGACAACCACGGCGGCAACATGGACGTGCCGGACATGGGCCCGGGCAGCATCACGTATCTGCCGGTGCGCTCGCCCGGCGGGCGCCTTTTCATCGGCGACGCGCACGCCTGTCAGGGCGACGGCGAGGTGTGCGGCACGGCCGTCGAGTATCAAAGCACGACGACCGTGCGCGTCGATCTCATCAGAAAATGGCAAATCGACTGGCCGCGACTCGAAAACGAGGACGCGCTGATGAGCATCGGCAGCGCACGGCCACTGGAAGACGCCACCCGCATCGCCTATCGCGAACTGGTGTTGTGGATGGCCGCCGAATACGGCTTCGACAAATGGGACGCCTACATGATGCTGAGTCAGGTGGGCAAAGTTCGACTCGGCAATTTTGTCGATCCAAAGTATACGGTCGGCGCTATGGTCGCCAAGCACTACCTCAAGTAACGCAGTGCCCCGGCAAAAGGCTTGCCGGAAGCATCCATTAAAAGAATCGACCCAAGCGCGAAGCGGCCGCTTCGCGCCTATCCGTGAGCGTGTTATTAAATGGCTTTGTCCGATACCATCCGAGTGGGCCTGCTGTGCTCGACGAGCGGTTCCACCGCGTTGCTCGAGCAATCTCAATGGCGCGGCGCTTGCCTCGCCATCGAGGAGATCAACGCGCGCGGCGGTATTGACGGACGGGAACTCGTCGCGCTCCATTACGACCCCGGCTCCGATCCCGCCGCGTTTCGCGAACTGGCCGAGCGGCTGATCGTGAAAGACGGCGTCAACACCATTTTTGGCGGCTATACGTCGACTAGCCGCAAGGCGATGCTGCCCATTGTCGAAAAGCACAACAGGCTTCTCATCTACGCACAGATGTACGAGGGCTTCGAGTACTCGGACAACATCATTTACAGCGGCGCATCGCCGAATCAGAACGGCGTGCAGCTCGCGGACTTCATGACGGAAACCTTCGGCGCCCGGGTCTACTTCGTGGGTTCCAGCTACGTCTATCCGTACGAATGCAATCGGACCATGCAGGAACTGATCCTCCAGCACCCGGAGGGCGCGATTCTCGGTGAGCGTTATCTGCCGCTAGACGCAACGCGCGATCAGTTTGCGCAGGTCGTCGCGGATATCCGCCGCAAATCGCCGGACTGGATTTTCTGCACGGTGATAGGCACGACCGTGCCGTATCTCTACGACGCCTATGCACACGCGGGCTTCGATCCGGCCAGAATGCCCATCGGCAGCCTCAATACCTCGGAGACCGAAATTCATGCAATGGAGCGCGGCATCGCGGCGGGGCACATCACGGCGGCCCCGTATTTCCAGAGTATCGACACGGAAGCGAATCATCGCGCGGTTGCGCATCATCAGTCGCGCTATGGCACGGACATCCCCACGGACATGAACTGGGAGGCTGCGTATTATCAGATGCACATGTTCGCGGAAGCATTCGCACGCGCAGGCTCCGACGAGCTTGCGACCATCATGCCCCATCTGCTCGGCTCGGAATTCAGCGCGCCGCAAGGCCGCGTGCGGATCGACCCCGTGAATCACCATATGGCGCTTTATCCGCGCATCGGCCGCGCCAATGCGGACGGCCAGTTCACGATCCTGCGCGAATCCAAGTTTGCCGTCGGCCCCGATCCGTACATGACGCGTCAGACGCTCGGGGACTGGGTCACGAAGCTGAGCACGCGGGATTATTGACGTGAGCGCGCATCCGGGCAGAGGCCAACGCAGCCTCACCAGTTCGATCCTCGAGCGTAACGCGCGCGTGGTCGTTTTTCATCCGGACGACGACGACGGGCAAACGCTCGCGAACCATCTGCGGCGTATGGGCTTTCACGTGGAGCGATGCTGGCCGCCGATGGACACGCTGCCCGAGCGCGTCGACCTGGTGTTTCGCGCGCTGTTACCCGAGGAGCGCGCGCCGAGCGGCGAATGGTCGGGGCCCGATGCGCCGCCCGTTATCTGCGTGGTCGCGTACGAGAACCCGACCTTCATCGATCAGGCCATCAAGCTCGGAGCCGACGGCATTGTGACAACGCCGATCCGGGCGTCGGGGCTGCTGGCGACCGTGGTGATGGCGTTGTATCACGCGAAGCGCTCGCGTCAGCATGCACAGCGTATCGCCAAGCTCGAACAGAAGCTGCTCGACAGCCGGCATCTGCAGGACGCAAAGAACATTCTGATGACCATGCATCGCGTGAGCGAGCGCGAGGCCTACGACATTCTGCGCGCCCAGGCGATGGAAAAGCGCGTGACCATCGACGATATCTGTCACTCCGTCATTCAGGCGGGAGAGGTGTTGCAGATCGCGCGCGGCTTGGCATCCGGGGAAGGGCGAGAGCGGGACTGAGCGCCCCTTCATACGTTTTCTGATCGACACGCACAGGAGCGGCGAACATGGACCTGCAAATGAAAGGCTTGAAGGCGATCGTGACCGGCGGCACCAAGGGTATCGGTCTTGCGATTGCGCGGACACTCGCTGCGGAAGGCGCAGAGGTCGCCATCTGTGCGCGCGATGAGCTGGCTGTGCAATCAACTGCGAGCGCGCTAGCAGAGCTGAGCGGTGCACGCGCGTCGGGCACGGCCGTCGACGTGTCGGACGGCGCCGCGCTAAAGGCGTGGGTCGCCCGCATCGGTGACGAGTGGGGCGGCCTCGACATCGTGGTGGCCAACGTGAGCGCGCTCGCGATCGGCAACGACATCGAATCGTGGCGCAAGGAGTTCGAGACGGATCTTCTCGGCACCGTCAATCTCGTTGATGCGGCGATGCCGTTTCTGGAGGTGAGCGCCGCTGCGTCGATCGTCGCGATTTCGAGCGTATCGGCGCGTGAAATCGACTTTGCCGCGGGCCCCTACGGCGCCTTCAAGGCCGCGCTCGTTCACTACATGCAAGGGCTGGCGAATCAGCTCGCGGCAAAGGGCATTCGCGCGAATACCGTGTCGCCGGGCAATGTGTATTTTGAGGGCGGCGTGTGGGACTGGATCGAGCATAACGATGCGGCGCTGTTCGAGCGCGCGCTTGCATTGAACCCGACCGGCCGTATGGGCCGGCCGCAGGAAATTGCCAATGCGGTGGCATTCATCGCGAGTCCGGCCGCGAGTTTCGTGAGCGGCGCGAATTTCGTGGTCGACGGCGCGCTCACGCGCGGCGTCCAGCTTTGAGCGCTTAGCGCACCGACAATCCAACAGGAGCATTAAATGACACAGGGCAGGGCGATGGACATCGATCTCGACGCTCTCACGGTGGAAGCCGTGCAGGCGGCTTTCAGGGCCGGCACGTTGACGGCCGAGCAACTCACGCGCGCCTGCTTTGACAGAATCGAGCGCGACAACGCGAAGTACAACGCGCTGATCTTTCTCAATCCGCAAGCGATCGACGATGCGCGCAAGATCGACGCGCGGCGAGCGGCCGGCGAAGCGCTGGGGCCGCTTGCGGGCGTGCCGGTGGTCATCAAGGATCCGATGGATATGGTCGGTTTTCCGACTACGGCAGGATGGGCGAGGCTGTACAGCAAGAAGGGCGGCGTCGACCTGATGCCTGAGCGGGACGCGCCGGTCGTGGCACGCATGCGGCGTGCCGGAGCAATTCTGCTTGGCAAGACGAACGTGCCCATCCTGAGCCATACGGGATCGCATGCCAACGATAGCTGGGCGGGGCCGACGATGAATGTCGCCATGCCCGATCGCGTGCCGGGCGGCAGCAGTGCCGGGACCGCGTCGGCGGTTGCCTCGGGCATGGCGGTGCTTGGACTCGCGGAAGAGACCGGCGGATCGATTCAAAACCCAGCTTCGGCGCAGGGACTCGTCGGCATCAAGCCGACCATCGGGCTGGTTCCGAATGCGGGCGTCGTGCCGTTGTCGGGCAACCGGGACGTTGTGGGGCCCATTGCCCGGAACGTGAGGGACGCCGCGTTATGCCTCGACGTGCTCGCGGGTTACTCTAGCGAGGACCCGAAAACCCTCGCGAGCGTCGGTCAGCAGCCGCAAGGCGGCTATACGTCGGCGCTCGACGCGAATGCGCTAAGGGGCAAGCGCATTGGCTTGTACGGCCCCGGCTGGCGCGCGCAGCCGCTTTCGGACGAAGCCGCCACGCTGTATGAACGCGTCAAGGGGGAACTGACGGCTCTGGGCGCGGAGCTCGTCGACGATCCGTTCGCGGGCTCCGGATTCGCGGATCTGCGAAAGCCGACTCCGCCGCTTGAGCACTTCGATGCGCGCGGTCTCGAATCGATTCCTTACGATCTTGAGAAGTATCTGCAACGGCTCGGCAAGCATGCGCCTCTCAAGACCTTCGCGGAGTTTGCCGAAGCGACCCGGGACGACGATGCGTTCGGACCCAACGGCGTGCTGCGCTATCTGCATAACCTGGCCGACTTCAGGACGGCGCTGGCTGATCCGTCGTTGCCGCCGGAGATGCCGGAGTTCATCGAACTGAAGGCCCGTTATCTGCGCATCTTTGAAACGGTCATGACCTCGCAGCGGCTGGACGCGCTGGTTTTTCCGCAAATGCGATGTGAAATTCCTCCGCTTCACGGCACCGAAGTGATCCAGGAGACGACGGTCGGCGAGATCAACATTGCGGGGCTGCCGGGCATCGTGGTGCCGGCGGGCCGCTACCTGTCGGGCGCACCGTTCGGGCTGATCTTCGTCGGGCGGCAATGGGATGAGGCGGCGCTGCTTGGGTATGCGTATGCGTATGAAACCGGCGCGGGACGCAACGGATCGCGGACGTTGGATTGAGACCGGTCGGTTGGCGCGACGGGTTGTTGCTCGTAGGAATGCGGTGACTTTGGTCTGCGGCGTGCGGGCTGGCTGGATCATGCAGCCGGCGCCGAAGTGGCCGATTTGGAACACGCAAACACGACATTTCAATCTGGCGGAAACCCGACATCTGTAAATAGCCGCTACAGCCGTTCTGTTGATAATTTATCTTATGTCAAATTACTAATCGGAACACATTGACGGGTTCCGCTTGTTGACGGCGGCCGGCGAACGGCCATCGCATAGTTCTCCGTCACGGGTCGCGGCGACCAGTCTCTGGAACCAAGATTCCCACCGCCCGCGACCACGTGTTCACATCAGCCGATCACAAGACGGTCGACAACCGCCTTCACGCCATGTGTCGAGCGCGCAGCACCGGTCACAATGGAGCGTTCAGCGGCCGAACTGAGATGGCCCGACAGCGTCACCTTGCCGTCTTCGACCTGGACGCCCACATGCTTCAACTCGCGTGCGGTGTGGCGCTCAATGGCTTTGCGAATGTTGCATTCAATGTCGATAGCGGAAGCTGAGCCTCGAATCCTGATGTCGTTCGTCAACCCCGTCACGCCGCGCATGTGACGTATATTTTTCTCGGCGATACGGCTGCGGTAACCGTCTTCGACCTCGCCGCTCAACGTCACCCAACCCTTTTCCACCTTGATCCTGATTGCATGTTCCTCGAGGCCCGCAATCCAGTCGAGCACGGCCCGAACGCTCAATGCAACGTCCTCGTCGGTCCGCTCGTCGGACTTGTGCAGTTTGACGTCGATGCCGACCACCACGGCGACGACCCCGGCGACTCTCTGCGCGCACTTTTCGGCCGCGACCTTCGCCGCATAACTCGGAACATGTCCCGTGAGAGTAACGATGCCGTCGACCACGGCAACGCCTATTCCATTTGCGTCGACGGCCGGACTCATCATCAGTTCCTCCTCGACTTCCTGCTTCAATTGACTGTCCGGTTTCATAAGGTTGTCCTCCTAACTATCTATGACGGCTTTGAACTCGCTGTCCATGAACCGATACCATGACGTGCATCCACAGATACAGGGTGTGCCGCACCGGGATCGCTTTATTTACTCAGCCTACGGCTCGCTTGCACGCGGCCATTGATTGAAGTCAACCGTCAGGCGGAAGTTTGGGGCGCCTATGTGTAATCTCCTTTGCTATGCCTCACCGGCCTGAAGAGATTGCGTTCGTAGCATCGGAAGACCTGACCAGCAGCACGGGAACGTCTGCGCGCCTGGCAAACGCTTCCGCCACGCTCCCCAGCACCCATCGCCCTATTCCATGCCGTCCCTGCGTGCCCATCACGACGAGGCCGGCCCCTTCCCGTTTCACACAACGGGCGAGGCAGTGCGCAATATCGTCGGCCGCGCCGTCTGTCTCCTCGATCTCGGTGTCGCCGGGCACACCACGCTCGGCCATGGCCTGGCGCGCCGCATCGAGAGCAAGGCGCCCGTCTTCGCGTAGCACTTCACGTAGCCGCTCTGGATCGAAATAGCCTGCATACGGCGACATGCACCACGGGTGGACGACATATACCGCGTGCAAACGGGCCTGCGCGAGTTCGGCAACATTGAGCGCTTCATACAGCGCCCGTTTGGACGCATTGCTGCCGTCCAGCGCCACGACGATCTTCTGGAACATCAATCGCTCCTCGTAGAGGTTGCGCAAGCGAGCCCCGACGCCTCGATCAGGCCATCGCCACAGCTAACTGAATGATCGGCCCGAATGATTCCCGCCGTCTGACCTTGGTCAACGGATATTCAGCAACACTGCGAGGCACATGCGCCCCGGAGGAACAGGCAGCGCCAGGCGCCTTCCGCGCCTATGTCACGACCGTTCGACCATACGTGCAAAGGGTCGCGTACCGCATTGGAGTTAGCGCGCGGTTGCCGGGTGGTATCGCTACAACCGGGCCGGGTGCTGGCGGCATACGAAACGTCAGCGTGCGCGCCTCGATGTCATGAAAATAGCCGCTCCGGCTGCGGTTGTAGCGGTCAACGGCCTCGTCGTATGCCTTTCGCTTCGTGACGATTCGCCGGTCCGCTGCGGCCAGTTGTGTGAGCAAGGACCTGAAGCGCGCATCGTGATCGAGGTGCGGATCGTTGCCGGCCTCGATCACAAGACGAGATATTGCGTCCCCCAGTTGGCGCTGCGCAATCTCGAACCGCTCGAAAGGTATCTGTTCCAGCAGCGCCTCCCGGTCGGTGCGCATACAGTCGAGGTTGGCCTGTGCCGCGGTCACCGCATCGGCAAGCCCGCTGTTCTCGCGCGAGGCAGGCTGTACCAGAGCAATCAGTTGCCGCGAAAGCTCGGTGCGTTCCGCGTACTGCTGGAGCAGGTCGCCCAGTGCAGCTTTGCGCTCGACATCATCTGCGTCGTAGTGCGGCAAGCAGCCCCCGAGCAAAGCAATGGCGACGAGCAGGATGACGGTTCCAGCAATCGTTTTCCTCATGTCTGAACCTCGATGCCTGCGGCGGCGTCCGCCCTCCTTTCTCGACCTTGGACCTGCTCCGCGGCTGCTGCCACGAGTTGCACGATATCGTGGGCGCTTTCTGCCGCTGGACGGGGCTATAGGCGCGCGTCAGCTTCGGCGATTTGCTGGCAATGCTGCCGCCCGGTCTGTTCGCTGTCCGAGTGAAGCGGTGGCGATTCAGCTGCGATCTTGTGGAATGTCAGCACCGCCGTAGCAGAACCTCGTCGCCACTGAAAACGCTTGTTGCTCTCGAACGGCGGCTAAATGAAGACGCGGTATTTGCAGCGCTGGCGATGGGGACCTAGCTTTCCACGTCGCCGCCCTCCGGTGCATCACTGCTATCAGCCTGCCGCGCCTGCACGCGCGGCAGGCCATGTCAACGAAACGCCGATGCCGCCATGCGTCGGTATCGCAATGCCTTGTGAGCGTTCCACGCCATCCAGCGTCGCGCTGAGCCGGTAGCGGCCCGGCGGGATTTGCGCATAAAGGTAGGGCCCGTCTGTGATTGCCGCGAAGATCAGTTTCCCGTCAGACGTGAACAGGCGCACCGACACATCGGAGGTGAACTCTCCGGTGCTCGTGGTGAACCGCGCTCGCATGCTGTAGCGTGACGCGACAGCGCGGATTGCCGCGGCTTCGTCCTCGCCCACGCCTCCTGTCACATACGTAATGCCCCTATTGTGACCGGTCTCCAGACCGGCAGCGGCAGGTGGACTGGATGCAGCGGCGCCTGCATCACCCTGATTGCACATCACGCTCATCATGTCCACGTCCATGCCCATGTGCATCCCGCCGTCGTGGTCCATCATGTGCTGTCCATCGTAACGACGCATGCCGGGTGGCACCTCGACGCCCCGCTCCTTTGCATGCGCGATCATCAGATCGTGCCATTTTCGCGCGACCGCCTGCCGCTTCGCACCGGTTGGCGCCTCGCGCATCTGAGCGCAAAAGTCGGCCCGCTCTGCAGGCGTCGTCAGCTGACCCGGCGAGGCCGAGGGTGGGCCCGGCGGGACCTCGGCATAGGAAATTGAAAGGGCCAGGCAAGCGACTGAACATACCGTCGTTCTAAGCAGTAGCCCCGGAAGGAATACACGCATGGCCTGTCTCCGCAATTCTGTCCACCATGAACCGATATTACGCACTCGCGCGAGACTGTCCCGTTGATCTGGGTCAAGCGCGGCAGACGGTCAGGTCACAGTCAGCTCCCAGTCGCCTCGCGGTCACAGGACGGGACAGAACCGCGCTTCTGTGGCGTTTCAATGCGTTGCCGTCGGATGGCCGTATCTCCTGACGCGGCGCTGGCGGAACTTTGCGTTGGGCATGGCACCGTGGAGCAGCTCGTTAAGCGCGCCGACAGTCCGCGGACAGTCGTAGTCACCCTTGCAAGTTGCGTGGGCGCATAGGAGCCCCACGTGGTGCTCGCACGCGGAATCTGCGCGTGTTTATTTAATTACCTTGCGCCAAAAAACCAGATACGCGGCAGAGCAGGATGCGATGAGCAGAATGCCCCACATCGGAGCCATGCTGATCAGAACGGAGGTGGCAGACATTTCATACTCCTGATAAATACGATCCATTGATGAAACTCAATTGCTTCATCCTCTACAGGGCTACGTCGTTTTGCTGCGCCCCGTCTAACGATGCGTTCATGGTATCTCCGCAAGCAGTGGCCTACCTGTGGTGCCCTGCCGCACCCACTTGCGTCAGATCAAGACTCGACGTTTAGCAGGCGCTGATGACGGGCGGGGTCAGGCAGGCGAAGCGTTGCATCGGGCAGACAGCCCTTTTTCAGGGCTTACATGCCGTCCGCGCAGCATGACGTATGGGGGAAATGAGGGACGTCCGGCAACTGATACAAGGGCGATGGGCGGCGAGTCCGTACGCTAAACGCCCCCGCCC
>NZ_JAEUAV010000049.1 GCF_019511605.1 Paraburkholderia phenoliruptrix | reverse complement strand
TGGTGCGAGAGTATGGCTAGGGGCGAGGGTCGGTGCACGGGACGGTGCGTGGGTCGGTGCGCGGGCCGGTGCGCGGGCCGGTGCGCGGGCGGGCGTCCGCGTGGATAGCGATCTTGCCGCGCGAGCCGCATCGGCCGCGTGCATACCGGCGTGTGTATACTTGCGCGACCCGCGCGCTCCTAGCGGGCGATCCATTGCGTCGTTCTACTCAGGCCACTCCCGATTCAGCACGTCAGGTATGCAAGAAAACACTCTCGGTGTCGCCATCATCACAAAAAACGCCGCGGCGCGACTGGCCGAATGCCTGCGCTCCGTGGCCTTTGCCGACGAGATAGTCGTGATCGACGGCGGCAGCACCGACGGCACCGCCGAGATCGCTCGCGCGCACAACGCCCGGGTGATCCAGCAGACCGACTGGCCGGGCTTTGGCCCGCAAAAGAACCGCGCGGTGGATGCGCTCACGACCACGTGGGTCCTGTCGCTCGACGCCGACGAGATCGTCTCGCCCGAACTTGCGGCCGCAATTCGCGCGGCGCTCGCGTCGCCCGCTGCTGACGTTTATGCGGTGGACCGCCTGTCGAGTTTTTGCGGGCACTGGATTCATCACAGCGGGTGGTACCCCGACTGGATCCCGCGCCTCTTCAAACGCGGCGCAGCCCGTTTTTCCGACGACCTCGTGCACGAGCGGCTCGTGTTCGACACGCCCGCGCAACGCTTGAACGGCAAGCTGCTGCACTACTCGTACGAAAACTTCGAGACGGTGGTGCGCAAGCTCGACGCATATTCGAGCGCCGGTGCGCTGCAGCGCCACGCGGCGGGTCAACACGGCAGCTTCGGCAAGGCGCTTATGCGCGGCGCCTGGGCTTTCCTGCGCACCTATCTGTTGCGCGGAGGTTTTCTCGACGGCCGCGCCGGCTTCATGATTGCGGTGTTCAACGCGGAAACCGTGTACTACCGGTTTCTCAAGCTCGCGCGGCTCGCTGAAGAGCCCCGCTCGCAGTCGCGCTGAGCGGGGCGCTCGTCCGTCAATAAACTATCTCGATGGCGCTGCCGGCGAATTGGCCGCGCAGGTCGGCGAGCAGCTCGTCGGTCGGCTTGACGCGCCACGCGTCGCCAAGCCGCATTTCGCCCTCGGCATTCTCGCTGCGGTACACGATCTGAACAGCGAGT
Organism: Paraburkholderia phenoliruptrix; assembly: GCF_019511605.1. Lineage (GTDB taxonomy): Bacteria > Pseudomonadota > Gammaproteobacteria > Burkholderiales > Burkholderiaceae > Paraburkholderia > Paraburkholderia phenoliruptrix_A. The sequence goes on along the minus strand of NZ_JAEUAV010000049.1, from coordinate 15,138 downwards.
CCATTCGGAATCTGCACCGGCTGACGCTGACGGCCATTGTCGCCGCCGTAGCCGCCCTGGCTGCCGTTACGACCACTGCCGTTGCCGCCATTGCCACCATTACCGCCGCGTGCGGAAGGCGCCGGCGCAGCCGCGGCCTGCGGCTCGTCCTTGCTTGCGCTATGAGCCTCGAGAACGCGCCGCAACGCCAGCGCGTCCGCGTTGCCGTTCATCTTCACTTTCACGGCTTCGGCATAGCGGCAGCGCGCACGGCCGAGATCCATGACCGTGTCCACGGTGAAGCGAATGCCGCCGGTAAACGCGTCGTTGCGCGCCTGGCCTTGCACGACCAGTAGCTCGTCTTCCCTGAACAACTGCTTGTTCGCTTCGTACGTCTCGTTGAACACGGTCACTTCGCATTGGCCGGTGCCGTCGTCGAGCAGCGCGATCATCATCTTGCCGCGCTGGGTCATCTGCGTGCGCAGCGATGCGACGATGCCCGCAACCAGCTTGTCGCGCCCTTCCTTGAGTTCGCCGATCTTCTGGCGCACGAAGCGGCGCACCTCGTCCCTGTAGGCGTCGAACAGGTGGCCCGACAGGTAGAAGCCGAGCGCGGCCTTCTCTTCCTGCAGCTTCTTCTTTTCGGGCCACTCGGGCTCGTCGACCAGCTCGTGCCCTTGCGACGGCGCGTCGCCCATGTCGAAAAGGCCGGCTTGCAACGCATTCGCGCTGGCCTGCTCCGCGGCTTCCATGGCCAGCGACACGGATGCGATGAGTTGCGCGCGGTTCGCGTGCAGGCTGTCGAACGCGCCCGCGCGAATCAGGGCTTCAACCGTGCGGCGATTGACGACGCGGCGGTCGATCCGGTTGCAGAAGTCGAAAATGTCGATGAACGGGCCGTCTTCGCGCGCCCGCAGGATTTCCTCGATCGCGTTCTGGCCGCTACCCTTGATCGCACCGAGTCCATAGCGGATGGTGCGGGAGCGTTTGCCGTCCGCTTCCGCGACGGGCTCGAAGCGATACGCCGATAGATTGATGTCCGGCGGCAGCACCGTCATCTTGTTGGCGATGCAGTCTTCGAACAGGATCTTGACCTTCTCGGTGTCGTCCATGGCAAGCGACATATTCGCCGCCATGAATTCCGCCGGATGGTGCGCTTTCAGCCACGCGGTGTAGTACGCGAGCAGCGCGTAGGCCGCCGCGTGCGACTTGTTGAAGCCGTAGCCCGCGAACTTCTCCATCAGGTCGAAGATTTCGTCGGACTTCTCGCGCGTGAGGCCGTTCTTCGCCGCGCCTTCCGCGAAAAGCTCGCGGTGCTGCGCCATTTCTTCGGGCTTCTTCTTGCCCATCGCGCGGCGCAGCAAGTCGGCGCCGCCCAGCGAATAGCCGCCGATGATCTGCGCCATCTGCATCACCTGCTCCTGGTAGACCATGATGCCGTAGGTCTCTTTCAGAACAGGTTCGACGCGCGGATCGGGATACTCGACCACCTCGCGGCCGTGCTTACGCGCACAGAAGCTCGGAATCAGGTCCATCGGACCCGGACGATACAACGCAACGAGCGCGATGATGTCTTCGAAACGGTCGGGCTGCGCGTCCTTCAGCATGCCTTGCATGCCGCGGCTTTCCAGCTGGAACACGGCGACCGTATTGGCTTTCTTGAGGATCGAGAACGATGCCGGATCGTCGAGCGGCACTTGCGCAAGCGACCAGTCTTTCTTCGACGGATCGAGACGGCGGATATAGCGCTCGGCCCAGTCGAGGATAGTGAGCGTAGTCAGACCGAGAAAGTCGAACTTGACGAGGCCGACGGCTTCCACATCGTCCTTGTCGTACTGGCTCACGACGCCGCTCTCGTCGCCCTGCGTGTACAGCGGGCAGAAATCGGTCAGCTTGCCGGGCGCAATCAGCACGCCACCCGCGTGCATGCCGACGTTACGCGTGATGCCCTCGACGCGCTGCGCGAGTTCGAGCAACTGGTGCACTTCGTCTTCGTTGTCGAAGCGCTCCTGCAGCAGGGGCTCTTCCTTCATCGCGTCGGCAATCGTGACGTGCTTGCCGGGCTTGAACGGAATCAGTTTTGCGATGCCGTCCGTGAACATGTAGCCGAGATCGAGCACGCGGCCGATGTCGCGCACTGCCGCCTTCGCCGCCATCGTGCCGAACGTCGCGATTTGCGACACGGCGTCCGCGCCGTACTTCTCCTTCACGTACTGAATCACGCGGTCGCGGCCGTGCTGGCAGAAGTCGATGTCGAAGTCGGGCATCGACACGCGCTCCGGATTCAGGAAACGCTCGAACAGCAGGTTGTAGCGCAGCGGATCGAGGTCCGTCACGCCGAGTGCATACGCGACGAGCGAGCCCGCGCCCGAGCCCCGGCCCGGACCCACCGGCACGCCGTTGTTCTTCGCCCAGTTGATGAAGTCCGCGACGATCAGGAAGTAGCCCGGAAAGCCCATCTTGATGATCGTGCCGCACTCGAATTCGAGCCGCTGGTAATACGTCTCGCGCTGCGCGGCGCGCTCCGCTTCGTCGGGATACAACTGCGCGAGACGCGTTTCCAGGCCCTGTTTCGACAGATGCACGAGGTAGTCGTCGAGCGACATGCCGTCGGGCGTCGGAAAGAGCGGCAGTTTCGGCTTGCCGAGTTCGAGCGTGAGATTGCAGCGCTTGGCGATTTCGACCGAATTGGCGAGCGCCGACGGAATGTCCGCGAAGAGCGCGACCATTTCGTCTTGCGTGCGGAAGTATTGCTCAGGCGTAAAACGCTTCTGCCGCCGCGGATTGGCGAGAATGTCGCCTTCGGAAATGCACACGCGCGCTTCGTGCGCGGTGAAGTCGTCCGGCGTCATGAACTGCATGGGGTGGGTGGCCACGACCGGCAGTTTGAGCGACGCCGCGAGCGCGACCGCCTGCTGCACGTACTGCTCGCCACCCGGCTGCCCACAACGCTGTAACTCAATGTAGAAGCCGCCCGGAAACACCTTTGCCCAATGCAGCGCATTGCGCTTTGCCGCCTCCTGATTGCCCGCGGCAAGCGCGAGGCCAACGTCGCCCTGCTGCGCGCCCGACAATGCGAGCAGACCTTCGCCAAGGCCCGACTCGAGCCAGCCGGCCTCGACTTCCGCGCGGCCGCGATACTGGTTGGTGAGCGAGGCCTTGCTCAGCAGTTCGCACAGATTCAGATAACCGCGCCGGTCTTTCACCAGCAGCAACAGTCGCGAAGGTTTGTCGCGATCGTCCGGATTGGTGATCCAGACGTCGCAGCCGGCAATGGGTTTGACCCCTTTGCCGCGTGCTTCCTTGTAGAACCGGACGAGCCCGAACGCGTTGCCGAGATCGGTCAGGGCGAGCGCCCCCTGACCGTCTTTGGCGGCCGCCTTGACGACGTCGTCAAGACGCACGATGCCGTCGGCGATCGAAAATTCGGAGTGGAGGCGGAGATGGACGAAGCGGGGATCTGACATGGGCGACATTGTAACTCCACCCTCCCGCAGATTTCAGCGCAAAACCGCCCGCTGGCCATTCGGGTTAGGACACCGTCGGCTGCGGCTGATCGGCCGCGATTTTTTGCCAGCTACCACGGCCGCGTGCGCAAACCATGCGCGCCAGTTCGCCCGGCGTTTGCGCTAGCGCAAAGCATCGTCCATTCGGCTAGCTCGGGAAAAACGCCGGGTTGAGGGATAATATGGGTTTCGCCCAATTCGACGTGGCTGCCGCACAGGGCAGTGAAGGCCGTTCGGGGCCATTGCAGGCGTTACAGCGCGCTGCGGGCAAATAGCCGGCTCGCGGGCATGCTGGGGGCTCTTGCGGCCGCTCGCGCAAACTTTTGCTGCGCTTTTGCCGCCGTGGGCCTGCGCGCCTGTACCGCGTGCCGACCGTTCGCGCCTGCTTGTCGCGTGCTTTTTTGCGCGCTCGTTGCGTGCTTGTCGCCTGCCCGTTGCATGGTTGTCGCGTGACCGTCGCGTGGTCGCCGCCGCACCGCATTCGCGCCACCAGCAAGCCCGGACTGCCCATCGTCAATTATTACCGCTGAACACCCATGAGTATCGTCAATCTCGCCGCGTATCATTTCGTCACAATCGAAGACACCGCCGCCTGGCGGCCGCAGGTCACTGAGCGCTGCAATGCGCTCGGCCTGCGCGGCACCATCCTGCTCGCGCCGGAAGGCATCAACCTGTTCGTCGCGGGCACCCGCGAGAATACCGACGCCTTCATCGACTACATTCGCAATGACCCGCTGTTCGAAGGCAAATTCGCGAACCTGCAATTCAAGGAAAGCCTGTCGGACAAGCAGCCGTTCACGCGCATGCTGGTCAAGCTCAAGCGCGAAATCATCACAATGAAGAAGCCGGCCATTCGCCCGGAACTGGGCCGCGCGCCGTTCGTGGACGCCCCCACGTTGAAAACCTGGCTCGACCGCGGTCACGACGACGAAGGCCGTCCGGTCGTCATGCTCGACACGCGCAACGCGTTCGAAGTGGACGTCGGCACGTTCGACAACGCGCTCGACTATCGCATCACGAAATTCAGCGAGTTTCCCGAAGTGATCGAAGAGCACCGTGCCGACCTCGAAGGCAAGACCGTCGTGTCGTTCTGCACGGGCGGCATTCGCTGCGAGAAGGCTGCGATTCATATGAAAGACGTCGGCATTGAGCACGTGTATCAGCTCGAAGGCGGCATTCTCAAGTATTTCGAGGAAGTGGGCGGCGCGCATTATCACGGCGACTGCTTCGTGTTCGATTACCGCACCGCGCTCAATCCGCAGCTTCAGCCCACTTCGACCGTGCAGTGCTTCGGCTGCCGCGCGGTGGTCACGCCCGAACAGCAGAAGTCGCCGATGTACGTCGCCGGCAAGACCTGCCCGCAATGCCATCCGGACAGCAAGGCTGCGCGCGCAGCTTGAGCGCAGCGGCGCTTTCCGGCTGGCGGGCGGCCGTTGGGCCCGACAGCAACTGAACCTTCGGTGCATCGACTCATGAACTACCGCGGACGCTTCGCGCCCTCGCCTACCGGCCCGCTGCATTTCGGTTCGCTGGTGAGCGCGCTCGCCAGTTGGCTCGACGCGCGCGCGCATGGCGGCACATGGCTCGTTCGCATAGAAGATATCGACGGCCCGCGCACGATGCCGGGCGCCGCGCAACACATACTCGACACGCTGCAGCGCTTCGGCCTGCGCGCCGACGAGCCGCCCCTCTGGCAAAGCACGCGCACCGGGCGTTATGCGCAAGCTCTGGACCAGTTGATGGCGGCCGGCTTCGTCTATCCATGCGGCTGCACGCGCAAGGAAATTGCCGATTCGCTGCTGCATGCGCATGCGCGCAACACCACGCTCGCCTATCCGGGCACCTGTCGCAACGGCCTGCACGGCAAGCCCGCGCGCGCGTGGCGGCTGCGGGTGCCGGACGGTGCTGCGGCTGTCGTTACATTTGAAGATCGCTGGCAAGGCGAACAGACGCAGAATCTCGCCACCGAAGTGGGCGATTTCGTGCTCAGACGAGCGGACGATCAGTGGGCTTATCAGCTCGCCGTCGTCGTGGACGACGCCGACTCCGGCATCACGCACATCGTGCGAGGCGCGGATCTGATGGATTCGACTGCGAGGCAGATCTACCTGCAGCGGTGCCTCGGGGTGCCGACGCCGCGCTATCTGCACGTGCCGGTGGTGACGAACGAGCACGGTGAAAAGCTCAGCAAGCAGACAGGCGCAACCGCACTGAACTGTGACGAGCCGCTGCAAGCGCTGAACGCCGCTGCGCGGCACCTCGGATTGAACCTCGGGAATGGCGGCGCGAGCGGCTCACCGCAGCGCACGCTGGACGATTTCTACGCCGCGGCGATTGCGGCGTGGGCGAAGAAAATGCGCTTGAGCGTTTGATTGGCTACCCGGCGGGGCTCGGGAAACCAACGCCTGAGAACACACGCAGCGGTCGAAGGTGCTTTGCGCCCGGTCATCAGATCATCTGGCGACAACCGCCGCCCGCCGCGCAGCCGGCACAGCCCGACAACCACGAGCCTGCTTTACGACGACGACTTGCGCGGCATGCCGAACCCGCCGAGCAACGCGGCGAGCGGCTGCTTGGAGGTGGGCTTTTGCGGCGCGGACCGTGCCGCCTCTGCCTCTTCCACCTTGCGAACCGAAGCGGGCGACGGCTCGTAGGGCTTCAGGAAGAAATCGTCCACTGGCTGCGCGCGGTGATGATGCGGCCGGTCGAACGAACCGGACGGCGCGCCCGCACGGCGTCGTGCGCCACGCTCGTCGCGACCCTCGCCGCGTTCGCGCCGCGGCGCGCGGTCTTCGTGGTGATGGCGCACAGGCGCGTCTACGGTCAGACGCTGCACGTCGAGCGGACGCTTGATCAGCTTCTCGATATCCGCCAGTTGCTTGCGCTCGTTCGGGCTGCACAGCGACAACGCGTCGCCCGAAGCGCCGGCACGGCCCGTGCGGCCGATGCGGTGCACGTAGTCTTCGGCATTGAACGGCAGATCGAAGTTGATCACCGCCGGCAACTCGGCAATGTCGAGACCACGCGCGGCGACGTCGGTGGCGACCAGCGCCTCGATCTCGCCGCGCTTGAATGCGTCGAGCGCCTGCATGCGCTCGTTCTGCGAGCGATCGCCGTGAATCGCGGTTGCGACCACGCCGTCGCGCTCCAGACTGCGCGCGAGACGGCTCGCGCCGATCTTGCTGTTGCAGAACACGATCACCTGCTTGAGGCTGCGCTCGCGAATCAACTGGACGACGGCGCCGGTCTTGTCGCCCTCGGCCACTTCGTAGACGATCTGCGTGACGTTGGTTGCCGTCGAGTTGCTGCGCGCCACTTCGATGGTTTGCGGATTGCGCAGGTAAGTGGCGGCGAGCTTCTTGATTTCGCCCGAGAAGGTAGCCGAAAACAGCAGCGTTTGCCGCTCTTTCGGCAATAGGTTCAGAATGCGCTGCAAGTCAGGCAGGAAGCCCATATCGAGCATCCGGTCCGCTTCGTCGAGCACGAGAATCTGCACCTGGCCGAGGTTTGCGGTTTTCTGCTGCACGTGGTCGAGCAGGCGGCCCGGCGTGGCGATCAGAATCTCGACGCCGCGGCGCAACTGCTCCGACTGCGGATTCATGTCCACGCCGCCGAACACCACGGCGCTGCGCAGCGCGGTGTGCTTGGCATACGCCTGGACGTTCGCAGCGACCTGGTCGGCCAGTTCGCGAGTGGGCGTGAGGATCAGCGCGCGCACCGGGTGGCGCGCGGGCGAAGCGCTCGTGCTGGCCTGCGGCAGCAGCCGCTGGATGATCGGCAGCGAAAAGCTCGCGGTCTTGCCGGTGCCGGTCTGCGCGGCGCCCATGACGTCGCGGCCTGCCAGCACGACAGGAATGGCCTGCGCCTGGATCGGCGTGGGCGTGGTGTAGCCCGATTCCTTGACTGCTTTCAGGATGTCGGGCGCGAGGCCGAATTGATCAAAAGTCGCAGTAGTGGGCGTGACGGCTGTGTCGGACATGGTGGCTTTCGCTAAAAATGCGTCTGCGCGTTGCGCTTGGCGTGCGCGCGGCAGCGGTCGGAACCGCAGAAGGCATCAGGATGAAGGCGGAGCCACGGCGTTCGGCACGGGACCCGTCACTATTGCGGGAAAGAATGCGGCCGGCTCCGGCCGGCGGAAAAGTACCGCCGGAAAGGCCGGTATTGTAGCACTTCAGCAAAAACACTCATGGCGCATGCGGCGGCTTTCTGCTTGCGCGGCAAAAGCACGGCGCCCGTCAAGCGGGCGCGTTCGCGTGCGACGAAGCAACGGTCCGCCTCGCATGCGAGCGTAGTGCGTCGCGGCGACAGTTGCATGACAAGGCGTGCGGGCCGCTCTTGCGGGTTGCGCGCCGCTGTCATGCACCCGTTCCCGTTGCTCCAGCCGCTGAATCACCAGCCGCTGACTCACCAGCCGCTGACTCACCAGCCGCTGACTCACCACGTCTCGCGCATCACCATCAGTCGCAGCTCGGTCATGTCCTCGATTGCATAGCGCACGCCCTCGCGCCCGAGCCCCGAGTCCTTCACGCCGCCGTACGGCATATTGTCGACGCGAAACGACGGCACGTCGTTGATCACCACGCCGCCCACTTCCAGCTCGTCCCACGCGCGATGCGCATGCGCGAGCGAATCGGTGAACACGCCTGCCTGCAAGCCGAAGTCGCTGTCGTTGACGGCCGCGAGCGCCGCGTCGAAATCGCCGAAACGCTCCAGAATGGCGACCGGCCCGAACGCTTCCTTGCGATACAGGTCGGTGTCGCGCTTCACGTCTTCGAGCAGCGTGGCTTCGAACATCGCGCCCTCGACCTTGCCGCCCGCGACGATTTTCGCGCCCGCCTGCACGGCGCTCTCCATCCAGCCGGCAAGGCGTCGCGATTCCGATTCCGAGATCATCGGCCCGACGAAGGTTTTCTCGTCCTTCGGGTCGCCCATTACGAGCGATTTGGTCTTCGCGATCAGCTTCTCGCGCAGCGCATCATAAAGGCTCGCGTGCACGAGAATGCGCTGCACGCCAATACAGCTTTGCCCCGACTGATAAAACGCACCGAACGCGAGCCGCTCGACCACGTAGTCGAGCTTGCCGCCCTGATCGCCGTCGACGATTGCCGCCGCGTTGCCGCCCAGCTCCAGAATCACCTTCTTCTTGCCCGCCTTCTTCTTCAGGTCCCAGCCCACTGCCGGAGAGCCTGTGAACGACAGCAGCTTGAAGCGCTCGTCGGTGGTGAACAGATCCGCGCCGTCGCGATGGGCAGGCAGAATCGAGAACGCGCCCTTGGGCAAATCCGTTTCCGCCAGAATCTCGCCCATGATCAAGGCGCCGACCGGCGTGCGGCTCGCCGGCTTCAGCACGAACGGCACGCCCGCCGCGATGGCCGGCGCGACCTTGTGCGCGGTCAGGTTCAACGGAAAATTGAACGGCGAGATGAACGAGCACGGCCCGATCGGCACCCGCTTCACATAGCCGTGGTAGCCCTTGGCGCGCGGCGAGATTTCCAGATTGACGATTTCGCCGTCGATGCGCACCGCTTCTTCCGCCGCGACCTTGAACGTGTCGATCAGACGCGTGACCTCGCCCTTCGAGTCGTTGATCGGCTTGCCCGCCTCGATGCATAGCGCGAGCGCCAGTTCGTCGTAGCGCTCGCGAAAACGCTTCACGCAATGTTCGAGCACCGCCTGGCGCTTGAACGGGGGAAACGCACGCAACGCGGGCAGCGCGTCCACCGCGAAGCCGATTGCCTTGTCGATGACCGCGGCATCGGCCATCGCGACGCGCGTGGCGACTTCACCGCTGAACTTGTCGGTGACTTCGAGATCCGTGTTTGCTGCCACTGCTTCGTTCGCCAGGTAGTACGGGTAAGTCCTGTTCAGCATGACGCGTTCTCCTTCTGATAGATGCCAGCGGCAACGCGGGCCCGCACGCGAGCCCGCGCCGTTCACAGTTGCGCGGAAAGCCGCTTGATCTCGCGGTTCAGCACGCGCTCGTTATCCGAATAGTCGATGGGCACGTCGATCACGTGCACGCCCGGCGTGGCGAAGCACTCGCGCAACAGCGGCGCGAAGTCCGCCGCCGCTCCAACGCGATGCCCCTTCGCACCATAGCTCTGCGCGTAGGCGACGAAATCGGGGTTGGCGAGCGTCATGCCGTAGTCGGGGAAGTTCATGTTCTCCTGCTTCCAGCGGATCATGCCGAACGCGTCGTCGCGCAAGATCAGGATCACCAGATCGAGCTTCAGGCGCACTGCCGTTTCGAGTTCCTGCGAATTCATCATGAAACCGCCGTCGCCGCACACGGCCATCACCTTGCGGTCCGGGTGCACGATCTTGGTCGCGATCGCCGAGGGCAAGCCGGCCCCCATCGAAGCCAGAGCATTGTCGAGCAGCAGCGAATTCGGCTCGTGCGCGCGGTAGTAACGGGCGAACCAGATCTTGTACATGCCGTTGTCCAGACACACGATGCCGTCCGCCGGCGTGGTCTCGTACACGTCGTTGACGAGCCGCACCGGGTACATCGGGAAGCGGTCGTCGTGCTGGCCCTTCACCAGATGCGCCTCGAAATGCTCCTTGATTTCCTTGAAGCGCGTGAAGTCCCAGTGCTCCTGGCGCTCCTTGAGACTTTCCTTCAGTTGCCACACCGCGTTGGCGATGTCGCCGACCACCTCGATCTGCGGAAAATAGACCGTGTCGACCTCCGCGCCGAGAAAGTTGACGTGAATGACCGTCTTCTCCGCGTCGCCGCTGCGCATGAAAAACGGCGGCTTCTCGATCACGTCGTGGCCGACGTTGATAATGCAGTCGGCGTGATCGATCGCGCGGTGCACGAAGTCGCCATCGGACAGCGTCGCGTTGCCGAGCCACATGGGATGCGATTCGTCGATCACGCCCTTGCCCATCTGCGTCGTGAAAAACGGAATGCCGATCTGGTCGACGAACTCGCGCAGCATCTTCGTCGTGGTCTTGCGATTGCCGCCCGCGCCGATCATCAGCAACGGGTGCTTCGCCTTGGTGATCGCCTCGACCGCGCGCGCCACCGCTTTTTCCTCGGCGACAGGACGCCGGCTGTAGCTTTTGGGAATCGGCTTGCCGTCGCCTTCTTCGTGGGCCACGTCTTCGGGCAGCTCCAGATGCGTGGCGCCGGGGCGCTCTTCTTCCGCCTGCCGCACCGCCTCGCGCACGGCGGCCGGAATATTGGCGATCGACACGATCTGGCGCGTGTACTTGGTGAGCGGCTCCATCATCCGCACCACGTCGACAATCTGGAAATGGCCCTGCTTGCTCGACTTGATCGGCTTCTGACCGGTCACCATGAGCATCGGCATGCCGCCCAGTTGCGCGTAGGCGGCGGCCGTCACGAAGTTGGTGGCGCCGGGGCCGAGTGTCGCGAGGCACACGCCGGTGCGGCCCGTCAGGCGTCCATAGGTGGCGGCCATGAAGCCGGCCGCCTGCTCGTGGCGAGTCAGAATCAGACGGATTTTCGAGCGGCGCAACGATTCGAGAAGATCGAGATTTTCTTCGCCGGGAATGCCGAACACGTACTCGACACCTTCGGCTTCCAGCGATTTGACGAACAGGTCCGATGCTTTCATGGAGGATCTCGTTTGAAGGGACGCACGCGAGCGCAAAGCCTCGCAATGGGTGAGCGGAACAGACGACCAGAACACGCAGGGAGACTACAGGGACGACAGTGGCGACGCTCACGGCGTCATGCCGCAAGCCACTGCGGACAGCTTACTACTCGGCTGGAAATGATGCGCGCAGACTGACCATGCGGCGCGGCGGGAGAAGAAAAGCACGTGGCAGCTTCACGAAGCTGCCATGTGTGGCTCAGCGATTGAGCGTTATACAGTCGGACAAAAGCGGCGGCGCGTCTTCGCCTGCCGTGGCGTCGTACAGGTCAGCACGCGGGCCCTTGGTCCACCACGTATAGCTGCCGGCCTGGTACTTCGCGCCGGACGCCGCGATGGTGTTGACGAAGAGGAGTTGTTTGCCCTTTACCGGCACGAGCGCGAAGCTCTGGCCGTTGGCCGTGTTCCAGTAAGTGACATGCAGGATCCGGCCGGTCGCGCAGGTGTACTTGCGCGTTTGCCGGTTTTTGGTTTGAACGTCTTCGAGATGCAAAGGTGCGGCGAACGCGTAACCGCAAATTGCCGCGAGGCCCGCTGCAAGCAGCCTTTTTTTCATGGAATGCCCCGGTCGTTGCTGATCAAGGGTCGATGACATCGGCGCAGGCATCGGTCGGCGCGGCGGCCACGTGCCCGACCACCGGCACGATCTTCAGGCCCGCCGACGCAATGCGGCACGGCGCGGCCGCAAGGCCGCAGCCCGACAGTCCCGCAGAGAGCGCGAACACCACGCTCAAGACGCCGAGCGTGCGCAAACGGCCGGCAGTGGCACGCCGCGTTGCGGCGGGCGGCGCTTCGTTACGGGATTCCTGCAACATGCTGACCTCGACTTCAGTGAGCCCGCGATTCGTTCGACGGGCCCGGATCTTTCAAACTGCGCGTGCCGTCCGGCCGCGGTGCAAGCGGTGCAAGCGGTGTTCGCCGTGCTTGCGCGACCCGCGCGGCAGGATTTAGCCCGCCGACTTTGCCGACACAGGACGCACCGCCGCCGCGGCCTGTTTGGCGCGCGAGCGTGCTTCGTCGATATGCTCGCCGGTGGCGAGCGCGACACCCATGCGCCGCTTGACGAAGCTCTCCGGCTTGCCGAAGAGTCGCAAGTCCGCGTTCGGCACGGCAAGCGCCGCGGCAACGCCTTCGAACGCAATGCCCTTCTCGTCGAGCCCGCCGTAGATCACCGCCGACGCACCCGGTGCGCGCAACGACGTATCGACCGGCAAACCGAGAATCGCGCGCGCGTGCAGTTCGAACTCCGAAAAACGTTGCGAGCACAGCGTGACCAGACCCGTGTCGTGCGGACGCGGGCTCACTTCCGAGAACCATACGTCATCGCCGCGCACGAAAAGTTCCACGCCGAAGAGCCCGCGTCCGCCGAGCGCGGCTGTCACCTTGTGAGCGACCTCGCGCGAACGTTCGAGCGCGAGCGGGCTCATTGGCTGCGGCTGCCACGATTCGACGTAATCGCCCGCCACCTGCACGTGGCCGATCGGATCGCAGAAATACGTGGCGACCTCGCCGGTCGACGGATCGATCGCGCGCACCGTCAACTGCGTGATTTCGTATTCGAAGTCGATAAAACCCTCGACGATCACGCGGCCGTGATTCACACGGCCGCCTGCCATCGCGTATTGCCAGGCCGGCTCGACGTCGGCGTCGCTGCGCAGCACCGACTGCCCCTTGCCCGAGGACGACATAACCGGCTTCACCACGCACGGATAACCGACCTTGGCAATGCCCGCGCGCAGTTCTTCGAGCGAATCGGCAAATGCATACGGCGAAGTGGGCAAGCCCAGCTCTTCCGCGGCGAGGCGCCGGATGCCCTCGCGGTTCATCGTGAGCTGCGTGGCGCGTGCGGTGGGAATGACTTCGGCGATGCCGTCGGTTTCGATGGCCGCCAGCGCTTCGGTGGCGATTGCCTCGATTTCGGGGACGATCAGATGCGGACGCTCCGCTTCGACGAGCGCGCGCAGCGCGGCGCGGTCGGTCATGTCGATCACGTGCGAACGGTGCGCGACCTGGTGGCCCGGCGCATCCGGATAACGGTCGACGGCGATCACCTCGACGCCCAGCCGCTGCAGCGCGATGATCACTTCCTTGCCGAGCTCGCCGGCGCCGAGCAGCATGACGCGCGTCGCGGATTCAGAAAGGGGCGTGCCGATCCGTTGGCCGATCTGCATGGGGTCTCCAGATAAAAGTCGGATGAGGGTGTGATTGGACAGAACACGATGTTAACATGCGGGCCCCTCGCCGCGCCTTGTCCGCGCGGCGCGCCGAGTGCGTTACCCTTACGCCTTTGCCAGTTTGAAGAGGAACGACGCCATGCAACCACGCCTGTCCACGCGACGTCTCGCGCGCATCGCTCCCAACGCGCGCACGGCTCTCGCCGCGCTGAGCGTCGCGGCGCTGCTCGGCGCCTGCGCGATTCCGAAACATCCGGATGCGGAAGCCCCCGCGCCCGACCCGTTCAACCCCGCCGCCACGCAGTTGCTCGACGACACCAGCTGGACGCTCAGCGGATGGAAAGACGCAGACGGCAAAGCGCGCGCAGTGCCATCCGCCGATCGGGGCGGGGCGATCACCCTCACGCTGTCGACCGCCGCAGGCCAGCGCCACGCGAGCGGCTTTTCGGGCTGCAACCGCTATATGGGCTCATACACGCTGAAGGACGGCAAGCTCTCGTTCGGCACGCTGGGCGGCACGCGCATGGCTTGCGCGACGCCGGGCGGACAGATCGAAAGCGCGTATCTGAACGCGCTCACGCATATTCAACGAACCGGCGTGCAGATGCGTGCGCCGCAGCAGATGCAGCTCGTGCTCGATAACGGCGAGACGCTGGTGTTCGAGCGCAGCGGCGAGGCTGGCAAGTGAATGATCAATAAGCGGCAAGCGACCTGCGCATGAGCGGTCAACAAGCGGCGGAGCGCAACGGCGCGCGAGTGGTCAAGCGCCCGGTCCGCTTCGCACGAGGACGCAGGCATACTTGCGTCCGCCTGCGAAGCGTTTCGCTTCGCCGGTTTAAACTCGACGGATTGCGTTTTCGCCAATCCGTCATTCGTCGATGTCTAGTATGCACACGGTAGTTTTCGGCTGGTTCGGCGGGTCGGCCGTCTGGTTCATCCCTCTCATCTGGCGGCTCGTCAAGTCGATGCTGCCTGGCGGCGCGGGCCTGCGCGGTCCGGGCACGATCCGGCTGTGGCTTGGCTTCGTCTGCACGATGCTGGCCAGTTGCACGCTCGAAGCGTCGCTTATCGGCGCGGCCGGCACGAATGCGATCGGCCATGCGCTCGCGACGGGCCTCGGTCACCTGCTCGGGCATATCGGCACGCCGCTCGCGGCGCTCGGCGTTTTCGTCGTCAGTCTGCCGTGGCTCGTCGGTTTTCAGTGGCGCGAGTTTCTGCTTTGGGCCGATGGCGCATTCGGCCTCGGGCTCGCCTCGCGCGGTCTCGCGAGGCGCGACGACGAAGCGCGCCGTCATCGCAGCATGGACGATGGCGCGGCGCCGCACCTCTCCAGCTCGATCAACACGATGGCGCCGAGAAGCAAAGGGCGCTACGCGCGGCCGACCGTTTGGCGCCCGCCCGTGAAGGGCCGCGCGGCAGGTGGGGCCGCGGGCGGCGCCCATTCCGCCGCGGCCGGATCGACCGCTGGGCGGGAAACGGCAGGCCGGGCAGCGGCCGAGGGTTGGCGCGCGGGACGCGGCGCGGCGCGCGCTCAGGTTTCGCCGGCTGAGCCCGTGTTGCGCACGGGCAGCGCCACATCGGCACGGCCGACAGCGACGCGGTCCGCGATGCAGGCGTCCGGCGGCGACCGACTGTCGTCGATACCGGCTGAGCCCGTCGCACCGGCTGGATGGTTGCGTGAGACCGGCCGGCGGGTGGACGGGTCTGAGCGGAACTCGGGGGGAACGGCTGGTGTTGGCGGTGTTGGCGGTGTTGGCGGTGTTGGCGGTGTTGGCGGTGTTGGCGGTGTTGGCGGTGTTGGCGGTGTTGGCGGTGTTGGCGGTGTTGGCGGTGTTGGCGGTGTTGGCGGTGTTGGCG
>NZ_JAEUAV010000048.1 GCF_019511605.1 Paraburkholderia phenoliruptrix | reverse complement strand
CGCCCACTCCCACCCATTCGCCCGGCCTCCGCACCCCGGCCAAAACGTCAGCCGTCCGTCAACCTCAAGCGTTTACAATGCTTCTTTTCGATCTTCGCGCCCGGGCGGCCGGCCGCCGCCGCCGCGAAGCTCGTACCGCATTCCCAGAGGATTCCTTGAGCGCGAAGCCAACGTTAAGCAAACCCATCGGTGCAGGAGAGGGGTCGTCGCCCGCCGTCGTTTTCCGGCGCTTGTGGCCGTTCATCAAGCCGCTCATGTGGGTGATCGTGGGCGCCATCCTCGCAATGGCCGCAAGCGCGGGCACGGACGCGGCGATCCCCGCTCTGCTCAAGCCGTTGCTCGACAAGGGTTTCGGCGCCCATGCAAGCGACAACGCGAAGTGGTTCGTGCCGGTCGCCGTGATCGGCCTCGCGCTGATCCGCGGTGTGTCGCAATACGCGTCCGGCTATCTGCTCGCCTACGTCTCCAACAAGATCCTGCTCGAACTGCGGCTGCGTATGTTCGAGCGCATGATTCACACGAGCGTCGCGTTCTTTCAGCGCGAGACCGCGAGCACGGTGATCAACGCGATCGTCTTCGAGGTCAACCAGATCCTGAACGTGCTGCTGAGCGTGATGGTCACGCTGGTGCGCGACTCGCTCACGGTGATCTTCCTGCTCGCCTATCTGTTCTATCTGAACTGGCGCCTGACGCTGATCGTCGCGGTGCTGCTGCCGGGCATCGGCTGGCTGGTCGGCAAGATCAATCGCCGGCTGCGGCGGCTGAACCGCGAGCATCAGATGCTGACCAACGAGCTGTCCTATATCGTCGAAGAGACGGTGGGCGGCTACAAGGTGGTCAAGGTTCATAACGGCGAGAAGTACGAAATGGACCGCTTTTCGTCAATGAGCAAGCGCTTGCGCGGCTATGCAATGCGCATGACGGTCTCCGGCGGTCTGGCTCAACCATTGACGCAGTTCCTCGCGTCGATTGCGCTTGCAGTCGTGATCACGATTGCGGTGGTGCAGTCGTCGTCCGATCAGACCACGGTGGGCGGTTTTGTCGCGTTCGTCACGTCCATGCTGCTGATCATTTCTCCGCTCAAGCACCTGATGGACGTGAACCAGCCGCTGCAGCGCGGCATGACGGCGGCCGAGCTGATCTTCGGCCTGATCGACGAACCGGCCGAGCCGGCGGGCGGCGGCAGGCCGCTCGAGCGCGCGCGCGGCGAAGTGGAGTTCCGCAACGTGTCGTTCACGTACAGCACCAACGCCACGCACAATCGCCACACGTTAGACCAGGTGTCGTTCAGGGTGGCGCCCGGTGAAATGGTCGCGCTGGCGGGTCCGTCGGGCAGCGGCAAGACCACTCTGGTCAATCTGCTGCCGCGCTTTTTCGATCCGACCGGCGGCGAGATTCTCGTCGACGGCGTCGCGCTTCCCGAATACGACCTGCACGCGCTGCGCAGCCAGATCGCGATGGTGAGCCAGGACGTGGTGCTCTTTAACGACACGGTGGCCAACAACGTCGCTTACGGCCAGACCGCCGACCGCGACAGGGTCAAGGCGGCACTACGCGCGGCCAACCTGGGGGACACGGTGGATGCCATGCCCAACGGCATCGACACGCTCGTGGGCGACAACGGCATGATGCTCTCCGGCGGCCAGCGCCAGCGTCTTGCGATTGCGCGCGCCATCTACAAAGACGCGCCGATCCTGATTCTCGACGAAGCCACCTCCGCGCTGGACTCCGAGTCCGAGCGCCACGTGCAGGCCGCGCTCGAAACGCTGATGAAGGGCCGCACGACCCTCGTCATCGCGCACCGGCTGTCCACCATCGAGCGCGCGAACCGCATCCTCGTGATGGAGGCAGGGCATATCGTCGAGAGCGGCAGCCACCGCGAGCTGCTGGCGCAAAACGGGCTCTATGCGCATTTGCACCGGATTCAGTTCCAGCAGAACGCGGCGTGAGCCAGACCAGGCGGCGCCGCGCGCCGCGCAGTGCTTAGCGAGCACGCGTTAACGCGCTGCTCGCCTGAAGCAGCGCGGCGCTTGCGCGGGCCGGTTGCGGGCAATTACACAACGCACAATGCCGCGCCGCGGTCGGCGGGCATGACCAGACGCGCGCGCCAGGTCGCCCAGGCTCATGCCGATTCGGGCAATGCGTCAGCCCCGCCTTTTGCGCAATGTCCGCTTGACCCACAGACCGGGCGCATACACGGCCGGACAGCTCACATACAGGAACATCCGGATGCGCAGGCCGAGCTTCACGCCCGCGCTGTGCATAACGAGTCCAATGCGCTCAGCGAGGCTGCCCGCCTCGAACATCGCGCGAATGAATTGCTCGCGCGCGAGCTTGGGCGCCATCGCCATGCGCATGCGTTCGCCGACACCGGCTACCTCCGCGTCGCGCTGCAATTGCGCGAGTTCGCCGAGCCCATACAGATTGCTTTGCCGCATGCGGCCGACCAGTTCGGCCACTGATTTATAGCGGCGCTTGCCCGACAGCCCGCCGCGCCGGTAACGCACGAGCGGCTCGCGCAGACTCAGCGCGCCGCCGGACAGGATCGCGCGCAGCACCATGATCTGGTCCTCGGCCATCGTGCCGGGCAACATCGGCCCGAAGCGCTCGAAGAGCCGCCGCGACCACGTGTGCGCCGCGCCGACGAGCCACGGACGCTCCTTAAGCCAGTCGTCGAAGCTGTGATAGCGGTCCAGTTCAGTGGGACTCATGCGCTCGTGGACATTGCCCGCTTCGTCCATGTCGGCGAGATCGGTGGCGATCAGGTCCGGGCGCCGGTCGTGGGCAAGCCAGAAGTCGACGACCCGCTCGCAGCGATTGGGCGCCGAGATGTCGTCGCCGGCGGCAACGAACAGCAACTCGCCGCGGGCCATCAGCGCCAGTTGCGACAGGTGTGCGCTGATGCCCTGGTTGACCGCGTTGCGGCGCACCACCACCTGATGCGGTCCCTCGTAACCGGCCACGGCTGCCTGAATGGCGGCGAAGGTGGCGTCGCTCGAGGCGTCGTCGGAAATGATGATTTCGAGCGGCTCGTAAGTTTGCGCGAGCGCTCCTTTAATGGCGTCGCCGATCTGCTGTTGCTGGTTGTAGGTGACGAGCAGCATCGACACCAAAGGGCGTTGTGCAGCAGCGGGTGAGGGGCGCGGCAGGCTATCGGTCATAGAGTCGGTAAAAGTGCGGTCAGGGTCGATTCTAATCGGTGGCGGCAGTTGCGCGATGCCGGGGCGCCGTTGGCCATCGTTTACAATTACGCTGCCGCACAACCTGCGCGCGGCGCATCTGCCGCCGGCGCGCGTCCTCACATCAGCGAGATCCGAGCTTTGTCCGAGCCAACCCGCCCAACCCTCACCGACATCGCGCTAACCGCGCAGGCGCTGAAAAACAGCGGCGGCGCCGAGCGCTACACGCGCGACGTGATCGCCGGCCTTCACCGAATGGGCGTGCGGCCCACCCTCTATGCGCGCGAAATCGACCGCTCGCTTCCCGAGGCGGCATGGGTCGACGCGAAACGGCTGAACGTGCGCTGGGCGCCGCGCAAACTGCGCAATCTTGCCTTTGACTGGCGCCTCAAGCAGCGCCTGAAGCGGCGCCGCCCGGACTGTGTGTTTTCGATCAACCATTCGACGCAGGCGGACGTCGTGGCGTGCGGCGGCACCCATCCCGGTTCGCTCGAAGCGTCGGGCCGTGCGGTGCGCCGCAGCGACCAGTTGCAGTTCGAACTCGAGCGGCGCGTCTATACGAACGCGCGCGCGGTGGTCGCGCATTCGCAGCTGATGAGCCGCGAGTTGCAGCGGTTCTACGGCGTACCCGCCGAACGGATAGAAGTGATTTATCCACCGGTGGATACGCAACGCTTCCGGCCGCTCACGGAAGAGGCGCGGGCCGCGGTGCGCCGGCATTTTCATTTGCCGGAAGACCGCGTGATCTTCGTGTTTTCGTCGACGAGCCACGAGCGCAAAGGTTATCCGCTGCTAGAGGCGTTCTTTTTGCAGACCTCGCTACCCGTTTGTCTCGCAGTGGCCGGGCGGCCGGTGCGGCGAACCGGCGAGACGATCCGTTACGTCGGCTACTGCAACGAGATCGAGAAACTGTTCGCCGCGGGCGACTTCACGGCAGTCGCATCCGAATATGAGCCGTTCGGGCTCGTCGGCGTGGAGTCGGTCATGTGTGGCACGCCGCTCGTGATCGCCGACAACGTCGGCGCGGCGGAAACCGTGAAGGGCGACGCGAAGATCGAATTTTCGCGGCGTTCGGCGGGCAGCTTCGAGCGAGCGATTCACACGGCGCTCGAACGAGTGCAGCAAGGCAAGGCGAGGATCGCGGACCCGCTCGCGAGCCTCGTCTACAACCCAGACGTCGACGCGCACGTCGCCTCGCTGTATAAGCTCTTCACGCGCTGAGAAGAGTCGGCCGGCTCCGCTTGCGTCGGGAGCGGGCGCGTTGCCGGCGCGCGCCGGCTCCGCTGCAACCTTGAATCAGCTCAGTACTCTAGAACCGTCCGATCCGCTCGCAGCGTTCGGTTCGTTCAATTCGCTCAATTGCAGCAATTCGCGTTGGCGTGAATCGATCACCGCGAGAAACGTTGCCACCAATAGCGCCAGCAGCACCGTCACCATGATCGGCACGAGCACGTCGATGGTCAGTCCGAAGATCACCGTGCTTGTTGCGACCGCCAGTCCCGAATACGAAGCGGCGCGAATGGCAGCGTCGGTCGAGTTGCGGTGACGCCAGAAATAGACCGAGATTCCATAGTAGAAGAGCAGCAGACACGCCACGCCCACGGCGCCCATCTCGGCGAGCGTCGAGAAAAAGTCGCTATGCGCGCGCTCGTTGACGATCTCGCTCTTCACCTCGCCGCGCTTTGCCATGGTGCCCAGCTCGCTCATCAGGTGACCTTTGCCGATGCCGTAGACCGGGTGGTGCGAAAAGATCATTCGCGACGCGTGCCACAACTGCAGGCGCAGACCCACCGAGGTGTAGTCCTCGCCTTGATGCAGCATCGAGAAGTCCGTGGTGGCTTCGCTCAGGCGTTTCTGGATGCGCTCCGTCGAAAGCAGCGAAGCGGCCGCAATCACGATGGCGACGCTCGCTACCAGCAGGCGCTTCTTGTGCGCGAACCACTGATACTGCATGCCAAGCAGCACGACGAACACCGGCACAGCCAGCCAGCCGCCGCGCGTGCCCGACAGATACGACGCGTAGCCGCCCGCAGCAAGAGCCAGAAGCCGCACGCCGGCGATACGCCAGTCGCGCGGACCGTCCCAGCCGAGCGTGAAGGCCGACAGGAAGGCGAGCAGCAGCGCGGTGTCGCCGAACGGAATCGCGTTGGTGTATGAGTTGTTCAGACGATTGGCATCGGTCCAGCCGCCGGCCGGCTGATCGACGATTGCCCAGACGCCCACGGCGAGCGCCCCCGCCGCACAGCCCCAGCCGATCATCCGCAAATGCCGCGACGGCAATTGCCGCAGCAGGAGAAACACCGGCAGCGCCAGCATGAAGCGCGACAATGCGTCGAATTGCCTGGGTAGCCAGTAGCCCAACACCAGCTGTTGAACGCCGATGGCGACTACGAACGCGAGCATGCCGATCGTGAACCAACGGTAAGTGCGCAAGCCAGAAAAATAGCCGGGCGTGCGGCGGTTGGCGACGGCGGCGCCTAGGGCCAGCGCCAGAATTGCGAAGAAGCAGTAACCGGTACCGCCGCGCCATACGAGATTGACCGCGGGCGCGAGAAACAGCAGGGCGGCGGTCAGCCAGGCCAGACTGGGTGCAAAAATCATAGGGTGACTTTTTGTATTGACACTACCGTTCCGGATGGAACTGCGAAGGGCCGGATCCATCGTTGGGTATTTTTAAGACGGTAGGGCGACTGCGATTATAACCGTGCACCGCCTTGCAAAAAGCTTGCGCGAGAGCGTGCGCGAATCCGCCGCGCGCTGGCGGAAATGCCCGGAAATCGGGGGCGGGGCGAGTCGCCTGCCGATATTGCGCGTGAGGCGTACAATCCTGGCCAAACAAATGGCCGGCATGCAGTCGCAACTGCCCGAGGCCCGCACAACGGACATAACCGATGTTCTCGATCATCATCCCAACGTGGAATAACCTGCCGTACCTGCGCCTCGTGATTGACAGCCTGCGGCGCCATTCGACACACGAGCACCAGATCATCGTGCATGTCAACGACGGCTCCGACGGCACGCTCGCCTGGGTGCGAGACGAGGGAATCGAGCACACCGCGTCGCCGGACAACATTGGTATCTGTCATGCAGTGAACATTGCGGCGGCGCGTGCCACGCGCGACTACATCGTCTATATGAACGACGACATGTATTGCTGCCCCGGCTGGGACGAGGCACTGGTCAAACGCCTGCCGCAAATGCCCGCGGATAACCTGTTCATGCTGTCGGGCACCATGATCGAACCGGTCGATTCGGGCAATCCGTGTGTGGTCGTGCAGAACTTCGGCCGCGACGCCGAGACCTTGCGCTGCGACGAACTGGTCGCCGCGACACCGCGGCTCGTGCGTGCCGACTGGCGCGGCGCGACCTGGCCGCCCACGCTCGTGCATCGGGACTGGTGGTTCAAGCTTGGCGGCTACAGCAGTGAGCTGAGCCCCGGCATGAGCAGCGACAACGATTTTTCGATGAAGCTGTGGCATGCCGGCTGCCGCGTGTTCCTCGGCGTCGGCGACAGTCTCGTTTATCACTTCCAGCAGAAGAGCACCGGCAAGGTGGTCAAGAACGACGGCCGCCGCCAGTTCCTGAACAAGTGGGGCATGACGCAAGCCACCTTCGACCGCTACTACTTGCGGCGCGGGACGGCTGTCGTGGGTGGGCCGGCGGTGAGCGAGCCCGAGCCGACCGGAGCTTTGCGGCGCGCGCTGCTGAAGTCGCGGATCAAGCGGGCGCTCGGCTGATCGCTTTCAATCATTGCGATGCGGCGATGCGGCGATGCGGCGATGCGGCGATGCGGCGATGCGGCGATGCGGCGATGCGGCGATGCGGGTCACACTCCGCCGGTGACGAGCGGCAGCACAGTCAGGTCCGGATGCGTCCCGTCGACGATGCTGCGCCCTACGTGCACGGCCTCGTATAGCGCATCGTCCTCGCTGGCGAAGCTTTCTTCGCCGTCCGCGTGGAAGGCGACAGCGTGTCCCGGAATCGACGGATCGGCACCCGGATGACACACATAGCCGACATACGTGTAGCGGTTGCTCGCCGTGTCAGGCGGCGCGTTGGACATGCCGGCTTCGCGTGGCGCATCTTTGGGCATCGGCGCCGCGTGAATCTCGAAACCCTCGTACTCGACCGTTTGCCAGGCTGCGGTTGCGTCGGCCATAGCCGCCTCCGTCTTCATCGCGCATATCAAAAAGTCTAGGCGATTTCGTCGCGAAGCGCGCTCGTTCACGCGTCCCTCAAATCCACTACGGTTTGAACACGCCCGGTGGCGGCGCGGCTCGCGGCCTGCGCCGTTTTTCCGGAAGCCGGGCACACCTTGGCCAATCGGCCAGTGCGCTCGCCCGACGCACGCCGTCATATAGAATGACGCGCTTTGCCCGTCAGACACCTCGCCTATGTGGTTCAAAAACCTTCAGCTTCACCGCCTTCCCGCGCCGTGGTCCGTCACTCCCGAACAAATGGAAAAATGGCTTGCGCCGCACGCGTTCGCGCCCAGCAGCAGTGTCGAGATGCAAAGCCACGGCTGGGCGTCGCCGCGTGATAACGACTCGCTCGTGTATGCGCTGAACGGCCAGATGCTGCTCACGTTTCGCGCCGAAAAGAAGCTGCTGCCGGCGTCGGTCGTCACGCAGGTGACCAAGGCCCGTGCGGCCGAACTCGAGGAACAGCAGGGCTTCAAGCCCGGTCGCAAACAGATGCGCGAGCTCAAGGAGCAGGTCACCGACGAACTGCTGCCACGCGCTTTCAGCATTCGCCGCGACACGCGCGTGTGGATAGATTGCCGCAATGGCTGGCTCGTGATCGACGCGGCGTCGCAAGCGGTCGCCGATGAGGTACGCGGGTTGCTCGTCAAATCGATCGATCAGTTGCCGCTCGGCACGGTGCGTGTTGCGCAGTCGCCGGTTGCGGCAATGACCGAGTGGCTGCTTTCCGGCGAGGGTCCGGCTGGGTTCACCGTCGATCAGGACACGGAATTGCGCTCGCCAACGGAAGGCAACGCGACGGTCCGCTACGTCGGACATACGTTGGCTGCGGAAGATATGCGCCGCCATATCGAGGCCGGCAAGCAATGCATGCGCCTCGCGATGACGTGGAAGGACCGCGTGTCGTTCGTGCTGACGCCTTCGCTGACGATCAAGCGCATTGCCCCGCTCGACGTGCTGAAAGAAGCGGGCGACCCGACCGCGCAGAACGACGACGAACGCTTCGATTCGGACGTCACGCTGATGACCGCAGAACTCGACGGCATGCTCGGCGATCTGCTCGATGCGCTGGGCGGCGAGCAGGGCGAGGGAATGCTGCAGGCGGCGGCCTGAAGAAGACGAAGACGGTTCCGCCGACGGCCGTATGAGGCAAAGGGGCGGGCGCGCTCGCTGCCCAAGTTCCGCTTCTCTGCGGAAACGGCCAGCGCTTCAATGGGTTGCGGCGATTGCGGGGTAGTTGTCCACAGATTTGCGAACAGTTTGTGTGGATAGCTTCTGCCATGCGTAACATGGGACACGCGAGGCGTTTTGCGGGGAATATAGTTGGGCAAACGCTCTTGATGACATCGGCGAAGGGTCGCTCCATAAACTTGGCGCTGCGAATCACGGCCTCATTTTGAATGATGGCTGCGGCCTGTCCGGCTGTGTGCATGCCGGGCGAAGGGATCACAGTTGACTTGCGCGCCGCTACCAGTTCAAAAGGGGGCGCGTGAAACGTCGCCCGGAGTGTGACCGCGCCGGACGCCCGCCGCAGTCCGGCATGAATGCAATGAAGCGGTCGCCGGCGGGTTTTTCGCGCGCCCGCTGCGCTTCGACGGTGGCAGAGCCGGCAAGCGCCAACTCCCCGCGGGAAGATACCTGGCCAAGTCCATTCTTATCCGTTAAAAACTGGCCACATCGGTTTCTGTAAAGCTGTGTCAAGAATCGTCCGTCTCAAATTAATTAAGTTGACCTGATTAGTATTGAGTGGTCAATTAGCAGTTCCGCAGCGGAATGTGTGTCGCTGGTCTTTTTCAGGGGGCGGGGAGTGGCAGAGTCTGATCCGTTAATCCAGAGCATGACGGGACAGCAGGCATATTTTCTGGATGTGCCGGGCACCGGCAGCGCCGCCGCGCTCTCGGTCGTGTCGTTCGAGGCAACCGAAAAAATGGGCGAGCCGAATGAAGTGCGCATCGTGCTCACCCATTCGCAGCAGCTCCCGCGCGCGGACTACCTGAGCCGCGATGCGGTGTTCACGATCAGGCCTCACACCGGCACGGTGCGCAAGTTCTCGGGGTATATCGAACGCTTCTCGACGGTGCAGACCACGAATGACTTCACCAGGTACGAGCTCGTGCTGAAGTCGCATTTCGGGCGACTCCAGGCTGTCACGAACACGCAGACCTTCCAGCACCTGAGCACACCGCAGATCATCCGCGAAATCCTGCGTAGCCACGGCATGCGCGACCATCAGATGTCGTTCCGCTTGCGCAGCGGGTATCCGGCGCACCGATGGCGCTTCCAGTACCAGATGACCGACTTCTCCTATGTGCACATGCTCATGCAGAAGGCGGGTATCTACTGCTTCATGGTCGAGACGGAGTACGGCGACCAGATCGTGTTTGCCGACGACATCGACCACTACGTCTACGATCCGCAACTGATCGCCCCATACCGGGAGACGGCGGGGCTCGAGGCAGGCGGCGTCGAGGCCGTGACTGCGCTGAAGACGCACACACAGACGGTGCCGCAGTCGTTCGCGGTCGCGGACTATAACCCCGAGGCCGCGTGGGAGCGGATGAGGGACGAGGCCAACGTCGCGCCGCAGGACGAAACCACCTACGGTCAGCCCTACATCTATGGCACCCATCATCTCGACCGGGCGGGGGCGAAGTGGCAGGCGCAGCTGCGCCACGAAGCGGCCATCGCGCGGCAGGTGGTGTACGAGGGCGAGAGCAATGTGCTCGCGTTGCAGTGCGCGCGCGTGCTGGAAACGGATCTGGTCCTTCCCGATGCGCCCAAAGGACACGTCATCACCGAAGTCACGCACAGCGGTGCGCGCGACAGGTCCTACACGAGCCGCTACCGGGCCATCCCTGCGGGGCGGCGCTTCCGTTTGCAGTTCGAACCGGCGAAATGGGCGCGCATCTCCGGCACGCTCAGCGCCCGCGTATGCAGCCCGGACAAGTACACGTATGGCTACCTGAATGCCGCGGGCTACTACGTGGTCCGGCTGGATGCCGACTTCGGAAGTTCGCCCAGGGGCGGCGAGAGCGTGCCGCTGCGTCTGGCAAAGCCCTTCGCGGGCAAGCTGCAGACCGGTATGCACTTCGTCGCGCTGGACGGCGACGAAGCGGTCATCTCCTTCCGGGATGGGGATCCCGACAAGCCTGAAATCACTGCGTTCCACCATCACAGCCAGGCGCGCGATCTGGTCACCAGCGACCGCCGCTGGCTGTCGCGCAACGTCATCCGTACCCAGAGCAACAACAAGCTGCGCATGGAGGACTGGGCGGGCCAGGAAGGCATCAAGCTCAGCACCGAGCACTCAGGCAAGAGCCAGCTGAACCTCGGTTATCTCGTCAACAGCAGGCTCGAATACCGGGGGGAGGGCTTCGAGCTGCGGACCGACAAAGGCGGGGCGGTTCGTGCCGGCGGTGGCCTGTTCCTGTCGAGCGACATTCAGGAGCGCGCCTCAGGCAAACAGCTTGACATGGATGCGGCCCTGAACCAGTTGCGGATCACGGCGGCACAGGCGGACGGCCTGGCGCAGGCCGCTGCCGTTGCGAAGGCTGAAATTGCCGACCTGAAGGCAGAAAACGAGTGGCTCAAAAACAGCGTGGCGGGGCTTCGTGAAGCGGTCATGCTGCTTTCGTCTCCAAAGGGAATCGCGCTTGCGACGCCGGATCGCGTGTCCATTGCGGCGGGTAAGGACGTCAACACAGCGACGAGCGGCGGCTTTAACGTTAGCGCGCTGAAAAACATGGTGGTGTCGGCGGCGGGTGCGGTATCGCTGTTTGCTCAGCGCCTGGGTATCCGCATGATCGCCGCGCGGGGAAAGGTGCTGATCCAGGCGCAATCGGACGGACTGGACTGCGTCGCGCAGCAGAACATGGAGTTGTGCAGCGCAGGCGGAACGCTCACGGCCCATGCTGCTAATGGCGTCGTGCTCCAGGGCGGTGGCACCGCATATATCAAGATTCATGGCGATAGCGTCGAGATTGGCGGCGCGGGCAGTCTCATCCTCAAGGTGCCGGATATCGACAAGCAGGGGCCCGGGTCGCTTTCGCTGCCGATGCCGAAGTTTGGGCAGGCCACTGCGCCAAACGACGAGCGGTTCATTCTCAGTGACGATGTGACCGGACGGCCACTTGCCAATCGACCCTACAAGATTCGGATGGCAGACGGTCGCATTGTCGAGGGGAGGACGACCGACAAGGGCGAGACTGTGCTGACGCAAAATGACGTGGCGCAGGGTATCACGCTAATGCTTCGCGAATCATGGGAGCCTCAATGAATGGATGAGCTGAATAACCAGCCCGACGCGCTAACCGACGTGCAACCACAAGCTTGGCAGCATGACGTTGCAACCAACGTGGTGCCGCTGCAGCGGGATCACCTTGGACAACCCTTCTGGGAGTCGTACCAGTCGCCGGCAGACTATCAGGTTCGTGCCGAAGCGCGCGTCCCGCCGCACATGCCCGGCGTGATTATTTTTGTGCATGGGGTGAACTCGGAAGGTGAGTGGTACGACTTCGCTGAAGACGCATTGTGCAAAGGACTTAACGCGCGCCTTGGTCGCACCGCTTCGGCTGAGTTGTCAGCCAATAAATATTCGGACATTAGTGATGATAGAAAAAGGACGTCCAGACGCATTTCGCAGCTTGGAAATTCCCCCGTCATTCGCTTCTACTGGGGCTATCGAAGTAGAGATGAGGACCTGAAGCGATGGAGAATACCGTTACGCAATATCGAGGGTAACGACGAGTGGGCCCCGGCGTGCTGCGCGGACGGAGGTCCGTGGTACTGGGGCGGCGGTGCATTCCAGAACGGTACCAACAATCTCCAGCAACTGTGGAGCCATATGGGCTTCTCACGCCACGTCTACGGCTTCGACCTTGAGCACCTGAACACTGAGGCCGACCGTCAGTTGCAAGACGCACCACCCCGTATCTACTACTCGCATGCGGCGCAGCGTCTCGCGAATCTGATAGACAAGATTCGCAAGAAGAACCCGCGCGACACCATTACGCTGATGTCGCACAGTCAGGGCACGATGGTCTCCATGGCTGCAACGCTGCTGTGCAAGGAGCGCGCACCGGACGCCCTTTTCGTGATGAACTCGCCGTTTGCGCTGGACGACAAGACAACGGATGCACTCTCCTGCGGCAGCGAACGCCCGACCGCGGAAGCTCGCGTCAACACATTCAAGGCGGTGGCGAACCGGATCAAGCAGGACAAGCAGGTCTACACGGAAGAAATGATGCGGCAGCTTCATGTCGGGGCTTCAGAGGACATGAACTTCTGGCGCCCTGACCTGAAACTGAACTACGGCGTTCCTGAGCGCGATAACCACGGTCGCCTCTACGTCTACTTCACACCCCATGACCGTGTAATGGGAACGACGCCTCTACAAAGCATCGGCTGGCAAGGGCTGGGCGACGAGCTGCTAGGCGAGCTTGGCGATACTGTCAAACAGCGAATGCTAGCGCGCAGCACGCCGGTTGGTGACGAGCCGGGTGTGCGCAAGTTTGGCACGCTGCCGCCAATTGCAGCAGGCAAGCTTGTGCCTGGTGCAAAACCGACAGACTTCTGGAATGGCAATCGCGGACCAATGCACACATTGTTTGGCATTACGGACCTTTGGAAGGTGCCCGACCCGAGGCAGACCGTCACGGTCAACGCCGAGAAGGTGCCAAGTCCCCTGACGGCGGATGAAATGAAGGATTTCGAGGAATCGCGCAAGGTCGCGGGCCCAATGGGCGCGCTAATACCTGATCCGAACGATCCTCGGCAACAAACATTCAAGGATGCGTCATACCCCTACTTCAGATCGATCTACGAACCAGAACAATACAACGCGGTCGATGACGTGTACGCGAACTCGGGACGACAAAGGGGAAAGGAAAACCAGCAGGAAATGACGGACCGGCTTGACGCGTATATCGCGGAGCCAACCAACCACAGCACGCTTCCCAAGAACGAAGAATTTATGAAGCGGGTCGTGGCTTGGGATTTGCCGGTAGGTTTTTGCGATTCCTTCGACGACGATGATTTCTGGTTCAATCTTGTCAAGCTCGCAGACTGGACGAGCGGGTACGACCAATACTTCAACTCCGCGATATTTGAAGAGGTGGAGAAGCCTGGAGCGATCGACTGGGCGACAGTCGCTGAAGAAACCAGTATTGCGGAGGCAAAGCGCATTCAATACGGGAACAACTACCGTGGTTCGTAAAATCATTGCACTGGCCCTGTCCGCCGCCGCGATCGGCTGTGCAGCGCGGCAGCCCTGGTCGTTCAATCAAGGAGATTTCACAATGGCGAAGGAGTTGCCTTACGACTCCCCGCCGCAGGTTATCTACCGCATTGACGATCACCGCTTCGTGACGCTGGAGCGCTACCGGGATTGTTACCACGGTGAGACGTATTACAACGATACGAAGCTCGCAGTCCGTAGCTATTTGGGCCGCGGTGCCGTCGAAGACTTCCAGGGGCGCCTCATCAATGCTGATCCGACGGGGCGCAATCTCGCGTTTCCGACAGCGATGCCACCTGGGGCATTTTGCGGCAACGGTGAGCGTGGCTGTAATCTCGGGTTGCTGTACTCGACGGACGGTGGAAGGACCTTCCGCGGAATGGTCTACTTCGAGCACAGCTTTAATCCATATGTCGATACGAAGGCTTACACGGTAGTCGCGGATGGCTCTCGGGTTTATGTCTCGGAGGCGCGACAGTCTAAGGCCTATGTCGTTTCATATCCCCTCGTTCCTGGCTACGCGTACACAGGCAAGGACGCATTGCCCGATGGGTATGAAATCAAGTTCGACACAACGGTGCCCTCTGGCCTGCGCACTCCTTCCGGCCAGGATCACATCACCTGCGATGCGTCCATTAAACCCACTAATCCCGACGCGCCTTTGGTGAGAGGCCGCCAATGACGGCGCAACTATGTAGTACCAAGGGAGCGAAGAGTTTGGTTCGTAGAATCATTACACTAGCCGTGTCCGCCGCCGCTATCGGGTGTGCAGCGCGGCAGCCCTGGTCGTTCAATCAGGGAGATTTCACAATGGCGAAGGAGTTGCCTTACGACTCCCCGCCGCAGGTAATTTATCGCATTGACGATCACCGCTTCGTGACGCTGGAGCGCTACCGGGATTGCTACCACGGTGAGACGTATTACAACGATACAAAGGCGGCAGTCCGTAGCTATTTGGGCCGCGGTGCCGTCGAAGACTTCCAGGGGCGCCTCATCAATGCTGATCCGACCGGCCGCAATCTCGCGTTTCCAACAGCGATGCCGCCTGGGGCGTTTTGCGGCAACGGTGAGCGTGGCTGTAATCTCGGTTTGCTGTACTCGACGGACGGTGGAAGGACCTTCCGCGGAATGGTCTACTTCGAGCACAGCTTTGATCCATATGTAGATACGAAGGCTTACACGGTAGTAGCGGATAGCGCCCGTGTTTATGTATCAAAGGGGCGGCAGTTCGATTCCTATGTCGTTTCATATCCGCTCGTTCCTGGCTACGCGTACACAGGCAAGGACGCATTGCCCGATGGGTATGAAATCAAGTTCGACACAACGGTGCCCTCTGGTCTGCGCACTCCTTCCGGCCAGGATCACATCACCTGCGATGCGTCCATTAAACCCACTAATCCCGACGCACCTTTGGTGAGAGGCCGCCAATGACAGCGCCACTATGTAGTCCCAAGGGAGCGAAGAGTTTGGTTCGTAAAATCATTGCACTGGCCCTGTCGGTGGCCGCTATGGGCTGTGCGACACCGCAGCCCTGGTCGTTCAATCTTGCCGACTTTCTCATGGCGAAGGAATTGCCTTACGATTCGCCGCCGCAGGTGATATACCGCATTGACGATCACCGCTTCGTAACGCTGGAGAAATATCGGGACTGTAACCACGGCGAGACCTGGTACAACGATACCGAAGCCGGAATCCGCAGCCACCTTGGCCGGGGCCTCGTAGAGAATTATCAGGGGCGCCTTATCAACGCGGACCCAACAGGCAGGAACCTCGTATTCCCGGCTGCCACTGCTCCCGGAACTGTTTGCGGCGATCGTGGCTGCAATCCGATGATGGCGTACTCGACTGACGGAGGGAGGACATTCAACGGAATGGTCTATAAGGACCATAGTCCAGACCCGTACAAAGGTTCAATGAAGTTTACGGTTATCACAACTAGCGATTCCGTTTACGTTTCTGAGACGTTGGATCCCGACTTTAATACAGTCGATACAGCCAGATATCCGATGATTCCTGGCTTTGTTTATGAACGCAGAGAAACGTTGCCGGAAGGAAAGCGCATTGACTTTAACGCCTCTGCGCCCTCTGGCCTGCGCACTCCCTCTGGACAAGATCACATCACCTGCGATGCCTCGATTAAACCGACGAATCCCGATGCACCTTTGGTAAGGGGACGTCAATGATAGCGCCGCCATGTAGTTCCAGCAGGTATGCCATGGCCGTGGGCCGTGATTGTGTCTATGTTGTGGAAAAAGATCGACATGGTGAGGATGCCTTCGTTGTTCAGTACCCGCTCTTTCCAGGGATCGATCTGAATAAGCTATATCCAGACGGAGTCCGTGGCGCAAGTTTGCGCGCGTTGTCGCGACCGGGTTTTCTAGCCGGTATTAGCACGCCCTCTGGAGCAGACCGTTACACCTGCGACGAACCCGTCAATGATCCCAAGGCGGAACAGAAATGACCAAACCGGTCTGTAAGGGCGACAGGACGAGCCACGGGGGCGTCGTAAAGACGGCGTCCGCCACGTTTACGCTGGATGGGCGCAAGGTCGCGTTAATCGAGGACATCGTCTCGTGCCCCGAGCACGGCGATAACCCGATTATCGAGCACGGGGAGGGCTATGGCGAAGGTGGCCGCAAGTGGGTGGTCGATGGTTGCCGCACGCAATGCGGGAGCCGGGTGATTGCCGGAACGGACGGAATGAAAATCCGATGAGCTTGGACTGGAAGTTCTGCGAGACAAAGCAGCTCGAATACGGCAAGCCTCCGTCTGCATGGATCGCCGTGGCGATCATCACACTCGTTGGTGTAGCAGGATTTGGACTGGCGGTATTGACATGGCAGAAGAGCCAACCCGTGGTGTCCGTCTCCTTCTTCGCTCGCGCTTTGCTGGCCCCGCTGCTCGGTAGCGGTCTT
>NZ_JAEUAV010000047.1 GCF_019511605.1 Paraburkholderia phenoliruptrix | reverse complement strand
GGGCGAGGGGCAGCGGCAGGGAGGAGGCGGCGGGCGTACGCTGACTACAACGTACGGCCCCGCCGGAGCGGCCAACTCCCGACGCTACTCGATTCGACAGGCCATGGCGCAACGCACCGGCAACCACGGTTGCCTGGCGCGCCCAACCATTCCCCTAATTCCTAGCGCAGCGCTTCGATCAGCTTTTCCAGCTTCACGGCATCCGCCGCAAACGCGCGAATACCTTCGGCGAGCTTTTCGGTGGCCATTGCCTCGTCGTTGACGAGGAAGCGGAACGACGGCTCGTCGACCGGCACGCGCTCCATGTTTGCGTCGTGCGAGCTTTCCGGCGACAGTTTGCGTTCCACCTTCTCGGTACTTTCATGCAGCTTTTGCAGCAGGTCGGGGCTGATGGTCAGCAAATCGCAGCCGGCCAGTTCCAGAATCTGGCCGGTGGTGCGGAAGCTCGCGCCCATCACCTCGGTCTTGTAGCCGAACTTCTTGTAGTAAGCGTAGATGCGGCGCACCGACTGGACGCCCGGATCGTTCGCACCGCCGTCTTTCGCTTCGTCCCACGCGCTGCCGGCATTTTTCTTATACCAGTCGTAAATCCGGCCGACGAACGGCGAGATCAGCTTTGCACCCGCTTCCGCGCACGCGGCGGCCTGAGCGAGCGAGAACAGCAGCGTCATGTTGCAATTGATGCCTTCCTTTTGCAGCACTTCGGCGGCGCGCACGCCTTCCCACGTGGAGGCCAGCTTGATCAGCACGCGCTCGCGGTCGATGCCGTGCTCCTTGTAGAGCGCGATCAGTTCGCGGCCCTTGGCGATGGAGCCCTGCACGTCGAACGACAGACGCGCATCCACTTCGGTCGACACGCGGCCCGGGATGATCTTCAGGATTTCGGTGCCGAACGCGATCAGGAGCTGATCGATGATCGCGCCCATCGGCTTGGACGCATGATCTTTTACCGTCTTTTCGAGCAGCGGACGGTAGTCGTCCTTCTGCACGGCCTTCAGGATCAGCGACGGGTTGGTGGTCGCGTCCTGTGGCTTGTATTGCGCGAGTTGCTGGAAGTCGCCGGTATCGGCCACGACCGTGGTGTATTGCTTGAGTTGATCGAGTGCGGTTGTCATATTCGTGCCTTTAGGGGCGCATGCGCCACGGTTCAGGAGAATGAGTTGCAGCCGGATCGAAAGACCGCTTCGGTCCGGCTGCCACGAGTTTCGCTGCAGCGCTTACCCAGGATTGCAACGGGCGCCGCGACGTTGCAACCATGTTGCCGGGAAACGCTGGCGGATGCCTCTATTTTATGGCGGATCGTCTGATGCAGTATTGACACCGTGCGCCGCCGGTCCGTTCACTCTTGCCTCGCCCTCACGCACGCCGCGCATTCAGCACGACTTGCGTGACGACGCCCGCCACCAGCCCCCAGAACGCCGAGCCAATGGACAACAGCGTGAGCCCGGACGCCGTCACCATGAAAGTGACGAGCGCCGCTTCGCGCTGCCTTGCATCCTGCATCGCGTTGGTGAGGCCGCTCATGATCGAGCCGAACAACGCCAGCGCCGCCACTGAGACGACGAGTTCGCGCGGAAACGCCGCGAACAGCGCAGCAATTGTCGCGCCGAACACGCCGGCGATCAGATAGAAAATGCCGCACCACACTGCGGCCGTGTAGCGCTTGTCGCGGTTCTCGTGCGCTTCGGGGCCGGTGCAGATTGCCGCCGTGATCGCAGCAAGATTGACGCCGTGCGAACCGAACGGTGCGAGCGCGAGCGACACGATGCCGGTCGTCGAAATCAACGGCGCGGAGGGCGTGGCGTAGCCGTCGGCGCGCAGCACCGCAATGCCAGGCACGTTCTGCGACGCCATTGCCACCACGAAGAGCGGAATGCCGATGCTGATGCTGGCCGCCAGCGAGAACGACGGCATGGTGAACACCGGCTGCGCGAGCGTGACCCTGAAGTGGCTGAAATCGAGCAGTCCGAGCACCCCGGCGGCGAGCGTGCCGGCGATCAGCGTCAGTGGAATCGCATAACGCGGCGCAATGCGTTTGACGACGAGGTAGGTCAGAAACATTGTCAGCACGAGCGCAGTCTGGAACTGCGCGGCGCGAAAGATCTCAATGCCGATCTCGAACAGAATGCCCGCCAGCAAGGCGGCTGCAATGCCGGCGGGAATTTTCTTCATTAGCGTATCGAACCAGCCCGTCAGACCGACAACGGTGAGCAGCAGCGCGCAGACGATAAACGCGCCGATCGCCTGCGCGTAGGGCACGTGCGGCAACGACGAAACGAGCAGCGCGGCACCCGGCGTCGACCACGCCACCACGATCGGCGCGCGAAAGCGCAGCGACAGACCGATGGTGCTGACTGCCATGCCGACCGACAACGCCCAGATCCACGACGAAATCTGTGCGTTGCTCAGATGCGCGGCCTGGCCGGCCTGAAACATCAGCACGAGAGAACTGGTGTAGCCAGTCATCATCGCGACGAAACCTGCGACGATCGCGGACAGCGATGTGTCGGCAATAGGGTTGAAGCGGCCGGGCGCAATGCCGGCGGTGGCCAGTTCAGGCGATGACGAGCGGCGCATGCAGGTACTTTCTTGTCGTTGAGAGTGGAGCGGGGCGGGTTATTTGCTCAGGATACGCATGGCGGCCTCGAGGCCGGCGAGCGTAAGCGGGTACATGCGGTGACCGAGCACCTCACGAATCGCGCTGACAGACTGGCGGTACGGCCACAAGCCTTCGGGTTCGGGGTTCAGCCACGCATGATGCGGAAAGTGATCGGCGAGCCGGCGCAGCCACACCGCTCCCGCCTCGGCGTTGTTGTATTCCACGGAGCCGCCTGGCTGCAGCACTTCATAGGGACTCATCGTCGCGTCCCCGACGAAGATCAGTTTGTAGTCGGGCGTGAACTTGTGCAGCACGTCCCACGTGGGCGTGCGCTCGGCGTGGCGGCGCCGGTTGTTCTTCCACAGAAAGTCGTAAACGCAGTTGTGGAAATAGTAGAACTCGAGATGCTTGAACTCGGCCTTGGCGGCAGAAAAGAGCTCTTCCGTGCGCTTGATGTGGTCGTCCATCGAGCCGCCTACGTCGAGCAGCATCAGCACTTTCACCTTGTTGTGGCGCTCGGGCACCATCTTCAGGTCGAGCCAGCCGGCGTTCGCGGCGGTGCTGCGGATCGTGTCGGGCAGGTCCAGCTCTTCGGCCGCGCCCTCGCGCGCGAAGCGGCGCAAGCGGCGCAGCGCGACCTTGATGTTGCGCGTGCCGATCTCCACCTGGTCGTCGTAATCGCGATAGGCGCGCGCTTCCCATACCTTGACGGCCGTGCGGTTACCCGCCGAGTCGCCGCCGATGCGCACGCCCTCCGGGTTGTAGCCGCCATTGCCGAACGGCGAGGTGCCGCCCGTGCCGATCCACTTGTTGCCGCCCTCATGCCGTTCTTTCTGTTCGTCGAACAGTTGCTTCAGGCGCTCCATGAGCTTGTCGATACCGCCCATTGCCTCGATCTGCGCTTTTTCTTCGGGCGACAGATCGCGCTGCAGCTTTTTCTTCAGCCAGTCGAGCGGCACGTCGAAAGCGAGTTCCGACGCCTTCGCCACGCCGTTGAAGTAGGCGCCGAACGCCTGGTCGAACTTGTCGAAGTACTGCTCGTCCTTCACGAGCGTCATGCGCGCGAGGTAATAGAAATCGTCCAGCGACGGCGCGATGACGTTGGCTTTGAGCGCCTCGAGCAGCGTCAGGTATTCCTTCACCGACACGGGCAGCTTCGCGGCGCGCAGCGAGTAGAAGAAGTCGATCAGCATGCTGGGTCCCCTGCGGCGCGAGCCAGGTAGGAGGTCAACGGTTGTTGCGGTTCATGAAGATGAGCCGTTCGAACAGGCTCACGTCCTGCTCGTTCTTGAGCAGCGCGCCGGCAAGCGGCGGAATGATCTGCTTCTGATCCGCCGAGCGCAGCGCTTCGGGCGGAATGTCCTCGGCAAGCAGCAGCTTGAGCCAGTCGAGCAGTTCCGACGTCGACGGTTTCTTCTTCAGCCCCGCCACGTTGCGCAATTCGAAGAAGCTCTGCATGGCCGCGGCCAGCAGTTCCTTCTTGATGCCGGGGTAATGCACCTCGACGATCTGCTGCATGGTGGGCGGATCGGGAAACTTGATGTAATGGAAAAAGCAGCGGCGCAGGAAGGCGTCGGGCAGTTCCTTCTCGTTGTTCGACGTGATGATGACGAGCGGCCGCTGCTTTGCGCGCACCAGCTCGTGGGTCTCGTACACGTAGAATTCCATGCGGTCGAGTTCGCGCAGCAGGTCGTTCGGAAACTCGATGTCGGCCTTGTCGATCTCGTCGATCAGCAGCACGGTTTGCTGGTCCGACTCGAACGCCTGCCACAGCACGCCCTTCACAATGTAGTTGCGAATGTCCTTGACGCGTTCGTCGCCGAGCTGCGAATCGCGCAGGCGCGACACCGCGTCGTATTCGTACAGACCCTGCTGGGCCTTGGTGGTGGACTTGATATGCCACTGCAGCAGCGGCATGCCAAGCGCCGCGGCGACCTCTTCGGCCAGCATGGTTTTCCCCGTGCCGGGCTCGCCTTTGATGAGAAGCGGGCGCTTGAGCGTCATCGCGGCGTTGACCGCGAGCTTGAGGTCGTCGGTGGCGACGTACTGCGATGAGCCTTCGAAACGCATGGCGAGGTGCTCTCTGGCGTGGGAAAAAACCCAGTATAAGTCAGAAGCCCTGTCGGCCTGAAGCCGGCTCGCGTAAGGTTGCAGCCGCGCTGGCCGCCGTGCGCGCCTCGCGGCCCACGGGGCGGACGCGGGTGGTGCGCGGGTGGCCCACGGCGATGCCGGCACCGGCCCACCGGCGCGTACGCCCCGCGCGGTGGACGTTCGGCGCGGCGACGCGGTACAATTAGCCCGATTTTTTTGGCCTGCGTGGCTCCCTATAAGAAAGCAGCGAGAAAGCGGCGAGAAAAACAGCGCGGGCCGTTGCCTTTTTTGGGCGCCCGTTTCCCCTCAAGCCAGGTTACATGCTATGAACAAATTCGTCGGCAAACACGTCGTGATCGCAGCGCTGTCGGTGCTCGCGGGCTATGCGGCCAGTGCGCAGGCAGCGGATGTCGTCGGCAACGCGAAAGCGGGCCAGGGCAAGGTCGCGATGTGTATTGGCTGCCACGGCATCCCTGAATACCGCACGGCTTACCCTGAGGTGTACCGCGTGCCCATGCTGGGCGGCCAGAATCAGGCGTACCTCGAAAACGCGCTGCGCGGCTACAAGAAGGGCGACCGCCATTTCGAAACGATGCATGCGATCACCGCATCGCTATCGGATCAGGACATCGCCGACATCGCTGCTTACTACGCAGCGCAAAATTCCTCATCGAAGAGCAATCCCGACAAATGACAGGTGGCGGGCTGCGCTCGTCCAACCAGTCACAAGGCTATTAAATTCGCGGGATAGGAGAATTCATGAATAAGCCCCAACAGGCACTCCACACGGTGTTCAAGGCTGCATGCGCGTCGGCGGCAGTATTTGGTCTGCTTGCAGCGAGCGTCGCCCATGCGGCAGACGCCGGCAACGGCAAGGTGCTGTCAGAGAGCCACAATTGCGCGGCCTGTCACGGTCCGAACCTGAACAAGCCGGTGAGCCCGGAATATCCGAAGCTCGCGGGTCAGCACTCGGACTACATCTACTGGGCGCTGCGTCAGTATCAAATGGGTAACGGCAACCCGCACATGGGCCGCAATAACGCGATCATGCAAGCGCAGGTGCAGAGCCTGTCGCAAAGCGACATGAAGGACATCGCGGCATATATCGAATCGCTGAAGGGCGATCTCGTGCAGAAGAAGTAAGCGCGCCGCGCCGCAACGGGCGGCGCCTCGGGCAGTTGCAAACGCCATGCTATAGACGCCGCTGCGACGCCTCGCTTCGATGGCTGGCTTGCTGACTTTGCTTCGATGACTTTCTTCGATGACTTTCTTCGATGACTTTGCTTTGATGCTTAGCTTTAACGCGTTGCTTTAATGGTTAGCTTTAAAGCCTCGCTCTAGTGCTTCGCCTTAGCGCCTGGCTTTAATTCAAGGCCGCCTTCAACACCCCGCTTTGGCGGGGTGTTTTGTTTTGAGCCGCGGCTTTCTTTCGTGCTTGCGGGCTCGAGTCAGTCGCGCGTCGCGCGGCGTTCAATCCGCTGCAAGTATGCGTCCGTGTCCGGCGGCATGCCGCTGCGCTGCGCTTCCCAGATCGTTTCGCCAAGGCATTCCATGATCGCGTGCTGAGCGTCGTGTGTCGAACCGAGCCGCGCGGCGAGACGCTCGTGCGCGGCGCGAATGCCTGGCGGCTGGTCGATCGACAATTGCTCGCTGATGGCCAGGTGCATCGACAGATGCAAAAACGGATTGGTCTGCCCGCGCTCGGGCGAGTAGTCCTGCGCCTGGGCGGCCTGCGTATCGGTCAGGTCCGAGTGATACTCGGGGTGCTCGCTGATCCAGTCCGCAGCCATCGCTTCGAGTGGCGTGAGGATTTCGCCATGGCGCTGCTTGCGCCACGTCTCGGTAAAGAATTGACGGACTTCGTCGCGGCTGGGATTGAACATCGTGGAACCGGTGTATTGAGTGGGGCTGTGAGAAAAATGCGGCGCATTCACGCGGCAACGAGGGCGTATCAACGTGCGGCTCGCGCTCGCCTCTGCGAGCT
Organism: Paraburkholderia phenoliruptrix; assembly: GCF_019511605.1. GTDB lineage: Bacteria > Pseudomonadota > Gammaproteobacteria > Burkholderiales > Burkholderiaceae > Paraburkholderia > Paraburkholderia phenoliruptrix_A. The sequence goes on along the minus strand of NZ_JAEUAV010000047.1, from coordinate 12,859 downwards.
GGCTATTGGTATGCCAACGGGCTATGCCAACGCGTCTACCGCGGCAGACGTCATGCGGTGCTGCGCCAACAAGCATCGCGCGACTGCGAGCGTGCGCGGCTGCAAGCGCATTGCATCATTTTACGCGCCGCCGCCGCGACCCGCTGAGCGCGGTCCGACTCACAGATCTGGCGGCGGCGTCTTCGGCCGGAATTCGCACAGCGGTTCGATCGCGCAATGCCAGCACTCCGGCCGCCGCGCCTTGCAGACATAGCGGCCGTGCAGGATCAGCCAGTGATGCGCGTCGTGCTTGAACTCGGCGGGCGTGAACTTTTCGAGCGCCGTTTCGACTGCGCGCACGTCCTTGCCGGGCGCAAGCCCTGTCCGGTTGGCAACCCGAAAGATGTGCGTGTCCACCGCGATGGTCGGATGACCGAACGCAGTGTTCAGAATCACGTTGGCCGTCTTGCGCCCGACGCCCGGCAGGCTCTCCAGCGCCTCGCGGTTTTCGGGCACCTCGCCGCCGTACTGGTCGAGCAGAATGCGGCAGGTCGCAATCACGTTCTTTGCCTTGTTGCGATACAGGCCGATTGTCTTGATGTAGTTCGCGACGCCTTCCTCGCCAAGTTCGAGCACGGCCTGCGGCGTGTTTGCGACGGGAAACATCTTGCGCATCGCCTTGTTGACCGACACGTCCGTGGCCTGCGCCGACAGCAGCACGGCGATCAGCAGTTCGAACGGTGTCGTGTACTCGAGCTCGGTTGTGGGGTGCGGATTGATGCTCTGAAGCGTTTCGTAGATGGCGCGGCGTTTGTTCGCATTCATGCTGAGCGGGCAGAGGCGGTGGCGGTTAGCGCGGGCTGCGCGCGCGGGGCGGCGCCGCGGGCGTGTCCGGGCTGGTGGTGTTGGCGGTGCCGGTGCTGTTAGCCACGGAACTGCCAGCCGGGTGGTCCGCGGGATTGTCGGCGAGTCCAAGACGGCGGCGGCGCGCTTCCGCGGCGTCGATCTGCGCCTGCACGTCCGCGCTGACATGTTCCGTGTTCAACGGTCCCTGGCCTTTGGCCGCGAGTTCTTCCTTCTTCTTGCGCGCGCGTTCGAGCGCGGCCTGAATGATCGCGCGTTTCTTCGCTTCGGCGTCGTTGGTGGCGGATACGGACGGGGTCGCCGGCGCTGCGCCCCCAGGCGTGCTGGCAGCCGCGCCGGTCGCAGCGCCAGAAGCTGCAGTTACACCCGCGTCCGCACCGGAACCAGCAGCCACGGCGCCGCTTCGCCGCGCCGCAACACGGGCTTCGGCGGCTTCGCGCTCGCGCGCGAGACGCGCTTCGCGCCGGTTATGCCGCTCGCGTGCCGCGTCGGCCTGTGGCTGGCTCCATGCGTCCCAGCCGGTGGCCTCGCCGGTCACGGGCAGCATGGAAATGCAGTCGACGGGGCAGGGCGGCACGCACAGGTCGCAACCCGTGCACAGCTCGGCAACCACCGTGTGCATGTGTTTCGGTGCCCCAACTATTGCATCGACGGGACACGCCTGCATGCACAGCGTGCAGCCAATGCAGATCTGTTCGTCGATTACCGCCAGCGGCCGCGGCCGTTCGACGCCATTGGCGGGATTAAGCGCAATGACGGGCTTGCCGAGCAGGGCAGCAAGCCGCGCGACGCCTTCGGCGCCGCCCGGCGGGCACTGGTTGTAGCCCGCTTCGCCGCGCGCGACGGCCTCCGCGTACGGACGGCAGGCGGGATAACCGCACTTGGTGCATTGCGTCTGGGGAAGCAGATCTTCAATGCGATCTGCAAGTGTTTTGATCTGTGTCACGGTCACGATGTGTGGCCAAGCGGGGCTCGGCGGGCGGCCGCACAGCTTGATTTAAATAGCACATTATCGCCGATTTCCCCAATTGCCATCCGCAAACCATGTGCCATAATCGAAGCGCTTATTTCGAAAGACCGCAGAAGGGTTTTCCCCCCAACCAGCCGTCCAGTGCTGTCGGTGCAAGGCCCGAGGAGAGGCCGGCGGTGCGATCCGGATAACGCGGCTCACGAAGACAATGCCACCATGAATCAGCCGAAAATCAAAAGAGATCCTGAAGGCACCCGGCGCCGCATCCTGCTTGCGGCTGCCGAAGAGTTTGCAAATGGTGGGCTATTCGGCGCGCGCGTCGATCAGATCGCCCGCCGCGCAGAGACGAATGAACGCATGCTCTACTACTACTTCGGTAGCAAGGAGCAGCTTTTCACAGCAGTACTCGAGCACGCGTTCAGTGCGCTGAACGAAGCGGAACGCACGCTGGAACTGAACGGCATTGCGCCGGTGGAGGCCGTCACGCGTCTTGCGCATTTTGTGTGGGACTACTACCGCGATCACCCCGAACTGCTGCGCCTCGTCAATAACGAAAATCTGCATGAGGCGCGTTATATGCAGAAGTCCACGCGCATCCGCGAAATGATTTCGCCGATTGTCGCCACGCTGGGCAGCATTCTCGAGCGTGGCCAGCGCGCGGGCCTGTTTCGGACCAATGTCGATCCGCTGCGCTTTTACGTCACCCTGTCGGGCATGGGCTACTACATCGTGTCCAATCGCTTCACGCTCGAAGCAACGCTCGGTCGCGACTTCAGCAGTCCGGGCGAGCGCAGCGAAGTGATTCAGATGAACACCGAACTGCTGCTTGCGTATCTGCTGCGCAAGTAGCAAAGCGCCTTTCGCGGGCCATGAAAGTGGCCGTGCCGTGAGATGCGGTTAGCTGCGGTGCGGCGTGCGGTCAGTCTTCGAGATGGACAATGCAAAAGAAAACGGCCTCCCGTCAGGAGGCCGTTTTCACATGCTGCCCGTATTCATTTGCGGGCACGCCGCTCATGCTTCGGCTTTTTCCTTCACTACTTTCGGCGCCTTGTTGTGTTCGAGGATGAAGTCGCGCAACTGCGGATAGATGATCGTGCGCCAGCGGCGGCCTGAAAAAATGCCGTAGTGACCGCACTTTTCCGCCGTGAAGTGGCGTCTGTTCTTCTCCGGAATGCCGGTGCACAGCTCGTGTGCGGCAAAAGTCTGGCCGTCGCCGGAAATGTCGTCCAGCTCGCCTTCTATCGTGAAGAGCGCCGTTTTCGTGATGTCCTGCGGCCGCACGCGTTCGCCGGCCACGTCCCACGTGCCCTCCGCAAGGCGGAACTCCTGGAACACCACGCGGATCGTGTCGAGGTAGTAATCCGCGTCCATGTCGAGCACCGCGTTGTACTCGTCGTAAAAGCGGCGATGCGCTTCGGCGTCGTCTTCGTCGCCGCGCAGCAGGCTCTGGTAGAAGTCCCAATGCGACGCAGCGTGACGCTCCGGATTCATCGCGACGAAACCGGTGTGCTGCAGAAAGCCCGGGTACACCTTGCGGCCGACGCCCGGATAGTTCGGCGGCACCGTGAAGATCACGTTGTTTTCGAACCACTCGTACGAGTGCTGCGTGGCGAGCGAATTCACCGAAGTCGGACTCTTGCGCGCGTCGATGGGGCCGCCCATCATCGTCATGGTGCGCGGCGTGTCCTCGCCGCGGCTCGCCATGAGTGAAATGGCGGCGAGCACCGGCACGGTCGGCTGGCATACGGAAATCACGTGCAGGTTCTTCGCGCCGATGTGGCGGATGAACTCCTGGATGTACGCGATGTAGTCGTCCAAATGGAACTCGCCGTCTTCAAGCGGCACCATGCGCGCGTCGATCCAGTCCGTCAGGTAGACCTTGTGGTCCTGCAACAACGTGCGCACTGTGTCACGCAGCAGCGTGGCATGGTGCCCCGACAAAGGCGCGCACACCAGCACGACGGGCTCGTCTTTCAGTTGAATGACGGCATCGCTGTCATCCGCGAAACGCTTGAAGCGCATCAGGCGGCAGAACGGCTTCTCGATGATCGTTTGCTCGATGATCGGGATATTGTGGCCGTCCTTGACGATCTGGTGGAGGTTGAACTCCGGCTTTTCGTAATCTTTACCGAGCCGGTAGAGCAGCTCGTAGCCGGCGGAAAGGCGTGTGGCGCCGGGCACATAGGCGAGCGGGCTGGCAGGGTTCGCGAACGATTTCGACGCGGCCTGAGCCCAGGCGGTGAGCGGGCTCAGCATAGCCCGCTGGAATTCGTGCAATTGATAGAGCATGGGTGCTCCGTTTTAAGCGGTTCGCATGGGGCTTCGCAAACACGCGTGTGGCGTTGCGGCGGGCCATATTGGTTGTTGGCACATTGTTATTCGGCCGACAGACGGTTCGATCATATAGAAACCAGGGTACTTGTGCAATGCAGCAATTCGGTGAGGTCGATCCCCAAAAGTGTCATTGAATCATGCTACTGGCGATGTTGCTGTGCCGCTATCCGGGCTTGCAGCAGCCTCAAGTTCTGCCTGCTGCGTGCCGTTATGGCACGGCTGCCCCGTCGCCTGCGCCATCGCCTGTTCGTGCTTCATCAGGTTCAGACCGGTGTTGACGAGCGCCACGTGCGAGAACGCCTGCGGGAAATTGCCGACGAGGCGCTTTTGCGCCGGGTCGTATTCTTCCGCGAGCAGCCCCACGTCGTTGCACAGGCCGAGTAGCCGTTCGTACATCGCAATGGCTTCGTCGAGGCGGCCTTGCAGCGCCAGGTTGTCCACCATCCAGAACGAACAAGCCAGAAACGTGCCTTCTCCCGGCGGCAGGCCGTCGTCGAACTCGGTGGTTCGGTAACGCATGACGAAGCCGTCGTGCATCAGGTCGCGCTCTATTGCTTCCAGGGTGCCCTTCACGCGCGAATCGTGCGGCGACAAAAAGCCCACCAGCGGCAGCAGCAGGAGGCTCGCATCCAGCTGATCGCCGCCGTAGGTCTGCGAAAACGCATTGAGTGAGGGGTTCCAGGCCTTCTCGCAGACCTCCGCGTGAATCTGCGCGCGGGTGGAGCGCCATTCGTCGAGCGGGCCTTGCAGATTGAACATTTCCGCCGAGGCGAGCGCACGGTCGAACGCGACCCACGCCATCACCTTGGAGAACGTGAAATGCTGGCGCCCGCCGCGCGTCTCCCAGATGCCTTCGTCGGGCTGTTGCCAGATCGTACCGAGGTGGCGCAGCAGCGCGCATTGCACGTTCCACGACGTGTCGTCCGCCTGCAGGCCGCCCACTCGCGCCAGATGCAGCGCGTTCATCACTTCGCCGTACACGTCGAGCTGTAGCTGCCCGACCGCGTTATTGCCGATGCGCACCGGCTTCGCGCCCTGGTAGCCGGGCAGCCAGTCGATCTCGAACTCGGGCAGGCGCCGTTCGCCGGCGAGTCCGTACATGATCTGCAACTGGTCGGGCGCGCCCGCCATGACCCGGCCGAGCCAGCTGCGCCAGGCGCGCGCCTCGTCGTAGTAGCCGCCGCGCATCAGCGCGAGCAGCGTGATGGTGGCGTCGCGTAGCCAGCAGTAGCGGTAGTCCCAGTTGCGCGTGCCGCCGAGCTGTTCCGGCAGCGACGTAGTCGGCGCGGCGACGATGCCGCCGGTCGGTTCATAAGCGAGCGCGCGCAGCGTGATGAGCGAGCGGCGGATCGGTTCGGCCCATCTTCCTTCTATGTTGCCGCGCGCCGCCCACTCCAGCCAGTGATTCTCGGTGCGCGCAAGCGCCGTATGCGGATCGCGCGCGGGCGGAAGCCGCAGGTGCGAGGCCGAATAGGCGAGCGAGAAGGGCACGCGCTCGCCTTCGCTGACGGTGAACTCGGCCACGGTTTTCATGTTCTCGCCGCGCAGATCCACGGGCGTGCGCAGCACGGCGTTATCCGGACCGACGAGCGCGCGAATGCCGCTTTCGTGCTTCAGACGGTCAACCCACGGAATCGAGAAGCCGTAGTCGAAGCGCAGCACTAGCTCCATTTTCATGCGTACGGTGCCGCGCTTGCCGACCACGATGCGCACCATTTCCGACCAGCCGTTGCCGGGCGGCATGAAGTCCACCAGCGTGACCGCGCCCTCGGGCGTTTCGAAGTGCGTTTCGAGGATCAGCGTTTCGTCGCGATAGCGGCGCGTAATGGTGGGGGGCGTTTCGGAGTCGGGGCAGATCAGCCAGCGGCCGTTGTCCGGCGTGCCGAGCAGCGCCGCAAAACAGGCGCCGGAGTCGAAGCGCGGCCAGCACAGCCAGTCGACGGAACCTTCGCGGGAAACGAGCGCGGCCGTGTGGCCGTCGCCAATGAGCGCATAGTCTTCGATGAGTGCGGGCATGGGCGTCCGTATCAATGCCTTCAGTGCGTTTTAGTAACTGGCGCGGCAAGCTCGGCTGCGCCCCGTTCGTGGTTCGTGCGCGACCCGCGTTGCCGCATGGTGCGCCACCGCACCATGCGGCAAAACGCGGGTTGTAATTGTCAAATTGATGCCTACAATCAGTAATCCAGCCGACAGCCGAACTTCCCGGTTTGCGAAGCCGGCTTACCCATCGCGCATGCACACGCCGTTTGGAGGACGAAAGCCATGCTGAATCCGTCAAAATCCGACTGCATCACGATTCTCTCCGCCGCGAGCCAACTCGCGGAAGATTCAATGCTTCCACTCGATCATGACCGCCTGGGTCTAAGCCGCAACGGCATGCAAACCGCTGCGAGCTTTCTGATCGAACGGGCCTGCTTCCGGCGCTACCAGGAAGGTGACGGTCATTATGCCGTCGGTGCGCTATCGTTGCAGGGGCGCCTGCGCCTCGAACAGCTTTCCAACGGCTGAGCCCGGCGTTGGCGCGCGGGCGACTCGCTCGGGGTTCTGCCCGGACGCGCTGCGCTGCCTGAACGTAAGGCATTTATTGCAAACGCGCATTGCACGCGCGCGGCCATGACCGGCACCGGTATGCCGGCGTGCGCCTCACACGCTTCACGCTTCTGCCTGGCTTTTTCTACACTTGTTTCCACGCCCGCCTGTACGTCTGAGAGGCATGCACGTGCGTACCCGCACGCCAAAGCGCGATTTCCGCCACCTGATCCGCTGCATCCACGCCTTGTTGTCGACGACAAGAGCCGGGCCTCGTTGTGCCCGGCTGCCTTGCTCAGAAGTGCGACGAACCCACGCCAAAAATGCCGATGATCCCGATGATGATCAGATAAAGCGCGACGATGTAGTTCAGCAGCCGCGGCATCACGAGAATCAGAATGCCGGCGATCAGCGATACCAGCGGGCCCAGGCTCAGGGTGATGTTCATGAAGACTCCGTAGTGTGGTGACACGTAGTTGAGAATGTCCCGTTCAGGCGGGACGATTGCTACTCATGCAGCCGCCATGCCGCGCGACGCAGCGCCGACTCGACGGATTGACGCCCGACGCAGCGCCGGACGACGCAGCGCCTCGCAACGCCTCGCAGCGCCGGAGCAAGAGCGCCGGCCGTCTGGCAGCATGATCCGTTGCAACGCTTTTATACTTGCTCGAGAACAACGACGCTCGAGCGCCGCGCGGCAGACCAGAGGCACGATTACAACCGCTTTACGCAAATAACCCTGTAGAGGAGGTCGTATGCTGGGTCGTCACCGGGCCGCCGTGCATGCCGCGCGAGCGCTTGAGCTGTCTTCTTCGTATCACGAGGTTGACTTCATTTCACGGCGGGGTCGCAGTTGGACTGCAATGGGCGCCGCCCGCTCGATCATAAAAGGTTTCGCGCTCATGGTCTCGATTGTCGCTTCGTCCGCGTTTGCTCAGGATGCCGGTTCCGGCGCGGTTCCCGCCGACGGCGTGTATGACCTGCTGGTCGGCACCTATACCGGCGGCAAGAGCGAAGGCTTGTACGTCTATCGCTTCGATACGAAGACCGGCGAGGCGACGCGCGTGTCGGTCGCGCAGACCGTGAACCCGTCGTACCTCGTGGTGAGCCGCGATCGCCGTTTCGTGTACGCGGTCAACGAACTGCCCGGCGATAACGGACCGGCCACCCAGCGCGGCGGCATCAGCGCGTTTCGCTTCGACGCCGCGAGCGGCCAGCTGACCTTCCTGAACAAGGTTTCCGCCGACGGCAACGATCCCTGCTATCTGAGTCTTTCGCCCGACGGCAAGTATCTGCTGGCCGCGAACTATTCGGTGGCAGCCGATCCCGGCGGCAGCTTCGCGGTGTTTCCGGTGGCCGCCGACGGCCAGCTCGGCGCGTCGGTGCTGACCGTGCATCATGAAGGCGGCGGTCCGGTGAAGGGACGCCAGGACAACTCGCACGTGCACTCCACGGTGTTCTCCGCGGACGGCAAGTATCTGTTTGCACAGGATCTCGGCGCGGACAAGCTGTACTCGTACCGCTATACGCCCGACGGCAGCCGCGGCCTGTTTGGCCCGACCGACTGGCGCTACACGCCGCAAAAGCCGGGCAGCGGCCCGCGGCATCTGGTATTTGGCGCCGACGGCAAGCACGCGTATCTGACGAGCGAACTGGCCGCGACCGTCACCACGTTCAATTACGACGACGGCAAGCTCACGCAGGTGCAGACGGTGTCGCTCACCGAGCCGGGCTTCAAGGGCGCGGTAGGCGCGGCGGCGATCCATCTGTCGCCGGACGGGCGCTTTCTCTACGCGACCAATCGCGGTGACGCGAACGAGATCGTGATTTTTTCGGTCGACCCCGCGAACGGGCATCTGAAGAAGATCGGTCATCAATCGAGCTTAGGCAAGGCGCCGCGCGAGTTCGCGATCGATCCGACCGGCAAGTGGCTGATCGTCGGCAATCAGAACAGCGACACTGTCTATGTGTTCCGGCGCGATCAGGAAAGCGGTTTGCTCGAAGCGAACCCGAAGCGGATCGAGATCGGCTCGCCGGTGGATTTCAAGCTGGTGTCGCCGTCGTAGGCGAGCGTGTTGAATGACAAACGGGCCGCGTTTTGCGGCCCGTTTTGCATGGTCGATGGTCGATGGTCGATGTGAGCGAGCTGGCTCCGTTGCGTTGTTGCGTGCTCGATGCGATCTGCTTCGCTGGGCTTGCGTCGCAGCCGCATACGAGCGGCGCGACGCGCGGCAGGCTATTCACAGCGGCAGGCTATTCACAGCGGCAGGCTATTCACAGCGGCAGGCTATTCACAGCGGCAAGCTATTCACAGCGGCAAGCTATTCCGGCTGCGGCATGCTATTCCGCCGGACCCGGCGCCAGCACTTCGCGGCTGCCGTTGATTCCCATTGCCGACACGAGCCCCGCCGTCTCCATCTGCTCGACCAGACGCGCCGCACGGTTATAGCCGATACGCAACTGTCGCTGCACCGACGAGATCGACGCGCGTCGCGTGCGCACGACGAAAGCGACGGCTTCGTCGTAAAGCGGGTCGGCTTCTGCGTCCGGCGAGTCGCCGAACAGGTCCTGCGTCGCGCTGCCCTCGGTGGCCGGGCCGTCGAGAATGCCTTCCTCGTATTGCGGCTCGCCAAACTGCTTCAGATATTCGACGATCGCATGCACTTCTTCGTCCGCGACAAACGCGCCGTGCACGCGTTGTGGATAGCCGGTGCCCGGCGGCAGGAACAGCATGTCGCCCTGACCGAGCAGCGACTCCGCGCCCATCTGGTCGAGAATCGTGCGCGAGTCGATTTTCGACGACACCTGGAACGCGACCCGCGTCGGAATATTCGCCTTGATGAGACCGGTGATCACGTCCACTGACGGCCGCTGCGTCGCCAGAATCAGATGGATGCCGGCCGCGCGCGCCTTCTGCGCGAGCCGCGCGATCAGTTCCTCGATCTTTTTGCCGGCCACCATCATCAGGTCGGCGAGCTCGTCGATCACCACGACGATCAGCGGCAGTGGCGCGAGCGGCTCCGGCGCTTCAGGCGTCAGTGAGAACGGATTGCCGAGCTTCTTGCCTTTCGCTTCTGTGTCGCGAATTTTTTGATTGAAGCCCGCCAGATTTCGCACACCGACTGCCGACATCAACCGATAGCGCTTTTCCATTTCGCCGACACACCAGTTCAGCGCGTTGGCGGCGAGCTTCATGTCGGTGACCACGGGCGCGAGCAGATGCGGAATGCCTTCGTAGACCGACAGTTCCAGCATCTTCGGATCGATCATGATGAGGCGCACTTCCTCGGGCGTCGCCTTGAAGAGCAGCGAGCAGATCATCGCGTTAATGGCCACCGACTTGCCCGAGCCGGTCGTGCCCGCGACGAGCATGTGCGGCGCTTTGGCCAGATCGGCGACGACCGGATGGCCGGTGATGTCCTTGCCCATGGCAAGCGTCAGTTGCGAATGGGAGTTCTGATAGACGCTCGCTTCGAGAATTTCGGACAGGCGGATCGTTTGGCGCTTGGCGTTCGGCAATTCGAGGCCCATGCAGGTCTTGCCGGGAATCGTTTCGACGACGCGGATCGACGTGAGTCCGAGCCCACGCGACAGGTCCTTCATGAGCCCGACGATCTGGCTGCCGCGCACGCCGAGCGCCGGCTCCACCTCGAAGCGGGTGATGACCGGACCGGCCGACGCGCCCACCACCGTGACGGGCACCTTGAACTCCTGCAGCCGTTGTTCGATCAGCAGACCGGTTTCCGTGAGCTTTTCCTCGGAAACCGGCTCGATGTCGGTGTCCGCGGGCGCGAGCAGATCGAGCGTGGGCAATTCCACCATCGACGCGGCCGGCGCGTGAAACTCGAAGCCGTTGGTCGGACCGTGGCCGCGCGGCGGCGGGCGCTGGACGACGCTTTCGGGTGCGGGCTCGACATCTACACGTGCTTGAACCGGTACCTGAAGAGGCGCTGACGGAACGCCGGGATTTGCGGCGGGCGTCGGCTGGTGCGCGGACGCCGTCGCCGCGGTGTCCAGGCGAGGCGGTTCGTGGCCCTGAGGACCGGTATGTGCGGTCGCCTGAGCCTGCGCTAGCGGCTGCGTCGTGGGACCGGGAAAGCGCACCACGTTCGACGATGCCGGCGGCGCGAAGCTTTGCGCGGGCATGGCGGCGGCATCGTCCGTGGGCGAGCTGTGCGCGAAGTTTGCGGGCGAGCCCGAATCCGCGAGGGGAGGGGGCGTGAGTCTTTCGCTTTCGGCCGGGGGTGGCGCCGCGGCGGCCGATGTTGATGTGTGCGCGTCGGCGCTGCCGCTGAGGTCGGCGCTGAGGTCGGCGCTGACTTCGGCGCTGACTCCGCCGCTGAACGCATGCCGCGTCGGCGAAGGGTTCTCCGATGCCGCTATCGTCCGCTCGTCCAGAGGCGGTGCGACGGCGACATTGCGTTGTGCATCGCCGCCAGGGCTCGGCTCGGTAGGCGCGCCTGGGGTGCGCTCTGCATGTTCCGGCGATCCGTCCGCTGTCGTTGACTCATCTTCTTCCCACGGCGGAGTCTGCGACGAGGCGTCAGCCTGCTCAAAACGGCTCGCGAAGATGCCGAACGGCGTGCGGGCCAGCGTCGGCGGAACATCGCGCGGAGCCGGGGCGACCGGCGGTAGCGAGACGGATGCCGGCTCGGACGCCGCGGCGAAGTGGCCTGCTGAGGGCGGCGCGGCAACGTCGGAGCTGGTGTGCGCGACGGTGTCGGCGCTTCTGTGCGTGACGGTGTTGGCCCCAGCGTGTGTGGCAGCGTTGGCTCCGGCGTGTGTCGCAGTGTTGGCCTCGGCGTGCGCGGCAGTGTCTGCGCCGTCGTACGCGGCAGCGTTGGGCCCGGCGTGGGCGGCAGTGTCAGCCCCGGTGTGCGTGGCAACGTCTGCGCCGGCGTGCGCGACAGCGTCGGCCCCGGCGTTGGCGGCAGTGTCCGCCCCGGCGTGCGTGGCAGCGTCAGCCCCAGTGTGCGCGACAGTGTCGACCTGGGCGTGCGCGGCAGCATCGCGCCCGGCCTGCAGGGCGGAAGCGACCGTAGCTGGCGGCGGCTGAGTCGGCGCTTGAGACGTAGCAGTCGCCTCTTGTGCGCGAGGCGCCGTTTGAATGTCGGGCGGTTCGATCGGCCATTGCACAACTGGCTCGGCGCCGGTCGCCGCCGGTTCCGTCCAACGCGCGTGAGTTGGCCTCGGGGCGGCCGTTTGCAGAGACGCGTCAACCGACGGCTGAGCGGATGCGTCCACCGGCGCGTCAACCGACGCCTGGACCGGTTTATCACCCGGCGCGTCCACCGGCGCCTTCACCGATGCATCAACCGTCGCCTCAAGCGCGGTTTTCATGGCTGGTGGAGCTGAAGCACTGTCGTCATGGCCGACGTAGTGCTGCGTTGACATGCCGCGATCCGCCGACTCCGCGATTTCGCCAGACGCCGCATGCCTTGGAAACGCTGGCGCGGCGGATGCGTCGCCTTCCGGACCCGAAGCATGAGCAACGCCACCGGCACCCGGCGGCACAGCGTTCGCGCCTCCGATCTTCGCGCCTTCGGCGCTCGTACTGCGGGCGAGACTGACGCCGGCGATATCCGTCCAACGCGCGGCGTTTTCGGCGATGCTGCGCAGCGTATCCTGAACGCTGGCAGGCGGCGTGACTTTCTCGCTCACAGGCATGGGCCGCGTGTAGCTGGGCGCCGGCGGGCGCCCAGCGTTTGAAGTGCCGCCGGTCTCGTTCCCGCGAATGGCCGACGGCGCCGGCTGCGCGCGCGATACGGATGGTGAGAAGGAGGCGGCAGCCGGACTGACTGCAGGACGGCCAGCAGAGGACGTCTTTGCGGACAGCGCGCCCGGCGCTGCTCCCGTGCCTCCCGCGACGCTTGACGCGCCGTGGCCCATCTGCGCTGCGGTTCGAAGAGCGCCACCTGCGGTTGATGCCGAGCCGACTGCCCCGACTCCCGCTACTCCCGGTGCTCCCGCTGCCCCGGCCACGCGCGCCGCTGCTGCGGCGCCTGCACCTATTGCCATCGAGTCGCCATTTCGCGGCCCATGCGCCGAGCGGCCGGCGGAGTGCGCCGCAACACCGCCAACACCGCCAACACCGCCAACACCGCCAACACCAGCCGTTCCCCCCGAGTTCCGCTCAGACCCCTCCACCCCCCGGCCGGCCTCACGCAACCATCCACCCGCTGC
>NZ_JAEUAV010000046.1 GCF_019511605.1 Paraburkholderia phenoliruptrix | reverse complement strand
GTCGTGGGGCTCTGGGCTCTGGGCTCCGGGCTCGTGGCTCCGAGCTTCCTGGCCCGGCCGCCGCGCCCGCCTCCGCTACCCGACAGCCGGACAGCCCGACAGCCTCGGCAGCCCGGCGCCCCTCCCTGCCCACCGGCACCGCCGCGCGGCGTCTGCAAAATGTCGATAAACGCCGAAAAGTCCGCCTCGGCGAGTCCCATGGCCGCGGCGAGCCGCAGCAACTGCTGGACCGTCGCCGAAACCGGCATCGGCGTGCCCGTCTCATAGGCTGTCGCCGCGACCGTGTCGACGTCCTTCTGGAAAGTACGCAGTGCGCCGATCGGCGCGAAGCCGCCCTGCGTCATGCGTGGCACGAAGGTTTGCAGCAGCACGGAATCGGCCCAACCGCCGGCAAGCGCTTCGGGTAGCTTCGCCGCGTCGATGCCGCTGCGGGTAGCGAGGCTTACCGCCTCGGCAATCGCCGCGATGGTCGCGGTGACGATCGTCTGGTTGCAGAGCTTGGAGGTTTGCCCCGCGCCGACGTCGCCCATATGCGTGACGCGCGCGGCATAAGCGCTGAGCAGAGGTCTGACGGCGTCGACGTCGGCCGTCGCGCCGCCGGCCATGACGGCGAGTGTGCCGGCCTGCGCGCCGCCGACGCCACCGGACACGGGCGCGTCGATCCAGCCGAGGGTCGGCGCGACCGCCTTGTCTGCCGCAAGCGCCAACTCCCCCGCCCGCTGCGCAAACTCCCGCGTGGCCGCGGGCGGAATGCTCGAATGGTCGACGATCCAGCGCACCCGGCGCGGCTCACGCGCCAAGTCGTCACCTGCACCGGCGCCCGCCGCGAGCAGCCCGGCCGGGCCGAAGACGGTTTGCTCGACCGCTGCCGCATCGGCGAGACACAGCAGCACGACGTCGCAGCGCGTTGCAAGTTCGCCCGGCGTATCGACCACCTTTGCGCCCTCCGCCGTGAGCGCCTCGGCCTTGGCGCGCGTGCGATTCCACACGCGCACCGTGTGCCCCGCGCGCAGCAGGTGCCGGATCATCGGCGCGCCCATCAGCCCTGGACCGCAAAAACCTATTTCCACGTTCGAACCTCGTCACGTTCAGGTTGCATCGGACAAACATCATAACGGCGCAGCGCCGCCACGCGAGCCATAGCCGCCATACCGGGCATGCGACGTGCGACAGCACCGCTCATGCGGCGGCCATGTGCACCCGCTCGCGTTACCTATACTTTTTGAACGCCAATGAAGATAAAGGAGAGACTTCATGTCAGACCACGTCTACAAGCAGATCGAACTGACCGGCTCATCGACCACGTCGATCGACGACGCGATCCGCACCGCGATCGCCAAGGCATCGAAAACGCTGCGTAATCTGCACTGGTTCGAAGTGACGGAAACGCGGGGCCAGATCGAAAACGACCGTGTTGCCTACTGGCAGGTGACGATCAAGGTCGGCCTGCGCATCGACGATTGACGCGGCCCTCGCGCCGAAGTGAGCGGCATCGGCGCGATCAGACAAAAGAGCTGCGATCCACGGCGAGTGGATGCAGCTCTTTTCACGACCGGGGCAAGCGTTGCCGCGTCTTCACGCTCTCATGCAATCACGCAATCACGCCTTCACGCGCCCAACGACTCACCCTCCCGACCACTCACTTCGGCAGCGAACCGTCCACCCCTTCCACATACCAGTTCAGGCGCTGCAGTTCAGGGTCCGTCAAGGTCTTGCCGGCCGGCACCTTCACCGTGCCCGACTGGTCCTTGATGGGGCCGGCGAACACATCCCACTTGCCGCTTGCCAGTTCGTCGCGCTTGGCCGCGATCTTCTTCTGCGCGTCAGCCGGAATTGCCGAGGTATCCAGGTCTTCCAGATCGACCGCCTTCTGCGGAATGCCCCACCACACCGGATCGTTCTTCCACTTGCCGTCCAGCACCTGCTGGATGGCCGCGTTGTAGTACACGCCCCAGTGCGCGACCACCGAGCCCAGATGCGCGCCCGGTCCGAACTTCTTCATGTCGGAGTCCCAGCCGAATGCATGCACATGCTTCTCCGCCGCGGTCGCCAGCGTGGCGCTGGAGTCGGTGTTCTGCAACAGCACGTCGGCGCCCTGACCGATCAGCGTTTCGGCCGCCTGCTTTTCCTTGCCCGGATCGAACCAGCTATTGATCCAGATCACCTTGGTATGCACCTTCGGATTCACCGAGCGTGCACCGAGCGTGTAGGCGTTGATGTTGCGCACCACTTCCGGAATCGGCACTGACGCAACGAAGCCGAGCGTGTTGCTCTTCGTCACGTAGCCTGCGGCGACGCCGGCCAGATACGCGCCCTGATACATCCGCACGTCGTAGGTGCCGAAGTTCGGCGCCTTCTTGTAGCCGGTTGCGTGCAGGAACACGGTGTCCGGAAAATCTTTCGCGACCTTCAGTTCGAAGTCCTGATAACCGAAGCTCGAACCGAAAATGATCTTGTTGCCCTTGTTGGCCAGATCGCGGAATACGCGCTCGGAGTCCGCCGATTCAGGCACGTTTTCAATGCGCGTGATCTTGATCTTATTGCCGAACTTTGCTTGCGCTTCCTTCGATCCCTGGTCGTGCGCGAAGGTCCAGCCGGCATCGCCCGGATTGCCGAGATAGACGAACGCGACACCCGGCGCTTCGGCCGCCTGCGCCGCTCCGGCGAGCGGCGCGGTCACGGCGGCAGCCAGCGCGAGCGAGGCGGCGCCCCACGCGAAAGCGGTCAGCACATTTCTTTTCTTCATGTTTTCTCCTGTCGTGTGATCCAGTGATTGAAACGTATGGCGATGCACGCGGCGCGTCAGCCCGCCGAGAAAAACGGCTTGCCGAGCGAGGCCGGTGCATTCAGGCGAATCGTGTTGGGGTTGCGCGAGATGAGCACGAGCACGACGACCGTCGCGACGTACGGCAGCATCGCGAGAAATTGCGTCGGCACCGGCACGCCGATCGCCTGCGCATAGAACTGCAGGCCCGTCACCGCGCCGAACAGCAGTGCGCCGATCAACAGGCGCCCAGGGCGCCACGTCGCGAAAACGACGAGTGCGAGCGCGATCCAGCCGCGGCCCGAGGTAAGCTGTTCCTGCCACAGGTGCAGATTGACGATCGAGTAATAACCGCCCGCAAGGCCCGCCATGCCGCCGCCGAACGCAACCGCGCCATAGCGCACGCCGACCACCGGAAAGCCGACCGAATGCGCGACCTGCGGCGATTCGCCGACCGAGCGCAGCACGAGCCCGGCACGCGTGCGATACAAAAACCAGCCGATCACCGCGAACATGAGGAACGCGAGGTAATCGAGCGGCGTGAGACTGAAAAGCGCGGGGCCGAGCACCGGAATCTTCGAGAGGCCCGGAATGGTCCACGTGTCGATGGTGGCGCGCACCGCCGCCGACGTGTACGGCTTGCCGACATACGCGGAAAGCCCGATGCCGAAGATGGTCAGCGAAAGGCCGGTGGCAACCTGATTGGCGAGCATGGTCAGCGTGAGGAACGCGAACAGCAGCGACATGGCAAGGCCCGCGCCGATGGCGGCGAGCACGCCCAGCCACGGGCTGCCGGTGATCGCCGTGACCGCGTAGCCCGTTACGGCGCCCATCAGCATCATGCCTTCCACGCCGAGATTGAGCACGCCCGACTTTTCGGCGACGAGTTCGCCCGCGCCCGCGAACATCAGCGGAATTGCAGCAGTGACGGCGCTCGAGGTAAGCGCGCTGGCTTGTTGAATATCCATGAAATGCGACGGCTGTAAGTAGCGAAACGGTGGCGAATCAGTGGGCTTGCGCGGCAACGGAGCGCCGGCGCACACGGTAATTGACGAACAGGTCGGCGCCCAGCAGGCAGAACAGCAGGAGTCCCTGGAATACGCCGGAGAGCGCTTGCGGCAGTTGCATCGAGGTTTGCACCGCTTCGCCGCCCAGGTAGAGCAGCGCCATCAGCAGACTCGCGAGCACAATGCCAAGCGGATGCAGCCGCCCGACGAACACCACGATGATCGCCGTGAAGCCGTAACCCGGCGACCACGTTGCCTGCAACTGACCGATCGGTCCGGCGATCTCGCCCATGCCGGCAAGACCCGCGAGGGCGCCGCTAATGAGAAGCGACATCCAGATCGTCTTCCTGTCGGAGAAGCCCGCGTAGCGCGCGGCGAGCGGCGCGAGACCGCCGACGTTCATCCGGTAACCGGCGAAGCTCTTGCGCATGAAGAGCCATACGAGCGGAATGGCGGCGAGCGTCATGAACACCGATGCGTTCAGCCGCGTGCCGCGCAGCCATTTCCAGTGCCAGTCGCCGTAAAGGGTCGGGTAAAGCGCGTCGCCGCTGAACATTTCCGAGAGCGGGAAGTTCATGCCCTGCGGATCGCGCCACGGTCCGCTCACCAGATAAATCAGCAGTTGCGTCGCGACGTAGGTGAGCATCAGGCTCACGAGAATCTCGTTGGTGTTGAAGCGGCTTTTGAGCAAGGCTGGAATCGCTGCCCACAGCATCCCGCCGATCACGCCGGCAAGCATCATCAGCGGCAGGATCCACCAGCCGCTCGCCTGGTCGAAATAGATCGCGACGCCGCTCGCCGCAATGCCGCCGAGCAGCATCTGCCCTTCCGCGCCGATGTTCCAGACGTTCGCGCGATAACCGATTGCAAGACCGAGGCCGATCAGGCAGAGCGGCGACGCCTTGAGCAGAAGCTCGGACCAGCCGTTCACGCTGGAAAGCGGTTCGATGAAAAACGCGTGCATTGCCTGCAGCGGATCGCGGCCGACAAGACCGAAGATCACAAAGCCGAAGGCAAGCGTGAGCAACGCGGCAATCAGCGGCACGGCGAGCTGCATGGCGCGCGAGGGCGTGGTACGCGCTTCGAGTCGATACGGAAGAATCATGGGTAGCGTGATGAGCGTTGGTGTTGTCGTGGGGCGGCTGAGCGCTGCCTGGTGTCGAGTAAGGGTCGCGGCGCAGGCCACTGCTTAAGCGTGCGCCGGATGTCCCGCTGAAGGCGCCGCGCCCTCGCGCTCGCCGAACAGCCCCGCCATCCATCGGCCGATTTCCTCGGCGTTGGTCGCACCCGTCGCGCGCACCGGCGAGAGCCGGCCGCCCGCGAGCACCGCAATGCGGTCGCAGATGTCGAACAGCTCTTCCAGTTCCTCCGAGATCACAAGGATCGCGACGCCGCGCGCCGACAGGTCGAGCAACTGCTGGCGAATGAACGCGGCAGCGCCGACGTCGACGCCCCATGTGGGCTGCGCGACCACCAGCACCTTGGGCGCCTGCAGGATCTCGCGGCCCATGATGTACTTCTGCAAGTTGCCGCCCGAGAGGCTTTGCGCGAGCGCCTCGGAACCGCCGCAACGCACGTCGAACGCTTCGATGCAGCGCTTCGCGAACGCGCGCATGGCGCCCGCCTTGATCCAACCGGAGCTCACCATGTTCTGCCGGTGTGCGGTGAGAAGCGCGTTTTCGGAGAGCGTCATTGCCGGCACCGCGCCGCGGCCAAGCCGCTCTTCC
The DNA here is from genome assembly GCF_019511605.1 of Paraburkholderia phenoliruptrix. Taxonomy (GTDB): domain Bacteria; phylum Pseudomonadota; class Gammaproteobacteria; order Burkholderiales; family Burkholderiaceae; genus Paraburkholderia; species Paraburkholderia phenoliruptrix_A. The sequence goes on along the minus strand of NZ_JAEUAV010000046.1, from coordinate 15,411 downwards.
GGCACGAAGCCGAAGCCGAGCGCGCGCCGCGCCCCCGCGCCCAGACGCCCGGCGGGCTTGCCGCAAATGCTTACCGCATCCATGCGCGAGCCGCGCTTTTCGCCCGAGAGCGCCGACAGCAACTCCGCCTGGCCGTTGCCCGAGACGCCGGCAATGCCGAAAATCTCGCCCGCATGCACGGCGAACGAAACGCTCTCGAGCGAGGTGCCGAACGGGTCGTCGCTTGCGACCGACAACGCTTTCACGTCGAGCAGCACGTCGCCCGGATTGTGCTCGCGGCGTGTGTAATCGGGCAGCGAATGGCCGACCATCAATTGCGCGAGCGATGCGTGCGTTTCCTCTTTCGGCTTCACTTGACCCGTCACGCGGCCGCCGCGCATTACCGTGGCGGTGTCGCACAGTTCCTGAATTTCGTCGAGCTTGTGGCTGATGTAGAGAATGCTGCAGCCTTCGGCGGCGAGCCGCTTGAGCGTCGCGAACAGCTTGCGGACCGCCTGCGGCGTGAGCACGGAGGTGGGTTCGTCCATGATCAGAAGACGCGGATTCTGCAACAGGCAGCGCACGATCTCCACGCGCTGGCGCTCGCCCACCGTCAGGCTGTGCACGTGACGCTGCGGGTCGATGTCGAGCCCGTAGTCCGCGGACACGTCGCGGATACGCTTGGCGAGCGCCTTCAGATCGAACGGTTCGTCGAGTGCGAGCGCAATGTTTTCGCCGACGGTCAGCGTCTCGAATAGCGAAAAGTGCTGAAACACCATGCCGATGCCCAGCTTGCGTGCCGCCGCCGGACTCGCGATCTCGAGCGCCTCGCCTTCCCAATGGATTTCCCCGGCGTCGGGGCGCACCGCGCCGTAGATGATCTTCATCAGCGTGCTCTTGCCCGCGCCGTTTTCGCCGAGCACCGCGTGAATCTCGCCGGGCGCGACGATCAGCGTGACGTCGTCGTTGGCTCGCACGGCGGGATATTGCTTGGTGATGCCCTTGAGCATCAGCCGGGGCGCCGTGTGCTTGGGCCCGGGGTCCCGCTGCATGGCGGCGCCGTCGCGATAAGAAGAGTTGCTCATGTGATTCCGTAGTGCGTCAGTGAACCCGTTGCGCGAGGTTCGCCTGCGTCGCCGCCAGACGATCCGCCACCACAACCGGATGACAATACCTAATTCAAACCGCTCAGTCGAGCCGACAAAATTCGCGCAAAGCCCCGCCACAGCACGCTCTGCGGGTATGTCTCGCTTGACGCGCCTTTTCGTTCATATTAAAACGCATATACCCCAGTACCCCGTCGATCAGCCAGAACATATATTTCGGAGAAGTCATGAGCCAGCAACGCGAGGCGATCGATACTTACCTTTTACGCGTCTTGCACACCCTGTTGATGGAGCGCAGCGTCACCCGCGCGGCCGTCAAACTGAACCAGTCGCAACCCGCCATTAGCGCCGCGCTGCGCCGCTTGCGCGACATCACCGGCGACCCGCTGCTCGTGCGCGGCAAGTCCGGCATGGTGCCCACCGAATACGGCCTGCGCCTGCTCGAACCGGTGCAGAATGCGCTGCGGGAAATCGAGCGCATCAAGTTCCAGCAGCACAATTTCGACCCCGCAACCTCCATTCGCTGCTACCGCATCGGTTGTCCCGATTATCTGAACGTGCTGTTCGTGCCGACGGTAGTCGAACGCTTTCGCCAGGCGGCGCCGAACGCGACGCTCGAATTCCATTCGCTTGGCCCCGCGTTCGACTATGAACTTGCGCTCGAAGACGGCAAGCTCGACATCGTGGTCGGCAACTGGCCTGAGCCGCCGGAGCAACTGCATCTGTCGAACCTGTTCGTCGACCAGATCGTCTGCCTGATGAGCAACACGCATCCGTTCGCCAAGCGCGGCGGGCTCACGCTCGACCAGTACCTGAACGCCCCGCATCTCGCCCCCACTCCGTATTCGGTCGGCCAGCGCGGCGCAATCGACGTGCACCTCGCGCGCGAACGCCTGAAACGCCACGTGGTCGTCACGCTGCCGTATTTCAATCTGGCGCCGTACGTGCTGATCAAATCCGATCTGATCTTCACGACGACGCGTCTTTTTGCGGACTACTACGCCAAATTTCTGCCGCTCACCGTGGTGCCCGCGCCGCTCGACTTTCCGCCGATGCAGTACTACCAGCTGTGGCACGAGCGGGTCCATTACTCCGATGAAGTGCGCTGGTTGCGCAGCCTCGTCGCCGAAGCGACCCGAACGTTGATCGACAAGCCTTGACGTGTCGGCGCCGCGCGTGGCCTGCGGTCGATGCATGCACGCCCGCATGCACGCCCGTATGTATCCCGCGCGCATCCGCCGCCACACACGCGCCATACGTTACGCCGCGGCCTCTCCAAGCGCTTTCGCGAGCCGGTTGTGGCGCTCGATGACCGGCCCGAGCTCCAGCGTCGTCAACTCTCCGTCCCGCACCACCACCTTCCCGCCGATCACGCTATGGCTCACCTGCGACGGCGCGCAAAACACCAGCGCGGCAACCGGGTCGTGCAATGCGCCCGCAAAGAGCGGCTGACGCAGATCGAACGACACGAAGTCCGCCGCCATGCCCGGCGCGAGCGCGCCGATATCGTCGCGGTTGAGCACCCGCGCACCGCCGAGCGTCGCGATTTCGAGCGCGTCGCGCGCGGTCATTGCATCCGGTCCAAAACCGACTCGCTGCAACAGCAACGCCTGGCGCGTTTCGGCAACCATCTGTGCGCCGTCGTTGGACGCCGAGCCGTCCACGCCGAGACCCACCGGCACGCCCGCGAGCCGCATCCGCTTGACTGGCGCGATGCCCGACGCGAGCCGCATGTTCGAGCACGGACAATGGGCGACGCCCGTGCCGGTGCGCGCGAACAGTTCGATGCCGGCGTCGTCGAGTTGCACGCAGTGTGCATGCCACACGTCGCGACCCACCCAGCCGAGGTCTTGCGCGTATTGCGCGGGCGTCATGCCGAACTTTTCGCGGCTGTACGCCACGTCGTTGGCGTTCTCGGCGAGATGCGTATGCAGCGATACGCCGTACTGCCGCGCGAGCGACGCCGATTCGCGCATCAAGTCGCGGCTCACCGAAAACGGCGAGCACGGCGCGACGACCACGCGCAGCATCGCGTAACGGCCTTCGTCGTGATACGTCTCGATGAGGCGCTGCGTGTCCTTCAGAATGTCGTCCTCGCGCTCCACCACCGAATCGGGCGGCAGACCGCCGTCTTTGCGCCCCACGCTCATGCTGCCGCGCGCCGCGTGAAAGCGCATGCCGATGCGTCGTGCGGCGGCGATACTGTCATCCAGCCGGCTGCCGTTCGGATAGATATACAGATGATCGCTCGAGGTCGTGCATCCGGAGAGCAACAGCTCGGCCATCGCGGTGAGCGTCGATACTTCGATCATTTCCGGCGTGAGGTTCGCCCACACCTTGTAAAGACTCGTGAGCCAGCCGAACAGTTCGGCGTTCTGCGCGGCCGGCATCGCGCGCGTCAGGCTCTGGTACATGTGGTGATGCGTGTTCACGAGCCCCGGAATCACCAGGTGCCCGCGCATGTCGAGCACCTCGTCGGCGTCTGCGGGCAACTGGGCCGTGGGCCCGACCGCGACAATGCGGTTGTCCTCGCTATACAGGCCGCCGTCGCGCAATTCGCGCCGTGCGTCGTCCATCGTGACGAGCATGTCTGCGTGTTTCACCAGCATGGTTCGGGCTGGCTTGCTGGTTCCTTGTGCTGCGTGTTCCATCGTCATCCGTTTCTCCGCGTGATTGCTTCCGTGCAAAGTCGTTCGAACGCGATGTGACGGCACACGAACCGGCGCCGCCGCGTCCCGTCGAACGCCGTTGGCCCGGTTACCCAGCGTCATGCGCCGTCTTCGGGACGTGTGCCGCGTAAAGCCCGCGCCGTTGGCCCGGGCGTCGTTTGCTGCGGCGCACAGGCGTAACCTTCGGCGGCCAAAATAAGGCTGGCAACTCGCGGCGTTGCGATAACCAACTTAAGGCTGCCGATATAGTGGGGCATTTTTGACGCCGGTACGATCCAGTGGGGATCGAATAGGCGCAAACCGTGGCCACTCGCCACTCGCCACTCGCCACTCGCCACTCGCTGCGGCTGGCGGCGCACGGTCCTTCATGCGCCAGCTATTATCTTTCTTATCGCGCGCGCGTTCGGCAGCACATGTTTTTACAATGGCCCCCACGGCGCTCGCTTCAATTCGCCGACGGGTATGTAGCCACTGACGTGGAGCCTCGATCCGCCGCAAACGTATCTGGATCGGGCTGCCGCCGAAACCTCGCAAACACACAAGGAAAATTGCGAATGGGAAAGCTCACTACCCATGTGCTCGATACCGCGAACGGCCGTCCCGGCGCGGGCATCAAGGTCGAACTCTTCGCGCTCTCGGGCGACACGCGCCGCGCGCTGAAAACCACCCTCACCAATGACGACGGCCGCTGCGACGAACCGCTGCTGCAAGGCGACGCGTTCGTCGCCGGCGAATACGAACTGGTGTTCGGCGCGGGCGACTACTTTGCATCCATCGGCACGCAGGTGCCCGAGCCGCGCTTCGTGGATCGCGTCGTATTGCGCTTTGGCATCGCCGACGCGGCGGCGCACTATCACGTGCCGTTGCTGGTGTCGCCGTGGTCGTACAGCACGTATCGCGGCAGTTGAGGTGCGGCTGCGGTGCGGCTGAGGTGCAGTTGCGGTGCGGCTGATCGGCGGCTCCTTGCGGCTGGTTGGCGGCCGCCATGCAACCACGGCACCCGCGCGCTCAACGCCGAAACCCAACAAAAACGTGAACCAACGACGTCGTGCGAACTGAGCGCACCGCGTCTTTCATCCCGCAGTCCGCGGGGCGGCGTCCTCCTCGCATCCGTCAAGCGGATGCGCGACACACAGAACACCGCCCGCGCGAGCAACGAATCAGAAGTGGAGGAGTTTCATGGAAGGCTTTATCACCGACTGGCTGAATCTCGCGATTCGCTGGTTTCACGTCGTCGCCGCGATTGCGTGGATCGGCGAATCGTTCTATTTCGTCGCGCTCGACAACAGCCTGAAACCGCCGCAGGACCCGAACCAGCGTAAGCGCGGCGTGTTCGGCGAACTCTGGCACGTGCACGGCGGCGGCTTCTACAACATGCAGAAGTACACCGTTGCGCCGCCCGAGATGCCGGACGACCTGCACTGGTCGAAGTGGCCGTCGTACACCACGTGGCTCTCGGGCTTCGGCCTCTTCACGGTGCTGTATCTCTTTTCGCCGTCCACCTACCTGATCGACAAGAACGTACTCGACATGGGCCCGGTGGTGGCGGTCGCCTCGGCGCTCGGCTTTCTTGCGGCGGGCTGGATCGTGTACGACTCGCTGTGCCGCATGCTCGGCAACAAGGACAAGGTGCTCGGCATCTGCGTGGGCGTGTATGTGCTGATTGCGGCGTGGCTCGCATGTCATATCTTCGCGGGGCGCGCCGCTTATCTGATCATGGGCGCGATGCTCGCGACCATCATGTCGGCCAACGTGTTCTTCGTGATCATTCCGGGCCAGCGCAAGATGGTGGACGCAATGCTCAAGGGCGACACGCCGAACCCCATTTACGGCAAGCGCGGCAAGCAGCGTTCCGTGCACAACACCTATTTCACGTTGCCGGTCGTGTTCGCGATGCTCTCCAACCACTACGCGATGACGTACACGCACCCGTACAACTGGGCCGTGCTCGTCGTGATCATGCTGGGCGGCGCGCTGATCCGTCAGTTCTTCGTGATGCGTCATCGCGGCCAGGTGCTGTGGTATCTGCCGCTCGCCGGCATCGCGCTGATGTTCGGCGCCCTCTTCTGGACGATGCCAAGGCCCGTGGTTCCGCAGGCACAAGCCGCGAACGCGCCAACGGTGAAATTGGCCGACATCGCGCCAGTGCTCCAGCAGCGCTGCGCGGCATGCCACTCCGCGCATCCGACGATGATGGGCAGCGCGCCTGCCGGCGTGATGCTCGATACACCGGATGAAATCTCGCAGAACGCACAACGTATCTATCAGCAAGCGGTGACGCTCAAGGCGATGCCGCTTGGCAACGTCACCCACATGACCGACGACGAACGGATGAAGATTGCCGCGTGGTTCGAGGGCGGCGCGGCGAAGTGACTGAGGTGCGGCCGGAGGGGTGTTGAATCTTCAGGCCGCACGGGTATGACGAGGCGGGCCTTTCGCAGAAGCGGAAGGCCCGCTTTTTTGTCGGCGGGTCTTGTTGTTTGCTGATGTTTTTTTGTTTGTCGTATTGGGGTTGCAGCGTCTTGTTCAGCGCTTCGCGTTTGATATCCGTATGGACAGGCTGGTACTAAACGACGTGTCTTTGTCGGCGCGTCTTCGTCGCACCATCTTCGTGAAGATGCCGTGACGGCATACATGCGCCGCATGACATGCGGCCGCGCGAAGTTGCCTGCGCGCGCACCGTCAACAACGCGGCAAACGCTACAGGCACGTCCCTCGCCGCGGCGGCAAATCTACGTGCGAGTGACAGCGCGCCCTTCGCCCGCGCCCGCGGATCCACATGCCGTTCGCAGAAAAACAAAGAGCCCGCAGCATCCCGTGCTGCGGGCTCTTCAAACAAGCTTACTGGTAACTAACACAGAAACAGAAAATCAGGCCGCCACTGCACTCAACGCGTCCTCAGTCAGCCACAGCGGCTCCGCAAGATCCTGCTCGTTGAGATTGACCCCCTCGCCGCCGCGATCGACGACGATGAAGTCGCTCACGTCGCCCAGCGCGATCAGCGGATGGTGCCACACGCCCTTCGCATAATTGACGCCCTGCCAGCCGTTCGTCACGAATGCGCGAATCTTCGTTTCGTCGAGCTCGCCCGCGGGCGCCACCACCACCAGATACGGCTTGTCGTTCAGCGGTATGAACGCCTGACTGCCAAGCGGGTGACGTTCGAGCATCTTCACCTCGAACGGCAGCGTGCGCGGCTGCCCGCGAAACAGATTGACGAGCGTGCGACCATTTTCATCGCTGACATCCACATTCGCGAGATCGTGATAACGGATCGTCGTGCCGAGATTGATCGGAATCTGCTTCGCGCCCTCGAGCTCGATCACGTCGCCGAACACGGCGAACGCTTCCTTGGTCAATGCTTCGATGGCGAGCGTCTTCATGATGCAAGCGTGCCCCACAGGCGCAGGCGCGAGACGCCGCCATCCGGAATGATGTTAAAGCGCACGTGCGTGACCGGGCCGAGCGCGGCGATCTCGCTTTCGAAGTAATGCTGCTTGTCCATTTGCAGCTTCTGCTCGCCGAGCAGAACGGGCCAGAACATTGCCTGCGTGACCAGCGAACTGTCGGTGCCGCCCGTCACATACGCGGCCTGAATCGAGCAGCGGTCCGGGTAGTTGCCCTTGAAGTGCGCGGTGTCCACTTCGATTCTGGCAATCACGCCCGGCTGCGCCAGCGCGACAATCGCCCAGTCGTTGCCGGGCTCACGACGCCGCCGCGTTTCCCAGCCGTCGCCCATGTTCACGCCGCGGCCCGGCATCAAGATGGTGGAGGCCGCGCCGAAGTGCTGATTGTTCGCTGCGACGAGGTACGCGCCGTTTTCCATTGCCGCCAGATCGAACTGTTCGGTACGGCTCGCGCCGGCCCAGTCGACCTGCGGCTGACCGTACACGCGCAGCCGCGCGATACCGCCGTCAGGATAGATGTTCACGCGCAGGTGCGTGTACGCGGTCGCGTCGCCCACTTCCAGATAGTGGTGGCTATTGCCCTGCAAAGTGGTCGAGGGCACGATCTCTGTCCATTGCGTCGACTGGTTCGGCACGCCGTCCACCACGCGCGCCGCCTCTACCGAAGCGGCCGGCGGGAAGTTGCCCGTGAAGTGGCTCGTGTCGAGGTCGAGCCCCTTGATCACACCCGGCCGTGCGAGCTTGACGATGCACCAGTCGTAGCCGCTCACGCGCTTGCGGCGCGTTTCCCAGCCGTCCATCCACTTGCCGTGCTCGTCGTATTTGCCGGGAATGAAGACGGCCGGCTCCGGATTCAGCATGCGCTCCTTCGGGGCGAAGAATTCGTCGCTGGCCTCGAGCGCCTGCGCGCCCAGGCGCGGATCCGCCAGATTCACGTAACGGCGCGTGAATTCGGGAGCGTTGGGGTCGAGAATCGGCAGTGCCATCTTTGTCTTCCTTGATGTTGATGTGTGCAAAAAAAGCGTTCCGGCGAAGAGCCGCTCAGCCAGAGCGCAGCAGCGCTCATGCGTTCGTCAAGCGCTGATCAGGTCTTCGAGCCGCAAACGCGCGATACGGTAGATCTGGTCGAGGCTCGCACGCAGTTCGTCTGCGCGGCTGTTGTTCACGCGCGCCTCGAAGTTCGCGATGATGCCGTGACGGTCGTAGCCGCGCACCGCGAGAATGAACGGAAAACCGAATTTCTCGCGATAGGCGGCGTTTAGCGCCAGCAGTTTGTCGAACTCCTCCTGCGTGCATTGCGAAAGGCCCGCGCCGCTTTGCTCACGCGTGGACTCCGCGGTCAGTTCGCCGCGCACCGCCGCCTTGCCGGCGAGCTCCGGGTGCGCGTTGATCAACGCGAGCTGCTTCTGTTCGCCCGCCGTCTCCACGATGTTGGACATCTTGCGATGCAATTCGTCGACGCTTGCAAAAGGCCGCTCATGCGCGGCAAGTTCCGCGACCCACGGCGAATGCTCGAAAATGCCCGACAGCGCCGCCACGAAGGCGTCGGTCGAGCTGCTGTTGAGTTGGTCCAGTGTGTAATGCATCGCCTTCATGCCGCCGCCCCGCGGTTGTTGTGCTGATACGGATGATGCTCGCGCCAGTGCCGTGCAATGTCGATGCGCCGCGTGACCCATACGCGGTCATGCTGTTCGATGTGGTCGAGAAAACGTTGCAGCGCGCGAAAGCGCCCCGGGCGACCGAGCAGCCGGCAGTGCATGCCGACTGACAGCATCTTCGGCGCTTCGTCGCCTTCTTCGTAGAGCACGTCGAACGCGTCGCGCAAGTACGTGAAGAAATGGTCCGCGGTGTTGAAGCCCTGCGGACTCGCGAAGCGCATGTCGTTGGTGTCGAGCGTATACGGCACGATCAGTTGCGGCACCGTCGAACCGCCTGTGACCTCGACGTCCATCCAGAACGGCAGGTCATCGCCGTAGTAATCGGAGTCGTACAGAAAACCGCCATATTCGGCGACGAGCCGGTGCGTGTTCGGACTGTCGCGCCCGGTGTACCAGCCAAGCGGCCGCTCGCCCGTCACGCGTTCTATAGCCTGCATGCCGAGCCGCATATGCTCGGCTTCCTGTTCCGGCGAGACGCCCTGATAGTGAATCCAGCGATAGCCGTGACACGCAATCTCATGACCGAGCTCGACAAACGCACGCGCGAGCTCCGGGTGCCGTTCGATCGCCATGCCCACGCCGAACACGGTGAGCGGCAGGCCGCGCTTTTCGAATTCACGCAGAATGCGCCACACGCCCGCGCGCGAGCCGTATTCGTAGATCGACTCCATGCTCATGTGACGCGCCGGGTACGCGGCCGCGCCGACAATCTCCGACAGGAACTGCTCAGAGCCGGGATCGCCGTGCAGCACGCAGTTTTCACCGCCCTCCTCATAGTTGAGGACGAATTGCACGGCGATACGCGCTCGCCCTGGCCAGTTCGCCCGCACCGGGTGGCGGCCGTAGCCGATCAGATCGCGTGGATAGTTGGAGTCGAATGGCATGATTTGACGAATGCGTGGTGGCAATACGTGTGTGCTCGACGGCGCGGCGCAAGATGCGCGGAAGGCACCGTAGGCGCGCTCGCGGCAGCGCTGCATGAGCGCTGCTCGAGGCGCCTCCGGCAGCCCGCGCCGAGTTGAACCAGTGTAGCGAAAACACCCGGATGCGCCCATACACCCGGGCAGATAGTGCGTGTCAGACTGAATGTATGTGCGGCTGCTCTTCGCTGGTGTTTACCCGCAGCGAGCCGGCATGGGTCGCGCGCGGCGGCAGCGGGTTCGGGTCCACTGCCGACGGACTGAACGACCCCAGCGAGCCGTCATAGCGCTTGGGCAGCGGCCGCGCGTAGTCGCCGCGCTTGGCTGTGGAAAGACGCAGTGCGACGAGCGCCTCCGTCCATTTGACGGCGGCCGTTACGCCCTCGATCACGGGCGCACCCAACGCGTCCTCGATCTCCGCGCACAGCTCCGCCATGCCCGCACAGCCCAGCACGATGGCGTCCGAGCCGTCCTCGGCGAGCGCCCGCCGGCATTCGTCGAGTATGATGCGGCGCGCCGCCGAGCCCGGCTTGTCGAGATCGAGCACTGCGACGTCGGTCGCACGCACGTTGCGGCAAAAGCGCCGCATTCCATAGCGCTCGGCGAGATGCCATGCCATGCCGCAGGTGCGCGCCAGTGTGGTGACCACCGAAAAACCCGGCGCCAGTACGCTCGCCGCATGCATGGCCGCCTCGGCAATGCCGATCACCGGCCCGCGCGCGAGCTCACGCGCCGCGTAAAGACCGGGGTCGCCAAAGCACGCGATTACGTAGCCGTCGCAGCCCTCGCGCTCGCCTGACATGACCTCGGCGAGAAGACCAGGGGTGGCGAGCGCTTCGTCGTAATAGCCTTCGATGGAAGGCGGCCCCATTGTCGGACTCACCGCGATGACCTCCGTGCCCGGCGCGGCGACTTCGCGTGCGCAGCGGCCCATTGCATCGGTCATGCGCTGGGTCGTGTTCGGGTTGATCAGTTTGATGCGCATGTCGTCTCCTTTTTCTGCACCGGCAGTGCACCGGCACTGCCGCTTCCATCCACCGATGCTCAGCGTGCCAGCACGCGGTAGAACAGCGCGCCGAGGCCCGCGCCGATGAACCACGAGAAGTTCGCCATACCGTCGAGCGACGGCACCATCACGCACAGCACGGCAATGAGCGCTGCCGGCAGAAGCGCCGCGACCGCCCGGTAGTTCACGCCATTGCGATACCAGTACGAACCCGTGGGCGCCACGCTGTACAGATCGTCGAGCACGATTTTCTGACGCTTGACCATGTAGTAATCGACGATCAGGATTCCGTACAAAGGTCCGATGAAACTGCCGAGCACGTCAAGCGTGTAGTGAATCACGGCCGGGTTGTTAAAGAGATTCCACGGCGTAATGAAGATCGAGGCCACCGCGGCCAGCATGCCGCCCGCGCGCCAGCTGATGAGCCGCGGCGCGACGTTTGAAAAGTCGAAGGCCGGCGACACGAAGTTGGCGACGATGTTGATGCCGATGGTCGCAATCGTAAAGGTCAGCGCGCCCAGAATCACGGCGGTCGGATAGTCGATGCGGCCCACCGTTTCAACCGGGTCGGTAATCAGTTGGCCGAACACCGGCAGCGTGGCCGCCGTGGTGATCACCGTGACGAGCGAGAACGCAAGGAAGTTGACCGGCAGTCCCCAGAAATTGCCGCGCTGCACGCTGCGAAAACTCTTGCCGTAGCGGGAAAAGTCGCCGAAATTCAGCATCGGCCCGGAGAAGTACGAGACCACCAGCGAGGTCGCCGTGATCATGACCGGCAGCACTTCCATGCCGTGATACTTGACGCCGCCCAGATTGATGCCGATATTGCGCCAACCCGCGCGATACACCATGTAGCCGGCCAGAATGAACATCACCACATAAACCGCCGGCCCGGCGAAGTCGATGAACTTCTTGATCGTCTCCATGCCGTGCCAGAACACGAGCGCCTGCAACACCCACAGCAGCATGAAGCCGCACCAGCCGAGCGTCGAAAGCCCCATCATGCCGTGGCGATGCACGTCCGCATACGGCAGCAGTTGCGGGAAGAACTTCAACACGACGATCACCAGCGCACTCGACGCGAGATAGGTCTGGATGCCGTACCACGCGACCGCAATCAGGCCGCGAATCACCGCGGGAATATTGGCGCCGAGCACGCCGAAGGTCGCGCGGCATGCCACCGGGTACGGCACGCCATTCGCCTGGCTCGGCTTCGCGATCAGATTGCACAGCAGGTTGACGATCGTAATGCCGACGAGCAGCGCGATCAGCACCTGCCAGCTCGTCAGGCCGAGCGCGAACAGACTGCCGGCGAAAACGTAGCCGCCGACGCTGTGCACGTCCGACATCCAGAACGCGAAGATGTTGTAGGCGCCCCACGTCTGGTGACGCAACGGCGCAAGGTCCTCGTTGTAGAGGCGCTCGCTGTAGCCGGCCGGCAGCGCGGAGTCGCCGGATGTGTCGCCGTCTGCATAAGGGGGGATTGCGGAACTGCCGGGCGCTGCACTGAACTGAGCCATGATTCCTCCTTGTGATGGGACCGTCGATCGCGAATCGAAGGGCATTGCATTGGCCATGCCAGTTGCGGTTCTGCTGCGCGTCCCGCACCTGCCGTTCGTGCGAACGCAGGTGGCCCGGACCGCCGCTATGGCCTCGCCGCGGTTGTCTCCGTACTGAAGCACTTGTGGTTATCGCATTGCCGGCCTTCCGCGGGTTGCCGGCAAGCGGACTGCTTTCTGGTCTCGCCGCTCGCCGAAGCGACGGACGTGCGTGCGCCGGCCGGCAGCGCCTGCTCAAGGCCGCCTTGCAACGCTCGCGTGATCCGGTTCAGTTCAGTGCGGCGCGCACCAGCAACGGGCGCACGCCGGCCGCATGCCTCAGCCTGGCGCGGACTTACGTTTGGATTGCTTCGTGGATGACGCTTCAGGTGATGCTTCGACGCGATTGCCGAGCGCACCCGCTTTGGCGCCACGCTTTCGGTCGGTCTTTCGGTCGGTCTTTGGGTCGCGTGTTACACCGCTTGTTGTAACGCTCTTTGCGTCGCTTGTTGCACCGCTTGTTGTACCGCCCGTCGCGCCATTAAGCGCGCCGAATACCTCGCGCAGATCGGCCGCGCCGCGCGCGGGCCGCTCCAGCATTTTGAGTTCGACGCTCTGCAGATGGCGCGACATCAATGCCGCCGCCTTTTCTGCGTCGCCGGCGTCGAGCGCGGCGAGAATGGCTTCATGATCCTCAAATGAGCACGGGCTGCGACCCAGCGATTCGTACAACGCCGAAATCAACGTGGAGCGCGCCACTAATCCGTTCAGGCAATCGCAGAGCACGGCATTGCCGGTGAGCTCGGCCAACGCCGTATGGAACTCGCCGGACAAACGGATCCACGACGAAAAGTCACGCGTCTCGAACGCCTTACGTTCGCGGCCAATCATGCTGCCGATGTTCTTCAGCCGGCGCATGCCGTGCCCGCTGCAAATTTTCTCGACGACCGCAAGTTCGATAATGCGGCGCATCTCGAACACCTCATGCACTTCCTGAAGCGACGGACTGGCGACGAAAGCGCCGCGGTTCGGCTCCAGATCCACCAGACGGTCAGTCGCGAGCTGCGCCAGCGCCTGCCGGATCGGCCCGCGTTTCACCGCGAATACTTCGCACAACTGTGCTTCTGTCAGCTTCGCTCCTGGCGCCAGCCGATGCTCGAGAATCGCGGCGCGGATGCGCTCGGCAATTGCTTCGGGCTTCGAACTGTTCACGCTGGTCGACTCGATGTCGGACATGATTTGTGTCTCGGTATGTTGGTCATAATAGAGTGGACATAAAGATTGTCAACAATTTTTGCGCGTATTGGTGACGCTTCGGGCGATGCGGCCAGAGCCCGACGCCTGTGAGTGCGTTGCGTGCCTTGCCGGATGGGGGGTTCGCTGTAAAGCGTGGGATTTTCCTGTACCTTTCGGCGTCCGATTTTGTCGACAAAATCTCCCGCTCGCGCGCGATGTTGCGGCTTGCTTCGTGGCCTGTATTCCGACGGTTAGTTGCGTGCATCTCCATGAAAAAACGGGCCGAAGCCCGCTTCCGACGTCCCGCTTTCAGCGCAAACACGGATAGTTGGATAACGTCAGCCTGAAGCCGTTTGCATCTGCGACGAGGTGCGCGTCGGCTCCGACGGGCAACGTCAGCATGTCGGGCACATGTCCGAACTGCAAGCCGGTAACGATCGGAATGCCGATCACCGACCTCATCTGCTCGATCATGGCCTGCAGGTCGTAGCCGTTGTCGTAGTCGAACGGCTTGCCGCCCGAGAAATCGCCGAGTACGAGCGCCTGCTGTTGATCGAGAATGCCGCACAGGTGCAGTTGATAGAGCATTCGCTCGATGCGAAACGGCTGTTCGTTCACGTCTTCCACGAACAGCACCCCGCCCTGCACCGGCGGCATATACGGCGTGCCCACGAGCGACGTGAGAACCGCCAGATTGCCGCCCCACAACGTGCCGGAGACGTCCACCGCGTGCGCCTGCGGCACGTTTCGCGAAATCGTCACGGTAGGCTGGGTCAGCGCAGACCAGAAGTGATGCATGGTGAATTCGCTGACGTTTTCCGCGCCGAAGTCGCTCATCAGCATCGGACCGCTGAAGGTTTTCAGACCAGCGCGCGCAAGAAGCGCCAGTTGGACCGCCGTAAAGTCGCTATGGCCAACGAGAGCGACCGGCTGAGCGCTCAGCCGGCGTTGCAGCCCATCGTAGTCCAGGCCATGCAGGATGCGCACCGCGCCGTAGCCGCCGCGCACGGCCAACACCACATCAGGCAACGGCCGCGATGGATCCGCCAGCCGGTTCAGGTCCGCCGCCCGCTCGCCATCCGTACCGCCGAAGCGCTGATACCGACGCTGCGTCACTTCCACGCCCTCCACGCGATGCCCTTGCGTGCGCAGGCGCTGCAAGGCGCGACTCAGCACATCCGCGTCGTGCGGGTAGCCAGACGGAGCAATCAGATCGAAGGTACGGTGGATGGTCATCGGCGGATTCTGGTCGGGTTTTTGGGAGAGGTTTGGCGTTCGCTTTCCGCGCGGTTGCCGCTCGATTGCCGCACCGTGGCGACCGGGCACCGCTTAGCGCGGCTCGCCTGGATCCGCTTGGGCACCGTTGCCTGCGCGCGCCGCGGTCCGGGCGTCGCGACTCGCGCGGCGCCGCTCGGCGAAAAACGACTTCAGCGCCGCGCCGCATTCGGTTTCTAGCACGCCGCCAGTTACCTTGGTGTGGTGATTCAGCTGCGGGTTCGCGAATGCGTCGACGACGCTGCCGCACGCGCCCGTCTTCGGATCACGCGCACCGAACACGACGCGCGCAATGCGTGCGTGCATGATAGCGCCCGCGCACATCAGACAGGGCTCGAGCGTCACATACAGTTCGCAGCCCGGCAACCGATAGTTCTCCACGACCTGCGCCGCGGCGCGCAACGCGACCATCTCGGCGTGCGCCGATGGATCGTGTGCACTGATCGGATGGTTGAAACCTTTTGCGATGACTTCGTCGCCGCGCACGAGCACCGCGCCGACGGGCACTTCGCCAGCCGCGCGGGCCTCTTCGGCGGCCGCTTGGGCGAGCGCCATGAAGCGGAGATCGCGTTCGCTGACAGTTGCGGCGGGCGTTGTTGGGGTGGGCTCTGCCGGGG
>NZ_JAEUAV010000045.1 GCF_019511605.1 Paraburkholderia phenoliruptrix | reverse complement strand
CGCCTCACCCTTCGCGCGCCCACCCGCGACGACTTCCCGCACAGCCTTGCCATGTGGTCCGATGCCGAGGTAGTTCGCTTTATCGGCGGCAAGCCATTCACACGCGAGGAAGTGTGGGCGCGACTACTGCGTTACGTCGGTCACTGGGCGTTGCTCGGCTACGGCTTCTGGGTGGTGCGCGAAACCGAAAGCGGGCGGTTCGTGGGCGAAGTCGGCTTTGCCGATTTCCAGCGTGACATGGAGCCTTCATTGACCGGCACGCCAGAGATTGGCTGGGCATTGAGTTCGTCGATGCACGGCAAAGGCTATGCGACCGAAGCCGTGCGTGCCGCCATTGCCTGGGCCGAGCAGAAGTGGCCGGGCGTAGCCACGGCCTGCATCGTGGCGCCTCAGAACGAAGCGTCGCTGCGAGTCGCGCACAAAACCGGCTATCGCGAGCAACTTCGCACCGCATACAAAGGCCAGCCGACCATCGTGTTGCGGCGCACGCCACTCGCGTCCGAATAGGTAGCCCAGCACCCGCCGCCTTCCACCCGCCTCACTCCCCAGCGTCAACGCGCGTCCCCGGTCCCCGCCCTTTGCCGCGCAATCAGATCGCCCAGCTTGTGAACCTGCCGGCCTTCGGCATCAAAATTCGCGTCGTCGAGCCAACGTGGATAGCTCGCACGCAGCGCGGGCCATTCACTGTCGATAATCGAAAACCACGCCGTATCGCGGTTGCGCTGACGATAAACAATCGCCTGCCGGAAAACCCCTTCAAACGTGAAGCCATAACGCAGCGCCGCGGCGCGCGACGGTTCGTTCAGCGAATCGCATTTCCATTCGAAGCGCCGATAGCCGAGTTCATCGAACACATATTGCATGAGCAGGAACATCGCCTCGGTCGCCACGCGCGTGCGCTTCAGACGCGGCGAATACACCACGTGCCCCACTTCGATCACGCCGTTGGCGGCGTCGATACGCATCAGCGCAAACGTGCCGACCGCCTTTCCGCTCGCGCTGTCGATCACCGCGTAGTGCAGCGGATCAGCCGATGCAGCGAGGCGCCCCAGATGCTCGCGATATGCGTCGGCGGTCTCGAACGGACCTACGCCGAGATAGGTCCAGTCGCGGCCATCCGCCGCCGAGTTGTATGCGTCGAACAGATCGGCCGCGTGCGCCTCCACGTCCACTGGCTCGATGCGGCAATAGCGTCCCGCGAGCTGCGCGCGTCCGGGCGGCTTCGCGCCGTTCCAGTCGGGCAGCGGCGCGCCAATTGGCTGGCCGTAGGCGTTGCGTCGGGGTTCCATGTGCGTAGTCCTCGCGTTCTGGTCATTGTTGGTCGTCGGAATCAGATGCACGATACGTCAATCATGGTATGTTAAAAAGATCCAACTCAGACAGATTCGATAGGTCCAGCCGTCATGATCGAAATTATTGGCCCGCTTGTTCATACGGCCGCGAACCGTGACAAAGCCCTGCGCGCGAGCGCCAGCGACCGCGCGGATGCCCCGCACAGCGCGCAAAAGCCCGCGCCGCTGCAGAAGCAGTTGATCGAGCGCCTGCAGCAGGCCATTCTGGGCGGCCGCTTGCCGGCGGGCTCGCTGTTGCCGTCGTCGCGGTTGCTATCGGCGGAAATGGGCGTGTCGCGCAATACCGTGGTGATCGCGTACGAGCACCTGGCGGCGGTAGGCTATGTGGTCGCAGACAAGAAGGGCACGCGCGTAAGTCCGCTCTCGAGCCGCGCGGCGCGCGGCGAGCCGCCTGCCCAGCCCGCCCCGCCCGAGGTGACGTACGCCGCCCGCGTCGGCCAGTTCACGGCCACGCGCACGCATGTCGATAACGCGCTGCCGCTCACGGCCGGCACGCCCGCGCTGGACCGCTTTCCGCTCGCCGCGTGGCGGCGCGCGCTCGAACGGGCGATGGAGCGCTCGCTGCCGCTCGCGCTCGGCTACGGCACGCCGGCCGGTGAACCCGCGCTGCGCGACGCGATTGCCGCCCATCTGCGCATGGCGCGCGGCGTGCGCTGCGAGGGCTCGCAGATCGTGATCACCGAGGGCGCGCAGGAGGCGCTCAACCTGTGCGTGCGGCTTTTCACCAATCCCGGCGACACAGTGTGGATGGAAGACCCCGGTTATCGCGGCGCGAAAGCGGCTTTCAGGCAGGGCGATCTGAGCATCCAGCCGATGCCCGTCGACGCCGAAGGCATTTGCGTGCCGCCCGGCGCGTGGGCCGCGCATCCGCCGAAGCTGGTCTACACGTCGCCTGCGCACCAGTATCCGACGGGCGCGGTGCTCTCCGTGGCGCGGCGGCTCGAACTGATCGCCGAGGCGCGCCGCGCTGGCGCGTGGCTGATCGAAGACGATTACGACGGCGAATTCCGCTACTCCGGCGAGCCGATAGCGAGCATGCAGGGTCTTGTGGACGAGGCGCCCGTTCTCTACGTCGGCTCCTTCAGCAAGACGATGTTTCCGGCGCTGCGCATCGGCTTCGTGGTGCTGCCGCGCGCCATCGCCGAGCATGCCGAAGTGGCGGTGTACGAGATGCTGCGCGGCGGGCATCGGCTGGAACAACTGGCGCTCGCGCATTTCATGGAAAGCGGCGAATTCGGGCGGCACCTCGGGCGCATGCGGCGGCTTTATCGCGAGCGGCAGCAGGCATTGCGCGAAGCGCTTACCGCAGACTTCGGCGCCTCGGAGATTCTGGGCGGCGACTGCGGAATGCACCTGACGCTGCGGCTGCCCGCGCATATCGACGACGAGACGCTCACCGAACGCGCGTTGGCGAGGGGCCTCGGCCCGCGCGCGCTGTCCGGCTTCGCGCTCGCGCCGCGCGGCGCGACCAATGGCCTTGTGATCGGCTATGGCAATACCGCGGCGGACAAGCTCGCGCCGGCCGTCCGCGTGCTGGCTGAACTGGCTGCGGACATGGAAAAACCGCGTCGGCGGCGCGCTTAAGTTTTTGCGTTTGTCCGCGCGGGGCATGTCGCGCTATCGTGTCGTTTATGCGCGGCGAACTGAACACGTCATGTGGACGGGTCGCCCGCATCATGTTCCGCGCGCCGTGGTGCGCGTCGCCGGATGGCTGTCAGTCCGGGCATGAAGCATCCCTTTGGTGTGGTTTTCTATGACGATTTATCCGAGTGGAGATGACATGAAGGAAATCGAACCGACCCCGTGGTTTGAACTGGCCGTTCACTCGCCCGCGCGCGACGGCTGGTACGAGGTGCAACTGACAAGCGGGGACACGGCCTTTGCGAAATACGGCGAGGGCGAGTGGACCGAGAAGCCGGATGACGAGTTCACGCACTGGCGCGGGCTGTCCGCCGACCCGTCGCAAGCGGGGGTGGACGGAGCGCAAGAAGAAGTGAAAGCCGCCGCCGACGGTGCCGAAGCTCCAGCCGAGGCGAAAGACGCCGACGAACCTATCGATGCGGAGGCCACCGCGGCGAACGGCGTACGCGCCGCCTGGAATGCGTTTTTCCCCAGCTTGGCGGAAGAGCAGCATAAGCCGGTGGACGCCGTTCCCAACGGCAAAGCGCCGCATTGACGCATGAAGGGCGGCGGCTTGCTGGCGGCCGCCCTGACAGGACCAGACCTTCGGGCAAAAATCGAATATGCAAGTTAGCCGGGAACCCGTGGCATTGCCGCGCGCCACGCAGTTACTCAATCATGGGCCTGTGACGATGATCACCAGCGCGCACGGCGGGCGCTCGAACGTGATGGCGGCTTCATGGGCCATGCCGCTGGACTTCAACCCGCCGAAGGTGGTTGTGGTGGTGGACAGCCGCACGCTCACGCGGCAGTTGATTGAAGCAAGCGGCGTATTCGGCTTGCAGCTGCCGAGCCGCAAGTTCGCTGCGCAGACGCTGGCCGTGGGCACCAACGCGGGGCTGGAGATCGACAAGTTCTCCGCGTTTGAACTCGAGACTTTCGCCGCCGAAAAAATCGACGTGCCGATGCTGGCCGGCTGCATTACGTGGATGGAATGCAAGGTGATTCCGGACGACAGCCAGCGACACGACCTGATTATCGGCGAGGTGGTGGCCGCCTACGCGGACAGCCGCGTGTACTCGAACAACCGCTGGCATTTCGGCGACGACCCTGACCTGCGCACCTGCCATTACGTTGCGGGCGGGACGTTCTTTGCGACGGGCGAAGCGTTCGAGGTGTCGCCTGCGGCAAATGCCTTGAGCGCTTCGCCGGCGAGCCGGTAACGCACCCATTCGCTTTGCGCGCTTGCGCCGATGGATTCATAAAAACCGATGGCGGGCGCATTCCAGTCGAGCACGCTCCATTCGAAGCGGCCGCAGCCGGTCTCGCATGCGATGCCCGCGAGGTGGCGCAGCATCTGTTTGCCTGCGCCGCTGCCGCGCGCTTTGGGCGACACGTAGAGGTCTTCCAGATACAGGCCTTTTTTGCCGAGCCACGTGGAGTAAGAAAAGAAGTAGACGCAAAAGCCGATGGGCTCGCCGTTCATTTCACAGATGAGCGCCGTTGCCGTGGACGCAGCGGAGAACAGGCTCGCTTCGATGTCTGCGACGGTGGCGACGACTTCGTGCTCGGCCTTCTCGTACACCGCGAGTTCGGTGATGAAGTGGAGGATGAGCGGGGCGTCGGCGGCGGTGGCGGGGCGGATTTGGGTGGTCAAGGTTTTTGGGATTCTGTTCGTGCGTGGGGGTTAAAGTTTAGCGAAGATGCGGGGGCACAGTTGGTCGCGACGAAGGTGCAATCTGCACCTTCGTCGAAGGCTGGCGTCTATTTTTTAACTGGTGAAGGCTTTTCGACTATCTGCAGTGAGGCCCAATTCGGGCCTTGCAGTTGCCCATCCGCCCAACGGATAAACTCGAGTTCCAATAGCCGATTCGCTGGGTCCGCAAACAGCAACACGCTGACCGGTTCACCGTCGGCATCCGCCAGCCTTCCCTCGAATGGGAAGGTGTGCTGGCCAATAGCAGTAGATCGCTCGTAGCCGTCAATGTGAAACAGAATCAGCGATCCGTCCTCGAGTTGCGGTTCCGCACGAGCGCTGGCCAGGTCGGAGAGAAGCTTCTCGCTTTCCTCAGGTGCAAGCCGAGATGCAATAAGCCGAACGAACGTCCTTTCGTTTTCAGTCAGTTCACGACGCATCATTTCACCACGAAAATTGTTCCAACACTGACCTGCCCGTCCGCCCGCAAATACGCCCGGAATTCTACAGGCAGTCCATCCACTGTGATCTGCCTGATTGTGTTCGTGTCGGGAAGCATATCTGATCTCATTGCGTTAATTTCGTCAGCCACCTGTGCTTCTGCGTGGTCAAGGTTAAGACCGTCCTTCACCGCGCGATTTATATAGTGGTCTCTTTTGAATACAATGGCTCCCGCTTCCGTAGCGCCGGCCGGTTTGCATTGCTTCGTCTCCGTCGCCTGCTGGATGCCATTCTTGCTGACCCACATTGGGTCACGAGCGAGCTGGAAAATTTCCCATGCAAAACGAGCACCGGCATACATGATGCATTCAGGACAGACCGGTTGCAGTCCGACCTCCTGCTCGTACCCCAAGCTCTTGATAACACCGAGAAGAGTTGGAGACGGCCCGGCTGGGAACACGCCGGATTCCATGTTGTCGAGCCACTTATCAATTTCATCATCACTGATCGACAAGTCGGGCCCAAGGTTTGTTGACACTGTGCCCGTGCGTCCTGTCAGTGTGCCGTCCGCTGCATAGTTGTAGCTAATTTTGAGGGCGCGTTGCACGTTACCATTACTTGGACTCGCGTCCTCGTAGTAGTTAAAACCGATTAGCCGCCCGCGTGAATCGTAATAGGGATTGGCGACGAACCCCGGACTACTGAACTGAATGATCCGGTGTGCGGTATCCCTCAGCTTGATCGTTAGTGCGTTGCCTGAAATCCTGTCGGTGATTGAGTGGAGATTGCCAGCGGCATCCTGTGTTATTCCCCATTCGCCTGTTCGCTGGTCGTTGTCGTACCTTTGAGCGAAAATCAAGTGGTTCGATGCGTCGTACACCATGCCGTACGCCCGCGTGGGCGCGTCGGCCAACGTTGCCGAAAATCCGTCGGCTCCCGTCGCATCAGTGGTGCGCCTCTCGCTGAGGCCCGTCAGATTCCCGTTCGCGTCGTAGACGTATGTGCGTAGCCATCCTGGCGTTGCGACCATATAGGGGCGCAGCCTGACGGAGTCAGCATAACTGACCGACGTAATTGATGTTGCCCCAGAAATGCTGGTTGAAATGGACTGGATGGGACGATTGTTAGTGTCATATTTGTACTGGACGTTCTTGCCGTATGGCGTAACGTCGCTGGTCAGTTTCCCTCCTGCGTCCCAGCCCATGCTGTACCCTGCATCGTTCCCTGTCGTACGTAGCATTCCCCCGATCGTGGCGAAGTTGAAAGTTGTCGCGCGTTGACTGGTAGTTATTGTCGAGACGTTGGGCGCGTACGAGAAGGCCACGTTCTGCTGCGCGTTCGGGTGCGTTACAGCCGTGGCACGCCCCATCGAGTCGTAAGTCCATGTTCCTACACGTGTGCCCGTTTCGTCAGTCACGCCAGTGAGAGCGCTCGTGAACCGCGCGTCCTCGTAAGCGTAATGACGGGTGGTCCCATCCGGCCAGCTGACAGATATAAGGTTGTTATACCCATCGTAGCCATATTGCGTAACGTTCTCGTTTGAATCCGTGAATTGAGTAATACGCCACTTTGCATCGTAGGTTAAACGGATGCTAAGGTCGTAATACGGATTTGAGCCGGGTGCATGGTCAGTAATCGCGATTAACAAACCGGCAGCCGGTGCAATAGATGCGGGGGTATTGGCGTCGCTATACGTAAGCGTCGATGTCCTACCATCGTGTTCGGTTACAGACAGCAAAACTCCTTGGGCCGAATAGAGCTCGCGCGCACCGTTAGTCAAGTCATCAAGCGTCCACGATGACGAGTTTTGGGTCAGTAATAGTGGCGTTCCATCCGCTGAACGCCATCCGCTAGAGACTTTGTTGAAGATGAGCGGATTAGCATCACCGCGGTAAGCAGTGACTTTCGGCGTAGCACTGTTAACGTTGGTGAGGTTTAACTGGCGCTGCCAGTTGTGAACCCAAAGCGAACCGAAGCCGGAGTCCATACGCATAACCGGACGAGCTCGGTACGTCCTGCTGAAAACAAAAGGCCGGTCGTCACCGCTGTGGAAGTCGACTTCCTTGACAGTTGTTGAGCCCGAACTCGGATACACAGGATCGGCTACCGGGCAACTGTTATCCGCGCTTGCGTCGTCGGGAGGTGTGCCGCACCACCTGGTGATTCGCGACGGCTCGTTCACGCAATAGTGATTCGAGAGATTGATTGGAGTATTGCCCCACGCATTGGCAAAACATGTCGAAGTTCCCTGTATCGCTCCCGATCTGACATAAAGAGGTGCACAGACTCCGTCGCCGCTGTCGGCGTTTGCTCCAGGCGCAACCACCAGCGTTAGGAATGCAGCCAATAGGCGAGCCGTCCTGCCGGTGAGACCTGCGATAATCCCACGGTTTTTCATCGTTTTCCTTAGTTATGGGTTGTGCGAAGCACAAGCACGCTATAAGGAATTCGAAGGCCGAAAAATCCGATAAATCCTAAATCAGCCGTGAACCGCGCAGGAAGTCGTTTGGCCGACAAAAAGTGTGGGAATTACCAGGCGTGTATGTCATCCACGCACCATAGGCAATGCGGATATTGCCTAGAGCGATGCATAGGACAGCCAGCGAGGCAAACAGCGCAGGCGGAAGTGAATGTCCGCTTAGGGCTAGGCGACAGGCTGTTGGGAGGCGGCTTCTGTCGATCGCGTCAGGCAGTATTCGGCCACTTTCTGCCGCTCGCGCCAGCCATGCGGTTTGTCGTTCCAACGACTGGTCCACTCCAGAACCCGCCCGATCGCGTTGGAAGGCGACGGTGTGTACGGTGGCGGCTGCCAATGCCCTAGGAATGCATTTGCAGCGACGAATGTATCCACTCGCGAGTGCTGAAAAAAGGAAAAAAGGAGCGTAACGCTCGTGTCGGGGCGGCTCGGACCGTCCTGGCACTACCCATGCCCTGTCATTGTTAGAATGTCGCTGCTTAGCGTTGCCTAGCCGGTTCCCAGCGCGGCGGCGAATGTAGAATTAGGGTAAGTAGCAGATTGCGAACTCGAAAACCCAGCGGGGGAACCAAATGAATAACGAAACCACTGCCAGTCTAAGAATTACAATCTGGCGAGCGTATCGGCCGGCGCGAGCGCTTGCTGTGTACACATCCGGGGCGATGCCAGTCGTAAGCGTGACAAGCTCCGCCGACGCCCCTCTTCATCGCGAGGTCTTCTCATGGCAGGCCAGAGAGGACATTTGGGGTGGACTTGACGACGACAAGACTCGGCTGGAGCTCATGGAAAAATTCCGGACGGATTTCGATGCGCTTTTGCCACCAGCGGATCGGTCAATTGACAAGTTCGGTCGTCTGCTAGACGAGTTGCGTCCCGTAGCTACGTCTAATGCGTCCAAATGGACTGCGAGTTCGCAAACTGATACCGACGATCCCTCGGTCAACTACGGGGTTAACGCGCTCTTGGCCTTTTATAACCAAATGGCATGGGTCTACAAAATGTTCAAAAATGCCCCTGACGCGTCGGTGACAGTGAGATGAATGACTACAAACTTCTGAGCCCAGCGGTAACGGGCACCTTGCTAGATAAGCTTTTCGCGGCCTCGGCAGATCGAAAATTCGTGTTGTCGGTGCATGAAGACAAGTGCTTCGGTGAAGAAAGGTTGTCGCTCGGCGAAATTCTTCTTCCGGTTGAAGATCGCGAGTTTGCGGCTACAGGTAACACTGATCGGACTGGCAGTTTCGAGTGGCGGGTCGCGTCGCGCGAACACGTTCATGCCGGCCTGATTAACGCACTCGAAGTGCCTGCCGGCGAAAATGAACAACAGCGCGCAAAGCGAGAAAAGGAAATCGCAAAAATCGACCGAGCATTGGATTTGTTGGCGGCTCTTGCGACGAGACTCGGGCTCATACATCCTACTTTTGACGCAGATAGCCTCTCCGATTTTCCTTTCAAGCGCCCTGTTACGATCGTCACGGACACTGCGGCCATAGCACAAGGCGCATTGGATTTCGTTGCGCGATTTTTGCATCCCGCTGCCCGGATTAAAATTCCGGCTATCGCGCACATGGAAATCGTAAATCAAGGTGACCGGTATTTTACACAGAGACGGTCGGGGAAACAGTCAAAGGCCAGCACGCTCTACGATCACATGATTAGTCAGGGCTCACAACGCGTATTGCTTCGGTTGGAATTGCATTCCGATGTCGAAATTGAAAGGACGGCGGTAATGAGTGAGCCTTTGCGGAGCGCATTCCAGCCGGAGCGTGAAATTTCCGATCTCAACCTGAGTGCACCTGTCCGCAGTTTTTGTGATCGCCTGATTTTAGAAGTTGCACGACAACACCAAGCTTACTCTGCTCCTGGACACAGCGTTTATCTTCTTACGGCGGACCAAGGGTTGGCAAGAATGGCAATGTCTGAGGGCATTAGTCCAATCTACTATGCATCACCGGTCGCGGAAGATTTCCTTGGTAAGGTTTTGAGCGGCTCTACCTTTCATCCGCTGACAGGTGCGCTTCACATAACGCCTTTGACAGACGTTCTGTGGGAGTTGGCTGCGGCATTCGGTAGTGCTCGACTTAGCCTAGCCAACAATTCTGCATACGTCGACGTTGCTACGATCGGCAAGGATTTGACGTGGTCACCATATCATTCGAAGGAAGACCTGCTATGGGTCAAAGTGGTTGGTGAAATAGAAAGAGGGGTGCCTCATGAAGTCAGATCGCAAACGGAATCTTCGCTTCCTGCAGAGCCCATAACCGAGCCAGTCGCCGTCGAAAAGGCGACTGCGGCGGTGGAGACCTTTCGTACGAAAACTTCAATGTCACGGTTCACTGTCGACCGGTTCATCGATCTCCTGAATCTTTTCGAAACCACAAGAATCGTGTCAATGAAGGCTCTCTTAGAAACATTTTCCTTCACGGAGAGTTCTTGGGCTGACTACCGTCGGCTATTCGAGTCAGGTGAACTAATTGAGCCAGCCAAGGGCGGCTGGTCTGCGACCGAGCGATTGCACGGAATTTGGTCAGCGTGTGCCGCGCGAGACTTCGAGTCACTTAGAGAGGGTTTGCAGAGGATTCCATCTTGCACATCGTTTTTTGAAGTTCTGAAAGACCTAAAGAAGATGAATCTGGACAATACGCCATTTCCGTCGAGAGTTCTTTCTGGATATCAGGGATTGGCAGAAATTGCTTGCATCGGCGCCCCAATTGCTGGGGACGGATTCTATTCGACCATCTTTAACCCAACGCCTATGAATTTCGCGAAGATTGCAGTTTCGCGTTTTCATCAGGTTGCAGGCGGCGAGAAGCTTGCTTCTGTTGGAGCATGGCTCGAGGCCTTGGTAAAGCATGACGGCATTCATCCGCTCAATGCGCGCGCACGACTGCTGGAAGCACACGGCGCGAAGCTACTGTCGCTCGTCACAGAGGGATCAACGACCGACACGCGGCACGAACGCAAGACATTCAAGGTCCTCGGCCTCCAACGTGGCAAACCTATTATAAAAACGGAGTATTTCTACCGTGGAGATTTTTTGATTCCGGAAAAATCAAGCACTAGCTTTCGATTGGAGCTCGTCAAATGAACTTGCGCGAACGACTTGCTCGGACTGCTAGCGATCCGACCACAACTTCTGACGTTATCTACGAAAACTTCGGCTTTCGGAAAAACCCGTTTCCACCCTCGACGCAGACCAACAGCAATCCGCATGCTCCTACCGCCGCGAATGAAGTCATCGATCAACGTATCGAAAGCTTCATACGCGATCACCGGTCTCAAGTCGTCGTGGTGGAAGGAACTCAAGGGGTCGGAAAAACGAATCTTCTTAACTACTACGAGCAGGAGCTAACTGACGTTCTTACGGAAATCGAGGGTTTTTACGTGGTGCGATATCTGGCTGATCCAGAAGCGTCCTTTGACTCAACTCTGCGAAGATTGATGCAGGAGTTCGATCCGTCGAGGCTGTCAAGGCTAGGGGCGGCATTGTCGGAAGATTCCACTGTCATCGAGCAGGCGAAAGGACGAGAGATTCGCGTCGCCTTACAGCATCTCGCAACTGCAGTCGAAGAGGCTGGTGAAGACGGTGTTATCGACACAGTGAACGCATTTTGGGAGTGGTTGCAAGGCCTCCGAATCTTGAATCGCCATAAAGATTTGCTTGGCGTGCAGTTTCGTCTGGATACAATTGAATCGAAAACCTTGGCTTTTAGGGATCTCGTTGTAGTAAGTAGCGGGGCTGGGCAACTGTCAGGTATCTTCTTGCTTCTCGATGAATTAGAGAAGCAGGACGGGACCTTAAGCCCCACGCAAGTTGTGCGATATTTGTCTGCTATGCGCGCAATTATTGACGCATTGCCGGATCATTTGTTTATGCTGCTGGCAATAACGCCTGACGCTTTGCGGCGATACTCGGTGGCTTTGCCGGCGTTTCGCAGTCGGCTGCAAGATACAGTAGAGCTTCATCCTCTTTCGAGCGAGGAAGAGGCGTTGCGGCTTGCCAACTTTTACATCGATCAAGCAAAAGCCGAGGCGCGGGGAAAGAGGCCGACCGGGCGGTCCGATACGTTCGCTGCAGTCTTAAGCAGTAGGGAGATTGGGGCGTTGTTCGAAGAACAATATAAAAAGGCCGCGCAAAGAGGGGATGACGGAGTCAGGCAGCGCGAATTTCTGCATGCTTTGCACCTGAAAGCGGAACAGCGAATTCAGCAGCACGTTGCGGATAATGTGCAACCAGCGGCAACAAAGCGGTCACCAACCCGTAAAAGCGTGACGCGGAAACGTGCTGAGTAGGGCGCAAACTCAGAACTTGTCGGGGCGAATGAAGGCGAAGGCCGTCTCTGGCTGCGTGTTTGGGACAATCTGGTGCACGGCGTGAATTGCTGAGGAAAGGGTGATTCGACCACTTGGCGGTAAACACAACTAAAGGGGGGGCCCCGAAGAGTTGGTGTTCCTCCCGCTGTTCGACGCCGCCACGGTCGGCAACCCCTCATATTGCTGATGTAGAGCCCCTAGCCGCTTCAATGATGGCAATGCCGCCCGATACGCCGCGCGAATGGCCGTTCTAGTTTGGAACGAGCCATAGCCCTTCGCTGGGCCGAAAGACAGTAACGGGTCGATGACGGCCCGAAGCGGATCGCTCTTCGGCGAGCACCCTATGCGATCAGCATCGCACCGTGATCGGCCATGCACCGACACTGGGCAGCGACGTGCGCATTGTTGGCAATGGCGCCTTACTTCTGAATGCTATAGCATCTGGCGGTTAATCCAATATTTAGGAGAAAATGTAATGGCAGACGATGATTCAGAGAATCCGATGGAGACTGCCAAGGGTGCAGTTGAACTAATCGGCGCCGTAATTAAGGTTGCTGGTGATCATCCAGACGTTAAGGCTGCTGGAGGTAATCTTGCAAAATCTGCGAAGACACTGACCGAATTTATTAATGTCGGGTTGCTTCCGATAGCAGCTATCAATTATGGCTACGGGAAGGCTAGATCATACTTCGAGAAAAAATTCATAACTGACATCGAGGCGGCTGCGGGAAATATTCCGCCTGAAAACCTGCAAGAGCCAGCTTCTTCAGTAATTGGTCCCGTTCTTCAGGGACTAGCCTTCACGCACGAAGACGATAATCTCAGGGAGATGTATCTCCGGTTAGTGGCTACCGCGATGGATACCCGTCGTGCGTCGAAAGCCCACCCGGCGTTTGCCGAGATCATAAAGCAATTGAGTGGATCGGAAGCGGGGATTTTGAAGACCACACTCACTCATTCAGCACTTCCCGTCGCAGAAATTCGTCTTAGTGCGTACGACGAAAAAACACAATTTTCTAAATTTTCTTTTGCGGAGAGTTATCGAATCTTGCAAACACACGTTATTCCGTTTGGCAACAAGGACGGCACTCCGATCGTAAATCATGATTTTCCGGCAATGCTAGACAATTGGGTGCGGCTTGGACTCGTGAGTGTAAGCTACGAGACAGCATTTGCTGGCGACAGCTCCTATGATTGGGTAAAAAGACGCCCAGAATATCTTTACTGGGTTCCGCAAGATGCGCCACCGAAAGGAAAATTGGACGTAGCTAAAGGTCAACTTAAATTAACTGCCTTTGGTCAACAATTCGCAATGGCAATCGGCGCTAAGGCATAGGCATAGGAGCGTACAAATACGCCTCGCACTGAAGTTTGACTTGGAGTTCATGTGGTTGAATTGCCGCTATCAAGCATAGCAACTGACTGCTTCGGGTCGGTTTTGGCCCTTCAGCACACGGTAACAACCAAGGGTATGTAGACCAACAACTGGGAAGATCAAGGACAGCGCACGCTCGAACGTTGACGGCGACCGTGGGCGATAGGACAGTCGCCCCGACGCTGTGACGACAATTCCTTGAAAATCTTAGCTCCGAGCACGGATGCGGTCAGTGCTCCATCGAATAATACATTGCGGTCCCACAGGTTCCACACGAATGTTCTTGAGTGTAGGTCCGTCTCATTAGTCGACGCGTGCGCATGTAGTCGCTGCCGCACTTGCGACACGCTGGTCGCTTCGATGTACCGGGGGGATGCATCTTGATGTACCAGTCATAGGTCTGTTGTTCATAGGTCCGCATCTTTCGATAGCGTCGGAAAGCCGCCCATGCGATCAAGCCGCATACTAGGAGTTTCAGGAGGTTCCCTGATACGTCTCCTGACGATAGACCGGAGATGGCACTAAGAGCGTTGACACCCGCCCCGACGGCTATCAACAAAGCTACATATTTACTTACGGTGCGTCTCATGGCTATATAGGTGATTCCGAATTGGCGTGGTGACGTACTGCCAAGCATGGAATAACTGAGTGGCAGACTGAACAAACGGCAGTTTTGCCCAAAACTTTAGGCTCGCATCAGGCGATCAAGGGCCGTATCCGTTTTCGGTCAAAATGCGTTGCATGCACGGATCAACGACGGCTCCAGTAAAGCGTCGGCTTTAGCATAGGCCGAGGCGTCAATGCCATCGCAGAAGTCCGCGCGAAGTTCCACAGTCAGCCCGCCTTCCCACGCGTCCTACGCCCATCAGCCAAAATCAAAAAACACCAGCCGAGCCACTTGCAGTACCCTCAATCCCCTCCCTTATAATCATTGAGTCGTCGGGAGACACCCACGACCAGGTTTGACAGCCTGACTGTTACGTCCGCACCCCGCTCACGCGGGAGTGCGTCTGCTGCTGCGCGTCTATATTCAATGGGCGGGCTGTGGTGGGGGAGCCGCAAGGCTCGCCGGCTTGACGTAACACCGGTCTGTCAACCCTGCTACATGCCCGCTCACCCTTCCCAAAAAAAGCGTGCCCGGGCGACCCACCAAATCAAGGGAGATCGCACACCATGACCAAGTCAACCAAGCCCGAAGCAACGCCCTCACGTCCCCCCGTCGACGCCCTGCAATACGAAAAGCTCGCCCTCTCCGCGTTCGACCTCTGCGACCGGAGCCTGACTCAACTGGACACACTGATCACACTCGCGTCCTCAATATGTAGGAATCCTGCTATTACGCGCGACGAGCGTCAGCGTCGTCAGAAGCTGCTCGAATTGCTGATCGAAACCGCAGAGCAATATCAGCAGGAGCTCGAATGCGACCGCGAGCTTTTCCAGGTCATCGCATTGGATGCAAAGGGCGTCCCGCACAGCCGTATCACCGCGCGCCACGCGGCGAACCTGCTGAGGGAGGCATCGCAGAAAGGCGGGGCGTCGCAGGCCACGGCGAACAGCAAACGCCGCAAAAGCCCGTCCGCGAAAAGCGCCGCGGCGTTGACCGTGGACCTCGCTTCGCGTCCGCTCATCGCCCGACGCCAGGTCGAACACTGAGCGAATATTGAGCGAACAGCGAGCCGCAAAGACAATGGCGGGCAACAGCAATGCCGCATAACGCGCTAGAACGATAAAACGCGCGACAACCCGCTCATCCACGACTCAACCAGAATCACGCCTTCAAAGGCAACCAGATCTCGAACCCGCCCATTCCGCTAAGCGGATCGAACTTCTCGTCGTAGCGCTCGAAGCTGGGCGCATCGGCGGGGGCCTGGCCCGATGCCGGCAGCCACGTGTTCCAGATGCTGTTCCACGTGCGCCCCACCGTCGACACATGCTCGCGGTGACTAAACACCGCATAGCGCTGCGCGGCAATTCGCAAGCGGCTGAGTTCGGCGGGCAAGGCCGAGAAGTCGCGCACTTCCACGCCGCACAGGTAGTCCATGTTGCCGGCGTCGTCCGCGTTGTAGCAAACGCCATACGCCACGTTGCCCACCTGGCCGGGCACTTTGCCGAAGTACTCGTTAAAGCGCTGCCACTGCGACGGAATCGCGGCCGCGCCCTCCAACGTATAGCGCTCGCTCAGACCGGCGACGAGAAACGGCCTGCCGTCTTCAAAGCGCGGCGGCTCGAGTTGCGTGAGACGGGTTTCGTCCATTTTGATCGGCTCCACGATGACAAGGTTGTCGAGATGACCACGCGCGCGCAGCGCTTCGGGCGTGAGTCCGAATTGCTCGCGAAACGCGCGCGTGAATGCTTCGTGAGAGCCGTAACCGGCGTCGATGGCAACCGTCAGTATGTCCGGCGCGCCGTCCGCGAGCCGTCGCGCGGCCTCGCTTAAGCGCCGCCCGCGCACATAGCGCATGACCGGCATGCCCGTCGCCGCTTCGAAAGCGCGCGCCAGGTGAAAGCGCGACACGCATGCGCAGTTGGCAATGTCGTCGAGTGTCAGTTCTTCGGCAAAGTGGCTTTCGACAAACCACAGCGCTTTTCTAACCGGATTCATAGCGGCCCTCATGTCAGCAGGAGGCCAGCATAGCCGCACGCCAACGCGTGCATTTGATCGCGCTTGCGGTTTTGCAGTCGGCGCCAAGCAACGCATTT
Organism: Paraburkholderia phenoliruptrix; assembly: GCF_019511605.1. GTDB lineage: Bacteria > Pseudomonadota > Gammaproteobacteria > Burkholderiales > Burkholderiaceae > Paraburkholderia > Paraburkholderia phenoliruptrix_A. The sequence continues at coordinate 5,004 of NZ_JAEUAV010000045.1, read as the reverse complement.
TGCGCACACGCAGCAACGGCTGGCGCTCGCGCAATCACAACCGCGAGCGCATCCACGCAACACAGCCGCGCGGCGCCAGCGAGCCAGCGCGTTGAATGACGATCACAGGTTTTCCGTCGCCGCCGCGTTGCCCGACGGGCGAGGGCGTTGGGCGGCGGCCGCGCCGTGTCCAGTGTCGGCATCTGCATGAACGGCGGCGTCCGCACCGCCAGGCCGCCCCGCGCGCAACATCAGACCGCCAATCACGCCCGCCGCCGCTGCGAAAATCGCGCCGAACGCGAACGCCACGTGATAGCCGCTGTTGAGCGCGGCGAGCGCGTTTTGCGTTGCCAGCATGTCGCCGCTGCGCGCGGCCGCAAGACTCGCGAGCACCGCGAGGCCGAGTGCGCCGCCCATCATGAACGACGTATTGACAATGCCCGACGCGAGCCCCGAATCGGCCGGATCGACGTCGCTCATTGCCGCGAGCAGCACGGGATTGAACGCAATGCCAGCGCCGAAGCCGAGCAGCATCATGCCGGGCAGCACGTCGACGACAAAGCTTCCAGCCACCGGCGCGCGGGCAAACAGCGCAAGACCGCACGCGGCAACCAGCAGACCGACCGCGAGCGGAATACGCAGCCCGAAGCGCATCACCACGCGCGCGGACAGCCCTAGCGAAAAGAATCCCATGATGAGGTTCGCCGGCAAGAACGCGAGTCCGACTTGCAGCGGCCTATACCCGAGCACGCGCTGCAAATACAGCGCGGAAATGAAGAACCACGCGAACATTGCAGCGGCCCACAGCACGCCGACCACATTCGCGGTCGCCACGTTACGCAGGCGGAACAGGCCGAGCGGCATCAACGGATGCTGAACGCGCGACTCGATCAGGAGGAACGCAGCGAGCAACGCGAGTGCAATGAGCAGCAAGCCGAGCGTTTGCGCCGACGTCCACCCGGCTTCGTTGCCATTCACCACGGCGTACACGGCGAGCATCAACGACACAGTGACGGAGACAGCGCCGGCCACGTCGAGCCGCTCGCCGTGCGCGTGACCACGCGCGGACGGCAGCAGCGCGACGCACAGTGCATACACCGCAATGCCGATAGGCAGATTGACGAGAAAGATCCAATGCCAGCTGAGCAGATTCGTCAGCAATCCACCAAGCAACACGCCGATGCTGCCGCCGCCCGCGCAAACGAAGCCATACACGCCCATTGCTTTGGCACGCTCGCCCGGCTCGGTGAACAGATTCATGATGAGCGACAGCGACACCGCCGACACGATGGCGCCGCCAAGACCCTGGACGGCGCGCGCGCACACCAGCAGCACCTGCGAGTTGGCGAGCCCGCAAGCAAGCGACGCCACCGTAAAGAGCGTAATGCCGCCGAGAAAGAGCCTGCGATGACCGTACAGATCGCCAAGCCGCCCGCCAAGCAGCAGACAGCCGCCGAACGTCAGCATGTACGCGTTGACCACCCATACGAGCGACGTTTCGGTAAAGCCGAGATCCGCGGCAATGGACGGCAATGCGACGTTCACGATTGTCGTGTCGAGCACGATCATCAGCACACCGAGGCACAGCACCATGAGCGCGAGCCAACGTTTATTGCCGTGGATGGAATGGGTCATGCGAGGGCTCCTGTGCCGCGATTGACTGTATAACGGCGGCTTCGAGGGTGTTGCCAGATTGAACGCGATGCCGGACGGGCCCGCCGCCCGGTGCGATGTTGACCAGCCTGTTGGAAGAACGTGGAGGGCGAGGGGTTTTTCAGTCTAGCACTCGCCGGATTTGCGTCACAACTACGAGTTCCTGGGCGCGGTGGACTTCGTTGGATGTTCAAGTTTTCTCCGAGAGCAACTGAGGCGCAAGCTCGCGGTTCTTCAACTTTCCTATGTTTGCCCCGAATCACGACAAACACGCGGCCATCTTCTGATGCACTGCGTCGACGATTTGCGTGCCGAGCTTAACCGGGTGAAAGCTGACCGAAACTTTAAGAGTTGTCGGATGTGAAGATATTCAAATCTCCTTAACAGTTGTCGAGCCGACTCCGGCACTAACTGACAACAAAAGGAGAGGTATGAAATCGTGGAAATGGAAAGACGCATTAGCGAGCCCACGTGTCCGCTTTATCGTTGTGCTCTGCATGCTGATATGTGGCACTTACGCCAACGCCGCAACTTACATGCAGTGCATGCAGGTTTATCAGAAGTCTCTAGGCATTCCTGGAACGCCGAATTGCGCTGTACAGGTGGCAGGCACCGCGCCCATGTCCAATGGCAACGACGATCCGTACAACGCAATGAATTACTACAACTGTCCTAACGCGACAAGTTGGATTGCGGACTATTGCGGCGGCGTGCCGGTTCCGCCGCAGCCTGACGAGTCTTGTCCAGTAGCAGATCCAGTGTTTCCAGCAAAGGGAATCGTCACGCTCTCTGAGGCCGACTTTGCTAGCGGCGATGTTTCCCCTCTCGTCTTTAGACGCACGTATGTGTCAAAGCCATTTGACTCCGCACAGACCATGATGGGCCGAAACTGGGTCAACAACTGGCAGCGACGGCTCGATCTGGCCGCAGTAAAGGCAAGTGTCCCGCACATTGTTGCCTATCGTGGTAACCAGCAGCCAGTGACGTTCAGTTGGAGCGGGGGAGCGTGGGTTGTCGCGGGAAGTAAAGCACTGTCCTTGAGCAAACCCGGTGACGGCTACTTTTACTTGAAAGACGAATTGCTTGGCACCACGGAAGGGTACTCGGATACCACCGGGAGGTTCGAATTCGAGCGCACGCGTACAGGCATGATTCGCAAGCTTGCTTATGACGATAGACAGCGAGTGGAAGCGATCGGCCAATGGCCAATCGACAATACAGCGCAGTCGTCAATGACCATCACCATGACATACGACAGTAGCGGTCGTATAACCAGCATGGTACGTCCGTCCGGCCAGACTACTCGATATTCGTACGATGCCGCGGGCAATCTCGCATCCGTGACCGAACCAGACGGTTATGTCCATCAATACCTGTACGAGGATGCGCGCTTTCCCAACGCGATGACCGGCATAAAGGATGAATCCGGGTCGCGAATTGCAACGTGGACATACGACGACAGCGGACGTGCGATCACTGTCACGCATCCCGACACGAGGCGCAATACGACGTTGAGCTACGGCCGCGGGAGCACGACGCTAACTGATATGTCGGGAGTGAGCACATACAGTTTCGATGTCCTGGATACCTTGCGTCCTCGTTCGATCGCAACGCCGGGAGGCACGGTGTCTCGCACTTGGGATGTGGTTGGCAATCTCAAGCAGAGGCAGACGCCAGACGGGGATGTTCAGTACACGTGGGATAGCGAAAACCGGCCAACGAAAGCCGTTGCAACCATCGGTGGAAAGAAGACGGTAACAACGATCGAGTACAGCGATAGTACTTCGTTGCGCCCGCATCTCGTGGCCACGCCTGGCAAGGTGAGGGCATTTGTCTACGATTCCGCCGGGAATGTGTCGGGCTACGCCGAAAGGCAGACGACCGATCTAACGGGAGAGCAGGGACTACAAGCCGTCGGGACGGGAAGTCAGTTGACGGTCGGTGCTCGCTACGATGGTGCGGGGCGGTTGCTGTCTGCCACAATTGCCCAGGACGGTAGGACGGTGGAGGATTGGAGCTATACGTACGACATCAGAGGCAACATCGCCACGACACGCGACGCAGTGTCAGGTTGGGAAATGCGAACTCTCGCTCGCGACGCCTCAAACCGGGCTACGCAGATTGCAGGAAATACTGGCCAGGCGGGAATGAGCTACGACGTGCGCGGGCGAGTCTCTTCCTTCGAGTACAACGAGAAAGCAAGCGCTGCCAACGGCGGACAGAAGCGCTATCTGGCAGTCCAGTATAGCTATGGGCCCGATGGGAGGGTATCGAAACGTACCGGAATAGTTTCAACGAACGGAGGCTTTCCGCAGACCATCAGCGACGCTGTAATTGATGCGTGGCTCACGAACTGGGAGCTAGGCAATGATCCAATTTCGCCGCCTGCGGACTTCAACGGGGGCGGTTCTGATTCGACCAAGTTCATTCCACCGCTCTGCGTTGAATGCTACATGACCTGGAAGGCCGCGCTTACGGGCAAGCTTTTTAGCGATGAGCTGAGCGCGACGCTCCCGAGGTGGGGCGACACGGCAGAGCTGATGTTGAGCGATCAATCACAAGTTCCTTACCCTGTTCTTGTGCCTGACGTGACTTCCTCGGCGAAGCGGTTCGCGCTTTATGGCCCTATTACGGGGGCCGTGAGCAACGAAGGTGGGATAGTCAAGTGCGGCGGCAGGGAAGAACACTAGAGCGAGTGCTTTGCGCAGTATCAAGTCGATATGACAATGTGCAATGGCCTCGCGCGCGCACTAGGTGTACGCGGCGTTGCTCTCTGCAAGCAAAACGCATTCCGAAATTACAACCAATGTCGAGGTTACTGATGGTTAAGCACACCCCCTACGCGGTGATTGTTACCTATGCTGAAGATCGGCAGCAGTTGATCGTCCAGGCCGTCGATCCTGCCACGCTCGCGTCTTCGGTGGCTGGCAAGCTGGAAATGCCGATTTTGCTCAAAGAATGTGATCTGAAGCTTGACGACGAGTTCGCACGGCGACTCGGAGTCGCAATGCTCAATCTGATTGCACTAGGCCAACCGAAGATCGAGCAATATATGAACGTTACGCAGCAGCCGATAGACGACCATGACGATCCGGCCGAGCCGATAATATGAGCCGCGCGAATGATCAAAATCGACGATACGTTCGCAGGACCGGTAGGCGAAGCCATGCTTAGCACAATCGCATTGGGTCAACGGGCTATGGGCTCAATACATGAGCGTTACCATCAATTCGATCGACTAGCTGTAACGGCTCACAGATCCGTACGATCAGTACGCTGAGGCGGCTAAGGGAGGGCGAGCAATGACCTCGCCCTTTTCGCCTATAAATCCCGACCAGTCGCCGCGATCACCCCCCACCCAAAATCCCATAC
>NZ_JAEUAV010000044.1 GCF_019511605.1 Paraburkholderia phenoliruptrix | reverse complement strand
CTCCCGCCCGCCAATGATCAGTAGCGCGCGCAGGTAAACGAACGGGTGCCGCAGGTGTAGCAGTCCACGGGAGAGACGGTGGGAATTGGGTTCGCTGACGAGGGCTGCACGGGCGCAGGAGCAGCCGACGCCACGCGCGACCAAGGCATCGAGGTGCCGGAGGTCGAGTTGCCGGCGGCGCAAAAGAAAATACGCGCTGCGATCTTTCCGGATTACCGGGTTGTCGGTACGTCTTCAAGGTAGACCGGTGTATCCGGCGAGCCGAGATAAGGCGTCGCCGGATATGGAGCTGTCAGTCCCGAAGGAATACAACGAAGAAGCCTACAAGGTGCGCCGCAAGAGCGGATCGAGCGTGTGTACCTCTGCACCGTAGGTTTGCTCGATGTCGCCGATCTGTTCCTCGTAGGATGCGATGTGCTCCGAGAGCTTCGCGGAGGTGACCACCCTTGCGTCCTGGTGGTGCGATCGCCGCATGTCCTGCACGGCATCCGAGAGCTTGCGCGTGGCCCACTCGAAGGCATGAGCGCGGACTTCGCCGCCTTCCTTGCGGAGCGCCGCTGCGCTCACTGCCCACGCCACCGCATTGGCCGTACTAGCTGCGAGACGGTGCTGATGCTGCGGGGAAAGTGACGGGAATGTTGCGGACGCCTGGTCGAGAGCTGACCAGAGGGGTGCAAGAACATCTGCATCCGGAAAGTCCTTCGTCAGGAGGGTGTGCAGTTTTCCAGGGTTCTTCAGCACCGAACGTCCGAGGTAGCCGGAGATTCCATCCGTCGATCCCTCGAACACCCTGAGAACCCGGTAATCCCTGAAGTTCTGCGTGACCGGGTTTGAGTCAAGGAAGCCGCGCCAACCCATGAGTTGCACGCAAGTGTCGATCACGCTCCACGACTGTTCGCCACTGATGATCTTGCATACCGTGTAGTACGTGGGATCAACGACGCGGCCCTCGTCAAGGCCGTCATAAATCAAGCGTGTTACCGCATCGACAACCTCGACACAAGCGACGCAATCACTCAGGATCTGCTCGATCCTGCCATTGCTCAACAGCGGGCCGGTCGCGACGGTACGACGCGAGACGTAACGTGTGGCGAGCTGGAGGCACCGTTTCATCGTCCCTACGATTCCGGCAGCGAGCATCCAGCGGCCTGTCTGAAAAGCGTGCGTTGCAACAGCCGCCCCATTGCCGACGCCGCCGAGGACAGCGTCGGCGTCGAGCCGCATGTCGCGCATCTCGATGTGATGCTGCGGCACGGCCCTCATGCCGACCGTGAGCGCCTCGGAGACAGGCACCCACCCCGGCGTCATGGTCGGCACCAGGAAGGTCGTCAGGCTGTCGTCCAGGCGCACCGTGAGGTTGATGTACCTGGCCCAACCGCCCAGCGAAATCATTGACTTGGTTCCGTTGACGACGTAACCGGAACCATCGCGCACCGCCCGCGACGTCATCGCCTGGAAGTTCGTGCCGACCTCCGGCTCTGTCGCCGCCACGCCCGCCAGCGCCCCCGTGGAGGCCAGGACCGGAAGCACCTTGTCCTTGATGTCCTGGTCGGCGAAAGCGAGAATCGGGTCGACTCCCACCGCGTTGTGCACGGTCGTCAGCAGCGACACATTGCCGTCGATTGCTCCGAGCTGCTCCAGGACACGCGCGGTTTCGCGCGCGGACAGGCTCTGGCCGCCGTGCTCCGCGCCGACCCTCAGGCCGAGCAGCCCTGCCGCGGCCAGGTCCGCTGGCAGTGAGGCCGGCGGCCGCCGGTGTTCGTCGATAAGGCGCGAGCTGAGTCGCTCGCGCGCGTACCAGCGTAAGAACTCGATCATGCTGTCTGTGCTCATGGCGCTCCCGTCAGTCAGTCGACGAAATTGATGGAGAGAACCGTGCATCCTTCTGGGCTCGCCGGGATGTGCGAAGAGCCTTTCTTGCCATACAGAATGGAACCGGCGGGATAGCTTCCTGACTCATCGGCAAATGTGCCATCGAGCACGTAGACCATTTCCAGGCCGAGCTCGTGAGTGTCCTGCATCGGGAGGACTGCGCCTGGAGCGAATCGAAGCTGGCGGACCATCACGCCCTCGTCGGTGTGGTGCAGCATCTTGACGAAGATGCCTGGCACCGCCTCGACCTCTTCGATATCGTTAATATGAGTTCGGCTGAACATCTCAGGAGTGGCCATGATTCCTCTTCTCAGGTGAGCAGACAACGCGGCGGTTGTCCGGTTGCAGGGACTTTTCGTGCATCTGTTTCGGCGCCTGATTCGAGCGACCTGGCTTGACAAGGTCGAAAAATCTGGACCGATTTTTATGCAAATTGGCTCGTTTGATTAATAGTAAGGTATCCATACGTTTACTTATGGAAGTGTTCGACCGTTTGGTCGTTTCCTACAGTCAATCAAAATCGCGAGCTGGGCCGCCTTGCGCCGTTTCGGTGAGAAGTCGCGAAGTCGCAACTCTTCCGTAGCGTGGTTCAGAAGACCAACCAGGCGCGACTCACGAAGTTTAGTTGTCTGAAGTCACGCAGAAAGACAACAATTGTCACGCCATCTCCAGTCCGCGTTTTCACGTGGCAGGAGGTTCGTGTTCACAATTTGTGACTTTCGGATCGCGGCAAATCGAATACTCTGAATACACGAATCAGGCAATGGATATCACCATAAGTCAGGATTCCTGTGCGTTTTGAATTAAAAGATTGAGCAATAATTTGCATTGCGTAGTCACGGTACGGCATGCGAAAAAATCTATTCCGCATTGGCGGATTGTCTTGGCGCTGGATTGTCTTCCGGGTTCCACTCATCGGGGTAACTTGACAATGAACATCAATGACGTGCGAGAAATAAGAATTCGATTGTCCGGACAATCCGCACTTACTCGGTAGGTTCCTACCGGTTCGTCGACCTTGAGTTCCTGCATGGGTGTTGGCATTAGCGCCAGGAACTTGTGCGGAAGCACAGCTGCTTTTCAGACGGCGTTCGGAGTCGTCAGATCGCCTACATCTTCGATTTTTCGACCGGGATAAGAAATGGAAAATGAGCTGAAAGACAAAACAGGCAGCGGACCGATTTTTGTCATTCCTGGGCAGGGGGATAACCCTGTTGGCGCGTTGCGGCCGCTTTATACAAGCGACCCTGTCGCGCGTGCGGCTATCGACGAGACGCTCGATACCGTAGAAACCGAGGCGTTCGCATCGGGTTATGAGTTCGACGCGCGGCTCGTCCGGAAGATACTGCTTGGCGAAGCGTCGCCCGACACAATTCCCGTTGGCGTCCCGCAGTTGGCCGCGTTCGCGACTGCCGTATGCGTACACCGACTACTGGAGCGCCAAGGAATCCACCCGTCCGCAATCATCGGCCAAAGCATGGGCGAAATCGCATCACTAGTGTGTGCCGCTGCCTGGACCGTAGCGGACGGGGTGCGCGCGGTCCTTGCTCTCAATACGGCGTTTCGCCCATTTGAAGGCCGCGGTGGAATGGTCGCGTTGACAGCATCTGAAGCCGACACGCTGACGCTGCTCAATACGGTGGGTGATGACAACCTCGTGCTAGCCTGCGTCAATGCCCCGCGCCAAACCGTTGTCAGTGGCACGAATCAGGCACTTGATGCACTCGCCATAGCCGCTCACCACAATGGTGTCAAGTCGCACAAACTATCCATACCCTATCCCGCTCATCATCCGGCACTTCAACCCGCTGCGGACGCATTCCACGAACTGATCCTTTCGCTACAACTTCGTTCGTTTAGTGTTCCCGTATTCTCGGCAGTCGCTCGCCGCCAATACAACGAAATGGACGATGTGCCCCGCTTGATGGCGGATTGCTTCACAAAGCCTTACCACATGCCAGCGACGCTCGAAACCATCCGTGCACGAGAAGACGTGCTGTACGTCGACCTAAGTATGACCGGCATCATGAGCCGCTGTATTCGGGCCCTATCGCCGAAAGCAAATGTAGCTGTGCCGACGCGTCTCAAAGGACTGCCTCTACTTGAAGCAGCAACCATCAATGAATACTTGCCGATCTGAAGATGTCACGTGGACGGCTCGATTGAGCCCATGACTTCCGTGCGGGGCGCCTGAATGCCGCACCAGGCTCATATCACCAAATGGGAAACATCGACATGGCGCAAGCCTCGAAGGTAATCATCACCTGTGCGATAACCGGCTCGGTCCACACGCCGAGCATGTCGCCGTACCTGCCGGTTACACCAGCGGAAATCGCCGCGTCTGCGATAGAGGCTGCAGCAGCCGGTGCGGCAGTCGTGCATCTGCATGCGCGCGATCCTGTCACCGGGATGCCCAGTCAGAATGCGCAGCTATTTGCGCAGTTCCTACCGCAGATAAAGGCAGAGTCGAATGTCGTCATCAACCTGACGACCGGCGGAGCGTCCACCATGACGGTGGAAGAGCGCCTGCTGCCGGCGCTGCGTTTCAAGCCCGAAGTGGCGTCGCTGAACATGGGGTCGATGAACTTCGGCATGTACGAGATGCTCGGCCGCTTCAAGGAATTCCGGCATGACTGGGAGCGACCGTATCTCGAGTCGAGCGAGGACCGCATCTTTCGCAACACGTTCAAGGACATCGCTCACATTCTCGAGGCCTGTAACGACAACGGCACACGCTTTGAGATTGAGTGCTACGACATCGGTCATTTGTATACGGCTGCGCATTTCGTGGATCGGGGCCTGCTCAAAGCACCGGTTTTCATCCAGTCGGTGTTCGGGGTTCGCGGCGGTATTGGCGTGCACCCGGAAGATATTGCGCACATGAAGCGCACGGCGGACCGTCTTTTCGGCGCTGACTACCACTGGTCGGCGCTGGGCGCCGGCGCGCAGCAACCCCGGGTACTAACGCAGGCGCTGTTGCTGGGAGGCCATGTCCGTGTTGGTCTGGAAGATAACCTGTGGTTGCGCAAAGGGCAGTTGGCGAAGAGCAATGCCGAGCAGGTCACGGCTATCCGATCCGTCATCGAACAGCTAGGGTTTCAGATTGCCACGGCAGAAGAGGCGCGGGTGATGCTCGGCCTCAAAGGCTCAGGCGAAGTCGCGTTCTAGAAAGCGACCGGATGCAGAATGAATGATCGTCACAGACCCGGCGCTGATAGTCAGTAATCTGCTAATAAAATCCTGGATCAGCGATGCCGTTCTGACAAGATTGTGTGCCAACGAACACCCGCGAATGTGCGTCTTGCGAAGTTCGCCGACGCTTGCAAGCTCGCTCAATGCCACCGCCCCATGTCGCTATCTGGCAGGGCCGCCCGCTTATCGCGCTGCCTGTACGCCCAGCGCCTTGCCTGCGCAATGGCAATACGAATCGCGGTGCCTTCGGGCGCGCCTTCCCTGAGCAGCGCGTTCGCGATCTCGATCGCCTTGTCGCGTACCCAAGGCTCCATGTTGCGCATTGATACTGGGTAACGATCAGTTGTCCAAGGCATGATGGTCCTCTGCTGTGCGAGGGGTTCGTGCGTAACGGCATCGGTTGCTTACGCCCGCGAGTCACTGTATTGCGCTAACGGCCCTTCCCGTTGACATGAGTCACTTTGCTCGCTCGCCGTTTACCGCGGCTATCGAAGGTTTGAAAACGCGGCACTTCATGCTCCGACGCTAATTCGCACTCGGCCGCGAATAACGCACACCCGACGAGGTATTACCGCATTCGTTGCGGCGGGCTCTTGGCCGCTTTGACGCATGTCAATCGGTCACAGCCGGCGAAACGTATTCTCGATTCAGAGCGAAACCAAAAACAGTTCCGGAGGCACTATGTTGAGAAGCGCCATACTTGTTGGCCTGTTGCTGTTGCCGGGCTCGTTTTTTGTTCTCGCACTAGCGTGTGTTCATCCGCGACTGCGCAAGGAGATAGTGCGCATCAGCAGGCTCTCCAATCCGTTGACTCAAGCCGGCCTGGTGCATGCGAGGATGCGGGAAAAGCTGCTGTTGCGTCCGGCTTATCGTCTGATCCACCATTCAGTGGGGAAGCCAGACAGATTCCGATAGCGAGGAAAGCGCTGTGCCACACGCGTGCCACGCTTTCCGAAAACACTCGAGCGACCGCGATGCACCCGGATACGGCGAACATTGCCTCGTCCGCGTCGCGTGCGTCGAGCATCGATGCGGGAATCATCCGGACCTTGTCCTACATGTTCGCGCTTGCCTGCGAGCGCCGCGCCGGGCGCCCTGCACTGCGCTCGCCTTATCACGCGCTTAACGATTGGACGTTGCGCTACATGTGCAACGTTTCTCCAGCGTGCTCGTCAACCAGTTCAAACTGGCATCACACTAGCGGGCAGCACTCGTTCCGCGGAACGGCTCTGCCTATCTCGCAGCCTTCCATGGTGTGCGCGTCGCAACGCTCGTAGTGGTGAATGTCAACCCGCTCGCTTTGATGACCAACATCTCTTGCAGATTTGTCTGGTTGCTGTGCATTCGCCCAGCACAAGAAACCGGCTTGCATCGCCAAAGTTCGCGGATGGAGTGTCATGCATCGGGCCGCGAATCTAACCCGCTGTGAGACGAAGGAGGCCGCCCTCACCGGTCCGGGCCTGAATGATCCAGATCAAGCTACCCCATCCACCTCGTCGGTTATAAGTACTTGCAGCATAAGCGGGACGGGGTTGCTCGCTGGTGCAAGTGCCGGCCGCGCCGCGCGCCGCTGCCCGCAAGCAACCGCTTGCGCCCGCTTGCGACCGCTTGCGGCGCGCAACGCTCATTGCATAACCGATGCCCGTCCCAGCCACTCGCCTTGATCGAAGCATTCCGCCCAATTCACAGCACGCACTTATGTTCTCATCGTCGCGCTCACGACCGCCGCCCGCAACACGTCGCTCGCCTCGTAGCGGCATGAAATTCGCGTCGGCAGTCGTACTGTCCGCGGCGCTCTGCACAGGCGGATGCATGTCGTTGACGCCGCCTTATGTGCGACCTGCGCTGCCGGTGCCAGATAGCTGGGACGCTGCTTCGCTCCCCGCTTCGTCCGCTGCTGAGTCGTCCAGAGATGCGCCCGCCAATGCCACATCGGCTCCAATCCAACTCGACTGGCACAGCTATTTTCCCGACGCGCAATTGCAGGCCCTGATCGAACAGGCACTTGGCGGGAACCGTGATCTGCGCATTGCCGTGCAGCGCGTCGAACAGGCTCGCGCCACCTACGGCGTGCGGCGCGCCGACACCTTGCCCACCATCGCTGCCAGCGCGGCCTACGTGCGTCTGCATACGCCGGGCGTGCTGGCACCCGGCGGCAGCCTCGACGCTGCCGCGTATCAGGTGGGGCTTAGCGAAAGCAACTGGGAACTCGACTTCTGGGGGCGCATACGCAATCTCAAGGACGCAGCGCTCGAACAATATCTGGCGAGCGACGCTGCACGCCGCGCCGCTACCCTTGGCGTCATCGCAAACGTAGCCGACAACTATCTGCTGCTGCGCGAACTCGACGAACGCATCTCGGTTGCGCGCGAGACGATTGCAAGCCGATCGGACTCGCTGCGAATCTTCCGCCGCCGCTTCGAGGTCGGCGCAATCTCGAAGCTGGATCTGCGGCAGTCGGAAATTCTCTTGCAGCAGGCGCAAGTGCTGGTTGCGCAGCTCGAACAGCAGCGCGCGACTCAGGCCCACGCACTCGCCGTACTGGTCGGCGCGCCCGCACGCCTGCAACCGGCACCGCTCGCCGACACGAGCGTGTACGCAAACCTGCAGCCAGGGCTGCCTTCGTCGCTGCTGGAAAGGCGTCCCGACATCGTCGCAGCGGAACATCAGCTACGCGCTGCCAACGCGAACATCGGCGCGGCGCGCGCGGCATTCTTTCCGCGCGTCACGCTCACCAGCGCCGTCGGGTCGACGAGTACCGAACTGCATAACCTGTTTGCATCGGGCAGCGGCGCATGGATCTTCATGCCCAACCTTTCGCTGCCCATCTTCGATGCCAACCGCAATCGCAGCAATCTCGAACTCGCCAAGGCCCGCGAAGGCGAAGCGGTCGCGCAATACGAAAAAACCATTCAGGAAGCTTTTCGCGACGTCGCCAACGCGCTCTCGGCGAGAGAGTGGCTCGCCGCGCAGGTTCAGACGGAAACGGACACGCTCGCGGCACAGACCGAGCGTGCCCGCCTCGCCAGGCTGAGATACGACAACGGCGCGACGCCGTTTCTCGAAGTGCTCGACGCGCAGCGCGACCTGCTCAATGCACGGCAGCAACTGATACAGACGCGTCGTGCGTTGCTCTCGAGCCGCGTCGCACTTTATGCCGCGCTCGGCGGCGACGTGCAGGACCGGGAGCAGACCGGCGCACCCCCGGTCCCCGACATCGCGCATGAACAAGGCCCATTGCCATGAACCGAAGAACAAAACTGATCGTGGCTGCCGCCGCGCTGGTCGTGATTGCCGCCGCCTACTACGCCCCGAAGATCTTGCGCGGGTCGCGTCCCGCCGCGGATTTCGTCAGCGGCAACGGCCGGATCGAGGCGACCGAAATCGACGTGGCCACCAAGCTGGCGGGCCGTGTCCAAACGATTACCGTCGATGAAGGCGACTTCGTCAAGGCAGGCCAGCCCGTCGCGACCATGCAGGTGAGCGTGCTCGACGCGCAACTCGCCGAAGCACGCGCGCAGCATCAGCAGGCGCTCAACACCGCGGCCAGCATCGAAGCACAGGTCGTGCAAAGGCAAAGCGACAAGGCTGCCGCCGAGGCCATTGTCTCCCAACGTGAAAGCGAACTCGACGCAGCGCGGCGCAAGTTGGCACGCTCGGAGACGCTGTCGCGCGAAGGCGCATCCTCCATGCAGGAACTCGACGACGATCGGGCTCGCGAGCGCGGCGCTCAAGCTACGGTGCTTGCCGCGAAAGCGCAGGTCACCGCCGCCCAGGCCGCCGTCGACGCAACCCGCGCGCAACTGGTTGCCGCGCATTCCGCTGTGCATGCCGCGCTCGCAACCGTTGCGCGCGTGGAAGCCGACATCAGCGACAGCCAGTTGACGGCGCCGCGCGACGGCCGCGTGCAATATCGCATTGCCGAGCCGGGAGAAGTGCTGCCCGCGGGTGGCAAGGTCCTGAACATCGTCGATCTCTCCGACGTCTACATGACGTTCTTTCTGCCCGAGACGGTGGTCGGCAAGGTCGCGCTGGGCGCGGAAGTACGCGTGATACTCGATGCGGCGCCGAACTATGTGATTCCCGCCACCGTGTCGTTCGTCGCGAGTACCGCGCAGTTCACCCCGAAGACCGTGGAAACCACCAGCGAGCGCCAGAAGCTGATGTTCCGCGTCAAGGCACGGATCAACCGCGAACTGCTGCTGAAGCACCTGAAGCTTGTGAAGACTGGCCTGCCGGGCGTCGCCTGGATCAGGATTGATCAGCACGCCGCGTGGCCGGCTTCGCTGGCGATCAAGGTGCCGCAGTGAGCGACGCAACCACGGCCGACACCCCGCAGGTCATCCGCCTGCGCAACGTCGTGCTGCGCTATGCAAATGCCGTTGCGCTCGACAATCTCACTCTGGATGTTGCCGCCGGCCGCATGACCGGATTGATCGGACCGGACGGCGTCGGCAAATCCAGCCTGCTTGCGCTCGCGGCCGGCGCCCGCGCGGTTCAGCAAGGCAGCGTCGAAGTACTGGGCGGCGACATGCGCTCGCGCCGGCACCGGGCACTCGTGTGCCCGCGCATCGCGTACATGCCGCAGGGCTTGGGAAAAAATCTGTACCCGACGCTGACCGTCGAGGAGAACCTGCAATTCTTCGCGCGGCTCTTCGGTCACGACGCCGCCGAGCGTCGCGAGCGGATCGACTCGCTAACCGCCAGCACCGGTTTGAAGCCGTTTCTCGCGCGGCCCGCGGGCAAACTGTCTGGCGGCATGAAGCAGAAGCTCGCGCTCTGTTGCGCGCTGATTCATGACCCGGACCTGCTGATTCTCGACGAGCCGACCACCGGCGTCGATCCGCTCGCACGCGCGCAGTTCTGGACTCTGATCGCGCGCATCCGTGCGAGCCGCCCCGGCATGAGCGTCATCGTCGCGACGGCCTACATGGACGAGGCCGCGCGTTTCGATTCGCTCGTCGCAATGGATGCAGGCCGCATCCTCGCAACCGGCGAGCCGCGCTCACTGCTTGCTCGCACGCAGCAGGACACGCTGGAAGCAGCGTTCATCGCGTTGCTGCCGGAGGAACGCCGCCGCGGTCATCAGCCGGTCGTGGTGGAGCCGCTGGCCGCCGATGCGCCGGGCGAGCTCGCCATCGAAGCGAGCGAGCTGACCATGCGCTTTGGTGATTTCCTCGCGGTCGACCACGTCAGCTTTCGCATTCGACGCGGCGAGATCTTCGGATTTCTCGGCTCCAACGGCTGCGGCAAGTCGACCACGATGAAAATGCTGACCGGTCTGCTGCCCGCGAGCGAAGGCTCGGCGCGGCTCTTCGGGCACGAAGTGGACCCCAACGATATCGACACGCGTACCCGCGTCGGCTATATGTCGCAAGCGTTTTCGCTCTATGGCGAACTGACGGTTCAGCAGAACCTGATATTGCATGCACAGCTCTTTCACGTGCCGCCGCAAGCAATTGCCGGCCGGGTCGACGAGATGGTGAGCCGCTTCGGTCTTGCCGACGTGCGCGACGCATTGCCCGGCAGCTTGCCGCTCGGCATGCGGCAACGTCTTTCGCTGGCGGTCGCGATGGTGCACAAGCCGGAGCTGCTGATTCTCGACGAACCGACCTCGGGCGTGGACCCCGTCGCTCGCGACAATTTCTGGCAGTTGATGATCCAGCTCGCCCGCCGCGACAAGGTGACGATTTTCATCTCGACGCACTTCATGAACGAGGCGCAGCGCTGCGACCGCATCTCGCTGATGCATGCCGGCCATGTGCTCGCGACCGGCTCCCCGGCAGAACTCATACGCGTGCGCGGCGCGGCGACTCTCGAAGCGGCCTTTATCGGCTACCTGAGCGACGCGGGCGCCGAAAAGGCGGAGCCAGGCGCTAGCGCTGAAGCGGAGATCGAAGCGCCGGCCAGCACCAACCTTTCCAGTGCACGCAAGCAGGCCAGCTCGCCTGGCCGTGCGCAGCCACGCGCGTTCAGCCTGCCCCGGGCGCTGACCTACATGTGGCGCGAAGCGCTCGAGTTGCGCCGCGACCCGGTGCGTGCCGCGCTCGCCCTGCTCGGCTCTGTCGTGCTGATGCTCGTGATGGGCTATGGCGTGAGCCTCGATGTCGAGAGCCTCACCTA
The DNA here is from genome assembly GCF_019511605.1 of Paraburkholderia phenoliruptrix. Taxonomy (GTDB): domain Bacteria; phylum Pseudomonadota; class Gammaproteobacteria; order Burkholderiales; family Burkholderiaceae; genus Paraburkholderia; species Paraburkholderia phenoliruptrix_A. Next base: position 10,675 of record NZ_JAEUAV010000044.1, on the reverse strand, counting down.
CGCGGTCCTCGATCGCGACCAGACGGAACTGAGTCACGACTACGCGCTGACCATGTCGGGCTCGCGTTACTTCGTAGAACAGGCCCCGCTCGCCGACTACAACGATCTGGACAAGCGCATGCGCAGCGGCCGGCTGTCCCTCGCGATCGAAATTCCCCCGCATTTCGCCCGCGACCTTCAACGCGGCACGCCCGTGCAACTCGGTGTGTGGATCGACGGCGCAATGCCGCAGCGTGCGGAAACCATTCGTGGATATGTGCTCGGCCTGCATCAGTCGTGGCTGATCGATCAGAGCATCCGTCGGCTAGGCACGACGCCTGCCGCGCAGGTAGACATCGAGACACGCTTTCGCTACAACCCTGACGTAAAAAGCGCGCCCGCAATGGTGCCCGCGATCATCCCTATGCTGCTGCTGATGCTGCCGGCCATGCTGACCGCTCTCGCGGTCGTGCGCGAGCGCGAACTGGGCTCGATCATCAATCTGTATGTGACGCCGGTCACGCGTAGCGAATTTCTGTTGGGCAAACAGGTGCCCTATGTGCTGCTGGCTGTCCTCAACTTTCTGCTGATGACGCTGTTTGCCCGGATCGTTTTCGGCGTGCCCGTCAAAGGCAACTTCCTGACACTACTCGTCGCGGTGCTGATCTACAGCACGGCCGCGACTGGCGCCGGCATGCTGGCATCCACATTTACGCGCAGTCAGATCGCCGCAATTTTCCTGACGATGATCGGCACGCTCATTCCCGCGATCCAGTTTTCCGGCCTGATCAATCCCCTGTCGTCGATGGACGGCAGCGGGCGCTTCATCGGCTCGATCTATCCGGCCACTTACATGTTCACGATCAGCCGCGGCGTGATCAACAAGGCGCTGGGCTTTGCCGAGCTTCAGGCGCAATTCTGGCCGTTACTGGCCGCCATACCGGTCGTGCTCGGCCTGACCGCGGCGTTACTGAAAAAGCAGGAGACCTGAGCATGCGCCGCATCGCGAACATCTACCGCCTCGGCGTCAAGGAACTGTGGAGCTTGTGGCGCGATCCGATCATGGTCGTGCTGATCGCCTATACCTTCACGGTGGCGATCTATTCCGCCGCAACCGCGCAACCGGACACGCTGCATATGGCGCCGATTGCAATTGTCGACGAAGACGCCTCGCCATTGTCCGCCCGCATTGCGGCTGCGTTTTTTCCACCGCAGTTCGGCACCGCGCGTCTGATCACCCCGGCGCAGGTCGACCACGGGCTCGATACGGGCGAATACACGTTCGCGCTCGACATTCCGCCCGACTTCCAGCGCGATGTGCTGGCCGGAAGATCCGCGTCGATACAACTGAATGTCGACGCGACCCGCATGAGCCAGGCGTTCACAGGCAGCAGCTACGTGCAACAGATCGTCTCCGGCGAGATCGCGGGATTCGTGGCCCGCTACCGCGACAACGCGCCGCCGCCCGTCGATCTTGCCGTGCATATGCGCTTTAATCCGAACCTCGAGCACACCTGGTTCGGCGCACTGATGGAGATCATCAACAACGTCACGATGCTGTCGATCATTCTCACCGGGGCTGCGCTGATACGCGAGCGCGAACACGGCACGATTGAGCATCTGCTGGTCATGCCTGTCACCCCGGCAGAGATCATGCTTGCGAAAGTCTGGTCGATGGGACTGGTGGTCATGGCAGTGGCGACCGGTTCACTGACGTTCGTCGTGCGAGGCGCGCTGCATGTGCCAATTGAGGGGTCGGTCGGCCTGTTCATGGTCGGCACCGCGCTGCATCTGTTCGCCACCACGTCGATGGGCATTTACATGGCGACGCTCGCGCGCAGCATGCCGCAGTTCGGCATGCTGGTGGTTCTCGTGCTGCTTCCGTTGCAGATGCTCTCCGGCGCCATCACGCCGCGTGAAAGCATGCCGAAGATCGTTCAGGACATCATGCTGCTCGCGCCCACCACTCACTTCGTCGAACTGGGGCAGGCCATTCTTTATCGGGGTGCCGGCCTCGACGTCGCCTGGCGGCCGTTCATGATTCTTATCGCGATCGGGTCGGTGCTGTTTGCGATGGCATTACGGCGTTTTCGCAGAACCGTCGGGCAGATGGCGTGACCTAGTGCCCTGGCCCCGGACGTTAGACGTCAATCATTCGTCAGAGCAAAAGCGCCCTTGGGTCGTTCTGCGTGGTACTCCGAGACGGCGAAGATTAGTCCTCGTTAGCCGCCCGGACATTGGCAGGGCAAGCTTCGTCACTCGCACTGCGGTGGGATCGCTGCGCGCCGCTCAGGCCAATCGACAGCGTATTCGACATCTTCAACTGCACCCACACCATGCCCTCGCGCAAGCCGGCAAGTACCGCCTCTCGCTCGGTCGGCCAAATGCTGCTGTGCTTGAACTCGTGATTGAATTCGCCCTCCGGGGCGGTGTGGCTGATCTTGATCGAGCAGTCGAAGCCGCCCGTCGTCGAATGCGTGACAGCCGACACCGACCAATGTCCGTCACCAACATTTCCAGTAAGCGTCATGAACTTCTCCTGAAGTCTGAGCGATGAGGTGATCCAACCGCACGCGAATGCGCTGCGCTCAGGGCGTCGCAAGCTTGCCCATGCTCACGCTCACGAGGCCCGCTTCGCCTGTCATGCGCCGTGCAACGCAGGTCGGCACGATCAAGGCCGGCTTGCCATACGAGCGACTTTAAGTGGGCTCGCGCCGCGACGGTTGACATGCATCAAGCGGCAATCATCGGTCGCAGCTTCCGCGAACAATGATTTCCATCAATAGGCGCATGTCGGGCTATGCCTATGCTGAATCGTTCCTCATTGCATTCGCGGAGCCGATCATGGCCAAACCTCTTCTTTCGCCGCAGCACCGAACGCTGCATGCGAGGCAACGTGAGCGCCTCGCACGGCGCGGCTGGTCCGATATCGACCGCGCCCTGCAACGGCCCGCATCCTATTGCCATCCCGCCGGGCGCATCCGCCGGATCGAAACCCATATCTCCCTGGTTTATCTGGCTGGACGCTACGCGTACAAACTGAAGAAGCCGGTTGATCCGGGCTTTCTCGACTTCACGTCACCCGCCGTGCGGCAACGCGCGTGCGAAGACGAAGTGCGGCTGAACCGGCGCTTTGCACGCGAGTTGTATCGCGAGGTCGGGACTATTGTTCGTGCGGGCCGGGTCTGCAAGATCGGGCGGCGCGGACGTGTCGTCGAACATGTGGTGAAGATGCGGCGCTTCGACGAGCGCGAAGTGTTCGACGAACTACTCGCGCACGAAGCGCTCGGCTTTGCGGAGATGGATGCGCTGGCCGACAGTCTCGCCACGGTTCATCGTCGCGCGTCGCGAATGGCGCCGCGTGGCAGCTTCGGCGCGGCGCCCACGGTGCGAATGCAGATGCGAGCCGTGCTGGACAGCCTGACAAGGCTGGGATGCGAGGCCGGCGTGCATTTACCGGCCTCGATTCGTGAATGGTGCGACAGTGAGTGGGCGCGGCTCGCGCAACATTTCGACGCGCGTCGCGCCGGCGGCTTCGTGCGTGAATGCCACGGCGACCTGCATCTCGGCAACGTGCTGCGGCGAGGCAAGCGCGTGGTGATGTTCGATTGCATCGAATTTAGTAACGCGTTGCGATGGATAGACGTGGCGAGCGACCTCAGCTTCGTGCTCATGGACCTGCAGGCGCACGGACGTGACGATCTTGCCGCCCGCTTGCTGAACGGCTGGCTGCGACGCACCGGCGACTTCGGCGCATTGCCGGCGCTGCGCTACTACTCGGTTTATCGCGCGCTGGTGCGGGCACTGGCGGCGGCGCTGAAAACGCGCGGCGGCTCGCAGCGTCAGCCACTCATCGAGGTGAACCGCTATCTGGCACTGGCTGAACGGCTGGCTGCGAAGCCCCGGCCTTATTTGCTGCTGTGCCACGGCTATTCGGGCTCGGGAAAATCCGCGGCAAGCGAGGCACTCGTCAGTCTGATCGGTGCAGTACGTGTTTCGAGCGACAGCGAACGCAAGCGTGTGCGGCCGTTCGCAGTGCCGGATACGCAGGCGTTACCGCCTAGCGCTTATACGGCTCAGGCTATCGACAGACATTACGACGCTCCGCTGTGTCTCACGCGTCAGGTGTTGGCTTCCGACTATCCGGCGCTGGTCGATGCGACATTCCTGAAGCGCGCCCACCGGGAGAGGTTCGCGGCCCTCGCCCGCTCGATGGGCGTGCCGGTGCTGCTGCTCGATTTTCATGCGCGCACCTGTCTGCTGGCGGAACGCGTGAGCAGGCGCGCCAACGACGCGCATGCGGAGTCCGACGCCGGGCTTGTCGTCCTCGTCAGGCAACTGGCAAACGAAGAGCCGCTCAGCGCACAAGAGTGGGCGCGCGCGGTGTGCTTCGATACCGAGGTCGCACCGGACGCATTCGAACACCTTCAGTACTGGCGCGCTTTGCTGGAGCGCCTCGCGCATCTCGACGCGCCTGCGCCGAGCGAAAAAGCGGTGTCGCCCGACGCGTTGGCCGCACACGTATGAAGTAAGGGCCCCGCTGTGAGAACAGTGCGGCCCCGCAAGTGCTCTTGCCTGTCAGGCGTCAGTCGGGCACGTCACCCCTTTCCGTCCCCTCTGCGCCCCCCCTTTCCGCCGCTTTCAGCCCATATGCATTCCGCCGTTAATGGCGAAATTCGCGCCGGTTACGAATCCCGCGTCGTTCGAGCACAGAAACGCAATCAGCGCGGCGACTTCGTCGGGCTGACCGAGCCGCCCCACCGGAATTTGCGGCAAGATCTTCGTTTCCATCACGTCTTCCGGCACGGCAGCGGTCATTGCGGTGGCAAGATAGCCGGGGGATACGGTGTTCACCGTCACGCCATGTTTCGCGACTTCCAATGCCAGCGACATGGTAAAGCCGTGAATCCCCGCTTTAGCCGCCGCATAGTTGGTCTGCCCGAAGGCGCCGCGTTCTCCGTTCACAGACCCGATATTGACGACACGCCCGAACTTCTGCTCGATCATTCCGCCAAGCAATGGCTTGGTCATGTTGAACAGCGAGTCGAGATCGGTGCGCAATACGGCGTCCCAGGCATCCTTGTTCATTTTGGCGAACGTGGAGTCGCGGGTAATGCCCGCATTGTTGACCAGTATGTCCACCTTGCCGAATTCGGCCAACAGGCGGTCTGCGCAATGCGCGCATGAATCGTAGCTGGTCACGTCGGCTTCGTAGGCATGAAAACGCCGGCCCGCTTCCTGTTCTCGCAGAAGCCACGTGGCAACGTGATCGTTACGCTCCGAATGCGACATCGCGACGACCATGCCCGCGTCGTGAAGGCGCCGGCTAATGGCGGCGCCCAGCCCGCCCATGCCGCCGGTGACAAAGGCAACGCGCTTAGCCGCCATGGTGTTCTCCTTGCGAAGCGCGGCCGTTCGTACCAACGGACGGCACATCCGTTGCCGCATGACGGGCCGCAGCACTGCGGCCGTCCGGCATACCGGCCAGCAACTGTTCGAAACGCGGAAACCAGTCTTTTAGCGGTGTGCAGACGGGATCGAAACCCGTGCTCTTGCGCCAGTTGTTTGTCCATGCGGACTGCCATTGGGCGAGCGCGTCGCGCATTCCGTCGCTGTATGCGCTTTGCTGGCGGGCGGCAGAAACGAGCGCCTGCTGCCATACATTGGTGGTAGTCGCCATGTAGTCCCGCAGTGCGGCTTGATAGCTGGATGCGAGCTCGCTCCAGTCGCGCGCGCGAATGGTCGCCTCGCGAGTCGCGTTCAATGCGGCAAGGTCGCGTTTGATGCGCTGCACTTCCAGGTCGCACGCTTGCTGCCGTACGTCGTGGCCCAGGCCGATCATCCGCAGGGCCAGCCCCACGTTCGCGCGATACAGGTCGAGGGGGGTGTCGAATTCAATTGCCATGTCGATCCTCAGGTGGTTCGGATGGGCCTTGCTGCGCCGGCCTATGTCGATGCTGATCGATGCTGACCGATGCCGATCAATGCTGACGCCAGTGAAGCAGCAGACGTTTCAATGTAGGACGCCACGCCGAGGTGCGGTTGACTTGCATCAAGCGCGCGTGAGCGCGTGCCGCTGAGCGGTCGGCGAAAGACGCTCCGCGAGGCGCGGGGTGCGCTGCGGCTTGCGTCCATCGGCACGATACGTTGGGGGAAAAGTGTCGCGCTTCCCGTCGTGAGCCGATAAACGGACGGCCGCTTATGACCCGCTGTCATTTGTCGAAGACGTAGGTCCCCGGCGCGTCGCATAGACCGTCTTCAACTGGCCGGGCAGTCACCTCGCCGCTCGACTGCTCGCGCAGCCACTGTTCCCAGCGCAACCACCACGACCCGTCGACTGGCGCAGTCTGCTCGAGGAAGTCGTGACGGCTGCGGTAAGGCGCGCTGTGCGGCCGCGTCGCACACCGGTAGTAGCGGCCCGCATGACCGGGCTCGGACACGATTCCCGCGTTATGCCCGCCCGCCGTGAGCAGGAATGTCAGCGAATGGTGCGTTTGCAGATGCAGCTTATAGACCGAGCGCCACGGCGAAACGTGATCGCGCTCCGTGCCGACGACAAACATCGGCGCTTCGATATCCGACAACGCAACCGGGCGGCCATCGACGCAATAACGTCCCTCGGCGAGGTCGTTGTTCAGAAACAGACTCGTCAGATACTCGCTGTGCATGCGGTAAGGCAGGCGTGTGGTGTCCGCGTTCCAAGCCATCAGATCGTTCGATTTCGAGCGTCGGCCCAGCAGATATTCGCTCATCATTCTCGACCAGATAAGGTCGCGCGCATTCAGAAGCTGGAAAGCGGCCGCCATCTGGCGGCCGTCGAGATAACCTTGGTGCCACATCAACGCATCAAGCGCGGCAAGCTCGCTTGCGTCGATAAAGAGGCCCAACTCGCCGGGTTCGGTGAAATCCGTTTGTGCCGCGAGAAGCGTCACCGTCTTCAGTTCCGACCCTTTGGCATCCCTGAACAACGCCGCCGCGGCGATTGCCAGAAGCGTGCCGCCAAGGCAGTAGCCGACCGCATGCACCGGCTGCTCGTGCCGCGCGCGAACCTCGGCAAGCGCGGCGAACAGGCCCTCGTGCAGGTAATCGTCGAGTCCGACGTCACGGAAGCTCGCGGGCGGGTTTTTCCACGAAATGCAGAACACCGTGTATCCGGCGTCTACCAGATAACGGATCAGCGAGTTGTGCGGCTGAAGATCGAGAATGTAGTACTTCATGATCCAAGACGGCACGATGAGGAGCGGCTCGCGCGCCACCGTGGCCGTTGCGGGCGCGTACTGGATGAGTTCGCACAGCCGGTTGCGCCACACGACCTTGCCTCGCGTGACGGCCACGTCTCGACCCGGCAGCCATGCATCGGGCGACGTCTGATCGTGTGCCGCTATACCGGCAACTACACCGGCAAGACCGCGCAGATCCTGTAACCAGTGCTGCAAGCCCGTCAGGAAATTGAGCCCGCCGGTGCTCCATGCCGCGGTCTGCACCGCCGGATTGGTCGCAATGCAGTTGCTCGGCGAACACGCATCGAGCCACTGGCGCGCGAGAAAGCGCACCAGTTCCTCGTGATGCCGCTCGACGCCCGGTGTCGCGGTGGTCGCCGCTTCCCACCATTTCTGCGCCTGCAAGAAGGTATCGCGATACAGCCAGTAGGGCCAGCGTGACCAGGCATCGTCGGAAAAACGGGGATCGTCGCGCACCGCAGCGGCGCGCCAACGAGCCGCGGACGCGAACTGGATGCGCTGCGCCATTTCGCTCGACGCAGTTGCGCACTGCTGCGCCAGATTCAGTGCTTTGCCTGGCGCGAGCGCCATGTGCAGCGACCAGTCGAGTGCCGCCATGGCTATCGAAGCAGGCGACAAACCACCCGTTAGCGCAGCGAATGCCGCGTGCGCGGCGAGATCCAGTTCATTGCGCGAAGCTTCGCTATGCCCGCACTCGCGTGCCGGGCCTGGATGACCGGCACGCGCCACCGCAAGCGGATTGGCACCGGCGTTCTGCGCGGGCTGATGCGCCGCGGACCTGGCGATTGGCTTCGCTGAGGAAGATGCAGCCGGATGTTCTGTGTTCACTTCGGATTCGCCCTTCGCTGCTCGAGCCGGATGCAGCGCTGAAGTCCACTGGTTAATTTCGCCGGTATCAGCAGTGAGACTAAGGAGACTGCAGCGCAGCGGATTGATTTGCATCAACGGCAACAGAGCGTGCGTGCCTCCGGCACGATTCGCGTCGATATGTCCGCGCAGTTGATGCGAATCAAGATCTCCCGGCCTCGCGCGTTTATGGTTGAACGCATGCGCCGATTCGTGCGTGGATGCATCGTCGCTGACATCGAATGGAGTCGCTCATGACCAATATGCAAGCGCTGTCCTACGAACCGGCGCCCCGTCGCGCGCCCGCTCGCACACGAGGCGAAACCCCCGCCGAGATCACGCTCCCGCTCCCCGACATGGCCGGCGGTGTACCACTGATGAAAGCGCTTGCACAGCGCGCCAGCACCCGCGAGTTCTCCGACGCGCCTTTGCTGCCCGCGACGCTCGGAGCGCTGCTGTGGGCGGCGGACGGCGTCAATCGTCCAGCGAAAGGCGGCCGCACGGCGCCCTCGGCTCATGCCTTTTACGAAATCGACATTTATGCGGTACTGCCGTACGGCGTTTACCTGTATGACGCGCCGAGGCATCGGCTCGTGCTCAAAGTGCCGAGCGATGCGCGTAATCTGACCGGGTATCAGGACTTTGTCGGCGAAGCGCCGCTTGATCTGGTGTATGTTGTCAACATGTCGCGCCTTTTGTCCATGCCGGCGCAGCAGCGTGAGATTTTCGCCGCCATTGCGGCTGGCGCGATTGCGCAAAACGTATCGCTGTACTGCGCTTCAGCGGGACTCGGATGCGTCGTGCGGGGCTGGATCAACCACCGCCTTCTTGGCGATGCCCTCAAGCTGAACGAGGACGAATTGCCGATTCTGGCTCAAACAGTAGGCATGCTTGCAACCACGTTGAGTTCGCTCGCAGACTGAAGCGGCGTTAGCGGCGGCGCGGCGCTTGGCGAACTGCGAGGTCTGAACCCGGCGGATGGTCGGTAGCTTATGACTTAGGGTTGAGCACGGTTCGTCCGCTACGGGTTGCGCGTCGCGCGTAGCCTGTGAAGCGTCATTCGCTCACTACGGCGTGCAGGGTTGGCGGCATGCCGGCAGGAAAGAGGCACTCATGTTTTACGGCCTACTCGATACGCAGCGGCGCCTGACAAGAACGCTTGCCGACAACGCACTGAATGCCTGCCAGTCGTTGTGCGGCGAGTGGACGGCTGCCTTGCCTCGTGCATCGCGCGACTGGCTGATGCGCGCCACCTGCGCACTCGACGCTGCTCCGCCGTTTGCAATCGCTGCGGTGCAAAGCGGCGGCAGATGGGTGCCGGTCGAAGAAAGCATTGTCGACGAGATGCCGATTGGCAATCTGCGCAAGTTCACCCGCGCGCGCGGCGATGGTCCCGTCTGCGGGGCCGGTCCGGTTCTTCTCTGTGCGCCGCTAGCCGGCCATCACGCAGTCATGCTTCGGGAAACCGTCGAAACACTGCTGGAAACGCACGACACCGTCTATATCACCGACTGGGCCGACGCGCGCGACGTACCGCTCGCGGCCGGTCCACTCGCGTTGTCTGATTATGTGCACTCGCTCGAACGCTTCATTGGAATCGTGACCGCCTGTGGGGCGCCGGCGCACATCGTCGCCGTATGCCAGGCCTGCGTGCCTGCCCTCGCCGCTGCCAGTCTGCTGGCCAGACATAACGCGCATTACCTTGGCAGTGTCGCGTTGCTTGGCGGCCCCATCGATACGCGCCTTCATCGGACCGCTGTAGATCGCTTTGCGAATTCGCATCCTCTGAGCTGGTTCCGCGACAACGTGATCGACGTGGTGCCGCCGCCCTATCGCGGGGCCGGACGTCGTGTCTATCCCGGCTTCCTTCAGCAGGCCGCGATTATCGCCGCGCAGCCTTCCCGTCAGCTCGGGCTGGAGGCACGTTACTGGTCGAACTGGCTCGCGGGCAATCTGCGTGACGCGCAAGCCGCGCTTCGTTCGCTGAATGAATACGCCGCCGTGCTGGATATGAGCGAGCGCTATTTTCTCGACATGCTATGCGTGGTGTTTCACGAAAACCTGCTGGCGCGTGGAGCGTGGTCGATCGACGGACGGCGCGTCGATACGGCCACCCTTGCGCAAGTTCCTCTTTGCACAGTGGAAGGCGACCGCGACGACATTACGGGCGCCGGCCAGACGCACTGCGCGCATGCGCTATGCCATGCGCCGGATACTCCGCGCAACCGGCACGCGACCATAGACCAGTGCGACCATTACGATCTTTTCACGGGACCGCGCTGGCGCAACGCAGTGCATCCGCAACTGTGCGAATTCTGGGGCGTAGCTGAGCGCGCAGGTCAAACGAAAGTCCAATTGGAAGCCCGCGTTCCGTGACTCTCATCGAAGCGTCGGGTCAACGCGCCGCATGGCGGATGCAAAGCGATGCAGGATGACCCGAGACGCGCCGTGTCTGAGCAAAGCATCGGACCGGCGCAACGCTCGGCGCCGGGCAGGCACCCCTTTTGATATGGATCAGCATCCCCTGCGCGCTTCCGGCGATGATGGATTCCGACCAGCAGTCCATCACGCAAGGAGCGTGGCTATGCGCATTACCTTCCCACCCACCC
>NZ_JAEUAV010000043.1 GCF_019511605.1 Paraburkholderia phenoliruptrix | reverse complement strand
CTCCAAACCCGGACACCCCCCCGCCTTTCCGTTAAAATCACGGGTTTAGCACTTTGCTCCACGGTCGCCCCGCGTGCCTCAGCGCCCGCGGCGCGGCCTCCTGCCCGAAAGGCACTTCATGCTCACGTTTCAGCAAATCATCCTGACACTGCAGTCCTATTGGGACAAGCAGGGTTGCGCGTTGCTCCAGCCGATCGACATGGAAGTCGGCGCGGGCACCTCGCACGTCCACACGTTCCTGCGCGCGGTCGGCCCGGAGCCGTGGCGCGCCGCCTACGTGCAGCCGTCGCGCCGCCCGAAAGACGGCCGCTATGGCGAGAACCCGAACCGTCTGCAGCACTACTACCAGTACCAGGTTGTGCTCAAGCCCGCGCCGGAAAATATCCTCGACCTGTACCTCGGCTCTCTCGAAGCGCTCGGCTTCGACCTGCAGCAGAACGACGTGCGCTTCGTCGAGGACGACTGGGAAAACCCCACGCTCGGCGCCTGGGGCCTCGGCTGGGAAGTGTGGCTGAACGGGATGGAAGTCACGCAGTTCACCTATTTCCAGCAGGTGGGCGGCCTGGACTGCAAGCCGGTGCTCGGCGAGATCACCTACGGTCTTGAACGCCTCGCGATGTACCTGCAAAAGGTCGAGAACGTCTACGACCTCGTCTGGACCGAGTGGGAAGAGCAAGGCCCGAACGGCCCGGAAATGCGCCGCCTCACCTATGGCGACGTGTACCACCAGAACGAAGTCGAACAGTCCACGTACAACTTCGAGCACGCGAACGTCGACCTGCTGTTCACGTTCTTCAACAGCTACGAAGCCGAAGCAAAGCGCATGATCGAAGCGCAGATCGCGCTGCCCGCCTATGAACTCGTGCTGAAGGCCGGCCACACGTTCAATCTGCTCGACGCGCGCGGCGCGATCTCGGTGACGGAGCGCGCGGCGTACATTGGCCGGATTCGCGCGCTGTCGCGTCTCGTCGCACAGGCTTACTACGATTCGCGCGAAAAGCTCGGCTTTCCGATGCTCGGCAATCCGGTGCACGGCGTGCCCGGCCTCACCACCGACGAGCAGGACGCCGCCAAGCCCGCGTGGGCGCCGCCGCTGAAAGTCGAACGCAAGATCGACCCGGACTGACGAGAACATCAAGAAATGACTCAACCCCATCAAGCTACCCTGCTGGTCGAACTGCTGACCGAGGAACTGCCGCCCAAAGCGCTCGCCCGTCTTGGCGACGCTTTCGCCGAAGGTATTGCCGAGCGTCTCGCGGCGCGCGACCTGATTGAAGGCGAACTGTCGTTCGAGCGTTACGCGACGCCGCGCCGGCTCGCCGTCACGGTGAAGAACGTGCGCGCTGTCGCGCCGGAAAGGCACGTGCGCGAAAAAGTGCTGCCGGTTTCCGTCGCGCTCGACAAGGACGGCCAGGCCACCGCGCCGCTCGCAAAGAAACTCGCCGCACTTGGCTTCCCCGATTTTTCGGTGAGCGATCTGGAGCGCGCGCAGGACGGTAAGGCGGAAGCTTTCTTCCTGCGCTACGCCGCGCCGGGCGCCACGCTCGCGGAGGGTCTGCAAGCGGCGCTCGACGAAACGCTGGCAAAGCTGCCCATTCCGAAGGTGATGACCTATCAGCGCCCGGACGGCTCGAACGTGCAGTTCGTGCGCCCGGCGCATCGCCTGACCGCGCTGCACGGCGAACGCGTCGTGCCGGTGAGCGCGCTCGGCATCGACGCAGACGACACCACGCTCGGCCATCGCTTTCTGTCCGAAGGCTTCGTGCAGATCCAGCACGCCGATGCGTACGTGGACACGCTGATGCACAAAGGCCGCGTCGTACCGAATTTCGCGGATCGCAAGGAAACCATCCGCACGCATCTGCTCGCGCACGCTGACGGCGACCAGGTGGTGATGCCCGAATCGCTGCTTGACGAAGTGACGTCGCTGGTCGAATGGCCGGTGGTTTATTCGTGCCGCTTCGAGGACGAGTTCCTGCAAGTGCCGCAGGAATGTCTGATCCTGACGATGCAGACCAACCAGAAATACTTCGCGCTGACCGATGCGAACGGCAAACTGCGCTCGCGTTTTCTGATCGTGTCGAACATCGAAACGGCGACGCCCGGCGACATTATCGAAGGCAACGAGCGTGTGGTGCGCCCGCGTCTCGCAGACGCCAAGTTCTTCTTCGAACAGGACAAGAAAAAGCCGCTCGCCGAGCGCGTACCGCTGCTCGCGAACGTGGTGTATCACAACAAGCTGGGCTCGGCGCTGCAACGCGTGGAGCGGCTCGAAGGGCTGGCGGGCGCAATCGCGGCTCTGATTGGTGCCGACGTGACGCTCGCCAAGCGTGCCGCGCGTCTGGCCAAGGCCGATCTGATCACCGACATGGTCGGCGAATTCCCCGAGCTGCAAGGCACGATGGGCACGTATTACGCGCGCCACGACGGCGAGCCGGAAGAAGTCGCGCTCGCATGTTCGGAACATTATCAGCCGCGCTTTTCCGGCGACGCATTGCCGGCTACCGCAACCGGCATGGTGGTCGCGCTCGCCGACAAGCTGGAAACGCTGGTCGGCATCTGGGGCATCGGTCTGCAACCCACCGGCGAGAAAGACCCGTTCGCGCTGCGCCGCCACGCGCTCGGCGTGCTGCGTATTCTGGTCGAGAAGCAACTGGCCGTGGACTTCGTCGAACTGCTGCGTACGGCTCACGCTCAATTCGCCGCGCTGCCGAACGTCACCGATTCGACACAAGCCATCTACGAATTCAGCATGGACCGCCTGCGCGGTCTGCTGCGCGAACGCGGCCATGCGCCGGGCGAAATCGACGCAGTGCTGGCGCTCGAGCCCACGCGTCTTGACGACATCGTCGCGCGCCTCGTTGCGGTGCGCGAGTTCGCCGCGTTGCCGGAAGCCGCGTCGCTCGCGGCCGCCAACAAGCGCATCTCGAACATTCTGAAGAAGTCGGACAGCGCAACCGCGAGCGGCGGCGTACAGCCCGCGCTCTTCGTCGAAGCGGCGGAGAAGGCCCTGCACGCGCAGCTCGAACAGGTCGCGCCGCGCGTGCAGTCGCAACTCGCCGCGCGCGACTACACGGGCGCGCTCACTGCGCTCGCCGCGCTGCGCGAACCCGTCGACACGTTCTTTAACGACGTGATGGTCAACGCGGAAGATCCGGCGTTGCGCGCGAATCGTCTGGCCCTGCTCGGCGCGCTGCATCAGCAGATGAATTGCGTCGCGGACATTTCCCGCCTCGCCGCCTGAGCCGCTCGCCATGCCGACCAAGAAAGTAGTGATCCTCGATCGCGACGGCGTGATCAACGTCGATTCCGACGCGTTCATCAAGTCGCCGGACGAATGGGTCGCGCTGCCGGGCTCGCTCGAAGCGATCGCGCGCCTGAGCCAGGCCGGCTATCGCGTCGCGATCGCGACGAATCAGTCGGGCATCGGCCGGGGCCTGTTCGACATGAACGCGCTGAACGCAATGCATCTGAAGATGCATCGCATGGCGGCGGCCGTCGGCGGACGCATCGACGCGGTATTCTTTTGCCCGCACACGGCTGAAGATCACTGCGAATGCCGCAAGCCGAAGCCCGGCATGCTGAAGATGATCAACGAGCGCTTCGAGGTCGATCCGGAGAATACGCCGGTGGTCGGCGACGCGATGCGCGATCTGCAAGCGGGCGCGGCACTCGGCCATCCGGTGCATCTGGTACTGACCGGCAAGGGCCGCAAGACGCTCGCGGCCGGCGGCCTGCCGGAAGGCACGGTCGTGCATGACGATCTGCGCGCATTCGTGCTCGACTTGCTCGCCGACGCCCAGGAATGACGCGCACCGCGCGCGTCCTCAACCCATACAGACCACGCCGATGCGCTTAATCCGTTCCTTGCTGCTGTTGATCTACTTCGTGCTGTTCACGGTGCCCTACGCGATTGCCTGCTTCATCGCGTTTCCGTTCATGCGCGCCGATAAGCGCTACTGGATGGCGGCCGGCTGGTGCCGCGTCACGCTGATGGTGGCGCGTTGGCTCAATGGCATCCGCTACACGATTCAAGGCATGGAGAATCTGCCCGACGGTCCGGCCGTGCTGCTCTCCAAGCATCAGTCGGCATGGGAAACGCTCGCGTTTCCCGCACTGATGCCGCGGCCGCTGTGCTATGTGTTCAAGCGCGAACTGCTGTACGTGCCGTTTTTCGGCTGGGCGCTCGGCCTTCTGAAGATGGTTCACATCGACCGCAAGGAAGGCAAGTACGCGTTCGAGTCGGTCATCAGGCAAGGCAAGGCGCGCATGGGGGAAGGCGCCTGGGTCATCATGTTTCCGGAAGGCACGCGTACGCCCACCGGCAAGCAGGGCAAGTACAAGACGGGCGGCGCACGCTTCGCGATAGCCACTGGTGCGCCGGTCGTGCCGATCGCGCACAACGCCGGACGTGTGTGGCCTCGCAACTCGTTTCTCAAATATGCGGGTATAGTCACAGTGTCGATCGGCAAGCCGATTCAGACAACGGGGCTCACGCCCGATGAAGTGAACACGCGCGTCGAACAGTGGATCGAAGCTGAAATGCGTCGTATCGATCCCGCTGCGTATCGCGCGGCGGAAAGCGGTTCCGCCGCCGCACCAATCTGACGCGCCCACGCCCTCGAAGGCGTAACAGCGCGAAGCCGAATCCGATGCAGAAGTCTCCTACGCCACAGCCCGCTGCGGCGCTCGATAACCGGCAACTCGATCTCCCGCTCTTTGCCGAGCCGGGGTCGACGTCGTCGTCCCCTTCCCCGTCCGCGCCCAGCGCCTCGACTCAAGGCGAGCAGCCTGCCGTGCCGCTCGCACCGGACGGCAGCAAGCTGCGCAGCCTCACCATTGGTTCACGCACGCTGCATTACGCGCTCAAGCGTTCGGCGCGCCGCTCGATTGGCTTTGCCATCGACAGCACCGGACTCACGATCACCGCGCCGCGCTGGGTCACGCTCGCCGACATTGAAACCGCGATCACGGAAAAGCAACGCTGGATTTTCGCGAAGCTGATTGAATGGCAAACGCGTGTCGAACAGCGTGCGCTGCCGAAGGTGGACTGGAAAGACGGCGCGCAAGTGCCCTATCTCGGCCAGCCGGTGCGCGTGAAATTAGGCTCGCCGCAAGGCACGCTCGCGTTCAGCGCGCAAGATTGCGCGCTGCAAGTGCCGCTGCCTTTGCAAGCCGACCCGCAGCAGATCAAGGACCGTGTGCAAGGCTGGTTGCAGGGCGAGGCGAAGCGTCTGTTCGGCGAGCGCCTTGCTATTTATGCCGAGAAACTGGGCGTCAACTATCGCGCGTATGCGCTTTCGTCGGCCGCCACGCGCTGGGGCAGTTGTTCGAGCGACGGCAAGATCCGCCTCAACTGGCGGCTGATTCACTTTCCGCTTTCCATCATCGACTACGTGGTCGCGCACGAGCTTGCGCATCTGCGGGAAATGAACCATAGCCCGCGCTTCTGGCAAACGGTGGAATCGATCTTTCCGGAGTTCCGCGAGGCGCGGCAGACGCTGAAGTCGCATCCGCCGGAGTTGCTGCCGACGTTATAGTCGTGCGCGGCGCGGGCTCTGCCGCGGCGAAACCGCGTCACTGCCCGCGCGCCGCGCCATGCCGCGATTCCGACATGGCACGGCGTGCGGCTTAATCACTCACGCCCGCGTTTATTTCTTCTTCTGGATGAACTCGATCTTGTAGCCGTCAGGATCGGTCACGAATGCGATCACGGTCGTGCCGTGCTTCATCGGCCCGGCTTCGCGCACCACTGTGCCGCCTTGGGTCTTGATCTTCTCGCAGGCCGCATAGGCGTCTTCTACCTCGACGGCCAGATGTCCGAAGCCGGTGCCGAGGTCATACGACGGCGTGTCCCAGTTATGCGTCAATTCGATGACGGTGCCGTCGCGCTCGTCCGTGTAGCCGACGAATGCCAGCGTGAACTTCCCTTCCGGATAATCTTCGCGGCGCAGTAACTTCATGCCGAGCAGTTCGGTGTAGAACGCGATCGAACGGTCCAGGTCGCCGACCCGGAGCATGGTGTGAAGCAGGCGCATCGTGTACTCCCTGTTGCTTGATGTATGTCGAGAGCGTAAATGTACCCCGATTCGACCGCCACTGCAGGCGGCGAGGCGCTCACAGAGGGCGCGTGAAGTGCCCGTCGTCGCGCTTCAGAACTGATGCCGCAGCCCTGCCATCAAGCCGATTTGCGAGCCCTTTTGCGCGAGCCCGACGCCGTTCACGCCTTGCAGTTGCGCGCCGATCAGATCGCCGCGATACAGCGAATAGTCGCCCTCGACGTAGACGTCCGTGCGCTTTGACAGCGCGTAGTCGGCCACGAGCTGGTATTGCCATGCAGAGCCGTCTTTTGCGGCGGTCTTGCCGTCCTGCAATGTCCGCCAAACGTTCGCCGCGAAGTGCCACGCGTTGCCGACCCGCTGCGTGATGCCGCCCATGAACATGCGCCGCCGCGAGAAATCCGTGTATTTGAGCGCGGCAAGCACAGGTGCCGTGAAGGGTCCGTTGGCGAAGCTGGAGAAGCCCGCGTCGGCGCGATTGACGATATAGCCGAGCGAAAAGCGCGTCTTGTCCCACGTGTAGGAGCCGCCGAAGGTCCACGCCTTTGCCGACGCGCCGTTGACCGAGTCTTTCGACTCCTCATACGCGCCGCCGACGGTAAACGGTCCGCCCGCAGGCGCATAAGCCGCCGCCGCGCCGATCTGGCTGCCGTACGAGTTGCCCGCGTTGCCGCCGAACGCATAGCCCGCCGCAAAGCTCAAGCCGTCGTACTTCGCCTGATACTGCACCTGGTTGCTGGTCCAGATGCCGCCTGTCATCGTCACTTCGGGCTGGAAGCTGAAGTCGTACGGAATCCACGGATTGCTGCCGTAACCGGCTACCGTGATCCCTTCGATCATGACGTTGTACTGACGGCCGAGAATCACCTGGCCGTAGGAATTCGAGCGCACGCCGATCTGCGCTTCGTTGAAAAACGGCAAGGTCGGATCGCTCTGCCCACTGTTGATGTAAATGCGATTCTCGAGCTTGAAGAACGTCGACCAGCCGCCGCCCAGATCCTCCAAGCCCTTCAGGCCCCAGCGGCTTTGCGTCATGCCGCCCGTGCCGAGGCCGAGCGACGAATCGCCGGCCCTGTTGGCGTGAGTCAGATAGCGCACACTTTCGTCGACCACGCCGTAGAGCGTCACGCTGGACTGCGCGTGCGCCGCCGGCCAGCCGAGCGACATCAACGCCACGGCGGCCGCGCCTTTGCTCAGAGTCTTCATCTGCTCTCCTCATAGCGGGTCCGCTTCGCGCGGATAGAGTCTGGCTGTTGACGCGGGCATTGCCGGCTGGCGGGGGCTTCCTACGGAAGCTCGGAACCTTCGACGCCTACGCGCATGAATGTACCGACAGAACTTCCGTCGAACCTTAGCGCGAAACCGTCATGGCAAGAAATAGGTGTTGCGCAGGCGTTGCGCGGCGTGCGTCAGATCTGCAAATGACTTGCGACTTGCAAGAAGCACGCGTAGGCGATGGGGCGATCGGCTGGACAGACGAGCGGGTTTGCTATCGTACGCACTGCGCCGTTCAACCTGTCTCGCCTCGAGCCATACACATTGCCCCCATGAGCACCACTGCCCTGCCTGCGCGTCGCGCCCCCGATGGTTTCGCCGTTCTGCTGATGGTCGGCTTGTGCGCGATCTGGGGCTTCCAGCAAGTGGCGATCAAGACCACCAATGCGGCGCTGCCGCCGCTCTTTCAGGCGGGCTTGCGCTCCACCATCGCAGCGCTGCTGGTGTGGGGATGGGCTCGCTCGCGCGGCACGCCGCTGTTTCGCGACGACGGCACGCTCGGCGCCGGCCTGCTGGCGGGCATACTGTTCGCGGCGGAGTTCGTATGCATCTTCCTCGGGCTCACGCTGACCAGTGCGTCGCGCATGGCGGTGTTTCTCTACACCGCGCCGTGCTTCACGGCGCTCGGCCTGCACTGGTTCGTCGAAGGCGAGCGGATGCGGCCGCTTCAATGGCTCGGCATCGTGGTGGCGTTCGCCGGCATGACGCTCGCTTTCGCGGATGGCTTCCTGCACGGCGCGGCGGTCCGCGGCTCGTCGCTGGCGGGCGTGGCCGGCGACGCGCTCGGCGTGCTGGCGGGTATCGCATGGGCCGCGACAACGGTGGTGGTGCGGGCGACCCGGCTTGCGCATTCGAGCGCGAGCAAGACGCTCTTCTATCAACTCACGGTGTCCGCTGTGGTGCTGCTCGCGCTGGCCCTCGCACTCGGCGACGCGCACGTCGACGCGCTCACGCCGCTCGTGGTCGCGAGCCTCGCGTACCAGGCCGTGGTGGTGGCGTTCGTCAGCTATTTGCTGTGGTTCTGGCTGCTCACGCGCTACGTCGCGTCGCGGCTGTCGGTATTCTCGTTTCTGACGCCGCTTTTCGGCGTGACCTTCGGCGTGCTGCTGCTCGGCGAGTCGTTCAGCCTGCGCTTTCTAATGGCAGCAGCGCTGGTGCTGACGGGCATCGCGCTCGTCAATGCGCCGGGCAAGCGTACGGCAAGCTAGCGCGAAAGTCGGCCAAGGGCGGCGGCACGCGCTCAGCCTTTCGCGGCCACGAGCTGCGCCACGCGCACGTATTCAGCCACCGGCACGTCTTCGGCGCGGCGCTGCAGATCGAAGCCGATCGCGTCGAAATCCACCTTATCGCGCAATGCGGCGAGCGTATTGCGCAGCATCTTGCGCCGCTGCGAGAAGGCGGCGGTCACCACTTCACCGAGCACACGTTCGTCGACCGGCGCGAGTTCGTGCGGCGCATACGGAATCATCCGCACGATGGCCGAATCGACTTTCGGCGGCGGCTGGAATGCCTCGGGCGGCACGTCGAGCTGCTTGTCGATCACATAGCGATACTGCAGCATCACCGAAAGACGGCTGAACGCCTTTGTGCCGGGCTCGGCCACCATCCGCTCGACAACTTCGTTTTGCAGCATGAAGTGCTGATCAATAACGCGGTGTGCGAACGACGTGAGGTGAAACAGCAGCGGGCTCGAAATGTTGTACGGCAGATTGCCGACAATGCGCAGCGACGGCGCGTCGCCAGGAGCCGCGAGCGAGCCGAAGTCGAACGCGAGCGCGTCGCCCGCGTGCAGCTCGAGCAGAGCGCCGAATCTGTTTTTCAGACGTCCGATCAGATCGCGGTCCAGTTCGACGGCGTGCAGCGGCACCTCGGGCGTGGCGAGACGCTCGATCAACGGCTCGGTGAGCGCGCCGAGGCCCGGCCCGATTTCGACCATGCGCTCGCCGCGCTGCGGCCGGATCACGTCGACGATCGAATCGATCACGCCCATGTCGACCAGAAAGTTCTGACCGAAACGCTTGCGCGCGATATGACCTTGGTGTCGGCCTTGCTGCTGTCTGCTGGTGGACATCGGAAAAACGTTAAAGAGTGAGAACTGCTTGAAAAAGACCACGCGCGAGGCTGCTGGTACTACGCTGAATCACCGAGGCGGAATCAGCAACGCCAGATCGCCAGGCTTAAGTGAGCCACGCTGAATGACGAGCGCGGCGTCAACAGCGTTGCCTCAACCCGCGCGGCGATGTTGTGCCATGGAAACCGCCGTGTCGATCGCGGCGATCAGGCTGCCCGCGTCGGCGCGGCCGGTGCCCGCGAGATCCAGCGCGGTTCCATGATCGACCGAAGTGCGGATGATCGGCAAGCCCAGCGTAACGTTAATGCCTTCGCCGAATGTTGCGTATTTCAGCACCGGCAAGCCTTGATCGTGGAACATGGCGAGCACGCAGTCGGCTTCGTCCAGATAGCGCGGCTGAAACAGCGTGTCGGCCGGGTAAGGACCGCGCGCGTCAATGCCTTCACCGTTAGCGAGCTTGAGCGCCGGCGAGATGACGTCGATTTCCTCGCGGCCCAGATAGCCGTTTTCGCCCGCGTGCGGGTTGAGCCCCGTTACCAGAATGCGCGGCGCGGGCAGGCCGAAGTGATGCCGCAAGTCGTGATCGACAATGCGCAGCGTTTGGACGAGCCCCTCGATGGAAAGCGCGGCAGACACGTCCTTGAGCGGCAGATGGGTGGTGGCGAGCGCGACGCGCAGTGGACGCTTGCCGGTGCCCGCCAGCATCATGACCACGCGCGGCGTGTGTGTGCGTTCCGCCAGATATTCGGTGTGGCCGGTAAAGGGCACGCCGGCGTCGTTGATCGTGCTTTTTTGCAGCGGCGCGGTGACGATTGCGTCGAAAGTGCCGGCCATTGCGCCGTCTATCGCGCTGTCCAGCAAGTCGAGCACGTAGCGCCCATTGGCGGCGTTCAGCGTGCCCGCGACTGCCGGCGCGCCAAGCGGCCGATGCTGCACCTGAATCCGCTTGCCGTCCGCCACCAGCGCATTCCAGTCCACGCCCACTGCCCGCGCGCGTTCCGCGAGAAGCGCCGCGTCGCCCAGCACCGTGAAGTGCGCGCCGGGCCAGTGCGTTGCCGCGCCGGCCAGCGCTTGCACCGTGAGCTCAGGACCGACGCCGGCCGGCTCGCCGGTGGTGATCGCGATCTGCAACGGCAAGCTGGCGGACGAGGCGGCGCTGTTCATGACGGTTACTGAATGCTCGACAGGTCAGGCTTCACTTCGACATAAGCGGTGTCGCGCAGTTCGCGCAGCCAGTCGGCGTAAGCCTGCTCCGCCTTGCGCTGACCGATGGCCTGGCGCGCGAGGTCCATTTGCTGGGCGATGGAGCCTTGCGCCTCGCGGCGCTCCAGCACCTGAATCAGGTGATAACCGTATTCGCTGCGCACCGGGTCGCTGATCTGGCCGTCCTGCAGCGTGTTCATCGCACGCTCGAATTCAGGCACCGTTTCGCCGGGGCTGATCCAGCCGAGGTCGCCGCCTTGCGACGACGAACCGTCTTGCGAATAGGTGTGAGCGAACTTCGCGAAGTCGCCGCCCGCGGCGATTTCCCGCTTGATTTCGAGCAGTTTCTGACGCGCTTGCGGCTCGGACATGCCGTCGCCCACGCGCAGCAGGATGTGACGCACATGCGTTTGCATGAGCTTCGGTGCGTCCGAACTGGTGCCCTGACCGGTGCGGCGGTCAACCAGACGCACGATTTCAAAGCCGTCGTTGGTGCGGATGACTTCCGGATTGACCTGCCCCGGACGCAGCGACGAAGCCGCCTTCACGAACTCAGGCGGCAGCTTCGACGGCGACGCGTAGCCCATGTCGCCGCCCTTGCCCGCATCCGGCGCCTGCGAATTCGACTTCGCCAGCTTTTCGAAGTTGGCGCCGCCCTTTGCTTCGGCGAGCAACGCGTCGGCCTTCTTCTGCGCCGCCTCGATATCCGTTTGCGGCGCGTTCAACGGCGCCTTCAGGAAAATGTGCTGCATGTGCAGGTCGCTCGTCGCGCCGGCATTCGGGCCGCGCTGGCTCGCAATGTAGTTCGCGACTTCGGCGTCCGACACCGTGACCTTGCTGTCCACTTCCTTCTCGCGCAGACGCGAAAGCGTGAGCTCGGTGCGCGCGTCGCTCGTGAACGTGGCCCAAGGCACGCCTTGCGCCTCGATACGCGCGCGGTACGTGTCGAGCGACATGTTATTGGCCTGGGCGAGCCGCTCGAGCGTTTTCTGCACAGCCGCGTCGTCGATATTGATGCCGACTTCCTTTGCCTTCTGCAACTGGATGCGCTCCAGCACCATCTGGTTGAGCACCTGCTGACGCAACTGGTCGGCCGGCGGAACGGGCGCGTTCTGCTGGTTCAGGCGCCGGGCAATCAGGCCCACGCGCTCGTCGAGCTCGCGCCGCGTGATGACACCGTTGTTGACCACGGCGGCAATCGTGTCGACAGTCTGGCCGCGGTTGCCGGCGAGCGCCTGCGCCTGTACCGGCGCGACCGACACGAAAGACGCCACGGCGGCAAGACCTGCCGCGAGCGTTGCCAAGCGAAGCTTTTTCATGATTGCCACAGATACTCCAATGATGTCGGGCACGCCTGGCCCGTCTTTTCGCATTCGATGAATGACCGGGCGAGCGTCATTCGTAATTGATGAACCGCGATTCCGGCGGCGGCGGTGGCGGCAGCGGCGTATAGCCCGCCACGCTGCTGCGGAACGCGGCAATCAGCCCGTTGTCGACGCTCGACAAACCCTTGAACGTCAACTGCGCGAGAAAGCGGGTGCTCGACTGGTGCTGCCCCGAAGTGTTCAGCCCGTTCGCGTAGCGTTGAATACCCGCGCCGAGCGTCCAGCAGTCGGCGTCGTACTGCAGACCGACGAGTCCGTCGACAATCCGATGCCCGCCAAGATCGTAGTTGAACCGGCCCACCCCGAACACCCGGTGCGCTAGCGGCCATTGCCCCGAAATCAGTACCTGGTTGATAGGCTGGTTGTCGAGTGTGGTGTTCGCGCGCGTGTAACGATAGGCGACGTTGAGCACCTTGCCGCTGGCCGGACTGAACCCGAAACCCACGCTCGTCTTGACCAGCTGGTTGTTGTCCGCATTATATTGGAACGCAGTTTCCGAGGCGAAACCGGCCCCCAGTTTGACCGACGCACCCACGATCAGATCGGAATGCGTGGCCTGCGTGCTCGTCTGATTCGGCAGCAGCGTGACGCGCTGATCCTGAAAGTAGTACTGCTGCGCAATCACGAAGCGCGCGCGCTCGTCGCCCGTTGCCGGGTTGATAAAGCGCGTGGTGATCGCGGCCGTCAGCCGGTTCGCGTCCGCGATACGGTCGTTGCCGACGAACGTGTTCGGCGTGAAGATTTCCGCGAGACCGAAGTCGGACTCGGCGGTATCGAAGAGCGGCGCGGAAGCCTGATTGCGATACGGCGTGTACACGTAGTACAGGCGCGGCTCCAGCGTCTGGATGTAATCCTCGCCGAAGAGGCGCACCGAGCGGTCGAAGATGAGCCCGGTGTCGAACGTCAGCGTAGGAATGGATTCGGTGAAATTCTTCGGCGTACCAACGGGCACGTCGTTGCTGATGTTGCGCAGGTTGTACGACGCGAAGTGCCACTGCACCTTCGGCGTGACGAAGTAGCCCGGCCCCACCACGGGGTACGAGATGTACGGGTTGAACATCACCCGCTGACCTTCGGTCATGTCTGCCGTGGTGATGCGGAAGTTCGTGTAGTCCGCTTCGGTGCCGAAGTCGAAGCCGCCCACGTTGTACTTCGTGTACTTCACGTTCAATTGCGGCTCGCGGCCATACGGCGCGATGGAAGGCGCGAGCGTCTGCCAGTGCTGCTCGCGCGCGAGCACGGACCACGGGCCGTTGTTATAGGTCAACCCCGCTTCCTGCTGATACAGGAGCTGGGTGCCGTTCATGAACTGATTGACCGACGACGACAGGTCTTCCGGATACGTGTTGTCCGAAACCTTGTTGTAGTAAATGTAGCCGCCGAACCCGTTGCCGAAGTTCTGGTTGTGCTGGATATACAGCGCGTAGCGGTTGGTCTTTGTCAGCCGGTCGTTAGGCAGGAATTCGCCGGTAATCGAGCCCGAATAGGTGGGCGACAGATACCGGAACGAAGTCTGCAACTGCACACCGCGCTTGGAAATCAGACGCGGCGTGAACGTAAGATCGCGATTCGGCGCGATGTTGAAGTAATACGGCACCGAGAGTTCGAAGCCGTTCGTCGAACTGAGCGAAAAGGTGGGCGGCAGAAGACCGCTGCGCCGCTCGCCCGACAACGGAAAAGACAGCCACGGCGACGCGAACACCGGCAGGCCCTGGAAGAACAGCACGCTGTTGTAGGCCACGCCTTCGTCGGCGCCGGTGTCGAAATCGAACTCGCTGCCTTTGATGTACCACGCCGGATTGTCCGCGCACGCGCAGGCCGTGTAGGTGCCCTTCGTGAACACCGAGCGCTCGTTGTCGAGCAGATCCACGCGCTCCGCGCTGCCCGAGCCGCCCGTCACGTTGAAGTGATACTTGGGCGCCGTCATGAAACCTTCGCTGGAATCCACGCGCAAGTGCGCTTCGGGCCCGGCAAACGTCGTACCGTTGTTGTTCACGTGGACCTGGCCGTAAGCATCGGCCATGTCCGTGTCCTGATCGTAATGCAGCGCGTCGGCCTTGATTACCACCGTATTGCGGCGCACTTCCGCTGCGCCCTTGACGGCCATGTCCTGGTCCGTCGTGCCGTTGGTCGAGTCGCCGAGCACGAAGGTGGCCGGCTTCTGCCCGGGCTGCAACACATGGTCTTCGAGCTGCGGTGCAAGCCGCATGCCCCACGGCGGGTCGATCGGCTGCGGCTGCGCGGCCTCGCCGACCAGTTGGGCGTGAGCAAGCGCGGGCACGAGGCCCGGAACGGCGATTAACGCCGCGACGAGCCGCCTTTTGCGCGGCATCGCGGCACAAGAGGGATTCGTTTGGGAAAGCTGTCTAGGCGGCATGTATCATTTGGCGAATCGGCCCGTCCGTCAGCTTTGCAGTCACGATCCACCGCCTGCACACCACGACCGTGACAGTCGGCTGCACATCAATATTTACAATCTCCGAACGGTGAGGCGGGCGGTAAAGCGGAATACGCGAAAGCTGGCGTGAGTCGCGTCAAAAAAGTCGTGGGGTATTATATGGCAAGACGTTGCCCCTCTGAATTTGCCGCCGGTTTTCATGACGCTGCCTCCTTCCCAAGACTTCACATCCCCTCTCGGCGACAGCCGCCTCGCACAGCTTACGGCCTGGCTGCAAAGCCATGCGCAGCGCTACGCGCTTGACCTCGGCACGCTCGCGCCGGCTTCGTCCGACGCCAGTTTTCGCCGCTATTTCCGGCTTGCCGGTAAGGCGGCGCAAGGCGAAAACCTCGGCACGCTGATCGCCGTGGACGCCCCGCCGCCCGAAAAATGCCGCGAGTTCGTGCAGGTCGCCGGCTTGCTCGAGGCTGCCGGCGTGCATGTGCCGCGCATTCTGGAGGTGGATTTCGACGCGGGCCTGATGCTCGTCACCGACCTCGGCACCGCGTCGTACCTCGGCGCGCTCACCGCCGCGCAACAGAACGACGACTCGCGCCGCGCGCGCACGCTGATGCGCGACGCGCTCGACGCACTGATCCGCTGGCAGCGCGCGTCGCGTGAAGACGTGCTGCCGCCCTTTGACGAACCGTTCCTGCGCCGCGAGATGGAGTTGATGCCCGAGTGGTTCATCGGCACGCACCTCACCCGCGAAGTGGACGAGAGCATGCGCGGCGTGCTGGATCGCACCTTCGCGCTGCTGATTGCCAGCGCCCGAGCCCAGCCGCAAGTGTTCATGCTGCGCGATTTCATGCCGCGCAATCTGATGGTGATGGAAACGGCGAGCGCAACGGCCGGCGAAGCCAACGCGGCAAAGCAGGCCAACCCGGGCGTGCTCGACTTCCAGGACGCGGTGTACGGCCCGATCACTTACGACGTCGCCTCGCTGCTGCGCGACGCCTTTCTCAGTTGGGACGAAGAGTTCGAGCTGGACTGCTTCGTGTACTACTGGGAGCGCGCGAGAAAAGCCGGCCTGCCCGTCGACGCCGATTTCGGCGAGTTCTACCGTCAGATCGAATGGATGGGTCTGCAACGGCACATCAAGGTACTGGGCCTTTTCTGCCGCATCAATTATCGCGACAGCAAGCCGCATTACATGAACGACTTGCCGCGCTTTATCGGCTATGCGCGCAAAGTGGCCGAACGTTACGCGCCGCTGCGTCCGTTCGCGAAACTGCTCGACGATCTCGAAGGCCGTGCGAACGAAGTTGGCTACACGTTCTGAACAATCACAATGTCCCTGAAAAAAGCGATGATTTTCGCCGCGGGCCGTGGCGAGCGCATGCGTCCGCTGACCGACACGCGTCCCAAGCCCTTGCTCGAAGCCGGCGGCAAGCCGCTCATCGTCTGGCAGATCGAGCGGCTCGCGCGCGCGGGATTTCAGACCATCGTCATCAATCACGCCTGGCTCGGCGAGCAGATTGAAGCCGCGCTCGGCGACGGTTCGCGCTGGAACGTCGAGTTGCGCTATTCGCCCGAGCATGAAGCGCTGGAAACCGCCGGCGGCATCGTGCAGGCGCTGCCGCTCCTCGAAAACGAAGGTTCGGGCGAAGTGTTCGTTGCGGTAAGCGGCGACGTGTACGCGGATTTCGATTACGCCTCTTTGCAAGGCCGCGCCGAAACCTTGAAGAACTTGCCCGAACCCGGCATGCACCTCGTGATGGTGCCGAATCCGCCGTTCCATCCGGACGGAGACTTTGCGCTCACCGGCAATGTTCTATCGCTCGACGCCGGGGCGCGCTTCACGTTCGGCAACATCGGGCTCTACGACACGCGCATGTTCCGCGATCTGCCGCGCGGCACACGGCGCGCGCTGACGCCGTACTACCGCGAAACGATCGCGCGCGGCCTCGCAAGCGGCGAGCTATATGAGGGCTTGTGGGAAAACGTCGGCACGCCCGCTCAGCTCGAAGAACTCGACAGGCGTTTGCGCGCAGGCTGAGCGCCGCGACGCGGCCCTACAGAAGCGCTCAACGCGCGGGCAAGTCCGCGCTGTCCGGCATGACTGCCGTGCCGGCGCTGTCCGCTGCTTGCGACGCCTCGGCCGCGCGTTGCTGCTGCAGCGCCCACATCTGCGCGAACAGGCCATTCGCGCGCAACAGCTCCGCATGTGTGCCGCGTTCGACAATCCGCCCCTTGTCCATCACGATGATCTGCTGAGCGTGCACGACGGTGGACAGCCGGTGCGCGATGATGAGCGTCGTGCGTTCGCGCGCGATCTGATCGAGTTCGTGCTGGATCGCGCGCTCCGAACGCGAATCGAGCGCCGAGGTCGCCTCGTCGAACAGCAGAATGGGCGGATTCTTCAGGATAGTCCGCGCAATGGCTACGCGCTGCTTCTCGCCGCCCGAGAGCTTCAGGCCGCGCTCGCCGACCGGCGTGTCGTAGCCCCTGGGCAGCCCCTCGATGAACTCGTGAATATGTGCGGCGCGCGCCGCCGCGATCACTTCCTCGCGCGTGGCCGATGGCCTTCCATAGGCGATGTTGTAGTAGATCGAATCGTTAAAGAGCACCGTGTCCTGCGGAACGATGCCAATCGACGCGCGCAGCGAGGCCTGCGCTACGTCGCGAATGTCCTGACCGTCGATGGTAATTGCGCCGCCAGTCGCGCGATCCAGATCGTAGAAGCGGAACATGAGCCGCGCGAGCGTCGACTTGCCCGAGCCGCTATGCCCGACCACCGCGGTCGTGGTGCCGGCGGGAATCGTGAAACTCACGTCGTGAAGAATCTGACGCGCCGGCTCGTACGAAAAGTTCACGTGTTCAAAGCGCACCTGTGCGCCGCTCACCTGCAGCGCGGGCGCATCCGGCACGTCGGGCACTTCCTGCGCGGCGCCGAGCAGCGTGAACATGCGGTCCATGTCGGTGAGACTCTGCTTGAGTTCGCGATACACCACGCCGAGAAAATTGAGCGGAATATAAAGCTGCAACATGAACGTGTTGATCAGCACGAGATCGCCGAGAGTAAGGCGCCCGGCCATCACGCCCTGGGTTGCGCGCCACAGAATGAATACGAGCCCCGCGCCGATAATCGCCTGCTGCCCGAAATTCAGCGCCGACAGCGAGCGTTGCGACTTGATTGCGGCCGTGCGATAGCGCTTCAGGTTTTCGTCGTAGCGGCTCGCTTCCCACTCTTCATTGCCGAAGTACTTGACCGTCTCGTAGTTCAGCAGCGAGTCGATTGCACGCGAGTTCGCCTTCGAGTCGAGATCGTTCATCGTGCGGCGAAAATGCGTGCGCCATTCGGTCACCTTCACCGTGAAGACGATGTACACGGCCAGCGCCACGAACGTGACCACCGCGTAATACGCCTCGTATTTGACGACGAAAAAGCCCAGCACGAGCCCCACTTCGACGAGCGTCGGCAGAATGCTGTACAGCGAATACGAAATGAGCTGGGTGATGCCGCGCGTGCCGCGTTCGATGTCGCGCGACATGCCGCCGGTTTGCCGCTCGAGATGAAAACGCAACGACAGACCATGCAGATGCCGGAACACCTTGAGCGCGAGTTGGCGCACGGCGCTCTCGGTGACTTTGGAAAAGAGGATCTCGCGCAGCTCGGTAAAGAGCGACGTGGAAAGCCGCACCACCGCATACGCGACCACCAGCAGGCCGACTCCGCCGAGCAGCACGATGCCCGGCGAATCGTGAGTGCGGCCGAGCGCAGTGAGATGCTGCACCGACGCGAGGCTGTCGACGATGCGCTTCATCACGATCGGCACGCCGAGGTTGGCGATTTTCGCGCCGATCAGGCAGCTCAGCGCGAAGACCACGCGCCATTTGTACGTGGCGAGATACGGCAACAGCGACACGATGGTCTGCCAGTCGTTGCGCGGCTGAGTGGAAATGGGCGAGGGTTCGGACGGAAGCGAGCGGCGCATGGGTTCGGGTGGGGAGGAGGTGGAATGCCGGAGCTTGCGGCAGTCGCACCGAGCGCAGCACGTGCGGGCGCACTTGCCCGCACACTGCTGGTCGCGCAACCTCGCGAGGCGCTTTCCCGTACAATTCCTGATCTTTGTATTGTCGCAGAAGCTGGCTCACGCCGCTTTTGCCGGCTAATTGGCATTTCCAGGGCAACCCGATGACCGACCTTTTCCAACTCCCGCAGAAACCTTGCGCGCTGCGCGTCATGCCCCAACCGGCAGACGCCAATATTCACGGCGACGTGTTCGGCGGCTGGATCATGGCGCAAGTCGACATTGCGGGCTCGATTCCGGCAAGCCGCCGCGCGAACGGACGCGTTGCGACCATCGCGGTCAATTCGTTCCTGTTCAAGCAGCCGGTGTTCGTCGGCGATTTGCTGAGCTTTTATGCGGACATCGTAAAAACGGGCAATACGTCCATCACCGTTTCGGTCGAGGTCTACGCGCAGCGTATGAGCCTCGCGCAAGACATCGTGAAGGTGACGGAGGCCACGCTGACCTACGTCGCCACCGACAGCGACCGCCGCCCGCGCGCGCTGCCCGCGCTCGACTGAACGACGCCCGCGGCCCGCGCCGCGCGCTTCATTGCGGCACTACTGATCCGTCAGCGCCGCGTTCGCTCGTAGATACGCGTCGACCTCGGCCTTGAGCCACTGCGCGAAATGCGCCTGCTGCGCGCTGAGCGTTTCGCGCTGCTGCCACACGAGCCAGTACGGGTAGCGATAAGGCACGCGCACCGTCGTAATCTGCACCAGCTCGCCACGAGCGAGCGCGTGCGCCACAAGACTGCGCCGCTCGAGCGCGACACCCTGGCCGAGCAACGCCGCGCCGATCACCACATTCGAATCGTTCGCCGACAACACCACGCGCGCGGCAGCCGGTTGCGCGACCTGAGCGGTTGCGCACCAGTCGGCCCACGGCGCGTCGGGACTCGACAGCAGCGGACACTCGATCACCTCTTCGGCCGTGACGGGAAAGCGGCCATCTGGCGCGAGCGCGAAATGCGGCGCGGCGACCACGATCATTTCATCGTCGAATAGCTTTTGCTGGGCGACGTCGGGCCAATGGCCCTGCCCCATGCGAATGCCGATATCACTCCCGCCGTGACGCAAGTCCTCGAGCTGCAAGCTCGTCACGAGGCGAACCCGGTAATACGGATGCGCTTGCCGGAAGCCCGGCAAACGCGGCACGAGCCAATGCTGCGCGAACGACGGCAAGGTCGCGATCACCAGTTCGCTCTCGTGCGGACGCGCGAGCACACGGCGCGTGGCCTGTGTGATGTCGCGCAGCGCGGCGCGAACCTCGAGCGCGTAGAAGCGCCCTTCCTCCGTCGGCCGCAGACCGCGCGCCTCGCGCACGAAGAGCGCGACGCCCAGCGTCTCCTCGAGCACCCTGATTTGCTGGCTCACTGCCGAATGCGTGACGTGCAGTTCGCGGGCGGCCTGCGTCACGCCGCCAAGGCGTGCGACGGCCTCGAAGCAGCGCAACGCGGTCAACGGTGGAATGGTCTTCATGTAAGGGATTCTGACGTAAATCGTCGAATAATTTCGCTTTTTCTCGCGCGCGAGGATGCTTAACCTATTGCCCTGAGGTGTGCGCTGCCGGACCGTATGGTGTCGGCGGCCGACACCGGAGCGGCGGCCAGTGCCGGCGCATCATGATAGAACTTCTAACGGAAAACACATGAAACTGATCGGAATGCTCGACTCACCGTACGTTCGCCGGGTCGCCATCTGCATGAAAATGCTCAACCTGGACTTTGAGCATGCGCCGATTTCGGTGTTCAGCACCTACGACCAGTTCGCGGCCATCAACCCGGTCGTGAAGGCGCCGACGCTCGTCGCGGCCAATGGCAAGACCGTGATGGACTCGACGGTGATCCTGCACTACCTCGCGTCGCTCGCGGGCCCGGAGCAGCGGCTATTCCCGTCGCGCCCCGACGACTGCCTGCGCGCCGCGCGTCTGACCGGGCTTGCGCTCGCCGCTTGTGACAAAACCGTGCAGATCGTCTATGAGCGCAATCTACGGCCGGCCGACAAGCAGCATGAACCGTGGATGGAGCGCGTGCGCGGGCAATTGCTCGCGGCGTATAACGAACTGGAGCAGGAAGCGGCAGCGGCGCCGCTGCCGACTCGCGGGGAGGATTTCGGCGCAGCGGAGGTCACGCTCGCGGTCGCCTGGAATTTCACGCAGATGATGCTGCCGCAGATCGTCAGCGCGAGCGCGCATCCGCATTTGCAGGCGTTTTCGGCGGCGGCGGAACAGTTGCCGGTTTTCGTGAGCACGCCGGCGGTGTGAACCGCACGCGGCGGCCGGCGCGCGAGCGGATTGCCAGCCAGGAGGCAGCGCGCGGCAAGCGCCGGGGAATACACCTCCGGAGGCGGCTCGCGGCACGGCTACAAGCGTGCGGCTCGCAGCACGGGCCGAGCATCCGCCGCCACGAGGCAACGCCCCGTGGCCTTCCTGGGGCCTTCTCGTGGCCTTCTCTTGGCCTTCCCGTGGCCTTCTCGTGGCGTCGCCTTCGTAGCCATCTCGCGGCCGCCCGGCCCGCCGCGGTTTCACGCGAGCGCCGCCTCGCGCGCGGTGCCGCCCTTCATCAGTTCGGAAATGGCGTCCGTGGACAAAGGCTTCGCGAAGTAGAAGCCTTGCATCTCGTCGCACGCGCGCTCTTTCAGGAAGTCCAATTGCGCCGAGGTCTCCACGCCCTCTGCAATCACCTGCAGCTTCAGCGAATGCGCGAGCGCGATGATCGCCGAGGTAATGGTCTCGTCGTCGCCTGAAATGCCGATGTCGGACACGAACGAGCGGTCGATCTTCAGCCGGTCCACCGGAAAACGCTTCAGATAGCTAAGGCTCGAATAGCCGGTGCCGAAGTCGTCGATTGCAAGGCCGATGCCGAGCGCGCTCAGTTCGTTGAGCATGGATACGGCTTCTTCCGCGTTGCGCATGATCGCGCTTTCGGTCAGTTCCAGTTCCAGGTATTGCGGTTCGAGACCGGTTTCGTCGAGCACCTGCATGACGAGCCGCGCGATGTCGCGCTGCTGGAACACTCGCGCCGACAGGTTCACCGAAACGCGCGCCGGCGGCAAGCCCAGGTTCTGCCACGCCTTGTTCTGACGGCAGGCTTCACGCAGCACCCACTCCGACAGCGGCCCGATCAGCCCGCTTTCCTCGGCGACCGGAATGAACGACGACGGAGGCACCAGCCCGCCTTCGGGGTCATGCCAGCGCACCAGCGCCTCGGTGCCGACAATCTGTCCGGTGTGAATGTCCACTTGCGGCTGATAGTGCAGCAGGAACTGATTGTCCCGAAGCGCACGCCGCAGACGCCTCTCCAGGTTCAGTCGCGCGCCCGCGCTCGCGTTCATCTCCGGCTGATAGAACTGGAACGTGTTGCGGCCCATGTCCTTCGCGCGATACATCGCGAGGTCGGCCTTTTTCATCAGCGTTTCCGCGTCGTCGCCGTCTTGCGGGAAAAGGCTCGCGCCCATGCTGCAGCCCACATACAGCTCGGTGCCGTCGAGCCAGACCGGCTCCGAAACCGACGCGCGCACGCGCTCCATCCATGCAATCAGCGACTGTTCGTCGACGGTATCGGTCATCACGATCACGAACTCGTCGCCGCCGTGGCGCGCGACCGTATCGCTCGTGCGGGTGCAACGCGCGAGCCGCTCGGCGACCACGCCGAGCAGCCTGTCGCCCACGCTGTGGCCGAGGCTGTCGTTGACGTTCTTGAAACCGTCGAGGTCCATGAACACCACCGCGACGCCCTTGTGCTGCCTCTGCGCGACGATCAGCGCATGCTGCAGGCGGTCGCGCAGCAGGTTGCGGTTCGGCAGGCGCGTGAGGCTGTCGTAGTTGGCCTGGTATTCGAGCTGTTCCTGATAGCGCATCAGGTCGGTCACGTCGTTGATCACGCCGATGTGGTGCGTGATCACGCCCTCGGCGTTCGGCACCGGCGCAATGAAGAGCTGATTCCAGAACAGCGCGCCGTCCTTGCGATAGTTGCGCACCACCGCGCTCACCTCGCGATTGGCGGCGAGCGCCTCGCGGATCAGCGCGACGCCTTCCTGCTCGCGATCGTCGCGTTGCAGTACGCGGCAGTCGTGGCCGATCACCTCGGCGGGATCGTAGCCCGTAATACGCATGAAGGCCGGATTCACGTATTCGATCAGATTGCCAGCCGGCGAAGGCGCGGTGATCAGGATCGCGTTCACGCTTGCATCCAGCGCGCGGCTTTGCAGGCGCAGTGCGAGATCCGCCCGCTTGCGTTCGGTAATGTCCGTGTAGGAGCCGAGCACGCCGATCACCCGGCCCTCGCCGTCGGTAAACGGCAGCTTGCTCGTGACCGTGGTGCGGTGTACACCGTCGATCACCACGTCGACTTCGAAGCTCATCTTCGGCACGCCCGTCTCGACCACTTCCCGGTCGTGCGCGTTCAGCAGCTCGGCGAACGCGCGCCACGGCATGTCCGCGTCGCTCTTGCCGACCACCTGCTCCGGGTACGCCAACCCCGCGTCGCGCGCAAACGCCATGTTGCAGCCCAGATAGCGCGACTCCAGGTCCTTCCAGAAAATGCGCTGCGGAATATTGTCGATCACCGTTTCGAGCATCTGGTTGGAGCGCTGCGCCTCCGCTTCGGCGTTGATCTGTTCGGTCACGTCGTCGGCGAGCACAAAAAACGCTGCGCGGCCCATGAAGTTCAGCGCGTGATACGAGATGTCCGCGCTGATCAGCGAACCGTCCTTGCGCCGGTGATGCCAGATGCCCGCCATCGTGCGGCCAGGCTGCGCGCTGTCGGAGCGCTGCAGATGCGACTCGAGCCGTGCGATCTCGCTGTTTGGCCGGATCGCGCGAATCGTCATGTCGAGAAACTCGCTCTCCGAATAACCATACTGCTGGATCGCAGCCGAATTGACCGCGAGAAAGCGCAGCGTTTCGCGGTCGAAGATATACATGGGCACCGGATGATCGTCGAACAGGCTGCGAAAACGCTCGTCATTGCGGCCAAGCGCGCGCACGCTGTGCAGCTTCTTGCGCGCGCTGCTTTCCCGTGCGCCGAAGGTGAAAAGCAGAAGCATGCTGCCCGCGAGCATGGTCAGGATCAGGAGAACGGTGGCGTGCCGCCGCTGTTTCGACGACGCGGCAAGCGCCAGGTCCAGCGCGCGGTTCTCGGCGGCGCGTAGCGCGGCTACGCCCGCCTCGACGCGTTGCAGCCCCAGTCCCACATGCATGTAGGACGCCGCGGCCCACGCACGCGAGGCCGCCGGGTCCTGGGCGTCGCGCGCGAGCAGTGCATCGTCGATGTCGCGTTGCAGCGCGTCGCGGTCCGTGCCGAGTTGGGCCAGCGTAGCGAGCATGGCCGGCTCGGCGGCCAGTTCGTCGCGCAACGCGCTCTCGAGGCTCGCGAGTGTCGTGCTCATCGTCGTGGCGGCGTCGACGGGCGCCGCTTTGCCCGAAGCCTCGAAGCGGGCGAGCGCGGCAAGGCCGCCGTCGAGCGCCGACTGATAGGCGTCGAGGCTCTGGCGAACACGCGTCGAATGCAGCATGCGGGCGTCGGCCTCGTGCTGGCCGGCAATCTGCAAGCCGGCGACGAACGCATTTGCGCCAAGCGCGACAGCCACGACCGCTATGTTGATCAGCAGCCGCTTCGAGATGAATGGAGTCATGGGTTCCGAACGTCGATCGTTCTTCGGGCGGGAGCGCGAGGCCGCTTGCGATGCACCCGGCAGCATCGATGCGAGTCTTTTACGCGCCAACCTATGGATAACGGCAGCGTTCGGGCGGGGTTTAGGGCTGTCTCTTATACA
>NZ_JAEUAV010000042.1 GCF_019511605.1 Paraburkholderia phenoliruptrix | reverse complement strand
CCCCCACGCCCTCACAAACACCCACCCCAACTCCATCACTCCCCGCTGTCCACCCCATCGACCTCAGCATCCGCAGCAGGCGCGTTCCGTGCCCGCACGCGCCGGCGGATTTCCGAATCCAGAATCAATCGCCCCCGCAGCTTCCCCTTCATCCGCTTCACGTATCGGGGTGCCTCCGTCATGTGCACCGTCATCAGCTCCCGCACTTTTTCGACATCGCGCTCGCGTGCTGCTTTTGTAATTGCCTTATGAATCTTGACGTTGGCCTGTCCAAAACGCTCATGCTCGGCCTGCGGCGTGTCGTTACGGAACTCGATCAGTTGCCGGATCATCTCGTTGATCAACTCGCAACTGAAGCGCAGGAACGGGTTCGGGTTCGCCGCCGCGAGGATGTCGTGGAAGTTCACATCCTCCTGACGTTGCCGCACCATCTCCTGGCCGCCGTGCGCCGGAGCCGGCCGATCGCAACACGCGATGCTCGCCTCGAGCGCCTCGAAATCCTGCTCCGTCAGGTAAGGCACTGCGCCCGCCGCGAGCTCCGGCTCGAGCAGTTTGCGCACGGTGTAAATGTCGTCGATGGACACGTCCTTGAAGAACAGATAGTTCTGCAAAAGCTGCAAGGTACGATCCAGCGGCACCTCCACCACCATGCCGCCACCGCTTGGTCCGGTCGTTACCTTGATCAGCCCTTGCACCTCCAGCGACTTCAGCGCCTCGCGAATCGTGCTCTTGCTCACCGAGAACAACTGCTGTAACTCGCCCTCGCGAGGCAGCCGATCCCCAGGCTTCAGATCCTTCTCCGTGATCAATCGCTTGATTTCCTCCGCGACCAGATCGCCGCGCTTTTGCTGCTTGATCTCGATCGCGGCACCCGCTTTGGCTCGATCCAGGGCCATGTTTACGACTCCCATTTTTGTGTACTGCAACATCGGGGGCGCCGACGTTGACCGTCGTGCTCGGACAGTCGCCGCGTCGCCGCCAGGAATTTTGCCTTATTGACACCAGAATTTATTGTACCTACGATCGTTTCTAACCTATCTATCATGATAAATAGAACAGAGCCGAAGTGGTGAATCCCTCGCGGCAGCCAGCAGGTTTTTTCGCAGTCGTTCAGTGCGTGTCTCTTCCAAGGAGCGTCATTTTGAATCGCCGAAATATGTTGAAGCTGGCCGCGCTGTCGGCCGTTCCGGGCACGCTGGGTTCGCTCGTTGCACGCAGTGCATTTGCGCAGGCGGGCAGCGTGCAATTTGCCTGTCCCGTGCCGATGTCGGGCGCGTTCGCCGCCAACGGCAAGTACGCCGATCTCGGCATGAAGCTCGCCATCGAACAATATGGCAAGGTGCTTGGCGAGCCGCTCGCATATTCCGTGCTCGACACCGAGGGCAAGCCCGCAACTGCGGTGCGTCGCGTGCAGGAAGTCGCGCAGCAGAAGAACGCGCGGTTCTTCGCCGGAGGTATTTTGTCGTCCGAAGCATTGGCGATGGGCAAGGAAGTGCAGAAGGCCGGCGGAGTTTTCATCACGACCGCGGGCGCTGACGAAATCACAGGAAAGGACTGTAACGACGCCACTTTCCGCTGGTCCGTGCCTACCTATGGCGCGATCGAACAGACGGTGCGTCCACTCACTCAGATCCTGCCGAAAGCGAAGCGCTGGTACACCATCACGCCGCAGTACGTGTTCGGCGACGGTCTGCTGTCCGCAGCAAAAGCGGTCTTCAAGGACAAGGGCATCGAGCATGTCGGCAACAGCTATCACTCGCTGAACGAAAAAGAGTTCAGCGGTTATCTGACGAATGCGGTTGCTGCCAAGCCGGACGTGCTGCTTATCCTGAACTTCGGCTCGCAATCGTCCGACACGCTTCGCCAGGCTGTCAGCTTCGGCATGAAGAACAATTGCACGATTCTGATCGCGTGGGCGTCCGGTCTCGAGCAATTCGAATCGCTGGGCGCGGACCTTTGCGACGGCGTCTATTTTGGCGCACAGTATTGGCACGCGATCGATTCGCCGCTGAACCGCGATCTCGTCAAACGTACGCAGGCTGCGCTGAAGATGAACCCCAACTACAGCCTCGCTGGCTCGTACATTTGTACGAAGATCCTGCTGGACGGCATCGTGAAGGCCGGCAATGTCGATCCCAAGAAGGTAGTTGCCGCGCTCGAGGGCATGAAATACGACGGTTTGACCGGTCCAGAAGAAGTTCGCAAGGGCGATCATCAGGTGCTGAAGAACTACTATCTGCTGAAGGGCAAGGCGAAGAACAAAATGAAAAACGCCGACGACTACGCGGATATCGTCAGTTCCGGACAATCGTTCCTGCCGCTCGACAAGACCGGTTGCAAGATGACCTGACGCGCGAAGCATCGCAGAGCAAGGCACAGGTTGAGGCAGGGCAGAGCAAACGCAGAGCAGGAACAAACGCACCGCAACCAGCGCCGCGGACGGGTGGCTCGCAATGCCGCCGGCCTCTCGCCGCACGCATCAATGCATTCACGTTTCGCTTAACCATCAGATGGTTGCCATGAACGTATATCTACTTCAGATCGTCAACGGCATCGGAGTCGGAATGCTGTATTTCCTGCTCGCGGTCGGCTTGTCGATTGTGTTCGGCCTGCTGCGCTTCGTGAACTTTGCGCACGGTGCCTTTTATCTGCTCGGCGCGTACTTCTGCTATCAGGCGATGCAGTGGTCGGTGAGCTTCTGGGCCGCGCTCGTCATCGTTCCTGTCGTAGTGGGCGCATTGGCGTGGGTCGTCGAAAAGCTGGTTCTGCGGCATGTCTACGCGCAGCAGCATGAGTTTCATATTCTCGTGACGGTTGGCCTTGCGCTCGTCGTGCAGGAGTGCGCGATTCTCGTCTGGGGCCCCTTGGGCGACAACGTGCCTGTCCCCGACGTGCTGAACGGCGTGGTGATCTGGGGCAGCTTCGTCTATCCCAAGTACCGTCTCTTTGTGATCGGCTTCACTGCGGTCCTTGCCGCGTTGCTGTGGTGGGTGCTGGAAGGCACGCGTCTGGGCAGCGCGGTGCGCGCGGGCAGTGAGTCGACGGAAATGGTGTCGCTGCTCGGCATCAACGTATTGCGCGTGTTCAGCCTCGTGTTCGCGCTGGGCGCAGCCACCGCTGCGCTCGCCGGCGTGCTCGCTGCGCCGATTCGTGGTGTCGATCCCTTCATGGGCATCGAGGCGCTAGGCGTCGCGTTTGTCGTGGTGGTGGTAGGCGGCATGGGCAATTTTCTCGGCGCATTGGTGGGCGGCCTCCTCGTGGGCATCGTGCAGAGTGTGATGAGCACGCTGTGGCCCGAGGGCGCACGTCTGATGATTTACGTCGCGATGGCCGCTGTCCTGCTGTTGCGCCCTAACGGCTTACTCGGGAGAGCCGCGTGATCAACACTTCGAAATCCGCCGTTGTGAAAGCCGCTCCGCGTGCATCGGGACACGCGCCGCGACTCGCGCTGCACCGCTACCGCTTTCTGCTCCTCGCACTGCTGGTGGTTTGCATACTGCCGTTGACGCTGCGCTCCGGTTCGCTCGCGACTGAAGTGTTGGTGTTCGCGCTCGCCGCGCTAGGCTGCAACCTTCTGCTGGGCCATACCGGGCTGCTGTCGTTCGGGCAGGGCATCTTTTTCGGACTTGGCAGCTACAGCGCGGGCCTCGTGCTGACCAAAGCAGCGTTGCCCATTCCCGTCGCGCTGGCGGCGGCAATCTTGATTGGCGCAGCGGCGGCCGCGCTGGTGGGCTGGTTTTCGATCAGGCAGCGCGGCACCTATTTCGTCATGCTGACGCTTGCATTTGGGCAATTGTTCTACTTCCTCGCCTACACGACGCCCGATCTGACCGGCGGCGACAACGGCCTGCTGGATATCCCGCGTCCTGCGCTCGGCTTGTTCGGCAAAGAACTGCTTGCGTTGACTTCTCCCTGGCAGTACTACGGGTTCGTAGCGGTGCTGTTCCTCGTCGTGTTCTGGCTGATGATGCGCGTGTCGCATTCGGTATTCGGCCGCACGCTGCTGGCTATCCGTGACAACGAAGCGCGCGCCGCGGCCGTCGGCTACGACGTCAAGCGATTCAAGCTGATGGCCTTCGTGGTCTCCGGCGCGGTGACGGGTCTCGCCGGCGCGTTGCATGCGCTGATGACCGGTATTGCACCGCTCTCCAACATCGACTACCACACGAGCGAAATGATTCTCGTGATGACGGTGATTGGCGGGACCGGCAATCTGTTCGCGTCTGTGCTCGGCGCTGCGTTCTATGTGCTGTTCGCCGACTGGCTGTCAACGTTGTGGCCGCGCTGGCTGTTGCTGCTCGGCATCGTGTTGATGGCGGTCAGCCTCTACATGCAGCGCGGCTTGTGGGGGCTCGGCGAACGGCTCTGGCAGGCGCTGCGCCGCGCGCCTGCCGACAACGCCCACACGGCAGGAGCAGCCCCAAAAACGTCCCGAGCAGCCGGAGCAACCGATGCCGGCGACGACACTGCAAAGGAGCGCGCATGACCGAAGCCATTCTCAACGCAAGCGGCGTGGTGAAACGCTACGGCAAGTTCACGGCGCTCTCCGACGTCAACCTGCGCATCATGCCGCGCACCGTGCATTCGGTGATCGGCCCGAACGGCGCGGGTAAGACTACGCTCTTTCACGTGCTGACCGGCACGGTGCCTATCACCGCGGGCACCATTGTCTTCGACGGTCACGACGTGACCCATGAGCCCGACCACAAGCGCGTGCGCGGCGGTATCGCGAGGTCGTTCCAGGTGACGAGCCTGTTCGCCAACCTGAGCGTACGCGAAAACTTGCGGCTCGCTGCGCAAGGTGTCGACGCCAAGCGTGCGCTCAATGCATGGACGCCGCCGCGCGGCGCACTGGCGCACGCAGATACCGTCGACGGCGTGCTCGAACGCCTTGCTTTGCAACGCTTTAGCGAGGTTGCAGCGGGAGCGCTATCGCACGGCCAGCAGCGGCGGCTTGAAGTGGGCATGGCGCTCGCCGCGCGACCCAAGGCGATCTTTCTCGACGAGCCGACCTCCGGCATGGGCATCGACGATCTCGACGACATGAAGCAACTGATCCGCAGTTTGCGCGACGACTACACCGTCGTGCTGATCGAGCACAACATGGGCATCGTGATGGACATTTCCGACACGATCACCGTCATGCAGCAAGGCCGCGTGCTGGTGGAAGGCCGGCCCGACGAGATTCGCGGCGACGAGCGCGTACGCAGCGCGTATCTCGGCAACATGATCACCGGAGGCCGCGCATGATTCTCGACGTGCAGGACATTCACGGCTTTTACGGCAAAAGCCACATACTGCAAGGCGTTTCGCTGCAGATCGGCGAGGGCGAGACCGTCACGCTGCTCGGCCGCAACGGCGCCGGCAAATCCACCACCTTAAAGGCGATTGCCGGCATCGTCGCGCCGAAGAACGGCCGCGTGACCTTCAACGGCACGACGATAAGCGGACTGCAGCCGCACAGAATCGCTTCGCGCGGCGTGTGCTTCGTGCCGGAGCATCGCGGCATTTTCCGCTTGCTCAGCGTCGAAGAGAATTTGCGGCTCGGCGCGCGCAAGCACTCGCCCTGGCAGCTCGACGACATCTACCGGATTTTTCCGCGGCTCAAGGAACGGCGCACGAACGGAGGCGGACAGCTTTCGGGCGGCGAACAGCAGATGCTCGCCATTGGCCGCGCGCTGATGAATCATCCGCGTCTGTTGATGCTGGACGAGCCCGTAGAAGGTCTCGCGCCGGTGATCGTCGAAGAAATCGTCGCGCAGCTCAAGCTCATTCGCGAGGCGGGCGTCGCGATTCTGCTCGTCGAGCAGAACCTCGAAGTGTGCACGCAACTCGCGGATCGCCACTACATCATTGAACAGGGGGCGATCGTTTATGCGGGCGACAACGCATCGTTCGCCGCCGACGATTCCATCAAGGACCGTTACCTCGGCGTCGGCGTGGTCTGAGCCTGCGTCAACATCATTATGAGGAAGCATTGATGCAAGCTCATCACACTCAAGGCAGCGAGGCACTTGCCCGTTTGCGCGTGGACGGCGACCGGCTCTGGAACAGCCTCATGCAACTCGCGCAGATCGGCGCGACGGATAAAGGCGGGGTGTGCCGGCTCGCGCTCACCGAACTGGATCGCCTCGCGCGTGACCGTTTCGTCGCGTGGGCGAAGGAGATTGGCTGCACGGTCCGGGTCGACGCGATCGGCAACATCTTCGCCCGCCGCGCGGGTTTGCGCGACGACCTGCCGCCTGTCATGACGGGCAGTCACATCGACACGCAACCGACCGGCGGCAAATTCGACGGCAATTACGGCGTGCTCGCCGGACTCGAAGTACTGCGCACGCTGAGCGATGCCAACGTGACCACACTCGCGCCGCTGGAAGTGGCGGTGTGGACCAACGAGGAAGGCTCGCGCTTCGTGCCGGTAATGATGGGCTCCGGTGTGTTCGCCGGCGCCTTCACGCTGGAGCATGCGCTCGCTCAGTGCGACCGCGACGGCATCTCGGTGCGCGAGGCGTTGGCGGCTATCGGCTATGTCGGTGAAAACAGAGAACCGCATGCCGTTGCCGCGTATTTCGAGGCGCACATCGAGCAGGGCCCCGTGCTGGAGGCTCACGACAAGACCATCGGCATCGTACAGGGTGCGCTCGGTCAGCGCTGGTACGACGTGACCGTGCAGGGCATGGAAGCGCATGCGGGGCCCACGCCGATGGCGTTGCGCCGCGATGCGCTGCTCGTTGCAGCGGACCTGATTCACGCGGTGAACCGCATCGCGCTCGATCATGCGCCGCATGGCCGTGGCACGGTCGGCTGCGTCGACGTGCATCCGAACTCGCGCAATGTAATTCCAGGCCGCGTCAAGCTGACCGTCGACCTGCGAGCCGCCGACGACGCGAGCCTCACCGCGATGGACGGCGCCTTGCGCGAGGCGTGTATGGCCGCCGGCAAGCAGCCGGGAATCGAGGTGAGTATCGAGCAAGTCGTGTACTTTCCGCCGCAACCGTTCGCGGCTGAACTCGTGGCCGCCGTTAAGGAAGGAGCCGACAGGCTCGGCCTTTCGTCGATGGATGCGATCAGCGGCGCCGGCCACGACGCGGTCTATCTTGCGCGCGTCGCGCCGGCCGCGATGATTTTCGTGCCGTGCAAAGACGGCATCAGTCACAACGAGATTGAAGACGCCCGCGCGGATCATCTCGAAGCCGGCTGCAACGTGCTGCTGCACGCAATGCTGAAGGCCGCGCAAAGCGTGCAAGCCGCGCCGGTGCCGGAGGGCTCGGGCGTATGAAAATCCTGATTGCGCGCATGAACCACGAGACCAACACGTTCTCTCCGGTGGCGACGCCGTTGTCCGCTTTCGGCCAGAACGGCGCAAATCCCGGCCCGAGTTTCGGCGACGACGCGTACCGCGACAACAAGGGCATGCAGACGGCAATGGCCGCGTTCATCGACGCGGCTGAGCGCGAGGGCGCGCAGATCGTGACGCCTGTGTCGGCTGCGGCGAATCCGAGCGGCCCTGTCGATGCTGCCGCATATGACGCGATCTGCGCCGCGATTCTTGCCGCCGCGCCCGGCTGTGATGCCGTGATGCTCGACCTGCACGGCGCGATGGTCGCGCAGAATTCGAACGACGGCGAAGGCGATCTGCTCGAACGCGTACGCGCCGCGCTACCTGCAGCGCCGATTGCGGTCGCGCTCGATCTGCACGGCAACGTCACGCAGAAGATGATCGACAACGCGGACGTGATCGTCAGCTTCAAGACGTATCCGCACGTCGATATGTATGAAACCGGCGCGCATGCCGCGCGTTTGCTGTTCGCGCAAATGCGTGGCGACGCGCAGCCGGTGCTCGCGTGGCGTCAGCCGCCGCTGCTCACGCACACGTTGCGCAGCTCGACTGCCGAGGGCGCGATGAAGCGCGCGGTGGAAGCGGCCCGCGCCGCCGAGGCCGACGGCATGCTCGCAGTCTCGGTGCTGTCCGGCTTTTCACTCGCGGACATCGAGGCGCCGTGTATCAGTGTGGTAGTGGTCGGCAACAAGGACCGCGCGCAAGCCGACGCGGTGGCCGAGCGCATTGCGCGGCAAATCTGGAACGAGCGCGAGGACTTCGTCTACCGCAGTGCGCCGCTCGCGGAGTCGGTCGCGCAAGCCGCCGCGCTCGCCAAAGGCGCCGACAAGCCCGTCTTGCTGCTCGATCACGGCGACAACTGCATGTCGGGCGGCACCTGCGACACCATGGACCTGCTCGAGGAAGCGCTTGCACAGAATCTCGACGGTATCGTCACTGGGCCGTTGTGCGATCCACAGGCGGTAGCCGCGTTGATGGCCGCGGGCGTCGGCAGCACGGTCACCATTACGATAGGCAACAAGGTGGAGAGCAGCAGCATCAAGCCGCGAGCTCCGCTTGCCATGACCGGTGTGGTGCGCGCGTTGACCGACGGCGAGTATGTGATCAGCGGTCCCACTTACACGGGACAACGCGCGCACATGGGGCGCGCCGCTGTGCTGGACACCGGCACGGTGAAACTGGTCGTGACCGAGCACACGCATGAACCGTGGGACCTCGGGGTGTTCGAAAGCGTCGGCATCGACCCGCGTCGCGCGCGTTTTCTGCTGCTCAAGTCGCGCATGTATTGCCGCCCGGTGTTCGAGCCAATTTCCGCAGGACTCGTGGAGTGCGACAGCCGCGGCGTGACGAGCTCCGACTACGGGCTCTTTGCTTTCGCGAACGTGAAGCGCCCGGTGTTCCCACTGGACGCTCACGCCGAATGGAATCCGGCGCACTGAACGACGCGCTCGCCTATCGCATCGATTCGCCACAGCTCTTGTGCAGTTGCGCGAGACTCTCTATAATTCGCGCCTCTACAGGCTCGTAGCTCAGTTGGTTAGAGCACCACCTTGACATGGTGGGGGTCGTTGGTTCGAATCCAATCGAGCCTACCAACGCATCAGTGACGTAGACGAAAGCGGCTTCGCTTTCGTCTACTGTCCTGTCAAAGCAGTCGCTTCAGTTTCTTCCTTCCCGCCGAATCCAGTTCAAATCACGCGTTGTAGCGTGGCGCCCGGCGTCGTTTGTGCATTGTGCGCGGCAGATTCAGTTTCGAATCCATAGAATTGCAACGCCGTCGTGCGAACAATCGCGTTCAGCTGGTTCGCGTCGAGGCCGGCATTCAGCAGCATGCACAAAGTCTCCCCATAGCTCGTCACCGTTTCGTATTGCGTGTGCGGCCAGTCGCTGCCCCACATCAAACGGTGCGTGCCAAAGTGCTCGATCAGCTGACTTGTTGCGTCCGCAACGAAGCGCGAGCCCGGCGCCGTGCAGCGATACGCGCTCGACACCTTGACCCATACGCGGCCTGTCTTGCCATACGCGAGCAGCGCCTTGAAGCCGCTATCCTGAGTGCCCAAAGCCGGGTCGGGCCGGCCAAAATGGTCGACCACCACGCGCACGTCGCGCTCGAGCAGACAGTCGATCAGTGGTGCGAGATCGGCGGCGTTTCTGTGCAGCTCGACATGCCAGCCGAGCCGCGCCACGCTGTCGAGCAACGCTGCCCATGACTTTGCGCCGAGGTTCGGCAGCGCCTGCTCCATCAGATTCAGGCGAATTCCCCTTATGCCGAGGCTGTGCATCTGCGCCAGTTCCTCTGCCGCGATGTCCGGCGCCACCACGGCGACGCCGCGCAGGCGTTCGGGCTGAGCGGACAAAGCCTGGAGCACGTAGCGGTTATCGGTGCCGAGAAAACTCGGCTGCACGAGCACCGCATGGGTCAT
This sequence comes from Paraburkholderia phenoliruptrix, assembly GCF_019511605.1. Classification (GTDB taxonomy): domain Bacteria; phylum Pseudomonadota; class Gammaproteobacteria; order Burkholderiales; family Burkholderiaceae; genus Paraburkholderia; species Paraburkholderia phenoliruptrix_A. The sequence continues at coordinate 16,281 of NZ_JAEUAV010000042.1, read as the reverse complement.
TCCGTGTGCGTTCAGAAGCGCCAGATAGGTGTCGAGCGTTGCGTCGTAAGCGGGCGCGTAGCGCCGCCCGTCGCTCAGGGGCAAGCCGCGCTCGAAAACGTGCGCGTGCGTGTCGACGCCACTGGGTGCAAACGGCAGTGAGGATGCAGATGCGGTCATGTTCAGCTACGCGGCGGATTCAGAGTGAGATGAGCGGTATCGGTGCTTTGCGCGCCGTCGGCGGACTGTTCCGGTGCCGCGCCACGCAGACGCTTGCCACGCGTTTCCGGCAACATCAGCACGGCGATCATGGCCAGCCCGTACGCAATGGCCGCGTCGATGCCGATGGCCGCGCCAAGCGACATCGAGTGGCTCATGTAGCCGACCAGCACGGGAAACCCTGCGGACGCAATGCGCCCGAAGTTGTAGCAGAAGCCGACGCCGGTGCCCCGCATATCGGCGGGGTAAAGTTCGTTGAAAAGCGGGCCGAGGCTCGCCGGAATGCCCGCGGCGAAAAGGCCGAGCGGAAAGCCGAGCACCAGCATCTGCGTATTCGTGAGCGGCAGCATCACATAGCCGAGCACGGTTACGATGCAGCAGAAGGCGAACAGCGCAATGTTGCGACGACGCCCGATGCGATCGAGCAGATAGGCGCTCAGCATGCAGCCGCACCAGAACGCGACGATCACGACCGCGAGGTAGCCGCCAGTGTTGAGCACCGACAGATGCCGCTCCTTCGCAAGGAACGTGGGAAGCCAGGTCATGATCGCGTAATAGCCGCCGTGAGCGCCCGTTCCGAGCACCGCACCGATGATCGTCGTGCGCAGCACGCGCGGCTGGAACACCTGCAGGATCTGCCCGGGCGCCGACACTTTTGCCTCCGCAGCGGCTTCGGCCGACGCCGCGCGCGCCGGCTCCCGCAGATTTCGCCGCACGAACAGCACGAGGCCGGCGGGCAGCAAGCCGACGGCGAACATCACACGCCACGCGTGGTCCGCGGGCAGCCATGAAAACACCGCGGCATAGACCAGCACCGCGGCGCCCCAACCAACGGCCCATGCGCTTTGCACGGCGCCCATTGCCTTGCCGCGATGCTCGTTGCGGATGGTCTCGGCCATCAGCACCGCGCCCGCAGCCCACTCGCCGCCGAAGCCGAACCCTTGCAGCGCCTTGAGCACCAGCAATTGCGGGAAATTCTGTGCGAATGCGCAGAGGAACGTGAAGCCGGCGAACCACAGAATCGTCATCTGCAGGGTGCGCACGCGGCCGAAGCGGTCCGACAGCGCGCCCGCAATCCAGCCGCCGAGCGCCGACGAAATCAGCGTCACGCCGCTGATCGCGCCTGCCTGCGTGTGGTCGATGCCATAAGCCGCAATGATCGCCGGAATGGCGAGCGTGAACATCTGCACGTCGAGCGCATCGAGCCCCCATCCTGCGAAACAGCCCCAGAACGTATTGCGCTCCACGGGCGTACTCTCTTTGTACCACCTGAACATGGCCATCTCCGTCCGTTATTCCTGCCTCGATTCATGTATTCATATATATGACTGCATGAATTTTGCACGCGATCGGCATGCGCGGTCATTGGGTAATAACCCTTGCTCCCCTGCAACCGATGCGATGCGGTACAGTAGTTACTCCTCTGAATAACTGTATGAATTCATGAATACGGCGTCTTTCGTGTCCCGGCCGGACGACCGGCTGCCCCGTTACCAGCAATTGCGCGACGATCTCGTCAGCCGTATTGCGGCCGGCGAATGGGCGCCCGAAGAGGCTATCGCCACCGAGGCGGAACTCGGCCAGTTCTACAACGTTTCCACCGGCACCGTGCGCAAGGCGATCGATCTGCTGGTGAGCGACGGTGTGCTCACGCGAACGCAAGGCAAGGGGACGTTCGTGCGGCGGCCGCGCTTCGACTCGTCGCTGTTCCGTTTTTTTCGCTTCGTCTCGCGCGACGGCCAGCCGGTTCGCCCTACGGCGCGCGTGCTCAGGCGCGAGATCGTCAAACCGGCCGAAGAAATCCGCGACGCGCTGCGCATGAAAGCGTCGGAGAAAGCGATTCATCTGTCACGCGTGCGCATGATCGAAGGCCGAACCGTTCTGGCGGAGGAAATCTGGCTGCCGCGCTCGCGCTTCGAGGCGCTCGCCAGCTTGCCGCTCGATCAGTTCGAAGACCTGCTGTATCCGCTGTATGAGCGCTTGTGCAAACAGATGGTCGCCTCAGCGACGGAAATTCTCCGTGTCGAACAGGCTACCGCCGAAACAGCCGCGCTGCTCGGCATCAAAACCGGCAGCCCGGTGATTCTGGTGCACCGCGTGGCCTCCGACTTCGCCGGCGCGCCATTCGAGTGGCGCAGCACGCGCGGCGCGGCCGATACTTTTCAGTATCAGGTCGACATCCGCTGAACGCCGCTTCGGCGCGCTTGCGCCGAAGGCGAGGCCGCGAGGGACGCAGCCTCCGCCCTATCAGGAACCCACACCCCACTGAACCCACGCTATGCGGGTATCACCCCATGGCGTTGTTTCGCGATTCATACAATCATATATATGACTGCATCAATTTTCGCCGTGGGACGCGGCAAGCGGAGAAAGCATGTCCAACGAACTCGCATTCGAGCAGCAGGTCATGAAGAAGATGGCGTGGCGGTTAATGCCGCTTCTCATCGTCATGTTCCTGATTTCGTTCATCGACCGGCAGAACGTCGGCTTCGCCAAGCTTGAGATGGTGCACGCGCTCGGCATGACCGAAGCGTCTTACGGCCTGGGCGCGTCGCTGTTCTTTATCGGCTATCTGCTGTTCGAGGTGCCGAGCACGCTCGCGCTGCATCGCTTCGGCGCGCGTGCGTGGCTTGCGCGCATCATGATGACGTGGGGTGTCGTCACCGTGTTGATGGCGTTCGCCCGCTCGCTGCCCGTGTTCTATTCGTTCCGTTTTGCTTTGGGCGTTGCCGAAGCCGGGTTCTACCCGGGCGTCATCTACTACCTCACGCAATGGTTTCCGCAGAGCTATCGCACCAAGGTGCTGGGCTTTTTCACGCTCGGCAGTTCCCTCGCGAACATGCTTGGCTCGCTGATCGGCGGACTGTTGCTCACGCTCGGCGGGACGTGGGGCTTCGCGGGCTGGCAGTGGGTGTTCATCGCGACCGGTTTGCCCGCCGTGATCGTCGCGTTTGTCGCGCTCAAATACTTGCCGAATTCGGTGAGCGACGCGCCGTTCCTGTCGGCGCGCGAGAAGGACGTGGTGCTTGCCGCGCTCAAACGCGAGGCTTCCGATCAAGCAAAGGCCACGCATCCGTGGGCCGCGCTGCTCGACCCCAAGGTGTTGATGTTCGCGGCGACCTACATGCTGATGTCCACGTCGCTCTACGGCGTGACTTACTGGATGCCGACGCTGCTCAAGAGCGACGGCGTGTCGTCGTCGCTCAACGGCGTGCTCAACATGATTCCGTGGGCGCTCGCCACGTTGCTGCTGTTGTGGCTGCCAGGCAAGCTCAAGCGCGAGCGGGTGGTCTTGAAGGCGATGAGCACCGTGGCGGGCATCGGCGTGGTGTGCTTCGCATCGAGCCTCGTGTTGCCGACGGCAACGCTGCGCTTTGCGGCGCTGTGTCTGGGCGGGGCGTGCATTCCCTTGCTGTACCCGTGCTTCTGGTCGCTGCCGCCGCGCTTCTTTTCGGGCGCGCGAGCCGCGGCGAGCGTCGCGGCCATCAATGCAATCGGCAATCTGGGCGGTTTCGCGGGACAGAACCTGATGCCTTACGTCGGCAAGACCGCACACAGCCAGATCGCACCGATGCTGGTGCCGACCGCGTGTCTGCTCACGTTGGGAATAGGCACCGGCATCGCCGCCTGGATCGGCGCACGCCGCCGCACGATGCTGGAATCAGCGGCGCTGCGCTCGAACTGACAGACGTTGCATGATGAAGCGGCCGCGCATTTGCGCGGCCGCCGCAACCAGCGCCTGGCGTCGCCTCAAGGGCGCAGCAGATCGAAGCTCGCCAGCACCAGAACGCCGGTCACGGCGATCAGCGCCACCGAGTGTTGGCCGAAGTAGAGAAGCGCCGCCGCCGACCACGACGCGAGCGTAAACACCGCAAGCTTTTTCATCTGAACCTCACAACCTCGCAACCTCAGAACCCCAGCGCCGCCGCAATGAGGCCGCTTACCACGCCGCAGATCACCACGGCCAATGCCACGACGCCAAGAACCCGCTTCGGGAACGAGCGGCCGAGCATTGCCACCGAAGGCACGCTGATCAGCGGCAGCGTCATCAGCAGCGCACCGGCCGGGCCGGCGGCCATGCCGAAAGACAGCATGGCCTGAATGATGGGCACTTCGCCCGCCGTCGGAATCACGAACAGCGTGCCGGCGATGGACAACGCAACGATCCACAGCACGCTATTGTCGATATCCGGCCCGATGTGCGGAAAGAGCCACGCGCGCGCCGCGCCGAGAATCAGCACGAGCACGATGTATTCCGGCACGAGGCGCAGCGTCATGTTGCCGAGAATCTTGACCCAGCGCGTGAAGGTGGTGCCGGGCTCGTCGGCGGCGACGAGTTGCGCAATGGCTTCGCGCGACGCCTCGGCTTCCTTCGGAGTGACCATGCGGTTCACCAGATAGCCGAGCCCGAACACCATGACGACGCCGAGCGCGAGCCGCAGGCCCATCCACTGCCAGCCAAGCACGAAGCCCATGAAAACCAGCGTGGCCGGATTCAGCGCGGTATTGCCGAGCCAGAATGCGATAGCCGCGCCGGGGGCCGCCTGGCGCGCGCGCAGCCCGGCGACGACCGGCGCCGCGCAGCAGGTGCACATCATGCCGGGCAGCGACATCAGGCCGCCTTTCACCACGCTGCTGAAGTCGCTGCGGCCAAGCGCGCGTGCGACCCATTGCGGCGGAATCAGCGCCTGCACGGCCGAACCGAGCAGAAGACCCAGCACCATGGCCTGCCAGATTGCCTTGCCATAGGCGAGTGCATAGTCGATGGCGGATTGCCACGACGCCCCGGGCGCGCTCGCCGAGGTGCCCATGAGAATGGATTTGCCGATGGAGTGCTGGCTCGCGGCAACGAACGCGCGGTTGTAGTACGGAAACCACTTCACATAGAAGAGTCCGACGACGGCGATTGCGAGGAACACGATCCAGCCGAGCGCGACGCGGGGCTGGCGAAGGGTTGGTTGCATGTTGTTCTTAAACGTTGATGTTGAGTCAGACGAGCGCGAACGAGTGCTTCTCGAGCTGTGCGAGAAGCGCCCTGGCCTGATCGACGACGTCGGCGTCGTTCGGCCGGAACTGGATTTTCAGTGCTTGCGGCAAATGCACGAAATGCTGGTGGCTGCTGCGCGCATACGCCGGGTCGTAGTGCAGTTCGATCAGCTCCTGCGCGAGTTCGGCACGCCGGTTTTCGTCGACGAGCTTCTGCCAACCGGCCACGCGCTCGCGGCTATGCAGGCCGATCAGGCGCTGCAGTTGCGCTTTGAGCGACTCGGTATCGTCGAACAGATGCGCGTAGTCGTGAAGCAGGAAAGCCGAGCGGTCTTCACGGCTGGTCGTCACTTCCACGCAGGCGCCGTGATGAAACGTTTCGAGCAGCGCGAGCGGCAGCGTGATTGCGCCGATGCGGCGGCTCTCCGCTTCTACGAACACCGGACGCGCCGGGTCGAAACCGCGCAGCGCGCTCGCGAGCAAGGTGTCGAAGCCCTTTTGCGACGGCTGCGGCACTCCTGCCCACGCGCCGAGGAGCGAGCCGCGATGCGCGGCGAGCGCTTCGAGATCGAGCGTCTGCGCGCCGGCTTCGTGAAGTGCCGCGAGCAGCCGCGTCTTGCCGCTGCCGGTCGGCCCGACCAGCGCGACATAGCGAAAGCGGGTGGGCAGCGTGGCGAGCGCCTCGACGGTGGCACGCCGATAGGTCTTGTAGCCGCCGTCCAGTTGCCGGGCCGGCCAGCCGATCATGTTGAACAGTGTCGTGACCGAACCCGAGCGTTTGCCGCCGCGCCAGCAATATACGAGCGGCCGCCAGTTGCGCGGCCGGTCCGCAAAGGTGGTTTCCAGGTGCCGCGCAATGTTGCGCGCGACGAGCGCGGCGCCGACCTTGGTGGCCTCGAACGGCGAGACCTGCTTGTACATGGTGCCGACGATCACCCGTTCCTCGTTGCTTAGCACCGGCGCGTTCATTGCGCCGGGAATATGGTCCTCGGCGAACTCGAGAGGCGTACGCACGTCGACGATTTCGTCGAAATCACCGGCTTGGTCGAGGCTGACGAGGAGGTTTTTCAAGGGTGTACCGGAGCAGATAGAGCGCCAAAGCGACGGCCCACAAGCCGGGGCGCAAAGGCGGCGCGCGAAAGCGGATCAAAGCGGCGCCCGCAGGACGCCGAAAGACCGAAATTATCGCACGTGCCGCGTACGGCAGCAGACCGCTGCTTTCGAAAGCCTTTCGGTCGTGCCGGCCGCGGCCGCGCTTGCGTTACCCTTTAGACGACTTCCACACGCCCCGCGCCGGCAACCATTTCGCCGATCACCCGGGCGTCGCTGAAACCGTCGGCGCGAAAGAGGGCGAGCACGTCATCCACGGCGTCGGGCGAACACGACACGAGGAGGCCGCCGGAGGTTTGCGGGTCCGTGAGCAGCGTGCGTGCGGCGGCAGGCAACGTCGCCGGCAATGCGATGTCTTTGCCGTACGCGTCCCAGTTGCGCCCGGACGCGCCCGTGAACACGCCGGCGTCGACAAACTCGACGACGCCCGGCAGCCACGGCAGATCGGCATAGCGCACACGCGCGGTCAAATTCGCGCCGCGCGCCAGTTCCAGCGTGTGGCCGAGCAGCCCGAAGCCGGTGATGTCGGTGAGCGCGTGTACGCCGTCGAGCGCGGCCAGTTGCGCACCCGGCCGGTTCAGTTTGGTGGTCGCGCCGATCATTGCCGCGTAGCCGTTCGCGTCGAGCCGGTCTTTTTTCAGCGCCGCCGAGAGCACGCCGACGCCGAGCGGCTTGCCGAGAATCAGCACGTCGCCGGCTTTCGCGCCCGCGTTGCGCTTGACCCGCCGCGGATCGACCACGCCGATCGCGACCAGACCGTAGATAGGCTCCACGGAGTCGATCGAATGGCCGCCCGCGAGCGGTATGCCGGCGTCCGCGCATACGGATTCGCCGCCCTTGAGCACAGCCGCGATCACGTCGTGAGGCAGCACGTTGATCGGCATTCCGACGATGGCGAGCGCCATCAGCGGTTTGCCGCCCATTGCGTAGACGTCGGATAGCGCATTGGTGGCGGCGATGCGGCCGAAGTCGAACGGGTCGTCGACGATCGGCATGAAGAAGTCGGTGGTCGCGACAATTGCCTGCTCGTCATTGAGCTTGTAGACGGCGGCGTCGTCGGCGGTATCGTTGCCGACCAGCAGGTCGGGAAAGAACGGCAGCGGTGCGCTGCGCTTGAGCAGGTCCGCGAGCAGGCCGGGGGCGATTTTGCAGCCGCAGCCGCCGCCATGCGAGAGGCTGGTGAGGCGGGGCGAGGAACTGGCTGCTGCGTGAGTGTCGATCATGTTAGCGCGTGTTTCTGGCTTCGAATGATCGCATTATGAAGCCTGACGGCGTGGCGCGCTGCGGTTCAGGCCGCAGCGCGCCACGCCGGTCGTTTCATGCGGCGCCGTGAATCAGACGAGCCAGCCCTTGATCGCCGCGCACATCGCAGAAGGGGAAATACCGTAACGGTCGTGCAATGTCGGCAAAGCACCCGCGGCGAGGAACGCATCAGGCAGCGCGACCTGGCGGAACGGGCACGATACGCCTGCGCGCATCAGTTCGGCGGCGATCGCTTCGCCGAGGCCGCCAATCGTCGTATGGTTTTCCGCCACCACGACTAGCCGCCCCGAGCGCCTCGCCTCGCGCACGATCGTTTGCGTATCGAGCGGCTTGATGGTCGGCACGTGCAGCACGCCCACGCCGATGCGATCGCTCTCGAGCGCTTTCGCGACTTCCAGAGCACGCATCGTCATGATGCCCGACGAGATCACGAGCACTTCGGCGCCGTCGCGCAGCATCTTCGCCTTGCCGAGCTCGAACGTGTAGTCGTATTCGTCGAGCACCGCCGGCACGTTGCCGCGCAGCAGGCGTGCATAGACAGGGCCGTTGTGCGCGGCAATCGCGGGCACCATCTGCTCGATGTCGAGCGCGTCGCACGGATCGATGACGGTCATGTTGGGCATCGCGCGCATCAGGGCAAGATCTTCCGCGGCCTGGTGGCTCGGGCCGTAACCGGTCGTCAGGCCCGGCAATGCGCAGACAATCTTCACGTCCAGATTGTCTTCGGCAATGGCCTGGTGCATGAAATCATAGGCGCGGCGCGTGGCGAACACGGCGTAGGTCGTCACGAACGGCTGCGCGCCTTCGTGCGCGAGGCCGGCTGCCGCGCCCATCAAAAGTTGCTCGGCCATGCCCATCTGATAGTAGCGCTCGGGAAATTCCTTCGCGAAGATATGCAGGTCCGTGTACTTGCCGAGGTCGGCCGTCATGCCGACCACATTGGTTTTCTGCCGGGCCAGTTCGACGAGGGCGTGACCGAACGGCGCCGAGCGCGTGAGCTGTCCTTCGCCCGCAATCGACGCGATCATCGCCGAGGTTTTCAGACGCGGTTTGCTGAGGGTTGCGTTGCTCATGCCTGACTCCCTATCTCTTGCGACTTTGTGGTTTCCAGTGCTTCCAGCGCGAGTTGCCATTCGTGTGCGTCCACGCGGATAAAGTGATTCTTCTCGCGCTGCTCGAGAAACGGCACGCCGCAGCCCATGCGCGTGTCGGCGACGATCATGCGCGGTTGCTCGCCTGGGTGCTTGCGCGCCGCGTCGAATGCGGCGGCCACCGCGCGAATGTCGTTGCCGTCCACGCGTTGCGTGAACCAGCCGAACGCCTCGAGTTTTTCGACAAGCGGCTCGAACGCCATGATTTGCGTGGACGGTCCGTCGGCCTGCTGGTTGTTCACGTCGACCACGGCGATCAGGTTGTCCAGCTTCCAGTGGCTCGCGGACATGATGCCTTCCCAGATCGCGCCTTCGTCGAGTTCGCCGTCGGAAAAGAGCGTGTACACGAACGACTTCGAGCCCTTGCGCTTGAGGCCCAGACAGCGGCCCACCGCGATAGTCAGGCCGTGGCCGAGCGAGCCGCCCGACATTTCCATGCCTGGCGTGTAGCTCGCCATACCGGACATAGGCAGGCGGCTGTCGTCGCTGCCGTAGGTTTCCAGTTCTTCGGCGGGCAGAATGCCGGCTTCTAGCAGCGCCGCATACAGCGCGATCGCGTAATGTCCGTTCGAGAGCAGGAAGCGGTCGCGCTCTTCCCATTCGGGATCTTCTGGGCGATAACGCATTGCGCCGAAGTACGCGACGGCCAGCACGTCCGCGATGTCGAGCGCCTGTCCGATATAACCTTGGCCTTGCACTTCGCCCATTAACAGCGCGTTTCTGCGGATTCGATAAGCGTGCTCGGCAAGCGCTGCCGTGGACGCATTGGATGGACTGTTCATTTGCTCTCCTGAATTCAGTCGAATAGTTCGGAAAAGGTCAGCGGTTCACGGATCTGGCGGGCACGAGGAATACGAGGCACGCGCCGAGCGTGACAGCCGTCGAGATAAAGATGAGTCCTGCGGTCGAGCGGCCCGTCAGGTCGTTGAGCCAGCCGACGATTGCCGGCGAGAAGAACCCCGCGAGATTGGCGAAGCAGTTCACTGCCGCGATGCCGGCTGCGGCCGACATGCCGCCGAGCAGCGCTGTAGGCAACGACCAGAACTGCGACGATGAGGCGAGAATGCCGGCCGCCGCGATGCTCAGGCAGATAATCGAAGCGGGCACGCTGCCAAGCGTGGGTAGAACCGCAAAGCCTGCTGCGGCGACGAGCATCGGAATCGCGAGATGAAACCGGCGTTCGCGGCGACGGTCCGCGCTCATGCCAATCAGCGGCAGCGCGACGATGGCGCACAGATATGGAATCGCGGTGAACACGCCCACCCACAGCGGATCGGCGACGCCCGATTTGCGGATGATGGTCGGCAGCCAGAAGGTCAGGCCGTATTGGCCCAGCACGACGCAAAAATAGATTGCAGCCATCAGCCACAAACGGCGGTCGCCGATGAACGAGCGGATCGACACGTGTGCGGTGGTGTGCGCGTTGTCGCTAGTCACGTTGCGGGCGAGCAGACTCTTTTCCGACTCCGTGAGCCACTTCGCTTTCGCAATGCCGTCGTCGAGATAGAACAGAATCGCGACGCCCAGCACGAGCGAGGGCAGCGCTTCGAGCAGAAACAGCCACTTCCAGCCGGCCATGTTCATCGCGCCTTGCAGCGAATGCATGATCCAGCCCGACAGCGGACCGCCGAGTATGCCAGCGAGCGGAATCGCCATGAAAAAGAGCGACAGCGCCTTGGCTCTGCGCGTGGCAGGAAACCAGTAGGTCAGGTAGAGAATTACGCCCGGCGCGAAGCCCGCTTCGGCGACGCCGAGCAGAAAGCGCAGCGCATAGAACGCAGCAGGTGTCTTCACGAACACGAACGACGCGGAAATCACCGCCCATGTCAGCATGATTCGCGCGAGCCACTTGCGCGCGCCGACACGATGCAGGATCACATTGCTCGGCACCTCGAACAGGAAGTAGCCGAGAAAGAAGATACCCGCGCCCATGCCGTAGACCGTTTCGCTGAAGCGCAGATCGTTGAGCATCTGCAGCTTTGCAAAGCCCACGTTCACACGGTCCAGATAGGCGCCGAGATAGCACAGCATCAGGAACGGAATCAGCCGGCGGCTGACTTTCGCGTATGTGCGCGACTCGAAGCTCGTTGCGTCGGCAGGCGCGATTACGTCGCCGTCGATTGCCGAGGCGGTGTATTTCGATTTCATGTCTGTCTCCTTCCATGTGCTCCGCAGTTGGCCCCGGGTGCCAGGAACACGGCCCGCCTACCGGCGGCGCTGTTGTCAATGAATGAGCATGCCGCCGTTTACGTCGAGCGTGATACCCGTCAGATAGGTCGACAGGTCGCTCACGAGGAAGAGGCACGCGTTGGCGACATCCGCCGCATCGCCCAGGCGGCCAAGCGGAATGCCCTTGATAATGTCGGCGCGCATGTCGGGCGTGAGCTTGTCGCCGGTGATGTCGGTCTGGATCAGGCCTGGCGTGATCGAGTTGACGCGCACGCTGTCCGGGCCGAACTCGCGGGCCATCGCGCGAGCGAGACCGAGCACGCCGGCTTTCGCCGCGCTGTAGTGCGGGCCGCCGAAAATGCCGCCGCCGCGTTGCGCCGACACCGACGACATGCACACGATGCTGCCGCTCTTCCGTTCCTTCATCGCCGGCAGCACCGCTTGCGACATGTACAGCGTGCCGCGCAGATTGACGTCGACGATCGCGTCGAAGCCCTCGGCGCTAATGTCGAGCGTGCGCACCGGCTGCGTGATGCCTGCGTTGTTGATAAGGCCGTCGATGCGGCCATAGCGTTCGAGCGTCGCGCTCGCGGCCTTCAGGCAGGCGGCTTTGTCGGTCACGTCGCAGGCAAGGCCGAGATGTCCCGCGCCGAGGTCGACGGCAGCCGCTTTGGCGTCTTCCTCGCGCAGATCGAGTATGACGACCTTCGCGCCCTGTGCCGCCAGCGCTTTGGCCGTCGCCTTGCCGATTCCACGCGGCGAAGCAGCGCCCGTTACGATAACCACCTTGTTCTCGAGCAGCATCACGTGTCTCCTGAGTGTTGATGTGATGGCGCAAGTGTCGGGCAGCCCGCGGCCTCCATCAACGAGGTACGGCTCAACTATGCTTGAGAAATTTTCAGGTGTTCGCTCCCGCCAGTGGGAGGCTTGCTGGGCGGACGTTTGCGGCCGTTTGAAGGCCCCCCGTCGGCACCTGCGCAGGGCCCGATGATGGAATACCCTGGTGCGATCCGGCCGTATTTTTCAGGCCGCGCGCTGCTGCTGGCCGATTTCCCGCTCGATCCACGCAATGAAGCGCGCCACGCGCGGCAACTCCGCATTTTGCGGCGGATAAACCAGATGATGCGCGCCGACTTCGACCGCGTGCGAGTGGTCGAACACCGGCACGAGCGCGCCTTCGCGGATGCGCACCGACGCGAGCATCAGGCTTTCCAGCGCGATGCCGAGGCCGAGCGCCGCGGTTTCGAGCGACATGTACGAGCGATCGAACGAGAAGTCGAAAGTCTTGTGCTTGGCGGAGACGCCGGTGCGCCCGAACCATTGCTTCCACTGCACGAGCGGCGTTTCCGAGTAGATGAGGCGATGCGCGAGCAGGTCCTCCGGCGCATTAACCGGGTGATCGCGCAAGTACGAGGGCGACGCGAGCGGCGCGATGAACTCGTTGCGCAGCGTACGCACTTCCAGGTCGCGCCAGTTCGCGTAACCGTGCCGGATGTCGATGTCGTAATAGCCGCTCGTGAACGAGACGTCCTCATACGAGCATGCAAGATTCAACTGGATGTCGCCGTTTGCTTGCTGAAACGATGCAAGTCGCGGCAACAGCCACATGAGCCCGAAGCTCGGGCTCGAATGCACGCGCAGAATCTGCACCTCGCTGCGGCTCGACGCGCGTTCGGTCGCCCGGCTCAGATCCGCCAGAGAACCTGTTACGTCTGACAGGTAGCGCTCGCCTGTCGGCGTCAACACGAGCCCGCGGCCCGAGCGATAAAACAGCGCCTGGCCGATGATCGACTCCAGGTTGCTGATCTGGTGACTCACCGCCGAAGCCGTCAGGCCGAGCTCCTCCGACGCGCGATTGACGCTCCCGGTACGGGCCACACTTTCGAAAGCGATGATGGCTTTGACGGGCGGGATGCGCATGTGAAGTCTTTTCGTGTTCGTTATGAAGTGAAGTGTTCCCGATGCTGACCTCGGCTAACCGAGGGCAGTAGTGCGGTAAACCATGAAGCGGCTCGTGCGGTGCAGCAATGGCGCGAACGCAGTCGTGATTATCCGTCAATCGGGTGCGAATGCCTTGCCGGTACGTGCTTTGCTGTCATCTGTCCGGGGCGATTGGGGGCGATGCGGGCGTCGGGGCAGACGCGCATCGCCGGCGAAAGGGCATGGAGGCGTGGCATGGGATGTGGCGCGAAAGGTGTCATGACGCTCAGGCAGGAAACGGACATTGCCGGCGAGGAAATGCTCAACATGCAGCACCTGGAAGCGAGCCCGGACGGCAAGTTCGTCGTGCTGGTGGAAACGGAGCGTTCCGAATGGGGCGTGCAGCAGCAGACCAGTTACCGGTTGCCTGCCGAACGCCTGATCGAGCTGATCAGAAAAGAAGGCGAACGCATGGACAGTTAGCGTTTTGCGCGGTGTGTTTTGCGCGCCGTGTTGCGTGCTTTTGCGCGCGGCAATTACCGAACGTTTCTGTTCAACTTCAGTGCAGCTTCAGTTCAGCGTAGGCGCCGGCGTGCGCCGGCTGTGGCGCGCAAGCGTGTCGCGATAGATGCCCGGCACAAGCGCCAGTTGCGCGGGCGAGCCTTCCTGCACCACGTGGCCGCGATTAAGCACGATGATCCGGTCGAACGACTGCAACGTCGAAAGCCGATGCGCGATTGCAATCACCGTGCGGTTTTTCATGAGACGTTCGAGCGCAGCCTGTATGACGATCTCCGACGCGGTGTCGAGCGCCGAGGTCGCCTCGTCCAGCAGCAATATCGGCGAGTCCTTGAGGATGGCGCGCGCAATCGCAATGCGTTGCCGCTGTCCACCGGAGAGCTTGGTACCGCGGTCGCCGGCTATCGCATTCAGGCCCTCCGGCAATGCCGATATGAAGTCCATGCAACTGGCGTCCTCGCACGCGCGCCGCACTTCTGCTTCCGTCGCGTCGGGACGGCCGTAGCGGATGTTATCGAGCAGCGAGCGGTGCAGCAGCGTGACGTCCTGCGGCACGATGGAAATTGCCGCCTGCAGACTTTCCAGCGTTACATACGAGATGTCCTGCCCTGAAATGCGCACGCACCCATTGGCGGGCTCGTAAAAGTGCTGCAACAGCGCGAGCACTGTCGACTTCCCCGCGCCGGACGGGCCGACCAGGCCCACGCGCTCGCCTGCTTCGATATGCAGTGTCAGGTCGCTCAACACGCGCTTGCGGCCCGGATAAGCGAACGAAACGTTCTCGAAGTCGATTGTCGCTTCGCACACGACGAGCGGTATCGCCTTGGGCGGCTCGGGCATCGAATAGGGCATCAGCAGGGTTTGCGATGCCTCCGCGAGACGCGCAACGTGCTGCGTCAAATCGACGAACGCAACGGCGACATCGCGTGAACCATGCAGAATCGCAAAGCCGAGCGAGCCCACGAGGACCACGTCGCCCGTGCTTGCGCGGCCTTGCGTCCAGAGCCAGAGAGTCCAGCCGAGCAGAACTGCCGAGAGCAACGCGGTGGCAAACGCATGCAGAATGCGCAGCTTTTCCAGATAGAGCAGGCTGCGCTTGCGCGCAGCGGCCTCGGCTTCCAGATGTCCGTCGAAGCGCCGTAACTCCGCCGGCACCGCGCTGAATGCGCGCACGAGGCCCATGTTGCCGATCACATCGACAAGCTCGCCGTCTACGGAAGCGGCCTGGCTCGCGAACGCTTCATGCCGCGAGGTGCCTTTGCGCGCGAGCCAGAAAAGACACGCGCTCAGCAGCGCGGAGATCGCAACGAGCGCAATGCTCATCGGCAGGCTGACCGTTGCGACCATCACGATCGCGCCGATCACGGTGAGAGTGGGCGGCAACGCGGTCCACGCAACGGTGTTTTCGATCACGTAGACGGCGTTTGCCGTGGCCGACACGCGGCTCGACAGCACGCCCGGTTGTTTGTCCGCGAAGAACGTCGGCGCGTGGCCCATCAGATAGCCGAACATGTCCTGGCGGATGTCGCCTGTCACGCGCACGAAAGCGCGTGACGAGACCCAGCCGGCGACTCGCCACATGAGGTTGTCCGCGAAGATGAGCGCGACCAGTACGAAGAATGCATAGGCGACGGTTTGCGGATGAGCGCGTCCTTGGGGCAGCGCGTCGACCAGATTGCGAATCCCGTATTGCGAGGCAAGCGCGAAACCGACTGCGGCGACCACGCTCGCCAGCACGATGCCATGCGCCACCTTGCGGCGCGCGACATAGCGCCAGATGAGGCGCACCGGCCGGCCCGCATAGCGCGACAGGATGCGCGAATGCCGCCGCCCGCGTACGCGTCTCGCGCGCGCCCGATCGCCGTGTTCGACGCGTTTCATGATGCCCCTTTCGAACTTGCGCGCCGGCAGGCGACACGCGTGCCTTGCATGTTGCAAGGTATTCCGTGGGACCGGCGAACAGTCAACGCAAGCGCCATGCCTCCTCGCACGACGCTTGAGCGTCGCGACTGATTCGCCCCTATCTGATGAGAGATGCGCTCCGGGCGGGCGTTGGTCGCGGCATGCGGCCGCCTGTGCTCAGGTTTCTGTTTCGTCGTTTTCGGGTCGCGCGTCGAACTGAATCACGTGCTCGGCCAGAGAGCCGTTTCTCCGCTCTATGTACACGGTGCCGCGATAGGTCACCTGCCAGCCGTCGCGCGCGGCAACGAGCGGCAGGTTGCCTCCTGCGCGGCTTTCGATGCCGCCAAGTCCCGTTGCGGGGGCGGGCACACTGTTCTCGAGCGTCGCGTTCGACGAGATCACGTTGTCATGCCACGCCGACTCGTCTTTCCTCGCTTCGAGGTTTTTGCCGTCGGTGTCGACGGTGTTGTCCATCGACGCCGTGTTCGCCGTATCCACCGAAACGGTGCGGCTTCTCGCCCCCTGCAGCGGGTCGGGCGAATCGGAGGTGAGCGCGTCCAGATCGATGGGCGGCAGATTCGTCGCGTTGTCCTTGCGCGCGCTCGGCTCCGCGGAGCCGGCGTTGCCGGAACTGGCGAACTCCTTCGCCTGCGTGTGCGCATCCGGGGAAGCCGTGCCGGCCGCGGGCGTGTGCGCCGGGCTTTTTGCGGCCATTTCGTTCTGCTGTTTCTGGGTTGGGTTCTGTTCTGCGTTCTGCATTATTGCTCCTGCCGTGAGGGCGCGACAGCTGACGGCGTGCGCGGGTTTCCGCTTGCGCCGTTACAGCCGCTGCCGCTGTGCGTTGTCCGCTCAAGCGCTCGTGCACTCATTCCGGGTCGGGAGGTGTGCAAAAGCACGCGTCCATACGCATAAGAAAGGCTTACGTGAAGCGTTGAAAAAATTGACTGGCGCCCGAGTCGCGATCGGCTTGCGTCGTCGCGATGGCGGGCGCCCTGGTTGATACCCGCAGCGAACGTTCCCGGAACGTCCGTTCGCTGCCGGGGTGGCGGTGGCGGGGTGGAGG
>NZ_JAEUAV010000041.1 GCF_019511605.1 Paraburkholderia phenoliruptrix | reverse complement strand
GGCTTGGGCTTGGGCTTGGGCTTGGGCTTGGGCTCTGGGCTCTGGGCTCTGGGCTCCGGGCTTGGGCTCTGGGCTTGGCTCCGGGCTTGAGGCCTTAAGCCTTGAGCTGTGGGCCTTGGCCATGGGCTTTGGGCTTTGGGCTTTGGGCTTTGGGCTTTGGGTTGTAGGCTGCGAGCCTTGAGCTGCGGGCTATGGACTCCGGACTTCCTTAACCGGCCCCGCCCTGGATTCGCGCTGCTTCGCGTTGCGCCAACTGCAAAGCGCCGTGCGCGGAATCCGCCAGCGGCTCGCGCAAGCGCTGCTGATACGTTTGCGGCACGAACTCGCGCAACGGCGCGGCCAGACCGCCGCACAAAGCCACGGGCAGCGTCGCCGACGGATCGAGCGCCGCAATCATCCTGCCAATTTCAAGCCCCGCTTCGCCAAGCAGCCGCGCGGCAAACGGATGCGTGCGATGCGCGATCACGAGCTTCGCCAGGCTCGCGTACGCCGTTTGATTGGCCTCGCAGAGCCACACGACGAGCCCGTCCCGATCGCGCGCGCCGACGTGCGAGAGGAGCGCCTGCGCGAAGTCGTCGTTGGGGCCGCGTCCGTCTAGCGCATGCTGCGCGTGGACAATGGCTCGCAGGCCAAGCCAGGCCCCGCTCGCTTCGTCACCCGACGGAAAGCCATAGCCGCTGACTGTTCTGCATTCTCCGTCGTCGCGCTCTGCCGCCGCCGCGATGCTGCCTGTACCGAGCGCGACGATCACCCCATATGCCCCGCCGTGCGCGCCGAGCAGTGTCGTGTACGCGTCGCTTGCCACGGCGAGCCCCGCAACCGAGGGCGCCTGCGCGCGAAACGCCGACAGCCAGTCACGATTGTTGACACCCGCGAGGCCGCAACCAAGCACGCAGCGCGACCAGTCGAATGCAACCCCGGCGCGCGCGAATGCGTCCGCACAGCCCGCCGCAATGGCCTGCCACGCGCGCTCGACGCCGAGCCCCAAGCCCGACGGCCCGCTTGTCGCCCGTGCCAGCTCGCGCCCCTGCGCATCGGCAAGCACGATTCGCGTACCAGTGCCGCCGCCGTCGACGCCAATCAGAAAGAGGTTCGTGTTCATGAATCGAAATGCGTTTTGTGAGAAATGTGGACAGCGTGGCAGGTCCTTTGCGCTCGCGCAATTGGCCGAATGGCCAGCTTGCGGGCCGCGCGCGTTACGCTATGCTGGCGAGCGACATCACAACGGGGAGCGCTGAAGTGACACAGCGATGCAACTGGGTATCGAGCGATGCGCTCGCACATTATCACGACACCGAATGGGGCGTGCCGTCCCGCGACGACCAGCATCTCTTCGAAATGCTGGTGCTGGAAGGCGCGCAAGCGGGGCTGTCGTGGTCGACCATTCTGAACAAGCGCGCCGGCTACCGGCGCGCGTTCGACAATTTCGACATTGACAAGGTCGCGCGCTTCACGCCGAAACGCGTCGACGCCCTCGTTGCGGACGAAAGCATCGTGCGCCATCGCGGCAAGATAGAAGCGGCCGTCACCAATGCGCGTGCCGTGCAGCAGATTCAGGCAGAACATGGCTCGTTCGCCAACTTCATCTGGTCGTTTGTCGACAACACGCCGATCCAGAACGAGTGGGCGTCGTACAAGGAGGCCCCGGCCGCAACCGAAGTCTCGGATGCGCTCAGCAAGGCACTCAAACGCTACGGCTGCAAGTTCGTCGGCTCGACCATCTGTTATGCGTTCATGCAGGCGGTCGGTATGGTCAACGATCACGAGACGACCTGCATGTGCCGGGCGCGCTGCGCGGCGCTTGGCAAGAAACTGCGCTCGCGCAAAGCGGCGGGGTGAGCCGGTCAGCCGCCAGGCCAGTAAGGTCGCGGCCTGTGAGCCGGTCAGCCGGTCAGCCATCTGAGTGAACAAACCGGCTCCTCGTAGGGTTCAAAGCCGCTGGCGAGTTTCCATTCCCTGGCCGGCTCCTCGCCGGCTCGTCGCGCGCCATCGCAAAACGGCTATCGGGTAAAGCCCTGCTGCGCTTATCGCCGCCGCCGGCCGTTATACAGATCAAGAGCGCTGATCGGCCAATGCGGAGGTCACTGCGAGGCCATTGCGGAAGAGAGCGCGTCCGCAGCGACCCCGCTGTGCGACCCGCGCTGCTGGCTCGGGGCAAATCCCGGAATTAAGGGCGTTTCGCCGTGCTAGTCGGCATTTCGCCAGCGAACGCAAGCGCGATACTGGGATCAGGCGCTCACAACGAGTAACGACCGCGTGGCATAGCGAGACCATCATGAAAACTCTCACCTTCCTCACCCATCAGGCCATTTTCGACCAGGCTGTCAGCCACCTTTTCGGCCAGAAGCGCGCCGCGCTGCTGCCACGCGGAGGCGGCGCTTACCGCGGCTACTGCGGCGGCTGCCCGGTCGGCAATTTCATCAAGCTGCGCGACTACATGACGGCCATGGAAGGCGTACCGGTGCGCTATGTCGGCAAAACGCCCGTCGCGGCTCCCGCTTACATGGACGCCGGCATCGCCGCGCTGCGCAAGGCGCTGCTGCGTTCGCGCATCAATGTGTACGATCAGGCCACCGTCGATCTGCTCAGCTGCCTGCAAAACGTGCACGACGTGTTCGGCACGTGGGAATGGAACGAGCGCCTGAGCTCGATCGCACGCCAATTCGGGCTGTCCGCGGAGCTGTTGAAGAGCGCGGCCTGACGACAGCTCCCGCGCGGCAGCGCCCTGCGCCAACCTGGCAGGGTATGTTTGTGCCCATGCAGGCTAAATTCCGCCCGCATCAGGCCAATCCGGATCCATAAAACAAAACGGCGGTGTGGCTCCTTGCGAAGCTCACACCGCCGTTCGGCTCGTGCTGAAAAAGCGTGCTTAGTGCAGCTTCTTCGGCAGCATCTGGCTGCGCAGGCGCTTGTGCAGGCGCTTCACAGCAGCAGCCTTCTTGCGCTTACGTGCCGTGGTCGGCTTTTCGTACGATTGGCGCTCACGCAGTTCTGCGATCAGGCCGTTCTTTTCGATTGCGCGACGAAAGCGGCGGATCGCCACTTCGAACGGCTCGTTTTCCTTCAGAAGAATCGTCGTCATGTAATTCCTAACTCAATCACTTGATAGGGTTAATTTGCGTGGCGGAAACCGCTCACGCGCCGGCCCTCCGGTCGTTTCGATTCATGGCCAGTAACAGGCAAACGCGGGAAGAACCCGGCCAAACCACGAATGAAACGAGAGGCAAAGCGGCCACGGAGGCCGGAAAAGAGAGGTGGGGAGCTCACCGCGGAACGCGGACAGACGTATTGCAAAGCCGCGCCTGCTGCCGTTTCGCCAACCTTTCATCAACAAAAACCAGATGACGAAACAGGCAAAGATCTCAATTCACTCCCGATGATATCAGGAAACTCTCCATCGTACCAGGGGTTTAGGGTTTGCGCCAGGCCGTCGCGAGTGCTCAGGCGCTCGCGCGGCTCCAGTACACGGCCACGCCGCGCTGGTGGGCGAGCACGGCCCCCTCGAGGTCGGCCTTGTATCCGCCTGACAGCTTCTGCTCCAGCTGTAACAACGGGTAGCCGCACAGGCCATGCCGACGCCGCACCGTGGGCCGAACACGCGGCGGCAGTGTCGCCGAAGCGGGAGCCGGCGTCGACAAACGCAGGGAACAGCCAAAGCGAAGTCACTGCGTCGGCGGTCCAGCGCGAATAGATTCGCGCCGGACATTAGCGGCGCGACTCGCATTTCGGAGTGCCCAATGCGGCGTTTTTGCATGACTTCTCTGCGTTTTATCTGAAGAGAAAAAGAGAATACGCGGCCTTTTCATATCCGGCAGCGCGCCTGCCCGTCGGCCGCAAAGCCTTGTGCGGCGCGGCTCTCGCGCACTGTCGGGCGAGTCGGACGGACCCTCGCGATAGAAAGTCCCTCAAGTTTTTTTTAGGGCCGCCGTCAACCTTCACTGAGGCGGCCAGCAATGAACGAAGCTTCCGCCGATGCCAATGTGGCGTATTGGGCTCAGGCTTATTTAGGAGATTTTCCATGCTCGGAATCAATAGCAATATCAACTCGCTGGTTGCACAGCAGAACCTCAACGGCTCGCAAAGCGCCCTGTCGCAAGCTATCACCCGTCTGTCGTCGGGCAAGCGCATCAACAGCGCGGCTGACGATGCAGCAGGTCTCGCAATCTCGACCCGTATGCAAACCCAGATCAACGGTCTGGGCCAGGGCGTGTCGAACGCGAACGACGGCGTGTCGCTGATTCAGACGGCGTCGAGCGCGCTGTCCTCGCTGACTTCCAGCCTGCAACGTATCCGTACTCTGGCTGTGCAGGCTTCGACCGGCACGATGTCGTCGTCGGACCAGGCAGCACTGCAGAAAGAAGTTGCGCAGCAGATCCAGGAAGTGAACCGTATTGCGTCGCAGACGACGTACAACGGCACCAACATTCTGGACGGCTCCGCAGGTATCGTCGGCTTCCAGGTTGGCGCGAACGTCGGTCAGACGATCAACCTCGACCTGTCGAAGAGCATGTCCGCCGCTAGCCTCGGCAGCGGTTCGCTGGCAACCGGCCAACTGGCTGGCACGATCAGCGGTCTGGACATCGACGCATCGACCGGTGCAGCAGCAACGGCCGGCGCAACGGGCGCAACGATCACCTCGATCAACGTCCTGTCCGACGGTCACGGCGGCTTCACGTTCACCGACCAGAACGGTTCGGCAATCAACGCAACGGTTGCTGGCTCGATCTTCTCGACGGGTACGTCGACGGGTGCAACGACGACTTCGCCGATCACCACGCTGACGATGTCGACGGGTGCATACGACACGACGAACGCAGCTCTGACGACGTCGATCACCAACGCAACGGCACAGATCGGTGCGGTCAACGCGTCCAACACCACCGTGTCGAGCCTCGACATCAGCACGGTCAGCGGCGCGAACGTGGCGATGATCGCAATCGACAACGCCCTGACCGCGGTGAGCAACCTGCAGGCAAGTCTCGGTGCAGCACAGAACCGTTTCAGCGCGATTGCAACGTCGCAGCAAGCTGAAGCAACCGACCTGTCGTCGGCACAATCGCAGATCACCGACGCGAACTTCGCGCAGGAAACTGCTAACCTCTCGAAGGCTCAAGTGCTGCAACAGGCTGGTATCTCGGTTCTGGCGCAAGCCAACTCGCAGCCGCAGCAAGTTCTGAAGCTGCTCCAGTAATAGCTTCTGAAGTTTGACCGGACCTCGCGCTTCACCGCGCGTTGTCCGGTTTTCAGTCTTTCGATGGAAGGTTCGCCTTCCATCCTGCATTTCTGTCACGCCAATCACGCATCAAAACGGACGCACGGAGCATTTCCATGTCAACGATTACGAGTTCATCGGCGGCGAGCGCAGCATCGGCAACGATTGCAGCCGACAACGCAGCACTGCAGCAGGCCATGCAATCGGTCATTAGCGGCGCGACCGGCAACACTTCGCTCGATGTGAACTCGCTCGTCACGGCGCTCGTGAATTCCAAAACCGCAGGTCAGGTTGCCGCATTGGCAGCCCAGCAAAGCAGCGACAACACCCAGATTTCAGCATTCGGCACGCTTTCGGCCGCGCTCGGCGCGCTGGAAACGGGCCTTACCTCACTGTCGAATGGCGGGCTGCAGTCCACGTTCACGGCCACCCTGACCGGTGGCACCGGCATTACCGCGACGGCCGCCACAGGCGCCGTTGCGGGCAGCTATAGCGTCTCGGTCTCGCAGGTCGCGACGGCGCAGGCGCTTACTTCTTCGGCCTTCACCGCGAGCCAGGCGCTCGGCTCCGGGACGTTGGGCATTTCGCTCGGCAGCAAGTCGTTCAACGTGTCGATCAACAGCAGCAACAACACGCTCGCCGGCATCGCCGCCGCGATCAACGGCGCGACCGGCAATCCGGGCGTCACCGCAACGGTCGTCAACGGCACCGACGGCGCGCACCTCGTACTCGCCTCTTCGACGACGGGCGCGGCCAACACCATCAGCGTCGCGGTCAGCAATCTGAGCGGCGACAACGGCCTGTCGAACCTCGGCGTGACGTCCACCGCCAGCACCACGGGCGGCCAGTCGACAATCGCATCGGCCAACAGCAGCAGCGCATGGACGCAAAGCACGGTGGCACAGGACGCGGCATTCACGGTCAACGGCATCGCGGCGACCAGCTCGACCAATGCCGTGACGAGCGCGATTGCCGGTGTCACATTGAACCTGACATCGGCGGCGGTGACGTCACCGGCCACCACGCAAACGCTGACCATCGCAGCGGACACGACGACCCAGGCGAACACGATCAACACCTTCGTTTCGCTGTACAACACCGTCGTGACCACGATGGGCACGCTTTCCAAGTACACCTCGGGCGCGGCGACGCAAGGACCGCTGCTCGGCGATTCCACGCTCAACACGATCAAGAATTCGCTCGCGTCGATCATCGCGGGCGGCGTGAAGAGCGGCAGCACGACGGCGAGCCTCGGCTCCATCGGCATCTCCTTGCAGGCCGACGGCACGCTGCAGGTGGACAGCACGGCGCTCAACAAGGCACTGACCACAGACTCCGCAACCGTCTCGTCATTGTTCAATTCCACGGATGGTATCGGCAAGAAGCTTAGCGACAGCATCACCAATTTCACGGAAACGGGCGGCATGATCGACACGCGAACCAGCGCGCTCAACGCCGACCTGAAGAGCATCACGACACAGCAGACGAGCCTGAACGATTACATTGCGCAGTTGACGAGCCAGTACTCCGCGCAGTTCACGGCGCTCAACACGCTGATGGCGACGACGTCGAACAACTCGGCTTACCTGACGCAGCTCTTCGGCGGCACGAACAGCGCCGGCGCGCTCGCGACCAACAAGTAAGGACACGGAGAATCGCACATGCAGCAATCTGCCCTGATCGAGAAAGTGCTCGCGCTGACCGAAGACATCGAGCACGCGGCCGCGCTGGCCGACTGGCCCGAAGCCGCGCGGCTTGCAGAGATCCGTTCGCCGCTCATCATGTCGCTCAGCGCTACGGACGTGCAGGCGTCGGCCGATGTGATCCGCTCGATCATCGCGCGCAACGCCGCAATTTTCGCCGACGCGCAAACCACGCAAGTGGAACTGGAGGCCGAATACACCGCCGCCATGCGCCGCGTGAGCGCCGCAAACCAGTATCAGAAGGCCGCGCAACTGTGAGCCGATGAGCGGCGCGCAAGCCGCAACAGTCTAACCAACAACAACTGCGCACTCGACCGAGGGTGCGCTCGTTTCACCCTCGCCCGCCTCGCGCGGGCGCTTCTTTTTGTGCCGCCCGGCTGTCTGCGTAATCAGGTGAATTGGTGGTCATTTTGGCGTCACTTCCACCCTTCAGGCCGCGAATTCCGACTTGATAATCCAACGTACAGCTTCCTCGTGCGAGCATCATGTCCATCCAATTCGACTTCTCGGCTCCCCAGCCTCTTTCCCCTGAACAGCAGCGCGCTCAGGACATCGCTCTCGTCATGCAGAGCGCCATCGAGCAATACCACAAGGGTGAAATCGACGACGCGCGCGCGCTCTTCGAAGCCATCATCGAGGCGGTGCCGCAGCATCCGGATGCGAACTACAACCTCGGCGTGATCAAGGTCCAGACCGACCTCCCCGCCGAGGCGGTACCGCACTTCGAAGTCGCGCTCGGCATCCGGCCGCAGAACGGTCAATACTGGGTCGCGTATATCAACGCGCTGTTCCAGAGCGATCAGGTGGCAGCCGGCTGGCTGGCGGTCGAAATGGCGCAGCAGCAGGGCGTCAACGGTCCCGCGCTCAACGGCCTGATCACGCAGCTCGCCTATCCAGACCGCAAGCTCGAAACCACGCCGAACGCAAGCCCGACGGACAACATCAAGCTGATCGTCAGCGAAACGTCGGACGACACGCCCCAACCGGAGGCCGCGGCACAGCCGGCCGACCAGCAGCAGCAACAGCAGCAGCCGGCGGCGCCCGTACCGCTGAAGACGACCAAGCACCGTCAGGCCGACAAAGGCGAGCTGCACAAGCACAACATGCTGGTGCACAAGGGCCAGCTCGCGGAGTCGGTGGCGGTCGCGCGCAAGCTCGTTGCCCGCTATCCGAAAGACAGCGAATGCTGGCGCGCGCTCTCCATTTCGTTGCACAAGAACAGCCAGTTCCGCGAGGTCATTCCGGCCGCGCGCAAGGCGATCGAGCTCGATCCGAACGACGTGATCTGCCGCCTGCTGCTCTCGGACACGCTGCGCCACACCGGCGCATTGGCCGAAGCCGAAACCCAGGCGCGCGAGCTGCTCGCCATCGTCCCCGAGCACGCGGAGGCGCACCGTATTCTCGGCGTCACGCTGATTGCGCTCGGCAAGCGTGCAGAAGCCATTGCATCGTGCCAGCGCGCCGCCGACCTCGCGCCGCGCTCGGCAGCCGTGCATAGCTCGCTCGGCACCCTGTATCTCGGCATCGGCGCGATGGATCTGGCGGAAAAAGCATTGCGCCTTTCGCTGGAGCTCGAACCGACCAACAGCAACGCGCGCAGCAACCTGCTGTTCTGCCTGACGCACAACAGCACAATCGACAAAGCGGCGCTCTTCAAGGAGCACTGCGTGTTCGGCGAGATTCACGACGTGCCCGCGGCCGGCAGCCGCCGCTACCCGAACAAGCGCAATCCGGACCGCAAGCTGCGCATCGGCTTTGTTTCCGGCGACTTCTGCAATCACGCGGTCGCGTATTACTTCCTGCCGATCGTGCAGCATCTGTACCGCGATCCTAGCCTGACGCTGCACTTCTATTACACGTTCGGCCTGCAGGATCACATGACCGCCCAATTGCGCGAGTGCGCGCACGTATGGAACGCGGTCGCCGACATGAGCGACGCCGCGCTGGTCAAGAAAATCCGCGACGACAACATCGACATCGTGGTCGATCTGTCGGGGCACACCGCGCATACGCGAATCGTCGCGCTGGCTCAGAAGCCGGCGCCGGTGCAGGCATCGTGGATCGGTTATCCGGGCACCACCGGCATGGCGGCCTTCGACTACTACATCGCCGACCGCTTCGTCGCGCCTATCGACGAGTTCACCGAGCAGTTCACCGAAAAGCTGGCCCTGCTGCCTTCGTCGACCGCCTACATGCCGCCGCCGAATTGCCCGCCGGTCAACGGTCTGCCCGCCTTGCACAAGGGCTACATCACGTATGGCAGCTTTAACCGGCTGAACAAGCTGAGCACCGAAGTGATCGCGCTGTGGAGCACGATTCTGCGTGCGCAGCCGACCTCGCGAATGGTGATCGGCGCTATCGGCAGCAAGCTCGACGAAGAGACGTATCTCGAGTGGTTCAGAAACGAGGGCATCGACACGTCGCGGCTCACGTTCTGCCCGCGCACGACCTTGCCGGTGTACATGCAACAGCATCACCACGTGGACCTGTGCCTCGATACGTTCCCGTACGTCGGCTCGACCACGACCCTCAACGCGCTGTGGATGGGCGTGCCGACGGTAACCATGCCCGGCACCTCCATGCCGAGCCGCTGCGGCGCCGGCTGGCTCGAACAGGTCGGCCTGCATGACTTCGTCGCCCGCGACAAGGACGAGTTCGTGAAAAAGAGTATCGAGCTCACGCGCGATCTGGACGCACTGAGCGCGTTGCGCATCGGCATGCGCGAACGGTGCCTGGGCTCCGTGCCGTTCCATCCGGAGAAAGTGGCGGGCGGTTTGTCGATTGCGCTGCGCACGATGTGGCAGCGCTGGTGCGCGGACGAAACGCCGACTCCATTCGAAGCGACCCTGCCCGCGGACTGGTGCCCGCCGCCCGCGCCCGAAGCAAAGCCCGCAGCAAAGGCCACCGCCGAAGCTGAAACCAGGGCCGAAGTCAAAACAGCGGCCTGACCGATTCGTGCGGGCATTGTCCTCAATAAAGCGAAGACACGATTATGAATGCGAGCCTACCGGCGCAAGCGCTCTCGGCGCTGACCCAGGAAACGATCTACGTTACGCAGCCGCACCTGCCGCCGCTTGACGACTTCATCCCGTATCTGCGGGAAATCTGGGACCGTAAGATCCTGACCAATGGCGGGCCGTTCCACCAGCGCCTCGAAAAGGCGCTCGAGGAATACCTCGGCGTCGATCACCTCGCGCTGCTTTCCAACGGCACGCTGGCGCTCGTCACCGCATTGCAGGCGCTGCGCATTACAGGTGAAGTGATCACGACGCCGTACTCGTTCGTCGCGACCGGGCACTCGCTCTTGTGGAACGGCATCAAGCCGGTATTCGTCGACGTCGATCCGGTCACGCTCAACATGGACCCCGCGAAGATCGAAGCCGCGATCACGCCGCAGACCACCGCAATCCTGCCGGTGCATTGCTACGGTTATCCGTGCGACATCGACGCGATTCAGAAGATCGCCGACAACTACAACCTGAAGGTGATCTACGACGCCGCGCACGCATTTGCCGTGAAGACCGGCGGCAGAAGCGTGCTGCGTGACGGCGATCTCTCGGTGCTGAGTTTCCATGCAACGAAAGTGTTCAACACGTTCGAAGGCGGCGCGATCATCTGTCCGGACGCGAAAACCAAGCAGCGCGTCGACCACCTGAAGAACTTCGGCATCGTCGACGAAACGACGGTGGTGGCGCCGGGCATCAACGGCAAGATGAGCGAGATCAACGCGGCGTTCGGCCTGCTGCAACTCGAACATATCGACGAAGCGCTTGCGCGCCGCCGCGAGATTTCCGCGCGCTATTGCGCGCTGCTCGCCGACGTGAAAGGCATTCACTGCCTGCCCGCGTGCGAGGACAACGTCTCGAATCACGCGTACTTTCCGGTGCTCGTCGGCGACGATTACCCGCTTAGCCGCGACGCGCTGTACGAGCGGTTCCGCGAACACAACGTGATCGTGCGGCGCTACTTCTATCCGTTGATTTCCGACTTCCCGATGTACCGCGGCCTGCCGACTGCGCATCGCGCAAATCTGCCGATTGCTTCGGACGCCGCGCAACGCGTGCTGTGCCTGCCGATCTTCCCGAATCTCACCGACGCGCAGATGGACCGGATTCTCGACATCATCAC
The DNA here is from genome assembly GCF_019511605.1 of Paraburkholderia phenoliruptrix. Lineage (GTDB taxonomy): Bacteria > Pseudomonadota > Gammaproteobacteria > Burkholderiales > Burkholderiaceae > Paraburkholderia > Paraburkholderia phenoliruptrix_A. The sequence goes on along the minus strand of NZ_JAEUAV010000041.1, from coordinate 17,785 downwards.
GTCCTGCTGATGAAACCTGGCGCGCGCATGGCAGTACGAGCCGGCGCGCGCCGAACCGGATTTAGTGCGGTGCAGCGCACTTCGCTGCTGCGGCAATAAACCTGCGATAAACCTCGAATAATCCTGCGACAAACCGAAAAACCGGCCGCTAGCCTTACGCAGCGGCCGTGCTCGTTTTCTGCAGCGCGTTGTTCTTCGCGAGCTGAAGCTCGGCGAGCACTTCGAGCGCCCGGCCTTCGTCCTTCGTGAGGTCCGCGACAAATGCGCCGTTGTTGGCCCTGATCCAGTCTAGCGGCATGTCCCACCACGCGAGTTCCAGCAGGCGCTCGCGCACCTTCTCTGGAAAGCGGAAACGCACCAGCCGTGCCGGAGAGCCGACGTAGATGCCGTATGGCTCGCTGCGGAAGTTCGGCGGCACAACGGTGCGCGCGCCGATCACACAGCCGTTTTCAATCACGCTGCCGCCCAGAAACATAGCTTCGTCGCCGATCCACACGTCGTTGTGGACCACCGTGTCGCCATATTGCGGCATCACGCAGTTGCTGAGGCCGTTGCCGTAAATCGAGAACATCGTCATAGAGATGCTTCTCGTCTCGTGCTGGCCGTTCAGCAGGAACTTGAGCCGTAGTCCGCCGGCCACGTTCTTGCCGATCACGAGCTTTTGCGCGTCGCCGTCGTATTTGACGATCGAGCCGACGCCGAGCCCCGAGCATCGGCCAATATGGAACGAGCCTACCGTCGCTTCCTCGTCGAGCCAGGTGCGAAAGCAGTTGCGCGGGATCGTCGAGAAAGCGCCGTCACGATAGCCGATTACGACGAAATGCTTCGAGAGAGGGTGATTGGGCAGAATGCCAATGCTGTCGTCCGAAGTCACAACGTTCATAGTGTTCTGGTGTATCCGTCTGGTTGAACTGCTCAGAGTACCAATGCGAAAAACCCGGCATGCGCCGGGTCGGGTCATGCTCAGGCGTCGCCGGCCGCCGCGAACTCAGCAATTCGCTGCGCTATTTTCGCGCCGACAAGGCCGGTTTTCTCCAGCATGTAGCGATACTCGCCGGCCTTTTCGAAGCGGTCGGGCAGGCCGAGAATCAGTTGCGGCGGCGCCGATCGTTTCGCTGCCTTGTATTCCGCCACCGCGCTGCCAAGGCCGCCGATCACCGAATGTTCCTCCACCGTGACGAGCATTTTCGACGTCGCCATCGCGGCGTCGATAGCCTGGGTGTCGAGCGGCTTCAGCGTATGCATGTTGATCACGCCGACCGACATGCCCTGTGCTTCCAAAAGCTTCGCCGCTTCGAGCGATTCATGCACCATGGTGCCGTTCGCGATGATCGTCACGTCCGAGCCCTCGCGCAGCGTGATCGCGCGGCCAATCTGGAAGTCGTAGTCTTCGGTATAAACGGGCGGATTGTTCACCGCGCCCGTCAGGCGGATGTACATGGGCCCCTTGAACTCCGCGGCCGCCTGCACCGTCTTGATGATCTCGGCGCAATCGGCGGGGCACACTACCGTCATGTTCGGAATCGAGCGCATTACGGCGGCGTCTTCAATGCCGTAATGCGAGTTGCCGAGAAACGCCATCGACACGCCGCTGCCGATCGCCACGGCCTTCACGTTCATCTCCATGTAGCCGAGATTCATGCGGATCTGCTCGGCAGCGCGCATCGAAATAAACGGCGCGAACGACGTGGCGAACACGTTGTAGCCTTCCTTCGCGAGGCCCGCGGCCACGCCCACCAGGTTCTGCTCGGCAATGCCGATATTCAGGAACTTCTCCGGATAGGCCTTCTTGAAGCGGTCCAGACCCGACGAGTTGCCGAGGTCCGCGGACATCAGCATCAGATCGTCGTGCGTTTCGCCAATCGACAAAGCCGCGAGACCGAACACGCCGCGCGAGCCGAGCCGCGACCACTGACGTGCATTGCTTGCATTGATTTCCAGCATTTTGATCGCGTCTCCGTTCAGTCCGCCATGACGCTCAACTCGGCGAGCGCGAGGTCGTAATTCGTCTTCGTCAGCCGGTTATGGTGCCATTCGTTGTTATTTTCCATGAAGGAGATGCCCTTGCCCTTCACCGTGTGCGCGACCAGCACACGCGGCCGGCCCTCCACCTTGGGCGCCTCGAATGCGGCGACCAGTTGCGCGATGTCGTGGCCGTCCACTTCATGCACGTCCCAGCGGAAGCTGCGGAATTTCTCGGCCAGGTCGCCGAGATCGACAATCTGATTCGCTTCGCCGTCGCTTTGCAGCTTGTTGTAGTCGACCATTGCGACCAGGTTGTCGAGGCGCAATTGCGCGGCGGACATGATCGCTTCCCACACCGAGCCTTCGTTGCATTCGCCGTCGCCAAGCAGCACGTACGTGTTGAACGCCTTCTGCTTTTTCTTCGCCGCGAGCGCGATGCCGATCGCCATTGAAAGGCCCTGCCCGAGGCTACCGTTCGACGACTCGATGCCAAGGTCCATGTTCATGACCGGATGAGCAATCAGGTGGCTGTCGTTGGTCTGAAACGTGTTGAACACTTCATCGTCGATAATGTCCGCCGCGCGCAGCGCCGAGAAATAGCCCAGCACGCCGTGGCCCTTGCTCAGAATGAAGCGGTCCCGTTCGGGCCAGCGCGGATTGCCGCGGTCGTAGCGCAACTGCCGCGCATACAGCGTGGCCATGATTTCCACCATCGACAAGCCGCCGCCAAGATGCGCGCTCAGATTGCAGTGGTGGCTCACCTCGAGAATTTTCTGGCGCATCAGCAAAGCCATGCGCTCGATGTCGGAGTAGTTCATCGTGTCGGGTCCTGAATTCAAACCATGCCGCCGTCCACGCGCATGATCTGTCCGGTGACGACGGTGGACAGATCGGAGGCGAGGAAGAGCGCCATGTTGGCAACGTCCTGGGGTTCGACCGCGCGCTTCATCGCAGAAGAAGCGATCAGCTTGTCACGCGCGGCTTCGGTCATCTGGTCGTACATATCGGTGCGCGTCACGCCCGGCGCAATCGCGTTCACGCGAATGCCCGAGGCGCCGAGCTCGGTCGCCATGCTTTCGGTCGCGCGCGCGAATGCGGCCTTGCTCGAGCCGTAGGCGAGCGTGCCCGGATCGGCGACCATCGCGGCAGTGGAAGCGATATTGATGATGGAACCGGCCTTGTGGCGGACCATCGCGCGTGCCAGTCCCTGCGTGAGCAGGATCTGGCTGAAAAAGTTGATTTCGAAGAGGCGGCGCAATTCCGCCATCGACGTCATCTGGAAGATCGCGCCGCTTGCCACGCCCGCGTTGTTCACCAACACGTCGATGCGCGGCGCGAGGCTCGCGATCTGGCGGATCGCGGCTTTCACCGAGGCTTCATCTGCGAGGTCGAGGCTCACCGCGTGCGCCGTCACGCCATGCTGTCGTGCGAGCGACGCGAGCCATTGCTGCTTCTCGTCGCTGACCTCGCGCATGCAGGCGATCAGGTTCGCGCCGTGGGCCGCGAAGGTTTCGGCAATCGCCCGGCCGATGCCCCGATTGGCGCCGGTAATGACTGCGAGCTTGTCTTTTAGCAGCATCGGAAATTCCTGCCTGTTCATTCGATATCGCGCCAGATCTGGCCGCGCAGGTAGACGGGCTCGAGCAAGTCCCAGTCGTCGGCGGCAATCTGGTTGCCTGCGGGAAACGGCGGCACCGCGCCGGCGGACAATTGGCCCAGCACGCGGCGCTCGGTGTAATAGGCGCGCATGACATGCGTGACAAAAGCCGAGAAAAGTCGCACGTCGGCCAGCTTGCAAGCGTTGATTGCAGCAAGCCGCTCTGTTGCGTCGAGCGTGTCGAACGGCTGGCCGAACTTTTCTTGTGCGACGTTCGCCAGCATGCGCAGAAATGCGTCTACCTGGTCCGTCACGCGATGGCGCAGTTGATACCCCTCGAAATCCAGCGTGGAAGCGCACGGCATGCCGAGCGCGGCGTCGCCTGGAAGCATTGTGTCGAGAACGAGTTCGATCATGCTCATGCCACCAGTGTGTCGAGGTTGCGTTGCAGATGATCGCAGGCCATCAGCGTCAAAGCCTGAGCTGTCGCAACCGGGTTCACTGCGCCAGCGGTCACAAAAATGCTGCTGTCGACAATGAAGAGGTTCTTCACCGCATGCGCCTGGCCGTACTTGTTCACCACCGATGTGGCGGCGTTCTCGCCCATGCGCGCCGTGCCCATCAAATGCCAGCCGGTGTGCTTCACCGGCGCAAACGAAGCCGTTACTTTCGCGCCGGCGGCGGCGAACACCTGTTTGCTCATTTCAATGCCGTGCTTGAGCATGCGGCTCGTATTGTCGCCGAGCTTGTAGAACACCTTCACGCCCGGCATGCCGCTCGAATCGCAATGCTCCGGGTCGAGTTCGACGCGGTTTTCCGGCTCGGGCAAATCTTCCGTGATTACCGCAATGCCTGCCGTGCGATTGAAAAGCCGGTTGAACTTCGCGTGGTGCTCCGCGCCGAGCGGCACCTGACGCATGAAGTAACCCGACACCGCGGTTTCAACGGGCGGTGCGCCGCGCAACACCTGCATCGTGTAGCCGCGCACGAAGTCGCGCTCCGCCGCTGTCTCATAGAACTGCTGACTGAGAATGCAGCAGCCATGCGGGCCGATGCTCGATTGCACGTCGTGGTCGAACACCGCTTCTGTATAAGCGAGCGGATGTAGCATCAGATTGCGGCCCACGAGGCCATTATCGTTGAGCAGACCATCGGGAAACGCGCTCGACTTCGAGTTGAGCAGCAGCCGCGGCGTGCCGACACCGCTGCACGCAACCACGACCACGCGCGCGTCGAGCCGCTGCTCGACGCCTTGCGCATCCATGTAAAGCACGCCGTCTGCGTTGCCGCGCGCATCGAGCGTGATTTCACGCACACGGCATTCCGTCCTCACCTCGACGCCCTGTTGCCGCGCAACCGGCCAGTACGTGACATCCACGCTGCCCTTTGCGCCTTGCGTGCAGCCGGTATTGCACGGGCCGAGATTGACGCATGCGCCGCGATTGCCATGCCGGTGCGTGTTGATCGCGCTGTACGACGGCCACCAGTGCCAGCCGAGTTCGTTGAACGCGCCCGCCATGGTTCGTCCCATCGGGCCAAGCGGAATGGGCGGCAACAGCGATTCATAGTCCGGATTCGCAGGGTCGCCGACCAGGCCGGCCACGCCCATCATCCGTTCGTTTTCGGTGAAGAACGGCTTGAGTTCTTCATAGCTCAGCGGCCAGTCGTCGCCCACGCCGTCGAGCGAGCGGGTACGGAAGTCCGACGGATGAAAGCGCGGAAAGTGCGCCGAGTACAGAATAGTGCTGCCGCCAAAGCCATTGAAGTTGGCGATGGAAATGGGCGACGCCGAATCGTCGATCGGATAGTCGGCGGCGTTGCGGCGCACAGACGGGTTCGAGCTATACGCGCCTGAGCGGCTCAATTCCCAGTCCACCGACGCCGACGGGTAGTCGGACGGCCTCGTGACCGAGCCCTGCTCGAGGCACACAATGCGCAACGAGCGATCGCGGCTCAGGCTCCAGGCCGCGGCGGCGCCGCTCGCTCCCGAGCCGATAATCACAATGTCCGCCACTTCTTTCATACCGGCGACTTCTTCTTCGGCAGATACTGTTCGAGAATTTCCGGAATCGTGATCAGCATATCCGCTTCGCACGCAATCTCACCGTCGACTCTCGCCACGCCGCGTCCCTTGCAGATGCCGCGATTCCACGACAGCACTTCCGTGTCGATCTCGAACTTCTTGCCCGGCAGAACTTCCTTGCGATAGCGCACGGTGTGCTGCAACGCGTGCGTTACCTTGCCCTTCAAACCAGGCAGCGTGGTGATGGCAACGGTCAGCATCTGCGCGAGCGCTTCGAGTTGCAGCGCGCCCGGCATGTTGGGGCCGCCCGGAAAATGAACCGGAAAATACCATTCGTTCAGGGTAAGGTTCTTGTATCCGCGCGCGTACTTGCCGGGCATCACTTCGTCGACATGGTCGATCATCAGGAAGGGATAACGATTCGGCTGATAGTCCTGCAACTCGATGCAGTTGAGACTGAACTTGTCCATCTGTTCCTCTGGTGTCCGGTGCGTCATTGAATGTCCACGATGCGCGAGAGCGTCGCGACCACGTCGTAGCCATCCCATACGATATTCATATCCAGCGCGCGTCCGATCGGCACCACGCGGTCGATGCCGCGCAGCCGCCGCGACACGACGAAATCCTGCAACCGCGCCTTGTCGACGCCGAAGTAGGTCAGTGTCTGGTAGCGCTCATTGACGATAGGCGCGAGTTCGTCGAGCGAGGCGAGCGTGGCCTCGTGAATGGTGCCGAAGTAGCCGCGGCATTCGTCCTGATGTTCCGCAAGCGCCGACAACTCGACGCGATACAGCAGATTGGCATGCTGACGGATGGCGACCACCTGGTCGTTGTCGAACGCATGACGGCACGCCTGCACGTACTTGTCCATCACGTTCACCGGCTCCGGCGTGTAGCGCTGTGCCACGTGCCTGACGAACGCGGGCCACAGGCGTTCTTTCGCAGCGTCGACGTCCTTTTGCTCGCCGATCCATGCGACCAGTTGCGGCGAAGAGCAGGCGGCCTGGTCCATCAGATACAGATCGTTGAACAGTTGATGACACAACGCGCGCAGCGCTTCGTCATCGAGCGAGAGGATTGCTTGCGGTTCCATCACGCACAGCGAATAACGATCCGAGAAGGCAACTTCGCGCGAACGCGGCCGGTTGGGCAGCGCGCGCATGTGCTCGACCGTCTTATCGCCGCCCCACACGAGCCGCGCATCGGCAACCGAAAGCCAGAAGCGGTTGAGCGCGTCGTCGCGCTCGAAGCGGGTGAGCACAATGCTATCGGCGAGTGCGGCGTGACGCGCGTCGTTCATCAGTTCGGCGATCGCTTCGACGAGTACCTCGGCCGTGGCCGACGCACGCGAAGGCAAGCGCAACACACAGGTATTGCCCGACAACAGCCCGAACGCAAGCGAGAACGCGAAGTTGACCGGCACGTTCGAAGGACAGACATGAAACGACAGGCCAAGCCCCATGCGCACTTCGCTGCGAGCGTTGAATTTTGCTGCCAACTGAGTGAGATTCGCGCGCCGGCACCAGTATGCAAAGCTGACCACGTCGGGCAGCGAGCGCGTTTCGGCGCGAGCGAGCAATGCGCGCGACAGGTCCGCGAGAAACTCCACGCGTTCCGCGTCGAATACCGGCGCGGGCGCGTTCGAGATGCCGTCGCGGTTGCCCGCCAGAATCTCGGTCTTGGCGAGTATGTCAGCGGGAATACGTATCACTGCAACCTCTCGTCTCGGCGTTCTGAATCCGGCCATGCACCTTGAAGTAGGTGCCGCGGCGGCCGCATGCGCAATCGTCGACGCCGACAATCTCGCCTAGATCTTCGCTCAGCAGCGAATGTCCCGGATAGCTGTGCGGAATCACCGACAGCAACTGGATGAGCCCCGCTTTTCCGGGCGGCAGCGCGCTGAAGTCGAGCGGGTCGCGAACGATGACCTCAGACCACGACGACGCATGCAGGTGACCGTGCTCGCATTCGACGAAAATCGATCCGGTCTGCTCGACCATGCCGTAGTAGTTGTGAACGCGGCCAACGCCCGCGACGTTGCGCAGGCGGCGTTTGAATTCGTCTGCGCTCACCGCTTGCGACTGCAACTGCTTCCAGCCACCGCCATGAATCAGAATGCCCTGCTCCAGCGGCAACGTTTCGCCGCTCGCCTCCAGCGCCTGAACCAGATGCTGCCACACAATGAAGGTGAAGCCGAACAGCAGCACCGGCTGGTCCCGGTGCTTGTCGAGAAAGCGCCGCGTGGCTTCCAGATTGAGCGACATGTCGTCGTTCAACGCGTATTCCACGTCGCGCCCGAAGATCGAAAAGCCGAGAATGCCCGCAGTACGCGCGGAAAACCGATAGCGGTCGGCCACCGTCGCGCGGCAGTCGATTACGAGCATGGGCAGGCGCTTTGGTCCGATGAAGTCGCCCACGATGCGCGACAGCACTTTCACCTGAAGCGCCGCGGTCTGTTTGTCGAGAAAGATCTGCGACACGCTCTGGCCGCTCGTGCCCGACGAGGTCATGGTCTTCACGACCTCGCTCCTAGGCACGCTCAGCAACTGCTCATGCTTGAAGAGCCGCACCGGCAAAAACGGCAGATCGGCGAGCGCGGCGGCTTCACGCTTTGCGCCGAGCTTGTCGACGATAGCGCGGTACTGCGGGCAGCCGTCGTAATGCAGACCCGAGAGGCGCTGCAGTTCGTCGAGCAGCGCGGGCTCCTTGTCCGCCTTCGCGAGCGCGAACACCGGCCATTGCGGCACGTCGCTCAGGACAATTGGGTCAGACATTGATAGTCCACCTTTCCTGTGGGTAGGCGCGGCAGTTCCGGCAGGCGGCTGACGGCGACAACAGACGGATGCAAACCGAGCGACTTCGCCATGGCGTTTCTGAAGTCTTCGGCGACGAGCGCGGGGCTGTCCACTACATGAATGACCAGTTGCTCGTCCGTGCCCTTGGCGGCACACGAGAAGCCCTTGTCAGCGGCGACCTGCTCGACCGCGTCGAGCGAGATGCGCAGGCCGAGGATCTTCAGAAAACGATGACGGCGTCCTTCGATGAAGAAGCAACCATCTTCGTCCACGCGCGCCAGATCGCCCGTGCGCAGCGTGCCGCCGTTCTGATCGCCCAGCGCGAGGTCGGCCGCCTGTTGCGCGTAGCCCATCGACACATTGCCTCCCGCATAGACGAGTTCGCCCACTTCGCCAGGCTGCGCGATCGTGCGGCCGTCGTCGCTCTCGAGCCACAGGCGCCCGCCCGGAATCGCGCGGCCAATGCTGCCCGCCTTGTGCGCGATTTCCTCCGGCTTCAGATAGGCGATGCGCGCGGTCGCTTCCGTTTGACCATACATCGAAAAGAACTGGATGCCCTTTTCGCGGCAGATGTCGCCGACCTGGCGCAGCTTCGCCGGGTCCATGCGGCCGCCTGCCTGGGTGAGCGTGCGCACCGACGGCATGTTGATCCGCGCAAGGCGCAGCTTGAGCAGAATATCGTAGCTGTACGGCACGCCCGCGAAGCTCGTCGCCTGATGCTCATTGAGCTGGCGCCAGAACACGGCGTCCATCAGCGAGCGGTCCGACAGCACGAGCGAGGCGCCCGCGAGCAGATGGCTGTTGATGACCGACAGACCGTACGAGTAGTTAAACGGCAACGAAGTGATTGCACGCTCGTTTTCGTCGATGCCCAGATACTCGACAATCGACGCCGCATTCGCGCGCAGATTGGCCGCGCTCAAGCGGACCAGCTTCGGCGAGCCGGTCGAGCCGGAGGTGGTCATGAGCAACGCGAGATCGGGGTGAAGCTCGACGCGCGGCGCCTCGGCCCGGCGATACAAACCGTACGCGCCTTCTTCGTGGACCAGCGTGCCGTGTGCTTGCGCCTGACCTTGCTCGCCGCCATTCGCAGCAAACACGTACGCCGGATCGTAGGTGGCGATCAGGCGATCGAGTTGCGTCTGATCGAGCCCGTTGCTCAGCAGGAGAGGCACCGTGCCGCGCGCGAGCGACGCGAGATAGCACAGCACGGTCGGCAGATCGTTGCCGCCGACGAGAAAAAGCAGTTGCCGTTCAGGCAACACGGCCGCCAGCCGGTCAATGGCCTGATGCAGTCCGGCATACGTGAGCGTAACGCCGCTCTCCGTGACGAGCGCTGCACGTTCAGGATATTGCCGGCTAACGAACCCGGATTTCATAGCTCTACGCCGTACTTTTTCAGTTTGTCCACGCCGATGGTGTATGAGCCGAATTCGATGATGTCGTCGGTCTCCATCATGATGCCGAAGGTGTCTTCGAGCGCAGCGATCATGCCCATGTGGCCGACCGAATCCCACGCCGGCACGCACTGATAGACGAACGCCTCGTTGAGCGCGTCGCGCGGAACGGCGAAGCAATCCATGAACACCTGATCGTATTTATCTCTGTTCGTCATTTATTTACCAATCTCACTTGAAGACCTTGCGGTCGGTATTAGGACGGGCAACGCGCGCGGGGTTGCCCAGGGCGATCACGTCGTCGGGAATGTCGGAGTACACGACCGAGCCCATGCCGACGATGGAATTGGAGCCGATGCGCACGCCTTCCTTGATCAGCGCACCCATGCCGAGGTAGCTGTTCGCGCCGATCACGCATGCACCGCCGATGTTGACCATCGACGAGACAACGGTGTTTTCGCCCACCTGCACGTCGTGGCCGACAATCGACATGGTGTTCACGCAGGCGTTGCGGCCGAGCCGGGCGTCGCTCGAAATCGAGCACAGCGGCGTGACGACGAGCCCCTCGGCGAGCGACACGGTGTCCGCCACGAGCGAGCTGACGTCGAGCACCTGGCCGAGCCGGGCGCCGGCCGCGCGCAGCTTGTTGCCGAGCTTTTCACGGCCTGCGGGTTCGCCGACGGCAATCACGAACTCGGCTTCGTCGAGCTGCCCAGCGACTTCGGCGTCGTCGAAACGCAGTACCTGGGTGCCGTAGAACGTGCGTTCGGCGCGGATGTCGTCGACAAAGCAGATCTGGTCCCAGCGCCGGGTCGCCGCGTTCTGGCGGCGGGCAACGTCCATCACTTCCTTACCGAAGCCGCCGGAGCCGTACACGAAAAGTCTCAGAGTCACGATATCTATCACTCGAACATGAAGCCGGCCTCGCTCGGCCCGTCTGGGCCGTGCCGCGCTTGTAGCCCTTGTGCCCGCGGTGGCGGCGGATGCCGCGAGCCGCACAGTCCAGACAACCGGGCACCGAGGCCAATGGAACATGGTCGAAATTATGCCGCCCGTCCCCCGCGGGCGATTCCGGGAGTTAGCACGGGAAAAGCCTTTAAATCGGGGTATTGCAAGGGGGGCGGCAAGCGGCGCGCCCTAAGCGAGGCGGGCCGGCAAGCGCCGCGCCCTAGCGCGTCAGCGTGATCGCCAGATAGGCCGCATACAGCGCGCCGCAGACCAGCAGCGCCCACACTGGCGCGCCGCGCTGGCGCGCGTTGAGCCGCAGCCAGGCGGCAGCGACGAGCGTGATGACGATGCCGGTCAGGACCTCGATGCGGGGCGTCCACGGCGTCAGCAGAATGCCGATGGCCGGCAGCAAGGTGCCCTGAAACACCATGGCGCCGGTGATGTTGCCGAACGCCAGCGTGTCCTTGCCGCGGCGGATCCACAGGATGCTGTTGACCTTCTCGGGCAACTCGGTGGCAATTGGAATGATCAGCAGCGACAACAGCAGCGGCGACACGCCAAAGGCCGCGGACACGCCGCGCACGCCGTGGATAAAGCCCTCCGCGCCCCACACCAGCAAGCCCACCGCGAGCAGCAACTGGACGGCGATGGTGGCGAGGTTGGTCGGCACGCCAAGGCGGGCGAGCATCATGGTGCCCGGCGCCTCGGTGCCGTGGCCCGCATCGACGAGATCGTTCGACGCGCGAAACGTCGCGACCACATACGCAACGTATACGCCGACGAGCGCGACGCTAAAGAGCGCCCGCACGATGCGCTGCTCGTGCGGCACATACATGGCCGCCGCAGCCAGCAGGAACGCGAACAGGAAATAGTTGAGGTCGCGCGTGAAGCCCGAGCGTTCCGGCACGACGCGCCCGGCCAGGCCGCGCGAGCGCAGCACCGCGAGCGTCATCAGGAAGGTGGACAGTGTGGACAGCATCAGCGGCGCGCCGAGAATCGCGCCAACGCCAATTTCCTCATTGACGGCGTGATCGGCCGAGCCGCCGACAATCGCGATCAGCGGCACCAGCGTCTCCGGCAACGCCGTGCCGACCGCCGCGAACAGCGAGCCGGTCACGCCTTCCGATATTTTGAGGCGCTCGCCCAGGTGTTCCAACGCATTGGTGAAAAGCTCGGCCGCCACGAGAATGACGGCCAGCATGACGGCCAGTTCGAAGATGAGACCGGTCATGCGCGGCTCCGTGCATCGACGCAAAACGCGCGGCGCGGCAGTTGGCGCAGAGAAGATCTGGAGAGGGGACGAATTGGTTTCACAGCGGCTCCGCGGTCGGACGTAGGACGAACCATGACGCACCGCTACCCGTCCGACCAGAACGAAGCGGTGCGCCAATGGTCTCGCCAAACCGACCGGTCGAACGCGCCATGACCCGCAGGCCAAGTATGTTGACGCGCTCTCCTTCATGCGATGCGTGAAGGAAGGCTACTCCCCAGTGACCGGGGGATTCTAGCGGGAGTGCGCGCGGGCGACAAGCTGGCGCGGGCGCAGCGCGGCAGCGGCGCTCCTTCGGGCAAGTCTGGCGTGCAGGACCGGGCTGCGCGTCATGTCGTCCCCGGCAAAGGGCTGGAGACGAGAACGGCGGCCGCGACCAGCACGCCTGCCAGCACCACGGACTCGACCCGCAGGACAGCGGCAAAGCGTTTCAACGGACGAGCCGCGGCTTCTGGCTCGGCGTCGGTCAACGCGGCAAGCAATTGCGGCATTTCGATGAAGCGGTTATGCCCTCCGAGCACAGCGGCCACCGCCACGAGCGCGAGCTTGAGCAGCAGCACCTGACCGTACTCAGAGGTGATGAGGCTGCCTGGCGTGCCCACGGCGCGCCATCCACTGTATGCGCCGGTAACAAACAGCATGACGAGTGCAAGGGTGGCGGCGTCGGAGAGCGACCGGACGAACGCTGCATTGTTGTCCCGGTCGGGGCCGGGCGCGTTGAACATGCGGGGCAGCACCACGTATGTCGTGACCAGAACGAGTCCCACCCATATGCTGATTGCCAGCAGGTGCATCCAGTCGACCCACACCGGCAGACTCAGCAGGCCGGCGTCCACGGGATGACCTGTGTGGCTGCGCGACAATGCCACGCCCGCAAGCGCAAGCCCGATGGCCGCTTTGAAACGGATCGGCGAAGCAGACTGCGCGAGCGACAGCATCATTACGATCAGCATGAAGCCCGCGCCTGCCAGCGAGGCGCGGCCAAAGCCGGTTGTCTTCAGCATCGAAAGGACGGCGGGCCCTGCGTCCGCCAGAGTCGATTCGCTCATCAGCGCGCAGTGAATCCAGAACGCCATGCCACTGAAAAGAAGCGTAGCCAACGCGCCGATCCGCACGGTGAGAAGCAGATGCAAACTGACTCTCTTCTGCCATCGCGAAGTGCTGCGCGCCAGCCACGCGTCACATAGCAAGGCGCCCACCACAGCCGTGAAGCTGATGTTCTGCAGCGCGACGAACGTGAGCCGCAAAACGCTGAGGAGACCGTCGTTCATTCACTTCACCGCAAACGTGTAGGTGCCCTTGGTCTTGTGAGCGTCCGGCGTCATGACGGCCCATTGCACCGTGTAGGAGCCGGAAGCGAGCTTCGGCACGGCGAGGCTCAGTACGCGTGGGTTCGACGCGTCGACGGTCGCCTTTTCTCTGGTGGCCGGCGTGCCGGATGCATCGACCAGCTTGATGGTGCTGAACGAAGATTCCAGGCTCTCGTTGAACGTGAGGCGCAGCGACGGCGGCGACGTCTCGACTGTGCTGCCGGGAGCAGGCGTTGCGCTCTCGAGCTTACCGTGCGCCAGCGCGAGCGCCGGTAAAAACACGAAAGCGGCGCTTGGCACTGCACGAACCAGGAGCTTGTGCATATTGATGTTCATGACTGTTGTTTCCGTAGATTGATGCGGCGCGCGCGGTGTGTTCAGCGGCCGGCGCGCGAGTGCATCCTTGTTGCATCCTGATTGCGCTTTCATTGCTTCTGCAGCTTCACCACGGTGAGCGCGCCGCCGACCTCTTCCGCGATGAAGTCAATCTTGTCGCCGGCTTTGACCTGCGTGAGCATCGCCGGGTCCTTGACCTTGAACACCATCGTCATGGCTTCCATGTCGAGATTGACGAGCGGTCCATGCTTGATGGTCAGCTTGCCAGCGGCCGTGTCCACCTTCTTCACTTCGCCATGCGACATGGCGTCCGCCGTGGCCGCGCCCGACTGCGCGCCGGCTGCGGTATTCGTGTCGGGCGTGTCGTTAGCCGCATAGGCGGCTGCTGAGAAGACCACGGCACCACCCACTACGAGCGAAACAATTGCCTTTTTCATCACACTTTCTCCGATTGTTGAAGTAACAGATTGCGGCCGGTGTCGAGTCCGGCCTTGCACGACATCAGCCATCCGACAGTTCACCCGTGTACTCGTATGCAACGGTGCCCTTCGGATGCCTGAACCAGCCTGGATCGCGGTAATCGTTGCGGCCGAGGCCCTCACGCACCTTGACGACGGTGAACATGCCGCCCATTTCCAGCGCGCCGAATGGGCCGGTGCCCGTCATCATCGGCAGCGTGTTGTCCGGTAGCGGCATTTCCATTTCGCCCATCGAGCCGCCTGTGCTGCCCATTGCCATGTAGTCCGGCACGAGCTTGTTGATGCGCCTCGCGAGGTCCTTCTGCGGCACGCCGATCAGGTTCGGGACCTGGTGCCCCATCGCGTTCATCGTGTGATGCGACTTGTGACAGTGAAATGCCCAGTCGCCCGGCCGGTTTGCGGTGAACTCGATGGCGCGCATCTGACCCACTGCGACGTCGGCGGTTACTTCCGGCCAGCGCGCGGCAGGCGGTATCCAGCCGCCGTCGGTGCCTGCCACCTCGAAGCTGTAGCCATGCAGATGGATCGGGTGATTGGTCATGGTCAGATTGCCGAAGCGGATGCGGACACGGTCGCCCGCGCGCACCGGCAACGGGTCGATGCCCGGAAACACGCGTGCATTCCACGTCCACATGTTGAAGTCGGTCATTTCGTTGACGCGCGGCGTGAAGCTGCCCGGATCGATGTCGTAGGCCGACATCAGGAATACAAAGTCACGGTCCACGGGCATGACGCCGCGGTCCTTCGGGTGCACGATGAAGGTGCCCATCATGCCCATCGCCATCTGCACCATCTCGTCGGCGTGCGGGTGATACATGAAGGTGCCGTGCTTCTCGAGCTGGAACTCATAAACGAAGGTCTTGCCCGGCGGAATGTGAGGTTGCGTGAGGCCGCCCACGCCGTCCATACCGGATGGCACCAGCATGCCGTGCCAGTGAACCGTGGTGTGTTCAGGCAGCTTGTTGGTGACGAAGATGCGGACCTTGTCACCTTCCACCGCTTCGATGGTGGGCCCAGGGGTCTGGCCGTTGTAGCCCCACAGATTCGCCTTCATGCCGGGCGCGAGTTCCCGCACCACCGGCTCCGCGATCAGGTGAAATTCCTTCCAGCCGTTCTTCATGCGCCACGGCAGAGTCCAGCCGTTGAGCGTCGCCACGGGCGTGTAGGGGCGGCCGTTAGGCGGGACGAGCGGCGGCTGGGTGGCGGTCTTCTGCATGACGGGCGCCTCTGGCAGCGACGCCGCGCCGGCCTTGCTGACGAGCGCAGCGCCGAGGAGCGCCGCGCCCGATCCGCCGAGAAAGTTTCGACGTGAAACCATGATCATTTACCTTCCGAATCTGACGACGGCGACGGCGACGCCGCCGGTTGGGCCACGGGGACGGGCATACGGGGGTTTTCCACCGGGGCCAATGCTGTAGGTTTGGGAGTCGACGCGGGCGTGGCCGGCGACGGCGTTGCATCGCTGTGCGCTGCGTCCGGTGCCGGCGTCATGGCGAGCGGCGGCAGCCGGCCCCCGAGCGACTGCTGCAGGTCCGTCTCCGCGAGCCAGTAGTCCTTCAGCGCGTCGATGTAGCCGTTGACGGCAGCGACCTGGTCGCGCGAATCCGCAAGCAGTTCGAACACGCTGGCGAGCATGCCGTTGTAGCGCAGCAGCATTTCGTCCGAGATGATCTTGCGTACCGGCACGACTTCGTCGCGGTAATGCTTCGCTACGTCGTAGCTCGTCACATACGCGGAGTACGACTCGCGCACTTCGGAGCGCGCGTCGATCGCCGTCTGTGCCAGCCGGTTTGCCGACTGCATGTAGATGGCCTGCGCGCGCGCAACCTTCGCGCTGCCCCAGTCGAAGAGTGGAATCTCCACGCTGATTTCGTACCCGCGCTCGTGGCCCTTGTCGGTCTCGAAGTTGTTGAGATAGCCGACCTCGAGCGCATTGATGAAGCGCGTCGCCTTGCTGAGTCCGAGCGAGGTGGCAACGCTTTGCGTCTGCAGCCTCGCGGCCTGAATGTCGAGGCGGTTCTGCATCGCAAGGCTTTCGAGGTCATTGAGCTGCGGCCGGTCCTTCGGCAGGTCAGGCAGGCGCTCAGGCAGCGTGTACTGCGTGCCAGAGCCCCACAGGCCCATCATGCGGGTGAGCTTTTCGCGGGCCGCGACGGACTGCTGCAGCGCCCTCGCCAACTGCGCGGCCGACTCCGCGTAAAACGCCTGCTCGCGTGCATGGTCGAGCTTGCTGAAACTCCCAGCCTGACGCATGCGCAACGCGAGTTCGGCCCCGGCCTCCGCGGAATCCTTCACCTGCGCGGCGTAGTTAGCCGCCTGCTGCGCGGCCACGGCGTTCACGTAGGCCTTGCGGGTGTCGGCGGCCACGGCGAGCATCGCGTTGGCCGTCTCGAGCCTGGTCTGTTCGAAGCGCCGGCTCTCGATGCGGGTCGCGAGGGGCAGCGTGAGCACACTTAGCACACCCATCGAAAAAGTCCGGCTGATGCCGAAGCCATCGCTCCAGTGCGTCCTGCTGAACGTAAAGCCCGGATTGGGCAGGCGGCCCGCCTGAACGAGGTCGGCTTCGGATATGCCGAGTTCGCTGTACGACGCCTGGAGTCCCCGGTTGTTGAGCAGCGCGATCTGGACAGCGTCGTCCATGCCGAGGGGCTTCGACAACAGCTCCTGGGTACGGCTGGAAACAGCCTCGCGGTCCGCTTCGGTTTTCACGTAGACGGCCTCTTTGCCAAGCCGCGCGGACGCCATCGTGGAGACGCTGTCGAACCCACCGTCCCTGGAAAAGGTGGTACAGCCGGCGAGCAGCATTACCGCGATGGCGCCGCACGCCATGCGGGTTGGGGCGAGCGAGCGCATCATTGGGACTCGCCCCCGTGCTGGTGGCCCGGCTTGCTGGCGGCGGCCCCGCCTGGCTGTTGACCGTGCGTTGTCCCGGTCGCACCGCGAGCGGGCGCGACCGCGCGGTTCAGCTGTTGCCAGCTCGGTGCTTCGCCGTCCTGCCAGGACTTGTAGCCGTCGAATGCCGATTGCACGGCGACGGCGGGAACCGATGCCGCCGCATCAGTCGGGTCGGAAATCGCAGTGCTCGCGTGCGCGAGCAACGGCAACGCTGCGCCCACGCCCAGGAGCGCCGCAGAAATTGTTCGCATGAATTTTTCTCGTCATCAATCATCCGGCGACCGTGACGGACGCCGGAAAAACTTGCAGGCCGCAGCAAAACGCTGCGCGTGCGCGCTTTAGACGAGAATGAGCCGGGGCGGCCGCTCAATGCCGCCGGTCAGGAACAACACGACACCGGCATCGGGAGGTAGGGGAGCGGAAAACTGGATCAGGTCGGTTGACGCGGAAACGACCGGCACCACCGGCAGCGCTGCGCCGACACAGCATGAGGCACAGGCGAGGCACGCGTGGGGGTGGTGGCCGCTGTCAGGGCCAAGGTCGTGGTGATGTCCTTCGTGGCCGTCAATATCTGCGACGAGTGGATCTTCGTCCGCCGAGCCGGCGAGGTGGACGTGCGAAGCGGCGGGTTCGTCACCTTCTGCTTCGGACGGCGCACACATCATCGAGACGGCAGCGAACGACTGAACCGGAAGGCTCAGTGCAAGCAGCAGGACGAGGATGAGTTTGCGCCAGTAGGACATGGGGCGAAGTCTAGCATGGGGCGGGGT
>NZ_JAEUAV010000040.1 GCF_019511605.1 Paraburkholderia phenoliruptrix | reverse complement strand
CTGCGATGCGGCAGTTCGCGATCCTCTACGAGGATCGCTTCACACGACCCGACAGCTAGAATGAAATTGATCGCCCACCACGCCCGAAATGTTCAGACGCCTTGCACACAAAAATTCAGACACTCCCCGCGGCGGCGTGCAAAGAGGTCGACTCCAACCCGCGGCCGCCCGACGGCCGGCTACGCCCGCAGGTAAAATACGCGCCTCTTCCGATTACCGGCTCGCCGCGAGACTCACCATGTCCAACTTCATCCAGACACTCAACGACGCCTGGCAGCGCACCAACTCGCTGCTGTGCGTCGGCCTCGATCCCGAGCCTACCAGGTTTCCCGGCGCGCTGGCCGGCCGCTCCGACGCGATCTTCGAATTTTGCCGCGAGATTGTCGACGCAACCGCGCCTTACGCGTCGTCGTTCAAGCCGCAAATCGCCTACTTCGCGGCGCACCGCGCGGAGGATCAGTTGGAGCAGCTGATCGCCCACATTCACGCGCATCATCCGGGCTTGCCGGTGATTCTCGACGCAAAGCGCGGCGACATCGGCAGCACCGCCGAGCAATACGCGCGCGAGGCGTTCGAGCGCTACCAGGCGGACGCGGTGACGGTGAATCCGTATATGGGTTTCGATTCGATCGAGCCGTATCTGCAGCATGACGGCAAAGGCGTGATCGTGCTGTGCCGGACGTCGAATGCCGGCGGTTCCGATCTGCAGTTCCTCGAGACGGGCGGGCGGCCGCTGTATCAGGTCGTCGCGCAACTGGCAGCGCAGAAGTGGAACGCCAGCGGGCAACTGGGTCTCGTGGTGGGCGCGACGTTTCCGAAGGAAATCGAAGTGGTGAGGGGCATTGTCGGCGATATGCCGCTGCTGATTCCGGGCATCGGCGCGCAAGGCGGCGACGTGCAGGCGACCGTCAGCGCTGGCCGCACCGCGAACGGCACCGGCATGCTGATCAACTCGTCGCGCGCAATCATCTATGCGGGCAAGGGCGAGGACTTCGCTCAAGCGGCGGCGAAGGCCGCGATGGAAACGCGCGACCGCATCAACTCGTTTCGCTGATCGGGCGAGGGCGGGCGGCTGGTTCGCCCGCTTTGTTGCACCGGAATGCTCGCATCGGCCTTTAGAACCGGTCTACCACCGGCTCAGATCAACGGGCTTAGATCATCCGGCTCAGATCAACGGGCTCAGATCAACGGGCTCAGATCAACGGGCCCAGATCAACGGGCCCAGATCAACCGGCTCCGGCTACCGGCCCGCGCCATCAACCCACACCACCCGCCTACCATCCGCTCCAACCCGGCCCGCCAGCTCAAACGGCGGCCGGCCCCAGCCGCTCGATCAGCGCGGCGTGCTGCGGATGCTGGGTCTTCAGCACGTCCACATCCGCGAGTTCGAATTCGCTGAACTCGAACCCGGGCGCGACCGTGCAGCCTGCCAGCGTGTAGCCCGCGGGGTCCGCGCATTCGGCGGCGAACCAAAAGCCGGCGGGCACCACCGCCTGAAACACCGCATCGGGGTCGAGCAGCGCATTGCCCAACTTATGCGTGACCAGCTTGCCGTCCGCGCCCAGCACATGGACGTTCAGCGCCCCGCCCGCGTAAAAATGCCAGACCTCGTCTGACTGGATCCGGTGCCACGCCGAATGCGCGCCGTCGCACAGCAGGTAATAAATCGCCGTGGACGCCGCACGCGTCTGCGCCGGCGACGTGGGCGCAGCGTGAGTTCCGGTCGCCTTCGTCGTTGCAGGCCCGTCCACTCGGCTCACACGCGCTGCGGACCGGTACGTTTCGCTGAAAAAACCGCCTTCCGGATGCGGCTTGAGACCGAAGCGACGGATCAGCTCGTCGCGGGCTGCATGGGAATCCGTCATGCGTTGTCCTTCGGCGTAACGGTCAATGTTCGCGCTCGTCGAGCAGCGCGAGCACGCCGCGCAGCGCGTGCGCTGCCGCCTGCACGCGAATCTGCTCGCGGTCGCCCTTGAAGATCTTCGTTTCCACCGACGTATGCAGCCGATTGCTCCAGCCGAACGACACCATGCCGACTGGCTTCGTTTCGGTGCCGCCGCCCGGGCCCGCGACGCCCGTGATCGACAGCGACACCTGCGCGCGGCTGTTGCGCAGCGCGCCCTCGGCCATGGCGCGCGCCACCTGCTCGCTGACCGCGCCGAACTTGTCGATCATGTCCGCCGGCACGCCGATCATTTCGCTTTTCGCCTGATTCGAGTAGGTGACGAAACCGCGCTCGAACCAGCCGCTGCTGCCGGAGATGTCGGTGATCGCGGTCGCGACCATGCCGCCCGTGCACGACTCGGCGGTGACAAGCATGAGGCGCTCGTCGCGCAGGCGGTTGCTCACGCGGATCGCAAGCTGGTGAACGACGGAATCGGTAGGCATGGCGTGAATCCGGAACGGGGCGCGGCGGTTAAACGGACATGCGCCAGAGCGCAATGACGAGCAACGTGAAGAATGCGGCGACAAGGTCGTCGAACATAATGCCAAAACCGCCTTTCAACCGCCGGTCGAAATAGCTGATGGGCGGCGGCTTCACCATGTCGAAGAAGCGGAACACGAGAAACGCCCACACCTGACTGGTCAGCGTGGCCGGCGTGACTATCAGCAATACCAGCCAGAATGCGACGATTTCGTCCCAGACAACCGGCGACGGGTCGTCGATGCCGAGCTTTCTGGCGGTGAAGCCGCAAATCGCAATGCCGCCTACGAATCCCGCGCAAATCAGCACGCCCCATTCGATCACGGTCAGATAGCGGCTGAACGCGACGAACGAAGCCCATGCGAACAGCGTGCCGACGGTGCCGGGCGCGACCGGCGACAAGCCGCTGCCGAAACCGAGCGACAGGATGTGCAGCGGATGCGACAGCATGAAGCGCGCGCTCGCGCGGCGCGGCTGCGGGCGTTGCGGCCGGGGAGGCTCGCCGCCGACGAGTTCGTCGGCGGGCGTGAGCGGAGGATCAGTCTGCATGAAAGTGGTCGAAGCCTTGCAACGTCAGGGTGAGCGGCGCGCCGGCCGCGTCGCGCCAGTCGATCGCCGGGCGGTCGGTCGCCGTTTGAAGAGCGCTTATTGTACCGATGCGGCTAAGCGACACCCCCGCCTTGTGCCCGGCGTTTTCCACGGCCGCGCGCGCGGCGGGCGGCGCGGTGAAGCAAAGTTCGTAGTCGTCGCCGCCCGCGAGCGCGCAGCGCCGCTGGGTCTCGAGCGGCAGCTTGCGCAGCGCGGGCGAGCGCGGCACGGCGTCCGCGTCCACGGTGGCACGCACCCTCGAGCGGTCGAGAATGTGCTGGAGGTCGCCGGCGAGTCCGTCGGATATGTCCAAAGCCGCGTTGGCCACGCCGCGCAGTGCGAGGCCCAGTGCGATTCGCGGCTCCGGGCGCTCCAGCGCGCGCCGGAACGAGGCCTGGTCGACCGCATCCGCGCTCCATTCACCGCGCTGTACGCCAAGGCCCGCGCGCGCGTCGCCAAGGGTGCCGGACACCCAGATGTCGTCGCCGACACGCGCGGCGTCGCGGCGCAGCGCCGCCTGCGGCGGCACGCTGCCGAACACGGTAATGCACAGATTCAGCGGCCCGCCGGTCGTGTCGCCGCCGATCAGCGTGCAGGCGTGCCGTTGCGCAAGCGCGAAAAGACCCTCGCTGAACGCGGCGAGCCACGCTTCGTCGGCCTTGGGCAGCGAGAAAGCGAGGGTAAACGCCTGCGGTTGCGCGCCCATTGCGGCGAGATCGGACAGGTTGACGGCGAGGGCCTTGTGCCCGAGCGCCTGCGGGTCGACATCTGCGAAGAAATGGCGGCCTTCCACCAGCATGTCTGTCGATATCGCCAACAATTCGCCGGCGCGGGGCACGAGTAGCGCGCAGTCGTCGCCGATGCCGAGCGAACCGTTCGCGGCGGCCTGCGGCTGCTCCTGCGCACGGCGGGCAAAGAAACGTTCGATCAGCGAAAACTCTGAGAGCATTGTCGGGAAAAGTGCAGGTTCAACAGCCTTTCGCTATGTTTCGGTCTCGGCAGTTGTACCCGTATTGAAGGAATCGGGCCGGCAATTGGGGCTACAATGCCGTCGAACGTCTATTCTAATCCGCACTTCGAAGCCCGCCTTATGTCGACTCCCGTCAATAGCAAACTCCGCGAAGCCGCCCTCGATTACCACGAGTTCCCCACTCCCGGGAAACTGGCGATCACCCCGACCAAGCAAATGATCAACCAGCGCGACCTCGCGCTGGCTTACTCGCCGGGCGTCGCGTTCGCGTGCGAGGAAATCGTCGAAAACCCGATGAACGCCGCTCGCTTCACGGCGCGCAGCAACCTGGTGGGCGTCGTCACCAACGGCACCGCGGTGCTGGGCCTCGGCAACATCGGGCCGCTCGCCTCCAAGCCGGTCATGGAAGGCAAGGCCGTACTGTTCAAGAAATTCGCCGGCATCGACGTGTTCGACATCGAGCTGAACGAGTCCGACCCGCACAAGCTCGTCGATGTGATCGCAGCGCTGGAGCCGACTTTCGGCGGCATCAACCTCGAGGACATCAAGGCGCCGGACTGCTTCATCGTCGAGCGCGAATGCCGCAAGCGCATGAAGATTCCGGTCTTCCACGACGACCAGCACGGCACGGCGATTGTCGTCGCGGCGGCCATCACCAACGGTCTGAAGGTGGTCGGCAAGGACATCAAGGAAGTGAAGCTCGTTGCTTCCGGCGCGGGCGCGGCCGCGCTGGCGTGTCTGGACCTGCTGGTGGATATCGGCCTGCCGCTTGAGAATATTCTCGTTACCGACCTCGCAGGCGTGGTGTACAAGGGCCGCGTCGAACTGATGGACCCGGACAAGGAGCGCTTTGCGCGCGAAACCGACGCCCGCACGCTCGCCGAGGCAATCGGCGGCGCGGACGTGTTCCTCGGCCTTTCGGCGGGCGGCGTGCTCAAGCAGGACATGGTCAAGCAAATGGCCGACAAGCCGCTGATTCTCGCGCTTGCCAATCCGACGCCAGAAATCCTGCCGGAACTGGCGCTCGAAGTGCGTCCTGACGCAGTGCTTTGCACGGGCCGCACGGACTATCCGAACCAGGTGAACAACGTGCTGGTTTTCCCGTTCCTGTTCCGCGGCGCGCTGGATGCGGGCGCGACCACGGTCACGCGGGAAATGGAAATTGCGGCGGTCAACGCGATTGCGGAACTGGCGCGCCAGGAGCAAAGCGATATCGTCGCGACGGCGTATGGTATTCAGGACCTGTCGTTCGGACCGGAATATCTGATTCCGAAGCCGTTCGATCCGCGTCTGATCGTCAAGGTCGCGCCGGCCGTGGCGAAGGCGGCGATGGATTCCGGCGTCGCCGAGCGTCCGATCGAGGACATGGAAGCGTACGAACAGCACCTGCAGCAGTTCGTGTATCACAGCGGCACCACGATGAAGCCGATCTTCCAGCTCGCGCGCAGCGTCGAGCCGGAGAAAAAGCGCATTGTGTTCGCGGAAGGCGAGGAAGAGCGCGTGCTGCGCGCGATGCAGATCATCGTCGACGAGAAGCTGGCCAAGCCGATTCTGATCGGCCGCCCGGCGGTGATCGAGCAGCGCATTGCGCGCTACGGGCTGCGGCTCGTAGCGGGTCAGGACTACACAGTGGTCAACACCGACCACGACGAGCGCTACCGCGATTTCTGGCAGGAATACTACAAGATGATGTCGCGCAAGGGCATCACGCAGCAGATGGCGAAGCTGGAAATGCGCCGCCGCACCACGCTGATCGGTGCAATGCTGGTGAAGAAGGGCGAAGCCGACGGCATGATCTGCGGCATGGTGAGCACGACGCATCGCCATCTGCACTTCATCGATCAGGTGATCGGCAAGCGCGAAGGCTGCGCTGTCTACGCCGCGATGAACGCGCTGGTGCTGCCGAACCGGCAGATTTTCCTGGTGGATACGCACGTGAACGTGGACCCGACGCCGGAGCAACTGGCCGAGATCACGCTGATGGCCGCCGAGGAAGTGCGCCGTTTCGGCATCGAGCCGAAAGTGGCGCTGGTGTCGCACTCGAATTTCGGCTCGAGCCATGCGCCTACCGCGCAGAAAATGCGCGATACGCTGGCCATTCTGCGCGAACGCGCGCCCGAACTGCAGGTGGACGGAGAAATGCACGGCGACGTTGCGCTCGACGCCAATCTGCGCCGCGAGATCCTGCCGGATTCGACGCTGGAAGGCGACGCCAACCTGCTGGTGCTGCCGAACATCGACGCAGCTAACATCTCGTACAACCTGCTGAAGACGGCGGCCGGCAACAACATTGCCATTGGGCCGATGCTGCTGGGCGCCGCTCAGCCGGTACACGTGCTGACGGCGTCGGCGACAGTTCGCCGCATCGTCAACATGACGGCGCTGCTGGTGGCGGATGTGATCGCGGCGCGCTGATCGTCACGGCGCTTAGCTGACTTGGGCCAGTTGCGGCTGGCTCAAGTCAGCTGCAACCGCCGCGTCGGCTCGGTTTGTCGAGAATTCTGAGCTGCAAGCGGATTGCCGCATTCAACTTTCCGGCCGCTGCGCCGGCCTCGCCTGGTAAAAAAAGAAGGCGTGCCTGCAACAGGCACGCCTTAGGGCGAACAGGGGATAGCCGCCCCAAAACGGCAAACAAACGGCAAACCAAACCTCAAACCAAACCTCAAACCAAACCTCTAACCAACGGCAAACCGCAGGCTTCGTCGCGAAACGCCCGCGCCCGGTTTCCCGGCGGGCGCGCGCGGCGAGCGAGATGTTTGCTTTGTTGCGCTCTATCTTAGCGTGACTGATTAAAAATTTCTGTCAAAAGTCGTCAAAGTGAGGCGGGTGGGGCTTTCGCGCCGAATCGGTCAATTTCGCCGTCCTGGCGAACGTTGATTCCAGGGACCATTAGCGATACCCTTACGACTTTCATGGTCGTCAAACTGTTGATTTAACAGCCGGGAATCTTGTAAATGGCACGCAGGTGGCAGCGCATGAAGGGCGTGCTGATCGGTGCTATCGCACTGTGTGTTTCATGCGGCTCCGTGCCCGACGCGCTCGCGCGCAACTCCACGGCACCCGCCGGCACGCAGGCCGAGGCAATAGGCACCGTCACGGTGGCACAACTGCCCCGTGAGGCGGTCGATACATTGAACTTGATAGCCGCGGGCGGGCCTTACCCGTATGAAAAGGACGGCGTCGTATTCGGCAACCGCGAACGGTTGCTGCCGCCCAACCGGCGCGGCTACTACCACGAATACACCGTTCCCACGCCTCGCTCACGTAATCGCGGGGCGCGTCGCATCGTCTGCGGCGGTCCGCTGAAGCGAACCGACAATTGTTATTACTCGGACGACCACTACACCAGTTTTAATCGTATTGTTGAATGACATCGGGATGAACGGCATGAGCGACAACGTCTACGCGCACGACACCGGAGTCGCGACGGATCTTTTCGCGGCCGGCGAGGGCAACCTGTTTCAGCGCGTCATGCAAATGCGCGAGGGCGAGCAGGGCCGCGAGAACCGGAGCGAGCCTGGCAGTGTGGTTTCATCGAACGAGGAGCCCATGAGTCTTTTCAGGACCGTGCGACCGAACATCGTACAGTCGATCCGCGCGTTCCGCGTTCAGGACCTCGCCGACGAGGCGAACCACCTCGGGCAGCACTTCCTATATGCGTATTGCGCGAACGCGCAGTCGAAGCAGGAAGTTCTGGAAACCATCGCCACCTCGTTCCTGTTTCCGAAACATTTCGGCAAGAATTATGACGCCCTCTACGACTGCCTGACCGACCTGGTTCACAAGGCGGGCGCACAGCCGGGCTTCGTGATCGTGCTCGAGCAGTTGCCCGTCGCGCAGAAGTTCGACAAGGACGGGCGCGAGACGCTGCTGGACGTGTTCCGCGAAGCCGCCGAATTCTGGGCTGAGCGCAAGGTTGCGTTCCGCGTCTTTTATTCGTTCGCCTGAATGCTGCGCTGAGCGGAATCCGCGGCTTCCAGATTGCGTTGCCGCCGGACTGCAGTCTCAGCAGGAGGGGCCCGCCACTTTAGCTGGCGGGCCTTTGTCTTTAGTGGGCAATGATTGCGGCGCTGTGAGCGCCGCTCCACCCGCGGCTGTTTGCTCGTTGCCTTGCGTGCAACCGGGCCGCTTCAGCCGCTTACCACCCGCCCCACATCGCCGCCAGCGCCGAGAGCACCGCGATGCCCGCGGTTTCGGTGCGCAGCACACGCGGTCCGAGTCCCACGGCCTGGAAGCCATGATCCATCGCTGCCGCTTCTTCGGCGGCGGAAAAGCCGCCTTCGGGGCCGACCAGCACGGTAACGGGCCCCTTTGGCGCGGTCGTGGGCAGCGCCGAGAACTGAATGCTGGCGCGCGGTGACAGCAGAATGCGCAGTTCGTCGGCCGCGGGCACGCGGGGCATCGCGCCGAGCCACGTGGCGATTTCCCGCACCGGCATGACCTCCGGCAGGCGGTTGCGCCCGCACTGTTCGCACGACGCCCGCACGATGCCTTCCCAATGCGTATGACGCCGCAGCGCGCGCTCGCCGGCAAGCCGCACGACGCTGCGCGTGGTCGTGAGCGGCACGAAGCTGGACGCACCGAGCTCTACGGCCTTTTCGATCAGCCAGTCCATCTTGTCGCCGCTCGCAATGCCCTGCGCGAGTGAGAGGCGGTACGGCGGTTCCACTTCGATGTCGCGGAACTCGCGAACCTTCACCGTGATCGCACGCCGCTCGATCGTGACGAGTTCGGCGCTGTATTCGCCGCCTTCTCCGTTGAAAAGCACGATGGAGTCGCCCACCTGCAGGCGCAGCACGAGAACGTGCCGGACGACGTCATCGGGGAGTTGCAAGACGCCGTCGGGCGAAAGAGACGTACCGACGAAGAAGCGAGGCATCAGAAAAATACTCATTAGTTCACGAAAGGTGGCGAGCGAGCGCCCAACGGTAGCCGTCCAGATCTTCGACCTGGGCGAAGCGGTCGCCCCAGAACTGGTCTTGTGGCTCGCTCAACGATTTGGCGCCGGCGGCGAGCGCGCGGGCGTAAACCGCGTCGACATCGTCGACGTAGACATAGAACGATTGCGGCGCAATGGCACCCGCGCTGCGCGGGGTTCTCGCGGTGGATCCGAACGCGCCTTCCGGCGCGAACATCACGATCAACTGGCCCTGGTAGGTCATCTCGACATGCATGACGACGCCGTCGTCCTGCACGCTGTCCCGCAAATCAAAGCCGAACGCCGCCGCGTAAAACGCGGTCGCGGCACGCGCGTCACGCACCGTCAGATAGGGGGTCAACCAGGGCACACCGGCTGGGCGGGAGGCGGTCATGGGGTTCTCCGGATCTATGGGTTGTTGGACGCGTGCCGTGAAGCCGGCAGCGAGTCCCGTATCGACTATGGGATAGCGCCCACGGGCCAGGCCGTGCATTTTGCCCGTGCGTTAGCTTGTCGGCTTTAAGAATTGACTTAGTTTATCGCGCACCGACGCGGGAACCGCGAACAGACCCGCATGCGTGGCCGGGCTGTAGTGCTTCAGTGCGTCGATCTGACGCGCGGCGAGGCGCTCGGCGACGCTATCGGCCGGCAGCGCGGCGGGGTCGAGGCTGTCGCTGGCCGTCGCCATCATCCATAGCGAGCCGTATAGGGGCACGTAAGTGTGCATGGTGCGCACCACGGCGAACTCGCCTCGCAAATCGTCGAGCAGGCGGGCAATGCGCGCGGCGTGAAAGTACGGTGAGCCGAGGTGGACGGACAACGCGCCGCCCAGACTCATCACGCGCTTGAGCTGCCGGTAGAAGGCGCTCGTGTACAGGCCGGCCGCCGGGGAGTCAGGCGGCGTCAGGTCGAACACGATCAAATCGAACTGCACGGAGCGCGCGTCGGCGGCAGCGGCAACGTAATGCGCTGCGTCGCCGATCACCAGTTCGACGCGCGCGTCGTCGAGGGCGCCGCCGTGCACTTCGGGCATGTGCTCGCGCGTCAGGCGAACCACCTGTTCGTCCAGTTCCGCGACGACGATTCTTTCCATGCCGGCATGCGCGAGCAGTTGCCGCGCCGCGCCGCCGTCGCCGCCGCCCAGCACCAGCGCAGCTTTGGGTGCCGGATGCGCCAGCGCCGCCGGGTGCACCATGCACTCGTGATAGATGAACTCGTCGCCGGTGGAGGTCATCGGGCGGCCATCCAGAGTGAAGAGCCGGCCGAGCTGCGGCGTGTCCCATACCTCGATGCGCTGATAGGGCGAGTCCACGCGCGCAACCAGCGAAGCGTGCGGAAATCCGTAGACAGCGTCAGGACTGGGGCGGAACAACAAGGGAGCGCTCAAGGGTCTTGCCTGCATCATCGCGCGTTGAGTTATCTCGACAATTGTAAGCGTTCGTGCGTATCAGGGCCCTGCCTATCAGGGCCCTCACCGCAGCAGGCTCAGGAGGGGGGCTACCCACCCGGGCGCACGGCCCCATGCGGCCTCGCGCACAGGGGGCCGGACTGCGTTCTGTTAGAATGACACGCTTTCAGCCTTGTCCGTTTGCTCTGCCCGTTTCGCGTCTCCCGGCGCCGCACCGTGCGCCGAAGCGAACTGGCCGCCGAGCTCCCGGGCCTCAAGCGCGCACCGCTTTTTGACTCTGTCTCCGGACTCGACATGACGACCCCGTCTCCCGCACCCACTTCATTGATGGCCAACGCGATCCGCGCGCTGTCCATGGACGCCGTTCAACAAGCGAACTCCGGCCACCCCGGCATGCCGATGGGCATGGCCGAGATCGGCGTGGCTTTGTGGTCGCGCCATCTGCGCCACAACCCGAAAAACCCGCAATGGGCGGACCGCGACCGCTTCGTGCTGTCGAACGGCCACGGTTCCATGCTGCTGTACTCGCTGCTGCACCTGACCGGCTACGACCTGCCGATCAGCGAGTTGAAGAATTTCCGCCAGATGCATTCGAAAACGCCGGGCCACCCCGAGTACGGCATCACGCCGGGCGTCGAAACCACCACCGGCCCGCTCGGCCAGGGTCTGGCGAATGCGGTCGGCATGGCGCTCGCGGAGTCGCTGCTCGCCACGGAATTCAACAAGCCTGATGCGAAGATCGTCGATCACTACACGTACGTGTTCGTCGGCGACGGCTGCCTGATGGAAGGCATTTCGCACGAAGCCTGCTCGCTCGCCGGCGTACTGAAGCTGAACAAGCTGATCGCGTTATACGACGACAACGGCATCTCGATCGACGGCGAGGTGGTGCACTGGTTCCACGACGACACGCCGAAGCGCTTCGAGGCGTACGGCTGGAACGTGATTCCGGGCGTGAAGGGGCATGACGTCGACGCAGTGGATGCCGCCATCAAGCAGGCGAAGCTGTCGGACAAGCCGACGCTGATCTGCTGCAAGACGGTGATTGGCGAAGGCGCGCCGACCAAGGCCGGCAGCCACGATTCGCACGGCGCGCCGCTGGGCGACAAGGAAATTGCGGCCACGCGCGAGGCGATCGGCTGGAAGTGGGAGCCGTTTGTGATTCCGCAGGAAGTCTACGCGGCGTGGGATGCGAAGGAAGCCGGCGCGCGCCTCGAGTCCGACTGGGACAAGGCGTTTGCGGCGTACGCGGCGAAATATCCGCAGGAAGCCGCTGAATTCAAGCGGCGTACGGGAAAGCAATTGCCGGCTGACTGGAAAGAAAAGGCTCAGGCGATCATCGCCGGCGCCAACGAACGCGCGGAAACGGTCGCCACGCGCAAGGCGTCGCAGCAGGCCATCGAGGGTTTGTCGGCAGTGCTGCCGGAACTGCTCGGCGGCTCGGCCGACCTGACCGGTTCGAACCTCACCAACTGGAAGGCGGCAAAGCCCGTGCGCGTGAACGGCGAAGGCCGCGCGGCGGGCAACTACGTCAACTACGGCGTGCGCGAGTTCGGCATGAGCGCCGCGATCAACGGCGTCGCGTTGCACGGCGGCTTCAAGGCGTTCGGCGGCACCTTCCTCACGTTCTCGGACTACAGCCGCAACGCGCTGCGCGTCGCCGCGCTGATGAAAGCGCCGTCCATTTTCGTGTTCACGCATGATTCGATCGGTCTCGGCGAAGACGGCCCGACGCACCAATCCATCGAACACGTCGCGAGCCTGCGCCTGATTCCGCACCTGCACGTATGGCGTCCGTCCGATACCGTCGAAACGGCAGTGGCCTGGACTCACGCGGTCGAGCACAACGGTCCGTCGTGCCTGATTTTCAGCCGTCAGAACCTGCCGTTCTCGGAGCGCACGGACGCGCAGATCGCCAACATCGCGAAGGGCGGTTATGTGCTGCGCGACTGGAACGACGAAATCGTCGCGCGCAAGATCATCCTGATTGCCACCGGTTCCGAAGTCGAACTGGCGCTGAAGGCGGTCGAGCCGCTCGCGCGCGAGGGCATTGCGGCACGCGTCGTCTCCATGCCGTCGACCACCGTCTTCGACAGGCAGGACGCCGAGTACCGCGAACGCGTGCTGCCGCAGGGCGTGCGCCGCGTCGCGATCGAAGCGGGCGTGACGGATTTCTGGCGCAAGTACGTGGGCCTGGAAGGCGGCGTGGTCGGCATCGACACGTTTGGCGAATCGGCCCCGGCTGGCGTGCTGTTCAAGCATTTCGGCTTCACCGTCGAGCATGTAGTGGAGACGGCTAAAGCCGCACTCGGCTGACCCGGCGCAAAGCGTTGCCGCACGCGTGAAAGCACTCATGAACGCGCGGCAACGCGGGCGGTCAGACGAAACATCGACGTATTTTTTCAGCCATCAGGAGATAGACCATGACGATTCGCGTCGCAATCAACGGCTACGGCCGGATCGGCCGCAACACGCTGCGCGCCTTCTATGAAAACGGCAAGAAGCACGATATCGAAATCGTCGCCATCAACGATCTCGGCGATGCCAAGACCAACGCCCACCTCACGCAGTACGACACCGCACACGGCAAATTCCCGGGCGACGTGTCGGTGGACGGCGACTACCTGGTCGTCAACGGCGACAAGATCCGCGTGCTGGCCAACCGCAATCCGGCTGAACTGCCGTGGGGCGAGCTGAACGTCGACGTCGTGATGGAGTGCACGGGCTTTTTCACGACCAAGGAAAAGGCGAGCGCGCACATCAAGGGCGGTGCGAAGAAGGTCATCATCTCGGCGCCGGGCGGCAAGGACGTCGACGCGACCATCGTCTACGGCGTGAACCACAACGTGCTGAAGGCGTCGGACACGGTCATCTCGAACGCATCGTGCACGACGAACTGCCTCGCGCCGCTCGTCAAGCCGCTGAACGACAAGATCGGTCTCGTGAACGGCCTGATGACCACCATCCACGCGTACACGAACGACCAGGTTCTGACCGACGTGTATCACGAAGACCTGCGCCGCGCGCGCTCGGCCACGCACAGCCAGATCCCCACCAAGACCGGCGCTGCTTCGGCGGTCGGCCTCGTGCTGCCGGAACTGAACGGCAAGCTGGACGGCTATGCGATTCGCGTGCCGACCATCAACGTGTCCGTGGTCGATCTGTCGTTCATCGCCGCGCGCGACACGACGGTGGAAGAAGTCAACGCGATCATGAAGGAGGCGTCGCAAGGCGCGCTGAAGGGCATTCTCGGCTATAACGACGCACCGCTGGTGTCCGTCGACTTCAACCACAACCCGGCTTCGTCGACGTTCGACGCGACGCTGACCAAGGTGTCGGGCCGCCTGGTGAAGGTGTCGAGCTGGTACGACAACGAGTGGGGCTTCTCGAACCGCATGCTGGATACGGCCGTGGCGCTCGCGAACGCGAAGTAAGCACGCCAGTGCTTTGGGCCGCCGGCTTGTATCAGGCGGTCCGTCAGGCGACAAGAGCCGCTCCCCGGAGCGGCTTTTTTTCGCTCACGCAACGGCGCGGTAAGCAAACGAAACGAGTCGGGCGTACGCTGATTCTTTCAGTGGACGACAAAAAAACGGCTCGGCCCGTTTCACGGGGCCGAGCCGCCTTCCAGCTCACTGTCGACCTGCGGACCGCGAACGGGCACGGTCCAGCCGCTACCGCGTCAATGCTTGCGATGCGGGCAGTTTTCCTTGGTGCAGGCGCCGTACAGCGCCAATGCGTGCTCCTGCAGCTTGAAGCCGCGTTCCTTCGCAATAGACTGCTGACGGCTCTCGATTTCGGAGTCGAAGAACTCTTCGACGAGCCCGCAGTCGAGACACACCAGATGGTCGTGATGCGACCCTTCGTTCAGTTCGAACACCGCCTTGCCCGATTCGAAATTGCTGCGCGACAGCAGGCCGGCCTGCTCGAACTGCGTCAGCACGCGATAAACGGTCGCAAGACCGATATCGAGCTCCTCGTGCAGGAGGTTGCGGTACACGTCTTCGGCCGTCAGGTGACGGACCGGGCTGTGCTGAAAAATCTCAAGGATTTTGAGGCGCGGAAGGGTCGCCTTGAGCCCGATATTCTTGAGATCGGTTGGATTGGTCATGACAAGGGATCCCTAGAGTACAATGCTGGGCTCTCATAGTAATGCGTTTTTGCCGTTCTGGTCATCTTCGATGGAATGAAACTCGCGCGGCTCGTCAGCGGGCCCGCACGGTGAGTGAAATGATTTCAAAATCTCAACTGATCTACCGGGGGAGCCGCATGCGGAGTACCTTGATCGCTGTTGCGGCTCTCGCGATCCTTGCAGGGTGTTCCACTTACGACAGCGTCACGCAGCGGATCGCTCAAAGCATCACGCCGTACCGCATTACCGTCGTGCAGGGCAACTTCGTTTCGAAAGAAGCGGCCTCGCAAATGCAGGTCGGCATGTCGCGTGCCCAGGTGCGTCAGTTGCTCGGCACGCCGCTCCTCGCCGACATGTTCCACGCGGACCGCTGGGACTACGTGTTCTATTTCAAGCGCGGCTCGACCAACGTCGTGCAGCAGCGCGACTTCATCGTGATGTTCGCCGGCGACCGCGTCGCAAGCTGGAGCGGCGGCGAAGACCTGCCGTCGAATCTGGAACTGCTCGCCGAGATCGACGGCGACAAGCGTGGCAAGAAGTCGGCTGCGCCGGTTGCGGCGAGCGCTGCGGGCGCGAGCGCGCCGGCCGCCGCCGCTGCTCCGGTCACCGTGGACACGGCACGTTCGCCGTCCGTGGACGGCGCAGCCGCTGCCGCCGCGCCGTCCACCGACCCGAATGCGGAAGCCGCGCAAGCCGCCAATCGTGCGACGAATGCCGTGCAAACGCCGTCGCGCAATACGCCGTCTTCGGTGCGCTCCACGGCACCCACCGCGAACGCCGGCGGCGTGCCGCCGCAAGGCCCGACCTCCGGTGGCCAGCCGCAGTTCCAGTTCCACCGTCCGCCGCCGCCGCCGTCGCCGTCGGCGCAAGACAATCCGGTGGGACCGGCGGGTTCGTCGCAAAGCGGCAGCAGCCCCACGTATAACGCGCCGCTCACCGCGCCGTCCACGTCGGGAACGAGCCAGTAATCCGGCTGTCCTTGTTGTATGACGGTGGCTGCGCATTCGCCCGCTGCGGCGTGGCTTCTGCGAAGCGCGGCACCGTCCGCTTCTGTGCTGGTCCAGTCATGCGCGGCGCGAGGGCGTGCTGCCCACCGCCGCTTGTGCCCGCGCTTGCCGGGCTGTTCATTCGAACCCTCGTAACCATGAAAATTGCGATTGCTGGCGCATCGGGCCGTATGGGCCGCATGCTCATCGAAACCGTTCTTAACGATTCCGACGCCACGCTGTCCGGCGCGCTCGACCGTGCGGGTTCGCCGCAACTCGGTCAGGACGCAGGCGCTTTTCTCGGCAAACAGACGGGCGTCGTGCTGACGGACGACATTGAACGGGTATTTGCCGAGTCCGATTACCTGATCGACTTCACGCGTCCCGAAGGGACGATGGCGCATCTCGAAGCGGCGCAGCGCCACAACGTGAAAATGGTGATCGGCACGACCGGTTTCGACAACGCGCAGAAAACGCAACTTCGCGCCGCGGCGGACAAGATCGCGATCATGTTCGCGTCGAATATGAGCGTGGGCGTGAACGTCACGCTCAAGCTGCTCGAATTTGCGGCGAAGCATTTTGCGACCGGCTACGACATCGAGATCATCGAGGCGCATCACCGTCACAAGGTCGACGCGCCGTCGGGCACCGCGCTCACCATGGGGGAAGTGATCGCCAATGCGCTCGGCCGCAACCTCGACGACTGCGCGGTCTACAGCCGCGAAGGCGTGACCGGCGAACGCGATCCGTCCACCATCGGTTTTTCGGCGATTCGCGGCGGCGACATCGTCGGCGACCATACGGTGCTGTTCGCAGGCATTGGCGAGCGCATCGAAATCACGCACAAATCGGCGAGCCGTCTGTCATACGCGCAGGGCGCACTGCGTGCGGTGCGTTTCCTCGAAGGGCACCCGACGGGTTTCTTCGATATGCAGGACGTGCTCGGCCTGCGCTAGGCGCGTGCCAACGCACGGTTAATTGCACGTCCAAACGCAGCTCAAACGGAGCCCAAACGCAGGCATAAACGCAGGCATAAACGCAGGCTCAAGCGGCACTTACTCAAGGCGAGGTCAGATGGCAGGCGGCAGCGGCATCATCCATTACCTGCAAACGAGCGACGCGATCACTCATGGCGTCGCCTATGTCCTGCTGGCGATGTCGATTGCGAGCTGGTGCTTTCTGATCGTCAAGAGCTGGGTGCTGGTGCGCGCGAAACGCCAGGGCGCACGCGCGGTCGCCCGCTTCTGGCAGGCGCCTACGCTTGCCGAGGGCGTTGCCGGTCTGAAGCGCGCCGACCGGGAGCGGGTTTTCGCGCCGCTCGCCGAAGCCGCGCTTCAGGCCGCCGAGGTGGATATTCCCGGTGCGCTGCTCGCGCGCGTGGAGCGCAACGAGCGGGTGCTCAGAGCGTTGCGGCAGGCACTCAGTGCGTCGCAGCGGCGGCTCGAATTCGGCCAGGTGCTGCTGGCTTCGGTGGGCAGCACGGCCCCTTTCGTCGGCTTGCTCGGCACCGTGTGGGGCATTTATCACGCGCTCGGCAGCATCGCGGCGAGTGGTCAGGCGCAGATCGAAAGCGTCGCCGGTCCGGTCGGCGAGGCGCTCATCATGACCGCTTTTGGTCTGGTGGTCGCGATTCCCGCCGTGCTTGCCTACAACGTGCTCGGGCGGCTCGTGCGGCAGTTGTCCGAGGAACTCGACGGTTTCGCGCACGACCTGCACGCGTACGTCTGCGCCCCGGCGGGCCAGCCGCAAGCGCCGCTGCGCAGCCAGCAGGCGGCCGCCCACCAGGCCCGCTGAGCGCGCAAGGCAAGGCGGACGCAGCGCGTCAACCGGGCAGACCACGAAGGAGGCGACATGGCATTCGGCGGACTCGACAAAAAGCAGACGGCCGCGCCCATGGCGGAGATCAACATGACGCCGTTGATCGACGTGATGCTGGTGCTGCTCGTGATCTTCATCATTACGGCGCCCTTGTTCACGCACGCAATCCGGCTCGATCTGCCCAAGGTCGCCGCGGCGCCGGCGCGCGAAACGCCGCAAACCATTTCGCTTTCAATCGACGCCGCGGGCAAGCTTTACTGGAACGGCAGTGCCATCACGCTCGAGCAGATGCGCGCGCGCTTCGCGCAAGCGGGCAAAGAGGCCGAATCCACGCAGGCCGGCGAGGCCGACAACGCGGCCGCGCAGCCGGAAATTCACCTGCACGCCGAGCGCAACACGCGCTATGAGGTGATTGCGCAAGTGATGGGCGCCGCGCAGCAAGCGGGTCTGGAACGCATCGGCTTTGTCACGGACCCGCCGCCGGCCGGCAAGCAGTAGGCGCACGGCGTCCGCGGCGCGGCGCAGCCGTCCGCGAACGGTATAATCAGCCCTTTCCCCAAAGAAGGGGAAACGACGTCATTTCATCCAGCAAAAGCACCAAAGCAGCATAGCGGCCGGTGCGGAAGCACCGAAACCAGCGATCCCATCACACCATGCACGAAAAATACGTTCCCTCCGACGTCGAATCCGCCGCGCAAGGGCAATGGCGCGCCGTCGACGCATACAAGACGACGGAAACCACCGACAAGCCCAAGTTCTATTGCGTCTCGATGCTGCCGTATCCGTCGGGCAAGCTGCACATGGGGCACGTGCGCAACTACACGATCAACGACGTGATGTACCGCTATCTGCGGATGAACGGCTACAACGTGCTGATGCCGATGGGTTGGGACGCGTTCGGCATGCCCGCGGAAAACGCGGCGATGGCCAACAACGTGCCGCCGGCCAAGTGGACCTACGACAACATCGCTTACATGAAGAAGCAGATGCAGTCTATGGGCCTCGCGATCGACTGGTCGCGCGAAGTCGCCACCTGCAGCCCGGACTACTACAAGTGGAACCAGTGGCTGTTCCTGAAGATGCTGGAAAAGGGCATCGCGTACAAGAAAACTGGCACCGTCAACTGGGACCCCGTCGACCAGACCGTGCTCGCCAACGAGCAGGTGATCGAAGGCCGCGGCTGGCGTTCGGGCGCGCTCGTCGAAAAGCGCGAAATCCCGATGTACTACATGCGCATCACGCAGTACGCGGACGAACTGCTGAACGATCTGGAGGGCCTCGGCTGGCCCGAGCGCGTCAAGATCATGCAGCAGAACTGGATCGGCAAGAGCTTCGGCGTGAACTTCGGCTTCCCGTATGAAATCGACGGCGAGCAGAAGCTGTTGCGCGTGTTCACCACGCGTGCCGACACGATTATGGGCGTGACGTTCTGCGCGATTGCCGCCGAGCATCCGCTTGCCACGCGCCTTGCGAAAGACAAGCCGGAGCTGCAGGCTTTCATCGACGAATGCAAGCGCGGCGGCGTGGCCGAAGCCGACGTGGCGACGATGGAAAAGAAGGGCATGGCCACCGGCTTTTTCGTCACGCACCCGCTGACGCAGGAAAAGGTCGAGGTGTGGATCGGCAATTACGTGTTGATGAGCTACGGCGAAGGCGCGGTCATGGGCGTGCCGGCGCACGACGAGCGCGACTTTGCGTTCGTGAAGAAATACGGTCTGCCGATCAAGCAGGTGGTGGCGATCGAGGGCAAGGAGTTTTCCACCGACGCCTGGCAGGAATGGTACGGCGAGAAGACCGGCACGCTGGTCAACAGCGGCAAGTACGACGGCCTGAACTACGAACAGGCCGTGGACGCGATTGCCGCCGACCTGAAGGCGCT
The DNA here is from genome assembly GCF_019511605.1 of Paraburkholderia phenoliruptrix. Classification (GTDB taxonomy): domain Bacteria; phylum Pseudomonadota; class Gammaproteobacteria; order Burkholderiales; family Burkholderiaceae; genus Paraburkholderia; species Paraburkholderia phenoliruptrix_A. The sequence continues at coordinate 9,731 of NZ_JAEUAV010000040.1, read as the reverse complement.
CGGTCTCGGCGACAAGCAGATCACGTGGCGTTTGCGTGACTGGGGCGTGTCGCGCCAGCGTTACTGGGGCACGCCGATTCCCATCATCCACTGCCCGAAGTGCGGCGACGTGCCGGTGCCGGAAAAAGACCTGCCGGTCGTGCTGCCCGAAGACCTCGTGCCGGACGGCACGGGCAACCCGCTCGCTAAGTCCGAAGCGTTTCTGAACTGCACCTGCCCGAGCTGCGGCGGTGCGGCCAAACGCGAAACCGACACGATGGACACCTTCGTGGATTCGTCGTGGTATTTCTATCGCTATGCGTCGCCGGATGCGAAGACCATGGTCGACGAGCGCACCGACTACTGGGCGCCGATGGACCAGTACATCGGCGGCATCGAGCACGCCATCCTGCACCTGTTGTACTCGCGCTTCTGGGCGAAGGTGATGCGCGATCTCGGCCTCGTGAAGTTCGGCGAGCCGGCCAAGAACCTGCTCACCCAGGGCATGGTGCTCAACGAAACGTATTACCGCGAAGACGCGACGGGCAAGAAGACCTGGTACAACCCGGCGGACGTCACGGTGTCGTTCGACGACAAGGGCCGCCCGGTCGGCGCGGTGCTGAATGCGGACGGTCAGCCGGTCGTGCTGGGCGGCGTCGAGAAAATGTCGAAGTCGAAGAACAACGGCGTCGATCCGCAATCGCTGATCGATCAGCACGGCGCGGATACCGCGCGTCTGTTCGTCATGTTCGCCGCGCCGCCCGAGCAGCAGCTCGAATGGTCGGGCTCCGGCGTGGAAGGCGCGAGCCGCTTCCTGCGCCGGGTCTGGAGCTTCGCGCACGCAAACGAAGCTGCGCTGCGGGCAGGCGGCCAGTTCGACGCCGCGCAACTCGGCGACGCGGACAAACTGCTGCGCCGCGAAATCTACAGCGTGCTCAAGCAGGCGGACTTCGACTACCAGCGTTTGCAGTACAACACGGTGGTGTCGGCGGGCATGAAGATGCTCAACGCGCTCGACGGCGCGAAGGGCGCGCTGCCCGCGGTGCTGCGCGAAACCTACGGCGTGATGCTGCGCGTGCTGTATCCGGTGGTGCCGCACCTGACGTTCCAGTTGTGGCAGGAACTCGGTTATGCCGACGAATTCGGCTCGCTGCTCGATGCGCCGTGGCCGAAGGTCGACGAGAAGGCGCTCGAGCAATCGGAAATCGAACTCGTGCTGCAGGTGAACGGCAAGGTGCGCGGCGCGCTGACGGTGGCCAAAGACGCGTCGCGTGAGTCCATTGAACAGCTCGCAGCCGCGCACGAAATGGTCGCGAAGTTCAGCGAAGGCAAGGCGCCGAAAAAGATCGTCGTGGTGCCGGGACGCCTCGTAAACGTGGTCGTTTGACGAGACAGCACTATCTGCCGGCCGGCATGGCGCCGCCTCGCACGGCGGCGCGTGCCGCGCGCCGGGAATCTACTGCGAACCAGGAGCCAATGTGACTCGCAGATCGCTTTTCGTAACGCTGGCTTGTAGCGTATTGATGCTGTCGGCCTGTGGCTTCCAGCTGCGCGGCCAGCAGGATTATGCCTTCAAGCGCCTCTTTATCGCGGGCGGTTCGCCGGCGGCAAGCGCACGGCTCGCGCGCATCGTGGAAGGCGGCAGCGACACGGTGGTCGTGAAGTCGGTGGCCAATGCCGACGCCACCTTGCAGATCACCGAGGCGCGCGGCACCAGCACGCTGACGCTGAATTCGCTGGGCGTGGTCGCCGAGTATCAGTTGAATCTGAACATGAACTACACGCTCGTCGGCAAGGACGGCACCGTGCTGATCCCGCCGAGCGTGATCGCACTGAACCGCGCGATGACTTATAGCGACCAGTACTCGCAGGCGAAGGCCGCCGAGTCGGACATTCTGTTCGCCGACATGGAAAACGACGCGATCGACCAGCTGACGCGGCGGCTGTCGAGCGTGCGTTCGCTGCATCCGGCGCCGGGCGAGCAGGTGCCGGCCGTCGCGCCGCGCGCACCGCTGCCGCCGCCGCCGCTGTGAGCGGCGCGCGTCGCTCCGACCGGGCATACTCGTAGCCATGCAACTGCGACTTGACGCGCTCGAAGCGCATCTCGCCAAGGGACTCGCCGGGCTGTACGTCGTGTACGGCGACGAGCATCTGCTCGCGCAGGAAGCGTGCGACCGGATCCGTGCGGCGGCCCGCGTGGCCGGCTTCACGGATCGCTCGGTGTTCACGGTCGAGCGCAGCTTCGACTGGAGCTCGCTGCTGGGCGCGAGCCAGTCGATGTCGCTGTTCGGCGACCGCCAACTGGTCGAGTTGCGCATTCCGTCGGGCAAGCCCGGCAAGGAAGGCGCGGATGCGCTGAAGTCGCTCGCGGCGTCGGTGAACGACGACGTGCTGACCATGATCACGCTGCCGCGCCTTGACGCCGCCACGCAGAAATCCGCGTGGTTCACGGCGCTCGCCGACGCGGGCGTCGCCTTGAAAATCGATCCCGTCGAACGTGCGCAATTGCCGAACTGGGTTGGGCAGCGGCTTGCGGCGCAGGGGCAACGGGTAGCCGCGGGCGAGGAAGGGCGGCGCGCACTGGCGTTCATTGCGGAGCGTGTCGAAGGCAATCTGCTCGCCGCTCATCAGGAAATTCAGAAGCTGGGACTGCTTTACCCGGCGGGCTCGCTCAGCTTCGAGCAGGTTCACGACGCGGTGCTGAACGTTGCGCGCTACGACGTGTTCAAGCTCAACGAGGCAATGCTAGCGGGCGACGTCGGCCGCCTGTCGCGTATGCTGGACGGGCTGCGCGGCGAAGGCGAGGCGGTGGTGCTGGTGTTGTGGGCCGTCGTCGAGGAATTGCGCACGCTGCTGCGGATCAAGCGCGGCGTCGCGGCGGGCAAGCCGCTTGCCATGCTGGTGCGCGAAAACCGCGTGTGGGGTCCGCGCGAGCGCCTGATCGGGCCGGCTTTGTCGCGTGTTAGCGAGGGCTCGCTGGAAAAAGCGCTGGCGCTGGCGGCGCGGCTGGATCGGCAGGTGAAGGGTCTGTCGGGCGGCACGCCAGGCAATCATCGCAATGATCCGCCGCCTGACCCATGGGACGGCCTGTTCGAGCTTGCAATGACGGTGGCTGCGCCGAAAACGTCCGCCGTGCCGCCGCCGCGACCTCCTCGGGGTGCCGCGGCCGCCGCGGTGCGCAGGCCGGCGTGAGTTTCGCTGTTGCTGTAAGCGCCGGAGTTTGAGGTGTCGCCGCGCTCAGCCGGCCAGCCGCAATGCAAAGCCAAGCCTGGCGAGCGTAGCTCGGCCTGTCATGCACCGGCAGCATCGTGGCATCCCGGCAGCGCTAACCGCGCCCTCGCAAGCAAAGCGCCCTGGCCCGACTTACAATCGCTGGATCTTTCGCTAATCAGCCCGTGCGCCGCGTGTCAGCGTGCCCGGCAATACGAGAATCACCATGGATATCGACCAGTACATGACCGACCTCGGCCGCCGCGCTCGCCAGTCATCGCGTGCGATGGCGCGGGCGTCGACGGCTGCGAAGAACGCCGCGCTTGCGGCGGTCGCGGCGGGCATCGAGCGCGATTCCGCGTTGCTCAAGGAAGCCAACGCACGCGACGTTGCACGCGCGCGCGATAAAGGTCACGACGCGGCTTTCATCGACCGGCTGACGCTATCGGACAAAGCGCTCGGGACGATGGTGGAAGGTCTGCGCCAGGTCGCGGCGCTGGCCGACCCAATTGGCGAAATCAGCAATCTGAAATACCGGCCGAGCGGCATTCAGGTCGGGCAGATGCGCGTACCGCTCGGCGTGATCGGCATCATTTACGAATCGCGTCCTAACGTGACGATCGACGCTGCCGCGCTCTGCCTGAAGTCGGGCAATGCGACGATTCTGCGCGGCGGTTCGGAAGCGCTCGAATGCAATACGGCGCTCGCGAAGCTGATCGGCGAAGGTCTGGAAGCAGCCGGTTTGCCGCAGGACGCGGTGCAGGTTGTCGCGACCTCGGACCGCGCGGCGGTCGGCAAGCTGATCACGATGACCGAATACGTCGACGTAATCGTGCCGCGCGGCGGCAAGAGCCTGATCGAGCGGCTGATGCAGGAGGCGCGCGTGCCGATGATCAAGCACCTCGACGGCATTTGCCACGTGTACGTGGACGACCGCGCGGATCTGGCCAAGGCGCTGACCGTTTGCGATAACGCTAAGACGCACCGCTACGGCACCTGCAACACGATGGAAACGCTGCTGGTCGCGCGCGGCATTGCAGCGGAAGTCTTGCCGCCGCTCGGCAAGCTGTATCGCGAGAAAAATGTCGAGTTGCGCGTGGATGCGGCGGCGCGTGCGGTTCTGGCGGATGCGGGTGTGGCACCGCTCGTCGATGCGACCGAGGAAGACTGGCGCACCGAATACCTTGCGCCCGTACTGGCGATCAAGGTGGTTGACAACCTGGATGCGGCGATCGATCACATCAACACGTATAGCTCGCAGCACACCGATGCAATCGTGACCGAAGATCACGACCGCGCCATGCGCTTTCTGCGCGAGGTGGATTCGGCAAGCGTGATGGTTAACGCATCGACGCGTTTCGCTGACGGCTTTGAGTTTGGACTGGGCGCCGAGATCGGCATTTCCAATGACAAGCTTCATGCGCGCGGCCCGGTCGGACTGGAAGGGTTGACCTCGCTGAAGTACGTCGTGCTCGGGCATGGCGAAGGCCGCCAGTAAGAACGGACACTGATAACAACAAGGACCGCCAATGCTGTGGATCAAGACGTTTCATATCGTTCTCGTCGCTTCGTGGTTTGCGGGGCTGTTCTATCTGCCGCGAATCTTCGTCAATCTCGCGATGGAGACCGACCAGAACGCCGTGAAGCGTTTGCTGCTGATGGCGCGCAAGCTGTTTCGCTTCATGTCGTTCATCGCGGTGCCGGCGCTGGCTTGCGGGCTGTGGCTATGGCTGGCGGTCGGGATCGGCCAGGGGCAGGGGTGGCTCCACGCGAAGGTAGGCGTCGTTGTGTTGCTGGTGGTTTATCACGCGTATTGCGGTGTACTGTTGCGGACCTTCGAGCGCGGTGAAAATACGCGCTCGCACAAGTGGTTTCGGATGTTTAATGAACTCCCCGTTCTTGGAATGCTCGCGGCGGTTGCGCTCGTCGTGATAAAGCCGTTCTGAGCGCGGTTGCCGCGTCGCATCGATAAGAAAAGCCCGGTTTGCTGGAAACAGCAAACCGGGCTTTTCGTTCTTAGACGGACACCGAATCATCCGACACAGCTCTGTTGAGGAGCCAGTGGTCGTAACGCGAACCGTACATCGCGCCGACGCATTCTCCCTGAACAGCGACCCCCTATCCTTCGCGTCATTCTAGACGGGTTTATATGCCTCTTTGCTTTGCTTCCTGTTCTTAAAGCTTAACGAGGCGAGGCAATATCGCGGGGCTGCTTGAAAACCACTGTCGAGTAAATAGGACAATTCCCAAAATAAACAGAAGCGTCCGATATTTGATCGGATTTCTGCAATAGACCCGCGTCGGATACCTAAATAAATATAACGCAAGCATCGGGTTGTCTACTTATCCCACGTCGAAGCGCGGCAAAGCTGCGGGTATCCGGCCCGTTGGTATAGCGCCTCAAGACCGAATCGGTCGAGCGATGTCGCTGCAAATCGCCGCTTGGTACGCGCCGACACCATCGTTTCTTCTCGTGCGAGAGGCACTGCTGCGTTGCCCGTTGTCGGGGTGCGTTGCGTCGCGTCATGCGCGCAACTCGTGGCGATCATCGCACGCCGCCTTGGGAATATTCCTGTATTGCCGCTCTCATACGACTCGATATTAAGAATGCTCTGATATTTCGCCGGCCTTTGTCGCAATAAAGTCAATGACATCGTAGGGATAGTTAGAAACCGTCTCACAAAGACGCTGCAACGGTTCCCCGACAAGGACTTTATTTCGTCACGTCAACTGTTCAGTGGGATCAACAAGTGGTCCCGCACGAATGGCAAATAGATCAGGATCACAGATGAACAAGACATACCGCTCAGTTTGGAACGAATCGACTGGCACCTGGATAGCAGCGCAGGAGAATGCGAAGGGACGCGGGAAGAGCCGTGCGTCAGCGAGCGTAGTCGTCAAAATCGCTTTTGCTGGCGGCGTAGCTTTGTCGCCGCTCGCGTCCTACGCGAACGGGATAGTCGTGTGTAGCCCGAACAACACGACCTATGGAATTAATGGCACGGGAGGGATGGGTTACAACATGCAGTGTACGACCGGCTCAGACGTGATTTACATGGGCGGCGCTGCGGATGGAGTTCCGACAGATGCATATGCGGACCCAAATGACACTTATCTGTCGGTGAACAACGCGACTACCACTAGCAGCGCGTGGACAGGCAGCACTCCTGGTCAGTCGATCAAGCTGCACGCGCCCGGCAGCATTATCCTCGACAGCACAACGGACCTGAATTCGCACAAGATTATCAATCTGAGCGCTGGCATCGTTTCGTCCGCGAGCATGGATGGTGTTAACGGCTCGCAGTTGTACGCAGTAAGCTCCTCGGTGGCTGCAGCGCTCGGCGGTGGTGCTACCGTGGCTGCTAGCGGGGCGGTCAGCAACCCTAGCTATGCGCTGGCAAACGCAAACTCGATCGACGGTACGTCGGGCGCGGCCACCAACGTGGGCAATGCGTTTAACACGGTCGATACAGCGCTCGGAAAGTTGGGCAATAACCTCAACAACATTAATAACGGCGCTGGCATCAAGTACTTCCACACGAACTCGACGCTGGCGGACTCGTCGGCAACGGGCACAGACGCGGTGGCCATCGGCGGCAACGCAAGCGCGACGACGGCGAACTCGGTGGCGCTGGGTTCGAACTCGGTGGCGAACTCGACGACGCTGGCGACGGCAGGCTTCAACCCGGGCGGCAGCGCACTGTCGGCAGCCACGGCAGCCGGCGGCGAGGTGTCGGTGGGCGCGGCAGGCAAGGAGCGCCGCATCACGAACGTGGCCGCGGGCCTGAGCGGCACTGACGCGGTGAACGTGAGCCAGTTGCAGTCGGAAGACGCGAAGGTGAATAACGAAGGAGCGGCGACGGCTGCAGCGCTGGGTGGCGGTTCGACGTACAACACGACGACGGGCGCGATCACGAACCCGACGTATTCGGTGGGCGGCACGACGGTGAACAACGTGGGCGATGCGATCACGAACATCGACGGTCGCGTGACGCAAAACACGACGGACATCACGAACCTGACGAACAACATCAATAACGGTACGGTGGGGCTGGTGCAGCAGAATGCGGCCACGCGCAACATCACGGTGGCGCAGGGCACCGACGGCACGGCGGTGGACTTCACCGGCAAGGCGGGCACGCGCACACTCACGGGTGTCTCGGCGGGAGCGGTGAATGCGACGAGCGTGGACGCGGTGAACGGCTCGCAGCTGTATGCGACGAATCAGAACGTGTCGAACGTGACGAACGTCGTGAACAACATCACCAACGGTGGCGCTGGCATCAAGTACTTCCACACGAACTCGACGCTGGCTGATTCGTCGGCAGCGGGCCAGAACAGCATGGCAGCAGGTCCGGCGGCAGTGGCGAGCGCGAGCAATGCAGTGGCGATCGGCTATGGCGCGCAGGCGACCGGCACGAACAGCATCAGCATCGGTACGGGCAACATCGTCAGCGGCAACAACTCGGGCGCGTTCGGCGATCCGAGCACGATCACCGGCAGCAACAGTTATTCGATCGGCAATAACAACACGATTGCGGCGAACAATGCCTTTGCGATGGGCAATAACATCAGTATTGCTGCGGGCCTCAACGGCGCGGTCGTGCTGGGCAATAGTTCTACCGCCTCTGCGGCGGTCGCGACCACCGGCACGACCCTGGGTGGCGTGTCCTACACCTTCGCAGGTGGCGCTCCTGCTGCAGGCGATGTGGTGAGCATTGGCTCGTCCACCGCACCCCGCCAGTTGCAGAATGTCGCTGCCGGCCAGATTTCCGCCAACTCGACCGATGCCGTCAACGGCAGCGAGCTTTATGCCACCAATCAGGCGGTCAGTTCGGTCAATAACATGGCCACCTATACCAACCGCTATTTCAAATCCACCGGCTCTAACGATGGCACGGATGACGCCAGCGCGCTAAATTACGGTGCTGTGGCGGCAGGGCCCAAAGCTTATGCTTACGGTAGCGGAGACATCGCCATTGGCCAAGGTGCCACTACAGCGACCAGTGTTGCCAATGTAGGACCATCAGTGGCGATCGGGGAAAACGCCCAAGCGACCGGCGGGTTCAGCTTGGCTATGGGCACTGCGACGGTCGCGAGCGGAACCTCATCGATGGCTTTGGGCATAGATACGCAAGCGACTGGAGTATATGGTGCGGCTTTCGGCTATCTCGCCACTGCCTCTGGTCAGCAGTCGGTGGCGGCCGGCTATCATGCACAATCTGTTGGCCTCCTCAGCTCGGCTTATGGTGATCGCGCCCAGGCCTTGGGTGATCGCTCCGTGGCAATGGGCACCAATTCGTTGGTCGATGCGGGAACGAACGGCTCCGTGGCGATAGGTCGCATGTCGCGCGCCAGCGTCGACAACTCTGTCGCGCTGGGGAATGGCTCGTTCACAGATCGCACGAACACGGTCTCGATCGGCGCCGATACTGCCTATACCGTCAATTCCGGTATAGGGATCTACACCGCACCAGCGCAAACGCGCCAGCTCGTCAACATGGCGGCCGGCACGCAGGACACGGATGCCGTCAACGTTTCGCAGCTCAAGCCGGTTGTCGCTGCGCTGGGCAGCGGTGCATCGTTCAACTCGACGACGGGCGCGGTGACCGGCCCCAGCTACGTGCTGCCTAACGCCGATGCCATTACTGGCGCGACGGGGCCTTATGCCACGGTGGGTGGTGCATTGACCGACATCGACAATGCACTGGGCGTGACCAATACCTTCATGACCAACATCAATAACGGTGGCGGCATCAAGTACTTCCACGCGAACTCGACGCTGGCCGATTCGTCGGCAGCGGGCACGGATTCGGTGGCAGCGGGTCCGGCGGCCGTGGCATCGGCATCGAACGCGGTGGCGCTGGGTAATGGCGCGTCGGCGACGACGTTGAACAGCGTGGCGCTGGGCGCAGGCTCGATCGCCAGCTCGACGACGCTGACGACAGCAGGCTACAACCCGGGCACCTCGACGATCGCGGCCTCGACGGCGGCGGGCGGTGAAGTGTCGGTGGGCTCGGCCGGCGCCGAGCGTCGCATCACGAACGTCGCGGCAGGTCTGAACGCGACGGATGCGGTGAACGTGAGCCAGCTGCAGTCGGAAGACGCGAAGGTGAATAACGAAGGAGCGGCGACGGCTGCAGCGCTGGGTGGCGGTTCGACGTACAACACGACGACGGGCGCGATCACGAACCCGACGTATTCGGTGGGCGGCACGACGGTGAACAACGTTGGCGATGCGATCACCAACCTGGACGGTCGCGTGACGCAAAACACGACGGACATCACGAACCTGACGAACAACATCAACAGCGGTACGGTGGGGCTGGTGCAGCAGGATGCGGTCACGCGCAACATCACGGTGGCGCAGGGCACTGACGGCACGGTGGTGGACTTCACCGGCAAGGCGGGCACGCGCACGCTCACGGGTGTCTCGGCGGGAGCGGTGAATGCGACGAGCGTGGACGCGGTGAACGGCTCGCAGCTGTATGCGACGAATCAGAACGTGTCGAACGTGACGAACGTCGTGAACAACATCACCA
>NZ_JAEUAV010000004.1 GCF_019511605.1 Paraburkholderia phenoliruptrix | reverse complement strand
CCCGAAGGCCCACCCAAAGGTCCACCCGAACGCATAGCCTTCGGCACAGTCAGCGCCTTTACACCCCGTGCCGCATTGCCCGACGGCCTCTCCACCAAAGGCAGCAGCGTGCCCGCGGGCGCCTGAAACCGGAACACTCCGCGGCTGTCGCGCACCGGCGTGAACGCGCCGATCACCGCGCCAAGCGATTTGGCGCTTGCGGCGCGCCACGTGGCGACGAAGCGCTCGTTGGTCATGCCGACGCCGTCGCTATGGACCCAGCCCTGCACGTCGGGCGTCTGCACGTAATGCCACGCGCCGTCGACGCTCGTGCCGAGCACATACAGCGGCGTGCCCGGCCGCACCGCGGAGACTTGCAGATTGTCGAACGGATAGCCCTCGCCGGCGAGGCGGTGGTCGTAGAACGAGGGGTCGGTGGTCGGCAGTTCGCGCACCATCAGATTGGTCGTTGCGATTGCGCGCCGCGCCGGCTGATAGACCGGCGCCTCGGTGAATTGCGCGACGTTCATGTTCCGCGCGATGTTGTCGATCCACGCCTTGTCGTGCGGCCGGAAGTTCTCGCCATAGCCAATGGCTGCGCCGCGCTTGCCGGTGTTGTCGAAGCGGGCAATGCGGCGCTGCTGCAACGCGGCGATATCCGCGCCCTGCTGGCGATACACGCGCATCGTCACGTACGCCGCGTTCCACGGCGAAGGCGCGTTCGTCCCCGTGCCGAAGTAGCGCGCGTAGAGCGCCTGGAAATGCGCGTCTTGCTCTGCGGGGCTCAGGAACGGCCGGTCGTAGCCGGGACTGTCGGGCTCGAGCCAATGGTCGACGTCCTGGTCGTAAGCGCCGAGCGGAAACAGCGAGATGGTGTCGACGGGGGCACGCGCGTCGTGCGTCGGCGATGGATTGCTGCATGCGCCGAGCGCCGCAAGCCATAGCAGTGCCACGGAGGACGCGACGCCTCGCCATGCGCCGCGCAGCGCCGGAGCGTCACGGCCGGCAGGGCGAGGCGAGACGGCGCAGGCAACCGAGCCAGTCGAGGCAACCGAGCCAGTCGAGGCAACCGAGCCAGTTGAGGCAACCGAGCCAGTTGAGGCAACGGAGCCAGTCGAGGCAACTGAGTCAGTTGAGGCAACGGAGGCGGCAGAGCCACCTGACACGGCTGAGCCACCTGACACGGCTAACACAGCGCCGGCAACGCGTGTGACCCGCACCATGCGGCCAACGCGAGTCAGGCAGGCAACACGCGCAGAATAAAAACCGCGCAACACGCGGCGAGGAAACGCTAAAGGCATGAGTTCGGCAAAAGAGAGTCCAAGGGCACGATGATACGTGCGTTGTCCCATCCATTACACTTAAACGCTCGATGGCGACGCGCACCGCGCCTCCAACGCTTTGCCAACACCTTTGCCAATACCTTTACCAATACCTGGGAGCACGACATGCAAACGAGCGCACGCAATCAGTTCGCCGGCGAAGTGGTTCAGCTCACGCACGGCGCCGTGAACGACGAAGTCACACTGCGCACGGCGGAGGGTCTCCAGATCGTCGCCGTCATTACGCACGGCAGCGCGAGCACGCTCGGGCTCGCCGTGGGCAAGCGTGCGTTCGCGCTGGTGAAGGCGTCCTCGATCATCGTGATGATAGACGTCGCGAGCAACCAGGTGTCGGCGCGCAACTGCATCGCGGGCACGGTGAGCGCAGTCACGAAAGGCGCGGTGAATTCGGAAGTGACTATAAGCGCGGGCAGCGCGCAGATCGCCGCGATCGTGACGAACGGCAGCGTCGAGCGGCTTGGCCTCGCGCCGGGCAAAGCGGCGAGCGCGATGTTCAAGGCATCGAGCGTAATAATCGGTGTGGAGCCGTAATCGCCGCATTTCAATGATTGACAAGGCTGCCTGCTTTACACTCGACAGCCTGTTCGCATCGTTCATCGCTTTTAATCACGGGCCCTCTATGTTCGAAGTCTCCTCCGCCTCGCATCTGCCCAAGGCCGCGCATTACGCAGAACTCGTCGTGCAGGCGCGTGCGCTCCTCGCCGACGAAACCGACTGGATCGCCAACGCGGCGAATTTCTCGTCGTTCGTGTTTCATTCGCTGAGCGATCTGAACTGGGCCGGCTTCTACTTTCACGATGGCCGTGAACTGGTGGTCGGGCCTTTCCAGGGCAAGCCCGCCTGCGTGCGGATTGCGCTCGGCAAAGGCGTGTGCGGCACAGCCGCGCAAACGCGCAAGACGCAGATCGTGCGCGACGTTCACGCGTTTCCCGGCCATATCGCGTGCGATTCGGCGTCGCAGTCGGAAATCGTCGTGCCGCTCGTGGCGCCGGACGGCACGCTGATCGGCGTGTGGGATGTCGACAGCCCGGTTCTCGCGCGCTTCGACGAAGAAGACGCAAAGGGCATGGAAGCGTTGTGCGCGGTATTCATCGAAGCCGCATTGCCGCGCGCGTCCTGAGCACTGCACACGACCGGCGGTCTATCGTGCAATCGCTTTGCTGTCGTACCGGCCTTTACGTTGCACCGGTGACGAGCCCTGCCTGGCCGGAGATAGCGAAGGCTCGCGCCGAATCCTGCGCGCGCCACTCTTGCAACCGCCCGCGGCCCGCGGCCCGCGGCCGGCGGAGCCGACGGCACCCGTTGCCGGGCACCGTCCGCATCTCGCCTAGTCGTCGAAGTCCGTGGCTTCGGAAGAGCCTTTCCACGCGTCCAGATCGCGCTGGACCAGCGCGATCTTTTGCGCGGCGAGTTCATTGGCGATCTTGCCCGCAAACAGATGCAAAGGCGGTTGCGCGACGTCCGCGGCCTGCATGATGAGCAGCGCCACTTTGTCCGGGTCGCCTGCCTGATGACCGTGCAGCGTGTCCAGATGCAGGTCGAGCGATGCCTTTGCTTCGGTGTAGGCGTCGATCTGCCGCCGCGCCACCGCGAGCGCGCCGCTCGACAGAAATTCCGTGCGCACCGGGCCGGGGTACACGATCGTCGCCCTGATGCCGAACTCGGCTACCTCGGCCGCCAGCGATTCAGTCAGGCCGGCGAGCGCGAACTTGCTCGCTACATAGCTTCCCCAACCCGCGTAGCCGCCCTGAAAGCCGACAATCGACGAGAGGTTGATCACATGGCCGCTGCGTTGCGCGCGCAAATGCGGAAGGACGTGCCGCAGCACCGCCAGCGGCGCGAACAGGTTGACGTCGAAGTTGCGTCGCAACTCGTCGTCGCAGAGCGCTTCGACGGTGCCTTGTTGCGCATAGCCGGCATTGTTGACGACCACGTCGACTTTGCCGAACTTCTCGATGGTTTGCGCGATGGCGTCGCCAATGCTCTGTTCGTTGCCCAGATCTACCTGCAGCGGAAGAAACTGTGTGGAGGCCGGGCCCAGTGCTTCTGTCAGCGATGCGACGGTGCGCGAAGTCGCGGCCACGCGATCGCCGCGGGCGAGCAGTTGACGCACGAGCCGCTGGCCAATGCCTTTCGATGCGCCGGTGACAAACCAGGTTTTCATAGTGTTGCTCATGGCGATTCTCCTTGATGATTCGGTGTCACGCTTGGGTGACGATGTGGTGTGCAAAGTCCGATGCAGTTCGCGATTCAGTACGGGCTCGCGGTCGGACGCACGACGATTTCGCTCACGTCCACATCGGCCGGCTGCTCGATCGCATACGCGATGGAGCGTGCAATCGCATCCGCGGTGAGTGCGACACGGCGGAAATCGCGCATTGCGGCGCGGGCAGTGTCATCGGAAATCGAGTCGGTCAGTTCCGACTCCACGACGCCCGGACAGATCACGGTCACGCGAATCCTGTCGGTTTCCTGGCGCAGGCCATCCGAAATGGCGCGCACCGCGAACTTGGTCGCGCAGTAGACGGCGGCCGTGGGTGAAACGGACAGCCCGCCGATCGACGAGATATTGATGACCTGGCCGGACCCCTGGCGCTCCATGGCGGGCAGGACCGCGGCAATGCCGTGCAGCACGCCGCGTATGTTCACGTCGATCATGCGGTTCCATTCGTCCACTTTGAGCGACGCGAGCGGCGACAAAGGCATCACGCCGGCATTGTTGACGATCACGTCGATGCGGCCGAACGTATCGAGCGCGAACTGTGCGAACGCGTTGACGTCGGAGGCCGACGTGACGTCGAGCGGCTGATAGCGGACGGAACCGCCGCTTGCCTGAACCTCTTCGGCGAGCGCGGCAAGGCGCTCGGTGCGCCGCGCGCCGATCACGAGGTGATGCCCCTGAGCGGCCAGCAGCCGCACGGTCGCCTCGCCGATTCCGCTGCTCGCGCCGGTAATGAGAATGACTTTTTGCGAATCGCTTTGCGTGCTCATGTTGCGTTCTCCATTGCCATATAAATGCAGGTTTGACTGTGTCGGAGAGGGCGCGCGTCGCGACATGGCGGGCCTGTCGGGCGCGGCGGAGTCCTCCGGATGCTTTCGGTTGCATCGTGCAGCCGATGGAGCCATGTTATGAGAGCGCCTGCGGCGAGCGAATACACGCAACGATTGCGCTATTGCCTATTCCTATTGAGTGGGAGTGCGCCCGGCGAATCGCCTCAGGTAGAATCGGGCTGTCCGGTTTGCCAGCGAGGAGTCTCCGTGCCAGTTCCCGACAATGCGGTTTCCACCCAGATGGTCAGCCTGCTCAAGCGTCTGGCGCCTAACGAGGGATACACCCAGTCCGCGCTGGCTTCAGTGCGGTTCATGCGCTCGAACCGGCCGTTGGGGCGCACGCCGGTGCTATACGAACCGAGCATCGTGATCGTGTGCCAGGGGCGCAAGTTGGGCTTCCTCGGCCAGGAAACCTATGTGTACGACGCGCAGCATTACCTCGTGCTGTCGGTGCCGCTGCCGTTTTCAACCGAGACGCAGGCGAGCGAGGCCGAACCGATGCTGGCTGTGTCGCTGCGCCTCGACCCCACGGAGCTGACCGACCTGATCGTGACGATCGACCAGTCGGGCTGCCATCGGGAAGGTGCGCCGCTCGGCATCGTTTCGACACCGCTGGAGGGCGATCTGGCCGACGCCACGTTGCGCCTGCTGCGGGCCTTGATCTCGCCGCTCGATGCGCAGGTGCTCGGGCCCGCAATCGTGCGTGAGATCTGCTATCGGGTACTGGTAGGGGAGCGTGGCGCGGCGATGCGAGCCGCGCTTGCGCATCAGGGGCGCTTTGGCAGGGTGGCGAAGGCGCTGCAGCGTATTCATGCCGACTTTGCCCAGCCACTCGACGTCAGCTTGCTCGCTGACGAGGCGGGAATGAGTGTGCCGGCGTTTCATGCCAACTTCAAAGCCGTTACGCTGACCTCGCCGATTCAGTACATCAAGTCCACGCGCCTGCACCAGGCACGTCTGATGATGATCCGCGACGGTCTGACGGCCGCCTCCGCCTCCGCGCGGGTGGGCTATGAGAGCCCATCGCAGTTCAGCCGCGAGTTCAAGCGGTTTTTTGGACGCACGCCCGCCGACGACACGCGCGACATGCGTGCGTCGTTTGCGCTTTCGCCCGCCGCGAAGATCGACGATTTTGCGGCGCCTCACTGACGGGGTTCATACGACTCGGGCTGCGATGCTGGGTATCGGCGGCGATAAACGGTACGGATGTCAGGCACGTCGTAGCGCTTGTGGCTTGCGCTATTAAGCGGTGTAGCGATTAATCGACTAAGCGACTAAGCGACTAAGCGACTAAGCGACTAAGCGACTAAGCGACTAAGCGACTAAGCGACTAAGCGACTAAGCGACTAAGCGACTAAGCGACTAAGCGACTAATCCCGCTCGCGCCCCAACTGCACGAACCGCTCGAGGTGATGATCCTCATCGCCCAACTGATGATCGATCATGATGAGCCGCTTTGCATAATGAGCAAGCGGCAGTTCCCACGTCATGCCGATTCCGCCGTGCAACTGAATGCATTCCTCTGCGATGAGCGCGCCGATCCGGCCGATGCTGTATTTCGCCGCCGACACCGCGCGTTCGCGCACTGTGCGCCCGGCGCCCAGCGCCGCGGCCGCATTGATCACCGCCGAGCGCGCCTGCTCGATCTCGAGCAACATGTCGGCCATTCTGTGCTGCAACGCCTGAAAGCTGCCGATCGCGACGCCGAACTGCTTGCGCGTGCGCAGATAGTCGAGCGTGTAGTTCTTCGCCACGTCCATTGCGCCGAGCGCCTCCGCACACAGCGCGAGCACGCCGCAGGCAACGGCGTATTCGAGCGTCGCGAAACCCGCGCCTTGCGCACCGAGCAGCGCGTCGTCGGCAAGCGTCACGCGTTGCAAGGTAAGTTCGGCGGCGCGCCCGCCGTCGATCTTCGGATAACCGCGTACGCTCACGCCGTTTGCCTCGCGCGGCACGAGAAAGAGGCTCACACCTTGCTCGGAATCGTCATGACCTTCCGTGCGCGCCGACACGAGAAAGAGGGCGGCGTGCTCGCCGTGCTGAACCACCGCTTTCGCGCCGTCCAATTGCCAGCTATCGCCGTTGCGCTGCGCGCGCGTCGTCACGCGGGCCAGTTCGTAATGACTGTCGGGTTCGCCATGCGCGAGCGCGGCTATGCACGAGCCGTCGATCAACGAGGCAAGCCGCGCGCGTTGCGCGTCATTGCCGCTTCGCGCAAGCGCCTGGCCGACCATCAGCGTATCGAGAAACGGCTCGACCACGAGCCCGCGCCCGAGGCTCTCGAACACTACCGCGATATCGAACCCACCGCCGCCAAAGCCGCCGCTCGCTTCGTCGAACAAGGCGCCGATAATGCCAAGTTCTGCGAAACGATTCCACATGTCATGGCTGAAGCCGAGGGGCGAACGGGCGAGCTGATCGCGCGTTGCGAAACCATATTGCTCGCTGATAAACCGGTTCAGCGTATCGGCGAGCATGCGCCGATCTTCAGTGTGCTGGAAATTCATGACGTACACCTTGCTCTACAGTCCGAGGATCATTTTCGAAATGATGTTCTTCTGGATCTCATTGGAGCCCCCGAAGATCGACAGCTTGCGATTATTGAAGTATTGCGAAGCCGCGCTTGCCGCTTCCTCGGGACCTACCGGCACGCCTTGATAACCCTCGTGCAGCGCTTCTTCGACGAACGGCTGCGCATACGCGCCCATCGCGCGCCGCGTGAGCGACGAGATCTCCTGGCGAATCTGCGTGCCGCGAATCTTCAGCATCGAACTCTCCGCGCCCGGCACGCCGCCGCCCGCCACCGCCGCGATCACGCGCAGGTTGGTGGTCTTCATGTTTTCCAGATCGATCTCGACGCGCGCCATACGCGCGGCGAACGACGGGTCTTCCGCAAGCGGCCGGCCATTGCGCCGCTGTTTCGCCGCAATCTTTCGCAGCCGGTTGAAGGCGGCCACCGAAAAACCGACGCCCGCTATGTTCGTGCGCTCGTACGTCAGCAGATATTTCGCGTAAGTCCAACCCTTGTTCTCTTCGCCGACCAGATTCGCAACGGGAACGCGTACGTCCGTGAAAAACACCTCGTTGACCTCATGCTCGCCGTCGAGCGTGATAATCGGCCTCACTTCCACGCCCGGGGTTTTGATGTCGATCAGCAGGAAGCTGATGCCTTCCTGTTTGCGCACGTCGGTGGCGGTGCGCACCAGACAGAAAATCATGTTCGCGTAGTGGCCGAGCGTGGTCCAAGTCTTCTGTCCGTTGACGATGTAATGCTCGCCGTTCGCATCGACGCCGCGCACGGCCGTGGTTTTCACGGACGCGAGGTCGGAGCCCGCGCCGGGTTCCGAATAGCCCTGGCACCACCAGTCCGAGCCGTCCAGAATGCGCGGCAACCAGTGGCGTTTCTGCGCGTCGCTGCCGTATTTGATGAGCACCGGTCCGAGCATGTTGACGCCGAACGGCACAATGCGCGGCGCGCCGGCCAACGCGCATTCGTTTTCAAAGATGAACTTCTGAACCGGGCTCCAGCCGGGACCGCCATATTCCTTGGGCCAGTGATTTGCAAGCCAGCCGCGCTCGTTGAGAATCGCGTGCCATTGCGCCATGTCCTCGCGCGTCAGGCGCCGGCCGCCCTGCACCTTGTCGGCGAGACGCTGCGGGAGGCGCTCGCGCAGGAACGCGAGCACCTCGGCGCGAAAGGCTTCTTCTTCGGGCGTGAAATTCAGGTCCATCGCAGTTCCTTCAGGGATGTCCAGTGGTTGTGGTGACGAGGGGCCGACCCAGTTCAGATCAGCAGCCGACCAGTGGCAGACGAGCCGGCCGCCGCGCGTCAAACAGTCTGATTCAGACTCGCAAAATCCGCGCCGCGTTCGACCAGTTCGACGAGCAGCGGCGAGGCCTGCCAGAACAATGGGTCTTCCTTCGCGAATTCGCGAATGTCCGCCAGAATGCGCGGCAGGCCGACCATGTCAGCGTATTTCATTGGACCGCCGCGATAGCGCGGGAAACCATAGCCATAGAGAAACGTCACGTCCACGTCCAGCGGACGCAGTGCGATTCCTTCGTGCACGACGTTTGCGCCTTCGTTGATCATCGCGGCCATATACCGGCGGATGATCTCGTCGTCGGTGAATGTGCGCGGCGTGATGCCGGCGCGTGCGCGCTCGGTGTCGATAATCGCTTCGACTTCCGGGTCCGGCTGGCCGCTGCGCGATCCTTCGGGGTACAGATAAAAGCCCCGGCCTGTCTTCTGGCCGAACCAGCCGCGCTCGCACAGACGGTCTGCAATCTGCACGTAGCGGGCCGCCGGATTGCGCGTCGGCGCGCGCCGTTTGCGGGCCGCCCAGCCAATGTCGCCGCCCGCGAGGTCAACCACCTGGAACGGGCCCATCGGAAAGCCGAACGCACGCACCGCGGCGTCGATCTGATAGGGCGACGCGCCGTCTTCCATCATCGCGTCGGCTGCGCTCCGATACACCGCGAGTATGCGGTTGCCGATAAAGCCGTCGCAGACGCCCGCGCGTACCGGTGTCTTGCGCAGCTTCTTCGCGAACTCGAACGCGGTGGCCACCACGTCCGTGCTGACCGCTCTCGGCACGACCACTTCCAGCAGCTTCATGATGTTGGCCGGCGAAAAGAAGTGCAGACCGATCACGTCGGCGGGGCGCGAAGTGCCGGCGGCAATCGCGTCGATGTCCAGATATGACGTGTTGGTCGCGAGCACGGCGCCCGCTTTGCAGACACGGTCGAGTTCGGCGAACACGGCCTGTTTGACCGCGAGATCTTCGAACACGGCCTCGATCACGAGGTCGGCGTCGGCCAGTGCTTCGTAGGACGTGCTGCCGGTAAAGCGCGCGAGCAGCTCGGCCTTCTTCGCGGCGCTCATGCGGCCTTTCGCAATCAGACCGTCGTAGACCTTCTCGATGTGCGCGCGGCCGCGCGCGAGCGACGCCTCGTCGCGCTCGATCATCGTGACAGGCAGGCCCGCGTCGAGCACGGCGACTGCAATGCCGGCGCCCATCGTGCCGCCGCCCACCACGCCGATGGTCTCGAGCGGACGCGGTTTCGCAGCGCGGGTCTCGGGCGCTTTCAGCACTTCGCGTTCGGCAAAAAACGCATGAATCAGGCCGGCGCGTTGCGGACTGTCGATACATTGCAGAAAGAGTTGACGCTCGAGCCGCAAGCCGTCATCGAATGGCTGTGTGATCGCGGTCTCGACTGCGTCGACGATTTTGAGCGGCGAAAAGAGACCGCGTGCCTGTTTCTCTGTCTGCGCGCGCGCCGCGGCCACTGCCGCGAGGCTCGCAGTGCGATCGCTCAACGCGCTTGCGTCGCGCGTGCGGCGCGCCGCTGCATGGCTCGCCAGCAGTTCGTGCACGTAGGCGAGCCCTTCGGCGAGAATGTCCTCGCTGGCACCTAGTCGGTCGACGAGTCCCCATGCGAGCGCTTCGTTCGCGCTCGCATGGCGGCCGCTTAGCATCAGATCGAGCGCAGCCTGTGCGCCGATCAGGCGGGGCGTGCGCTGCGTGCCGCCCGCGCCGGGCAGCAGGCCGAGTTGAACTTCGGGCAAGCCGAGCCTGGCGCCTTCGACGGCGATCCGGTAATGGGCCGCGAGCGCCACTTCGAGCCCCCCGCCGAGCGCTGCGCCGTGAAGCGCGGCGACAACCGGCTTCGTGCAAGCCTCGATGCGGTTGCACACGTCCGGCAGCGAGGGCGGCACCGGCGGCTTGCCGAACTCGCGAATATCCGCACCGGCAATGAAGTTGCGGCCCGCGCCGACGAGCAGCACCGCTTCGATCGAGGCGTCGCTGTCGGCCGCCTCGATCGCAGAGAGCAGGCCGCGCCGCACATCGGCGGAAAGCGCATTGACGGGCGGGTGGTCGATCGTCACGAGCAGCACCTTGCCGCGCAATTCACGCGTCACGGTGCCGGCTGAAGGGCTAGCGGTCATGCAGTCGTCTCCTGGCAGGTTGTCGGGCGTGGCGGCGGCAGGCGCGGCGAGGGCCCACGCGCATGCCGCTTCGCGCGAATGCTGCGATTGTGTAGCGGTCAAGGTTAATTGACAATTACATGACCGATTGACAGACTGTCAAAACAATTTTGACAAAGGCCGGTTCGTGGACGTCAATTCGCTGACCCTGCTGGTGGAGATACTGGACGCGGGCAACCTGAGCGAGGCCGCGCGGCGCCTGAAGATGAGCCGCGCGAACGTGAGCTATCACCTGAACCAGCTGGAGCGCTCGGTGGGCCTGCAACTGGTTCGGCGCACGACGCGCCGCGTGGAGCCCACGGAGATCGGCCTGCAGCTGTATGAACACGGCCGCGCGATCCAGAACGCGCTGCTCGCCGCGCGCGAATCGGTCACGACGCTCGGGCAAAGCTTGCAAGGGCGCGTGCGCCTGAGCGTGCCGAGCGGTTATGGGCAACTCGTCATGTCGGGGTGGCTGATCGAGTTCAAGCGCCTCTATCCCGGCATCGTGCTCGACGTGCTGTTCGAAAATCGCGTGGAAGACCTGATGCGCGATGAGGTGGACATTGCCGTGCGCATCATGTCAGAGCCGCCGCAAAATCTCGTTGCGCGCGACATGGGCTCGGTGCGGTACGTTGCCTGTGCGTCGCGCTCGTTCGCCGAAAGCCGCGGCATGCCGGTACGACTCGGCGAGCTGCGTACCGCGCCGCTGATCACGGCCGCAGTGGTGGGCCGGCAACTGCGCGTGGCGGCGTATCTGCGCGACGAGCGCCATGAGGTGCTGCTCGAACCGACCATCATCTCCGAGAACTTTCTGTTCTTGCGGCAGGTCGTGCTGGCGGGACTGGGGGTGGGCATCCTGCCTGACTACGTGGTGCACGACGATCTGAAACGCGGCGACGTCGTGACTACGCTCGACGAATGGCGCCTGAGCATCTTCGGGACCAACATGTACATGCTCTACATGCCGAACCGCCATCACACGCGGGCTGCGGCCACCTTCATCGACTTCATTCTGGACCAGGCGCGCGCAAGCGGACGGGGCGGCGTCGCCTGAAAGCGCGGCTTGCGGGTTAAAGACAATTGCGCCGGCGCGTGCTTGCCCCCACTATGCCGTGAACAAAGAGCGCATAGGCGCCGTCCGGCAGCACGTCGAAACGTCAGGGGAGACCAGGATGAAGTGGACCGCCGCATTGCTTGTCGTGTTCGCAATACTCGCCAGCGCCGTTGCCGCGCTGCTGATTTCGCGCCTGCCGACTGAGGAGGCGATTCGTCTTGCGGGCTATGCAGCGACGGCCGCGCTTGCCGCGCTGATCAGTTTCGTGATTCGCAGACGCAACGCCCGCGCGCAAAAAAGCAAGCGCGCGGGATAGGGCACTGACAGCGTCAACGGGCGCCTGGGGGCACCGACGGTCCCGCCGGACGCACTCTGCGAGCCTCGCCGTGCATGCTACGATGCTTCGCTCGTTGCGCAGCACGCCGGAGAACCAGATGCGCCCAGACACTGCCGCCCGTTTCGACAAAGAGTTCGCACCTCGCATTGCCGAGGCCATCGCGGCCTGCTTCGCCACCACTGTGCATACCGAAGTGCTGCCGTACGGCGGCCCAGGTCACCCCACGCGGCTGCGTGTGCATGCGGCGCCGCTCGAGCATATCGCTCAATACGCGCATCCGCTGAATCTGTATCTGACGTGGGACAGCGACGAGATCGAGCGGCTCATGAAAGACGAAGGGCAGGCACGTTTTGCCCGCTATCTCGCCGCGTTGCCGCGCAAGCTCGCGGCATGGCGTAACGCGCGCGAGCTGGATTTTTCGTCGCACACCCAAGCCGAGCCGGAGGCGCTCATCGGCGGGCTCGACTTCGAGTCGTGAGCCCGCCGCCACGCTGCGCAACCGGCTTTTCAGCCGGCGTCTAGTCCAGCTTGAACTGTGTGACGGCGCTAGCAAGGCTCACCGCCTGCGTTTGCAGGGCAGCGGCGGCTGCGGTGGACTGTTCGACCAGAGCCGCATTCTGCTGCACCATTTCATCCAACTGGCTGACCGCGCGGTTCACTTCCTGAATGCCGCGCGTCTGCTCGTTGGCGGCTTGCGTGATCTCCGAGATGATGGTCGTTACGTTTGCGACGTTGCTGACGATCTCCGTCATCGTTTCGCCGGCCTGGCGCACCTGGTTCGCGCCCGACGTTACACTCCCGACGGTGGCTTCGATCAGCGACTTGATTTCCTTTGCCGCCTGCGCGCTGCGCTGCGCGAGACTGCGCACTTCGCCCGCCACCACCGCGAAGCCACGGCCCTGTTCGCCGGCGCGCGCGGCTTCCACCGCGGCATTCAACGCCAGAATATTGGTCTGAAAAGCAATGCCGTCGATCACGCCGATGATGTCCGAGACCTTTACCGACGCCTGCTGGATCTCGGCCATCGTCGTAATCACCTCGGAAATGACAGCGCCGCCGCGCGAAGCGACTTGCGACGCCGCACCCGCGGTGGAGTCGGCCTGCTTCGCGGCACTCGCGGATTGCGTGACGGTCGCGGTAATTTCTTCCATCGACGCAGCGGTCTCCTGCAAGCTCGCCGCAGCAGACTCGGTGCGGCCTGACAGATCGACGTTGCCCGCGGCAATTTCATTCGAGGCGATACGCACCGATTCGCTTGCGTCGCGAATCTGGCGCATCACGTGGCTGAGCTTGTCGATAAAGGTATTGAACGAACGGGCGATCTGCGCGACCTCATCGTTGCCGACGGCGGGCAGGCGTTGCGTCAGATCGCCTTCGCCGGAACCAATATCGTCCATCGCGTCGCGCACTTTCGACAGACGCTGGAACGACACCGCAGTGACAGCCGCGACAATGGCCGCCGCAATACCCGCGATCACCACCAGTGCGATGACCGAGGCGGTCAGCAGCGAACGCATGCCGGCCGTCGCTTCTGCTTTGTCCAGCGCGACGATCAGATACCAGTCGGTGCCCGCGATTGGTTGCGCGCGCAACAGCTTGGCGCTGCCGCTCACGTTCATCTGCACCGGGCGTTGCGCGCGAAAGAGTGTCGCGAGCTTGTCTCCCGCGAGTCCGGGCACGAGATCGGAGGCGGGCTTCAACGTGAGTTTTGCATCCGGATGCGCGACGATCTGACCGCTTGCGTCGATCAGCATACCGAAACTCGCGGGCGTCGGATGAATCGACTTCACGTTGGCGATCACGCTGTCCATCGCGACGTCGCCGGAAACCACGCCCTTGACGGCGCCGTCGCGTACCACCGGCGCGGCGAACGCCACCACCAGCTTGCCCGTGCCCACGTCGACGTAAGGCGGCGTTGCCACCGGCTTGCCGGCGGCCGCAGCCTGCTTGTACCAGGGACGTCCGGTCGGATCGTAGTCGGCGGGAATGCCCGTCGGGTCGGAAAACTTTGCCGTCTTGTCCGCGTAGCCCACGTAGACATTCGTGAACTTGCCGGCGCTCGCAATCTGCTTGAGCGCCGGCGACGGGTCCGGCTGCAACACAGCGTCCTGCAGCGAGTTGATCATCTGACTGTTGACGGCGACCCAGTCGCTGATACCGGCAGCATGGCCGCTTTCGACGGCAGTCAGACTGCTGTCGATGGCATCGGCGTTATACGAGTTGGCGACGACATAGTTGAGAACGGCATTCGCTGCGAGTGCAACGACAACGATGGCGACGCACAGCGCAACGATCCGCGCGCGAATGGAGGAAAACATCATGGAGTCTTTCGGCTGGCAGTGAGTCGTGGTCGATGAGGCGGGCGCCTCATACCTTGTATACGGCTTGCATGCGCAAAGACTTGAGGAGATGCCGGCGATGTTTGCGCGTAGCGCGATAGGCGTCGCCGTGTCGCCATACGTCTGATGATTAATGAATCGCGCGGTAAAGCATGAGCGCTGCAACATGAGAAAACGGCCGCAGCGTTGCAAGCGCAGCGGCCGTTCGTGCCGGTTCGATTCAGTGCGCGATCATGCGCCCAGTGCAGGATCGCTCATGCTGCTCCTGCCTGTTTCCACGTGGCCCGCAAAACGGCGCGAGAACAGCGGGTCGGTGTCGACGGTAATCGCAAGGTCGTACCAGCCATGCGCGTTGCGAAGATCGAGGTACAGCTCATCGGTATCGCCGCCGCGCACCACGCGCTTGATCGAGTGCTTCGGGTCGTATGCATTCACGATTGTGAACTTGCAATGCGCGCTGCCCACGTTTTCAAGGCGCAATTGCAG
Source organism: Paraburkholderia phenoliruptrix (assembly GCF_019511605.1). GTDB lineage: Bacteria > Pseudomonadota > Gammaproteobacteria > Burkholderiales > Burkholderiaceae > Paraburkholderia > Paraburkholderia phenoliruptrix_A. The sequence continues at coordinate 301,278 of NZ_JAEUAV010000004.1, read as the reverse complement.
ATTGCCGTTCGCCACGTCGTAACCTTCGAGCACTTCCGGGCGCGCAATGTCCGAGCCGTCCCACCAGCTGCGCGCAACGGGGCGGCCCGTGAAGCGGCGCAGGAAACCGTTCGGACCATGCACGGTGAAATCGTAGGTGCCGTCCACGTTCAGCGCGAAGTGATCCTGCAAGCGCTTGCCCGCTTCCACTGTGTAGGTGCGTGGCGCCTCGAGGCTGTTTGCGCGGTACACCTGAAATACCGCGCCCGCGCTGCCCGTGTTGACGAAGCGCATGGTCAGCGTTTTCTCCGCGCCTTCGCCGTGCACGCGCACGAAGAGCTCATACGGCAGCGCGCGAGCGGGACGCACGCCCGACTCCTGACGCGGCACCGCCTGGATCGCCGGCGGCAGGGGCACGTAATCGGGGTGACGATTCTGGTCCGCCGGCACATAGCCGCTCGTGGCCGGCAACCTCGGGAACGTATCGTTCGGATTGCTGAAGTTGAACGCCGATGTCAGATCGCCGCACACGGCGCGCCGCCACGGCGAAATGTTCGACTCGGTGAGATTGTGCTGCTCGCCAAAGCGTTGTTCGATGAAACGGATCACCGAGGTATGGTCGAACACCTGCGAACACACATAACCGCCCTTGGACCACGGCGAGACCACGAGCATCGGCACGCGCGGGCCGAGACCGTATGGCGCGGCAACGTTTTTCGCATCGCCCGGATAGATTTCGTTGACGGTGTCGACAGTGGAAAGACCGTTCGCGCTCGAGCTCGGCGCGCACGGCGGCACCATGTGATCGAAGAAGCCGTCGTTCTCGTCGTAATTGATGAGCAGCACCGTCTTGCTCCACACGTCGGGATTCGACGTGAGAATCTGCAGCACCTGGTCGATATACCACGCGCCATAATTCGCCGGCCAGTTCGGGTGCTCGGAATACGCTTCAGGTGCGACGATCCACGACACTTGTGGCAGCGCGTTGTTCTGCACGTCGCGCTTGAGTATGTCGAAGTAGCTGTCGCCCTTCAGTGCATTCGTGCCGGTGCGCGCGTTGTCGTACAGCGGGTTGCCCGGCTGCGCGTTGCGGTACTGGTTGAAGTAGAGCAGCGAGTTGTCGCCGTAATTGCCGATGTACGCATTCTGCGTCCAGCCCCACGAGCCTTTTGCATCGAGACCGGTGCCGATGTCCTGATAGATCTTCCACGTTATGCCGGCGTTTTGCAGCACTTCCGGATAGGTCGACCAGCCATAGCCGAGTTCGGAGTTGTCGATCACCGGACCGCCGCCCGTGCCGTCGTTGCCCACGCCGCCTGCCCACATGTAGTAGCGGTTTGGATCAGTGGGGCCCATCAGCGAGCAGTAATACGCGTCGCAGATGGTAAATGCATCCGCGAGTTGGTAATGAAACGGAATGTCCTCGCGCGTGAGGTAGGCCATGGTCGTCGCGCTCTTGGCAGGCACCCATTGGTCGTAGCGGCCGCCGTTCCACGCAGCATGCGTGGTGTTCCAGTCGTGTGCGAGATCTTGCAGGAATTGCAGGCCCAGATTCGGCGCGCTGGGGCGAAACGGCAGCACGTAGCCAAGATCGCCGGCAAGCGGTTGGTACCACACGGGCTTGCCGTTCGGCAGATTCACCGCCCGCGTGTCGCCAAAGCCGCGCACGCCGCGCAGCGTGCCGAAGTAGTGGTCGAAGGAGCGGTTTTCCTGCATCAGCACCACAATGTGCTCGACATCGCGGATCGTGCCTGTTCTGTTATTAGCCGGAATGGCGAGCGCATTGCGGATGCCGGCCGGCAGCATGCTCAGGGCAGTGAACGAGCCTGCCGCCTGGGCGGCCGAGCGGAGAAAATCGCGGCGATTTTTTGAGGTCATGGTATGAGCCTTCGTGTCTTCAGTGGGGAACGCTTCGCGCGGCGCGCAAGCGTAAGCCGCGCGCCGCGTGAAGTGCGGGACTCAATCAACGGTGTGAATAACGGGTGTGGCGAGGGGCGTCGACGCGGCGGCGGACAATGCCGGGTCGGCGCTTGATGCGGGTAATGCAGGGCTTTGAATCGTCACGGCGGCAGGCGAGGGCAGCTCCGCAGCCGGATTGGCCGACAGCACCGCGGCGTTGCCGTTGCTGCTGTCGTTGCCGCTGTTGTTGCCGCTGTTGTTGCTGATGGATCTGGCCGCGCCCGGGTCCGGTGTTTTGCTGTCGTCGTTGCCGCATGCGCCGATCAGCGCGACGAGCGGCAGCACCACGAGCGCCATTGCCAAACGTTTAACTTGCAAGGCAATGCAGGGCTTCCACACAAAGAACATGGCGATGTCTCCGGGCACGGGGAACGCGCGGGCATCGGCATGCCCAGGTCAGCGGTGAGAAAAGAATATCCGCTTACCTGTGTAAGTTTTGTGAAGTTTTGGAAATTTGAGGATTTGTTGAGAATTGTGCGATCGCGACTACCGGTGCCGGGAGACAAACGCTGCAATCACGTCGCTGAGCCGGTCCGGGGCGTCGCGATGGGGCGAGTGCCCGCATGCGTCCAGTCGGGCGAGCTGCGCATGCGGCACGTGCTGCGCAATGGTGTCGATCTGCGCCATCGTGCCGTAGTTGTCGTCATGGCCTTGCACGGCGAGTAGCGGTTTGTCGATCGCCCCGAGTTGCTGCGTGATCGACCATTGCCGGAATGCCGGATTCAACCAGATATCGTTCCATCCGTAGAACGCGGAGTCGACGTCCGCGTGATAGCGCGCGAGCTTGCCGCGCAGGTCGGTGGTTTCATAGAGCACCTTGGTCTGCGCAATGCTTTGCACGGACAGGTCTTCAACGAACACATGAGGTGCAATGGCTATCGTTCCGGCGAGCGCGAGCGGAAACAGCGCAGCATAGAGCAACGCAATCGAGCCGCCGTCGCTATGGCCGATTACCCACATACGCCGGCGTTGGTGCAGGTCGACGCGCAGTGCGTCGAGCAGCGCCGGCAGGACATCGCGCGCCTCGCGCGTCATGAAATCGACCGGCCATTTGACGTGATGCTCGCGCGGCGTCGACAATCCGTAGCCCGGCCGCGAGTAGACGAGTCCTCGCATGCCGAGCCGCTCGCACAAGGTTTGCGGCCAGTCGCGCCACATCGCGACCGAGCCCAGCCCTTCGTGCAGAAAGACCACGAGCGGCGCGTCGACTGCCGCATCGCCCGCCGCATCGTTCAGCCAGCGATATTCGATGCGCAATGGCCCGCGCGACGCGCCACCAGGCAAGTCGGCAAAATGGGTGGCCGGCGTCTCGAGGGCGGGATTCTGCATGTATCACCTTATGATAGTTCGCGCAGTTTGAAGCGCTGAATCTTGCCGGTGGCGGTTTTCGGCAAGTCGTCGACGAATACGATGTCGCGCGGATATTTATGCGGCGCGAGCCTGTCCTTCACGAAAGCCTTGAGTTCGTCCGCCAGTATCTCAGACCCTGCGAACTCGCGCTTCAATACGACGAACGCACGCGTCTTCACGAGGCCGCCGTGATCGACGCCGACCACCGCTGCTTCGAGCACTGCGTCGTGCTGCACCAGCACCATTTCCACTTCGACCGGCGACACATATTGGCCGCTGACTTTCAGCATGTCGTCGCTGCGGCCCGCGTACACATAGCAGCCGTTCGGCAGACGACAGTACTTGTCGCCGCTGCGAATCCACTCGCCGAGAAAGGTAGCGCGCGATTTCTCTCGGTTGGACCAGTACATGAGCGCTGCGCTGGGTCCTTTGATGTAGAGGTCGCCCACTTCACCGTCGCCAACCGGATGGCCGCGTTCGTCGCGCAGTTCGACTTCATAGCCTGGCACCGGGCGCCCCGTGGTGCCGTATTCGACCGCGCCCGCGCGATTCGACAGAAAAATGTGGAGCATTTCGGTCGAGCCGATGCCGTCGAGTATTTCGCAACCGAAGTGTTTCGTGAAGCGCTCGCCAATTTCGCGTGGCAATGCTTCGCCGGCCGACGTACACACACGCATCGCGACCTCTTCGCGCGCGGGCAGCTTCGGCGATACGAGCATGCTTGCATAGAGCGTGGGCACGCCGTAGAAAACGGTCGGGCGATGACGCGTGAGGCGGTCGAACACGGCATCGGCCGTGGGGCGCTCCGCCATCAGCACGGTGGTCGCGCCCACCGACAGCGGAAAGGTCAGCGCGTTGCCGAGGCCGTAGGCAAAGAAAAGCTTCGCCGCGGAAAACACCACGTCGCCCTCGACAATGCCAAGCACCGGCTTTGCATACAGCTCCGCGGTCCAGTAGAGGTTCGCATGGGTATGCACGGTGCCTTTCGGCTTGCCGGTCGAGCCCGATGAATACAGCCAGAAGGCAATGTCGTCGCAACCGGTCGCGGCGGGCTTCACGGAAGGTGCCGCCGCGTCGACGAGGTCTTCGAATACCGGTGCTGCGAGCGGCGCGCTGTCAGGCGTACTGTCACGCGTGGCCGACGCGCGAGTCGAAACGATCAACTGGCAGCCGTCGTGTTCGGCCGCTTCCATCGCCTGCATGACATTTGCGGCAAGCGCGCTCGACGCGATCACCGCGCGTGCATGACTGTGCGTGAGCATATACACATAGTCCGCTGGCGTAAGCAGCGTGTTGGCTACCACCGGCACTACGCCTGCGTAGAGCGCGCCAAGAAATGCAATGGGCAACGCCACGCTGTCCAGCAGCACCAGCAGCACCCGTTCTTCGGGATGCACGCCCAGACCGCGCAACGCGGTCGCGAAGCGCCGCGCGCGTTCGTCCAGTTCGCCATAGCTCGTCCTGCCGTTGTCGTCGATATACGCGGTCTTGCCGGCGCGCGACGCATTCAACGCAAAAAGATGAGCGGCGAAGTTGAAGCGCGCGGGCGGCGGCTCGACCGTCAGGGCGGGCTGGCTTGCAGCCGGTTCGAACAGGGCTTCCATGTGTCTCCTCCATCCAGTGGGGGCGGTCCGGCTGTTATGTGCTCATGATCCGCTAGATGCTTGCGTGCGCTGCTGCGTTACAGGGTGTTTGCTGCGTGCGTCGTGTGTGCCGTGCGCCGGGCCTTCAGGGCGCGGGCAGATGAGCGAGTTGCGCGAGTGCGTCGATTGCCGTTGCGCACGCTTGAATTGCCGAGCGCCGGTGATAGAAGCCGAGTGCGCGCAGCCCGCCGAGTTCTTCGCCGCCGCCCGCGCGTCCCGGTCCGCCGTGCAGCGACATGGGCATCACATTGCCGTGACCGGTCTGGCTGTGTTGCACGGAAGGCGACACGGCATGCACGCGGCCGTGCGAATCGGCGAGTTCGACGGCGAGCCTGCCGAGATGCGCATCGTCGTTCGAATAGATCGACGCGACCAGCGAGCCCTCGCCGCGTCGTGCGAGGGCGACGGCATGCGCTTCGGGCAATGCTTCAGCGTGGCGCGCAACGCGATACGGCGCCACGCTCGCCACCGGCCCGAACACTTCGACGTTATGCAGCAGCGTCGCGTTGTCCGGATCGTTGACGACAAAGAGATGCGGCGCCACGCACGCCGCGATGGCCGGGTCCGCGTCGACGGGAGAGGCGGACGAACCGTCATACGCGAGCACCCCTTCTTCGCGTAAAGCGGCGATACCCGCCAGCACGTTCACGTATTGCGCGTGGCTCACGAGCGAGCCCATTCTTACGGCGTCGTTGCGCGGATTGCCCACGATAACTTTGGACAGTTTCGTTGTGAGCGCATCGATTACCGCGTCCAGCGTGGCCTCCGGCACGAAGGCGCGCCGGATCGCCGTGCACTTTTGCCCGGACTTCACGGTCATTTCACGCACGACTTCGTTGATGAAAAGCTCGAACGCTGGCGTGTGGGGCTGCGCGTCCGCGCAGAGAATCGCGCTGTTCAAACTGTCCGCTTCGACGTTCAGCCGTGCGCCGCGTGCGACGAACGCCGGATGCGCTCGCAAGGTCGCGGCCGTTTCTGCCGAGCCGGTGAACGACACGACATCGAATGCCTGAACCTGATCGAGCAGCCCCGCGGAGCTGCCGCAAATCACCGACAGCGAGCCGCGCGGCAGAATGCCCGCGTCGACCACATCGGCGACCATGCGTTGCGTGAGCCATGCGGTCGCTGTTGCGGGCTTGACGATGACAGGCACGCCAGAGAGAAGCGCGGGCGCCGCTTTTTCCCACAAGCCCCACGCCGGAAAATTGAACGCGTTGATAAAGAGCGCGACGCCGCGTGTGGGCGTCAGCACGTGCTGTACGCTAAACGACTGGTCCTTGCTCAGTGCGCTTGCAGGGCCGTCGCGCAGCACGTGTACGTCGCCGAGCGAAGCGCCGAGTTTCGCGTAGTACGACAGCGTAAAAATGCCGCCGTCGATATCGACCGCCGAATCGTTGCGTGTCGTGCCGGAGTTCGCCAGTGCGATGGCGTAGTAATCGTCGCGCTTTGCCTGCAGCACCTTGGCGGCGTCGGCAAGGCGCGCTGCGCGCTGTGCGTAGGTGAGCGCACGCAGCGCGCCACCTGCCTCGTTGCGGGCATGACGGAACGCGTTCGGCAGATCGAGCCCTTCGCTCGAGACGCGCACAAGCGCTTCGCCCGTCACCGGGTCGCTCAGCGTGACACCTTCGCCAGTGCCCGCAACCCATTCACCCGCGATGTAATTGTTCAATAGTTCGATCATGGCGGCACTCGTGGCGGCACTCATGCCGCAGTGAATTCAATGGCGCCTTGCGGCAGGAGATAAAGCACGAGCGCGGCGCCTTTCGCGACCGTCGGGCGATGAGCGGAGCCGGGCTCATACACGCACCAGCCGGCGGGGTGGCCGTCGAAGGTCGCGCCTTCGGTGAGCGGCATGATGAGATCGATCTCTCCATGCGGATGAACGTGATGCGGCCCGGCCATGTCCTTCATCTCGACCACGTCGACAGAGAAACCGTGCGTGTCGGGCAGCGCCTTGAAAATGCGGCCGTAACGCAGCCCGCCGGCTTCGCGGTTGCACAGCCAGCCTTCGGCGACTCCGGCGCGGCAGGCATCGGCGATTTCCCGGAAGGTGGCGCTGTCGGCGGGATAGGTGCCGTTCAGCCAGTCTGCGAGGTCGGCGTTCAGCGGCCGGCCGGTCAGTTGCGCGGTGACCTGGGCGATCAGCCGCTGGAATTCGGATGGGGTCATGCAAGCCTCCGGACTGTGCGCATGCACGTCACTGCATGTGACGCGTTGCGCGGTCTCCGCGACGCCGCGCGAAATATCGCGGCAGTCTTTGTACATGGATCAAGGTTGGGCGAAAATTAACCGTTCACGGGGGTGTGTGTCAAGCACTATAGTACATGTACTGAGGTTTGCGAGGGATGGAACATGAAGCAAAATTACGCCACAACGCCGCCGGACGCGCCGTCGCCTGCCGTCGTCGATGAGGAAGCCGTTCGCCAGGAGCGCGCCGAGCGCGGCGGCGAACGCGAGGAACGTGATCCGTTTCTCACCGCGATGGGCGAACGCGTGCGTCTGTTGCGCGCGCGGCGGGGCATGACGCGCAAGACGCTCGCCGCGGAGACTGGCTTGTCCGAGCGGCATCTGGCAAATCTCGAGTCGGGTGTCGGCAATGCGTCGGTGCTGGTGTTGCGGCAGATCGCGGCCACCTTGAACTGCCCGCTTGCCGAAGTGATCGGCGACGAAACCACGGCGTCGGCGGAATGGCTGCTGATCCGCGAGCTGCTGCACGGGCGCGATCAGGCCGCGCTGCAGCGGGCGCGCATGACGCTGGCCGAGATGTTCGCGCAGGCGCCGCGCGACCCGCACCGCAAGGACCGGATCGCGCTGATCGGCTTGCGCGGCGCGGGCAAATCGACGCTCGGCCGGATGCTCGCGCAGGAGCGTAAGGTGCCGTTCGTCGAACTGACGCGGGTGATCGAGCAACTGGCCGGCTGCCCGCCCTCGGAGATTCACTCGCTGTACGGAGCGAGCGCTTACCGGCGCTACGAACACCGCGCGCTGGAGGCGGTCATCAACGAGCACGAGCGCGCGGTGATCGCTTCGCCCGGCGGGCTCGTGTCGGAATCGGGCACGTTCAACACGCTGTTGTCGCACTGCTTTACGGTGTGGCTGCAGGCGGCGCCGGAAGAGCATATGCGGCGGGTGGTCGCGCAAGGCGATCTGCGTCCCATGTCCGGCAACAAGGAGGCGATGGACGATCTGAAGCGCATTCTGGCCGGGCGCAGCGAGCTGTATGACCGCGCCGACATGACTTTCGACACGAGCGAAAAGACCTTGGCCGACGCCTATCTGCAACTGCGCGACCGCCTTGCTGCAAGGCTGGCCGCCGAGTCTCCCGACGAAGCGCCGACCGCGTGACCTGCACTGGTAAGTCAGGGTTAACGCGTTAACATGCATTAAAATGCTTTACATGGGTAGGGCGATGCACTATTGTTCGATCATCAACTTGCATCGTCCAGTCAGGAGACGCCCATGTCCACAGCAGAAACCGCCATTGCGCCGGTCGATTACCGCACCGATCCCTCCCAGTACAAGCATTGGAAACTGAGCTTCAATGGGCCGGTGGCGACGCTCGGCATCGACATCGCAGAAGACGGCGGCATTCGCGACGGCTACAAGCTGAAGCTCAATTCGTACGACCTCGGCGTCGATATCGAACTGCACGACGCGATCCAGCGCATCCGCTTCGAGCATCCGGAAGTGCGAACAGTCGTGGTGACGAGCCTGAAGGACCGCGTGTTCTGCTCGGGCGCGAACATCTTCATGCTGGGGGTTTCGTCGCATGCGTGGAAGGTCAACTTCTGCAAGTTCACCAATGAAACGCGCAACGGCCTCGAAGACTCGTCGCGCCATTCCGGGCTCAAGTTTCTGGCGGCCGTGAACGGTGCGTGTGCGGGCGGCGGTTACGAACTCGCGCTTGCCTGCGACGAAATCTATCTGGTCGACGACCGTTCGTCGTCCGTGTCGCTGCCGGAAGTGCCGCTGCTGGGCGTGCTGCCCGGCACCGGCGGCCTCACGCGTGTGACCGACAAGCGCCGTGTGCGCCACGATCGCGCCGACATCTTTTGCACTGTGGTCGAGGGCATTCGCGGCGAGCGCGCGAAGGCATGGCGTCTTGTCGATGAAGTCGTGAAGCCAAACCAGTTCGACGCGGCTATTCAGGCCCGCGCGCTTGAACTCGCCGCGCAGAGCGACCGTCCCTCGGACGCGCAAGGTGTGAAGCTTACCCGCATAGAACGCACGGACCGCGACGACGGCCTGACGTATCAGACGCTCGAAGTGAGCATCGACCGCGCGAGGCGCACTGCCACCTTCAACGCCCGCGCGCCGCAGGCAGCACAGCCCACGACGGTCGAGGCGATTGTCGCCGCAGGCGCCAACTGGTGGCCGCTGCAATTCGCGCGCGAACTCGACGACGCGATCCTCTCGCTGCGCACCAACGAACTCGAAGTGGGCACCTGGGTGTTTCGCACAGAAGGCGACGCGCGCAACCTGCTCGCCGTGGATGCTGTGCTCATGCAGCACAAGGACCACTGGTTCGTGCGCGAAACGATCGGCATGTTGCGCCGCACGTTCGCACGCATCGACGTATCGTCGCGTTCGCTTTTTGCGTTGATCGAACCCGGCTCATGTTTTGCCGGCACGTTCGCTGAACTGGCATTCGCCGCGGACCGCTCGTATATGGCCGCGTTGCCGGGCAACGAGGAAGAAGAGCCGGCCATCACGCTGTCGGAAGTCAACTTCGGGCTTTATCCGATGGTCACCCATCAGTCGCGGCTCGCGCGCCGCTTCTATGAGGAAGCGCAAGCGCTCGACGCCGTTCGTTCGCGCATCGGCCAGCAGATCAAAGCGGTCGAAGCCGAGCGTCTTGGTCTCGTGACCGCGGCGCCGGACGATATCGACTGGGCCGACGAAATCCGCATTGCACTGGAGGAGCGCGCGGCCATGTCGCCGGACGCGCTGACGGGGCTCGAAGCAAATCTGCGCTTTAACGGGCCCGAAACGATGGAGACGCGCATCTTCGGCCGTCTCACTGCATGGCAGAACTGGATCTTCAACCGGCCGAACGCTGTAGGCGAGAAGGGCGCGCTCAAGGTGTACGGCAAGGGCAGCAAGGCGCAATTCGACGTTTCGCGCGTCTGACGCGCGCCGCCACGCGACCTGCGCTTTACTCGCGCGCCTCCCATCTTCAGCATTGCAAGGAACCGACCATGTCGACCATCAATTACAGTGAAAAGATTCCGAACAACGTCAATCTCGCCGACGACCGCGCGCTGCAACGCGCACTCGAACAATGGCAACCCAACTTCCTCTCCTGGTGGGGCGACATGGGACCGGAAGGCTCGCACGGCTACGACGTATACCTGCGCACGGCCGTGAGCGTGGATGCCGGCGGCTGGGCGCATTTCGATCACGTGAAGATGCCGGACTATCGCTGGGGCATTTTTCTCACGCCGGGCGAGCAGGACCGCAAGATTCATTTCGGCGAGCACAAGGGCGAGGCCGCGTGGCAGGACGTGCCCGGCGAACATCGCGCGAATCTGCGCCGCATCATCGTGACACAGGGCGATACCGAGCCGGCTTCCGTCGAACAGCAACGCCACCTCGGCCTGACCGCGCCTTCCCTGTACGATCTGCGCAACCTGTTCCAGGTCAACGTGGAAGAGGGGCGGCACCTGTGGGCGATGGTGTATCTGCTGCATCGCTATTTTGGACGCGATGGTCGTGAGGAAGCCGAAGCATTGCTGGGCCGCCGTTCGGGCGACGACGACAATCCCCGCATTCTCGGTGCATTCAACGAGAAAACTCCCGACTGGCTCGCGTTCTACATGTTCACGTACTTCACGGATCGCGACGGCAAGTTCCAGCTCTCCGCGCTCGCGGAATCCGGCTTCGATCCGCTCGCGCGCACGACGAAGTTCATGCTGACCGAGGAAGCACACCATATGTTCGTCGGCGAATCGGGCGTGTCGCGCGTAATTCAGCGCACCGCGCAGGTGATGAACGAACTCGGCACCGACGACGTGGCCAGGATTCGCGCAGCGGGCGTGATCGACTTGCCGACTATCCAGCGCTATCTGAACTTCCATTACTCGGTGACGATCGACCTGTTCGGCGCGGATCATTCGTCGAACGCCGCCACCTTCTACAGTTCGGGACTCAAAGGACGCTATGAGGAAAGCAAGCGCGACGACGATCATCAACTGAACGGGCAGAGCTACAAATTGCTCGACGTGCAGGACGGCAAGCTCGTGGAGCGCGAAGTGCCCATGCTCAATGCAATGAACGAGGTGCTGCGTGACGATTACATCAAGGATTCGGTGGCAGGCGTGGGGCGCTGGAACAAGGTGCTCGAAAAGGCCGGCATCGACTTTCGCATGACTGTGCCGCACAAGGCATTCAACCGGCAGATCGGCACCTTCGCGGGCACGCGCGTCTCGCCGAAGGGCCGCGTGGTCAGCGAAGCGGAGTGGGCCGCCAACGAAGCCAGGTGGCTCGCCACGCCCGAAGACCGCGCATTCGTCGCCTCGCTGATGGGACGCGTGGTGGAGCCGGGCAAGTTCGCGAACTGGATTGCGCCGCCCGCAATGGGCGTGAACCGTCAGCCGGTGGATTTCGAATACGTGCGCTTTAACTGAACGCACGCAAAAAGCGCGGCGCGCTTTTTCAGCACTACAGGGTGGAGGCAATCATGAACGGCCCAGTGTCGATCGAGGTACTCAGGCAACATCTGATCGATCCGGAAATCTGCATTCGCTGCAATACCTGCGAAGAAACCTGTCCGATCGACGCGATCACGCACGACGAGAACAATTACGTCGTGAAGGCGGATGTCTGCAACGGCTGCATGGCGTGCGTGCCGCCGTGCCCGACAGGCGCGATCGACAACTGGCGCACCGTGCTGAAGGCCGACGCGTATCCGGTCGAAGAGCAGTTCACGTGGGACGTATTGCCTGAGCAGAACACCATGGCCGTCCCCGCGGTGGACGAAGCGCCCGTTGCGGATACGACGCGGGACGAGTCGGTAGCCAGCGGCATCGACGTCGATACCGTGCGCGGCTCCGTCGTGCCGCCTTGGTCCGCGGCAAAACCATACGTCAATCTGTATACGCACAAGGCACCGACCACGGCGACCGTGGTCGGCAATTACCGACTCACCGACGCGTCGACGCAAAGCGATATCCATCACATCGTGCTGGATTTCGGCTCGATGCCGTTCCCGGTGCTGGAGGGGCAGTCGATAGGCATACTGCCGCCCGGCGTAACCGCCGACGGCCGGGCACACCATGCGCGCCAGTATTCGATTGCCAGTCCGCGCGACGGCGAGCGGCCCGGCTATAACAACGTCTCGCTGACCGTGAAACGCGTCTCGCAGCGGCATGGCGATCCGCTTGACGGCGTCTGCTCGAACTATCTGTGCGATCTGAAAAAAGGCGACGTGGTGACGGTGATCGGCCCGTTCGGCGGCACCTTCCTGATGCCGAACCACCCGAACTCCCATCTGCTGATGATTTGTACGGGCACCGGCTCCGCGCCAATGCGTGCGATGACCGAGTACCGGCGGCGGCGCCGGCTCAAAGGTGCGACCGGCAAGCTGATGCTGTTTTTCGGCGCGCGAACCAAAGAGGAATTACCGTACTTCGGGCCGCTAACTAATCTGCCGAAAGATTTCATCGACACGAATCTGGCATTTTCGCGCACGCCCGGTCAGCCCAGGCGCTATGTGCAGGACGCCATGCGCGAGCGCGCGGTAGACGTCGCGCACATGCTCAAAGACGACAACACGCATATCTACGTGTGTGGGTTAAAGGGCATGGAAGACGGCGTGCTGCAGGCGCTCAAGGAAATTGGCGAGCAGCATCAGATGGATTGGGATGCACTGTGGGCGAGGTTGAGGAAGGAAGGGCGCCTGCATCTGGAAACCTACTGAAGCAGCGCCGCTGCACCAGAACGCCTAGCGCGCAGGGTCCGCGCCTTCCTCGCGCTGTGCCGGCGAGACCGCGCCGCACGCGCGAATCACGAGTTGCACGACTTCTTCAGTCGTCGCCTCGAACGACTTTTGCGTGAGCGCGCGCTTGCCTTTGAGCGCGCGGATCTGCGCGTCGAAGTCCGCGTAGTGCTGGGTGGTGGCCCAGATCATGTACATCAACGTGCGCGGGTTCACCGGGGCGAGCAGCCCGCGTGCAATCCAGCTGTCGATTACTTTCACTCGGCTGTCGAGCCACGGCTTGACCCGGCCCGTGAGAATGTCTTCCATATGCTCCGCGCCGTGAATGATCTCGCTCGCCCATACTTTCGAGCCGAGCGGACGCCGCCGCGACAATTCCATTTTCGCCCGCACATAGCCGCCGATTGCCTCGACGGGGTCGTCGCTGCATTCGAAGGTATCGGCCGCGCGATGCCAGTCTTCGAACAGGTCTTCGAGCACGCGGCGGTACAGCGCAAGTTTCGTCGGGAAGTAGTAATGCACGTTGGCTTTCGGTAGACCTGCGCGCTCGGCGATCATCGCGGTGCTTGCGCCGTCCAGCCCGCGTTCGGCAAAAACCGCTTCCGCACACGCCAGAAGGTGGGCTTCGTTCGACTCGCGAATGTGCGCCTTGCGCCGCCGCAAAGGCGCGCGTGTTTCGTCATGATCGGTGATGCGTGCCGCTACGTCTTCGTCTCTCATGTTCGCCTTCGTCGGCATGCGTGCCGCGTCGCGCTTCATTCTAGCCGCTCGACGCCGCGCTCACACACGTATTTCTCACGTGCCGCGCGGCCGTGCTGCAATGCAATGGCACGCTTCTCGCTCTTGTTTCTCTCGTGCGAAAGGCATTGATTTGGCGGTGTGAATCGTCTACAACCTGTCCAACTGGACAGGATTGACAGAGCGGGACATGCACCAGGGTTTGCCCTTTGTATCAGTGGGCAGCCGAGTGCATCGAGCTTGCACCGCCACCGTGCGGACACGCCCCACAACCGCCGCCCATGCACCAGTTTCATGTCGGTTCACCGAAAGGAGCGAGACGAATGAACGCGGTTACTGAAGCGCTGAAGGGCGCGCCGAAGGGTGCTCCCGTGGCGGGTGCGGACGACGCGGCGTCGGTCCGGGTCGACGGCAAGCGGCTGTGGGACAGCCTCATGACAATGGCGAAGATCGGCGCAACGCCCAGAGGCGGCGTGTGCCGCCTTGCGCTCACCGACCTCGACAAGCAGGGGCGCGACCTGATAGTTAGCTGGGCGAAGGAAGCGGGCTGCACGGTCAGCATCGACCAGATGGGCAACGTCTTCATGCGCCGCGCGGGGCGCAATCCGGACGCGCTGCCTGTGATGACCGGCTCGCATGCCGATTCGCAGCCGACGGGCGGCCGCTTCGACGGCATCTACGGTGTGCTGGGCGGTCTGGAAGTGATTCGCAGCCTGAACGATCACGGTATCGAAACAGAGCATCCCATAGAGGTCGTGATCTGGACCAACGAAGAAGGCTCGCGCTTTGCACCCGCCATGGTCGCGTCCGGCGTATTCGCGGGGGTGTTTTCCCTCGAGTATGGCTTGTCGCGCAAGGACGTAGACGGCAAGACCATCGGCGAGGAATTGCAGCGCATTGGCTATGCGGGCGATGTACCGTGCGGCGGTCGCCAGTTGCACGCGGCGTTCGAACTGCATATCGAGCAGGGGCCGATTCTCGAGGCCGAGCAGAAAACCATCGGCGTGGTCACCGACGCGCAGGGCCAGCGCTGGTATGAAATCACGTTGACGGGTCAGGAAGCGCATGCGGGGCCGACACCCATGCCGCGGCGGCGCGATGCGCTGCTGGGCGCCTCGCGCGTTGTCGATCTTGTCAATCGCATTGGGCTCGACCATGCGCCGCTCGCATGCGCGACGGTCGGCATGATGCAGGTGCATCCGAACTCGCGCAATGTGATTCCAGGCCGCGTGTTCTTTACCGTCGACTTCCGTCACCCCGACGACGCCGTGCTCGCAAAAATGGATGCCGCATTGCGCGAGGGCGTTGCTCGCATTGCCGGCGGCATTGGGCTCGAAACCGAACTCGAGCAGATCTTTTACTACGCTCCGGTTGCGTTCGACGAAGCCTGCGTGAAGTCCGTGCGCGCGGCGGCGCAGCGCTTCGGTTACTCGCATCGCGACATGGTGTCGGGCGCGGGACACGATGCGTGTTACCTCGCGCAGGTCGCGCCCACGTCGATGGTGTTCGTGCCCTGCGTGGACGGTATCAGTCACAACGAAATCGAGGACGCCACGTTCGAATGGATCGAGGCGGGCGCGAACGTCCTGCTGCACGCCATGCTCGAGCGGGCGTGCGAGCCGGTTTCATAGTGGGTGCTTCTTGGGTTGCTCTAGTGCTTTAGTGCACTAGCCGCTTCACCGCAGCGACCGCAGTAATCGCAGAAACCGTAGTAATCGCAGTGCCAGAAAAATGCCGTGCGAGCCTCGTCCACGCGAGCGCCGACCAACGCGGCTGCGTCCTCACATCGACAGAAGGAACGTGTATGGCCATCAAGCAAACCGGCGATATCGCCGCGCAGCGCCTGTCGTCCGAGCAGCTTGCCTGCGAGTTCTCCGACATTGCGCCGTTGCTCGACGCGAGTGCCGCCGCGGCGGCGGCGAACCGCTGCCACTATTGCTACGACGCCCCGTGCGTGAACGCATGCCCGACGCAGATCGACATCCCCAGCTTTATCCGCAAGATCGGCAACGGCAATCTGAAGGGCGCGGCGCTGGACATTCTGTCGGCGAATCCGCTTGGCGGCATGTGCGCGCGCGTGTGCCCCACCGAGATTCTTTGCGAAGGTGCTTGCGTGCGCAACCATCAGGATGCGAAGCCGGTAGCCATTGGCGCGCTGCAACGCCATGCGACCGATTGGGCGATGGCGCGCGGCGAAGCGCTCTTTACGCGCGCGCCCGCAACCGGCCGGCGGGTTGCCGTGCTCGGCGCGGGCCCGGCAGGTCTTTCCTGCGCGCATCGCCTCGCGCTGTTCGGCCACGACGTGACGATTTACGACCCGCATGAGAAAGCCGGCGGGCTCAACGAATACGGGATTGCGGCCTATAAGACCGTCGACGATTTCGCGCAGCGCGAAGTGCAATGGCTGTGCTCGGTCGGCGGTATCGAGATCAGGCACGGTATGGCGCTCGGTCGCGACGTCGAACTGGATGCGCTGCGCAAGCAATACGACGCGGTGTTTCTCGCGATCGGCCTCGCGGGCGTGCGTGAGCTTGGCGCGGCGGGCGAGGATCTGGCCGGCGTGATGAACGCAGTGGACTTTATCAAAACGATTCGCAGCGCGCGCGATTGGGGCAGCGTGTCGGTTGGCCGCCGCGTCGTCGTCATAGGCGGAGGCAATACGGCAGTGGACGCCGCGGTGCAAAGCCGCAAGCTCGGCGCGACTGCGGTGACGATGGTGTACCGGCGCGGCGTCGAATCCATGAGCGCGACGTGGGCAGAGCGGGAGTTCGCGCAGACCAACGGCGTCACGCTCGTCACGCACGCAACGCCGGTGCGTCTGCTCGGAGAGGGCGGCGTGGTGACGGGGGTGGAGTTCGAACGAACGCTGAGCACGGGTGACACTGAGCGCCTCGTCATTGAAGCGGACATGGTGCTGAAGGCAATCGGGCAGACGCTCGTGACCGTTGGACTCGATCGCGAACTGCTGACGCTCGACGGCAGCCGCATCGCCGTCGATGCGAACGGGCAGACCTCGCTCGCCGGTGTGTGGGCCGGGGGCGATTGTGCGGCGAGCGGCGGCGTCGATCTGACGGTACAGGCGGTGCAGGACGGCAAGCTTGCCGCCGACGCCATTCATGCGCAGTTTGCACGCACCGGCATCAAGGCCGCCTAGCGCGAAAGACCCGAGAGGCGGGTCGCATAAAACGAGTCACATAAAAACAGCCGTCCCCAAGGAGCCCAACATGGCCGATCTGCGCTGTACGATTGCCGGCATTACATCGCCGAATCCCTTCTGGCTCGCCTCCGCGCCGCCAACCGACAAAGCCTATAACGTGAACCGCGCGTTCGAGGCAGGCTGGGGCGGCGTGGTGTGGAAGACCCTCGGCCTCGACCCGCACGTGGTCAACGTCAGTTCGCGCTACGGCGCCGTGCAATGGAACGGTCAGCGTATCGCGGGGCTCAACAACATCGAGTTGATTACGGATCGTCCGCTGGAAGTGAATTTGCGGGAGATCGCGCAGGTCAAGCGCGACTGGCCTGAGCGCGCGATGATCGTGTCGCTGATGGTGCCGTGCAACGAGCGTGACTGGAAGTGGATATTGCCGCTCGTCGAAGACACCGGCGCCGATGCGGTGGAATTGAATTTCGGCTGCCCGCACGGCATGAGCGAGCGAGGCATGGGCTCGGCGGTCGGCCAGGTGCCGGAGTACATCGAAATGGTCACGCGCTGGGTCAAGGAAGGCTCGTGCCTGCCGTGTCTCGTGAAGCTCACGCCGAACATCACCGACATTCGCCTCGGTTCGCGCGCGGCATATAAAGGCGGCGCGGACGGCGTGTCGTTGATCAACACGATCAACTCGATTGTCGCAGTGGATCTCGACGCAATGTCGCCGTTGCCGATGGTCGACGGCAAGGGCACGCACGGAGGCTACTGCGGCCCGGCGGTCAAGCCGATCGCGCTCAACATGGTGGCTGAAATTGCGCGCGACGAACAAACGCCGAACCTGCCCATCTCGGGAATAGGCGGCATTTCCACGTGGCGCGATGCGGCGGAATTCATGGTGCTGGGCGCCGGCAGCGTGCAGGTTTGCACGGCGGCCATGCACTACGGCTTCCGCATCGTGACGGATCTCGCGGACGGCCTGTCCAACTGGATGGATGAAAAGGGCTACGCGACACTCGACGACATCCGCGGGCGCGCGGTGCCCAATGTCACCGACTGGAAGTATCTGAACCTCAACTACAGCATCAAGGCGCGCATCGATCAGGACAAGTGCATTCAATGCGGGCTGTGTCATATCGCGTGCGAAGACACTGCGCACCAGGCAATCACGAAAGAAAAAGCTGGCGTGCGGCATTTTGAAGTGATGGACTCCGAATGTGTGGGCTGCAATCTGTGCATGCACGTGTGCCCCGTCGAGCAATGCATAACGATGGAGCGCGTGGATAACGGCGAATACGCGAACTGGACCACGCATCCGAACAATCCGGCGCGCGTGAATGTGGCACAGAGCGAAGCACACGAAGCAGGCACGGAGCCGGCGCACGCAGCAAAAGCCGCGTGAAACCGGGCACTTTCTGTCATTTGCGCAGTGCTTGTGCAGGAGCCGTGTTTCCCTTAACGCCCGACGCGCCGCAAGAAGCCGCGCGGGCTGCAACGTTCAAGTGGAGATCTTTCGATGAAGCAGACCGCGCAACCCGCCGACCCGCAATTCGCGGCCGGCGCGCACAGCAGCAGTCTTTACAACGACGACCTCGCGCCGACCGGCACTGCGCAGCGCACATGGCGCTGGTATCACTTCGCGGCGCTGTGGGTCGGCATGGTGATGAACATTGCGTCATACATGCTGGCCGCCGGCTTGACCGAACAGGGCATGTCGCCGTGGCAGGCGGTGTTGACCGTGTTGCTCGGCAATTTGATCGTGCTCGTGCCCATGCTGCTGATCGGCCACGCGGGCGCGAAGCACGGCATTCCGTATGCGGTGCTGGTGCGCTCGTCGTTCGGCACCCAGGGCGCGAAGCTGCCTGCAATGCTGCGCGCCATCGTGGCGTGCGGCTGGTACGGCATACAAACGTGGCTGGGCGGCAGCGCGATCTATACGCTACTGAATATTCTGACCGGCAACGCGCTGCATGGCGCGGCCTTGCCGTTCATCGACATTTCCATTGGACAGCTCGCCTGTTTTCTCTTCTTCTGGGCGCTGCAGATTTACTTCATCGTGCACGGCACAGATTCGATCCGCTGGCTCGAAAGCTGGTCGGCGCCGATCAAGATTGTGATGTGCGTGGCGCTCGTATGGTGGGCGACGTCGAAGGCGGGCGGCCTCGGCTCGATGCTTTCCGCACCGTCGCAGTTCGTGCCGGGCGGCAAGAAAGAGGGGATGTTCTGGGCCACGTTCTGGCCGGGCCTCACTGCGATGGTCGGCTTTTGGGCCACGCTCGCGCTGAACATTCCCGACTTCACACGCTTTGCAAGAACACAGCGCGACCAGATGGTCGGACAGTCGATCGGCTTGCCGGTGCCGATGGCTTTGCTCTCGGTGATCTCCGTCGTCGTGACCTCGGCGACCGTGGTGATCTACGGCAAGGCGATCTGGGACCCGATCGATCTGACGAGCCGGATGACGGGCATTGGCGTCGGACTGGCGCTCATTATTCTCACGCTCGACACCATGTGCTGCAATCTGGCCGCGAATCTCGTCGGCCCCGCCTATGATTTTTCGAGCCTGTGGCCCAAAGGCATTTCGTATCGCGCGGGCGGCATGATTACCGCGACCATTGCGATCGTGATGATGCCGTGGAAGATTCTCGCGACCACGCAGGGCTATATCTTCACGTGGCTCGTCGGCTATTCGGCGTTGCTGGGTCCGGTGGCAGGCATTCTGATGGTCGACTACTTCCTGATTCGCGGCACGCGCCTCGATACGCGCGAGCTTTTCGACGAACGCGGCGAATACAGCTATACGGGCGGCTGGAACATTGGCGCGGTGGTGGCGCTCGTGATCGGCGTGCTGCCGAATCTGCCCGGTTTCCTGCACACTGCCTTTCCGGCTTCGTTTGCCAACGTGCCGTCGATCTTCAATACGCTCTATACGTATGCGTGGTTTGTCGGGCTTGCATTGGCGTCCGTCGTGTATAGCGCCTGGATGAAGTTCAGCAAGGGACCGAGTGCGCGCGTGGCGAGCGCGTAGACAATAACGCAGACGGCAGCGATATACGCAAGTTCACAAGGAGGCGGAACATGACGACCCTGATTCGCGGCGGCACGATCATCGACGCGGAAAACACCTACCGTGCCGACGTGTTATGTGCCGACCCGCAGGACGGCGGCACGATCCTGCAGATCGGCACGGACCTCGCGGCCCCGGCGGACGCGTCGATAGTCGACGCGGGCGGCCAGTACGTGATGCCGGGCGGCATCGATCCGCACACGCATATGGAACTGCCGTTCATGGGCACCACGGCGAGCGACGATTTCTACACCGGCACGGCGGCCGGATTGTCGGGCGGCACGACGAGCATCATCGACTTCGTGATTCCCAGTCCTAAGCAAAGCCTGATGGAAGCGTTCAACGAGTGGCGCGGCTGGGCCGGGAAGGCGGCGGCGGATTATGGCTTTCATGTGGCTGTGACGTGGTGGGACGACTCGGTGTACCGCGACATGGGCACGCTCGTGCATGAGCACGGTGTGTCGAGCTTCAAGCATTTCATGGCCTACAAGAACGCGATCATGGCCGACGACGAAGTGCTGGTGAACAGCTTCTCGCGTTCGCTCGAACTCGGCGCGCTGCCCACCGTGCATGCGGAAAACGGCGAGCTGGTGTTTCAGTTGCAGCGTCAGTTGCTCGCAAAGGGCTTTACCGGTCCGGAGGCTCATCCGCTATCGCGGCCGCCGGAGGTGGAAGGCGAGGCCGCCAATCGCGCGATTCGCATTGCGCAGGTGCTGGGCGTGCCGGTGTATATCGTGCACGTGTCCGCGAAAGACGCGGTCGACGCGATTTCGCGCGCGCGCAGCGAGGGGCTGCGCGTATTCGGCGAAGTGCTGCCGGGGCACCTGGTGATAGACGAAGCGGTGTATCGCGACCCCGACTGGACGCGCGCGGCGGCCCATGTGATGAGCCCGCCGTTTCGCTCGGCCGAGCATCGCGAAGCACTATGGCGCGGCTTGCAGGCCGGGCAGCTGCATACCACGGCCACCGATCACTGCGTCTTTTGCGCATCGCAGAAGGCAATGGGCCGCGAAGACTTCACGAAGATCCCAAACGGCTGCGGCGGCGTGGAAGACCGCATGGCCGTGCTATGGCATCACGGCGTGAACTCGGGGCGTCTCACGCCCAATGAGTTCGTGCGTATCACGTCCACCAACGCCGCGCAAATCTTCAATCTGTATCCGCGCAAAGGCGCAATACGCGTGGGCGCCGATGCGGACATCGTCGTATGGGACCCGCATGCAAGCAAGACCATTTCGGTGAAGACGCATCATCAGAACGTGGACTTCAACGTCTTCGAAGGAATGACCGTGCAGGGCGTGGCCATGCACACGCTCACGCGCGGCGCGCTTGCGTGGACCGATGGCGAGTTGCGCGCGGTGCGTGGCGCGGGCCGTTATCAGAAGCGTCCGCCCAACCCGGCCTACTTCGATGCGATCCGGGTGTCCAACCGGCTCAAAGAGCCGCACCCGGTGGAGCGGTAGAGGTTTTGCAAGCCTGACCGGCGGCGCGGGCATGCCACGCCCGCGCCGCATTTGCCACGCTGCCGCGCATTCGCTGCGGCACAAGCGTCTCGCGTTTTCCCCGATGGCGCCGCGCCCACCTTCCATGTTGCGATGCATGCCGCGCATTCGTATCTGCTGTAGAGTTGAAACTCGCGCGATGACGAACGCCGCGGATGCGGCTTAGCACGCATATGCATATGAATTGGAAACCTGATCCTTTGTAAAAAGGCAAGCCGTTTGCTACAGTCCGCCCACTCCGCCGGGCGCGCTGCCTGCGGGACTGCCGACACAAGACCAGGCATACGGCCTGGCCACACCAGGCATTGCGCCTGGCCACTTTAGGGAGCCTCTCATGAAGTCGATTCGTTCCATTGTTCTGGTTGCGCTGCTGCATGCGGTCGCCGCGAGCCCCGTCTTCGCAGCCGATGAATTCGCGCAGATCAAGTCCTCGGGCGTGTTCAGGATCGGCACCGAAGGCACTTATGCGCCGTTCACGTACCACGACGAATCGGGCAAGCTGACCGGCTTCGACGTGGAGATCGGCACGCAGATCGCGCAGCGTCTTGGCGTCAAGCCGCAATTCGTCGAGGGCAAATGGGACGGCCTGATCGCGGGGCTCGACGTGAACCGCTACGACGCGGTGATCAATGAAGTGGCGGTTACGGACGCGCGCAAGGCGAAATACGATTTCTCGGACCCGTACATCACGTCGCACGCGGCGCTGATCGTGCGCTCGGACAACACCACCATCAAGACTTTCGACGACCTGAAAGGCAAGAAGTCGGCCAATACGCTCACCAGCAACTTCGGCAAGATAGCAGCGGCGCACGGCGCCGAAGTGATTCCGGTGCAGGGCTTCAACGAATCGATCGACCTGTTGACCGCGGGGCGGGTGGATGCAACCGTCAACGATTCGCTGTCGTTCCTCGACTTCAAGAAGCACAAGCCGAATGCAAAGGTGAAGATTGCCGCGCTGGATACGTCGGGCGAGAGCAGCGACAAGTCCGCTGTGCTGATCCGCAAGGGCAGCCCGGAACTCGTCGCGGCCATCAACAAGGCGCTCGCGGATATGAAGAAAGACGGCACGTACGCGAAGATTTCGCAGAAGTACTTCGGCAAGGACGTCTCCCAGTAAACGCCTTTTGCGAGTCTGAATCATGCCGGCATGGTTGCATCTGATGGCACAGTCGCTGTGGCCCCTGCTGTATGCGGGGCTCGTGTTCACGGTGCCGCTCACGCTGGCGTCGTTCGCTATCGGTCTCGCGCTCGCGTTTATCGTCGCGCTCGTGCGGCTGTTCGGGCCGAAGTGGGCGGTGGCGGCGGTGCGCTTTTACGTGTGGCTCTTTCGTGGCTCACCGTTGCTCGTGCAACTATTCGTGATCTTCTATGGCTTGCCGAACGTCGGCATCGTGCTCGATCCGTTGACAGCCGCGATTATCGGTTTTTCGCTGAACGTGGGCGCCTACAACTCGGAGGTGATACGCGGCGTGATCGAGTCGATCCCGAAAGGGCAGTGGGAAGCCGCATATTCGATGGGCATGACGCGCGAGCAGGCGCTGCGTCGTGCGATCCTTCCGCAAGCGGCGCGTGTCGCGCTGCCGCCGCTATCGAACTCATTTATTGCGCTCGTGAAGGACACCTCGCTCGCGGCGGTGCTGACCGTGCCCGAGGTGTTCCAGGCCGCGCAGCGAATTGCTTCGGTGACCTACGAACCGTTGATCCTGTACACCGAGGCGGCGCTCGTCTATCTGCTGTTCAGCTCGGTGCTGTCTTCGGCGCAGGTGAGGCTCGAGCGCAAGTTCGGCCGTCATGCACTCTTTCAGGCGGGCAACTGATGATCCGACTGGAAAAAATCGACAAATACTTCAGCGGGCACCGTGTGCTCGATTCGGTCGATCTGCAACTGGCGCAAGGCAACGTGACCGCGCTCATCGGTCCGTCGGGCAGCGGTAAAAGCACGCTGCTGCGCTGCGTGAATCTGCTTGAAATTCCCGAGGCCGGTTCGCTCGAAATCGGCGATCAGAGGCTCACGTTTACTCGGGACGAGCGGCCGTCGCGCGAAACGGTGCTCACCATTCGGCGCCGTACCGGCATGGTGTTTCAGAACTTCCAGCTGTTTCCACATTTGACGGTGCGTCAGAACGTGATGGAAGGGCTGCTGACCGTGCTCAAGTGGGATAAGGAAAAAGCGCGCGCCCGCGCCGACGAACTGCTCGAAAAAGTGGGCATCGCGCATAAAGGCGATGCGTGGCCCGTCACCCTCTCGGGCGGGCAGCAGCAACGCGTGGCGATTGCGCGCGCGTTGGCGCCGTCGCCGGAAGTGTTGCTGTGCGACGAACCCACCTCCGCGCTCGATCCCGGCCTTGCCGCCGAAGTGGTGGAAGTGCTCAAGCAACTCGCAAGCGAAGGCATGACCATGCTGATGGCCACGCACGACTTGCGGCTCGCGGCGACAATCGCGCGCGACGTGGTGTTTCTGAACAATGGCGTGGTGGTGGAGTCGGGTCCGTCGCGCGATGTCTTCATGCGGCCGAAGCAGGAGGAGACCGCGCGCTTCGTGTCGACGCTCACGCACAGCTTGCCTGATGCGTGGTCCGAGTAGAAGGCGGGGTTTGTCGCACGGCAGGTGTGGGTAGGTACGCCGCTCGGGTTGGGGTATACAGCAAAGGCTGCTGTGAGCCCAAAAAACCGCACCCCCGAAATTGGACACAGGTCCAACCTTTGGGGTGCTTCACCGTTTTCCCGGACTCGCGGTGCGGCGGCTCAGCCCGCGCGCTTTCGCGAGTCCGGTCATCGCCACCCGGCTAGCTGCCGCTCATGCCTCCGCGCGCTCGGCTTCGTCACTCAGCGCCGTATCGAAGAAGCGTTGCTTCGCTGCTTCGCTGGCACGCGCATAAGCGCGGTTCACACCGCTGATTACCGCGCGAATCGACGCCGTCACCAGATTGGCGTCGATACCCACGCCGAACGCGCTGCCGGTTACGTCGGCACCGGCCATTTCAGCGACGGCCACCGCGCGCGCATCCGCGCCTTGCGTCAACGCGCGCTCCTCGTAGTGCTGGATACGCACCGGCACGTCGAGCGCATGCATGAGAGCGTCGAGCGGACCATTGCCTTCACCGTGCAACACGCGGCGCGCGCCGTTGATGTCGACAGTCAGCTTGATGCGCTCGCGTCCGTTCTGCTCGGACAGGCTGTGGCCGACGTAATGAACCGGCGCCGCGGTGCGCACATATTCCTGCTGGAACAATTCCCAGATCTGCGGCGAGGTGACTTCCTGTCCGCTCGTATCGGTAAAGCGCTGCACGGCCGAGCTGAAATCCACCTGCAGGCGACGCGGCAACACCACGCCGTAGCTCTGCTCGAGCAGATACGCAATGCCGCCCTTACCCGACTGGCTGTTCACGCGAATCACGGAGTCGTAGGTGCGGCCGAGGTCGTTCGGATCGATCGGCATATAGGGCACTTCCCACAACGCGTCCGGCTTCTGCGCGGCAAAGCCCTTCTTGATCGCGTCCTGGTGCGAGCCGGAGAACGCCGTGAACACCAGGTCGCCGACATACGGGTGACGCGGATGCACCGGCAACTGCGTGCACTCCTCGGCGGTGCGTGCGATTTCGTTGATGTTCGAGAAGTCGAGCCCCGGGTCGACGCCCTGCGTGTACAGATTCAACGCGAGGGTGACGAGGTCGACGTTGCCGGTGCGCTCGCCGTTGCCGAACAGGCACCCTTCGATGCGGTCCGCGCCGGCCATCA
Organism: Paraburkholderia phenoliruptrix; assembly: GCF_019511605.1. Lineage (GTDB taxonomy): Bacteria > Pseudomonadota > Gammaproteobacteria > Burkholderiales > Burkholderiaceae > Paraburkholderia > Paraburkholderia phenoliruptrix_A. The sequence continues at coordinate 276,221 of NZ_JAEUAV010000004.1, read as the reverse complement.
CCGCGAGTTCCGCGGCGGCGACAGCCGTGCCGCGGTCGTTATGCGGATGCACGGAGACGATCAGCGAATCGCGGCGGGCGAGGTTGCGGTGCATCCATTCGATCTGGTCGGCGTACACGTTCGGGGTCGCCATTTCAACCGTCGCCGGCAGGTTGACGATGGCTTTGTGTTCAGGCGTCGGTTGCCAGATGTCGAATACGGCGTCGCAGACTTCCTTGGCGAATTCCAGTTCGGTGCCGCTGAACACTTCCGGGCTGTACTGCAGCGTGAAGTGCGTTTCCGGCGCGGCGTCGGCAAGACGCTTCATGGTGCGCGCGGCTTTTTGCGCGAGTTCCTTCACGCCGTTCTGGTCGAGGCCGAACACGATCTTGCGGAATTCCGGCGCTGTCGCGTTGTACAGGTGGACGATCGCGCGCGGCGCACCACGCAACGACTCGAAGGTGCGTTCGATCAGGTCGTCGCGAGCCTGAGTCAACACTTCGATCGTGACGTCGTCGGGAATATGGCCGCCCTCGATCAGCTCGCGCACGAAATTGAAATCGGTTTGCGACGCCGACGGGAACGCGACCTCGATCTCCTTGAAGCCGATCTGCACCAGCGTCTTGAACATGCGCATCTTGCGTTCGCTGTTCATCGGCTCGAACAGTGCCTGGTTGCCGTCGCGCAGGTCGGTGCTCATCCAGATCGGCGCGCGCGTAATGGTGCGCGACGGCCACTGGCGGTCCGTCAAATTGATGGGCTTGAACGAGCGGTACTTGGTGGCAGGGTTTTTCAACATTTTCATCGTCCGTGGATTCGACAGGCAGGTAGTCGACCGGACGACAAAAACGTAAAGCAGGGCCGCCGGTCGGGAACCGGGGCTGGTCAGTTACTGGGGAATTATGCGGTGCTTCGGGTGATTCAGTTGGAAGCGCGCAGCAGCAGACCTAGCCCGGTAGAGCGGGCTAGTAGTAGCGATAGGGTGGTCTGGGCGCGGTACATAGTGCGCAATGGGAACATATTATTGGGACGGCGTCAAGCACAGGCTTGTGCACGCGCCCAGGCTACAATTCGCGACGGTTTGACAAACGGAACGTCAATGAAGATTCGGATTCTCACTCTCGCGTGCGTCTCGACCACTGCGGCACTGCTCGCGGCCTGCACCGCTGTCTACAAGAACTCCGACGCGTGCGAGCAGTTAATGCGCAGCAAGCTGGCGCAAACATCGTCCGATACGCTGAAGATCCGGCATACGGGCGCCGGTATCGACGGTTCGCGCGTGGTGGTGGAAGGATCGATCGAACACGTGATGACGGCGTCCGAAGTTGCGGCGGCGCGTGCCGCTTCGGCGGTCGGGGCGGGGACCGGGGCGGCTTCCGAAGCCCGAGCGGCTGCGCAAGCGCAGGCACCGGGCTCGGACAAGCCGAAAAAGGCCATTCAAGCCGCGGCCGCCGAGTGCACGTTTCATGGCCCCGTTCTCGGCACGTTTAGCTGGCTTGCGCCAGCAAAGCTGGCCGCGCCGTCGGGGCAAGACGAGAACGAGGCGGACGAATAAAGCGGACGAATAAAGCAGAAAGCAGAGTGGACGAACAAAGCTCCACGACGCAACGATTACCGGCGTGCGTGAAGAAGCCACGCCAGCGTGCGTGAAGAGACCACGGCCGAGGGCACGGCAGAGCGCTGCCGCCGCGGCCGTGCCATGCGAGAACAAAAGCTCACTCGCGCCAGTACAGGTTGCGCATGCGGCGCCGCCACCCGCGTGGTGTGCGGACGGCCGCGCCGGCCCTCAGGCAAGCATTTGCCGCACAACGCTCAGCTCGTTACCTCGACTTCACGCCGGCTGCGCGTTTTTTCCATCAGGGCGAGCACGCTTTCGGGAAACGCTTCGGGGTGGCCTTCAAAGCAGCGCTCGACCGCTTGTGTATCGAGCAACTGCTGCCGCAACGCTATACGTTCGTCGTGCCCGTCGATCATGCGGACTGCTGCCGCTATATAACCCGCTGTGTCGTCTGCCGTGGTCCACAGCGGCATGCCCACGCGCTGGAACAGCGCGCTGTCAATCCGCTCGAACACCTCACGCCCGCGCATGCACACGCCAGGCAGGCCGAGCGTGAGCGCGTCAACGATGCCATTGGTATTGCCGAACGGGAACGGGCTCAGGAACAGATCGGAGCCATTGACCCGCTCCATATAGCCCGGATACTGATGGAACCCATGCACGACCGATCCAGGCAACGCGCGGCCGATTACCTCGCGCATATGATCGAGCGGCAGACCGGGATGCACGCCGCTCATGAAATGAAACTCGACGGGCGTTGTGGCGCGCGCCCCGATTTCCCTGCATGCGTCGAGAAACGCGGGGTTCAGCTTCATCGCGCTCGCGGTAATGACGACCTGCAGCGTGGCGCGTGCCGGCCCAAGGGGGGGGACGCCAGCAGGAACGACAGCAGGAACGACGCCGGGAACGACAGCAGGAACGATGGCCGGCAGCGCGACGGAAGGCCGGTACGGCTGCCCGTCTTTCGGCAGCTTCATGATGCGCTCGCTGAAGCAGGCCGGATCGCCGAGATAGTCTTCCTCCACGCTGACGTAGTCGATCTTGTCCGAGTGCGTGGTGGCCGGGTGCCCGAGCCCCGCTATCTGCACCGGCGCGACCCGCAGGTTCGACATGAAGATGGTCATTACGAACATGCCGACGCTCGGCATGTACAGCACGTCCGGCTTTTCCCGCTCGGCAAAATCGCGAATAGTGTGCAGACATTCGCCGATGTACTCCGGCTCCTCGAGTTCGATAAAACGGTCGAAAACGGCTCGGCCGATGTCATCGATTGCATAACCGAAGCCGAAGGCCACCACTTCGAAATGCTTGCGCGCAGCCTCCAGCGTGCGTGAGTGCGTCCGGTAGATGGAATGCGCGCCGCCGAACCATTCGAGCACCACCAGCATGAGCGGCTTCTTGCGCCGCTTCGCCTTGGTTTTTGAGTTTGCCTTCGCCTTCGCCACGCCGGATGGAGGCGGCGCCGGCAGGTCGCTCAGGCCGAGTTGCGCAAGCTTGCGCCGCACCAGCACGTTGATGTCGCGCTTGATCTCATGCCGGCGAGGCGACTGGGCGTAGCTGCAGAACATGTAGGCGTTATGCAGCAGGGCAGTGGGCAGGTCGTCGAGGTCTTCGATCTCCTGCAGTTTGCCAGGCAGCCATTCGATCAGCGCCTCGCGCTTCACGTGCGCGTTCGCCGAGCCCTTGAAAACCGGTGCGAACAGGACAAGCGCGAGGCAGGCGGCAAGCACTTTGTCGTACGCCCACAGCGCGGCAAACTCCAGTTCGAACTCGGACTCCGTCGAATAAAGTACGCAGAGCTTTTCCACAAAAGTGTCGCCCGGCAGAAACTGCCGGTCTTGCGGGCCGCGCGGGTTCAGGTGGCGCGCCACATGGTCTGCATTGCCGAACGGTGTGACGGAAAACAGCAAGCCGACCCATTCGTGCAACGTCAAAAAAAGCCTGAAGCAGTCGGCCGGCGGCGTGAATGTGGGATCGGAAAACAGTGTGGAAGCCGCGCTCGCGAGCCGCGTGCAGAAGCGCTTGCGTTGCTCGGCAGGCGTGAGGCCGATCATGCCCGACGCGAGGAAGCTCTCGTCGAGCAGGCCGCGCTTGTGCTGCATCAGCGCGAGTGCGCAGAGCAACTGGACGGTTGCGCGGTTATGCTGCCGCGTATAAACCAGTTGCTCGAAATCGTCGAGGGAAAAGGTGGCGTCTTGCATTGGTTGGCGGTGGGTAGTTTTGCATGACTAACTATCTTCCTGGAAGCGTTAGCCGCGAACAGCCATTATCGCAGCCACCCAATATCGAATTTATGCGGTGCGTCAGTTTGTGAATTTTCGGCACATCAAATGCGGTCTTGCCTTCAGAAGGCGTAGTACGGCCCCGGTCCCGCGGACGTCATGCGCGAGGCAATCGCCGTGTACACGCGCCGGCCGAAGAAGAACGGCAAGCCCCAGCCGAAGCTGCTCGCGGCAGGCCCCGCGAGATTGTTGAACGCATTATTTGCTGACGCAAACAGCTCGCGCGAGTTGCCGACATTGAAGGTCACCGTGTTCGAAGCGCCGTTCGCTCCGGTGATCGTCGCGCTCGCTGTTTGCGTCGAAGCAGGGCAATACCAGTAGCCGCACTGCGGCAGTTGCGTGTCGCGATAGAAGAGACCGTTCGAGCCCGTGTCGAGATAGCTCTGCGTGTAGAGCTGCCCGTTCTGCGTCGTGCTGACGTAGCCGGTTTGCGCACTGCCTTTGAGCACGCCCGCGCCGCCAAGCGTGTTGTTCGCCTGCGTGTCGATGCCGAAGATCATCGAACCGGACACGGTAAGCGCGCCCTCGTCAGGAATGGCGGGCAGATCGATCACCACGCCGTTGTTGTCGAGCGGGAAGCGGCTGACGGGATTCACCACCTGCTGCGCGAGCGGCTGCGTGCTCGGTTGGCAGGCGCCGCTCGGGTCGCAGCTGTAGTACCAGCGGGGCAGGGCGGCGTTCGCGCAGGCGCCGCCGCAGTCGGCCGCGAACACGCCGACGCCGAGAATCCCGTTGGCGCGCAAGGTGTCGAGCGTGAGCATTGACGGGCCGGAGGCGGCGCAGTCCGAGGGCACCGACGGCACGGAAGGGTCCGCAATCAGCTGGATTGGAATTGCCGCGGCGAGCTGTCCGGCCATGCGCACGTCGGCGCTGCGCACGGCGCCCCACGCGTAGCCGCCGCCGAACACCGCGCATTCGCCGGACACGCCGCCGCTCGCGGGCACTGCGGCGAGCGGCAGGCTGGCAGGCAGCGCCGAGGCAAGAATGCGCAGGCCGTGCGAGCCGGTGTCGACCTGAATGTTGTCGATGGTCGCGCAGTTGCCGGTGCCTGGCTGACACAACGTGACGCTCGTGGTCAGCATATTGCGCGTGAGATGCGGTGCGGCGTGCACGACGATCGGCTGAACGTTCGGCGTATTCGATTGGGCGACGCTCGTGCCGCCGGGCGCGGGAGCCGCAAGCGGTGCGGAGGCGGCCGCCGGCGCGCTGGCCGTGCCGACGGGAGCGGCGGCCGGTGTGCTGCCGCCACCGCCACCGCCGCCGCCACTGCCGCCGCAAGCGGCGAGCGCGGCACAGAGAACGAACAGGACGCTGGGAAGGGCGTTTGGTTTCATGGCGTCAGGGGCGATAGTTTTTGTGTTTGTGGAGGACCGGCGCGTTAGCGGAACGCGGCGCGGGCGTCGGGGCTTCGACGCGGATTGCGCCGCAACCGTCCGCGCCAGGCAGCGGCCGGATGCGAACGACGCTCAGTGCAGGTCGTCCGCCGACACGCCCGGCGGCAACGCGGCGGGAAGCCACGCGCGGCCCGCATAGCCGCGCATCGGACCGCCCGATTCGACGATCACGTCCGGCCGCGCGACGCGCGACGCGTGCAGATTGCCGGTCGCCGCCGCAGCCGCTGCGCCCGCGCGGTAAGAGCCGGCGTACTTGCCGAGCAGCGCGGCCAGATCCGGCATGGTCGGCCCTTGCCACGTGTAGGCGACGATCTCGCCGTTGCTCGTCCCATACTCGTTGATGGTCGTGTTGCCCGCATCCGTCGAGGTGCGCATGCGCAGCGCGCCGTTGAGCACGTTTTGCGGCGCGCTGGCGCCTGCTTTGGCCGCCATCACAGCACCGAGTTGCGCGCAAGCATTTGCGCTGCTGCATAGCGTCGCGACAGCCATTACGGAGGCGGACAGAAGGCGGGAAGGATCGGGTTGCGGCATGGCGTTATCTCCTGCGTAGGACGCCCAAGGCTTGCTGCAAGGGCGTTTTGAAGATAGCACTCGTGCTGGCTAACCACGCCTGGCGCCAATCTCGCGGGTTTGCGTCATCCCAAAAGCGGCAGGTGCCGAATCTCAAAAAGAGCCTTTGAAAACAATATCCTGACAAGCGATAGGCACGGCTCTGACAAGCTATTAGGAATCGTTGTCGATTGTTAAAAGTGTCTCGTGCAGGAGTCCGTCTCGGGCGGGGCAAACCCCACTTTTTGCACAGGGCTCGCCGGGATCGGTAAAATGTTGGGTTGATCCACGGAAACTTGCCGTGGCGTAGCGGAAGGATTCCCCGAACATGACTGATCTTCGTCTTACCAAGCGGTTCGCAGTAATGCTGATGGCAGGCGGGCTGGTCGCCGGCTGCGGCACGTCGTCGCCGACCAAGGTCGACTACAAGAGCGACTCCAAATCGAAGCAGGTGTCACTTGCCGTCCCGCCGAATCTGATCGACGAGACGGCCGATCAGCGTTCCTTGCCCCCGCAAGGCGGCGAAACCTCGTTGTCCACGCTGCGTCAGGTGCAGGCGCAGGCGCCCGCCGCGAACACCCTGTCCGTCGTGCCGCCGGTGAGCGGCATGCACATTCAGCGCGACGGCACGGAAAGCTGGCTCGTCATCGACAACAAGGCGCCGGCGCAGGCCTGGCCGCAGATTCGCCGCTTCTGGCAGGAGCAGGGCTTCCTGCTGGTCGTCGATCAGCGCGACAAGGGCGTGATGGAGACAGACTGGAACGAAACGCACGCGCAGATCAACGACGGCCTGATCCGCAGCACGCTGTCCAAGGCCATGGGCAACAGCTACGTCACGTCCGAACGCAACAAGTACCGCACCCGCCTCGAAGCGGCGCCCAATGGCGGCACGTATGTGTTCATCAGCCAGAAGGGCATGCGCGAAGCGTTGACCGGCACGAACAACGACTCGAGCACGTGGCAGCCCAAGCCGAATGATCCCGGCCTCGAACAGGAATATCTGAAGCGCCTGATGGCTGCACTGGCACTCGCCGATTCGCGCACGAAGGCGGGCGGCGCGCAGAGCGCCGAGCTCTCGCCCGCGGGTGCCCAGGCGGCGCCTGGTGCGGCGAGCGCAGGTGCGAAGTCGGCGGCCGCGGCCACGGCTGCGCAGAACGTCGTGCTGGCGGCACAGCAGCCCGTGCGCGATCCGCAGTCGGCGGGCGGCTCGGCGCAGCTAACGTCGAACGAGCTGACACTTGGCGAACCCTACGACCGCGCCTGGCTGCGGGTGGGCTTGGCGCTCGATCGCAGCAACTTCACCGTCGACGATCGCGATCTGACGCGCGGCCTGTACTTCGTGCGCTATGTCGATCCGAAGGATATGTCGTCGGCTGAGCAGGGTTTCTGGAGCCAGGTGTTCCACGGCAAGAAAGAGAAGGTCGCCAAGCAGTACCGCGTGAACGTGCGTGCGCTCACGCCGGATCAAACGCGCGTGGCCGTGGTCGACGACAAGGGCGGTATCGACGAAAGCCCGCAGGCAAAGCAGATTCTGAGTCTGATGGCCGACCAGTTGCACTGAAGCGCGCCGCTGGTGAACCAGCGGCAGGCAGTATGAGAACCCGCCGGGAGCATGGCGTTCCGGGCGGGTTTTTTTATGGCTTTCGCGTCGCCCGGCGGGCAGCGGGCGTCGCGCTTGCGAATCGCGCGCACACGTCTTGCTATCACGAAGATGCCGGCACGAACCGGCATTCGACGGAGATGGCCATGTTCGACGTGATTCCTTACTGGATGTGGGCCGCGAGCTTGCTGGTTCTCGCGCTCGTATGCGGCGCGGCACTCAACCCACGCGAGCCGCACGAACGGCGCGAGCCGCGCTTGGGGCGCAGCCGGCAGGTGAGCGTGCTGCGCTCGAAGTGGCCGATGCGTTGACGCATCGCAGCTTGTGGATTGCTAGCCGCGTGACGTCACGTTACTCGGCTGACGTTACGCCGGTGACGTAACTCTCCTCCGAACCAGCGAGCGGCTCGCCACGGCCCTCGTCACGCTGTCCAATTCCCTGCGAGATCAATAGGTTGCCGCAATTTTCTGCGGTTCTTCCATAACTGGCATACAAGGTGCTTTTTAGCTTGAAGGGGCCGGATGGCCAGATTCCCGCATTCCGGCACAAGCACCCCTTTCACGCACGTTGTTCAACCAGTTGAGCACCAGTCGAGCGTCGGTCATGCAGCCGACGCTCTGCTCAACGACGGCCGCGCGTCCAACGCGCAGGCCCCGGTGGCCCCGTCGCCTATCCTCGTAGGGCGACGGTTTTTGCCCGCACTCCGGCGGAGTGCGGGCTATTTTTCGCGCAGGCTGACACAGCCCCAAGTCAGGTATCCGCGTGCCGCGTGCCGAACCACGGCAAGCGCTTGACGACGCCGGTCGCCAATGCCGTACCCACGAGAATGACGGCGCAGCCTTCGAGCATGCCCGCCGACACGCCTTCGCCGAGAAACAGCGCGCCCCAAAGAATGCCGAAGATAGGGATCACGAACGTGACCGTGATGGCTCGCGCCGGGCCCGCCACGGCGATCAGGTGAAAGAACAGCATGTAGGCGATGCCCGTGCATGCCACGCCGAGCGCGAGCACTGCGCCCCACGCGTGCAGCGAGACCGGCGCGGCCGGCCAGTAGATCACCGCGAGCGGCAGCAGCACCACGGTCGCGCCGGTCATCGTGCCCGCGGCAACGGTAAGCGCATCGACGCCGGTCAGGTAACGTTTCGTATAGTTTGCCGCGATGCCATACAACAACGTCGCACCGAGCGCCGCGCCAGCGGCGAGAGCGGTGCCAAGCGGCGTGGCAGCCGAGCCGCTCGGCGCGGCGATCTGATCCCATACCAGCATGAGCACGCCGAGAAAACCGATCGCAAGGCCGAGTGTGCGCAGCCCGCTTAGCCGATCGCGCAGCCAGACGAACGCGACCAGGCCGCCCCACAGCGGCGTGGTCGCATTAATCACCGAGGTGACGCCCGCGGAGAGCGTCAACTCTGCATAGGCGAACAGGCAGAACGGCGCCGCCGAATTGAGAATGCCCACGACGAGCAGGGGCAAGGCTCGGGTGCGCAGAACCGTCGCGGATTGCTGCAACGGACGCCGCGCGAGCAGCACGACGATAAGAAACAGCGCGCCGATGCCAACGCGCAGCGCCATTAGCGGAGCGACGCCGAAGTCGGTTACGCCGACGCGGATAAACAGGAACGACGCGCCCCACAGGGCAGCGAGAATCAATAGCTGGAAAAGGTTTTTTGCGTTCATTGTGGTGGCGTCGCGCGCGGTTGAGTCGAGACGCCACGCGCATCGTAACAGCGCGTTAGCCCAAAACGTTTCACGTTCGAATGAAACGGCAAATACCGGGAGATGACGTCTGACACACGTGATCGTAAGCGTCGCCGTCTGACGCGCAAAGCGAGCAATTCTCACGCTGATGTGAGAAAAATTGCGACTCGTGACGACAGCAGCGACGAAGCCCAACGCCTGGCGCGGCAATCTCGCGAGTCCGCCGCGCGTGTCACCGCCGTCGCGGCTTCAATGCGGAATCATCCCTTGCAACAGGTTCTGTTGCAGCCACACGAGAATGCCGAGTAGCACCGTCAACAGAATGGAGTGCTTGAAGGTTCTTGCGAACACCACGCCTTCCTTGCCTTTGAGTTCGGTGGTGGCCACGCCGGTCGAGATGTTTTGCGGCGAGATCATCTTGCCCATCACGCCGCCCGACGAGTTGGTCGCCGCCATCAGCACCGGGTTCAGATTCAACTGATGAGCCGCGACCACTTGCAGATTGCCGAACAGCGCGTTGCCCGACGTGTCGCTGCCTGACAGAAACACCGCAACCCAGCCGAGGAATGCGGACACCAGCGGGAAGAAAGGTCCAACCGATGCAACGCCGAGCCCCAGCGTATAGGTGAGGCCCGAGTAATTCATCAGATACGCGAGTCCGACGATGGTCGCGACCGTCAGAATGGCAATGCGCGTCTGTACCCACGTATCGACGATGGCCGCGCCGAATTCGCGCGCGCCGAGCCCGACCACGACGCTCGTGATGACGGCCGCCACCAGAATGGCCGTGCCCGTGGCAAGTGGCTGAAAGTCCCAGATCGCGCCGTAAGGCGTGTTGTACAACGTGATGAACACGGCCTTGTCGAGCCCCGGCCACGGAATCTTCACATCGCCGATCATGAAGACCTTGGCCACCGTCCAGACGATCACCACCACCGACACAATGATCCAGGGATACCAGCCCTGGCCGCCGCGGATTTTGCCGCGCTCGTCGCCGACCCGCTCGATGTTCACCGCGAACGCCGGGTCGGCGGCCGGCTTCCATACGCGCAGAAACGCGATGGTGACGATGAGGGAGACCATCGACGACAACACGTCGGTCAGACTGTAATTGACGTAGTTCGACGCGACGAACTGCGTGAGCGCGAAACTCGCGCCCGACACCAGCAACACCGGCCAGATGCGCAGCATGTTGCGAAAGCCCGCGTACACGGCGATCACATAGAAGGGCAGCAGGAGCGCGAAAAACGGCAACTGGCGGCCCACCATTTTCGCGAGCGAATCGGCCGGCAAATGCGTGACCGCGCCGAGCACCGTGATCGGCACGCCGAGCGCGCCGAATGCAACCGGCGCCGTGTTGAAGATGAGCGTGAACGAGAGCGCCTCGAGCGTCGGAAAACCAAGCAGGATCAGCAGCGAACTGGTGATTGCGACCGGCGTGCCGAAGCCCGAAATACCTTCGAGCAGCGCGCCAAACGAGAAACCGATCACGACCAGTACGACGCGCCGGTCGTTCGGCAGGTTGTCGATCATCCACGTACGGAACGCGGCAAAGCGGCCCGAACGTTGCGCGATGTTGTAGAGCAGGATCGCTGCGAACACGATCCACATGACCGGCCAGCACGCGAACACGGCGCCGGCCGCGACTGAATCGAGCGCGAGGCCCACCGGAAACTTCCACCCGGCAATGGCGACGATCAGGCCGACCACGAGCCCCGCGAGCGAGGCCTGCCACGCGGGCCGGCGCGCCCAGCCGAGCAGCACCAGCACGACGATGATCGGCAACGCCGCGACCAGAAACGACTCAGGCAGGGAATTGCCGACGGGGGTGAGCAGTTGATGAAACATCACGTCTCCTTCGTTGTTGTTCGAACTCGACGCGAAGTTGCCAATGACGGGACGCGTCGCTGGTGCAGGACGGATGAGCGCCGCCGGTGGAAACAACGGGCGGCCCAGGTTTTAAGCGCTTACTGTGTGCGGCCTAACAAAGAATAGAGCGCGAGGCTCGCGCGTCAAGAAGGGAAACTACGGGAGGAGGGCGAGAGCGGTCGCAGGAGAGGGCGGTTAGCCACGAGGGGCAGGCTTTCCAGTCCGGGCCCGCACGCACGTCGAAATTCAGTTTTGCATGAACCGGTCCGCAGAAGCGAGCCTTAGCGAATCGGTTCCGAAAGTTTGCTGAAGGAAGCCGGCCGAAAGCCGCCGCGCCAAAAATGCCAGCCGGCAAGTGGGTTGCCGTATGCTGACATTGGGCTGCCGGAAACCGCGGCTCCAGAAAACCGCACAAGGGTCATAGCCTCGCGTCCTGCCGCTCAATGATGCCGTCCGCGCCCGCCGCCCCACGACCAGCCGAAGCCAATCGACACCGCCGGGCCGTACCAGCCAGGATAGCCGTAGCCATACCAGCCCGGATAGCCATAGCCGTACCACGCCGGATAGACCGGCCGCGGATAGTACACGGGATAAGCGGGCGCCACGTATACCGGCACTGGCGGCTGCGCGACCACATAGGTCGGCGGCGCGGCGTCCGGCTGCACTTGCTCGGCCTGCTGAGCCTGTTGGGCTTGCTGGGTTCCCTGAGCCTGCTGAGTCCGCTGGGCCGACCGCGACTGCTGCGACTGCGTCGACTGCTGCCCTGACTGCGACGCGCCTGACGAATCGGTTGCCGTGCCGAGCGGCACTTCGCGCTGGGCGGCGCTGGCGGGCACCGTCGCGTAATAAGCCGGGTAGGCGGAAGGGTAGTAAGCCGGATAGTAGCCGTATGGGTAGTAGCAGCCCGACAACAGCAGCGCGCTCGCGACGCCGCTCAGCGCGAGTCGGCCGTGGCCAAGGGACCGCGCACAGCCGATGCGCCGCAGGCGCATACCGTTGGTGAGGAGAGAATTGATGACGCGGGACTTCATGACGCGCTCCGTTTGCGAACAACGCGGCCGACGCCATCGTCGGCACGTTATCGCACGAGCTTACGCCCTTGGTGCGGGATAAACATTGCAAAACCGTAACGGCGCATTGCGCGGCGTTGCGGCCGGCTTGCGGCTAAATTGCGGCCAAATTGCGCCGCATTGCAGCCCCGTTAGAACCGCGTCCGAGTCCTCATGCAGCGATGTTTTCCTCACGTAACGAACGCCACGTAACTTGAGCCTGACCGCCGCAAAACGGGCGCGGTCTTGCACCCGCGCCCGCCTTTACAAGTGATACGCGAGGATTTACTTGCCGACCTGGTTGCCGATCACGCCGCCCACCGCCGCGCCGCCGAGCGTGGAGAGCGCGCTGCCGCCGATCACCGCACCCGCCGCGCCGCCGACGCCCGCGCCGATTGCCGTGTCACGCTGCCGCGTGGTCATGCCTTCGCACGCGGAAAGGCTTGCAACCACCGCCACGATCATCGCAAGCGAACCCATTTTACGGATCGATTTCATGATGACTCACTCCCTTTGTTGTGATTTGAAGCCGCCTGTCGTTATGCATGTGTTGGTTTGATCTTATCGCTGCAACCCGTATCGAGTTGTGTGAGGTTGTCAGCAGACTGACGGTTTCGTAATCAAATGTTTCTCCACGTTTAGCATGCGCCGTGCCTGCGCGGAGGGCAAAAAAAAGCCCGCCTTGCGGCGGGCCTTCGAGGGCAAGAAAGTTGTGCGCGCATCGACTCCGGCGGCAGCCGGCGCGAAGCGCGGTCATCATCATTGCCGCTGGTAAATTTCGGCGCCCTTCTTCATGAACTCGATCGACTTCACTTCCATGCCTTTTTTCAGCGCCTCGTCGTCGGTCACGCCCTGTTGCGCGGCGAACTCGCGCACGTCCTGGGTGATCTTCATCGAGCAGAAGTGCGGGCCGCACATCGAGCAGAAATGCGCGACCTTGGCCGAATCCTTCGGCAGTGTTTCGTCGTGGAATTCGCGCGCCTTGTCCGGATCGAGGCCCAGGTTGAACTGGTCTTCCCAGCGGAACTCGAAGCGCGCCTTCGAGAGCGCGTTGTCGCGCACCTGCGCGCCCGGATGGCCCTTGGCGAGGTCGGCGGCATGCGCAGCGAGCTTGTAGGTGATGATGCCGGTCTTCACGTCGTCCTTGTTCGGCAAGCCGAGGTGCTCCTTCGGCGTCACATAGCAGAGCATCGCCGTGCCGAACCAGCCGATCATCGCCGCGCCGATCCCCGACGTGATGTGGTCGTAACCCGGCGCGATGTCGGTGGTGAGCGGTCCGAGCGTGTAGAAGGGCGCTTCGTCGCACCATTCGAGCTGCAGGTCCATGTTCTCCTTGATCAGTTGCATCGGCACGTGGCCGGGGCCTTCGATCATCGTCTGCACGTCGTGCTTCCACGCAATCTGCGTAAGTTCGCCGAGCGTCTTCAGTTCGCCGAGCTGCGCTTCGTCGTTCGCGTCGTAGATCGAGCCGGGGCGCAGGCCGTCGCCGAGCGAGAAGGCCACGTCATACGCTTTCATGATTTCGCAGATGTCTTCGAAATGCTCGTACAGGAAGCTTTCCTTGTGATGCGCGAGGCACCACTTCGCCATGATCGAGCCGCCGCGCGACACAATGCCGGTCATGCGCTTCGCGGTGAGCGGCACGTATTGCAGACGCACGCCCGCGTGGATCGTGAAATAGTCGACGCCTTGCTCGGCCTGTTCGATCAGCGTGTCGCGGAAAATTTCCCAGGTCAGGTCTTCGGCCTTGCCATTGACCTTTTCGAGCGCCTGGTAGATGGGCACCGTGCCGATAGGCACCGGCGAATTGCGGATGATCCACTCGCGCGTCTCGTGGATGTGCTTGCCGGTGGACAGGTCCATCACCGTGTCGCCGCCCCAGCGGATCGCCCACGTCATCTTGTCGACTTCTTCGCCGATGGAGGAGGTCACCGCCGAGTTGCCGATGTTCGCGTTTACCTTCACGAGGAAATTGCGGCCAATGATCATCGGCTCGCTTTCGGGGTGATTGATGTTGTTCGGAATGATCGCGCGGCCGCGCGCCACTTCTTCGCGCACGAATTCGGGGGTGATCTCCGTCACGCCGTTCGGGCCGAACGCGCTCGCACCGAACGCCTGGCCCGGATGCTGGCGGCCCATCATCGCGGCGAGTTTTTCGCCGTTCGGGCCGCTCTTCTTCAGGCTCTCCAGATATTCGGCGCGGCGCTGGTTCTCGCGAATCGCGATGTACTCCATTTCCGGCGTGATGATGCCTTTACGTGCGTAGTGCATCTGCGAAACGTTCTTGCCGGGCAGCGCGCGGCGCGGCGTGCGGTGCAGGCCCTGGAAACGCAGTTCCGCGGTGGCCGGGTCGGCGGCGCGCTCGCGGCCGTATTCGCTCGTGAGGCCGGTGAGCGCCTCGGTGTCGCCGCGTTCCTCGATCCAGCGCTGACGCAGCGCCGGCAAACCGGCGCGAATGTCGATCTTCGCGTCCGGGTCGGAGTACGGGCCCGACGTATCGTAGACGTAGACGGGCGGATTCTTTTCGCCGCCGAAGCTGTCAGGCGTATCGGCCTGGGTGATTTCGCGCATCGGCACGCGGATGTCGGGACGGGAGCCGGTCACGTAGACCTTGCGGGAATTCGGCAGCGGCGCGACGGCGGCTTCGTCGACGTGGGCGTCGGCGGAAAGAAACTTCGGATTGGCGTTCATGCGTGTTCTCCATGTGTCGGCCCGGAGCGGGCGATAGCACGCCTTGTCCGGTCCCATGCAATGTGGGGCCGCTAAGCAGGAGACGAGATGGAAGTAGTCGGAATTCGCGAGGAGTAAAGCCTGGAGCTGCGGTGCGAAATCCGTACGCTTCCCTGCGCTGGCATTATCCAGATCAGGTTCAAAGGGTATTTCTCACCCACATGGCACGGACCTCCAACTCCCGTGCTGCGCAGGACCCCCGCGTTAGCAGCGCACACAATACACCGGCCGGGCGCCGCTTGGCAACCCATGCGCGATGCTGTGCGGGCACAGCGGCCGTGGCGCGGCGTTCTGCTCGCGGGCCAGAAGGCGCCTCCGACGCAACGCCGTTGCCGCGCCATTCACGAACTATTCTTTTATTTGACGCGGCCCACCGCTCATGACGCGTTGCAGCACGCGCGGTCCGCAGCCGCACTGAACGACTAGCGTGTGAAGTCTTCGGCGGCTTCGGGCTGATACAGAATTTTTTCAAGCTTCAGCACTTTTTCGTCGCCGCTTGGCGGCATGAAGCGAATCTGCTCGCCGCGCTTTGCGCCGAGCAGCGCGAGGCCCACCGGCGAGAACACATTCAGGCGGCCGTGCGCGAAGTCGGCCTCGGGCGGATAGACGACGGTCCACGTCATATGCTCGCCGCTTGCTTCGTCGACGAGCGTGGCCTGCGAATTCATCGTTAGCACGTTGGCGGGAATCTCGCGCGAGTCGACGATCACGGCGCGCTCCAGCACGTCGTCGAGCATTTCCTGGAAGCGGGCAGGCGCGCCCGGCGCGGCCGCGTGCTTCTCAAGACGGGCGACGTCGAGTTCGGTGAGATAACACTGCTTGGTTTTGCGGGTGGTTTTCACGGCGGGTACTCCGGTTCGAATCTGCCATACGGCGGCTGCAAGAAACTGCGAGAGAAATGCAAGAGAACTGCCAGACGGCTGCAATCGGCCTGCAGTGCGGCTGCAATCTCTATACGAGAAGACATCCTGATGATGTGATCGATCGCCCGGCGCCCCGACAGTCCCTTGAGGGACAACGCGGCTCGGCAGGAAAGCGAACAGCGTCAGTCGGAGTGCCGGGCGGCGGGAAGCGGTGCCGTTGTCGGCGAAAGCGTTCGCAAACGTTCGCCGGCCCCTTGCGGCGCGCACTGCACGCGCGCGCAGCCGGTCGCGCGGCAACGGCGCAAGCGGGTGAGGGAGCGTGAGGTCGGCAGACGCATGAAGGGCAGTCGGATATCGAATGGAGTGAACGTCGCGCCGCGAATTCGAATGACGAAAGCCACATGGCGAAGCAGCGCGAACGGTAGGGGCATGTTAGCACGGCGTCTTTCAGCCGCCTTGGCGAAGCTTTCGTTGCTGTAGGTTTTGAGGCGGTTGAAGCCGGCGAGAAGGCGCGAGCACTCGCCGCGTCGGCTGGCAAACGCGAGGCATAAAAAAATTTTGCTAAGCGGTGTCATAACCGGCTGCGTGCTTCGACAAACGTCCAGATCCTGAGCGGAGCACGTCATGCAATCAGTCTTCAAGCAATGCACGCAACACACGCAGCACAGCCAGCGCAAGTGTCATATGCAACAGCGGCGTCAGCCGCTACAGCGCGCCGTCGCACTCGTCACCGCGCTCACGCTGCTGTGTGCGAGCGGCGTCGCGAGCGCTGCGGGCGCCATGTGCAGCACGCACAGCCCGGCACATCGGGTTGCGCTCGTCGAGCTTTACAGCAGCGAAGGCTGCAATAGCTGCCCGCCCGCCGACGCGTGGCTCGGCCAATGGAAAAACAGCGGTTCCACGCAAAGCGTCGTGCCGCTCGCATTGCACGTCGACTACTGGAACAGCCTCGGTTGGACCGACCGCTTCTCGCAACACCGTTTCACCGAGCGTCAGCAGACGCTTGCGAATCTTGCGGGCGGCCACACGATCTACACGCCCGAAGTTTTCGTAGCGGGCCGCGAATTGCGGAGCTGGTCGCAGCCGGACAACAATTTCCAGAGCCGTGTCGGCAAGCTGATTGCCGAGCCCTCGAAAGCCGACGTTGCACTGGTCATCAAGCCGCGGCCCGGCAATGCTGCGTTCGATGTCGCCGCTCGTTTCGACAGCGCGACGACCGACAAAACGGCACCGCTCAATGCATACGTCGCGGTGTACGAAAACGCGCTGAGCTCGCAAGTCGGCGCGGGAGAAAACCGCGGCGCGACCTTACATCACGAAAGGGTCGCGCGGCAATGGATCGGGCCGGTGCCGCTCGTTGGCGGCACGGCGCAGATTCGCCGCGACATCCGCCTCGACGACGCCGCACGCACTGGCGACCACCGCATCAATGCCGGGCAGGCCGGCGTGGTCGCGTTCGTTGAAAACGCCGCAACCGGCGACGTGCTGCAAGTGGCCGAACTGGCCTTCTGCCCCTGAGCGCGTCGTGAACTACAGGAGATTGTCATGACAACGCCTCATATCGTTCGCGGCGCCGCGCCGCCCGCCGCGCCTGCAAGCGGCGCGATTCATCCGCGATGGGTGCGCATCACGCATTGGCTGAACGCACTCGCCGCGATTCTGATGATGCTGTCCGGCTGGCGCATCTACGACGCGTCGCCGGTTTTCGCGTCGTTCAGCTTTCCAACGCAAATCACGCTGGGCGGCTGGCTCGGCGGTGCGTTGCAATGGCACTTTGCCGCAATGTGGCTGCTGGTGGCGAACGGTTTGATCTACATCGCGCTGAACCTCGTGAGCGGGCGTTTTGCGCGCAAGTTCCTGCCGCTCACGCCGCGCGCGGTGTGGCGCGATTTCGTCGCCGCGTTGACGGGCAAGCTCTCGCACGCCGATCTGCGCGTCTATAACGCGGTGCAGAAATTTGCCTACCTGTTCGTCGTTTTCGATCTGATCGTGCTGGTACTGTCCGGGCTCGCGATCTGGAAGTCGGTGCAGTTCCCGCTGCTGCGTGAACTGATGGGCGGCTATGACAACGCACGCGTTGTCCATTTCTGTGCGATGGCGCTGATGGCCGCGTTCATTGTCGTGCATCTCGCGATGGTGGCGCTCGTGCCGCGCTCGCTGCTCGCCATGTTGCGCGGACGGTGAGTGGACGCGGAGTGGACGCGGAGTGGACGTTGAGCCCCCATCAAGCGCAAAGTTCGAATATTACGGATACCGAATCATGAAGAAGCCATCTGACACGTCGCGGCGCGAGCCCACCGGCAAGCTGGACCGCGAGTCGATTCTGATCGATGCAAGGCGCGAGCTTTCCATGCCGTCGCGGCGTCTGTTCGGCAAGCAGTTGCTGTCGCTAGGCGGCCTGTCGCTGCTGACCGGCTGCTCGCTCACCGACGACGAGTCGGTCAACAAGTTTCTTGTCGCCGTGTCGCGTCTGAACGATCGCGCGCAAGCTGCGTTGTTCGATCCGAAGCTGCTCGCGCCGACTTACACGGAGGCGCAGATCACCCGGCCATTCCCGTTCAATGCGTACTACGGTATCGACGAAGTGCCGCACGTCGACGCATCCGGCTACAAGCTGAAGGTCAGCGGCCTCGTAACCGGCCAGCGCGTGTGGACCTTGCCCGAGCTGTACGCGCTGCCGCACGCCGAGCAGATCACGCGGCACATCTGCGTGGAGGGGTGGAGCGCGATCGGCCGCTGGGGCGGCACGCCCTTCGGCGATTTTTTGCGGCGCATAGGCGCTGACACGACCGCGAAATACGTCGGCTTCAAATGCGCGGACGACTACTACGAAAGCATCGACATGCCCACCGCGCTGCATCCGCAGACGCTGCTCACCTTCTCGTACGACGGCGAGCAACTGCCCGCGAAATACGGCTTCCCGATGAAGCTGCGCATGCCGACCAAGCTCGGCTACAAGAATCCCAAGCACATCGTCGAGATGTTCGTCACCAACACCTACCCTGGCGGCTATTGGGTCGACCAGGGTTACAACTGGTTCGGAGGCTCCTGACGCGCGCGGATCGCGTATGCGCCGCGCGCGCCTCGCCGATCCCGGATGGCAGGAGCTTCGGAAATATGCCGGCTCGAGCCGGTTCGATTGATCCACAACAAACGGAGTGATCCCATGAAGAAGTTTGCAATCGCAGCAGTCGCCTTCGCATTTCTGAGCAGCGCAGGCGCATTCGCCCAGGCAAGCGGCGCTATGTCCGACGGCGCGATGTCGCATGATGCGATGTCGAAGGACGGCATGTCGAAAGACGCGATGTCCAAAGACCACATGAAAAAAGACGCCATGAAGCACGACAAGATGAAAAAGGGCGACGCGATGGGCATGAAGCACGAGGCGTCGGGCGCGATGAGCAATTGAGCAGCCCAGCGACAGGCCGCGACGCGGGCAAGCTGCCACCCAGTGCGATGCAGCGCCGTGCCTGTCCGGATGCGCGCCGCATAGACTGCCAGGTGCGGCGCGCGTGAAGGTGCAAAGCCGGGGCCCGCGTGGCCCCGGCTTTTTGTTGCATACGCACCAAAAGTTACGATTCTTTCGCCTGGCGCAAGGGGCGCTTACTGCATAATGCGATGCTGCGCGCCGCGGATTTTCGGCGCGCGAGCCGCGAACCCGCCGCAACAACCGGCACGGCTACGCAGTTCCGTATGGCTTTCTCTGTTAGCCAACCATCGCCCTTCGCTCCACCATCATGTCCGCCAGCCTCGCCCGTTTGTCCGCATCGCCGATGCGGTGTCCGCCGTCCCCGCAGCGGGAATTCCGAACGGCGTCGGCGGGTTGACGGTATGTCGCAGGAACTCTCAGGCTGGTTTTCACGTGGTTTCCCGATCCGTTTGCCGCGCTCGCGCAACGGCCAGATTGCGCTCGCGCTCGGTGTCGTGTATCTGGTGTGGGGCTCGACCTATCTCGCCGTGCACGTCGCACTCGGCTCGTTTCCGCCTCTGCTGATGTCGGGCCTGCGCAATCTGTTCGCGGGTGTGGGTCTCTTTGCGTTCGCGGCGCGCCGCAACCCGGTATGGCCGAGCTTCGCGGAAATTCGCAACGCCGGGCTCGTCGGCACGATGCTGGTCGGCTTGTCGAGCGGCATGCTGGCCTACGGCATGCGCACTGTCGGAACCGGTACGGCGGCGGTCATGGTTGCCACCGTACCGCTCTTTGCAACGGTGATTGCGGCGGTGGCCGGGCGCAAGATCGGCAAAGGCGAGTGGTTCGCGGTGGCGCTCGGGCTCGTCGGCATCGCGATTCTGAGCCACGGCGACAGCGCGCCGGGATCGGCAGGGGGCAGTCTCGCCATCCTCTGCGGCGCGCTCTTCTGGGCGGGCGGCGCCCATCTCGCGAGCCGCCTCAAACTGCCGTCCGACCTGTTTCTCTCGACGTCGCTGCAAATCGGCCTGGGCGGCGCGATGTCGACAATGGTCGCGTGGGTCTCCGGCGAACGGATGCTCGAAGTGCATTTCCTGCCGGTGCTGGCGTTCATCTACCTGATGCTGATCGGCACGATGGCCGCCTACGTTGCCTACGGTTTCCTGATCCGGCACACGAGCCCGATTATCGCGAGCAGCTGCATGTACGTGAATCCGGTCGTGGCGGTGGCGCTTGGTGCGCTGCTGCTCGGTGAGCCGGTCACCCATTCCACGGTGATTGCAACCGTGGTGATTCTCGTGAGCGTGGGTCTGTCTTTCTGGCTCGATTACCGGAAGAAAGGGCTTGCTTGATGCGGGCGGTTCTCCGCGACGCAGAACCGGGACCGCATACGAGCGCTCGTGGCCGCCGCGCTAAAGCCGCGCGGCCAGCTCCGCGCCTTCGCGGATTGCGCGTTTCGCGTCCAGTTCCGTGGCGAGCGCCGCGCCGCCTATCACGTGGTAGCGCGCGCCGCTCACGTGCGCGGCTTTTCCCGGCACAAACTCGCCCGGGTGCAGATCGCGCAGCGATTCCTGCCCGGCGCATACCACGATGTTGTCTACGTCGAGCCACTCTTCGACACCGCCGCGCGCAATCTTCAAACCCCGCGCCTCAATGGTCACGTAAGAGACGCCTGCGAGCATCGTCACGCCGTTTCTTGCGAGCGTCGCACGATGCACCCAGCCGGAGGTCTTGCCGAGGCCCGCGCCGAGCTTGCCTGACTTGCGCTGCAGCAGCCAGATTTGCCGCGGCGGCTGGGCTGGCGCGGGCGTCTTGAGACCGCCGCGCGCGCTTACCGACAGATCCACGCCCCATTCGTCGAGCCACGTGTCGAGCGGCACCGGAAGCGGCTCGTCCGCGCGGTGCAGCAGAAACTCGCTCACGTCGAAGCCGATGCCGCCCGCGCCGATCACCGCGACCCGGCGCCCCACCGGCGCGCCGCGCAGCACATCGACATACGACAGCACATGGGGCGCGTCGATGCCAGGAATTGCCGGCCGCCGCGGCACGATGCCGGTCGCAATCACGATGTCGTCGTAGGCGCCCGCCGCGAGCAGCGCGGGGTCCACGCGCGTGCCGAGCCGTACGTCGACGCCATGCCGCTCCAACTGGCTGCGGAAATAGCGGATGGTTTCGCTGAACTCTTCCTTGCCCGGCACGCGCATCGCAAGATTGAACTGACCGCCGATCGTTGCGGCCGCATCGAACAGCGTCACGCGATGCCCGCGCGAGGCCGCCACGGTGGCCGCCGACAGTCCCGCCGGCCCCGCGCCGACCACGGCGACCGAGCGCACCTTGTGCGGATTCGCAACAGGCCGGTACACCAGTTCCGTTTCGTGTCCCGCGCGCGGATTGACGAGGCAGCTCGCGCGCTGATTCCTGAACGTATGGTCGAGGCAAGCCTGATTGCACGCAATACATGTGTTGATTTCGTGCGCGCGGCCCTCGGCGGTTTTCAGCACGAAGTCGGGATCGGCGAGCAGCGGCCTCGCCATCGAAACCAGATCGCCCGCGCCGTCGGCGAGTAACGCCTCCGCGACTTCGGGCGTGTTGATGCGGTTCGAGACGATCACCGGCACGTTCACGGCGGCTTTGAGCCGCGCGCTCAATGCGGCGAACGCGGCGCGCGGCACCGAGGTGACGATGGTGGGAATGCGCGCCTCATGCCAGCCGATTCCCGTGTTGAACAGGGTCACGCCGGCCGCTTCGAGTGCGCGGGCGACCTGCACGGTTTCCTCCCACGTATTGCCGCCTTCCACCAGATCGATCAGCGAGAGCCGGTACACCACGATGAAGCGCTCGCCGCACACCGCGCGCACCCGCTCGACGATCTCGCGCGCGAGGCGCATGCGGTTCTCGATGCTGCCGCCGTAGCGGTCGGTGCGCCGGTTGGTGCGCGGGCAGAGGAACTGGTTGAGCAGATAGCCTTCGCTACCCATGATCTCGACGCCGTCGTAGCCGGCGCGCTGCGCGAGCCTTGCGCAGCGGGCGTAGTCGCGCACGGTTTGCTCTATGCCGCGAATGCTGAGCGCGCGCGGCCTGAACCTGGAGATAGGCGACTTCAAAGCCGATGCGGACACAACCAACGGCTGATAACCGTAGCGACCTGCATGCAGGATCTGCATTGCGATCTTGCCGCCTTCTTCGTGAACTGCTTGCGTGAGCCGCCGATGATTGCGCAGATCGAACACCGAGTTCAGCGTGCCGCCGAACGGCAGCAGCCAACCCTCGCGATTCGGCGAGATACCGCCGGTAATGATCAGGCCGACGCCGCCCCTGGCGCGCTCGCGAAAGTATTCGGCAAGCTTCGCATAATTCCAGAAGCGGTCTTCCATGCCCGTATGCATGGAGCCCATTACCACGCGGTTGCGCAAGCGGGTGAAGCCGAGGTCGAGTTCAGCGAGTAAGCGTTGGTAAGACATACAGGCTGCCGTTGTAAGTATGGGGGGGCGCACGAACGATACACCGCGTCGCCGTGCCCACCATCTGAGGAAAGGTTCTAATGCGCGCGGAATATTGTCCATCAAGACATTCTCGCGCCGTCATAAGCCAATTCGATGGTCGCGGCACAGGCATTGCTCATTGGGTGCGTCCATCGACTTGGACCGCGGTGCGCCTTGATTAAAAGGCCGCGGCGCGCAGGGATAGGAGGGAGTGCAACGCCCAGGACAGCCGCAAAGAGACCGTGCGAACAATTGCCGAGCACGGTTTCTGATGGCGAAGTCCCGAGCATGCGCCCGCATATGAATGGGCGGAGAGCCCGACATCGAGATAGGTGACCACAATGAAACTGATTCGAACCATGGCGGCCATGATTGCCGTTGCATCCGTGCTGAGCGCATGCGGCGGCGGCTCCGACGACGTAGGCAAGGAGCTCGGCCTCACCAATCCGCAAATCCACTTCGTGCACGCGATTCCCAGCGGACCCGCGGTGGATTTCCTCGTCAACGGCAACGCACCGTCGGGACAGACGAATGTTTCGTATAAGGGCGTGACGAACTTCACCAACATCAACACAGGCTCGACGAACGTCGCCTATGCCGCGACCGGCACGACGACCCCGCTTGCGAGCGGCAACTTCCCGAACGTCGCGAAGGGTCACGAATATACGGTGCTCGCGCTGCCGGGCACGGCAACGCCGGACATCGGCCTGATCGACGATCCGTTCGACAAGGGCCTGCTGTCCAACAGCGCACGCGTGCGCGGCTTCAACGCGTCGGGCAACGCGCCGAATCTCGACCTCTATCTCGTGCAGGCCAGCAACACGAACATCAGCAACGTTTCGCCGACCATGGCCGGCGTCGCGTTCAAGAACGCCGTGCCGGCAAGCGGCCAGGATTCGATCTATGTCTCGGGCGGCCAGTATGTGCTGATCGCGACGGCGGCGGGCAGCAAGACGCCGATCTACCAGTCGCAGGCGTTCACGCTGTCGAACAACGCCGACTGGCTCATTACGTCGGTGCCGATCGGCGGCGCGTTGAGCCAGCTCGCAGTCGGGCAGATTCATCTGCTGATCGTGCAGAACGGCAACACGAGCACACCGAGTGTCGAACTCTCGAATACGCTGACGGGCGCATAAGCTCGCTAGCAAGCATGCGCGCATTGCAGCGCATGGCATAGCGGCAAGTCCTGGGGAGGACGGGGCGGCGATCCACGCAAGTGGGTCGCCGCTTTGTTTTTGCAGACTGTTTCTCGCGATGCGCGCTGCTGGCCGGCGCGCGCAAGGTGCCGACGCAACCTCCTGCGCGCGTTCGCTTCGCCTTCGGCAACCCATGAAAAAGCCCGCTGCGGTGTCCCGCAGCGGGCTAGATGATGCATTACGGCGATAGGCCCTGCGCCCGCGAGGCGCACGGCCTTCAACCCGCGGCGCTTTACTTCGCCTTTTCAGCCTGGTTGGTGAGGGCGTCGCCACCCTTGGAGATGTCCTGGCCGGCACCTGCCATCGTGTTGCAGCCGGCGAGCGCGGCCGTGCCTGCGATGAGGAGCAAAGCGATCAGTCGATTCATGGAAGTTCTCCTTGTCGAGAAGGTATCGGTTGACGTGTCCCGCTAGCGGCTCTGCTAGCTGCCGACCGTGGCTTGCGCCAGTCGATCCGGTCTGATTGCATGGTAAAAAAAGGGCGTGTGCGGCGCTGTCGGCTGCGCTGCGATTTTGTTGTAGGTGCGCTCTGGTGTTCGCGTCGGCGCACTCCTACAACCACGCGTTCGGCCCCGTTGCGTTCGGCCCCGTTGAAGCGCGCCTAGATCGGTGTGCGCAGCGGGGCCGGCGACGCGTCGCTGCCGGGCTGCGCAGCGGTGCTGGTGCTCGGCATGACGACATGAATGTCGGTGCCGCCAGGCACGCCCCGACGGATGTCGAAGCGCCCGCCATGTGCGGCGACGCGCTGACGCATGCCGAGCAGCCCGTGCGTGTGCGTGCGCTTCAGATCGGCCGGCATGATGCCCACGCCGTTATCGGCAATGTCGAGCGTGACGAAGCCTTCCCCAACGTGCAGGCCGATCGACACCTGCGAGGCGCGCGCATATTTCGCGGCGTTGGTGAGCGACTCCTGCGCGACACGGAAAAGCGCAATTTCCGTCTGCTCGTCGAGTTGAATGTCGTCTGCGGGAAGCTGCAGGTTCAGTGTCCAGTTGTTGCGCTGCGCGGCTTCGTCGGCGAGTGTGCGCAGCGCGGTCACGAGACCGAAGTTCGCCAGCACGGTGGGGCGCATGTCCTCGATGATGCGGCGCTTGAGCGCAATGCCCTGGTCCAGATTGGCGAGCGCGCGGCGCAGTTTCTCCGAGATTTCCGGAGCGCTGTCCTTCAGCTTGCGGTTCGCCCATGCGACATCCATCTTGCTCGCGGTCAGAATCGCGCCGAGTTCGTCATGCAATTCGCGCGCAAGCTGGGTCTTTTCGTTTTCGCTGACGGCCTGCAAATGCCAGCCGAGCGCCTCCAGTTGACGCGTGCGCTCGTTCACCAACTGGTCGAGCTCGCCTTGCTGCGTAATCAATTGACGCTGCACGCGTGCCTGTCTGTCGATCTGAATGCCGAGATTGCGGAACAGCAGAATGAACAACACGATGTTCAACGCCGAGAGTCCCGCCGCGCACAGTGTCGAGATGCGCTGGTCGGCGCGGCTTGCGGCGAGCGCGTGCTGCGCACGGCGCTCTTCGTTGTCGCGCAGCAGGCTTAGCGTGCTGTCGACCAGCGCCGCGTCGACAGGTTGCGCGCCGCTCGTGCCGCCGCAAGCGGCGAGATCGAGCGGATGCGGCGCGGCGCGCTGCAGAGCCGCCGCGCCCGCGCCGATGCGTGCGTCGATCAGCGCGCGAATCTGCGTGAAGCTCGCAAGCTCGGCGCTGTCGGCTTTCGGACTGACGTAAAAGCGCTGCAACGGCTCTTCGCTGGCGCGGATGCGCGCGGCCGTCGCGCAAAACCCGTGGGCGGCGTCGTCGCGCTTCGTCAGAAGAAACTCGCTTTGCTGCGCGCTCAAGTGCGAAAGCTGGCTCGCCAGCGCGCTCAGTTGCACGGTGACGTCGCGCGCTTCGAGGGCTGTTTCGTACTCGGCGGCGATGCGCTCGCGCGCGGTCTCCAGAATGACGAGCCCGCCCACCGTGATCACGATTGCCACGGTCATCGCAATGGCCCAGCTGCGTGCGCGCATCCACGCGCTCAGCCGCGCCGCGAACCGTGCGGCCGGCGGCGGCGCGTCGCCGGTCGCGCGGTTCGCGGTCTGGCCCGCCGCTTCATGCGGTGGTTCATATGGCGCGTCGTTCGGCAAACCGGGCGCGTGAGGTGCGTGAGGTGCGTGAGGTGCGTGAGGTGCATTGTGCACGTTTGACAAGTTCAGCTCCCTGGACAGGCATCAGTGTAGCGTTCGACGCCGTGCTCGCGCGAGCCCGGGCGGGGGCGCGGCGCCCGGCCCGTGCGCGCGGCGTAACGCTGCCGTAATCCAATGTAAGCGGATTCTCACACGAAAACCGGAGCGCGTCGGAATGCGCGCAGCGCCGCTCGTGGCTAGGATGAACCCTGATCCCATTCACTGTTTCAGGAGGAAGCCATCATGCTGAAGTGGGCGTTGTTTTTCGCCGTCATCGCGGTGATAGCCGGCCTTCTTGGCTTTACCGGCATTGCTGCGGGCGCGGCGGCCATCGCGAAGTTCCTGTTCGTGGTGTTTGTGATTCTGTGCGTGGTGTTCCTCGTGCTCGGCTTCGTGGTGACGAAAAAAATTGTCGATTAGCGCCGCTTCGCCTTTTCGCTTTCGCCTTTGCCTTTTGTTTTGAGCAGGCGCCCCGACAAGGGCAAGGCGAGGCGGTGCTGACACCACGCAGGTGCACGAGAATTCACGCCGATACCAACAAGAAGGAGAGTTGCCATGCTTCACTATGCCATCGTCTTTTTTGTCATCGCCATCATTGCAGCGGTGTTCGGTTTCACCGGCATCGCGGCAGGCGCGGCCGAAATCGCGAAGATTCTGTTCTACATTTTCCTCGTCGTGTTCGTGGTCACGCTGCTGCTCGGCGTGTTCCGAACGTAGACCTGAGCGTAACCCTCACGGCGCGTCGCGGGCGCGGCTCCCGATGCGCGCATTCCCCCAATACGGATAAAGGAGAAACTCAATGGCGAACACACCTGGCGCGCAAGGCGCGGCATCCGGCTCGAGCGACCCGTTCGTGATGGACATTCAGAAGATCCGCGACGACGCCCGCAAGCACATGTCGGACGGTCCCGTTACGCAAAGCTACGGCGCGAATCGCGAGACGGTGCTCAAACTGCTGAACGACGCGCTCGCAACCGAAATTGTCTGCACGCTGCGCTACAAGCGGCATCACTTCATGGCGAAGGGCATCAATTCGGAGGCCGTGGCCGCCGAATTCGCGGAGCACGCCGCGCAAGAGCAGGAGCACGCCGACCGTATTGCCGAGCGCATCGTGCAGCTTGGCGGCGAGCCCGACTTCGCGCCGGACGGCCTGAAGACGCGTGCGCATTCCGAGTACAAGGAAGGCGAGAATCTCACGGACATGATTCGCGAGAACCTGGTCGCCGAGCGCATCGCGATCGACACGTATCGCGAGATCATCCGCTATCTCGGCGAGAAGGACGTCACGACGCGGCGTCTGTTCGAAGAGATCCTCGCGGTCGAGGAAGAGCATGCGGACGACATGGCCGATCTGCTCGAGGGCCGCGAGTGAGTGTGCCCCGCAAGGCGAGCGGCCGGCCGGCAGCGGCGGCCGCGATGATGTCTGCAGGCCGGACGGACGGGAAGGGCGGCGCGCGGACTTGCGGCGCGTCGACATGCGCCGCGACATCATTACAATGTCTGCTTCGGGGCGACGCCATCGTACGGACACAAAGCCGATGATTCGAGTGTTGATAGCTGACGATCACGCGATCGTCCGAGGGGGTTTCAGACAGTTCGTGGCCGACGAGCCGGATATGTGCGTCGCGGCGGAAGCCGCGACCGGCGACGAGACGATCAGCCTCGTGCGCGAGCAGGCCTTCGACGTCGTGCTGCTCGATATTGCCATGCCGGACAAGAACGGCATCGACACCCTGCGCGTGATCAAGCAGGTGCGCCCCGAGCAGGGCGTGCTGATTCTTTCCGGCTACCCGGAGAGCCAGTACGCGATCAACCTGCTGCGCGCGGGCGCGAACGGTTATCTGAACAAGGACTGCGAGCCGGACGAGATCGTGCGTGCGATTCGTGCGGTGGCGCGCGGGCATCGTTATCTGTCGGAGGCCGTGGCCGACACGCTGGCCGACAATCTCGACAAACCGGCGGCGGCGCGGCCGCACGAGGCGCTCTCGGAGCGCGAGTTCCAGATTTTCTGCAAGCTGGCCGCAGGGCAGATTCCCACCCAGATCGCCGAGGAGTTGCACCTGTCCGTGAAAACGGTGAGCACGTACCGGGCTCGCGTGCTCGAGAAGATGCGGTTGGCGAATAATGCCGATCTCACCTACTACGCGATCAAGAACGGCTTGATCGAATAATGGACGATCGAGAGATCCCGATGAACAGCGAATCGAACATCCTTGCCGAGTCAGCCAGCCGCGCACCGTTGCGCGTGCTGCTTATCGAAGATTCGCCGCTGATCCGCCGCAGCCTGGTGGAAGCCATCGACGCGTCGGGTTCGCTGCGCGTGGCCGCGTATGCCGATTCGGCAGACGAAGCCATTGCGCTCCTTGGCGACGAAGCATTCGACGCGGTGATAGTCGATCTGCAGCTCAAGCGCGGTTCAGGCGTGCCCGTGCTGGCCTATCTGCAGCGCGAAGGGCTGATCGACTCCGTGTTCGCGGCGGTGCTCACCAATCACGCATTGCCGGCGTATCGCGAGCGCTGCGAACAGTATGGCGTGCGGCACTTCTACGACAAGTCGTTCGAATTCGACCGCGTCATCGACGCGCTGCACGAATACGCGTTTGCCCGAAGCCACGGCTAGGCGCACGCCTCGTTATTGTTTCGCGTTGGTCTGCAACGCCAGATGATTCCATGCGGCAAGGCCCGCGAACAGCAGACCCGCGACGCTCACGCCCACCCATCCGAACACCGGCCACACCGCGGCGCCTACGCCCGAGCCGAGTGCGCCACCAATGAAATACGCGACCATGTACACGGTATTCACGCGGCTGCGCGCGTCGGGTTTCAATGCGTAGATGCGCGACTGGTTCGAAATCTGCGCGGCCTGCACGCCCACGTCCAGCACGATCACACCGATCACGAGCCCGGTAATGCTGGTGGCCGAAACGCCGAAGATCACGAAGGAGATCGCCACCAGCACGATTGACAGCGTAATGATCGTGCGCGGTCCGCGCCGGTCCGCGAACTTGCCGGCAAGCGGCGCCGCGAGCGCGCCCGCCGCGCCGACAATGCCGAACAGACCCGCGGCCTGCGGTCCGAGATGAAAGGGCGGGCCGGCCAGAAGCAACGCGAGCACCGACCAGAAGATGCTGAATGCAGCGAACATCGCCGCACCGGTCAGAGAAGCCTCGCGCAACGCGCGATGTTCGACGACCAGATGCCACATCGACAACAGCAGCTTGCCGTAGGGCAGCGTGGAGGTGGGCTTGCTTTTCGGCAACCTCAAGACGATGACCACCGCGAGCGCCAGCAGCGCGACCACCGAGGCGGCGAACACCGCGCGCCAGCCGAAGTATTGCGCGACCAGGCCCGCAGCCGTTCGCGCGAGCAGAATGCCGAGCAGCAGGCCGCTCATGACGGTGCCCACCGCATGGCCGCGTTCAGAGGGCGGCGCGAGTTCGGCGGCGAACGGCACCGCTTGCTGCGCGATGGTGGCGAGCACGCCGATCACGAGGCTCGCGGCGACCAGCACCGGCAGCGCCGGCGCGGCCGCCGCCACTACCAGCGCGACGCATAGGCCGGCGGTTTGCAGCAGAATCAGCGCGCGCCGGTCGAAGCGGTCGCCAAGCGGCGCCAGCAGCAACATGCCGGCGGCGTAGCCGAGTTGCGTGACGGCCGGCACCACGCCGACCCACGACGCGCTGTCGGGAAACGAGTGCCGCAGGTTATCGAGCAGCGGCTGGTTGTAATAGATGTTCGCGACCGCCACGCCGGCAATGGTGGCAAGCAGAAGCAGGAGGCCGCGCAGCGACCGGTCGGCGGAAGCGGGGGTGGACGCGTTGGACGTGGACATGACAGGAGGCAGTGAGCGGACCGGCTCATGCGCGGTCCTCAAGCGTGCCGATCATACCGGAGCCAATCGGATCGTGCTGGCCCGCTGGCCAGCTTGCGCAAGGTGCGGGCGGCCCGCGCACGGCGGCCCGTCCGCGGCGAGCTGCGCATGGCACCTCGCATGCCAACTCGCATGCCAACTCGCACGCGAGCTCACAGCGTCTCGCGCTTGTGACAAAAATGCGCGATTTGCTGGGCTGGGGTTCGTAGAATCGCCGCGCTATCCGACCCACTTCGCACGATTCGATGAAACAACCCAATCTGTCCACGACCCGACGTCACGCACATGCCGAAGCCGCGCCGCGGCGCATTGGCGGCTGCCTGCTCATCGCGCTGCTTGCTCTCGCCGCGTGGGCGTTCGTCACCGCATGGGCGATGCGCGACTCGCTGCACCTGATGCTCGAATGGGAACTGCTCGCCGTTTCCGTGCGCGCTGGCACGCACGGCTGGTATCGCACGGTGATGGCGATGACCGCCTTCGACGTGCTGATCGGCGCATTCATGGTGGCGGGCATCGGCTGGCTCGCGCTGCTCACGCGGCGCAGGTCGGCGCGCTTGCCGACCCACGTGCAGGCGTGGCTCGGAACCATTCTCGCGATCCGTACAGGCGCGTATCTGCTGAGCGATTACATGACGCACGCCATCGGCATTCACATCGCGATTCCGTTCGAAGGTCTTCTGCAGGCGCTTGTCGCTGCCGCGCTCGGCATACCGTATTTCAGGCTGTCGCGGCGCGTGCGTCAGACCTTCGTCAACCGTTGAGCGCGTTTTGAGCCCGAAGGCGCGTTCAGTCGATCAGCGCGCCTTCGGGCTCATAGAACGGGTAAGGGCCGTCGGCCGCGTCCACATACGCGTGATGGGTGACGATGCCGGTCACTGCGTCGTAGCGATGCAGTGCAAACGCGGGCGGCTCCATCATGAACGCCGACGGCGCATCGTCGCGAAGATCGAGCGCCACCTGATGCGCGGGCGCCGGCACCGCGCACGCAATGGTGCCGCCAAAGCGCACGAACATCGGACGATGCACATGTCCGCAGATCACACGCTCCACGTTCGGATAACGCGCGATCAGCGCGGCGAGCCTGTCAGCCGCGCGCGGATCGAGCCGCAGTTTGTCCATGTGTCCCACGCCGCAAGCAAACGGCGGATGATGCAGCGCGACCACAGTCGGCTTGCCGCCCGCCGCATCGAGTTGTGCCGAGAGCCACGCAAGCCGGGCGTCGCACAGCGTGCCGGCGCTTTGGCCCGGCACCATCGAATCCAGTGCGATCAGACGCAGCGGACCGACATCCACCGCGTAATGCACGAACTCGCCGCCGCTGTGCAACTCCGCGCGCTCCGGAAAGACTGCGCGCAGCGCGGCGCGGTCGTCGTGATTGCCGACGAGCAGCAGGTAGGGAATGTCGAGCGGCGCGAGCAGCGCTTTCAGGTGCTCGTACTGTTGCGCTTCACCCTGATCGACGAGATCGCCTGTCACGATCACGGCGTCCGGGCGAGGATCGAGTGCGTTCAATGCGGCGATGCAGCGCGTGAGATACGCAGCGGTATCGACACGGCGATAGGCGAGCGCGCCAGGCCGTTTGATATGCAGATCGCTAATTTGAGCCAGCAGCATGGGGTAGTCCTGTTGGTTGCGCGCAAATGCAAAGCGCGGCTTCATTACGATAGCGCAATCAGCGCGTCCTGACCGATGCACAGGCCCACCGGCGTGCCGCGTGCGAGCTCGACACGGCCTGCCACGTCGACGAATAACGCATCGGGAGCGGCGCCGTGAATCGTCAGGCGCGTGCGTTCGCCGAGAAATGCGCTGCTTTCCACGGTGCCGCGCAGTTGCGCTCGAGCCGGGTCGGCGAGGAAGGCGTCCTCGGGGCGAAAGAAAATTTCGTGCTTAGCATCGGCTTGTGCCGCGGCGTGCCGCTGCGCCGGCGGCAGCGGCACCTCGCCGCCCGTGGTCGTCAGCAGGTTGCCGCGGCGCTCGCCTGCCACGCGATTGATGGTGCCGACAAATTGCGCAACTGCACGATTCGCCGGGCGATAGTAAATGTCGCGCGGCGCGCCGATCTGCTCGATACGACCCGCGCTCATGACGACGATGCGGTCGCCCAGTTCCATCGCCTCGGCCTGATCGTGCGTGACGTAGACGGTGGTGATGCCGAGTTCGCGCAACAGCGTGTTCATTTCGCTGCGCAGTGCGTCGCGCAGGCGGGCGTCGAGTGCCGTCAGCGGTTCGTCGAGCAGCAGCACGCGCGGCTGCACGGCGAGTGCGCGGGCGAGCGCGACGCGCTGGCGCTGGCCGCCGGACAGTTGATCGATGGGTTTGTCCGCGTGCGCGGTGAGACGCATCATGCCGAGCAATTCGTCCACACGTGTTCGCGCGATGTCAGCGGGCATGCGGCGGATTTTCAGGCCGTAGCCGATGTTGCCTCGTACCGTCAGATTGGGAAACAGCGCATAGCTTTGAAACACCATGCCGACCTGACGTTTTTCGATGGGCAGCGCGGTGACGTCGTCGTCGCCGAACGCTATGCGGCCGCCGGCGTCGGGCGTCTCCAGGCCGGCGATCATGCGCAGCGTGGTGGTCTTGCCGCAGCCGGACGGACCGAGCAATACCAGCGTCTCGCCAGCCTCGATGCGCAGATCGACCGGTTCGAGCACACGTGTGCCGCGAAATGTCTTCGCGCACTGCGTGAGCGTGATGGGAACCGAAGCGGAAGCGGAAGCGGAAGAGGGAGCAAAAGCGAGTGTCATGGCGTTGTGGTGGATGTCGTGGAAGCCGCGCCGCGGTGCTTGCGCGCAGTGCGCTGGCCGGTTGCATCGACGCCGAGCCATTGCATGGCGACGAGCAGCGGCATCGTCATGATGAAAAAGAGAATCGTGTAGGCGCTGCCTATTTCGATGCGCAACGACGCATACGTATCGGCGAGACCGACCGGCAGCGTCTTGGTGTCGGGCGTATGCAGCATCCAGGTGAGATTGAATTCGCCGATGGAAAGCGTCAGCACCGCGAGGGCGCCCGCCACGATGCCCGGCCTTGCATTGGGCAGCACAATGGTCATGAAGCGCTGCACGAAGCTCGCGCCGAGACTCGCCGCGCCTTCTTCCAGCGTGCGCAGATCGCTGCTCGCGCATACGGCGGCGACCGCGCGCACCATGAACGGCAGCGTGAAGACCACGTGACCCACCACGATAAATGCGACGCTCATGCGAAACATCGTGAAGCCGCCATAGACCACGAGCAGCGCAAGCGCGGATGCAAGGCCAGGCAGCGCGATGGGCAGCACCAGAAACTCTTCGATGACCCGCGAGAGCCGCGTCTTGCTGCGCGCGAGCACATAACCCGCCGGCACGCCCGTCAACAACGTGATGACGAGCGTGGCGGCCGCGACTTCGAGTGAAAGAAACACGGAGCCGTGATATTGCGTCCACACTTCGCCGAGCCAGCGCAACGTGAGGCCGCTCGAGATGCCCTTGAAGTAGTTGACCGTCAGACCGGCGAGGATCGACATGGCGACCGGCACGATCAGAAACGCGCACAGCAGCAGCGTGACGAACCATTGGCCCGCCGCGAGCCATGCTCGGGCGTCGGGCATAGCCAGGCGCACGCGGCGCCTGGGAAGAGCCGCCTGTGAGGCGGCAGTGATCGAATTCATGCAAACGTCCTGCTTTGGATGTGTGTTGCTGCGTTGTGGTCGACCCCGCTCATGCGCTCGCCGCCACGGCCGAGCCGCTCATGCTGCGCGCAAGAGCGAGCACCGCCCATGTGACGATGCCGAGCACGATCGAGAGCCCTGCCGCTGTCACCATGTTCGCGTTGAGCGTGAACTCGGTGTAGATCGTCATCGGCAGTACGTCGATGTCGGTGGCCAGCGTGAAGGCGGTGCCGAATGCGCCCATTGCCGTGGCGAAGCACACGGCGCCCGCCGCGATCAGGCCAGGCGAAAGAGCGGGCAACACGATGTCGCGTGTAATGCGCCAGGGCGACGCGCCCAGCGAACGCGCGGCTTCCTCGAGCGAAGCATCGAGTTTGGTCGCCGAAGCCATTACCGTGACGATCACCCGCGGAATCGAGAAGTACAGGTAGCCGAGAAAAAGCCCGCTCATCGAATAGGCAAAGACCCAGCGGTCGCCGGCGAGCTTCAGCGAGAGCGCGCCCACTAGCCCCTGACGGCCCGCCAGCATGATGACCATGAAGCCGACCACCACGCCCGGAAATGCGAGTGGAAATGTCAGCAACGCGAGCAGCGTGCGCTTGAACGCGAATTCGCGGCGCGCGAGCAGCAGGCCGGCGATCACGGAGAGCACCAGCGTGACCGCCGTGACCGCCGCCGACAACACCACCGTTGCGCCGAGACTCGACATGTAGCGCGGATTCGTGAGCATCGCGCGATAGGTGGCGAACGCGTGGCCGTCGCCGCTCAGTTGCGCGAGCGCACCCATGGGCAGCAGCCAAAATGCGATGAAAACCGCCAGTGCCGGCGCGAGCAAGGCGATGCGCCAGCGCAGCGGGAACGTGATGTCGTTCAATGCATCACCTGCAAGTAGCGTTCGCCGAAGCTCGCCTGCTTCTCGGCCATCTTGCCGAAGTCCACTGCTTTGGCGCGGGCATACTCGCTGGCCGGCAGAAACTTCGCGGCGGTTTCGGCGCTCATCGCGTTCGCGCGCACCGGACGCAGATAGGCGTCGGCCCACAGCTTCTGGCCTTCGTCGGAGAGCACGAAGTCCAGCACCTTCTTGCCGTTCGCTTCGTGCGGCGCGCCTTTGACGAGACTCATCACATATGGCACGGAAATCGTGCCTTCTTTCGGAATCACGAATTCGACGTTGGCGTGATCTTTGTACTTCGCGCGGTAGGCGTCGAAATCGTAGTCGAGCAGGATGGGAATTTCGCCGGACATGACGCGGGCGTACGCCGTCTGCTTCGGCACGATCGGCGCATTCGCCTTCAGCTTGCGGAACCAGTCGAGACCCGGTTCGAAGTTATCCAGCGTGCCGCCAAGCGCCTGGTTCACCGCCACCGCCCCCGCGTAACCCACAAAGGCGCTCGACGGATCGAGGTAGCCGATCATGCCTTTGTATTCCGGCTTGAGCAGATCGGCCCATGAGCTCGGCACCGGCTTGCCTTCGAGCGCGTCCTTGTTGACGAAGAAGCCGAGCGTGCCCGAGTGGATCGTGAACCAGTAGCCTTGCGGGTCCTTCAGGTTCGCGGGAATGTCGTTCCAGTGCGCGGGCTTGTACGGTTCGACCACGCCCTTGTCCTTCGCCTGAAATGCCGAGGAAACGCCGAGATACACCACGTCTGCAACCGGGCTCTTCTGCTCGGCCATCAATTGCGCAATCGACTGGCCCGAGTTCTTGTTGTCGAACGGCACGCGGATGCCGGTTTTCTGTTGGATCGCCTTGATCTGGCTCGCCCAGTCGGCCCATTCGGGCGGGCAGTTGTAGCAGATCGCGGTTTCTTCCGCGCGGGCGCTTTGTGGCATGACGACGGCAAGCGCGGCGGTCATCAGCGCGCCGGCGCACAGCGCGACGACGGTGGACCGCGCGAGGCGATGCATCGCCGGTTTCAGCGGCGATATAAGCGGCGATATGAGTGGCGATGTCAGTCGTGTTGACGAGCGGGTCACTGCGGTTCTCCAGGAAGAAATGAGCGGGTGTTTCATGCTTGTTGTGTGGTGGCGTCTTGTCGGTCGAAATGCTGAGGACTCAGGAAGAACGTGCGGCCGCACGCGTGGCGAGTTGGCCGCCATGATCGGAAATCGCGGCAATGGTCGCGCCTTCGCGCAGGCTGTGCGGCAGCGTCAAGGCGAGCGGCGAGTCGTCGAGCTGTTCGTGGCTGCCGGTGACGCGCGCGAGCAACCGACGCCACGCCGCGCAGCCGATCTCGCGGTTCGGCGCGCAGACGCTCGCAAGCGGCGGCGACAGCAGTTCGCCCATTGCGAGGCCGTCGAAGCCGAGAATCGACATGTCGCGCGGAATCTGTAGACGCGCACGGCGCAGGCCGCGCATCACGACCATCGCGAGCAGATCGTTGCTGCAGAAAAGCGCGCTCGGGCGTTGGGCGCCGTGCGTCAGGTGGGCGAGCACGGAGGGCGCGAGTTCGTCGGCATTGAAATCGACTTCGAGCGCGGGCGCGGGCGTGAGGCCCGCCTGCTGCATGGCCTGCGCATAGCCGAGGTGGCGTTGACGCGCGCGGTCCGAAGCGGCGAGCGTGCCGGCGAGCATCAGGATGCGGCGATGGCCGTGCGCGATCAGCATGCGCACGCCGTCGTAGGCGGCCAGGCGGTTGTCCACGGAGACCGACGGACGACGCACGGTGTCGTTGTGCATCAGCACGTAGAGCAGGCCGTCCCGGTCAAGCTCGTCGAGCAGCGGATGCGTGTCGGCGTCGGCGACCGTGAGAATGAGACCTTCCACGCGATGTTCCCGCAGCGTTTCGATCGCGCGGCGTTCGCGGTCGGCGTCGTACTGCGTGGTCATCAGCATGAGCCGATAGCCTTGCGCCGCCGCGAGTTCGTCGATGCCTTGCAGGCACTCTGCGAACACCGGATTGGCGAGCGTCGGGACGATCACGCCGATCAGCCGCGTGCGCTCGCCGCGCAGTTGACGGCCGAGCGGGCTGGGCCGGAACTGCAGGGCGTCGATGGATTGCCGGACCTTGTCGAGCGTGACGGGGTTCACGGTGTGCGGCGCGTTGATCGCGCGCGAGACCGTCGCAATGGAAAAGCCCGCGTGCGCAGCAACGTCCTTGATGGTCGGGATCATGATTTCCGCTCGGTTGTAAACGTTTTCGCAGCGGATTATCGGGAACGTTTATGACTGGCGGATGAATGTGGAGGTGACGGCCTCGCGGGTTGGCGAGGCGGCTGGCGGGCGGCTTACTGGGCGGTTGGCGGGCGGATTGCGGGCCGGTTGGTCGGCCGCGCGGCGAATGGTAGAATGCGCGTCCACGCGGTTTTCCCACCCTCGCCGGGGTGATGAAATTGGTAAACATAGCGGACTTAAAATCCGCCGCTTCACGGCTTGCCGGTTCGAGTCCGGTCCCCGGCACCATGCTGTTTCCCAACGCCTCCCTGGATTGACTAAAACCGTCTAAGGCGAGGGTTTGCGGCGTTTCGCTTTGCCAAGATTGCCGATGGTCTCCCATTGAGACCCAAGGGAAGTGGGGCATCGCTGGGGGCAGGTTTCAATGCATTGGGCACAAATATGCCCCACACCCGAATGCCGCTTGCCGATGCCGCCGAACGCGCTGCCGGGCCCCGTGAGAAGGCCTCTAAGCTGGCCGATAGTCAAGGCATCCACCTCGAAGTCATGCCCAACGGCTCGAAGTGCTGGTGTCTCAAATGCGGGATCGACGAGAGAGAGCAGCGGGCCGTGCTGGCGGATACCCGAAGTGTTGCTCGTTGCCGCCCGTAAGGCGTGGGAGGAAATAATGAGCGCACTGAGGACGGGCTTGGGTCTCTTGCACTAGGCATACGGCCGCGGCTCTATGCGCCACTCCGAACCCCCTACCAGACACTCCCCCGCGGCTGCCTGATCCAGCAAGCGCGAGAGAGCTGTGCGACATCATGAATCAGATCATCTGCAGAAAGCCGTGAACTGAGCGTGGATCGTGTCACCCGACGATGCTTAGGACTTCGTCCAGGGTCATCTCGCCGAAGTACTCCGCGAGCAACGGAAACAGCGCGGCATCGTATGCGGCACAGTGCTTTTCCTTGAAGATGTCGAACTCTCCGTATCGCGCGACAACGCAGGCTTCTGCTGCAATGCTCGCCGATTTGAAGAATGCCTTGGCTTGGGTGATGATATTTGCGTCCATGTGAAGACTAACGGCATCGTCAATAGAAGCTTGAGGGTGAGCCCGACTGCAACTGGTTCAGGTATTCGCTGAATGCCGCCTTGCGGGCGAGGTGGCCAAAGATCATGTCCAGCGTGTTCGCCTGTGCGAATAGCATAGACTCAACATGCGACATGTCACCCTTGTGGACCTCCTCAGATTGCATGCGCAGCAGTCTCGCGCAGGTGCTCGGGTCCAGGACCTCGCCAAACCCCGGCCCCAATCCCACACTCTGCACAACTCCCGCCTTTTTCACCCGTAACCACTCCAGACACTCGGGAATGCCTGCACTTGAGCCGTTGCCGCCGGGCGTCGTAGAATCGTCGCACATCGGTTTGGGGTCCAGCAATGTGCCTGGCTTCTCGTTGCGATTACAGTCGAACCACCCCGCGCCCTGCGGCGCCATCGCGTCCCGCCTCGCGGGTTGAGACGAGCGTTTGCCGCGCAATCGCCATTGGCTTTGCGCCATGACCCCGCTGATTTCCGTCAGCAAGCTCAGCAAGAGCTTTCCCGGCGTGCGGGCGCTTCACAACGTCCAATTCGAACTGATGGCTGGCGAAGTCCACGCGCTAATGGGCGAGAACGGCGCCGGCAAATCCACGTTGATGAAAATTCTTGCCGGCGTGTACTCGCGCGATTCGGGCGACATCCTGCTGAACGGCGAGCCGGTCCATTTTTCGAGTCCGCGTGACGCGCAAGCGGTGGGCGTCGGCATCATTCATCAGGAACTCCAACTGATGAATCATCTCACTGTCGCGCAAAATATCTTCATCGGCCGCGAGCCGCGCGGGCGGCTCGGCGTCTTTCTCGACGAAGACAGGCTGAACGCGCAGGCACGCGACATCCTCTCGCGCATGCATGTGAAGCTCGATCCGCGTGCGATGGTCGGCGATCTCACGGTCGCCAGTCAGCAGATGGTCGAGATCGCGAAGGCGCTATCGTTCGACTCGCGCGTGCTCATCATGGACGAGCCCACCTCTGCGCTAAACGACGCCGAAATTGCCGAGCTGTTTCGCATCATTCGCGAACTGAAAGCGCGCGGCGTGGGCATCGTCTACATCTCGCACAAGATGGACGAGCTAAAGCAGATCGCCGACCGCGTCACCGTGCTGCGCGACGGCGAGTACGTGGCTACCGTCGACGCCGCGAACACCACCGTTCAGGCGATTATCGGCATGATGGTCGGGCGCACGTTAAGCGATGCGGCGCCCGCGGCCCACGTTGCGGCGCGAGGCGAAACTGCGCTTGAAGTGAGAAACCTGAACGCCGGCTCACTCGTGCGGGACGTGAGTTTCACGGTGCGCCAGGGCGAGATTGTCGGCTTTGCCGGTTTGATGGGCGCGGGGCGCACCGAGGTCGCGCGCGCGGTGTTCGGCGCGGACCCCGTCGAGTCCGGCGAGATCTTCGTGAAGGGCGCGAGGGCGTCGATCAGGCATCCGCGCGATGCGGTGGCGCACGGTATCGGCTATCTGTCGGAAGACCGCAAGCGCTTCGGCCTTGCCACCGGCATGGACGTCGAATCGAACATCGTCATGTCGAACCTGCGACACTTCCTGTCGTGCAGCTTTTTTCTGCGCCGTGCGCGCATGCGCCGGCGCGCAAACCATTTCATCAATCTGCTCGCCATTCGCACGCCGTCTGCCGCGCAGGAAGTGCGGCTGCTTTCTGGCGGCAACCAGCAGAAGATCGTCATTGCGAAGTGGCTGGAGCGCAACTGCGACGTGCTGTTCTTCGACGAACCCACGCGCGGTATCGACGTCGGCGCGAAGAGCGAAATCTACAAGCTGCTGCGCGCGCTCGCGGACGAGGGCAAGGCGATCGTAATGATCTCGTCGGAGCTGCCCGAAATTCTGCGCATGAGCAACCGTATCGTCGTGATGTGCGAAGGCCGCATTACCGGCGAACTCAGCGCCGCCGAGGCGACGCAGGAGCGCATCATGCATCTGGCCACGCAGCGCCCAACCCTAAAAGCGGCGTGAGCCTTATGAGGACGCTATGACATTGCCATCCGATTCTCCTGCACTGAGCGGCGAGCGGCGCCTGAGCGGCCTGAAGGCCCGCATCTTCTCGCCGACGGCTTTGCAGAAGCTGCTGGCATTCGCGAGCCTGATTCTGCTGCTGGTGTTTTTCAGCTTCGCGTCGCCGGCTTTCATGCAGATGGACAACATTCTCGGCATTCTGCAGGCGACAGCGGTCAACGGCGTGCTGGCGATCGCGTCCACGTTCGTCATCATCACGGGCGGCATCGACCTCTCGGTCGGCACCTTGATGACCTTCACCGCGGTCATTTGCGGCGTGTTCCTCACTTACTGGCATCTGCCGATGTGGCTCGGCGTGCTGGCCGCCATTGCGACTGGCGCGATCTGCGGGACGATCTCCGGCACGCTCACGGCGAAAATGAAGATTCCGCCCTTCATCGCAACGCTCGGCATGATGCTGCTGCTCAAAGGGCTCTCGCTCGTGGTGTCGGCGGACAAGCCGATCTATTTCACTGACACCGAAAATTTCTACATGATCTCGCAGGACTCGCTGATTGGTTATCTATTGCCGAGCCTGCCGATTCCAAACGCCGTGCTGATCCTGTTTGTTCTCGCGATAGCCAGTTCGATCACGCTCAATCGCACGGCGCTTGGCCGCTACACCTTCGCGCTCGGCAGCAACGAAGAGGCGGTGCGTCTTTCGGGCGTCAACGTCGACCGCTGGAAGATCGCCATTTATGGCCTTGGCGGCGCGATTTGCGGCGTCGCGGGGCTGCTGATCGCGTCGCGGCTGAACTCGGCGCAGCCGGCGCTCGGCCAGGGCTACGAGCTCGAAGCGATCGCCGCGGTGGTGATCGGCGGCACGTCGCTGTCGGGCGGCTCGGGCACGATACTCGGCACGATCATCGGCGCGTTCATCATGAGCGTGCTGACCAATGGCTTGCGCATCATGTCGGTCGCTCAGGAATGGCAGATCGTGGTGACCGGGCTCATCATCATTCTCGCGGTTTATGCCGACATTCTGCGGCGCAGGAAGCGCTGAGCCGTGCCGGACAATCAATAATCGACAAGGGGAGGCGCCGCGAGGCTTCCCCGGCGGCTGAAGAAGAAGCGTCCACACCTCAGGAGGAGATAGTCCATGTTGAATCGCAAAGTATTCGGCGTCGTGATCGGCTTGAGTGCGCTTGTCGGCGCGAGCAGTCTCGCGCATGTCGAGGACGTTTATATTCCGCTCGTCTCCAAGGGCTTTCAGCATCAGTTCTGGCAGGCGGTCAAAGCGGGCGCGGAGCAGGGCGCAAAGGAGCACAAGGTCAGGATCACCTTCGAGGGCCCGGAGACCGAAGCGATGGTCGACAAGCAGATCGACATGCTGTCGGCCGCGCTCGCGAAAAAGCCGCAAGCCATCGGCATCGCCGCGCTCGACAGCAAGGCGGCCATTCCGCTGTTGCGACGGGCGCAGGCGGCAAAAATTCCGGTGATTGCGTTCGACTCCGGCGTGGACAGCGACATTCCGCTCACCACCTGCGCGACCGACAATCTGGCCGCCGCCGCGCTCGCCGCGGACAAGATGGCGCAAGCCATCGGCAATGCCGGCGAAGTCGGCGTGATCGTGCACGACCAGACGAGCCGCACGGGCATCGACAGGCGCGACGGTTTTCTGAACGAGATGAAGAGCAAACATCCGAACGTCAAGATCGTCTCCGTGCAGTACGGCGGCGGCGACCACCTGAAGTCGGCCGAAATCGCCAAGGCGATGATTCAGGCGAACCCGAATCTGAAGGGCATCTTCGGCGCGAACGAAGGCTCGGCGGAAGGCGCGGCAATCGGCGTAA
Organism: Paraburkholderia phenoliruptrix; assembly: GCF_019511605.1. Taxonomy (GTDB): domain Bacteria; phylum Pseudomonadota; class Gammaproteobacteria; order Burkholderiales; family Burkholderiaceae; genus Paraburkholderia; species Paraburkholderia phenoliruptrix_A. The sequence continues at coordinate 234,888 of NZ_JAEUAV010000004.1, read as the reverse complement.
AGGAGTCGGGCAAGAAGCTCGTGCTGATCGGCTATGACTCGGGCAAGGAGCAGAAGGACGACATCAATTCCGGCCTGATGGCGGGCGCGATCACGCAGAACCCGATTGGCATCGGCAAATGTGTCGTGGATTCGGCGGTCAAGGCGCTCAAGGGCGAGAAGCTGCCGAAGAAGGTCGACACCGGCTTTTACTGGTACGACAAGAGCAACATGACCGATCCGAAGATCGCCGCGGTGCTCTACGATTGATCGTCCTTTAGCTGGCTGTCCCGGAGCGTAGACATGACCACGATCACCAGACTGTCGGTGCGGGACATCCGCTTTCCGACCTCGCGTTCGCTCGACGGCTCGGATGCGATGAATGCCGCGCCCGATTATTCGGCCACCTACGTCACGCTCGAAACGGACGCGCCGGGCGCCTTGGCAGGCCACGGCCTCACGTTCACGATCGGGCGCGGCAACGAGATCTGCGTGAAGGCGGTAGAGGCGCTCGCGCCGCTCGTCGTCGGTAAGACTCTCGCGGAGATTGCCGCGGACATGGGCGCGTTCTGGCGCGCGCTGACCTCGGACAGCCAGTTGCGCTGGATCGGTCCGGACAAGGGCGCGATTCATCTGGCCACGGCGGCGCTCGTCAACGCGGTCTGGGATCTGTGGGCGAAAGCGCAAGGCAAGCCCGTGTGGAAGCTGCTCGTGGACATGAGTCCCGAAGAGCTGGTGCGCTGCCTCGACTTCCGCTATGTGACCGACGTCATCACGCCGCAAGAAGCGATTGCGCTGCTGCATCGTCATGCCAGCACAAAAGCCGCGCGTGAGCGCGAAATGCTCGCGCACGGCTATCCGGCTTACACGACCTCGGCGGGCTGGCTCGGTTACGACGACGACAAGATCCGCCGTCTCGCGCGCGAAGGCGTCGCGCAGGGCTGGACGCATTTCAAGCAGAAGGTGGGCGGCAATCTCGCGGAAGACATGCGCCGCGCGCGCATTCTGCGCGAGGAAATCGGCGAGCATCGCAAGCTGATGATGGACGCCAACCAGGTGTGGGACGTGGACGAAGCCATCGCGAACATGCGGCATCTCGCGCAATTCGACCCGTGGTGGATCGAGGAGCCCACCAGCCCCGACGACATTCTGGGGCACGCCGCGATCCGCGAGCGGCTTGCACCGATCGGCGTGGCGACCGGCGAGCACTGCCATAACCGGGTGATGTTCAAGCAGTTGCTGCAGGCGCGCGCCATCGACTTCTGCCAGGTGGACAGTTGCCGCCTGGGCGGTCTGAACGAAGTGATCGTTGTGCTGCTGATGGCGGCGAAGTTCGGCGTGCCGGTGTGTCCGCATGCGGGCGGCGTAGGTTTATGCGAGTACGTCCAGCATATTTCACTGTTCGACTATATCTGCGTGTCGGCGTCGCTGGAGAATCGCGTGCTCGAATACGTGGACCATCTGCATGAGCACTTCGTCGATCCTGTCGTGATTCGCGACGGCCGCTATATGCCGCCGCAACGTCCCGGCTACAGCATCGAAATGCACGCGGCGTCGCTCGATCAGCATGACTTTCCCGGCGGCCCGGTTTGGCGCGTGTAGGCATCGTGGCGGAACAGCCGTGTAAACTGCGCGTTTAGCGCCTCGCGTCGCAAAGCAGACACGAAGCGCCCACGGCAGCCCACCACCATGCACCACCTGAAATACCTGAGCGGCTATCCGCCTGCACTGCTCGAGAAGGTCAAGAAACTGATCGCCGACGACAAGCTCGGCGCGTACCTCGCTGCACGCTATCCGGACACGCACGACGTGCAGACCGACCGCGCGCTCTACACGTATTGCGCCGAATTGAAGCGCGAGCATTTGCGCAGCGCCGAGCAGATCGACAAGGTCGTCTACGACAGCAAGCTCGATGTGATGCGCCATGCGCTGGGCCTGCACACCAGCATCTCGCGGGTGCAGGGCGGCAAGCTCAAGGCGAAGAAGGAAATTCGCATCGCCTCGCTATTCAAGGCGGCGGCGCCGGAATTTCTGAAGATGATCGTGGTGCACGAACTCGCGCACCTGAAGGAAAGCGAGCACAACAAGGCGTTTTACCGCCTTTGCGAGTTCATGCAGCCGGGCTACCATCAGATCGAATTCGATCTGCGGCTTTATCTGACGCAGCGCGATCTTGCCAAAGGGTCTGCCTGATCGCTTGGGCAGCACGCTCAGGCAGCACGCTCAGGCAGCATGCTCAGGCAGCATGCTCAGGCAGCATGCTCAGGCAGTGCGCTCACGTAGCGCAATCAAATAGCGCAATCAGGCAGCGGCCGCGTCCAGTACCGACGCCTTCAACAGCACGGGAATCGACTTCGAAGTCGGCGTGCCCGCGCCGTCCGCGACCGAAGAGAGCGGCACGAGCGGATTGGTCTCCGGATAATAAGCGCCGAGGCAGCCGCGCGGAATGTCGTATTCGACCAGCAGAAAGCCGTCCGCGTGACGCTCGACGCCGTCGTCCCACACGCTCGTGATATCCACGCGCTGGCCGGCCGTGAAACCGAGCATCGCGATGTCTTCCCTGTTGGCGAACAGCACGCGCCGTTGGCCGTACACACCGCGATAGCGGTCGTCGAGGCCATAGATCGTGGTGTTGTACTGATCGTGCGAGCGCGTCGTCATCAAGGTCATCAGGCGTTCGCCGTGCTGCTTGCGCGCGCGATGCATCGGCGTGTCGAGCGCAATGCGATGCACGAGGAACTGCGCCTTGCCGCTCGGCGTTTTCCAGATCCGCTCGCGCGACGCCACGCCAAGATGAAAGCCGCCGGGGCGCTTCAGGCGCTCGTTGTAATCGTGAAAGCCGTCAATCACTCTGGCTATGCCGTCGCGAATCAGCGCATAGTCCGCGGCGTGCGCGAGCCAGTCCACCTTGTCGCTGCCAAGGGTCGCATGCGCCATGCGCGCGACGATCGCAATCTCCGAGAGCAGGTTTTCCGAGGCCGGCTTGTTCATGCCGTACGAGATGTGCACCATGCTCATCGAATCCTCGACACTCACGCCTTGCGCGACGCCGTTCTGCAAGTCGATTTCGGTGCGCCCGAGTGTCGGCAGGATCAGGGCGTCGCGGCCGTGCACGAGATGGCTGCGGTTCAGCTTGGTCGTGATGTGCACGGTGAGATCGCATGAACGCATTGCTTCCCATGTGCGCGGCGTGTCGGGCGTCGCAATCGAGAAGTTGCCGCCAAGGCCGATGAACACTTTTACCTTGCCGTCGAGCATCGCCTGGATGGTGTTGACGACGTCAAGACCATGCTCGCGCGGCGGCTCGAAGTGGTAGACCTCGCCGAGCCGGTCGAGAAACGCCTGAGTGGGCTTCTCCTCGATGCCGACCGTGCGGTCGCCCTGCACGTTCGAATGCCCGCGCACCGGGCACAGGCCCGCGCCGCGCCGGCCGATGTTGCCGCGCATCATCATCAGGTTCGACAGCAGTTGCACTGTCGGCACCGAATTCTTGTGCTGCGTGAGACCCATGCCCCACGTGGAAATCACCGCGCGGCCTTTCACGTAGATGTCCGCGAGTTTCAGCACGTCTTCATACGGCACGCCCGATTCGGCGACGATGGTGTCCCAGCTTTCAGCGCGCAGGTCGTCGGCGAAGGCCTCGAAGCCCACCGTGTGCTCGGCGATGAACGCAACGTCCAGCACGCGTTCGAGGCCGCAGGCCTGCGCTTCGTCGTCGAGCTCGATCACGCGCTTGGCCACGCCCTTGATGAGCGCGAAGTCGCCGCCCACTTTCGGACGAATGAACACGGAGCTGATCTTCGTGCTGCCGAGCGTGAGCATCTCCACCGGATGCTGAGGGCTCGCAAACCGCTCGAGACCGCGCTCCTTGAGCGGATTGATCGACACGATCGTCGCGCCGCGCTTCGCGCACTCGCGCAACTCGCCAAGCATGCGCGGATGGTTGGTCGCCGGATTCTGGCCGAAGATGAGCAGCGTGTCGGCGTGTTCGAAGTCGTCGAGCGTGACGGTGCCCTTGCCGATGCCCACGGTATGCGGCAAGCCGCGGCTCGTCGCCTCATGGCACATGTTCGAGCAGTCGGGGAAATTGTTGGTGCCGTACATGCGCACGAACAACTGGTAGAGGAACGCAGCTTCGTTGCTCGCGCGGCCCGACGTGTAGAACGCGGCCTGGTTTGGATCGGGCAGGCGTTTCAGGTGGCTTGCGATCAGGTCGAACGCTTCGTCCCAGCCGATCGGCACGTAGCGGTCGCTGAGCGCGTCGTAGACCAGCGGGTCGGTCAGGCGGCCGTGCTGTTCCAGTTCGAAGTCGGACTGGCTCATCAGGTCGGCCACCGTGTGCTTCGCGAAGAAGGCGGGCGTGACGCGCTTGCTGGTCGCCTCGGCGGCCACGGCCTTCACGCCGTTCTCGCAAAACTCGAAGGTGGACGCATGCTCGCGGTCCGGCCACGCGCAGCCCGGGCAGTCGAAGCCGTCCGGCTGATTCTGCTTGAGCAGCGTACGGTAGTTGCCGCCCGCCACCTTTTCCTTGATCAGGTTGATGGCGACGTACTTGAGCGCGCCCCAGCCGGCCGCCGGGTACGTGTACGGCTCGATACGGGCGCCGCTGCTCGGGTCGGCGTGGAGTTTGTTGCGGGTGTCGGTGTTCTTCATGTGCTTGCCGCGCGTGGTCTGTCATGGCTTCTGGCCGATATGGCCAGACTACTGTGTTCCAATCGCAGTGCAGCATACAGAAAAACAAAAAGGGAAGGTGTACAGTTCAGGTGCCTTGCGTTTTGTCATAGACTGGCGCGCGAGCCATTCCCTTTTCTTGAGCCTGGTCCTTGAAACTCTACGAAAAGCTCGCCGAGGAGATTACCGAAGCCGTGCGCCGCGGGGTGTTCGCGGCGGGCGAGCGCATTCCGTCGGTGCGCCAGGCGAGTCAGCAGCATGGCGTCAGTATCAAGACCGTGCTGCATGCTTACGCGCTGCTGGAAAGCCGGGGCATCGTCGAAACGCGCCCGCAGTCCGGCTATTTCGTGCGTGAGGCGGCGGTGAACGCGTTCAGACCCGAGATGCGGCGCACGGACGGCAAAACGCGGCCACCGGCGCCGCCCGCCGCGCCCGTCGCCGCCGAAGTCGACGTGAGCCGTCTGGTGCTCTCGACACTGCGCAGCATCCGCGCGCACGACGCCGTGCCGTTCGGCTCGCCGTACCCCGACCCGTCGCTTTTCCCTTGGCGACGCATCAACCAGTATGCGAACGCGATTGCGCGCCGTCAGGCGAGCTGGAATCTGATGGACGACCTGCCGCCCGGCAACCCGGAACTGATCCGGCAGATCGCGCGCCGCTACACCGAAAACGGCATGCCTGTCGATCCGGGCGAACTCATCATCACGCTCGGGGCGACCGAGGCTATCAATCTCAGTCTGCAGGCGGTCGCGAAACCCGGCGACACAGTGGCCGTCGAATCGCCGACTTACTACGCGATGCTGCATGCGATCGAGCGGCTCGGCATGCGGGCGATCGAGGTGGCGACGCATCCCGTGGACGGCATCGACATCGACGCATTGGCGCAGGTGATCGCGAAGCAGAAGATCGCCGCCTGCATGGTGATGCCGAATTTCCAGAATCCGCTCGGCTTCAGAATGCCCGACGCGCGCAAGCAGCAACTGGTCGAACTGCTCGCCGCGCAGCAGATTCCCGTGATCGAAAACGACGTCTATCAGGAACTGTATTTCGGCGAGACGCGACCCTCCACATTGAAGAGCTTCGACACGCAGGGACTCGTGCTGCATTGCGCGTCGTTTTCGAAGAGCCTGACCGCGTCGTACCGCATCGGCTGGGCGCTGCCTGGGCGTTATCGCGCGCAGGTCGAGAAGCTCAAGTTCCTCAATACACTCACCACGCCTTCGGTGCCGCAGGTCGCCGTTGCCGATTATCTGCGCCAGGACGGCTACGACCGGCATTTGCGGCACGTGCGCAAGGTTTATCGCCAGCAGGCGAGCATCATGAGCGCAATGGTGCGGCGGTTTTTTCCGGCCGGCACGCGCATCTCGTCGCCGCAAGGCGGCTATGTGTTATGGGTGGAGTTGCCGCAGAGCGTCGATTCGATGAAGCTGTATCAGGCGGCGCTCGCGCGCAGCATCACCGTCGGGCCGGGCATGATGTTTTCGACGCGCAATCACTTCCGCCATTTCATCCGGCTGAACTACAGCTATCCGTGGACGGCGCAAAGCGAAGCGGCGCTAAAGACACTCGGCGAGCTGGCTACGCAGATGGCGTGAAGCAGCGCGGCAAGCTGTGTACAGACAGCTGTGTACAGACCCGCGCCCGGCATACATACATATAGATAGGAGACATGCATGGATGACGACGAAATCGACCCGGTGCTGCTCGCCGTGCTCGCGCAACTATGGCGCGCACAAAGCGATCGGCCCGCGCGCACGACGCCCGGCGGCGCGTGGTCGCTCGCCAAGCTGTCGAAGCAGGCCGACGTGCCGATGAGTGTGTTGCGCCGGCAATTGACGGTGCTCGTCGACGGCGGCCTTGTGCAAACGACGTTCGACGAAGCGGGCGCGGGCACCGCGCGTCTCACCGACACGGGACGCGAGGTATGTGCTGAGCTGTTCGGCGCTAGCCAGCCCGAAGAGGACGGCGAGCCCGGCGCGCACGCGCCCGGCGAAGACCTGCCGCCGCGGCTTCATTGATCAATGACGAAGCTGCAGACAAGGCTGCAAACGAGGCTGCAAACGAACCCACTAACGACCCCACTAACGACCCCACAAACGAGCCCACAAACGACCCCACAAACGAAACCGCGCGACCCGCGCTCACGAACGTTCCAACGTCGCGACGCCGCAGAACCAGTCGCCGCCATGCGCGCGGTACTTCCACGGACTGCCGTTCTGACGGATCACGTTCGGGCACTGCTCGCCGATCACAAGACCCGGATGCGAGGCCGTGCATTCGAGCATCGCGGTATCGGCGGTAGAAGACGTGGACATCGGCGGCTTGTCGGGCCGCTCGGGTTGCGTGGTCTTTGCGGCAGCGCTGGCGTGCGGCGTCGTAGCGGTGTTGGAGGCAAAGTCAGAAGCAGGCGGAGAGGCAGACGGAGAAGCAGACGGAGAGGCAGAGGCGCTCCCGCCCGCCGCCGAGCCCCGTTGCATGCGCGCGAGCACTTGCTGCAACTCGTCGATACGCGTCGCATACCATGTGCCGAGGCACGCGGCGTCACGACAATTGGCCTCGCGCCAGGCCCACTTGCTGTCGCTGTCTGCGATGAAGGCGCGCCGGTCGCTCACTTTGCGCCGCGCTTTCCAGTAGAGTTGCCCCAGCGTGTCGTCGAGGCGCGACAGCGCGGGGTCGTTGCAGATCATCTTTTCGGTGAGGGAGCGGCCCTTGCTGCAATCGAAGCTCGTGGCCTCAGCGGACGAATGCGCGATCAGCAGTGCGGCGAGCATAACGGGGCGGACGATTTTCATGAATGTTCACGATGCTGGGTTGCTCATGCAACGGATGATCGTTCAATCCCGCGTCGCGCAGACCCGCGAATAGGCAGCAGTCCGCGAAAGTGATTACCAGATGTTGCCTGGCGTGGCGCGGTCCACGGCGCGCGAGTGCGAGGCACGGCAGGCCCACGCGCTGCGCGCGAAAAACATTGTGCACTCGACGGGTATACCCTGGTGCGCTGCTTACATAATCTTGCCGATGTTGGGTTGGGGGGCGCATATATGAACCGCGAAGCGACATCACGTACGGAGGTGGGTGCGACGCCCGAGGGCTGCCGTGTCCGGCCGGATCTGGCCGAAGAGGTGCTGGCGTCCGAGCGCAGCGTACTGAGGCTCATCACCTGCAATACGCCGCTGCCGGAAGTGCTGGACGAAGTGTGTCGCCGCGCGGAAGCGCTGCTGGGCGAGGGCGCGTCGTGCTCGATCCTGCTGCTCGACGAAGACGGCGTGCATGTGCGCGTCGGCGGCGCGCCGTCGCTGCCGAGGCGCTATAGCGCAGCGATCGACGGCGTGCGGATCGGTCCGTGCGCGGGCTCGTGCGGCACGGCGATGTACGAACGGCGCCTCGTGGTCGTCGAGGACATCGAGACCGATCCGCTGTGGGCCGACTATCGCGCGCTGGCCTTGCCGTACGGCTTGCGCGCGTGCTGGTCGGTGCCGTTCGAAAACGACACCGGGGCGGTGCTGGGCGCGTTCGCCGTCTATCACCGCGAGCCGCGCCGGCCTACCGCGCAGGAAGAGACGATGCTGCGCGACATTGGCCGCAGCGTCGGGCTCGCCGTGCATCAGAACGCGATGGCGCAACGTCTTGCACATAGCGAAGAGCATCATCGGCTGGTCGTCGATCATCTGATCGAAGGCATCGTCGTGCAGTCGCGCGCGGGCGTGGTACTGGCCTGCAATCCGAGCGCGCAGCGCATGCTGCGCACCGGGCCGCAAATCGTCGGACGCAGCATTCGCACGGTGATGGTGCGCAGCTTTCACGAGAACGGCTCCCCGGTGGCGGAGGAGGAGCGGCCGACGAACCAGGTGCTCGCAACCGGCAAACCGATGCTCGACGTTACGCTCGCCCTCGAGCTCGTGAACGGCGAAGTGATCTGGGTCACTGAGAACGTGGTGCCGATCCTCAAGCCGGGCCAGAGCAAGCCCGACTCGGTGCTGATCTCTTTCACCGACATCGGGCCGGTGCGCGAAGCGCAGCGCCAGCTCAAATTCCTGGCTACCCGCGATTCGCTAACCGGCCTTTACAACCGAGCTTACCTGACCGAGCGGATGCACAGCCTGTTCGCGCCGGGCGGGCCGAACGGCAGCGGCGAAGTGGTGAGCGTGGCGGTGCTGTTCGTCGATCTGGACGGTTTCAAGAAGGTCAACGACACCGCCGGTCACGAAGCCGGCGACGCGTTGCTCAGGAGCGTCGCCGAGCGCCTCGCCGGTTGCGTGCGCCACGACGACACGCTCGCGCGAGTGGGCGGCGACGAGTTCGTGATCGTGGTGAGCGCGTGCGACTGCAACGATCAACTCGTCGCGCTAGCCCGCCGTATCCTCGACGCGATTGCGGTGCCGTTCGCGGTGGCGGAGAACGAGTACTACCTGGGCGCTTCGATCGGCATCAGCCGCTATCCCGAAGACGGCCAGGACGCGCCCACGCTGATGCGCAATGCCGATTCGGCGATGTATCACGCAAAGCAGCGCGGCCGCAACAACTTCCAGTTCTTTACCGCCGAGCTCAATCAGCAGTTGCAGCGCCGCTTCGTGATCGAGCAGTTGCTGCGCCGCGCGCTTGCAGCCAACGAGCTAAGCCTCGTGTATCAGCCGATCGTCGACAGTCACGGCGGCCGGACCATCGGCGCAGAGGCGCTGCTGCGCTGGTACAACAGCGAGCTGGGCAACGTCTCGCCGGCCGAGTTCATTCCGGTTGCGGAAGACGCGGGCCTGATCGCCGAAATCGGCGAATGGGTGCTCGCGCATGCGTGCGAGCAGGCGGCGCAGTGGCGGCGCACACTCGCGCCCGACCTGATCGTCGCGGTGAACCTGTCGCCGCGCCAGTTCAACGACGGCCTCGTCGAGCGGATCAGGCGCTGTCTCGACCAGTCGGGGCTGGAGCCCGCGGCGCTCGAACTCGAAATCACCGAGCGGCTTCTGATGAGCGACAGCGACACAGTGTTGCCCATGCTTCAGGCACTGAGCGCGACCGGCGTGCGCATTTCGGTGGACGACTTCGGCACCGGCTATTCGTCGCTGTCGTATCTGAAGCGCTTCCCGTTGCACAACCTGAAGATCGACCGGTCGTTCGTCGCCGGCTTGCCGGATCATCGCGACTCCATTGCGATCACCCAGGCCGTGGTGGCGATGGCGCATTCGCTCGGCATGAACGTCACCGCCGAAGGCGTGGAAACACCGGAGCAGGCAGCGTTTCTGCGCTCCATCGATTGCGACAAGCAGCAAGGCTATCTGTACAGCCGGCCGGTTGGTGCAAGCGCTTATGCGCGCGCACTTGCCAACGTGTGTGCGCCCGCGGCGGGCTGAGCCTCGCAGGGCTTGCACGTGACGCTGCGCCTGGGTGTCGCGCACGGACTACTGCGATTGGCAGCGTGGCGCAAGCGAGGCGGCGACTGGGCGTAAGATGCGACGACCAGCACACGAGCCGCGAGGAGAGTCGCCATGGCACAGCATTTCGACGCAGTCGTGATCGGCACCGGGCAGGGCGGCGCGCCGCTCGCCGTTCGGCTTGGGCAAAGCGGCCGCCGCACGGCGGTCATAGAACGCGCGGCCTTTGGCGGAACTTGCGTGAACGTCGGCTGCACGCCGACCAAGGCCTATGTGGCGAGCGCGCGTGCGGCGCACGTGGCGCGCCACGCTGCGCGACTCGGCGTTCTGGTGAGCGGCTCGGTCAACGTCGATCTGGCGGCGGTGAAGGCGCGCAAGGACAAGATCATCGGGCAGTCGCGCGACGGCGTCGAACAATGGCTGCGCGGCACGGAAAACGTCACCGTGTTCAATGGCCACGCGCGGTTCACGGGGCCGCATGCGCTTGCCATCAGCGCACCGGACGGCACGCTGCTGCATGAGTTGAGCGCCGACGAAATCTTCCTGAACACCGGCACGCGCGCGGTGGTGCCGCCGCTCCAGGGCATCGAGCGAATCCGCTATTACACCAACTCGAGTCTGCTTGAACTGAGCGAATTGCCGGACCGGCTCGTGATTGTCGGGGGCAGCTATATCGCGCTTGAATTCGCGCAGGTGTTTCGCCGTTTCGGCAGCGAAGTGACGGTGCTGGTGCGTGGCGACCGGGTGCTCACGCGCGAGGACCCCGATCTCGCCGAGTCGGTGCAGAAGGTGCTTGCGCGCGAAGGGGTGGAGTTCCGCTTCGGCGTGCAGCCTTCGCGGGTCGAGCCGCATCCGCATCGCGAGCATGAGGTGTGCATCGGCTTCGAGCAGAACGTGCCGGCGCTCGAGGCTTCGCATCTGCTGTTCGCGACCGGGCGCGAGCCGAATACCGATGATCTGGGCCTCGCGGCAGCCGGCATCGAGACCGACCGGCACGGCACGATTCCCGTGGACAGCCAGTTGCGCACCAACGTGCCGGGCGTGTGGGCGATCGGCGACATCAACGGGCGCGGCGCATTCACGCATACCTCTTACGACGATTACCAGATCGTCGCGGCGAATCTGCTCGACGGCGGCGCGCGCTCGGTCGACGCGCGCATCATGGCGTACGCGGTGTTCGTCGATCCACCGCTTGCGCGCGTCGGTCTCTCGGAACAAGACGTGCGCAAGAGCGGCCGCGAAGCACTGATCGCGACGATGCCGATGTCGCGCGTGGGCCGCGCGCGCGAACGCGGCGAGACGGACGGCTTCATGAAGGTGCTCGCCGACGCACGCAGCAAGCAGATTCTCGGCGCTGCGATTCACGGCATAGAAGGCGACGAGGCGATCCACACGTTCATCGACATCATGACGGCGGGCGCGCCGTATCCCACTTTGCGATACGCGATGCACATTCATCCGACTATCAGCGAATTGATCCCGACCTTGCTCGATGGTCTGCGTCCGCTGAAGTAACGCGACCTGCGAGGCGCTGATCGACAAGGCGTCGTCGCATCGCGGATAATCCGCGATGCGGTGCAATCCAACCGCATTCACTCGAGGAACAGCCGATGGGCAAGGGACGCGTCGAAGCCTTCAGCGATGGTGTGATCGCCATCATCATCACGATCATGGTGCTGGAAATCAAGGTGCCGGAGGGCTTCGATCTCGCCGCGCTGCGGCCGCTCGTGCCGGTGTTCGGTGCGTATGTGCTGAGCTTCCTCTACGTGGGCATCTACTGGAACAATCATCACCACATGTTCCATGCGGTTCAGAAGGTCAACGGCGGCGTGCTGTGGGCCAATCTGCATCTGCTCTTCTGGCTGTCGCTGCTGCCTGCGGTCACGCATTGGGTCGGCGAAAATCATCTGGCTTCGTGGCCGACCGCGCTGTACGGCGTCGTGCTCTTCATGTCGGCAATTGCCTATTTCATCCTCACGCGCTTGCTCGTTCGGCAGCACGGCCAGGATTCGGCTCTGGCGAAGGCGGTCGGCAACGACTTCAAGGGCAGGGTCTCCGTCGCGATCTATCTCGCGGGCATCGTGCTCGCGTTCGTTGCGCCGTGGATTGCGGCGGCGCTCTATACGCTTGCTGCCGCCTGGTGGCTGGTGCCTGACCGGCGTATCGAACACGTGCTGGAAGCGTGAGCGTGCGTGCATCGAAGCTTGCACGACTGCCTTCATGACTCTACGTAAGCACGCCTTGCCGCCAGCGCGCATCGGCTTGATTTCCGACACGCACAACCTCGTGCGGCCCGAAGCGCTCGACTATCTCGCGGGCTGCGACGCCATCATTCATGCGGGCGATATCTGCAACGCGGCGGTGCTCGACGCGCTCTCGCAAATCGCACCGCTGACAGTCGTACGCGGCAACAACGACACCGGCGAGTGGGCCAGTTCGCTGCCCACGCACGCCACGCTTACCGTGCAGCAGGTCACCATTCTGGTGGTGCACGATATAGCCGACGTGCCGGCCGATTTGCGCCGGCAGGGCATCGGCGTAGTGGTGACCGGCCATTCGCACAAGCCGTCGATCAGCGAGCGCGACGGCGTGCTCTTCGTCAATCCCGGCAGTGCGGGACCACGGCGCTTCAAGCTGCCGGTGTCGGCGGGCATGCTGGTTGTCCACGGCACGCGCGCCGAGGCGAGCTTCGACTCGTTGCTCAAATGAAAACGGGCCGGCTGTAAAGCCGGCCCGTCCTGCATGTAAATGCACACATTTGCATGCGTTCGTACGCACGGCGCGGCGGAGCGCCGTGCCTCATTGCATCATTGCTTCATTGCTTCATTCGATCACGCACGCGCCGTAGCCGCGTAGCGTTCGTCCATCTCTTCGGCTTCGCGTTCGCCGCGCAGCACGGCGTGTGCTTCGGCGCGCGTCGCGACGCACGGGCCCGAGCCGAGCAGCGGCTTGCGGGCGGTTTCGCGCAGCGCCACCACGGAGACGATGCCGATCAGCGACGCGCCCATCAGGTAATACGCGGGCATCATCAGATTGCCGGTACGGTCGACGAGCCATGCGGTCACGAGCGGCGTCGTACCGCCGAACAGCGACACCGAAATGTTGAAACCGATGGCGAGCGCGCCATAACGGATCTTCGTCGGGAACAGCGCCGGCAGTGCCGAGGGCATCACACCCGTGAAGCACGACAGCAGCATGCCGAGAATCATCAGGCCGGCGAACACCGGCAGCACCGTGCCCATACGGATCAGCAGCAGCGCGGGAATCGCCAGCGCGAAGAGTCCCACGCAACCGAACAGCATGACCGGTTTGCGGCCGATCGCATCGGACAGGCGGCCTGCCACGAGCGTGGCCGGCATCATCAGCACCATGACGATCAGAACGATGAAGAGACCGTGCGATTCGTTAAAGTGCAGCGTCGCCGACAGATAGCTCGGCAGATACGACAGCGCCATGTAGTCGGTCACGTTGAAAATCAGCACGAGGCCGACGCACAGCAGCAGCGGCTTCCATTGCTGCGCGAGCAGCTGGCGGAACGACTGCTTGGGCAGCGCCTTTTCCTCGGCCTCGCGTTGCTCGGCCTGCTTCTTGAACGCGGGCGTTTCCTCGAGCTTCATGCGGATGTACAGACCCACGAGTCCGAGAGGACCAGCAATCAGAAACGGCACACGCCAGCCCCACGACAGCAGCGCGTCGTTCGTGAGCGTCGCGGTCAGCACCGCGACCGTGCCCGCGCCGAGCACGTAGCCGATCAGCGTGCCGAACTCGAGGAAGCTGCCCATGAAGCCGCGGCGCTTGTCCGTCGAAAACTCGGCAATGAAGGTCGCCGCGCCGCCATATTCGCCGCCGGTCGAGAAGCCTTGCACGAGACGCGCGACGAGCAGCAGCGCCGGCGCAAGAATGCCGATCGACGCATAGCTCGGAATCAGGCCGATCGCGAAAGTGCCGAGCGCCATCATGATCATGGTCATCGCCAGCACGCGCTGACGGCCGATGCGATCACCGAGCGGCCCGAACACCATGCCGCCGACCGGGCGCACCAGAAACGCGGCGGCAAAGGTGCCGAAAGTCGCGATCAACTGGGCGGACGGGCTCGACGACGGGAAGAACACTTTGCCGAGGGTCACGGCAATGTAGCTGTACACGCCGAAATCGAACCATTCCATTGCGTTGCCAAGCGCCATCGCGCCGACGGCACGCTTGAGCAGAGAGTTGTCGACGACGGTGATGTCGTCGAGGGAAAGGCGTTGTTCTTGTTGGTGTCGCCAGAAGCCGTTGCTGGAAGCGGTCAAGGTAATACTCCGATGACTGCGACGAAACTCATGATGCGTTCCGCCACGGTTGCTGGAAAGTGCAGTTTCGCAAACGGGGCGAGGGCCTCTTCGCCGCGGCGGCGAAAGAGCGGGTGCGCGTCGAAACAAAACGCAGCAGCGCAGCCAGGGCCGCAAAAGCGGCAAGCGCCCGTGCCTCGCGAGCCAGGTCGCGAAAAAACACTCGTCTAGATTGTGCTGACTGTCGCACTTGCCGGGCCGTGGAACGGGGCAGGTGCATGAGGACGCGGATGGCTGGAAGCCAGACCCTACGCCGTTGGAAGGCTTGAAACGAAAAAGGCCGGTGCTTGACTCGCCGCTTGTGCAAAACCCGTTGGCCAACTCTCTCGAGGGGCGTCAGGCAAGCTCAAACCGCGATACGACCGACAAGCCTTCTTGTATAAAAAACTGTTCCATCGCGATGGACACGCGCAGTGCAAGCACTTGGTGTCGCAAGGTCAGGGAACGCGAATGAAGGTGAATTGCTGTTGGAACGACGCACATATTAGCACGATGACAGAGGATCGTGCAAACCTGCTTTTACCCGGCGGGCCGGGCAATGCCGCCCGATCCCTTGCGGGGCGGGGGATTGCGGGAATCGCGGCGGTCTGCGCAAAGGGTTTAAACGGCCCAAAAATGTACCGTTTGGGGAGTTTTGCGCCGGCCTGCGGACGAAAAAAATCCGCGCACGAGGCGCGGATTCTGGGCGGTGGGCGGCGAGTGTGCAAGGCCGATCGAGCAACGAATCGCGGCGTTCACGCAAACTTCATCGGGCACGCGGCGCTCTCGCCCGGTGCCTACCCGTCTCTTATTCGCCCGCCGGCGGCACGTAGCCCTGCGCGGTGTCCGCACCTTCGCCGAAGAAGAACTTCTCGGTCTGCTTCATCAGATACTGGCGCGCGCGCGGGTCGGCCATGTTCAGGCGGTTTTCGTTGATCAGCATGGTTTGCTGCTTCAGCCAGCTTTGCCACGCTTCCTTCGAGATGCTTTCGTAGATCCGCTTGCCGAGTTCGCCCGGCAGCGGCGGAAAATCGAGGCCTTCGGCTTCCTTGCCGAGCTTCGCGCATTGAACCATACGAGTCATGCTGTGCTTCTCCTGTAATCGATGTGGGGACGACGGCCAGGCGCTTATATGAGGTCGCTCAGAGCTGTTTCATCAGCACGAGCGATTTGCGCTGCCAGTTGTAGAGTCGGCGGCGGTCTTCGGGCAGGTCGTCGACCGTGACCTTGACGAAGCCGCGCTTGAGGAACCAGTGTTCGGTGCGCGTGGTGAGCACGAAAATGCGCGTGAGGCCGCGTGCCCGCGCGCGTTGCTCGATGCGCTTGAGCAGGCGCTCGCCGTCGCCGGTGCCCTGTGCTTCGGGGGCGACGGTGAGGCAGGCCATTTCGCCGATGCGCTCCTGCGTGTACGGATACAGCGCCGCGCAGCCGAACAGCACGCCGTCGTGCTCGATCACCGAGAAATGGTCGATGTCGCGTTCGATCTGATGGCGGCCGCGCCGCACCAGCGTGCCGTCCGATTCGAGCGGCTCGATCAGCGCAAGAATACCGCCGACGTCGTCCGGCGTCGCTTCGCGCAGACTTTCGAGGTTCTCGTACGAGATCATCGTACCCACGCCGTCGTGCAGGAACAGTTCGAGCAGCAAGCTGCCGTCGAGCGCGTAGGGGATGATGTGCGCGCGCGGCACGCCGCCACGGCACGCTCGGATCGAGTGCTTCAGGTAAAAGCCCGCGTCGCCGGTCACTTCGCCGCTTTCGTGCAGCTTGTAGGCGTCGTCGAGCGACAGTTCGCGGATCAGTTCAGGGCCGTCTTCGCCAGCCTGCATGAGGCCCGGCGTTTCGGTCAGGAACACGATCTTGTCGGCACGCAGCGCAATGGCGGCGGCGGACGCCACGTCTTCCATCGACAGATTGAACGCCTCGCCGGTGGGCGAGAAGCCGAGCGGCGAAAGCAGCACGAGCTTGCGGCTTGCGAGCGAATGGCGGATCGAATCGGCGTCGATCTTGCGCACCACGCCGGTGTGGGCGAAGTCCACGCCGTCGAGAATGCCGACCGGGCGCGCCGTGACGAAATTGCCCGACACGACGCTGATGTGCGCGTGCGCCATCGGCGTGTTCGGCAAGCCCTGGCTGATGGCCGCCTCGATATCCAGACGCACTTCGCCGGCCGCTTCTTTCGCGGATTCGAGCGCGCGCGCGTCCGTAATGCGCATGCCGTGTGAGAACTCGGACTCGACACCGTGCAGGCTCATCTGTTCTTCGACCTGCGGACGCGAGCCGTGCACCAGCACGATCTGGATACCCATGGCCTGCAGCAGCGCGATGTCCGACACGAGCGCATTGAGCAGCCCCTGATGCACCACCTCGCCGCCAAAACCGACAACAAACGTCTTGTTGCGGAACGCGTGGATATAAGGGGCGACTGAGCGCATCCAGTCGACGAATTGCGCGTGCTGTGCGAGGTCTTCCGATGTGCCGGCAGGGGCCGGAACGCTCGCGGGCGCGGGGACGAGGTCGGTTTGGGAATTCATGCCCGGGATTATAATGCGCCCCCATGTCGAATGTACCCAAAAGTCCCGCCGCGGCGAACGAGAATGCGGCGCCGGCCGCCGATCAAACGAAGCCAGGCGACGCGCAGCGCGGCGCCGGCCAGCAGGCGAAGCGCGGCCAGCCGAACACGCCCCGTACGGGGCGCGAGGCGCAGCGCGCCGCGCAGAGCGGCGAGGCGAAGCGTGCCGCGCCGAATGAAAAGCCGCAGCGTGGCGTGTCAAACGAAAAAGCGCACGGCGCCGAGGCGCAGGGCAACCCGCGCAATGAGCGCCGCGAACCGCGCGCGGCGCACTCGCCGCGCAGCGCCCGCCCTGTCGTCGCGCCGAACCCGATACCGCCGATCAGGTTTCCCGAAGCGTTGCCGGTGTCCGGCCGTCGCGACGAGATTGCACGAGCCATCGCCGAGAACCAGGTGGTGATCGTGTCGGGCGAAACAGGCTCCGGTAAGACTACTCAGTTGCCGAAAATCTGCCTCGCGTTGGGCCGCGGCCTCGGTGCCGGCGGCTCGGGGCTGATTGGCCACACGCAGCCGCGCCGCATTGCGGCTTCGGCAACCGGCCGGCGCATAGCCGAAGAACTCGGCACGCCGTTCGGCGAGGTGGTCGGCTACAAGGTGCGCTTTACCGACAATCTGTCGCCCGGCGCGTCGGTCAAGCTGATGACAGACGGCATTCTACTCGCCGAGACGCAGACCGATCCGTTGCTCAACGCGTATGACACGCTGATCATCGACGAAGCGCACGAGCGCAGTCTGAACATCGACTTTCTGCTCGGCTATCTGAAGGAAGTCCTGCCGAAGCGCCCCGATCTGAAGCTGATCGTGACCTCGGCGACCATCGACGCCGATCGCTTCGCGCGCCACTTCGGCAGCGAGGACAAACCCGCGCCGGTGATCGAAGTGAGCGGGCGCCTCTATCCCGTGGAGGTGCGCTACCGTCCGGTTGCTCAAGACAGCACGGCGGTAAACGCCGCGCAAGGCACCTCGGGTGGCACCTCGGCCGGCGCCGGTGCGCCGAGCTCGCACGCTGCGCGCGGCGAGCGGGCAAGGTCGCCGCGCGAAACCGGCAAGGAGCGCGACCGCGATCTGATGGAAGCGCTGGTCGACGCCGTCGACGAATTGTGTCGCGAAGGCCCCGGCGACGTGCTCGTGTTTCTGCCCGGCGAGCGTGAAATTCGCGACGCGGCCGAGGCGCTGCGCAAGCACCATCCGCCGCATACGGAGATCCTGCCGCTCTTCGCGCGGCTTTCCGCCGCCGACCAGGAGCGCGTGTTCCGCACCTCGAACGCGCGGCGCATCGTGCTCGCGACAAACGTCGCGGAAACCTCGCTGACGGTGCCCGGCATCCGCTATGTGGTCGACACGGGCCTTGCGCGCGTGAAGCGCTACTCGTATCGGAACAAGGTCGAGCAGTTGCAGGTCGAGCCCATTTCGCAGGCCGCCGCGAATCAGCGGGCAGGGCGTTGCGGACGGGTGGCCGACGGCATCTGCATCCGTCTTTATGACGAGAGCGATTACCAGGCCCGCGCGCGCTTTACCGACACGGAGATTCTGCGCTCGTCGCTGGCTTCCGTGATTCTGCGCATGAAGTCGCTGCATCTGACGGCAATTGAGACCTTTCCGTTTATCGAGCCGCCGCCTGGCCGCGCGATTGCCGACGGTTATCAACTGCTGAACGAACTGGGCGCCGTCGACGACGACAATCAGCTCACGCCGCTTGGCCGCGAACTCGCGCGTCTGCCGCTCGATCCGCGCGTCGGCCGGATGATTCTCGCCGCACGCGATCAGCAGTCGCTGAAGGAAGTGCTGGTCATTGCGAGCGCGTTGTCCGTGCAGGACCCGCGCGACCGGCCGATCGAGGCGCAGCAGCAGGCCGATGAGGCGCATCGCCGCTTTGCCGACGAACGCTCGGAATTCCTGCAGTGGTTGAAGATCTGGAACTGGTTCGAAGAAGCGATTGCGCACAAGAAGTCGAACAAGCAGTTGCACGAGGAATGCCGCAAGAACTTCCTGTCGCAACTGCGTCTGCGCGAATGGCGCGACGTTCATTCGCAGTTGCTGACGGTGGTGCGCGAGCACGGCTGGCGTCTGAACGAAGCCGAGGCGACCTTCGAGCAGATCCACCTGGCGCTGCTCACGGGCCTGCTCGGCAACATCGGTCTGAAAGCCGACGACGAGCCGTACTACCTCGGCGCGCGCGGCATCAAGTTCTATTTGTGGCCGGGCTCCGCGCTGGTGAAGAAAGCGGGCAAATGGGTGATGGCCGCAGAACTGGTCGAGACGAGCCGTCTGTACGCGCGCTGCATCGCGAGGATCGAGCCCGAGTGGATCGAGAAGATCGGCGCGCATCTGCTGAAGAAGTCGCTTAGCGAGCCGCATTGGGAAAAGCGCGCGGCGCAGGTGTCCGCGTTCGAGCGCGCGGTGCTGTACGGACTGCCGATCTACCACCGCCGCCGCGTGAGCTTCGGCAAGCAAGACCCGGCGCGCGCGCGCGAGCTGTTTATTCGCGGCGCGCTCGTCGAAGGCGAATTCGACACGCGCCTCGGTTTTTTCGCGCACAACCGCAAGCTGCTTGCCGACATCGAGCAACTCGAACATAAGTCGCGCCGTCAGGACGTGCTGGTCGACGAAGAACTGATTTTTGGCTTCTACGACCAGGCGCTGCCCAAAGGCATTTACACGGGCGCGGCATTCGAGCGCTGGTATCGCGACGAGGTGAAAAAGAGCGGCCAGCCGGAGGACAAGCTGCGCCTGCTGTACCTGTCGCGCGACGACCTGATGCGCCACGAAGCCGCCGGTGTGACGACAGACCTGTTCCCCAAACGGATGACGATGGCGGGCGTCGAGATGGCGCTCACGTATCACTTCGAGCCGGGTTCCCCGCGCGACGGCGTCACGCTCGCCGTGCCGCTCTTCGCGCTGAATCAGGTCGACGCGCGGCGCTGCGAGTGGCTCGTGCCCGGCATGCTGAAGGAGAAGACGCAACTGCTGCTGAAGTCGTTGCCGCAAAAACTGCGGCGTCACTGTGTGCCGCTGCCGGAGTACGCGGCGGGTTTCGTCGAGCGTCATGAGCCGCCGCGTTTTGCCGCGGGCGGTCTACTCGAAGCGTTGATCGCCGATGTGCGCGAACAGAAGCAGGTCGCGCTCAGGCAGGCCGACTTCAAACTCGAGACCTTGCCGCCGCATCTGTTCATGAACTTCAAGGTGATCGACGAGCACGGGCGGCAGCTCGCGATGGGCCGCAATCTGTCGCAACTGCGCGCGGAGCTCGGCGGGCAGGCGCAGCAGCATTTCCAGAAGATCGCGTCGAGCGCGGCGGGCGCGGCGCTCGCGGGGACTGCGGGTGCTTCGGGTGCTGCTGGTACTGCTGGCGCCGCTGGGGCGCGCGGAGAAGTGGCGTCGCCGCCGGGGGCGTCGTCTGCTGGCAAGGCGGCGCGCGCGCCAGGCGTTGCCGTGCCGGGCGCGCAGGGCGCGGCCTCGGGCGGCGGGAGCGCCGGCACCGCGCTGTACGAAAACCTCACTACCTGGAATTTCGGCAAGCTGCCCGAGCTGCTCGAAATCCGCCGCGGCGGGCAGACGCTGTTCGGTTATCCGGCGCTGGTGGATCGCGGCACCCATTGCGACGTCGAGGTGTTCGATTCACCCGACGAGGCGGCGCGCATTCATCGCGCGGGCTTGCGTCGGCTGTTCGCGTTGCAGTTGAAGGAGCCGATCAAGTATCTGGAGAAGAACCTGCCGGGCTTGCGAGAAATGGCGATGCAGTTCATGACTCGCGGCACGCAGGAAGAACTGCGCGACCAGTTGGTCGACACCGCGCTCGATCGCGCGTGCCTGCAGGATCCGTTGCCGGACGACGACGCGAGCTTTCACACGCGGCGCGACGAAGGGCGTAGCCGTCTGAGCCTGCTTGCTCAGGAAATTGCGCGACTAGTCGGGCAGATTCTCGGCGAGTACGCGGCTGTGCTGAAGAAGCTGGTGCAGGCCAGGTCATTCACCAGCGCGCATGCCGACATGCAGAATCAGCTCGATGCGCTGATCGGCAAGCGGTTCGTGGTCGATACTCCGTACTCTCAACTGACGCATTTCCCGCGTTATCTGAAGGCCATTGCATTGCGCATCGACAAGCTGAAAGCAGACCCCGCGCGCGATGCGCGGCAGTTTGCCGAATTCCAGCCGTTGTTGCAGCACTATCAGCGCGCGCTCGCGCAGCGTGGCGGCGTGCCGGATGCGCGTCTTTCCGAGTTCCGTTGGCTTTTGGAAGAGTTGCGCGTGTCGCTGTTCGCGCAGGAATTGCGCACGCCGATGCCCGTCTCCGTGAAGCGGCTTTACAAGGTGTGGGACTCGATGCAGCGCTGAGCTGGGCGAGGGTGGGCGTGGGCCGGGTGTGTCGCGCGGTGTAACGCGAGGGGCAATCCGAGGGGCAATCGGAGGCTCAACCAGAGGCCAACCCGAGGCTCAACCCGAAGCTCAACCCGAAGCTCAACCGAGGCTCAACCGAGGCTCAACCCGAGGCTCAACCCGAGGCTCAACCCGAGGCTCAACCCGAGGCCAACCCGAGGCCAACCCGAGGCCAACCCGAGGCACAACCCGAGGCCAACCCGAGGCCAACCCGAGGCACAACCCCGAGGCACAACCCAAGGCCCAACCCAACTCGGCTGTGCTGACGGTCCTTCCGGTTCCCGCCAAAAAGGGCGCGCGCCGTGCCCCGCTGTTCGGGCGCCCATCGCGCACGAAGCCATTCAAGCCGGGATTGGACCCGAGCCTACCTGTTCGCTGCATTCGCATTGCGACGCATCGCCGGCTAACGGCGATGCGTCGATCTACGGTGCCGTTTTTACCAGTGCATGCCTGCACCGACCGACGCGCCGAACTGGCCGCGCGAGTCCGTGGTGCCTTGCAGCTTGTAGACCCACTTGCCCGTCTCCGACAACTGCGACACGCCGATGGCGAGCGCCGACTGCCCGCCATAGGTGCCGCCGGCCATGGCAACCATGCCCCGGCCAGGCAGGACTGCTTGAGGCAGACCGGCCATGGCGAGGGCGGATGCGGTCCCGCCATACGAATCGCGCCGCGCGGAACGGATCTGGTCGTCCGTATAGCCGCGCGCTGCGCCCAGGGTGCCGCTCATGCTCTGTTGCAACTGGTTGACGTTGACCGCATCGGTGCCTTGCACGCCGGCTGCAACGTTGGCGATCTGACGTTCCTGACCCACTGCGCCGACCGACACTGTGTTGGCACGATCCGCGACCGAGCCTTGGCCCAGCGCCACCGAATTCGCGGCGCTTGCCGTGGCGCCTGCACCGAGCGCGGTCGCCCCGCTGCCGCTGGCGAGCGAGTTCGCGCCGACGGCGCTGGCGTTCGCCCCGGTGGCGCGCGCGTTCGCCCCGCTCGCCACCGAGTGCACGGCGGACGAAACGGCGCCTTCCAGGTCGCGGTCGCCTTCCGCGCTGACGAATGGGTTGGCCGCATTGACGACGGCGTTGTTCACCGCGCCGTTGATCGCTGCGTTGAGTTGGCCGACGTTCACCGCGTCGGAGTTGTCGACGCCGTCGGCCACGTTGTGGAGGACCGTGCCGCCGCTCGCTGCGTCGCCGCCCAAGGTGACGCTATTCCTGTTGACGCTGCCGTCCGGATTGCGGTCGTACATCACCGCGCCGTCGAGCTTCGCGGCGGTGGCGGTGCCCTGGTCGCTCACGGCTTTCAACTGCGCGACGTTGACGGCGTCGGTGTCGGCTGTGCCGGCCGCGACGTTGGTGATCTGGCGTTCGTTGCCGGCGGAGCCGACCGAGACGGTATTGGCGCGATCCGCGACGGAGCGTTGGCCGAGTGCGACCGAGCCCGGTGCCTGCGCTTGCGACATCGCACCCAGAGCGAGCGAACCGGCGCCCTGCGCAGAGGCGAGTTGGCCGAGCGCCACGCCATAGTCGCTGGGCGCGCTGGCTGCCGTGCCTACGGCAATGGCGCCGACACCAGAACTCGACGCGCCATTGCCCAGCGCAACCGAGTTGGCCGCCTGCGCGCGTGCCTGGTAGCCGAGCGCGGTGGCGTTGCCGCTCGTCGCGCTGGCCTCGTAGCCAAGCGCGGTGGAGCCGTCGCTCGCCGCATCGGCGAAGCCGCCCACGGCGGTACTGAATCCGCCTTGCGCCTGGGCACTGGTGCCGGCGGCGAAGCTGGCTTGGCCTGTGGCCAGCGCCGAGCCGCCGACGGCGACCGCGTTCCCGCCGCTTGCGATAGCACTTGCCCCGACCGCCACACTCTCTGAACCGCTGGCCGCCGCGCTGCTGCCGATGGCGACCGCGCGGTCTCCTGTGGAGCTCGCGTCGTCGCTGCCGTCATTGGCGCCGCCGGCCTTGAAGTAGCGCGACGCGTTGCCGACCGCGGTATTGAGCTGCGTGACGTTGACCGCGTCGGTCCCTTGCACGCCGGCTGCGACGTTCGTGATCTGCCGTTCGTTGCCGCTCGATCCGACGGAGACTGTGTTGGCCCGATCCGCGACAGAGCCCTGGCCCAGCGCGACCGAGTTCGCCGCCAGCGCGCGTGCCTGGTAGCCGAGCGCGGTGGCGTTGCCGCTCGTCGCGCTGGCCTCGTAGCCAAGCGCGGTGGAGCCGTCGCTGGCCGCATTGGCAAAGCCGCCCACGGCGGTACTGAATCCGCCTTGCGCCTGGGCACTGGTGCCGGCGGCGAAGCTGCCTTGGCCTGCGGCCAACGCCGAACTGCCGAGGGCGACGGCACCGGCGCCGCTGGCCGCCGCACTTGTGCCAAAAGCGACCGCCTCCTCGGCGCTAGCCTTGGCGTTTGCGCCGAGAGCGACGGCCGCTGTACCGCCGGCAGTGGTATTCGAGCCGAGAGCGACCGCGTCCGCACCGCTCGCCGTCGCACTCGCGCCGACGGCGACCGCTTGAGTACCGCTCGCCGCTGCGGCGCTGCCGACCGCGAGCGCACGAGCGCCCGTTGCGCTTGCGTCGTCGCTGCCGTCATTGGCGCCGTCGGCCTTGAAGTACCGCGACAGACCTGTGGTCGCGGCCTGCAACTGACTGACGTTGACCGCGTCGGTCGCGTCCGCACCGGCGGCGACGTTGGTCAGCCGGCGTTCCCTTCCCGACGAGCCCACCGACACTTCGCCCATTGCTGTTGCCCCCGCTATTGTCGCGGGAGCGGCGCCGGACGGTACATAGGCGGCCTTGGTGAGGTCTGCGTTGGTGGTGGAACCGGAACCCAGCGCGACGCTGTTGTCGGCCGACGCGCTGGCGGCATAGCCAAGGGCGACCGAGTTCAGGCCCGTGGTCGAGGCCGAATAGCCGAGTGCCGTGGAGTTGTCGCCCGCGGCCTTGGCGGATGCGCCGCCCGCAAACGAATAATTGTTCGACGCCGTGGCGGCATAGCCGAGCGCAACCGCGCTGATTCCGGCAGAGCGTGCGCCGTATCCGACCGCGCTCGACAGCGTGGCATTGGCCTGCGCGGAACCGCCCAACGCCGTGCTGCCGTCACTGCTGGCGGTCGCGCCGGCACCCGCCGCAATGGAGTCGGTGCCGTTCGCATGCGAGTTAAAGCCGCTCGCCACCGAGCGCAGGCCGGCCGCCACCGCAGCCGTTCCGGTGGCGGTGGCGCCGTCCGCCAACGCGCGGGCGCCGAGGCCCGTCGCGGTCGAAGCGGCGCCACTCGCCGTGGCGCCCATCCCCAGCGCGACGGCGTTGTCCCCGAGAGCAATGGCATTTGCGCCTTCGGCAATCGCATTCACCCCGGATGCGGTCGTGCTCACTCCCACTGCCACCGAGCCGTCTCCCGCCGCATTGGCCATTGGCCCTACCTCTGTTGCATTAAAGCCCGCGGCCAGCGCGTTTTCCCCGAGCAAGGCGGCGGCGAGCACCGCCAGCGCGACGGTTTTTGCGCGGGCCGAACCGCGCCGGGTCTTCGCCTTCGAGCTTTCCGGGGCCGCTACCCACGTGCATGTTGCTTCGCACCAGATTAATTGATAAGTCTTGTTCACCTATTAACTCCGCGCTGCTGTTGTGTGGCGGAGTGGGCGCGATAATCCGGACGAGGCGTCATCGCCCGTTTAAAGGGCCGGGAAAATTACCACTATCGATGGCAATGTGGTTGCCTGCCACTACTCATCGTGGCGCTGGATTGGCGCATTTTCATTGACCGGATCAGTCCGCCCACTCGAACGTCCACCGGGTTGAGGGCTGGACGATGAACGCGCGAGGATTGTCCAGGGTGGATTAAGTGCCAGAAATAAGCCAAATCCGAAAACTGTGAAATAAATATTTTCCGTCTTAATTTTTTGTGTAAATGAATGCGATTATCTGGACAAAATAAAGATTACTCAGAATTAATCTTAGGCGCGGCGTATTTTATTAAGCGTGTTCCCGTTTATTTGAGCCGGGAATAAGAAGAGCTTTTTTCGCTATCCAGTGCGGTGCTTTCTATGCGTTCGTCGCACCATCCCGCTAGACCCACTCGCATGTGACCCTTCATTTTCCCTGTCGCGCGGCCCGACCTACGTCAACCGCAGGCAGCGGCAAACGTTCTACAATGACAGCCGTTCTCCGAAGTGAGTTTTCATGCGTAAATTTTTTCTTCGCGGCGTGACAGCCACGTTCGCCGCAGGCTTTGCTCTCGCCGCCGCAGCAGGCTTTTTTTCTCCGGCTGCGCGCGCCAACAACGTGATCGTGCTCAATTCCGCCGAAGCCACGCTGAGCCTCATCGACGAGGCGAGCCACCAGGTCGTGGGCACGGTGCCCACGGGCAAGGAGCCGCATCACCTGATGGTGACGCCGGACAACTCTTCGCTGATCGTCGCAAACTCGGTGTCGAACAATCTGATGCTGGTCGACCCGAAAACTGGGCAGGTCCAGCGCTGGGTCGAAAACATCGAAGACCCGTACCAGATCGGCTTTTCGCCTGACCGCAAATGGCTCGTCACGACCGGTCTGCGCCTCGACCGTCTCGACATCTATCACTACGACAGCCAGAAGAACCAGATGACGCTCGCGTCGCGACTGCCCCTCGCGGTCATGCCGAGCCACATGGCTTTCACGAACGACAGCAAGACGGTCTTCGTCACGCTGCAGGTGTCCGGCGAACTCGCCGCAATCGATCTGCCCACCCAAACCGTCAAGTGGAAGATGAAGGTCGGCAAGGTGCCGGCAGGGCTGTGGATGACGCCGGGTGAGAAGTACCTGCTGGTCGGCATGACCGGCGCCGACTACGTGGCGGTGGTGGACTGGCATACGCAGAAGGTCGTGAAGACCATCCACACGGGCAATGGCGCGCACAACTTCCGCTCGCTGGCGGACGGCCGGCATGTCGCGGTGTCGAACCGCGTCGCGAGCACCATCAGCATCATCGACGAGGAGTCGCTCACCAACGTGGGCGACATCACGGGTCTGATGCCGGGGCCGGACGACATGGAACTTTCCGCCGACAAACGCTATCTGTGGGTAACGTTCCGCTTTGCGAAGCACATCGGCATCATCGACCTGAGCACGCGCAAGCTGATCCAGACGATCGCCGTGGGCCGCTCGCCGCACGGCATCTATTTCTTTAATCGGGCGCCGGTCACGGCGCCCAACGGCGCGTGATAATAGGGCCTGCCATGCCGCGTCAAAGCCGCGGCATGTTGCAAGCTCGTGTCGCGAGATAAGAGCCGCAAAGATCGAAGTCACCACCAGCGCCATGTTCCATCTGATCTTCTCTTCGCTCGACAACTTCGTCTCCTCCGCGCAGACGTTGCTGTACGTCAACGTGGTGCAGCCGCTGCTGTTCCACTTCGATCTGATGGACTACGACGAAGACACCTACGACAGCCTCTACTGGGTGATCGTGGGCATCATCGAGGTGCTGGCCATGTACGCGGTGCTGCGGCCGCTCGAGGCGCTGCGCCCGGTCGAGCAGTGGGAGAACCGCAAGGCGGTGCGGGTCGACGTGATCTACACGTGGATCGCGAAGCTCGGCATCCTGAACCTGTTTTTCTTCTTCGCGCTGCAGCCGTTTTTCGACAATGTTCAGGCATGGCTGCGTCTGCATAACATCTCCAATATCGAGTTCGACAACCTCTGGCCGGGCGTGACGACGCAGCCGCTCGTCACGTTCGTCATGTACCTGCTCGCGCTCGATTTCGCCGGCTACTGGTATCACCGCTGGCAGCACCGCATCGGCGTGTGGTGGGAATTGCACGCGGTGCATCACAGCCAGCAGCAGATGTCCCTGTGGGCCGACGACCGCAACCATCTGCTGGACGACCTGCTGCAGGCGTCGTTCTTCGCGGTCATTGCGCTGGTGATCGGCGTGCCGCCGTCGCAGTTCGTCGTGCTGGTCGCGATCACGAATCTCGCGCAGAGCGTCCAGCATGCCAACATCCGCCTCTACTTCGGCTGGCTCGGCGAGCGCTTGCTGGTGAGCCCTACGTTTCATCGGCGCCATCATGCAATCGGCTACGGTCACGAGGGCCTGAAATACGGCTGCAACTTCGGCGTGCTGTTTCCGTGGTGGGACATGCTGTTTCGCAGCGTGTCGTGGAGCCGCGACATGGAGCCCACCGGCATCAGCGACCAGTTGCAGGGCCGCACCTACGGCGAAGGCTTCTGGGCGCAGCACTGGCTTGCTTTCGTGCGCATCGGCCGGCGTTTGTCCGCGCGGCGCCGCAATGAGAGCGGCGCGACCGCGGTCTGAACCCGCCTGCCTTTCTGCCTGATGCGCTGCCGGTCTCGCCGGTGGTCGCTTGCGTGGTTTATGCTGTCCACGTTCGCGCGCGCGGTCCGCATTGGGTGGCCGCCGCGCCGCTTCCTTCATTTCATCGTTGCATTCACCGGCACCAGCTCGCATGAATGACCTTTTGCGCTCGTTCGGGCGTGCGCTCGCAAGCGCGCTCCACCCGCGCATGCTCTGGCTGACCTTCATGCCGTTTTTTGCGGCAACGGTCGGGTGGGGCGTGATCCTGTGGTTTTCCTGGCAAACGCTGATCGGCGCGACCCGCAGTTGGCTCGAAAGCTGGTCGTTTACCGTCACGCTTTACCATCTGTTCGACTCGCTCGGTTTTTCAGCGCTGCACGCGGCCATTGCGCCGTTCCTCGTGATTGCGATGACGATCCCGCTCATTGTCGTGACCGTCCTCCTGCTGATCGCGACGCTGTCGATGCCGGCCGTCATCCGCTTTCTGGCGACGCGCCAGTTCGCCGGCCTGGAAATGCGCCGCGGCGGAACGTGGTACGGTAGCCTCGGCCAGGCGCTGTGGACGACGCTGGTATGCCTCGTGCTGCTCGTCGTGACGCTGCCGCTGTGGCTCGTACCGCCGTTTTTCGCGTTGATTCCGCCGCTGCTGTGGGGCTGGCTGACCTATCGCGTGATGACCTACGACGCGCTCGCGCTGCACGCCACGCGCGACGAGCGGCGCGCGCTGGTGCGGCGCTTTCGCTTGCCGCTCCTGCTGATCGGCGTCGCGAGCGGCCTGCTCGGGTCGCTGCCCACGCTGGTGTGGGCGTCGTCGGTGTGGCTGGTGGTGCTGTTTCCGGTCGTCACGGCGGTGACGATCTGGATTTACGCGTTCATCCTCGTGTTTTCGGCGCTGTGGTTCGGCTACTACTGTCTGCGGGCGCTGCAGCGCATGCGCGCGGACGAGGCCGGCGGCGTGCGGCAGACGGCCCCGATTCCTTATTGATCAACGAACCAGACAACCAAAGAGGCGGCAATGGCATTTGGCGTCATCATCATCGGCGATGAAATCCTGTCGGGCAGGCGCGTCGACAAGCATTTGCCGAAAGTCATCGAACTGCTTGGCGCGCGCGGGCTGTCGCTCGGCTGGGCGGAGTACATCGGCGACGATCCGCAGCGCATTACCGCGACGCTGCGGCGCACGTTCGAGTCCGGTGACATCGTTTTCTCGACGGGCGGCATAGGCGCCACGCCCGACGACCACACGCGTCAATGCGCGGCAGCCGCGCTCGGGGTGCCGCTGCAACTGCATCCGCAGGCGCAGAAGCTGATTCAGGAGCGCATCCGCGACATGTATCCGGCGACGGCTACTACGCCGCTTGACCTGAACTCGCCGGAGAATCTGCATCGGCTGAATATGGGCACGTACCCGCAGGGCGCGGAGATCATTCCGAACGGCTACAACAAGATTCCTGGCTTCTCGATCCGCGAGCATTACTTCGTGCCGGGCTTCCCGGTCATGGCATGGCCGATGATCGAGTGGGTGCTCGACACGCACTACGCGCATCTGCACCACGCCATGCCGCACGCGGAGAAGTCGTTGCTGGTTTTCGAATTGCCGGAGTCGCGTCTCACGCCGCTCATGGAGAAGATCGAGCAGGACTTTCCGGGCGTGCGGGTGTTCAGTCTGCCGAGCGTGGGCGACGCGGAGCGCGGCGGCGTCTATGCGCGCCATCACATCGACCTGGGTGTGAAGGGCGAGCCGGAAGCGGTAGCCGCGGCGTTCGTCAAGCTGCGCGAAGGGGTGCACCTGCTCGGCGGCGATATTGTCGAGCACGAGGCTGCGGCGGCAAAGCCGGGCGAGTGAGCGACGGAGGTGGCCTGGCTCGGGTCGGGCGGGGTAGCGTTCGCTGGACCGGTGCGCCTGGTTGCTGTGGCTTACTGGTGAAGCTGACTGCTGCGCCTGATTGTTTATCGAGTCTGACTGGTGCAGCGGACTGCTGGGGCTGGCTGCTCGGGCGTGCTGCTGAGGCTCACTGCTCTGGCCATTCGTCGAGCCTGAATGTTGGCCCGGCCGCCAGGCTCGGCCGTCGCGCTTCCTCAATGAGCCGGCAAGCGCTGCAAGTAAGCGGCAAAAGTTCGGGCGCGACCAAGGCTCGTCTCGCGCGGGCTTCAGCGTCGATCTCAGGCTGCTGAAGCCCTCAAGCTCTCAAGCCCTCAAGCCCTCAAGCCCTCAAGCCCTCAAGCCCTCAAGCCCTCAAGCCCTCAAGCCCTCAAGCCCTCAAGCCCTCAGCCCTCAGCCCTCAGCCCTCAGCCCTCAAGCCCCGATCCACGGCAGACCGCGGAAGCACCACCCGGATACGGTCTTGCGATGCCCTTGGCCGTCCTTGTCGCCTTCGAATCCTTCCAGCAGGTCATAGGCGTGCGAGAAACCGGCCTGCGCCGCGGCGATCGCAGCCAGCTTCGAGCGCGCGGCGCTGCGACACAGAAACAGCACCGGCGTGTCCGGCGACGCAACCTCGCTCAACTGAGGCAGGAATTCGGGGTTCGGTATGGCGCCCGGATAGCGCGTCCATTCGACGTGCGCATACTGTCCATCGCCGATCACCGGCCGGCCGACCCAGTCGAGCTCGGCGCGCGTGCGCACATCCACGAGACGCGCGCGCGGATCGAGTTGCAGTAGCTCGAACGCCTCCGCCGGCGAGAGCGCGCCGGCATACGGCAACTGGTTTTCGGTGCGGCGTTTGTCCGCTTGCGAGTACAGCTGTTCCAGCGTGCTCATGGCTCGGTCTCGTCGGTCAAATGATTATTCTAGCGCGGCGCTTCGGCCGGGTGCGGTCCATGCCAACTGCCAGGACGCCCTCACAAAAGACGGCGGCGAGAGCCGCCTTGAAGCCCTAAACTGGTGCAATATGCGCAATGCGCACCAAAACAAATCGTCAGAGAGGGCGTGCCGCCCAAAACGCACATTTCTGGTGCTCAACCTCGGTTGCCGATATAAGGGCTGCATACCCTTCGGTGCGCGCATTCCCCGCCAGCGCGCGCGCCCGATGCTGGCGCGCCGACTTGGCGCATGCATGGCACGGTTGCTGCTTTAATCGTCCCGATCGATCTGCCGCGGCTAATTTTCACATTCGCAGTTCACGATACAGGGGTGGACGCGCCGGGACGGGTCAGCTAGATTGGGCGGCGGCTAAACCCGCCG
Organism: Paraburkholderia phenoliruptrix; assembly: GCF_019511605.1. Lineage (GTDB taxonomy): Bacteria > Pseudomonadota > Gammaproteobacteria > Burkholderiales > Burkholderiaceae > Paraburkholderia > Paraburkholderia phenoliruptrix_A. The sequence continues at coordinate 204,157 of NZ_JAEUAV010000004.1, read as the reverse complement.
AATTCGTTAATCAGGAGATAGGTTATGAGTAAATCCGTGGCCGACGTCGTTCAACTCGTCAAAGACGAAGACGTCAAGTTTGTCGACTTCCGTTTCACCGACACGCGCGGCAAAGAGCAACACGTTTCGGTGCCGGTGTCGGCATTCGATGAAGACAAGTTCGAAAGCGGCCATGCGTTTGACGGTTCGTCGATTGCCGGTTGGAAGGGCATCGAAGCATCGGACATGTTGCTGGTCCCGGACGCGAACACGGCCTTCATCGACCCGTTCTACGAAGAGTCCACTCTGGTGCTGACCTGCGACGTCGTCGAACCGGCGGACGGCAAGGGCTATGAGCGCGACCCGCGCTCGCTCGCCAAGCGCGCTGAAGCCTATCTGAAGAGCTCGGGTCTGGGCGACACCGCCTTCTTCGGTCCGGAGCCGGAATTCTTCATTTTCGACTCGGTCCAGTGGAACACGGACCAGTCGGGCTGCTTCGTCAAGATCGGTTCGGAAGAAGCACCGTGGTCGTCGTCGAAGGAATTCGAAGGCGGCAACACCGGCCACCGTCCGGGCACGAAGGGCGGCTACTTCCCGGTCGCTCCGGTCGACACGTTCCAGGACATGCGCTCGGAAATGTGTCTGCTGCTCGAGCAGATCGGCATTCCGGTCGAAGTGCACCACCACGAAGTTGCGGGCCAAGGCCAGAACGAAATCGGCACCAAGTTCTCGACGCTCGTGCAACGCGCCGACTGGCTGCAGCAGATGAAGTACATCATCCAGAACGTCGCGCACACGTACGGCAAGACGGCTACGTTCATGCCGAAGCCGATCGTCGGCGACAACGGTTCGGGCATGCACGTTCACCAGTCGATCTGGAAGGACGGTCAGAACCTGTTCGCGGGCAATGGCTACGCAGGTCTGTCGGAATTCGCGCTGTTCTACATCGGCGGCATCATCAAGCATGCTCGCGCGCTGAACGCGATCACGAACCCGTCGACGAACTCGTACAAGCGTCTCGTGCCGCACTTCGAAGCACCGGTGAAGCTGGCTTACTCGGCACGCAACCGTTCGGCATCGATCCGCATTCCGCACGTGTCGAATCCGAAGGGCCGCCGTATCGAAACGCGCTTCCCGGATCCGATGGCCAACCCGTACCTGTGCTTCTCCGCGCTGATGATGGCGGGTCTGGACGGCGTGCAGAACAAGATTCACCCGGGCGAAGCCGCCGACAAGAACCTGTACGACCTGCCGCCGGAAGAGGATGCAAAGATCCCGACCGTGTGCGCCGGCCTCGACCAGGCTCTCGACGCGCTGGACGGCGACCGCGAATTCCTGACGCGCGGCGGCGTGTTCACGGATTCGATGCTCGACGCGTACATCGAACTGAAGACGAACGAGCTGCAGCGTTATCGTCAGTCGGTGCACCCGATCGAATTCGAAATGTACTACTCGCTGTAAGCGGCAATGGCGCTTCGCCTTTCGAATGGCGAAGCGCGTTGTCCGACGCTCGCGATCGGTCACGAAGGGACGGCGGCGCCGTCCCTTTTTCGTTAGACCGGCGCAGGGATTTGCCACCATCTCCTATCGGCCAGACTGCAAGATGGTTCTAAAGAATCTGATCAAGACGAGAAAAGGGCACGTCGAGACACTGTCGGACGATGCACAGCTGGTTGCGTCCGGACTGTTGCCGGGCTTCGAGGCACTGCCGACCGTCGTGCTGATACTCGAAAAGCGCACGCTGCGAGTGGCGTTCGCGAATCCGTCGGCGGAGTCGATGCTCGAGCTTTCGCGCAAGCAGCTCATGCAAATGGCGTGGCCCGACATTTTCTCGAATGCGGACGAGCTCGTCGCGACCATCACCGCGATTGCCGCGCACCGTTTCCACGCGACGCATCTGGACGCCGTACTCGAGCGGCCCGGCCACGAGCCGCTGCACGTGCACGCGATTGTCGGTTTTCTGGAAAACGCGCAAGACTATGTGCTGCTCGAACTGTTCGAGAACGAGCGGCATTTGCGCACCGACCGCGAGGAGCGCATCAACGATCTCACCGCGGTCAACAAGCAACTGATTCGCAACCTCGCGCACGAAATCAAGAATCCGCTCGGCGGCATTCGCGGCGCGGCGCAGTTGCTCGAATTCGAACTGGGCGAGCGGCAGCGCGACGAGTTGCGCGAATACACGCAAGTGATCATCAAGGAATCGGACCGGCTGCAAACGCTGGTCGATCGTCTGCTCGAGCCGCATCGTCATCCGCATATCGTCGGCGACGTGAACATTCACGAAGTATGTGAGCGCGTGCGCCAGGTGATTCTCGCGGAGTTTCCACGCGGCCTGACCATTGAACGCGATTACGACGTGAGCGTGCCGGATCTGCGCGGCGACAAGGAGCAACTGATCCAGGCGCTGCTGAACATCGTGCGCAACGCGGCCGAAGCATTGCGCGAACGCATCTCGCAAGGCGACGCGCGCATCGAGCTGCGCACGCGCATCGCGCGCAAGATCACGATCTCGAAACGTTTATGTAAGCTGGCACTGGACTTGCATATCGTCGATAACGGCCCGGGCATTCCCGAGGACATTCGTGACCGCATTTTCTATCCGCTCGTATCGGGGCGCGAGGATGGCAGCGGTCTCGGCCTGACGCTCGCTCAGACCTTCGTGCAACAGCACGACGGCCTGATCGAAGTGGAAAGCCGGCCCGGCCATACCGAGTTTCAGATTCTGCTGCCGCTCGACTACTGACACGCCTGCGCACATCGCAAGCATCTCAAGACTTCTGACAGACCTATATGAAGCCGATCTGGATAGTAGACGACGATCAATCGATTCGCTGGGTGCTTGAAAAAGCGCTCGCTCGCGAAAACTTCGCGACTCGCAGCTTCGCGAATGTGCGCGAGGCGTCGGCGGCGCTCGATCACGAAAGCCCGCAGGTGCTGGTGTCCGACATCCGGATGCCGGGAGGCTCTGGCCTCGAATTGCTGCAAACCGTGCGTGACAAGGTGCCGGGCCTGCCGGTCATCATCATGACGGCATTTTCCGATCTGGATAGCGCGGTTGCCGCGTTCCAGGGCGGTGCGTTCGAATATCTCGCGAAGCCTTTCGACGTCGACAAGGCCGTCGAGCTAATCCGCCGCGCGGTGGACGAAAGCATGCGCGGCGAACAGACGTGGGACGAGCGCGTCGCCGATGCACCTGAAATGCTCGGCCAGGCTCCGGCGATGCAGGACATGTTTCGCGCGATCGGCCGCCTGTCCCATTCCGCGGCAACCGTGCTCATTACCGGCGAATCAGGCACCGGAAAGGAACTGGTTGCTCGTGCATTGCACCGACATAGCCCACGCGCGAACGGTCCCTTCATTGCGCTGAACACCGCGGCAATTCCCAAAGACCTGTTGGAATCCGAACTATTCGGTCATGAGCGCGGAGCGTTCACCGGCGCGCAGGCGATGCGCCAGGGCCGCTTCGAACAGGCCGAGAACGGCACGCTGTTTCTCGATGAAATCGGCGACATGCCGTTCGATTTGCAGACCCGCTTGCTGCGTGTGCTGTCGGACGGCCAGTTCTATCGCGTGGGCGGGCACAATCCGCTGCGCGCGAACGTACGCGTGATCGCGGCGACGCACCAGAATCTCGAGTCGCGCGTGCGTCAGGGGCTGTTTCGCGAAGACCTGTATCACCGCCTCAATGTCATCCGTCTGCGATTGCCGGCGTTGCGCGAGCGCAGCGAAGACATCCCGCTGCTCACGCGACACTTCCTGCAAAAGAGCGCGCGTGACTTGGGCGTGGAGCCGAAGCGCGTGTCGGAGGAAGCGCTCGCCTATCTCGCGTCGCTGCCGTTTCCGGGCAACGTGCGGCAGTTGGAGAACCTCGCTAACTGGCTCACGGTGATGGCGCCTGCGCAGACCATCGAGATCAAGGACTTGCCGCCGGATCTCGGCCCCGCACAATCCGGCGCGACGGATCTCGCCGCCGGCGGCGCGGTGCTCGGCGCTGCGGACGCAAGCCTCGCGGCGACTGCGCCGCTCAATGGCGCGAGCCCGGCCGCGCAGTTGAGCCCGGCGGGCGGCATGCCGGTCGCCGCGCCTGTCAGCGCATGGGAAGGCGGCCTGCGCACTGAAGTCGCGCGCCTGTTGCGCGAAAATTCGGCAGACGTCATGGACGAACTCGCGCGCCGTTTCGAAGCAGCGGTGATTCGCGAGGCGCTCGACTTCACGCGTGGGCGCAAGGTGGAGGCGGCTGAGCGTCTTGGCATTGGCCGCAACACGATTACGCGCAAGATTCAGGAACTCAATCTCGAGCCCTGATCGCACCTAGCTGCAATGCGGCGGCCGGGCCGGGTTGTTGCCGGGTTCTTGTCTGGTCGGGGCCCGGTCGGCCGCCGTCGCGTGCGCGGCTTTGCGTCCGCGCGGCAACGCTCATGCGCCGTGAATTGCGGCGCAGGCCGCACCGCAGCCGCGGCTCTTTACCCGGCAAGGCATAATCAACGCTGTTTCCCTCCAACAGCCTACGATGCCTTCCGCTTCTGCCGTTCCCTCACCCTGGCCGCTTTCCCCCGATCCGTTCCTCTGGCTCGAAGCGCTCGACGACCCCAAAGCTCTCGCATGGGTCGAGCAGCAGAATGCCCGCACCCGCCGCGCGTGGTGCAGCGGCGCGCCATTCGAGACGCTGCGGCAACGGCTGGCCGACGCCTACCTGCCTCGCGAACGCCCGGTCATTCCGGACAGATGGAAAGAGTGGGCGTACGACCTCTGGCAGGACGAGCGCAACCCCAAAGGTCTGTGGCGGCGCACCAGTTGGGCAGCGTGGCGCGCCGGCAAGCCTGACTGGCAGAACCTGATCGACTTCGACGCGCTAGGCGCGGCCGAACGCACGCCGTGGGTGTGTGTCGAGCTCGACATTCTTTATCCCGACGGCGATCGCGCGCTGATCACTATGTCGCCCGGCGGCTCGGACGCGCTGGTGGTGCGCGAGTTCGACATCGACGCGCGCCGTTTCGTCGACGACGGTTTTGCGATTTCGAAGGCGGGCAAGCACACCGCATCGTGGATCGACCGCGATACGCTTTACGTCGGCTGGGACAATGGACGCAAGAGCCTCACGCGCTCCGGCTATCCGCGCGAGGTGCGGCGCTGGACGCGCGGCACGGCGCTCGCCGACGCGCCCGTGGTGTTCAGGGGCGCGTATAGCGACATCGGCGTGGAAGCACACTACGATCCGCTGGAAGAGCGGCATACGGTGGTGAGTAGCGTCGATTTCTTCGACTCGCACACGTATTACCTCGACACTACCAAGGCGGCCGCTAGTGCCACCGATGCGTGGCGTCGTTACGAGGTGCCCTCGCATGTCGCGGTGAGCGGCTGGCAGGGCTGGCTGTTGCTCGAGCCGCGCCTCGACTGGCATTTCAATGATCTCGAGTACCCGGGTGGCGCATTGCTGGCGATCCGCGAAGACGCGTTCCTGCGCGGCGAGCGTGCGCTCACGCCGCTCTTTCTGCCCACGTCGCAGACTTCCGCGTGCGAATGGACGCATACGCGCAGCCAGCTCATCCTCTCGTATCTGGAAGACGTGCGGAACAAGACCTTGCTGTTCGCGCCGACACAATCCGCCGACGGCACATGGCAGTGGCATCAGCGCGTTTTCCCGTCGCGCGAAGACGGCCAGGCGGAGGTCTCGCCGGTGGAAGCGACGCTGAATGACGAGGTGTTCGTCGATACCGACGACTACCTGCAACCGCCGGCGTATTGGCTCACGGACCTTGCCCGCGATGATCTCAACGACTGGGAGCTGCTCGACCGCTGGCCGACGCAATTCGACGCGGCGCGCTTCGCGGTGACGCGCGGCCATGCCGTGTCGGCGGACGGCACATGTGTGCCTTACACGGTGATTGGACCGCGCGAGATTCAGGCTGCTGAGCACGCAGACAAGAGAGAACAGCCGGGCGCCGCCCCGAAGGCGCGGCCGTGCCTGTTAAGCGGCTATGGCGGCTTCGCGATTCCTTTGCTGCCGAGCTACCTGACGGGGCAGGGCATTGGCTGGCTGGAGCGCGGCGGCGTGTACGTGGTCGCGCACATACGCGGCGGCGGCGAATTCGGCACGCGCTGGCATACGGCGGCGCAAGCCGGGCATCGGCAACGCGCGTTCGACGATTTCATCGCGGTGGCCGAAGCGCTCGTGGCAAGCGGCGTGACGAGTGCCGTGCAACTCGGCATTCAGGGCGGCAGCAACGGCGGACTGCTGGTGGCGGCGTGCATGGTGCAGCGGCCTGAGCTGTTCGGCGCCGTGGTCTGCGAAGTGCCGCTGCTCGACATGAGCCGCTATCACCTGTTGCATGCGGGTGCTTCGTGGATCGACGAATACGGCGATCCCGACAATCCCGACGACGCGCGCGTGCTTGCCGCTTACTCGCCGTATCACCGGGTGTCGGCGGGGGTGAAGTATCCGCCGGTGCTGTTCACCACCTCGAGCGCCGACGACCGCGTGCATCCCGGCCATGCGCGCAAGATGGCCGCGCGCATGCAGTCGCTCGGCGTGGACAACGTGTGGTATCGCGAGAACACCGAAGGCGGCCACGGCGGCTCCGACGAACTGGAGCAGGCCGAGCATGATGCAATGGTGTTCGGATTCTTGTGGCAGACGCTGGCCGTTTCGGCTTGAGGTCTATCAGCTAAGCTGCGCGACGACCGGTGCGTGGTCCGACGGCTGATCCCACTTGCGCGGCACCTTGTCGACTTCGCATGACGTGCAGGTTTCGGCAAGCGGCTTCGACAGCAGAATGTGGTCGATGCGCAGACCCGCGTTGCGGCGAAACGCCATCATCCGGTAGTCCCACCACGAGTAGATTTTTTCGGGCTGCTCGAACTGACGGAACGCGTCGACAAGGCCCAGCTCGGTCAAGCGCACGAACTCCGCGCGTTCTTCCGGCGACACCAGATTCTGGCCTTCCCACGCCTTGGGATCGTGCACGTCGCAATCGTCCGGTGCGATGTTGTAGTCGCCAAGCAGCGCGAGCTTTGGATACAGCGCCATTTCGCTTTGGACCCAGTCGTGCAGCGCAGCGAGCCAGCGCAGCTTGTAGGCGAATTTGTCGGTGCCGGGCGCCTGGCCGTTCGGAAAGTACGCGGAGATGATGCGCACGCCGTCCACGGTTGCGGCGACCACGCGCTGCTGCAGGTCGTCAAAGCCCGGAATGTTTCGCACGATGGTGGTTTCGTCGACGCTGATTCCTTCGCGAACGAGGATGCCTACGCCGTTGTACGTTTTCTGGCCCGCGAACCAGCTCCGGTAGCCCTTCTCTTCCAGCTCCGCACGCGGAAACTTCTCGTCGGGGAGTTTCAGTTCCTGAAGACATAGCACGTCGGTGCGGCTCGTTTCGAGCCAGTCGATCACATGCTGTTGGCGGACCTTGAGAGAGTTGACGTTCCAGGTAGCGATTTTCACGGGAAATTCTCGGGCTGAATGGCGCAGGAGCCGTAGCTTACCAGCGTGTACGCACGGCAGACGATTTTCGCGCGGCGAGGGCGCGCACGGCCGGACTGAAAATAAAAAGCCGGGGCGTGCGACACGCGGCGTATAGTAGGGATCACACTCACAGGTTGACTGCTCAGTCACCAGCGCAGTCACCAGCGCAGTCACCAGCGTGCAGCGGAGGGCATCATGGCTCGAACCTACCCGGAAATTTATAAGGACTTCGAAGTGCATCCGCTGGTTTTTTCGCGGGAATTCGGCAAGTTCGACGGCCACAAGCGTGATGCCGAAGGCTATGACGTCGCGGTGCGCGTGTGTCGGCCGGGTGCGATCAGCGGGTCGAACGCGAGCCGCGTGTTTCGTCTTGTGCTGCCGGTCACGTTTGCGGACTTCGGCGTGGCCAAGCGCAGTGCGAGCCAGTACGGTGCGGACATTATCGACGGCAAGATCGAGGGCGCGACGGTTCAGGATCTTTGATGGTGCTGGCGCGAGCTTGCATGCTTCGCGAGGAATTCGTGCGCGATTGTTTGACGTTTTACCTGCGTCCCTATACAATCTCTTTTCTCTGACGCGGGGTGGAGCAGTCTGGCAGCTCGTCGGGCTCATAACCCGAAGGTCACAGGTTCAAATCCTGTCCCCGCAACCAAGCATTGCTGAAGCCCGCTGGCGTGAGCCACGCGGGCTTTTTAGTTTCTGGCGCGAGAATTGGCGCGTCAGCAGGCTGCGGTCAATGACGGCACTCGCCCGCCTCAGTTGCCCGCCTCTGTCACCCTTACTCGACCTCACTCAGCCTCGATCGCCCACTCCACCGCCGCTTGCGCATGCAACGCCGTGGTATCGAAAACGGGCAGCACCGAGTGTTCCGGCTTGATCAGCAACGTGATTTCTGTGCAACCAAGAATCACTGCCTGCGCCCCGCGGTCACGCAGCGATTCGATCACGCCTTGATACACCTCGCGCGATTCGCGCTTCACGTCGCCATGACACAGCTCGTCGTAAATGATGCGATGCACGTCGGCACGGTCCGCTTCGTCCGGTACCAGCGTGTCGAGGCCGTAGCGCTCGCGCAGCCGCCCCGTGTAGAACGTCTGCTCCATCGTATAACGCGTGCCGAGCAGGCCGACCCGCTCGACGCCCGCGGCGCGCAACGCGCTGCCGGTCGGATCGGCGATATGCAGAAACGGCACGTGAATGGCCCGTTCAATCGATTCATACACGCGATGCATGGTGTTCGTGGCAAGCATCACGAGTTGCGCGCCGCCGCGCTCCAGTTGGCGTGCGGCGTCGGCCATCTGCTCGCCGAGTGCGTCCCAGTCGCCGGCACGCTGGTCGGCTTCGACCCGTGCGAAATCGACGGTCAGCATCAGGCTGCGGGCGTTGTGATGGCCGCCCAAGCGCGCCTTGGCGTGACGGTTCAGCAGCCTGTAATACTCGGCGGACGACTCCCAACTCATCCCGCCAATCACACCTATCGTTTTCATCTGCGCACACCCGAATCGGTAACAATGAGCCGAGTATAGGCGTGCTGCCGCCCCCGTTGCCGATACGGATTTCGTCGTGCCCGCCGGTACGGAACAACAGGTCAGCCTGTGCACGCAATACCGCACGTAGCGCCGCAGGACCCTGAATAAAAGCCGCAGCGCCTTTCTGACGCCGCTAGAATCGTCATCAGTCACGACGCCAACGCCCACAATAAAGGAGCGGGATATGGACCTGATCATCCGCCGCGCGATGCTGCCGCCACGCTTCGCGCCGCAAACGAGGCATGCGGTCGACATCGGCATTGAAGCAGGGCGCATCGTTGCCGTGGAGGCGCGACTGACCGCCGTGGCGCGCGAGGAAATCGACGCCGCGGGCTCGCTCGTCACGCCACCCTTTGTCGATCCGCATTTCCATATGGACGCCACGCTCTCCTATGGCCTGCCGCGCGTGAACGCGTCGGGCACGCTGCTCGAAGGCATTGCGTTGTGGGGCGAACTGAAGCCGCAACTCACGCAAGAGGCGCTGATCGAACGCGCGCTGCAATATTGCGACTGGGCGGTGGCGCGCGGGCTGCTGGCAATCCGCAGTCACGTCGATGTTTGCGATTCGCGCCTGCTCGCCGTCGAGGCGCTCGTCGAAGTGAAGCGCCGCGTCGCGCCATATCTTGATCTGCAACTCGTGGCCTTTCCGCAAGACGGTGTGCTGCGCAGTCCTGGTGCTTTCGAGAACCTGAAGCGCGCCATCGCAATGGGTGTCGACGTGGTGGGCGGCATTCCGCATTTCGAGCGCACGATGGCTGACGGCGCGCAATCCGTGCGCATGTTGTGCGAGTACGCGGCGGAGCAGGGCTTGCGCGTGGACATGCATTGCGACGAGTCCGACGATCCGCTCTCGCGTCACATCGAGACGCTCGCAGCCGAAACGTTGCGTCTCGGTTTGCAAGGGCGCGTAACGGGCTCGCATCTCACGTCGATGCATTCGATGGACAACTACTACGTGAGCAAGCTGTTACCGCTGATGCGCGAATCGGGCGTGTCGGCGATCGCGAATCCGCTCATCAACATTACGTTGCAGGGACGCAGCGACACCTATCCGAAGCGGCGCGGCATGACCCGCGTGCCGGAGATGATGGCGGCGGGCATCAACGTCGCGTTCGGTCACGATTGCGTGATGGACCCGTGGTACAGCCTCGGCTCGGGCGACATGCTCGAAGTCGCGCACATGGGCTTGCACGTCGCGCAGATGACGGGCGTGGAAGGCATGCACGCATGCTTCGACGCGGTGACGGCAAACGGCGCGCGCATTCTCGGTCTGCAAGACTATGGCGTTGCGCCGGGCTGCGCCGCGAACCTCGTGCTGCTCGATGCGCGCGACCCCGTGGAGGCGATCCGCCTGCGCGCGGCGCGCCTTGCAGTGATAAGCCGTGGCAAAGTGGTGAGCCGCGCACCGGCGGCGCGCGCCGCGCTGTCGCTGGAAGGGCGCCCGGCCGAGGTGGATTTCAAGCTGCATCGCGATTGAGTGTCGCGCAGCGGATAAAGCGCACAAACAATCTCGCGCGCCAACAAAAAGCCGGTGCCCGCTCACGCGGGACACCGGCTTTCTCCTTGCGGCGCTGGCACACCAGAACCAGTGCCGCGCCCTTTTCGTCAGCAGTTCACGCCAGCCGATCAATGCGTCGCGCTGGGCGCCATGCCGTTATGGCGCAGCAACGCGTCGATGTTCGGCTCGCGTCCACGGAACGCCTTGAACGATTCCATTGCCGGGCGGCTGCCGCCCACTTCGAGAATCTCCTTGCGATAGCGCATGCCGGTCGTCTGGTCGAGTACGCTGCCGCTTGCTGACTGCGCCGCTTCTTCGAATGCCGCATAAGCGTCGGCGGACAGTACCTCGGCCCACTTGTAGCTGTAGTAGCCCGCCGCATAACCGCCCGCGAAAATATGGCTGAACGTATTGGGCCAACGCGAGAAGGGCGCTTGCGGCACGACGTGAAAGCGCTCGTTAATCTCGCTCGCAAGTTGGGTCGCGTTCTTCGCGCCGCTCGCGTCGAAGCCGGTATGCAATTGCATGTCGAACATCGAGAACACGATCTGCCGCAACGTGCCGAGTCCGCTCTGGAAATTCTTCGCGGCGAGCATCTTGTCGAACAGTTCGCGCGGCAGCGGCTTTGCGGTCTCCACGTGCGACGTCATGTCGGAGAGCACGTCCCACTCCCAGCAGAAGTTTTCCATGAATTGCGACGGCAGTTCAACTGCGTCCCACTCGACACCGTTGATGCCCGACACGCCGAGCTCGTCGACACGCGTGAGCATGTGATGCAGCCCATGGCCGAATTCGTGGAAGAGCGTAATCACTTCGTCGTGCGTAAAGCAGGCGGGCTTGCCGCCGACCGGCGCCGAGAAGTTGCAGGTGAGATACGCAACCGGCGTTTGCACGCCGCCGTGCGTATGCTTGTGACGGCCGCGCGCGTCGTCCATCCACGCGCCGCCGCGCTTGCCTTCGCGTGCGTACAGGTCGAGATAGAACTGCGCGACGAGGCCGCCGTCCTGATTCTCGACGCGGAAAAAGCGCACGTCCGGATGCCAGACGGCCGCTTCGTCGCGGCGAATGCGCACGCCGAAAAGCGTCTCGGTCACCTTGAACAGGCCTTTGAATACCGCGTCTTCCGGGAAGTACTGCTTGACTTCGTTTTCGGAAAACGAATAACGCTTCTGACGCAGGCGTTCGGCGGCAAACGTCATGTCCCAGGGTTGCAGGTCGGCAAGACCGAGCTCGCCCGCTGCGAATTCGCGCAACTCCTTCCAGTCCTGCTCCGCATGCGGACGTGCGCGCGTCGCGAGGTCTTCGAGGAAAGCCATGACCTGTTCCGGCGACTCGGCCATTTTCGGCGCGAGCGAGACTTCGGCGAAGTTCCTGTAGCCGAGCATCTGCGCTTCTTCCGCGCGCAGCTTCAATTGCTCCGCGAGCACGGACGTGTTGTCCCATTCGGGTTTGCCGTTGCCGTATTGCGGACCGAGTTCGGACGCACGCGTTACGTACGCACGGTACATGGCTTCGCGCATCGGACGGTTCTCCGAGTACTGCATGACTGGGAAATACGACGGGAAATGCAGCGTGAATTTATAGCCGGTCTTGCCTTCGCGTTCGGCCGCTTCTTTCGCGGCTTCAATCACGTCTTCGGGCAGGCCTGCGAGTTCGGCCTGCTCCGCGCCGTTGCCGGCTTCGACGAAATACGCATAAGCGTTGGTCGCATCCAGCACGTGGTCCGAAAACGCTTTGGACAACGCCGCCTGGCGCTCCTGCAATTCGGCGAAACGCGGCTTCTGGTCTTCAGGCAGTTCTGCACCGGACAAGCGGAAATCGCGCAGCGCATTGGCAAGAATCTTTTTGCGCTCGCTCGTGAGCGAAGCGAATTCGTCGCTCGCATTCAGCGCCTTGTACTTCTCATACAACGCGAGATTCTGTCCGACGCTCGACCAGAACTCGGTGACGCGCGGCAGGTTTTCGCCATACACGGCGCGCAGCTCGGGCGTGTCCGCGACCGCGTTCAGATGGCCGACGATGCTCCACGCGCGCGACAGCGGTTCGGTGGCGCGCTCGACGGGCTCGACCACATCGGCCCACGAAGCGGGCGTAATGGGCGCGGCCGCGCGCTCGACGGCGGCTGCCGCGTCGGCGAGCAGCACGTCGAGTGCGGGCGTGACGTGTTCGGGGCGGATTTCGCCAAAGCGCGGCAGGTCGGAGAAATCGAGGAGCGGATTGTCGTGATTCGAGACGGTAGTGGACATGAGGCTTCCTGTCTGACGCGAGTGAACGGGTATTCGGTACTTTAACCGGTGCAGGGCGCGGTGCGCGCGGCGGCGCCATCTTGCACCTGTCATAGACGTTATTGGGGCGGATAGGCCGATTCCAATCGTCGGCATACAAATTACCAGATGTGGCGGCCCGCGGCGCTTTTGTGCGAAAGCGAACGGTGCGAAATGGTGCCGCGCCGCATGCTGACGTGTCTGCCGCCCGATTGCCGGGTGAAACGCACAGCAACCGAAGCGGCGCTTTGCGCCGCTTTCCTGCCAGAGGTATCGATGCATCCGCTTTCGCACGCTCTATCGCGTAACGGCAACAACTTCGACCTCGTGCGGCTCGTGGCCGCCGTGTCCGTCGTATATGGCCATTCGTACCTGCTGCAGGCGCCTGACGGCACGAGCGACTGGGTCGAGAACGCGCTCGGTTTCGACGGTTTCGGCGCGCTCGGCGTGTATGCGTTCTTTCTGCTGAGCGGCATGCTGGTGACCGCGAGCTTCGACCGGCAACGCTCGGTGCCGCGCTTTACGGTGCTGCGCATCGCACGCTTGTGGCCGGCTGTGGCGCTCGGCTCACTGGTGACGGTGTTCGTCGTCGGGCCGCTGTTCACGACGCTGCCGCTGCGCGAATATTTCAGTTCCGGCATGACTTGGGCGAATCTCGACAACTTCTCCACCATCGTGATGAAGTCCGGCTGGGCGCTGCCGGGCGTGTTCGAGCACAACCGCTTTGCTGTCTCGGTGTGCGGGCCGCTGTGGACACTGCCGATCGAAGTGCGCTGTTATCTGATCGTGCTCGTGACCGGCATGCTCGGCCTCCTGTCGAGCCCGCGCGGCACGGTGCTGGCGGCGGCGCTCGGCATTGCCGCGTTCGTGTTGCGCGTGCATTTGCCGCCGCATCTGACGCCGCATGCGCTGCCGCTCGTGCAGATCGGTTTGCGCGACTTCAGCGAAACGCCCGGCGGCTATTCGTTCTGGCCGGAGCCGTTTTTCATGCTGGGCATGCTGCTGTATGGCTTGCGCGAGCACATCAGTATCAACGGCCTGGCGGCGCTCGCCTTCACGATGGTGTTCCTGGTGTTCCGCGATACGGCGGGTGCGCAACCGCTGTTCTACCTGGCATTTGTGTACGGCGTGCTGTGGGTCGGGACGACGCCGCTCATGCGGCGATTCGTGCCGCGCCATGATTACTCGTATGGCATCTACCTGTATGGCTTCATGGTGCAGCAATGCGTGGCCAGTCTTGCGCCGCAGTTGAACCATGTGACGGCTGTGCTGATCGCCGCGCCGGTGATCCTGCTGTGCGCGGCGCTCTCGTGGCATTGCGTCGAGCGGCCGGTGCTCACGTGGTGCCGTGGGCGTCTTGCACGTCGGCGAACGGTGCGGGTCGAAACGGCGCCCGTGGCAGAGCGGGGCGCGGGGCAAACCGTCCGCTGAAGTGGCAGAGAGCGGTTGGCTCCAGCAGTTACGAGAGCGAGAGGGGAAGCGCGCGAGGGACGTAGACATGCGCGAGGGCTGGAGATTTTGCGTGGCGCCACGATCTGTATGCAGCGCTACAGGCAGGACAGCGGAAAGGGCCGAAAGGGCCGAAAAGCGGAAAGGGCCGAAAAGCGGAAAGGGCCGAAAAGCGGAAAGGGCCGAAAAGCGGAAAGGCGATTCAACCGGATCGCGCAGTGGATCGAGGTAGGAGCGTGTAAAGCAGGTTGCGTAGCGAGTTGAAAGCGCGGGGCTAGCAGGTGCCCAGCGCTTTCCTTTTTCGCGTCAGCCGTTCTTCGCCGCCTCGCGCTCGGCGGCTTCAATCGTGTTCACCAGCAGCATCGTGATGGTCATTGGACCGACACCGCCCGGCACCGGCGTGATGTAGCCGGCCACGTCCTTCACGCCCGCGAAATCCACGTCGCCGCACAGCTTGCCTGCTTCGTCGCGATTCATGCCCACGTCGATCACCGCGGCGCCAGGCTTCACCATGTCGGCGGTCAGAATGTTGCGCAGGCCGGTGGCCGCGACCACGATGTCGGCGTTGCGCGTATGCGCGGCCAGATCGCGCGTCTTGCTGTGGCAGATGGTGACCGTCGCGCCGGCTTCGAGCAGCAGCAACGCCATCGGCTTGCCGACGATGTTCGAGCGGCCGATCACCACCGCGTTCGCGCCTTGCAGAGGAATGTCATAAGCCGCGAGCATTTTCATCACGCCATACGGCGTGCATGGGCGAAACAGCGGCTGGCCCGTGAGCAGCGCACCGGCGTTGGCGACGTGAAAACCGTCCACGTCCTTTTCCGGCGCGATTGCCTCGATCACCTTGTGGCTGTCGATATGCGGCGGCAGCGGCAGTTGCACGAGAATGCCGTGAATGAGCGGGTCGCGATTCAGTTCGTCGATACGCTCGAGCAGTTCCGCTTCCGACAGGTCCGCCGGATAACGGTCGAGCGACGAACCAAGACCGTTGTCGTGGCACGCCTTCACCTTGTTGCGCACGTAGACTTCGCTGGCCGGATTGTCGCCGACCAGCACGACGGCGAGGCCCGGCTGATGGCCGCGGGCGGTGAGGGCGGCGGCGCGCGCGGCGACGTCGGCGCGCAGTGTCTTCGAGAGGGCTAGGCCGTCGATCAATTTGGCAGTCATGGTCGGTCGAGAGGGGCAGTGTGGTAAGCGGAGCAGCGCGCGTGCCGTGGACGATGGCGTTTTTCAGCAGCAACCGGTCGGCACATGAAAAGCGCGCGACGCCACTTCGCGGTAGGCGTCGCTGCGAAGTCCGTCATTATACCGGCGCGAGCGGCGAGGCCCACGACGTCCGCGCTGACAGATGTAAGGCGCGGATGCAATGCGCGGATGCAAGGCGCCGCTGCGCGAGGCGAGCAAACAACGGGAAGGTCCGGATGAAAACCCGGCGAGACGCCGGACAGGGCAGTCCGGCCGGAAGTGCGCGGCGCGCCGCGGCGAATGCCGCGCGCGCCGCCGGCGTCTTATTGCGCCGGTTGCGGCTTGTTGGACAACGCGAGTCGCAGCAGGTCGGCAACCGTGTTGACGTTGAGCTTTTCCATGATGTTGGCGCGGTGCGCTTCCACCGTCTTGATGCTGATGCCGAGGTCGTCGGCGATCTGCTTGTTCAGGCGGCCTGCAATGATGCGCTCGAGCACCTGATGCTCGCGCGCGGTCAGCTTGCCGAGGCGCTCAGCGGCCGCGCGCTGTTGCTGCACGCTGGTGCTTTCGCTGCGTGCCTTGTCGAGCATGCGCTCCACGAGCTTGCGCAGTTCGGCTTCGTCGAACGGTTTTTCGATGAAGTCCATCGCGCCTTTTTTCATCGTGGACACGGCCATCGGCACGTCGCCATGACCCGTCACGAAGATGATGGGCAGCGACGCATTGTCCGCGATCAGGCGTTCCTGCAGTTCCAGTCCGCTCATGCCGGACATCCGCACATCGAGAATCAGGCAGGCGATCTGGCCCGGATGCTGGTGCGGCTGCCACGCGTCGATAAACTGCTCGGCGCTGGAGAAGCACTGCACGCGGTAGCCGTTCGCCTCCAGCAGCCAGCGCAGCGAATCTCGCACGGCCTCGTCGTCGTCGACGACAAAGACAGTTTCCTGTGTGGTGACTGGGCTGTTCATAGCTCTCCCGTAACGGTTTGTGGTGTCGGTGCCTCGGACCCGCCGTTGCTCGGGCCGTCAGGCTCTCCAATAGGCAGACTGCAGTGGAACGTGGCGCCTGTGATGTGGCCGTCGGACTCGACGTTGTTCACCACCCACAGACGGCCGCGGTGCGATTCGATAATCGAACGGCAAATGTTCAGCCCCATGCCCATGCCGTCGGACTTGGTGCTGTAAAACGGTTCGAACAGCCGCTCGGCCGTTGCTTCGTCGACGCCCGGCCCCTGGTCGACGACGCTGATGCACACAAAGCCGCTCTCCAGCCGCACGACCACGCGGATCACCGGATCCACCGCGTGCGGCCGCGCTTCGGCCATGGCCTCGGCGGCATTCTTCAACAGGTTGACCAGCACCTGCTCGATCAGCACCGGGTCCACATAAATCACCGGCAGTCGCGAGCGCATGTCGGTGACGATGCGAATGCGCCGTTTGCGCGCTTCGATTTCGGCGAGCCCCACGGCGTCCGCGACGATGTCCGATACGCGGGTGGCCTGACGCTTCGGCTCGCTGCGTTTCACGAATTCGCGAATGCGCTTGATGATCATGCCCGCGCGCACCGCTTGCTGGGCGGTTTTTTCGAGCACGGGCAGCAGATTGTCAGGCGTTGTCCGACCCGATTTAACCAGTGCGACGGTTCCGGAGCAATAGTTGTTGATCGCGGCGAGCGGCTGATTCAGCTCGTGCGCGAGCGACGAGGCCATTTCGCCCATCGTCATCAGGCGGCTCGTGAACTGCAGCTTTTCATCCTGCTGACGCGACAGTTCCTGCGCCTGTTTGCGGGTCGTGATGTCCGTTGCAATCTGCATCTGCGCGAGGTGACCGTCCACCCACTGAATGTACTGACGGCGCACTTCGAACCACTTCTGGATGCTCTCTACATACACTTCCTGGGCGTCGGCGGTGCTCTCGGTGAGCGCGGCGGCGGGCAGCCCGGCGTACGTGTCCACCATGTCGATCGAATCCGACGACGCCTGCGAGCTGTCGAACCCGCCGCCCGCCAGTTCCAGATGACCGTCGGGACGAATGCCGAATAGATGCCGGTAATAGCGGTTCGCGAACAGCAGTTCGGCTTCGTCGGCGGCGAGCACGGACACCGCGGCGTCCAGACTCTCGAGCACGGTGGTGAAGCGCTCGTGCGCGGCGGCCAGTTCCTCACGCGCGCGTTTCGGCTCCGTGATGTCCGTCATCGACGACATCCAGCCGGTCTGGCGGCCCGAGCTGTCGATCAGCGGCGACACGTAGAGGCGCGCATGGAACATGGAGCCGTCCTTGCGTCGCACCCGCAATTCAAAACCGGAGGAGGGCGCCTTGCCGCGCAGCGTCATGTCGAGCTGGCGCTGCATTTCCGGATACGAGTCGCGCGGCCAGTAGGCGAACGGCGCCGTCTTGCCGACCAGATCGCTTTCGTCCCAGCCCGTCATGCGGCAGAACGCCGGATTCACGTGCGTAATGCGGCCGTGCATATCCAGCACGCGCATGCCGATCAGCACGGAGTTTTCCATTGCGCGACGGAAGAATGCTTCCGCATACAGCGCCTGCTGCGCCTCGAAGCGCTGGCGTGTGTGTTTCCACAGACTCCACAGACTCCACAGCACGAAGCACGACAGACCCGCCACCAGCCACACCAGCGTGTTGTTGGTGAAGTTGGTCATCTGCGGGAACGCATAGACGCGCACCGAGACGCCCTGGCCTGGCGGGTCGAGCGGCAGGTCGTAGAACATGTCGCGCGGCAGGCGCGGGCGCGTGGACGTGGTGGTCAGCTCGCGATTGTTCGCGTCGATGATCGAGATCTTGTACTTGGCCGACAGCTCAGTCGGAATGTCGTGCTTGAGGATGCCTTCCACCGAGAACACCGCGGCGATCGAGCCGAGAAATTCGCGGTCGCGGAACACCGGTGTCTGCAACGTGATGTAGCCGTTGCCGACGTCGTCATAAATGAGCGGCGAGTACACCTGGCGGCGCGTGCTGCGCGCCTCGGCGAAGGCGGCTTTCACCGCTTCGTCCATTTGCGTGTCGTTGGGCTTGGCAAGCCGCTGTCCGAACACGGGCAGCGCCGTATTGGGCCAGCGCGGCTGCTGCTGGCTCGTGTACCAGTTCATGTAGAGGATTTCGGGATGCCCCTGCATGATGTCCGTGGTGGACGCCTGAAACGAATTCGGATCGGCGTGGCCGGCGGCAAGGTCGCGCGCGAGCGCCTGGATCTGCTCCTGCGCGCCCGTCATGGAAAGACGGATTTGCTGCTGCGCCCACGCGACGTTGCGGTAAAGCGTGTCTTCCTGCTGTTGCTGCTCGCGCCGGTTCAGACTCCACAAAATCAGGCTCATGACGACCAGAAACACGAGGATCGACAAAAGCGGCGTCAGCAAATAGGAATTGGACCACCATGGCCCATGGTGCCAGCGGGAGGACGGCGACGAATCCGCCGGCGAACCAGCGGTGCGCGCCGATCGAGCGAAAAGCCGTTCGGTCAACATGCGTGGCATTGTAGCGCAGCGCGTAGCTGGCAAATGGCGCAAAAAATCACGGAAAGTCCCGTTAATCGGCGCAAACTAGCCGAAGTATTCCCGCAAAGGCAGTCAAATCAGGTTGCGCCGCAGCAATTTTCCGCATTATGAGAGCGAATCTCGTAATTCGAAAATTTTGTTGCGTGGACGTCGGGACCCTTATTACAATCGGCCGAAGCTGCCGCGGCCGTGCTTCGTCCGCGTCGTCTGTTCAAAGAGCGTTCCTCTATATCCAGGAGACGAGCATGTCCGCTGTACCCGACGAAGTCATGAAATATGTCGCCGCTGAAAAAGACGACGATCCCCAGGAAACCGGCGAATGGCTGGAAGCGCTGGATGGCGTGATTTCTGCTGTTGGCCCCGACCGTGCCCACTACCTGATCGAGAAGCAGATCGAGTTCGCCCGCGTGCATGGCGAACATTTGCCGTTCTCCGCCAACACCCCTTACATCAACACGATCCCGGTTTCGCGTCAGGCGAAGATTCCCGGCGACCAGGACATCGAACACCGTATCCGTTCGTACACGCGCTGGAACGCCATTGCCATGGTGCTGCGCGCCGGCAAGGACACCAACGTCGGCGGCCATATCGCGTCGTTCGCGTCCGCCGCCACGCTGTATGACGTCGGCTTCAACCATTTCTGGCACGCACCGTCGCCTGAGCATGGCGGCGACCTCGTGTTCGTGCAGGGCCACTCGTCGCCGGGCGTGTACTCGCGCGCGTTCCTGCTCGGCCGTCTGACCGAGCAGCAACTCGACAACTTCCGCCAGGAAGTGGGCGGCGAGGGCATCTCGTCGTATCCGCACCCCTGGCTGATGCCGGACTTCTGGCAATTCCCGACCGTCTCGATGGGCCTTGGCCCGATCATGGCGATCTACCAGGCGCGCTTCATGAAGTACCTGCAGGCGCGCGGCATTGCGAAGACCGACGGCCGCAAGGTCTGGGCGTTCCTCGGCGACGGCGAAACGGACGAACCGGAATCGCTCGGTGCGATCGGCATGGCCGGCCGCGAGCGGCTCGACAATCTGGTGTTCGTGATCAACTGCAACCTGCAGCGCCTCGACGGTCCGGTGCGCGGTAACGGCAAGATCATCCAGGAACTGGAAAGCGAATTCCGCGGCGCGGGCTGGAACGTCATCAAGGTCGTGTGGGGCAGCCGCTGGGACGCGCTGTTCCAGCGCGACAAGTCGGGCGCGTTGATGCGCCGCATGATGGAAGTCGTCGACGGCGAATACCAGACGTACAAGTCGGAGTCGGGCGCGTTCGTTCGCGAGCACTTCTTCAATACGCCGGAACTCAAGGCGCTGGTCGCCGACTGGTCGGACGAAGACGTGTGGAACCTGAACCGCGGCGGCCACGATCCGCACAAGATCTACGCGGCGTTCCACGAAGCCACCCACACGAAGGGCCAGCCGACCGTCATTCTCGCGAAGACGATCAAGGGCTACGGCATGGGCGAAGCCGGCCAGGCCATGAACATCACCCACCAGCAGAAGAAGATGCAGGTGGAGCAGCTCAAGAAATTCCGCGACCAGTTCCGTCTGCCGATTTCCGACGAAGACATCGTCAACGTGCCGTACCTGAAGTTCGAAGAAGGTTCGAAGGAACTCGAGTACATGCGCGCCCGCCGCCAGGAGCTGGGTGGCTACCTGCCGGCGCGCCGCCAGAAGGCGGAGTCGCTGCCGGTGCCGGATCTGTCCGCGTTCGAGCCGTTGCTCAAGGGCACGGGCGAGGGCCGCGAGATTTCCACGACCATGGCGTTCGTGCGTATTCTCAACATCCTGCTGAAGGACAAGGCACTCGGCAAACGCGTGGTGCCGATCGTGCCGGACGAGTCGCGCACCTTCGGTATGGAGGGTCTGTTCCGTCAGATCGGTATCTGGAATCAGGACGGCCAGAAGTACATTCCGGAAGACTCCGACCAGCTGATGTTCTACCGCGAGTCGGAAACCGGTCAGATTTTGCAGGAAGGCATCAACGAAGCCGGCGGCATGTCGGACTGGATCGCAGCCGCGACGTCGTACTCGACGCACGGCGAGATCATGATCCCGTTCTACATCTTCTACTCGATGTTCGGCTTCCAGCGCATCGGCGACCTCGCGTGGGCCGCGGGCGACATGCGTTCGCGCGGCTTCCTGCTGGGCGGCACCGCGGGCCGCACCACGCTGAACGGCGAAGGTCTGCAGCATGAAGACGGCCACTCGCTGCTGTGGGCCGCTTCGGTGCCCAACTGCATCAGCTACGACCCGACGTTCGGTTACGAACTCGCCGTCATCATGCAGGACGGCCTGCGCCGCATGGTCGCGGAACAGGAAGACGTGTACTACTACATCACGGTGATGAACGAGAACTACGAGCACCCGGCGATTCCGCAGGGAGAGAACGTGGCGGCCGACATCATCAAGGGCATGTACTCGTTCCGCAAGGCCGAAGCCGACAGCAAGGCGCCGCGCGTGCAGTTGATGGGCGCGGGCACGATCTTCAACGAAGTGATCGCCGCCGCTGACCTGCTGAAAAACGACTGGGGCGTTGCCGCCGACCTGTGGAGCGTGCCGAGTTTCACCGAACTCGCGCGCGAAGGCCACGAAGTGCAGCGCTGGAACCTGCTGCATCCGACGGAGGAGAAGAAGCTGTCCCACGTCGAGAAGCTGCTGAAGGACGCGCAAGGTCCGGTGATCGCATCGACGGACTACGTCCGCGCGCTCACGGAACAAATCCGCGCGTTCGTGCCGCAACGCTTCGTCGTGCTGGGCACGGACGGTTATGGCCGCTCGGACACGCGCGAGAAGCTGCGCCACTTCTTTGAAGTCGACCGCTACTGGGTCACGGTTGCCGCGCTGAATGCACTGGCAGACGAAGGCACGATCGAACGCAAGGTGGTCGCCGAGGCGCTCAAGAAGTACAACCTCGATCCCGCCAAACCCAACCCGATGACCGTCTAAGGCATCATTCCCCGTGTGCCACGGCGTGCGCGCCTGCCCCTGACCGGTCTTCGACCGGCGCAGGCAGGCCGCGTGCGCGGCCCAGGAGACACTAACAATGAGTCAAGCGATCGAAGTCAAGGTGCCGGACATCGGCGATTACAAGGACATTCCTGTGATCGAGGTGCTGGTGAAGGCGGGTGATACCGTCGAGAAAGAGCAATCGCTCGTTACGCTGGAATCCGACAAGGCGACGATGGACGTGCCGAGCTCGGCGGCCGGCGTCGTGAAGGAAGTGAAGGTCAAGGTTGGCGACAACGTGTCCGAAGGTTCGCTGATCGTCGTACTGGACGGCGCACAGGGTGGCGCGGCCGCACCGGCGCCCGCACCGGCTGCCGCGCCTGCACCGGCGCCTGCACCTGCACCTGCACCTGCGCCTGCGTCTGCACCCGCGCCTGCGCCGGCTGCTGCTCCCGCCTCCGGCGGCGGCCGCGAGGAAGTGAAGGTGCCGGACATCGGCGACTACAAAGACATTCCCGTCATCGAAGTCGCGGTGAAGGTCGGCGATCGCGTCGAGAAAGAGCAGTCGCTCGTCACCCTCGAATCCGACAAGGCGACGATGGACGTGCCGAGTTCCGCTGCCGGCGTCGTCAAGGAAGTGAAGGTCAAGGTGGGCGATACCGTGTCGGAAGGCTCGGTGATCGTCGTGGTGGAAGCCGAAGGCGCTGCTGCCGCCCCGGCGCCGGCACCCGCTGCTGCGCCGAAACAGGAAGCCGAAAAACCGTCGGACGCGCCGGTTGCGCCGTCGCCGGCACCGGCTTCGCCGTCCGCGCTCGCACAGGCGCCGTTGATTCCGGCAGGCGAGGGCGGCTCGCGCCGCACCAGCCACGCTTCGCCGTCCGTGCGCAAGTTCGCGCGCGAGCTGGGCGTCGACGTCACGCAGGTCCAGGGCACGGGCCCGAAGGGCCGCATTACGCAAGCGGACGTCACTGCGTTCATCAAGGGTGTGATGACGGGCCAGCGCGCGGCGCCGGCAGGCGCGGCCGCGCCCGCGGCGGCAGGTGGCGGCGAGCTGAATCTGCTGCCGTGGCCGAAGGTCGACTTCTCGAAGTTCGGCCCGTTCGAGGCGAAGCCGCTGTCGCGCATCAAGAAAATTTCCGGCGCTAATCTGCACCGCAACTGGGTGATGATTCCGCATGTCACGAACAACGACGAAGCGGACATTACCGAACTCGAAGCACTGCGTGTGCAGTTGAACAAGGAAAACGAAAAGGCCGGCGTGAAGATCACGATGCTGGCGTTCGTGATCAAGGCGGTAGTGTCGGCGCTGAAGAAATTCCCGACCTTCAACGCGAGTCTCGACGGCGACAACCTCGTGTTCAAGCAGTACTACCACATCGGTTTTGCTGCGGACACGCCGAACGGTCTGGTGGTTCCGGTGATTCGCGACGCGGACAAGAAGGGCCTCGTCGAGATCGCGAAGGAAATGACCGAGCTGTCCAAGGCCGCGCGCGAAGGCAAGCTCAAGCCCGACCAGATGCAAGGCGGCTGCTTCTCGATTTCGTCGCTGGGCGGCATTGGCGGTACGAACTTCACGCCGATCATCAACGCGCCCGAAGTCGCGATTCTCGGTTTGTCGCGCGGCGCGATGAAGCCGGTGTGGGACGGCAAGCAGTTCGTGCCGCGTCTCACGCTGCCGCTGTCGCTGTCTTACGACCACCGTGTGATCGACGGCGCGGAAGCTGCACGCTTCAATGCGTATCTCGGGTCGATTCTTGCCGATTTCCGGCGTGTGATTCTTTGATGTGATGTTGCGCGGGGCACCGGTCGCGGCCGGTGATCCGCGCGTTGGCGTAGAACCTGTTCTCACATCGGTGTTCTGCGTTGCCCCGTTGGGCAACGGTGCGTCCTCGAGCGGGCAGCAACGGATATTGCTGTCCGCCGCGCGCTAAGCTACGAGGCCTTGTCGACACAGGTTCTTCGCTCGTCACGATCAACAGGAGAAGGGGACACTATGAGTCTCGTCGAAGTAAAAGTGCCGGATATCGGCGACTTCAAGGACGTCGATGTCATCGAAGTCAATATCAAGCCGGGCGATACGATCGAGCAGGAACAGTCGCTCCTGACGCTCGAGTCCGACAAGGCTTCCATGGAAGTGCCGAGCGACACCGCCGGGACGGTCAAGGAAGTGCGCATCAAAGCCGGCGATAAAGTCTCGCAAGGCACGGTGATCGCGCTCGTGGAAACGTCGGGCGAAGCGTCGTCCGCGAAAGAAGCGCCGAAGGCTGCTGCGCCGGCGCCCGCACCGGCTCCCGCAGCTGCCGCTGCGCCCAAGGCCGCCGCGCCCGCGCCGCAAGCGGGCAGCTTCAGCGGCAGCGCGGACATCGAGTGCGATATGCTCGTGCTCGGTTCGGGCCCCGGCGGTTATTCGGCTGCGTTCCGTTCCGCCGACCTCGGCATGAAGACCGTGCTCGTCGAACGTTATTCGACGCTTGGCGGCGTGTGCCTGAACGTCGGCTGCATTCCGTCCAAGGCGCTGCTGCATACCGCGCTGGTGATCGACGAAGCCGAAGCGCTCGGCTCGCACGGCATCACGTTCGGCAAGCCGCAAATCGACCTGGACAAGCTGCGCGACTTCAAGTCGGGCGTGGTCAAGAAGCTCACCGGCGGTCTCGCCGGCATGGCGAAGATGCGCAAGGTCGAGGTCGTGACAGGCACCGGCGCGTTCGTCGATCCGAACCACATGGAAGTGCAGACCGAAGGCGGCAAGAAGGTGGTGCGGTTCAAGCAGGCGATCATCGCGGCGGGTTCCGAAGCGGTGAAGCTGCCGTTCATACCGGAAGATCCGCGCGTCGTCGATTCGACGGGCGCGCTCGAACTGCGGCAGATTCCGCAGCGCATGCTCGTGATCGGCGGCGGCATCATCGGGCTGGAAATGGCCACGGTGTACGCGACGCTCGGCGCGCAGATCGACGTGGTCGAAATGCTCGACGGCCTGATGGCCGGCGCGGACCGCGATCTCGTGAAGGTCTGGGAGAAGTACAACGCGAAGCGCTTCGCGAACGTCATGCTCAAGACCAAAACGACTGCGGCAGAGGCCAGGGAAGACGGCATCTACGTGTCGTTCGAAGGCGAGAAGGCCCCGGCCGAGCCACAGCGCTACGACCTGGTGCTGGTGGCCGTGGGCCGTTCGCCGAATGGCAAGAAGATCGGTGCCGAAAAGGCTGGCGTCGCTGTGACGGATCGCGGCTTTATCGAAGTCGACAAGCAGATGCGCACCAACGTGCCTCACATTTTCGCGATCGGCGATATCGTCGGTCAGCCGATGCTGGCGCACAAAGCTGTGCACGAAGGTCACGTTGCAGCGGAAGCCGCGCATGGCGAGAAGGCGTATTTCGACGCGATCCAGATTCCGTCGGTGGCTTACACCGATCCGGAAGTGGCGTGGGCCGGCAAGACCGAAGACCAGTTGAAAGCAGCCGGCATCAAGTACGGCAAAGCTGTGTTCCCGTGGGCCGCGTCGGGCCGGGCGATCGCCAACGGCCGCGACGAGGGGTTCACCAAGCTGCTGTTCGACGAGGAAACGCATCGCGTGATCGGCGGCGGCATTGTCGGTCTGAATGCGGGAGATCTGATCAGCGAAGTGTGCCTGGCGGTGGAGATGGGCGCGGACGCGACGGACATCGGCAAGACGATTCACCCGCACCCGACGCTCGGCGAATCGATCGGCATGGCGGCCGAGTTGTACGAAGGCGTTTGTACCGACCTGCCGCCGCAGAAAAAGAAGTAAGGCGTTCGGCCGGTTCGTCTGCGTGCGGACGGCACTGAAAAAAAACGGCGCGCCCCGCGAAAGGGCGCGCCGTTTTTAATTGTCCGAAAGACTGCGAGTTAGAGCTTGTCCGCGGCCGTTGCTGCGCGTCCAGTTGCGCGTCCAGTGAGTCTGCAGGGAAACACTGCAAGAAACACGGCGCAAAAAAATCCCGGCTCTGGGCCGGGCAAACGATACGTCATTCGACGTATCGGAGCGTTCGGCCAATTGGAACCGTGGGAGCGGCAACGGCACGACGCTGTTGCTTACAGCAACGCCGGCGCAGCGGTTACGCTGGGCCGGCGCGGAAGATGCCTGAGCTCAGGCTTCGGTGCAGGCCCCGCAAGCGAGGCCTGGAACGGCAGACGGAAACTTAAACCGGCTTCTTGGCCGAGCGCGATGCCTGCGCAGCGGCTTGCGAAGCTGCCTTCGACGCGGCCGTGGCGGCTGCGTTGAAGTTGCTTTCCGCGATTTCGACAGCCTGCTTGGTTGCCTTGTGGACCGTTTCGTACGTCGTGTTGGCGGCGGTGATGGCCGACTTGATCACGGCGACGGCGGTTTCCGAACCGGCCGGCGCATTCTTGGCGACGTTTTCGACGAGCGACTGAACCTTGCGGTTCTGCTCTTCGAATTGCGCTTCGGCTACGCGGGCGAACTCACCTTGCGTTGCCGAGACGATTTCGTACACATGACGGCCATACGACAGCGCCTTTTCAGCGACCGGCTGGGCGAGGCTCGCTTGCAGGGCCAACAACTCTTGCGCGTCTTTGACCGACAGCGCGCGTTGGGCATTTTCCTGGCTTTCCGCGAGCGTCGATTTCACGACTTGCAGGTTCAGTTCGACCAGTTTCTCAACGCCTTCGAATGCTTTGGTGGTCAGGCCGAACAGCGTTTCAAAGTTGGCTTTCTGGGCTGCAGCGAATTGCTCGGGGGTCAGCAGAGTCATGGTTTACGCTCCTGGATCGCGGCCGATCTTTGCGGACCGCATTGGGTGGTGGCGAGACGCAGATTCGTCTGCCCGGACTGCGATGAATGGTGCATCGCAGCAATGGGTTCTATTTTAGGATGGTGCCGGTGAATGTCAAGCGCTTTTTGTGCATTGCACAATCTTAAGAAACCGCTTACGAAACAATAGCTTATGCGCTGTGCATGACGGCTCGGTGACGCGGCATGATTGACCTGCGTGGGCGGCGCGAGGAGATCATTCCGGTAATAGGTTCCGGCTGCGGCGGCCGTTTTGCGTACCTCGGCAGTGCGCTGCAAAATTTAACAAAAGGCGGGTGTCCGCGCGAATTGATGTAAACCATAAAGCGTTACGGAACGTTAATTGTTGACGCCAGTCAAATGCGCGTCTGTGATTTGCAGCAGGCGTTTAAGACTGTGCCTCGGGCCAGGCGAGCCCGCTTGCGGTCGGCGCCGCGGGGTCTGGCGTTCGGCCAGAGCCGTGTTTCCCCTCATCAAGGTTGTCTCTGAATTGCCGTTATGCTAAAGGGATCACACCCTTTTGAGGGCTCTGGCGTCGGCGAAACGTGGCGCTTTTGATCGTTTTTATCGATCGAGGCGCGGCACTTATTTGCGTTTTTGCGATCCCAGCTTACAAGCTGGTTTAAAGAGCGCCCATAAGTGCTTCAAATTGCTAATTTTTCGTTGTTTTAATACACTTGCGGAACCCTCTCGCCGCTCCCTATAGAACACCCATGAAAACCGACATGTTTTCGTCGCTGAAAGTGATCCACGGCGCGGCGCGCAGCACCGCTCTGTCGGTTGCCGCCTCCATGGTCCTTGCGGCGGCGCTTGCCACGCCAGTAAGCACCTTTGCCGCGACGTCCGCTACCTCAGCGAAAACCTCAAAACACGCCAAGGCCGGCAAGAAGCCTGCCGCGCCCGCCAAAGTCTCCAGCAAGGCCGCGAAAGCCGGCAAGGCTGCGGCCGCCAAAACGGCTGCGGCGGAGGACGATGCGCCCCGCGCGGGCGTCAAGCGCAAGCGCGTGATCTATACGACCAATGGCCGTCACCACACCGTGGTGCGGCGCGTTGCGTATGAGCCGCGTCCGCCGACCGTCGGCCAGGCATTTGGCCTGCACGAAACGCCGGACGCGCTGATGCTGCGCTCGAGCGTCGCGTACGTGGTCGACCAGAACACCGGCGAGCCGCTCTTCGACAAGAACTCGCGCGCCGTGGTGCCTATCGCGTCCATCACGAAACTGATGACCGCGATGGTCGTGCTAGATTCGAAAGAGCCCATGACCGATCAGCTCGAAGTCACGGACGAAGACCGCGACTACGAGAAGAACACCGGCTCGCGTCTGTCCGTCGGTTCGGTGCTGTCGCGCGAAGACATGCTGCACATCGCGCTGATGGCCTCCGAAAACCGTGCTGCTGCCGCGCTGTCGCGCTACTACCCGGGCGGCCGCCCGGCGTTCCTCGCTGCGATGAACGCGAAGGCACGGCAGCTCGGCATGACTGACACGCACTTCGAAAACCCGACCGGTTTGACGAGCCAGAACGTGTCGAGCGCGCGCGATCTCGTGAAGATGGTCAACGCGGCGTATCAATATCCACTGATTCGCCGGTTCTCCACCGACCACAGCTATGAGGTGTACACGGGCAAACGCACGCTGGCCTACAACAGCACCAATGCGCTCGTGCGTAACCCGACGTGGGACATCGGTCTGCAAAAGACCGGCTTCATCAACGAAGCCGGCGAGTGCCTCGTGATGCAAGCTAACATTCACGGCCGCCCGATGGTGCTGGTGCTGCTCGATTCGTCGGGCAAGTACTCGCGCTTTGCGGACGCCACGCGCCTGCGCACGTGGCTGGATAACGGCGGCGATCAGGCCCGCATCACGAGCGCGGACGCTGGCGGTCCGGGTACTTGAGATGGCTCACATGCGGCCGCTTGCATAAACGGCCGCCGCCAAAGCAAAGCCCCGCAGATGCGGGGCTTTTTCGTTTTGAGCCTTTGCAAGCCGGTGATCGGCTTGCCGTGTAGCGCTAGCTGTGCGAATTCGGATGATGGCCAGGATTCTGCGAGGCTTGCGGCCGATACCCGAGCGCCTCCGAAATGACCAGCGCCGTCTGGCTCAACTGACCAAGCCAGGAATCCTGCAGACGGTCGGCCGGCGCCGACAACGACAACCCGGCGACCAGCTTGCCGGTGTCGTCGTAGATGCCCGCGGCGATGCAGCGCACGCCCAGTTCCAGTTCTTCGTTGTCGCGCGCGCATGCCTGCTGGCGCACATGCGAAAGCTCGCGCTCGAGCTTGGCGAGGTCGGTAATGCTGTTTTGCGTGTGACCCGACAGGCCCGTGCGCGTCGCGTACGCGCGCACGCGCGTGGATTCGTCGGCGGCGAGAAAGAGCTTGCCGACGGAAGTGAGATGCAGCGGCGCCCGGCCGCCGATGGCCCGCACCACCTGCATGCCCGAGCGCTCTGAATAAGCGCGCTCGATGTAGACGATCTCGTCGCCCTGACGCACCGACAGGTTCACCGTCTGGCCGGTCTGACGGTGCAGCTCGCGCATCGGCGCAAGCGCCGCGTCGCGCACGGACAGCCGCGCCTTCACCAGATTGCCGAGTTCGAGCAGGCGCATGCCGAGCCGGTACGTGCCGGGATCCGACCGGTCGACGAGGCGGCACATCACCATATCGTTGAGGATGCGGTGCGCGGTGGACGGATGCAGTTCCGTGCGCAGGGCGAGTTCTTTCAGGCTGACCGGGTCGCTATGCGCGGCGAGTGCGTCGAGCAGGCGCATCATGCGTTCGATCACCTGGATCGAAGTTTTGGGATCCGGGTTCGTGTCGCTCATAAGAAGAATCAGTTGACGCGTCAAACAGCGGAAATTGATTGTATCTCGTATGGTGAAAAAAGCGAACGCACTTGGAGGTGCTCTTCCAATTCGGCGACGCATTCGCCCTATGCCTTCCGGCCGTTGGTATTGTGCGCCAAACAGCGGATAATCAGGGACGTTTTCCCGGAGGAGGGCTCATGCGAGTCGGATTGTTCGTCACCTGCCTGATTGACCTGATGCGGCCCGAGATCGGTTTTTCGGTAATCAAGCTCATTGAATGCGCCGGCTTCGAGGTGGTGGTGCCGCCCGCGCAAACCTGCTGCGGCCAGCCTGCGTATAACTCCGGGGAACGGCGCATCGCGCGCGACCTCGCCGAGAAAACGCTACGCGAATTCGAGCAGTTCGACTACGTGGTCGTACCGTCGGGCTCCTGCGGCGGCATGATTCGCGCCCATTACGGCGACCTTTTCGCCGACGATCCCGAGCTGATGAGCCGCTTTGGCCGGCTGCGCGCCAAGGTGTTCGAACTGACAGATTTCCTCGTCAACGTTGCAAAGGTTCAATTGCAGCCCGGCGAGTTCACAGGGCAGGTCACTTATCACGACTCCTGTTCCGGCCTGCGCGAGCTCGGCGTCAAAACGCAACCGCGCGAGCTGCTCGCGCAGGTGGGCGTGGCGGTGACCGAAATGAAGGGCTGCGAGCATTGCTGCGGCTTTGGCGGCACCTTCGCGGTCAAGTACGGCGACATTTCCACGGCCATCGTCGACGAAAAGTGCGCCAATATCCGTGAGAGCGGCGCCGGCGCGGTGGTGCTCGGCGACCTCGGCTGCATGCTGAATATAGAAGGGCGCCTGAGGCGTACCGGCGACACCGCCACGCGCGTGCTGCATATCGCGCAGGTACTGGCCGGCGACGTGTGACGGAGAAGCCATGCAAATCCAATCCATGCAGTTCAAGGCGCGCGCCGGTCAGAAGCTCGCTGACCAGCGCTTGCAGCAGAACCTGACCAAGCTGTCCACCAAGTTCGTCTCGGCGCGCGCCACGGCGCTCACGGCCATCGACTTTCCGGCCACGCGCGCCGCGTTGAAGGAGCGCCGCAACCGCGCGCTCGAGAATCTGGACGTGTGGCTCGAAACCTTCGAGCGCGAGGCAACCCGGCGCGGCGTCACGGTGCTGTTCGCCGAGACCACGCAGGAGGCTGCGCGGCTCGTCGGCGACATTGCGCGCCGCCACGACGTGAAGAAGGTGATCAAGACGAAGTCGATGGTCACCGAGGAACTGCGCCTGAACGAAGTGCTCGGGCAACTGGGCGTGCAATCCATCGAAACCGATCTCGGCGAATACATCCTGCAGATCAACGGCAACGAACCGCCGAGCCACATCATCGCGCCCGTCGTCCATAAGGATAAGGACGAGATTGCCGACCTCTTCGCGCGAACCCATGGCCGGCCGCGTCTCACGGAGATTGCGGACATGACGCTCGAAGCCCGGCAGATGCTGCGGCCGCACTTCATGAGTGCCGACATGGGCGTGACGGGCGGCAACTTCGTGATCGCGGAGACCGGCTCTGTCGTGCTCGTCACGAACGAGGGTAACGAAGGTATGTGTACGGTCATGCCGCGTGTGCATGTTGCCGTCACCGGCATCGAGAAGGTGTTGCCCACGCTCGAAGATCTCGCGACGGCCATGCGCCTGTTGCCGCGCTCCGCGACCGGCCAGAGCACGTCGAATTATTTCTCGGTGCTCACCGGCCCGCGCGGCGAGGGCGATCAGGACGGACCGGAGCACATGTACGTGGTGCTCGTCGACGGCGGACGCACGGGGCTCATCGGCGGCGATTTTCAGGAGATGCTGCGCTGCATCCGCTGCGGCGCGTGCATGAACCATTGCCCTGTTTATCAGAAGGTGGGCGGCCACGCGTATGGTTGGGTCTATCCGGGCCCAATGGGCTCGGTCTTGACGCCGAGCTACGTCGGGCTCGACAAGGCACTCGATCTGCCGCAAGCGGCCACGCTCTGCGGCGAGTGCAACAGCGTGTGTCCGGTAGGCATTCCGTTGTCGGACCTGCTGCGCAAGTTGCGCGAAAAACAGGTCGAGCGGCGCCTGCGTCCATGGAAAGAGCGCGCCGGTCTTGCGCTATGGGGCTTTCTGGCGATGCATCCGGATGCCTATGCGCTCGTCACCAAACTTGCCGTGCGCGTGCTGGAGCGCATGGGCGGGAAAAACCGCTCGATCGCCAAGCTGCCTTTGGCGGGTGCCGGCTGGACCGCTACGCGCGAAATGCCGGCACCAGTGGGGCGCACGTTCAGGGAGTTGTACGCCGCACAGCGCAGCCATATTGGTTAATTAATGCAAGCCCGGTTGGTGCGCTCCGGCACTCGTAGCTCATCGACCGAAGGAGCATCCAGCCCTGCGCATTCGCGCGCGTCGCTGCTTGCGCGTCCCGCTCGGCGCGCCGACGGACATCCCGGCGTGCTGCACTCGGAAGGTTCGCGGCACCGTGTAGCGCTAAAGCAGCGCGGCTTTAATGCTCGGTCGGCCCACCTGAGGGCCGATTCGGAACGCCTCTGGCGACCGGCGCGCCGCCGTTGCCTCGACCACCACCTCCTCCTGCCTGCGGGGCGGGGGCCGGCGGAGGCGGCGGCGCGACGCCGGGCCGCGGCGCGTTCGATCCGCTCGGTCCGCGCGGGCCGCCCACCGCGCCTTGCGGCGGCGGTCCGCCGCTCGGCTGACCGCGCGAGCCACCGTATCCCCCGCGATTGCCGTTGTCCCCGTCATGATACGGGCGACCCGGATAGCCTCGATATCCCGGACCCGGCCCATAATAGCGCCCCGGACCGTCGTAATACCCCGGACCGTAATAATTGCTGTAGCCCATGTACACATTGGTCTGTGGGACAACCGGCACGCCGTACGCGTCGTAACCGTCATAAGTGCTGTAGCCGTTGCTGTACATCGGTGTGCCGTCCGGATAGACAGCACAGCCGCCGAGAAGGGCGGCGAGGGTGACGGCGGCCAAAGGTGCAAAGCGTTTCATTTCAAGCCCGAGGCAGGAGGTTTCATAGCTATGAGACCGCAATTATGCGCATCTGTCGCGCTAGGTTTGTATGCTTTTGTAAGGACTTATTTTTCGTGCCAGGCTGCGTTGCGCGGTTGCCTGCCGCAAGCCCTGCCGTCGACTGTTCCATTTCAGACAACGCTGTATCGCGGCTGAGCGGGTTTTTCCCGATTGTCGATTCCTATAGCATTCGTGATGGGCATAGTGAGTAACGCACTCGCTAGCCATCTTCTGGAATAAGACATCATGAGAAAGACAATAGCGATGTACTGGCCGCTTGCGCTCGTTATCGGTTTGGCCGCAGCAGCCTACCTGCACCTGTACAGCGATGCGGCCGCGCGCGGCCCGCAGGCGCCGCTAGCGGCGGATCAACTGAGCGCGGAGCTCGCCCGGGCCGTGTCCTACGGGATAATCGACGATGCCTCCTCGCCTGCAGTCAAACCGTTGCGCGAGATTCCCGCGCTGCCTTTAGTGCAGGCGTCCTGAAACCATGAGGCGCGGCGGCAGAGCGTCACGCGGGCGGCCGACGCGATTTCGCGCGGCTTTGTATAATCGCGGCACCGCGCAGCGACGCCAGACTTTGTACGTCGTTCGCCCTCACTGCGCCGCAAGCGCGACAAGAAGCCTGCGATGAAAACTGTGTCCATCTGCTTTGTCTGCCTCGGGAACATCTGCCGTTCGCCGACCGCGGAAGCCGTCATGCGCGGTCTCGTCGAAGAGGCGAAGCTCACGGAGCAGATTCTGATCGACTCGGCAGGCACCGGCGATTGGCACATCGGCCAGCCGCCGGACGAGCGGGCGCAGCATGCCGCGCGCGGTCGGGGCTACGATCTGGCGGCATTGCGGGGGCGCCAGATTGCAGAAATCGACTTTGACCGCTTCGACCTGTTGATTGCGATGGACGACAGGAACGTCGCCGCGCTGCGCCAGGTTTGCCCGCCACAGCAGCAGGACAAGATTCGCCTGCTGATGGAGTTCGTGCCGGAGAGCGACGTGCGCTGGAGCGGCGCGCGTGAAGTCGCCGACCCTTACTTCGGCGGTGCAGACGGTTTCGAGCAGGTGCTGGACCAGTGCGAAGCGGCGTGCCGCGGCCTCATCGCCGCGTTGCGCCCCCAATTGCTCGGCTAGCTTGTCCACGCCGCTGCAACACGGGGTATAAGCAGTGCACAAGCAGTGCACAAGCAGTGCACAAGCGGTGCACGAACCGGGCGAAAACATTTAAGTGAATGACCCATATCGCGACAGGGATACTTGACTAAATCGCTCATGTATTTATACTTGACAAAACTTGTCGAGAATAGCGGTTCCCCATACATATGAGACTCACCACGAAAGGCCGTTTCGCCGTCACGGCGATGATTGACCTGGCGTTGCGCCAGGAGCAGGGCCCGGTGACGCTTGCGGGTATCAGCCAGCGCCAACACATCTCCCTGTCCTACCTCGAGCAGCTGTTTGGCAAGCTGCGTCGCCATGAAATCGTCGAGTCCGTGCGCGGACCGGGCGGCGGCTACAACCTCGCGCGCCGTCCCGAAGACGTGACGGTGGCCGACATCATCATCGCGGTGGACGAACCGCTCGACGCCACGCAGTGCGGCGGCAAGGGCTCGTGCGAAGGCACCAAGCAGCACGACGGTCACTGCATGACGCATGAGCTGTGGTCCACGCTGAACCAGAAAATGGTCGAGTACCTGGATTCCGTCTCGCTGAAGGATCTGGTCGATCAGCAGCGTTCGCGCGAAGGCGCGCCGGCGGTTCTGCGCGACAGGCGCAGCGAGGCGCCCGCGGTCGAGCCGGTGCGCGTGGCGCCCAAAGGTCCCAATTCCGTTTTCAACATGGCCGGTTCGTAAGACGCGGCGCGGCACCACCGCAGCGCGATAGCGAATTCAGAAGCCAGAGCATACGACGTCCCCGGAGCGATAGATGAACAACGAGATTCCCCACCTGCCCATTTACATGGACTACAGCGCCACGACACCGGTCGATCCGCGCGTGGTGGACAAGATGATTCCGTATCTGCGCGAGCAGTTCGGCAACCCCGCGTCGCGCAGCCATTCGTATGGCTGGACGGCGGAGCGCGCGGTCGAAGAGGCGCGGGAGCACGTCGCGGCGCTGGTGAACGCCGATCCGCGCGAAATCATCTGGACCTCGGGCGCGACCGAGTCGGACAACCTCGCCATCAAAGGCGCGGCGCACTTCTACAAGAGCAAGGGCAAGCACATCATCACGGTGAAGACCGAGCACAAGGCCGTGCTCGACACCTGCCGCGAGCTCGAGCGCGAAGGCTTCGAAGTGACCTATCTCGACGTGCAGGACGACGGTCTGATCGACCTCGAGAAGTTCAAGGCCGCGCTGCGCCCGGATACGATTCTCGTGTCGGTCATGTCGGTGAACAATGAGATCGGCGTGATCCAGGACATCGAGGCAATCGGCGAAATCACCCGTGAAAAAGGCATCATTTTTCATGTGGACGCCGCTCAGGCCACCGGCAAGATCGACATTGACCTGCAAAAGCTGAAGGTCGACCTCATGTCGTTCTCCGCGCACAAGACCTACGGCCCGAAGGGCATCGGCGCGCTGTACGTGCGCCGCAAGCCGCGCGTGCGTATCGAAGCGCAGATGCACGGCGGCGGTCACGAGCGCGGCATGCGTTCGGGCACGTTGGCTACGCACCAGATTGTCGGCATGGGCGAGGCATTCCGCATCGCACGCGAAGAAATGGCAACCGAGAACGAGCGCATTCGCATGCTGCGCGACCGGCTGCTGCGCGGCCTGTCGGAAATCGAAGAAGTGTATGTGAACGGCGACATGGAAAAGCGTGTGCCGCACAACCTGAACATCAGCTTCAATTTCGTCGAAGGCGAGTCGCTGATCATGGCGGTGAAGGACGTAGCGGTGTCGTCGGGCTCGGCGTGCACGTCGGCTTCGCTGGAGCCGTCGTACGTTCTGCGCGCGCTTGGTCGTAACGACGAACTCGCGCACAGCTCGATCCGCTTCACGGTGGGCCGTTTCACGACCGAGCAGGACGTGGACTACGTGATCAATCTGCTGAAGACGAAGATCGCGAAGCTGCGCGATCTGTCGCCGCTGTGGGAAATGCACCAGGACGGCGTCGATATTTCGAGCATCCAGTGGGCAGCGCACTGACGCGCCGGCTGGTCGAAAAATTTTCGCGCAGTTCAGGTTCACCGCGCGTTCAACGCAACAGCGGATCGAAACGAATCAAGGAGTGTAATCATGGCTTATAGCGACAAGGTTCTGGACCATTACGAAAACCCGCGCAACGTCGGCTCGTTCGCCAAGGACGACGACGCGGTCGGCACCGGCATGGTCGGCGCGCCCGCGTGCGGCGACGTGATGAAGCTGCAGATCCGCGTGGGCGCGGACGGCATCATCGAAGACGCGAAGTTCAAGACGTATGGCTGCGGTTCGGCCATCGCGTCGAGCTCGCTCGTGACCGAGTGGGTGAAAGGCAAGACGCTGGACGAGGCAATGTCGATCAAGAACACGCAGATCGCCGAAGAACTGGCGTTGCCGCCGGTCAAAATCCACTGCTCGATTCTCGCGGAAGACGCAATCAAGGCAGCGGTCGCCGACTACAAGCAGCGTCACGGCGAAGCAGTGGCCGAGAGCGAGAAGCAGCACGCCTGAAGCCGCGCAGTTCGCGACCAGCCAGGCGAAGTGAAGCAAGGCAGACGGCGCGTATGGCGCCGTCCGGCAAGAGCGATATTTGATGCAAGCAGGGTAGCGGCGCATCCGCACGCACCGCGCAATGAGAAACGCTATGGCAATTACGTTGACCGAAAAGGCAGCACAGCACGTGCAGAAGTACCTGACCCGCCGCGGCAAAGGCGTGGGTCTGCGTCTGGGCGTGCGCACCACTGGCTGCTCCGGCTTGGCATACAAGCTCGAATATGTGGACGAACTCGCGCCCGAGGACCAGGTGTTCGAATGCAACGGCGTGAAGATCATTGTCGACCCGAAGAGCCTCGCCTATATCGACGGAACCGAGCTCGACTTCGCGCGTGAGGGCCTGAACGAAGGCTTCAAATTCAACAACCCGAACGTGAAGGACGAGTGCGGTTGCGGCGAGTCGTTCCGCGTGTAGCGGGAGCAACTCCGCGTGCAGCGGACCAAAGGCGGCGCGGGCCGCCTTTTTAGTTTGCCGCGCGAGATCGCACGACGCGAGCGCCCGCGCCGCAATTGGGCTGCACGTGAACCGCACTACGGTGCGCTTCTCTGAACGAAAAAATACTTATCCGATGGCCTCGCTGAACGATAGCCACTTCGACCTCTTTGGTCTGCCGGCGCAATTCGCGCTCGATCCGGCTGCGCTCGATCACGCGTATCGCACGGTGCAGGCGCAAGTGCATCCGGATCGCTTCGCGGCGGCCGGCGACGCGCAAAAGCGCATCGCGATGCAATGGGCGACGCGCGCGAACGAGGCGTATCAGACGCTGCGCGACCCGCTCAAGCGCGCGACGTATCTGCTGCATTTGCGCGGACTCGACGTGGGCGCGCATGACAACACGGCCATGGAACCGGCGTTTCTGATGCAGCAGATGGAATGGCGCGAAAGCATTGAAGACGCGGCCGCGGCGAAGAACGTCGACGCGCTCGACGCCCTGCTCACCGAGTTGCGCGACGAAGAGCGCGTGCGCTTTGACAAGCTCGGCGCGCTGCTCGACAGCGGCGCGAATCAGGCGGCGGGCGAGGCCGTGCGGCAGTTGATGTTCATTGAACGGGTGGCGTCGGAGATCGGCTCGCAGATCGAGCGGCTCGAAGGCTAGATCGGCCTTTATCGCCTGACTCGCCGCCGCATTGCAGCGCTCAGGTGGCGCTCACGTGGCGCTCACGTGGCGCTCAGGTGGCGCTCAGGTGAAGCTCAGGTGACTTCGGCTGCGGCCTTGGCATCACATTCAGCAACGAAATTCAGGACGGGGCCTCGCGGCTCCGAGAAGATCCAGATGGCCTTACTGCAAATCTCCGAACCCGGCATGGCGCCGGCGCCTCACCAGCGGCGTCTCGCGGTCGGTATCGACCTCGGCACGACCAACTCGCTCGTCGCCGCCGTGCGCAGCGGCGTGCCCGACGTGCTGCCCGACGAGGACGGCCATGTGCTGCTGCCGTCGGTGGTGCGCTACCTCGAGAAGGGCGGCCGGCGCATCGGCCGCGCGGCCAAGGCGGAGGCGGCGACCGATCCGCGCAACACGATCGTTTCCGTCAAGCGCTTCATGGGACGCGGCAAGGCGGAAGTGGAAGGCGCCGAGAACGCGCCGTACGATTTCATCGACGCGCCCGGCATGGTCCAGATCCGTACCGTCGACGGCGTGAAGAGCCCCGTCGAAGTGTCGGCGGAAATTCTCGCGACGCTGCGCCAGCGCGCCGAAGACACGCTCGGCGACGAACTGGTCGGCGCCGTGATCACGGTGCCCGCATATTTTGACGAGGCGCAGCGCCAGGCGACCAAGGACGCCGCGCGTCTGGCGGGTCTGAACGTGCTGCGTCTGCTGAACGAACCGACAGCGGCGGCGATCGCGTACGGGCTCGACAACGGCTCGGAAGGGCTCTATGCGGTCTACGACCTGGGCGGCGGCACCTTCGACCTGTCGATCCTCAAGCTCACCAAGGGCGTGTTCGAAGTGCTGGCGGCAGGCGGCGACTCGGCGCTCGGCGGCGACGACTTCGACCACGCGTTGTATCGCCACGTGTTGCAGCAGGCGGGCATCGCGCCGCAAACGCTCGCACCTGAAGACGTGCGGCTGCTGCTCGACAGCGTGCGCGTGGCCAAGGAGGCGCTCTCGGATGCGCCCATGACAACCCTCAGCGCGACGCTCTCGAACGGCGCCAAGCTCGATCTGACGATCGACGAGGCCACTTTCGAGTCCATCACCGAGGCGCTCGTGCAGCGCACGCTCGGTCCGACCAGAAAAGCGCTGCGCGACGCCAGGGTTACGACGAAGGACATCAAGGGCGTGGTGCTGGTCGGCGGCGCAACCCGCATGCCGGTGATTCGCCGCGCAGTCGAAGCGTTCTTCGGCCAGCCGCCGTTGACCAATCTCGACCCGGACCAGGTCGTTGCGCTGGGCGCGGCGATCCAGGCCGACCTGCTCGCGGGCAACCGCGGCGCCGAGGGCGACGACTGGCTGCTGCTCGACGTGATACCGCTGTCGCTCGGCGTCGAGACGATGGGTGGGCTGACCGAGAAGATCATCCCGCGCAATTCGACCATTCCGGTCGCGCGCGCGCAGGATTTCACCACCTTCAAGGACGGCCAGACCGCCATGGCGATCCACGTCGTGCAAGGCGAGCGCGAGCTGGTGAGCGATTGCCGTTCGCTCGCGCGCTTCGAGTTGCGCGGCATTCCGCCGATGGCGGCCGGCGCCGCGCGCATTCGCGTGACCTACCAGGTGGACGCCGACGGTCTGCTGTCCGTGTTCGCGCGCGAGCTCGGCTCGGGCGTGGAGGCGTCGGTGGTCGTGAAGCCGTCGTACGGCCTCGCAGATGACGACATCGCCCGAATGCTCGAAGACAGCTTTTCGACGGCCGAAGTCGACATGCGCGCCCGCGCTTTGCGCGAAGCGCAGGTGGAGGCCCGGCGTCTGCTCGATGCGACCGACGCCGCGCTCGCCGCCGACGCAGAGTTGCTCGACGAAAGCGAACGCGCGCAGCTCGACGCGCTGCTCAACGGTTTGCGCGCGCTTGCGCAGAGCGAAGACGTCGACGCAATTGAAGCCGCGACCAAGGCGCTTGCCGAGGGCACCGACGAGTTCGCCGCGCGCCGCATGAACAAGGGCATTCGCCGTGCGCTGGCGGGCCGCAAGCTCGACGAGATCTGATCGTCGCGGGACGGCGCGGGCCGGGTCCGCGCTCGCCGTCATTGCAAAAGCGCGGTGCGGACCTGATTGAAGACACGCAGGCTTTAACAACCGCGCGTGTCGCCAGTAAAATGGTGCGAAGCCTGTTTGAGGCCGCGCCTCAGACCAAACGGAACATGTATGCCTCAAATCGTTGTGCTGCCTCACGTCGAACTGTGCCCGGAAGGCGCGGTGATCGATGCCGTGCCCGGCAAGAGCATTTGCGACAATCTGCTCGATAACGGCATTGAAATCGAGCACGCGTGCGAGAAGTCGTGCGCGTGCACTACCTGTCACGTGATCGTGCGTGAGGGTTTCGCCGCCTTGACGCCGTCCGAGGAAGACGAGGACGATCTGCTGGACAAGGCGTGGGGGCTCGAGCCGGCTTCGCGTCTGTCGTGCCAGGCCATCGTGCCGGCTGAGCAGGACCTGGTTGTTGAAATCCCGCGTTACTCGATCAATCACGCGAAGGAAAACCACTAACAGGAGGACGCAGCCATGAAGTGGACCGATACGCAAGACATCGCGATGGCCCTGACCGACAAGTATCAGGACATCGATCCGCAGCAGGTGCGCTTCACGGACCTGCACCGGTGGGTCACTGAACTGGAAGGATTCGACGACGACCCTAACCGGTCGAACGAAAAGATCCTCGAGGCAATTCAGGCTGCATGGATCGAAGACTCGGATTACTGAGCGGGCACGCTGGCGTGCCGCCGCTGCCCTAAAAAAGGCGACTCGATTTGGAGTCGCCTTTTTTCATGCGCGTGGCGCGCTGAGCGGTGCCGAGCCGTGCCAAGCG
Organism: Paraburkholderia phenoliruptrix; assembly: GCF_019511605.1. Lineage (GTDB taxonomy): Bacteria > Pseudomonadota > Gammaproteobacteria > Burkholderiales > Burkholderiaceae > Paraburkholderia > Paraburkholderia phenoliruptrix_A. The sequence continues at coordinate 164,048 of NZ_JAEUAV010000004.1, read as the reverse complement.
CCGCGCCGCTATTAGTCGGCGACCAGCGTGCCGTTTTCCACCCGAACGCGTTGGCCCTGCTGGAAGGGCGGCGCTTCGTGATACGTGAAGTAGCGCGTCTTGCCGTTTTCCATCCGCACCCGCACGGAATACGACGTGCTGCTGCGCAGGTGCTTTTCCACTGAATTGCCGGCAAGGCCGCCGCCTAGCGCGCCAAGCAGGGTCATTGCGGTGCGGCCGTTGCCGCTGCCAAACTGATTGCCGACCACGCCGCCCGCCACCGCGCCGCCTACCGCACCAATGCCGGTACCGTGACCTTCCTGGCGCGCCGCCGAGATCGCGACCACGGTGCCGCACGTCGAGCAATGCGCCGTCTGTGCGGGCTGCCGTTGAGCATATTGCGGCTCCTGCGCCGCCGGCGCCTGCGCGACGGGTTCCTGCTGAGCGTATTGCTGCGGGGGCGGCGCTGGAGCGCGTTGCGGTTGCGCTTGGGCGGGCTGTTGTACGACTTGCTGCGCCGCTTGTTGGCCAGCTTGCTGCGAGTTCTGCTGTGCGGCGAGATTAGCGGGGGCGGCCGAATCGACCACCGTTTGCTGACCGCTTTGCGGTGTGACCTGGGCCGCCTGCGTCTGGTTGGTCGGCTCGCCGGTGCTCGACGCTTTCGGGAACATACCGGTGACCGCCGCCGTCGCGACGAGGCTCGCGATAATCACTGCGCCCGCCGCCGTCGCGATGAGCGGGTGAAGCCGCCGCTGTGCCGGCGGCGCCGGCGGCGCGACTTGAGTGGCAGGTTGCGTGGTGCGTTTATCCATTTTGGCCTCCGTCTTCAGCAGAGTGACTTTTGATTGAGACCCAGTCTCGCCCAATTCGATCCCTGAGGCGTTTCAAATTGTAACGATTTACCGAAAAGCACCCGGCCGGAAGGCTCGATCACGGTGGCTTTTACCTGTCGTTACAAAACGCGCGAAGGCCGCGTACAGTCACGCAAAGCGAGCAGCCGCACCCACAAACAACAACGCCCGGCAAGGAAAGCCGGGCGTAAGTCAGACGCACTGCGCTAAACCGCGGCGAACCCCGCCAGGCAGGGACGCCGCGGCGAGCCCCGCGCTCAATCTTCGCGGCGCAGGTGGGGGAACAGAATCACGTCGCGAATACTTGGACTGTCGGTGAGCATCATCACCAGCCGGTCGATGCCGATGCCGCAACCGCCCGCAGGCGGCATGCCGTATTCGAGCGCACGGATGTAGTCGGCGTCGTAGAACATGGCTTCCTCGTCGCCGGCGTCTTTCTGGTCGACCTGTTTCTTGAAGCGCGCGGCCTGGTCTTCCGGATCGTTGAGTTCGGAGAAGCCATTGGCGATCTCACGCCCGGTGATGAACAGTTCGAAGCGCTCCGTGATGCCTTCCACTTTGTCCGACGCGCGCGCGAGCGGCGACACCTCGACCGGGTAGTCGATGATGTACGTCGGCTCCCACAATTGCGACTCGGCGGTCTCTTCGAACAGCGCCAGTTGCAGCGAACCCACGCCGGCGTTCAGGAACTGCGGCTGCGACGCATCCACGCCGAACTTCTTGAGTTCGCTGCGCAGGAATGCGCTGTCGGCGAGTTGTTCGTCCGTGTACTGCGGCGCGTATTTCTGAATGGCTTGCGTGATCGTCAGACGGTGGAACGGCTTGGACAGATCGAGCTCGCGCCCCTGATAGGTGATGGTGGCCGTGCCCAATGCGTCGATGGCCGCCTGGCGGATCAACTGCTCGGTGAAGTCCATCAGCCACTTGTAGTCGGTGTAGGCCGCGTAGAACTCGATCATCGTGAATTCCGGGTTGTGGCGCACGGACACGCCCTCGTTGCGGAAATTACGGTTGATCTCGAACACGCGCTCGAAGCCGCCCACCACGAGGCGCTTCAGATACAGCTCGGGCGCGATGCGCAGGAACATCTGCATGTCCAGCGCGTTGTGGTGCGTGGTGAACGGCTTGGCCGCCGCGCCGCCGGGAATCGGGTGGAGCATCGGCGTTTCGACTTCCATGAAGCCGGCGTCGGCCATGAACTTGCGGATCGACGAAATTGCCTTGGTGCGGGCGACAAAAGTCTTGCGCGTTTCCGGCGTGACGATCAGATCGACGTAGCGCTGCCGATACTTCATTTCCTGGTCGGACAGACCATGGAACTTGTCCGGCAGCGGACGCAGCGACTTGGACAGCAGGCGCAACTGCGTGCAGCGCACCGATAGCTCGCCCTTGTTGGTGCGAAACAGCACGCCGCGGGCCGCGACGATGTCGCCCATGTCCCACTTCTTGAAGGCGTCGTACGTTTCCTGGCCGACGTCGGCGGGGGTAATGAAGAACTGGATCTGACCCGAGCCGTCGCGCACGGTCGCAAAGCTCGCCTTGCCCATCACGCGTTTGAGCATCATGCGGCCGGCAATCGCGACTTCCAGCGGGTTGGCCTCGAGCGCTTCCTTGTCGGCGTGCTCGAACTGCGCCTGCAGATCTTCCGCGTGATGCGTGGGGCGGAAATCGTTCGGATACGCGACGCCTTGCTCGCGCAACTCGCGCAGCTTTTCGCGGCGCTCCGCGATGATCTTGTTGTCGTCCACCTCGGGCACGAGGTTCGGTTGGATCGGTTCGTTCATGATGGTCTTGGTGTTCGTGGTCCGCGTGGGTTGATCCGCTTGCGAACAGCCAGTCGGCGAAAAACCTCAGGCAATAAAAGATGCGGCGCGGCCATGCATGCCGCGCCGGTTGCGCTTAAACGCCTTGCTTCAGGCTTGCGCTAATAAACGGATCGAGATCGCCGTCGAGCACGCTCTTCGTATTGCTGATTTCGACGTTGGTGCGCAGGTCCTTGATACGGCTGTTGTCCAGCACGTACGAGCGGATCTGGTGACCCCAGCCCACGTCCGTCTTGCCGGCTTCGAGCTTGTCCTGCTCCTCCTGACGCTTGCGGATTTCCGCTTCGTACAGGCGCGACTTCAGCATGGCCATTGCTTCGGCACGGTTGCGGTGCTGCGAGCGGTCGTTCTGGCACTGCACGACGATGCCCGAGGGCATGTGCGTGATCCGCACCGCGGAGTCGGTCTTGTTGATGTGCTGACCGCCCGCGCCGGATGCGCGGTAGGTGTCGATACGCAGGTCGGCCGGGTTGATGTCCACTTCGATCGAATCGTCGATTTCCGGATACACGAACACCGACGAGAACGACGTATGACGCCCGCCCGACGAGTCGAACGGCGACTTGCGCACGAGCCGGTGCACGCCGGTTTCGGTGCGCAAAAAGCCGTACGCGTATTCGCCTTCGATCTTGATCGTCGCGTTCTTGATGCCCGCCACGTCGCCGTCGGTCTGCTCGAGTACTTCGGTCTTGAAGCCCTTGCGTTCGCAGTAGCGCAAATACTGGCGCAGCAGCATGGACGCCCAGTCGCACGCCTCGGTGCCGCCCGCGCCTGCCTGAATGTCGAGGAACGCGTTGTTGGGGTCGGCGGGATTCGCGAACATGCGGCGAAATTCCATGTCGGCGACGCGCTGCTCGAGCGCTTGCGCGTCTGCTTCGCAGGCGAGGAGCGTTTCGTCGTCGCCTTCTTCGCGCGCCATTTCGAAGAGGTCTTGCGTGTCGCGCAAGTCGTTATCGAGCGACGTGAGCTTGCCGACCGTGTCGTCCAGCAGCTTCTTTTCCCGCCCGAGCGCCTGGGCGTGTTTCGAGTCGTTCCAGACGTCCGGGTCTTCGAGTTCCCGGTTGACTTCAATCAGACGACGTGACTTGTCGTCGTAGTCAAAGATACCCCCGTAGGTCGGCCGCGCGCGTGCGCAGGTCCGCCAGAGAGGCTTCGATCGCGTTGAGACGTTCCGCTTCCATGTCGATCTTGTGTGGCTTCGTAAAAAGGGGAAATTATAGCCGATCGGCGCGCCGCGCCGGGGGCGTGTCGGCGATCCGGCGCGTGTTTGCGGTTGATTTTGCGGAGATTTTCGCCGCCCGCGCGCAGGTCGCCGCGCGGGCGGCGGTGGGAGGCGGTGGCCGGTGGCTAGCCTTTCGTTGCGAGGCAGTCCGGCCGCACGCCTGCTAGCTCGCGGCGTGCTCGACGATCAGTTGCACGCGCGACACGCCGTTCCACGTGTCGCTGGCGAGCCGGTAGGCAACCATCGTGCGCGCGGGCAGCGTGTCCGTATGGTTGAACCAGATCGCGTTAAAGCGCTGGCGGCCGCGCATGAGTTGCAGCTTCAGGTGCTTGTCTTTCACGAGCGCCTGCGAGGCGACGTCGAATTCGCCGGAAAAGACCGGTGCCGGGAAGCCTTGGCCCCATACCGCCGCGTCGAGCATTTCGACGAATTGCGGCGTGAAGTAGGCGTCCTCGAGCTCGCCGTCGGTTTCGACGGTGCGCGCGAGCGCGTCGTCGCTCAGCCATTCGCGGCCGACCGCCTCGAACGCGGCCGTGAAGCGCGGCACGTCGGCGGTGGCGAGCGTGAGCCCTGCGGCCATCGCATGGCCGCCGAATTTGACGATGAGCCCCGGCTCGCGCTTCGAAATCAGATCGAGCGCATCGCGCAGATGAAAGCCCGCGATCGAGCGGCCCGAGCCTTTGACGAGCTGGCCGCTGTCGTCCGCGGGGGCGAAGGTGAACGCCGGGCGATGGAATTTTTCCTTCAGCCGTCCCGCGACAATGCCGATCACGCCCTGGTGCCACGCCGGATTGAACAGCGTGATGGTGGTCGCGCCGTCGGGGGCGACTGACGAGAGGTCGTCGAGCGCCTGTTGCTGCATGCCGGCTTCGATCTCGCGCCGCTCGCGGTTCATCGTGTCGAGCTGCTGCGCGAGTTCCCACGCGCGGCCAACGTCGTCGGTCGTCAGGCATTCGATGCCGAGCGACATGTCCGACAGCCGTCCTGCCGCATTCAGCCGCGGGCCGAGCGCAAAGCCGAGGTCGAAGCCGGACGCGTTGCGCGCATCGCGCGCCGCGGCGCGGAAGAGGGCGGCAATGCCGGGCTGCATCTTCCCTTTGCGGATGCGCTGCAAGCCTTGCGCAACCAGCACGCGGTTGTTGCCGTCGAGCTTCACGACGTCGGCCACCGTGCCGAGCGCGACCAGGTCGAGCAGCCCGTCCAGCCGCGGCTCGGGAAAGCTGTCGCCGAACGCGCCGCGGCGGCGCAATTGCGCACGCAACGCGAGCAGCACGTAGAACATCACGCCGACGCCCGCCATGCACTTGCTCGGGAACTCGCAGCCCGGCTGATTCGGATTGACGATTGCGCGCGCAGCCGGCAACTGGTCGCCGGGCAGGTGGTGATCGGTGACGAGCACGTCGATGCCGAGCGCGTTGGCCGCCGCGACACCGTCCACGCTTGCGATGCCGTTATCGACCGTGATCAGCAGATCCGGCTTGCCCGACGCACTGCGCGCGGCAAGTGCGACGATCTCCGGCGTGAGGCCGTAGCCGTATTCGAAGCGGTTCGGCACCAGATAGTCGATCTGTGCGCCGAACATTCGCAGCCCGCGTACCGCGACTGCGCAGGCAGTGGCGCCGTCGCAATCGTAGTCGGCCACCACCAGCATGCGGCGCCTTTGCTGGATCGCGTCGGCGAGCAGCAGGGCGGCGTCGTCGCAGCCCTTGAGCATGGCCGGTGGCACGAGTCGGGCAAGGCCGGTTTCGATTTCATCCGGCATGCACACGCCGCGCGCCGCATAGAGGCGCGCGAGCACCGGATGCAGGCCGTGGCGCACGAGCGCTTCGGCGTCGGCGGGAGAACAGGCGCGCGTAACGATTCGGGTCATTCTGAAAAGCCGTGGGTAGGGTCGGTCATGCAATCGTTCATTCGATGAAGAGCGAGGCCAGCACGCGCCGCCGCCAGAATTTGCGCAGATCGCCGCGCGTCACGGCGAGCGTGACTGAGCCGGTGTCGCCGCACAGCGTCAGGCCGAGCTCGGCCAGCGCGCCGGATTCGAGTGCCGCGAGCGCCGGTTCGAACCAGTCCCCCTGCAGCGCCGCGAAGGCCGCGTTCCAGCGTGCCCAATCCTGCTGGATGTAGGGTGCCGAGAAGGGGTCGAGTTCGACGAGCGTCGTGGCGGGCGCGTTGGTGTCTGCGTTGGTGTTGGTGTTGGCATTTGCGCCGGCTGAAGCGTTCAGCGCGGCGAACGACGCGGGCGGCGCGGCGACGCGCACGTCGGCCGTAATCGCGAGGCCGCGCGTCGCGGCGGCGTCGGAGAAGACCTGGGTGAACGGACTGCGCAGCGGGCGCGCCGCGCCTTGCGCGTGAAACCAGATGGAATTGACCGCGGGCAGGCCGCGCGCTTCGCGGGCCTCGTTGACGGGGTGCCCGAACCAGGCCATCTGCACTTCGTTTTGCAGCTTCATCCAGGCACGCGAACGCTCGCCGGAATGCGCCTCATGCGGCAACCAGATTTCGATGTTGCGGCCGCTCGCACGCAGCGGTGACGCGCCGGCCAGGGTGCCGAAGTCGTCGCCCGACAGATACCAGCGGGCGGGCCTCGGCGCCTCGATCCGCACGCCGAGCTCTTCGATCAGCGGTCGCGCCACTGCGAGCAGCGCGCCGGCTTCTTCATCCGACAGTTCGAGCGACGCAGGGTCGATCAACACCAGATGGTCATGCGCGATGCGCACGTGCACCGGTTGCACGCAGGCCCACGTGGCGTCGCCTGGCTCGCCGCCGTCGGCGCGCAGCATGTAGGGAGCGAGCGGGGCTTCGTCGGCAGCTGCGCCCGTCGAACTGCTGGATGTCGCGCCGAACTGGCGCGCGATCCAGCGTTCATGCGGCAGCGTGCGCTGGAAATCTTCGCCTATCACACGCTCCAGCAGCGTTGCGCGGGCGATCAGCCGGTCGAGGGCGGCACTGCGAATGTCGTGCAGGGCGGTGGCGGCGTCCGCTGCGGCAGGCAGCGCGAAAGGAAGCAGCAGATGGAGGCGGTTGGCGTGCATGATGCTGCGCATTGTAGGGCAAAGCGCGTGCGGGTTTCGATTGGGGCGCAAGGTACGCAAGGTACGCAAGGTACGCAAGGTGCGCATGGTGCGCAAGGTGCGGCGCGGCTGTGCGAGCGAATGGCGAGCGGGGGAGCGTTCCCGCCCGCTCGCGCCTTTGCCGGTCGTTTGCGCTCGTTTCCGCTTGCTCTCGCTTGTTTCCGCTTGCTCCCATCGCGCGGCGGGGCGGCATTGTATGGCAAACTTCGCGCTTGGTTGACGGTGACGGCACCGGCAATCCGGAGCGGACTGCAAAGCCGTGGGCCCGCCCGGAACCATCCCGATTGCCGCGACACCAATGATCAGGGCACTTGGGCCGTGCAGCCGTCACTGCAAGCAGGCGCAGGCAGGGCACGCATGTGCAGCCACGCGGCGCGGCGGCCCCCGGTGGCCGAAGAACGCAGAAAAGGACTCGCTTGAAATTTCCCTACGAATGGCAGATTGGCTGGCGCTACACGCGCGCCGGCAAACGCACGACCGGCAACGGCTTCATTTCGTTCATCGCGCTTGTTTCGATGTCGGGCATCGCGCTCGGCGTCGCGGCGCTGATCGTCGTGCTCTCCGTGATGAACGGCTTCCAGAAGGAAGTGCGTGACCGCATGCTGTCGGTGCTCGCGCACGTCGAGATTTTTTCGCCGACCGGCTCGATGCCCAACTGGCAACTCACCGCTCAGGAAGCGCGCCAGAACAAGGAAGTGATCGGCGCGGCGCCCTACGTCGAAGCGCAGGCGCTGCTCACGCGCCAGGACGCGGTAAGCGGCGTGGCACTGCGCGGCATAGAGCCGACGCTCGAGCCGCAGGTTTCGGACATCGGCAAGGAAATGAAAGGCGGCAAGCTGACCAATCTGGTGCCGGGCGAGTTCGGCATCGTGCTGGGCGCGGATCTCGCGACCAACCTCGGTGTGACCGTCAACGACCGGATCACGCTGGTCGCGCCCGAAGGCACGATCACGCCGGCCGGCATGCTGCCGCGCCTGAAGCAGTTCACAGTGGTGGGCATTTTCGAATCCGGCCATTACGAGTACGACAGCACGCTCGCGCTCATCAACATCAAGGACGCGCAGGCGCTGTTCCGGCTGCCCGCGCCGACCGGCGTGCGACTGCGCCTCGCCGACATGCAGCGGGCGCCCGAAGTCGCGCATCAGCTTGCGCGCAGTCTGTCGGGCGACCTGTATATCCGCGACTGGACCCAGCAGAACAAGACCTGGTTCTCGGCCGTGCAGATCGAAAAACGCATGATGTTCATCATCCTCACGCTGATCATCGCGGTCGCGGCGTTCAACCTGGTGTCCTCGCTCGTGATGACCGTCACCAACAAGCAGGCCGACATCGCGATCTTGCGCACGCTCGGCGCGCAGCCGCGTTCCATCATGAAGATCTTCGTCGTGCAGGGCGTGACCATCGGTTTTATTGGCACCGCAACGGGCGTCGCGCTCGGGTGCCTGATTGCGTGGAGCATTCCGTGGCTCGTGCCGATGATCGAGCATGCGCTCGGCGTGCAGTTCCTGCCGCCGTCGGTGTATTTCATCAGCGAGTTGCCGTCCGAGCTGATTCCCGCCGACGTCGCGCGCATCGGCATCATTGCCTTCCTGATGTCGGCGGTGGCGACGCTCTATCCGAGTTGGCGCGGTGCACGGGTTCGTCCCGCGGAGGCACTGCGCTATGAATGACCGTTCCGCAAGCTTATCGGTAGCCGCTCAGGACATGACGCCTCACCCCTATGTGCTGGAAGCGACCGGCATTTCCAAGTCGTTCGTGCAGGGCGGCCTGAACGTGCAGGTGCTCAACAACACGCAACTGAGCGTGCGGCGCGGCGAGAAGCTCGCCATCGTCGGCGCGTCGGGTTCCGGCAAGAGCACGCTTTTGCATGTACTCGGCGGTCTGGACGATCCGAGCGCGGGCCATGTGTCCGTCATGGGCAAGCCGTTCACCAAACTGTCCGAGCGCGAGCGCAACGACTTGCGCAATCGCGCGCTCGGCTTCGTGTATCAGTTTCATCATCTGCTGCCGGAGTTTTCCGCGCTGGACAACGTGGCGATGCCGCTGCGCATTCGCCGCATGACCACGGAAGCGTCGCGCCGCGAAGCGCTCGCCGTGCTGGAGCGCGTCGGCATGGCGCATCGCGCGAAACATCGGCCGGGCGAGCTGTCGGGGGGCGAGCGGCAGCGCGTCGCAATCGCGCGGGCGCTGGTCACGAAACCGGCGTGCGTGCTCGCCGACGAACCCACCGGCAACCTGGACGGCAGCACCGCGGACACGGTTTTCAACCTGATGCTCGAACTGTCGCGCACGCTCGAAACGAGTTTTGTGATCGTCACGCACGACCCGGAACTGGCGGGCCGCTGCGACCGCATCATGCGGCTGCGCGACGGCGTGCTGCACGAAGAGCCGCCAGTTCCGGTATGACGGCGCGGCCGGACAGTCCCGCGCGGCAAGCATCGCGATGCCCGCGTCGGCTGTCTGGCAGGCACGATCGGAACCTGCCGGGCGCGATGAGCGGGCGCTCTGGCAAACGCTGTTGCCAAGCCTGTTGCCAACTCTGTTAGCGAGGCAAGCCATGTGGATCGATACGCACTGCCATCTCGACGCATCCGAATTCGACGCCGACCGCGAGCATGTCGCGGCGGCGGCGCACCGCGCGGGCGTAGGGCGTATCGTGATTCCAGCAATTGGCCGGGAGAACTTCGCGGCGGTGCGCGAGCTTGCGCACAGCTTCGAGGGCGGCGTGTATGCGCTCGGCATTCACCCGCTCTTCACGCCGTCCGCGCAGGAGCACGACCTCGAATTGCTGCGTGCGGAAATCGAGGCGAGTCTCGACGATCCGCGCTTCGTGGGCATCGGCGAGATCGGCCTCGACTATTTCGTCGACGGGCTCGACGACGACCGTCAGCAATTCTTCTACAACGGCCAACTGCAGATTGCGCGTGAATTCGACCTGCCGGTGATCTGCCACGTGCGTAAATCGCAGGACCAGGTAATCAAGGGACTGCGCCGGCACCAGATTCACCGTGGCATTGCGCATGCGTTCAACGGCAGCTTCCAGCAGGCCAAAGCGTATATCGACCAGGGCATGCATCTGGGCTTCGGCGGCAATCTGACGTTCGAGCGCGCGCGGCAGATTCGCCGGCTCGCCGAACAGTTGCCGTTCGACGCACTCGTGGTCGAAACAGACGCGCCAGACATTCCCCCTGCCTGGATCTACAAGCAGCGCAATTCGCCCGAGCAGATTCCCGGCATCGGCGCGGGCCTTGCGCAGTTGCGCGGCACGACCGCCGACGAAACCGCCCTACGCACAACGGCTAACGCGCTCGCCGCGCTGCCGCGGCTTGCCGTTTCCTCTGCATAATCGAAGCGCTTGATTCACAGTGGTTCGCGCCGGGCGAGATCCACGCCCCGGCCGTGCGTGCACTTGCGCGCGACCCGTGCCCTGCCTTGCGCTGCGTAGGCGGGGTGATGCGTGTGGCTCGCCCGGCGCATGGCGGGCGGAGGGCGGATGCGAGCGTGGTGGTGTGGGTTTGCGGTGGGCGTGGTGTGGCTGCAGCGACAGGCGGCGCTGCCCGACTGGCGTAGCGGGTGCGTGCTTGCGTTGCTGAGCTGCACGGCGTTGGCAGTAACCGGCTGGGGCCGGTGGGGGCGTCTATCTCGCCAGCGCGATGAGCATGACCAGCATAGCGGGCCTTCTTCACTTGCGTGGTCTCGACGCTGGCGGTCCTGCGCCGGATGGGGCGCGCTGTGCTGTGCGGCGTGCTGCACGGGCTTCGGCTATGCCGCGTGGCGTGCCGAGGCACGGCTCGCGTCGAGCCTGCCGCTAGCTTGGGAAGGGCGCGATATCGACGTGCTCGGCAGCATCAAAGGTTTGCCTGCGCGCGATGACCAGGGCGTGCGTTTCCTTTTCGAAGTGGAGTCGCCCGATGCTTTGCCGTCTGGCGTGGCTTCGCCCGTGGCGGTCGCATTTCCGCGCGTCATTCAGCTTGCATGGATCAGTGACGAAGCACCGCCGCCGCCGCTCGAGCCCGGCGAGCGCTGGCGTTTGCGGGTGCGTCTGAAGCGACCGCACGGCAATGCGAATTTCGGCTTGCGCGACGCGGAGGCTGCCTTCCTCGCGCGCAACGTGCGGGCCACTGGCTATGTGAGCGGCACTGCACAGGCGGTGAAGCTACGGGTGGATGCGCGCGGCATCGGCGTGAGCGTGGATCGCTGGCGCGCGGCGCTGCGCAGGCGCATCGACACCGTGCTCGCGAGCGCGGCGCATCGCGGCATTGTGACGGCGCTCGCAATCGGCGCGCAGGACGAAATCACCCGCGCTGACTGGCAAACAATGCGCGCCACCGGCACGAGTCACCTGGTGGCGATCTCGGGCCTGCATATCGGCTTTGCCGCGGGCCTTGCGGCGTGGCTGGTCGGCACTGTCTGGCGGCGCTCGGGATGGCTCGGCCGCCACTGGCCGTTGCGTCTGCCCGCGCAGATTGTCGCGGTGACGGGCGGCGCGCTGTTCGCCGCACTTCATGCCGCGCTCGCCGGTTTCAACGTGCCGGTGCAGCGCGCGCTGTGGATGGCGAGTGTCGTCGCGGTGGCCTACCTGAGCGGGCGCAATGTGCCGGGCTCTGTGGTGCTTGCATGGGCGCTCGGGCTCGTGTTGCTGATCGATCCGTGGGCAGTGGCCTCGGCGGGGTTCTGGCTGTCTTTCTGCGCGGTCGGGGCGATTCTTTACGCCACGTCGGGGAGGCCACGCGTGCAGAATCACGAGCAGCACGCAGACGAAGTCGACGACGAAAGCCGCGCGGTAGCCGCGCCTTCGGCGCGCTTTTCGCGCTTCGCGCGCTTCTTGCGCCTCTCGTACTTTTCACGCCTCTCGCGCTTCCCACATCTCTCGCGCTTGTCGTGGTTTTCGCGGCTCTCACGCTTCTCACGCCTGTCGTGGGTCTCGCGCCTCTTGTGGTTCTCACACCGCTCGCGCTTCTCGCGGCTCACACGGCTCACACGCCTCGTGCGCCTCACGCGCTTTTCGAGCTTGCGCTCCGCCGCTGCGCGGCGCCTGCGCGCGTTCGGCGAGCGGTTGCCTGGCGCGGCGCATGTGCAGCTTGCGGTCACGCTCGCGCTCGCGCCGCTGACAGTGCTCTGGTTCGCGCAGATTCCATTGATCGGGCCGCTCGCGAATGCGTTCGCGATTCCGTGGGTGAGCGTGTTCGTGACGCCCGCGGTGCTGGCTGGCATGGCGCTGCCCGCGCCGCTGGATGCGGCGGCGCTGCGAATCGCGCACGCCTTGCTCGACCTGATGATGGCGGGATTGCAGTGGCTATCCGGTCCGCGCTGGGTGATCTGGTGGCTGCCGCAGCCGGACAGCTGGGCGCTTGCCACCGCTGCGGCGGGCGTGCTGTGGTGTCTTGCGCCGCGCGGCTGGCCACTGCGCTGGGCGGCGCCGCTCACATGGTTGCCGCTGGTTGCGTCGGCGCCGTCCGCGCCGCCGCCCGGCAGCTTCCGGCTCACCGCGCTCGATGTCGGGCAAGGCAGCTCGGTGCTAGTCGAAACCGCGCATCATGCGCTGCTGTTCGATGCCGGGCCCGGGCCCGAATCGACTCATGCCGGCGAGCGGGTGGTCGTGCCGTTCTTGCGGGCGCAAGGCGTAAATGCACTGGATACGCTGATCGTCAGTCACGCAGATTCCGACCACTCGGGCGGCGCGCCGGCCGTGCTGGAGGCGATCGAGGTTCGCCAGATGGTCGCCTCGCTGGTGCCCGCTAACGCGCTATGGGCGATTGCGCGGCAACACGGCGCGCAGACACTGCCGTGTGCGGCGGGGCAGCGCTGGCAGTGGGACGGTGTCGAGTTCGCCATGCTGTGGCCCGACGCCGGGCCCCTGCAAGGCAAGCCAAACGAACATTGCTGCGTGCTGCGCGTGAGCACGTCGCCCCGAATGGAGGTGCGCGGCTCGGCTGCGCATGACGGTGTGCGCAGCGAGGCGGGCAGCGGAGGGCGAAGCAACTCCAACGACAAGGTTGACGGCAACCCAAACGGCAACCCAAACGACAACCCAAACGACAACCCAAACGACAACCCAAACGACAACCCAAACGACAACCCAAACGACAACCCAAACGACAACCCAAACGACAAACCGAACGACAACCCCACCCACTCCGCGAAGCCTCAAGCCCCGGGTGCGCCTCTTGCCGCTTTGCTCACGGCGGACATCGAGGCGCCCGCCGAACGCATGCTGCTCTCGCGCGATCGCGACATGCTGCGCGCGCAAGTGCTCGTGGTGCCGCATCATGGGAGCAAGACTTCGTCGACCGAGCCGTTCCTCGATTCTATCGACCCGCTCGTCGCGCTATTTCAGGTAGGCTATCGCAACCGCTTTCATCATCCCAATGCGGGTGTGCTGGCACGCTATTCGGCGCGTCACATCGAGCTGGGCAGGAGCGACGCGGACGGTGCGGTGCGCGTTTTCATCGACCCGCATTTCGCGACGCGCGAAGGCCAGCATGCGCAAGAGGCCGCGCTCACGGTCGAGCGCTATCGCGACACGCAGCGGCGCTACTGGATGGATCGCTGAATATTCGTGCGGCCGTTCGCCGATCGTGGCCATGCATCACGCAGGCATCACAGTAGAGAGTAGAACGGCCGAGGAAGGGCCGAGAAACGGCCGACGCGAGCGGCGCTTTCCACTCGCTGTCGAGCGGGCACACAAACCGCGGGGCTACCAGAACACCGCCGGGCATCTGCCGTAGGCAGCAAAGCTTCATCCGCTGCACGAGAACAGAACGGAGATCATCGCAGTTGAAAAACATCATTCACTTTTCGCACGCGAACGGCTTTCCGGCTTCGACTTACCGGACGATTTTCGCCGAACTCTCCGACCACTACGAGGTGCGCGCGATCGAACGCATCGCGCATGATCCGCGCTTTCCGGTCACGCAGGACTGGCCGCATCTCGTCGAACAGCTGCTGGACGACGTCGGCCGTACCTACGAGGAGCCCGTGTGGCTCGTCGGCCATTCGCTGGGCGGCTATCTCTCGCTGATGGCCGCGTTGAAAAAGCCGCAGTGGGTGAGGGGCGTGGTGATGCTCGACTCTCCAGTGGTCGCGGGCTGGCGCAGCAGCATCCTGCGTGTCTCGCAGTGGACTGGGCTCGACGAGCGGCTCTCGCCCGCGGCCGCCACGCGCACGCGCCGCACGCACTGGGCAAGCCGCGACGAGGCATGGCGGCATTTCCATGCGAAGCCCGCGTTCGCGCGTTGGGACGAGCGCACGCTGTCCGACTACATCGACTTCGGCATTCCACAGGTATCGCATGACGGAACGGGCAGCCTCGCGTTCGATCGCCGCATCGAATATCAGATTTACCGGACTTTGCCGCACACGCTCGGTGCGCGGCTCGCGCGAGGCGCGCCGGTGCCCGTGGGTTTCATCGCCGGCACGCGCTCGAAAGAAATCCGCCAGGTCGGGCTCGCCGCCACGCGCCGCGCGACGGGCGGGCACATCGAATGGATCGAGGGCAGCCATCTCTTTCCGATGGAAAAGCCGATCGAAACGGCGCGCGCCGTGCAGCGGATGCTGCGCGAACTGAAGCTGCGTTGCTGAGGCGGCGCGCGTCGATCACGGTCGAATTGCGCTGCACATGCGCGCGGCGGGGCCGCTCGCATTTTGCTCGGTTGGGACCCTGCTTTACGGTATAATCCGTTTTTCCCGCGAGCATCCAGCGATGACCAAATATGTTTTCGTCACCGGCGGCGTAGTATCTTCCCTCGGCAAGGGTATTGCCGCCGCTTCCCTCGCCGCGATCCTCGAATCGCGCGGTCTCAAAGTCACCCTTCTCAAGCTCGATCCCTACATCAACGTCGACCCCGGCACGATGAGCCCGTTCCAACACGGCGAAGTGTTCGTGACGGAAGATGGAGCGGAGACCGACCTCGACCTCGGCCACTACGAGCGCTTCATCAGCACGAAGATGCGCAAGGCCAATAACTTCACCACGGGCCAGATCTACGAATCGGTGATCCGCAAGGAACGCCGCGGCGATTATCTCGGCAAGACGGTGCAGGTCATTCCGCACATCACGAATGAAATCCAGGCGTTTGTCGAGCGTGGCGCCGCGTCGGCCACCTGCGGCGAGCCGGACGTTGCGATCGTCGAAGTGGGCGGCACGGTGGGCGACATCGAATCGCTGCCGTTCCTCGAGGCCGCGCGTCAGATGAGCCTGCGCATGGGCCGCAACAGCGCGTGCTTCGTGCACCTCACGCTGGTGCCCTGGGTGGCCACCGCTGGCGAACTGAAAACCAAGCCCACGCAACACAGCGTGCAGAAGCTGCGCGAGATCGGTATTTCGCCGCACGTGCTGCTGTGCCGCGCCGACCGCCGTATTCCGGACGACGAACGCGCGAAAATCTCGATGTTCTCGAACGTGCCGGAAGACGCCGTCATTTCCGTGTGGGACGCGGACAGCATCTACAAGATTCCGCAGATGCTGCACGACCAGGGTCTCGACGCGATCATCTGCGAAGAACTCAAGCTCACGCCGAAGGCGGCGGATCTGTCCATGTGGTCGGAGCTCGTCGAAAAGCTGCAGAACCCGGAGCACGAAGTCACGATCGGCATGGTCGGCAAGTATGTCGATCTGACGGAATCGTACAAGTCGCTGATCGAAGCGCTGCGCCACGCGTCCATGCATACGTCGACGCGCGTGAACATCGAGTACATCGATTCAGAAGAGATCGAAACGCACGGCGTCGAGAGCCTCAAGCATCTGGACGCGGTGCTCGTGCCTGGCGGCTTCGGCCGTCGCGGCACCGAAGGCAAGATCGCGGCAATCCGTTATGCGCGTGAAGCAAAGGTGCCTTACCTCGGCATCTGCCTCGGCATGCAACTGGCCGTGATCGAATTCGCACGCGACGTGGTCGGCCTGAAGGACGCGAACAGCACGGAGTTCGATCAGGAAACGCCGAATCGCGTGGTCGCGCTCATCACCGAGTGGTACGACCGCGAAGGCCGCGTCGAAAAGCGCACTGAAGAATCCGATCTCGGCGGCACGATGCGTCTCGGTTCGCAACGCTGCCCGATCAAGCCCGGCACGATGGCCGAAGAGATCTATGGCAAGGATGTGAACGAGCGTCATCGTCACCGTTATGAAGTCAATAACCGCTTCGTGCCCCAGCTCGAAGCCGGTGGTCTTATCATCAGCGCCCGTACTCCGAGTGAAGATCTGCCGGAAATGATGGAACTGCCGCGCAGCATGCACCCGTGGTTCGTCGGCGTGCAGTTCCACCCGGAATTCACGTCCACGCCGCGTGACGGCCATCCGCTGTTCAAGTCGTTTGTCGAGGCAGCGCTTGCGCATCAGCAGTCTCGTGTCGCGAACGAAGTCGGGGAGAAAGCATGAAACTGGGCGATTTCGAAATCGGGCTCGACAAGCCGTTTTTCCTGATCGCCGGCACCTGCGTCGTCGAATCGGAGCAAATGACCATCGACACGGCGGGCCGCCTGAAGGAAATCTGCGCGAAGCTGAACATTCCGTTCATCTACAAATCGTCGTACGACAAGGCCAATCGCAGCAGCGGCAAGTCGTTCCGCGGTCTTGGCATGGACGAGGGTTTGCGCATTCTGTCGGAAGTGAAGCGTCAGCTCGGTCTGCCGGTGCTGACCGACGTTCACGCCGAGCACGAGATCGAACAGGTCGCCTCCGTGGTCGACGTGCTGCAAACGCCTGCTTTCCTGTGCCGTCAGACTGACTTCATTCACGCGTGCGCGCGTTCGGGCAAGCCGGTCAACATCAAGAAAGGCCAGTTCCTCGCGCCGCACGACATGAAGAACGTGATCGACAAGGCGCGCGACGCGGCACGTGAAGCCGGTCTTTCCGAAGACCGCTTCATGGCCTGCGAGCGCGGCGTGTCGTTTGGCTATAACAATCTCGTGTCGGACATGCGCTCGCTCGCGATCATGCGCGAAACCAATGCGCCGGTCGTGTTCGACGCCACGCACTCGGTGCAGTTGCCGGGCGGCCAGGGCACGAGCTCGGGCGGTCAGCGCGAATTCGTGCCGGTGCTTGCGCGGGCGGCCGTGGCAGTCGGCGTGGCGGGCCTGTTCATGGAAACGCATCCGAATCCGGCAGAAGCCAAGTCGGACGGCCCGAACGCGGTGCCGCTCAAGCGCATGGCCGATCTGCTGGAGACGCTCGTTACGCTCGATCAGGCGGTCAAGCGCGCGCCGTTCCTCGAAAGCGATTTCAACTGATTCAGGCATGCGCCCGCGCGTCGGCTCGTATCATCGGCCGGCCGGCTCCTGTTGCGAGCCGGCGCGCGGCAAATGCACACAATGGTTGTCGAACGTATCGGCGCGCAGCTTGTCTGTCGGGGTGGTCGGCCAATGCCACACCGGGCGCCAGGTGCAGTGTCACAGTAACGAATTCATCGTCATTTCTTGAGGAAACCATGAGTGCTATCGTAGATATCATCGGTCGAGAGATTCTCGATTCGCGAGGCAACCCCACCGTCGAATGCGACGTGCTGCTGGAGTCCGGCACGATGGGCCGCGCCGCGGTGCCGTCGGGCGCGTCGACCGGCTCGCGCGAAGCGATCGAACTGCGCGACGGCGAAACCGGCCGCTACAGCGGCAAGGGTGTGCTGAAGGCCGTCGAGCACATCAACACCGAAATCTCCGAAGCGATCATGGGCCTCGACGCTTCCGAGCAGGCTTTCCTCGACAAGACCCTGCTGGAACTCGACGGCACGGACAACAAGTCGCGCCTCGGCGCGAACGCGATGCTGGCCGTTTCGATGGCCGTCGCGAAGGCCGCCGCCGAAGAAGCCGGCCTGCCGCTTTACCGTTACTTCGGTGGCTCGGGCGCCATGCAACTGCCGGTGCCGATGATGAACATCGTCAACGGCGGCGCGCATGCAAACAACAGCTTGGACATCCAGGAATTCATGATCGTGCCGGTCAGCCAGCCGACCTTCCGCGAAGCGCTGCGCTGCGGCGCCGAAGTGTTCCACGCGCTGAAGAAGATTCTGTCGGACCGCGGCATGAGCACGGCGGTCGGCGACGAAGGCGGCTTTGCGCCGAACTTCGGCAGCAACGACGAATGCCTGTCCACGATCCTGCAAGCCATCGAGAAAGCGGGCTACCGTGCCGGTGAAGACGTGCTGCTCGCGCTCGACTGCGCAGCGAGCGAGTTCTACCACGACGGCAAATACCAGTTGGCGGGCGAGGGTCTGCAACTGTCGTCGGCGGAATTCACCGACTATCTCGCGACGCTCGCCGACAAATTCCCGATCGTGTCCATCGAAGACGGCATGCACGAAGGCGACTGGGAAGGCTGGAAGCTGCTCACCGAAAAGCTCGGCAAGAAGATCCAGCTGGTCGGCGACGACCTGTTCGTCACGAACACGCGCATCCTGAAGGAAGGCATCGAGAAGGGCATCGCAAACTCGATCCTCATCAAGATCAACCAGATCGGCACGCTGACGGAAACCTTCGCCGCGATCGAAATGGCGAAGCGCGCGGGCTACACGGCTGTGATCTCGCACCGCTCGGGCGAAACGGAAGATTCGACCATTGCGGATATCGCCGTCGGCCTGAACGCCGGGCAGATCAAGACCGGTTCGCTGTCGCGCTCGGACCGTATCTCGAAGTACAACCAACTGCTGCGTATCGAAGAAGACCTCGGCGATATCGCCAGCTATCCGGGCAAGTCGGCGTTCTACAATCTGCGCTAATCAATGGTTGTGACCACTGTTTTTTGCGCTGACCGATGAGCCGGTTCTCCTTCGTGTCTGATTGACCTCGCCGCCCTGCGTAAAGCGCAGGGCGGCGCGTATTTATTGTGCTTACTACATGCGGCTCGTCACTGCTGTACTGATCGTTCTGCTGGCTTTGATCCAGTATCCGCTGTGGTGGGGCCATGGCGGATGGTTGCGCGTTCACGAGCTACAGCAGCAACTCGCGCAGCAGGTGCAGAAGAACGCCGAGGCTAAGCTGCGTAACGAGCGCATTCAAGGCGAGGTGCAGGATCTGCAGAACGGCACCGCTGCCGTCGAAGAGCGCGCCCGCTACGAAATGGGCATGGTCAAGGACGGCGAAGTGTTCGTGCAGTTCGTGTCGCCGAATGCACCGTTGCCGACGGCCAATGCGCCATCGGCCACGACATCGACTCGCGGCGAGGTGTCTGCCGCACCGCTGCATGTGGTGCCGAATCCGGAGTCGCGTGCAAAGCCGGAGCGCAAGCACGGCGGCAAGGCGGCAAAAGAGAAGAAGCCCGCGCACTGAGCCTGGCGCAAGCCCGCGTGTGCGGCAGTGGTCCTCGAGCGGGAGGCAGGGTACAAGGCCCACAGTGCGGCGGCAGAACCCGGACGAAAAAAGGCGCGGTGCGAACCGCGCCTTTTTTGCGTCTGCCGCCATGCAGCAGGGAGACCGCGTGAAAAGTCTTAAGCGGTCTGTATTCGTGCATGCCTGCAACGAGTATTCAGGCATGACGCCGGTATGTCGTTACCAGCCCCAATAAGGCCCGTAGCCGATGCCGACACCCGTGCCCCAACCGTGGCCCCATCCGCCGCCGTAGTAGCTGCCGTACACGGAGACGGGTACCGGGGGACTGTAATAACGCGACCACGCCTGCGCGGCGTTTTCCGCGGCAATCGCCTGATTCTGCTCGGCCATGACCTGCTGATCAATCGCATCGTAACGTTGCCGCTCCGCTGGTGTCAGCGGCTGGGCGGTGCTCGCCATGCCCGACTGGTCGGCGGGCAGCCGGCTGTATATGGGCGAGGGGCCCGGCGGGTCCATCATGCAACCGGTCAGGGCAGACAGGCTCGCGAGCGCCGTCAGCACGGCAAGCGTGCGCGCGGCGCCTGGCAATGAAGTGGAAATGCTCATGTTGAGTCCCGATAGATCGGATGCCTAAACGGACGCTAAGTAGCAACCAGGTGACAAGGGCATGGTGCGAGGTGCCCGCCGGGCACCCACGAATCGGACCGCCGGCGGGCTGCCACGCGAGCCCTGGGCCGTGTACTGAAGGCACCGCCCAAACCGCCGGCCCGCGGCCCTGTTAGTGCCGTTGTTCCGCGGCCGGCGTCACACCTTGTGAGAGTGCATTGGCGAGAAAAAGTTGCGCCACGTCGACCGGGTCGAACTCGTACCGCTGGTTGCAGAACTCGCAATGAATCTCGACATGGCCGCGCTCCGCGATCACGCTGTCCACTTCGTCGCGACCGAGCATCTTCAGCATCGAGCCCACTTTTTCACGCGAGCACGTGCATTCGAAGCGTGCGCTGGCCGGCTCGAAATGCTGGACGTTTTCCTGCCAGAACAGGCGGCGGAACACGGTTTCCGGCTCTTCCTTCAGCAGTTCGTCCTGCGACAGCGTGCTGCCGAGCGTGCACACGCGCTCCCACGTGTCCGCATCCAGTTCGCCCGGATGCGGGACGATGCCGCCGTCGCCCGGCAGCTTTTGCAGCAGCATGCCGACCGCCCGCTCGGAGTTGGCGGCGAGCCACAGACGCGTGTCGAGCTGCTCGGAGTGATGCATGTAGTGCTCCAGCACCTCGGCCATCGAGCTGAGCGGCCCGTCTTCGCCGGAAAGCGGCACAATACTCTGGTAGGGCTGCTGACCGGGCTTCTTGTCGCGCGGGTCGAGCGTGATCACGCAGCGGCCATGACCGCTTGCGTTGAGCAACTCCACCATCGAGGCGGTTTCGCCGATCGTGCTGCCTTCTTCGCCGGAAAGCTTGGCGGTCGCGCGCATCGACAGGTCCGAGCTGCACTGAACCACCAGCATCTTGGCCGGGCCGTCGCCGAAAATCTGCATGATCAGCGTGCCGTCGAACTTCAGATTCGCCGACAGCAGCGCGCAGGCCGCCATCATCTCGCCGAGGATCGTACGCACCGGCGCCGGATACTCGCGGCGCGTGAGCACCTCCTGCCACGTATTGCGCAGCGAAACGATCTCGCCGCGCACCGGCGCCGCGCTGAACATGAATTTTTGCAACTGGTCGCTCACAACTTTTCCTCTATCGAATGGCGCCGCACGGCCAAATCCGTGCATGCGCCGTGCGCGCCGCGCGCCCGGCCGGTTAGCCGATGCGCACCAGCTGCGCCTTGAAATACTCGCGGCGCTCGGCGTAACTGGCCGTGCCGCGCTGCATGTTGGCGATGTCCGCCTCGGTCAGTTCGCGCACCACTTTCGCGGGGGCGCCGAGAATCAGCGAATTGTCGGGAAACACCTTGCCTTCGGTGACGATGGCGCCCGCTCCGACCAGACAGTTGCGGCCGATTACCGCGCCATTCAAGACCACCGCCTGAATTCCGATCAGCGCGCCTTCCCTGATCGTGCAGCCGTGCAGCATGACCTGGTGGCCGATCGTCACGTTCGCCTCAATTGTCAGCGGAAAGCCGGGGTCGGTGTGCAAGACGGCGTTTTCCTGGACGTTGCTGCCCGCGCCGAGCGTGATCGGCTCGTTGTCGCCGCGCAGCGTTGCGCCAAACCAGACGCTTGAATTTTCCTCCAGCGTCACGTTGCCGATGATGGTCGCGGAATCGGCGACGAACACGCTTTCATGGATGTTCGGCGCGGCGTCGCCAAGCTTGTAAATGGTCACGTTGTCTCCTCGTGGATCGGTCGCGGGCAGGAAAGGCTCGCGGCGTATCGGGTTCGACGGCTCTTCGCGGGTTATGGTGCGAACGCGTTGGGCGCTTGCGGACGTCGAATCGAGTATTGTAAACGGTTGTGTGGTTCGGGCGCTGCGCGGTATCCGGCTCACGATGCGGGGCTCTGGCGCGGGCCTCGGCTGCGAGGGCCGCTGAGGTTGCTTGTGTATGAGCGAGCGGTGTGGCTGTCCTGCACGTGAGGCGCCACGCGAGGCACCCAAGCGGTCGTCAACCCACGCGTCCCGCATCCGCGCCGTGCCCGCCGCTGTCCGCGCCGTTCTCTCGCCATCTGTCACATTCAATAACTTTGCCGTCCACGTTTTTTATGAAGTCCTCCGCCATTCCCGGTTGCTCGGCGCCGTCCGCTGCGCCCGTTCAATCCGCCTCCGAGCCGGGCGGCGAGCCGCGTTGCGCGCGCACGGCCGCGCTCGCCGCACTGCGCGAAATCGATCCAGCCAGGAAGGCAAGCGCCGCGCGCGCCCTCCATGCGGCGGTGCTCGACGGCAGCGTGCCGTGCGTCGCGGACATCACGTTGGACGAGCCGCCGGGTCTGCCCGGCCGGCCTGCACGCCCGGAACTGGTCGAGCCGCGCCGCCTGGAACGGCGCAGCATGCAATCGCCGCAAGGGCGCGCGGTGCTGCTGCACGCGCTCGCCCATATCGAATTCAACGCGATCAACCTGGCGCTCGACGCAGTGTGGCGCTTCGCCGGCATGCCCGCTGCCTTCTACACCGACTGGCTGAAAGTGGCCGCCGAAGAGGCCTATCACTTTTCACTGCTCGCCGCGCGGCTCGCGGAGTACGGCCATGCGTACGGCGACTTTCCGGCCCATGACGGCCTGTGGGACATGTGCGAGCGCACGCGCGGCGACGTGCTTGCGCGCATGGCGCTCGTGCCGCGAACGCTCGAAGCGCGCGGACTCGACGCCTCCCCGCCGATTCGTGCGCGTCTGCTGCAGGCGGGAGACCGGCAGTCGGCGTCGATCCTCGACGTGATACTGCGCGACGAAATCGGTCATGTGCTGATCGGCAACCGCTGGTTCCGTCATCTGTGCGACGAGGGCGGGCTGGATCCGCATGCGACCTACACGCGCCTCGCCAGCGAATATCACGCGCCGAAGCTGCGCGGGCCGTTCAATTTCGAGGCGCGCCGCGACGCGGGTTTTGACGCTGCGGAGCTTGCCGAGCTGGCGGCGCTGGCAGGCGTCGAGGTGGACAGCGCGCCAATCGCTCCCACGCCATCCGACTGACTCGTTCCTCTGCGCGGTTGCCGCCTGCGGTCCGTTCATCTCGTTATAATCGAACGATCATTCTTTTTTGGCGTGCGTCCAACCATGAATACCTCCCGATCCGAGTTCGTCGCTGTGCGCGGCATCCGTCTGCATGTGCGGCGCTGGGGCCATCCCGACGCGCCCGCGCTCTTCATGCTGCACGGCTGGATGGACGTGGCGGCGTCGTTCCAGTTTGTCGTCGATGCGCTCGGCGGTGACTGGCAGGTGATCGCACCCGACATGCGCGGCTTCGGTCTGTCCGACTGGCCGGTGGCGCAAGCTGGGGGCGGACATTACTGGTTCCACGACTACCTCGCCGATCTGGATGCGCTGCTGGACCATTACGCGCCGACCGGTCAGGTCAACCTGGTCGGACATAGCCTCGGCGCGAACGTCGTTTGCCTGTATGCCGGCGCGCGGCCGGAGCGCGTGCGGCGGGTGGTCGATCTGGAGGGTTTCGGGCTCGCGCCCGCGCACGCCGCGCAGGCGCCCAGACGCCTGCAAAACTGGCTCGACGAGTTGCGCGATCCGCCGCAACTGAAGCGCTACGCGTCGCTCGACGAAGTGGCCGGGCGGCTCGTCAAGACCAATCCGCGGCTTGCGCCCGCTCGCGCGCAGTTCCTGGCAAAGCACTGGTCGAAGCCCGACGGCGAGGGGCGCTTCATGTTGCTCGCGGACCCGGCGCACAAGCTGCGCGGACCGATGCTCTACCGTCTGGACGAGGTGATGGCTGTCTGGCGCAAGGTGAGCGCGAAAGTGCTGCATGTGGAGGCCGCGAATTCTCCGACGCTTGCGGAGCTGGCCGGCGAGATTCCGCTCGAGGAATTCAAGGCGCGCTTTCGGGCGTTCGCGGACTGGCGCGAGAAGATCATCGACGAAGCGGGGCACATGGTGCACCACGATCAGCCGGAACAGGTCGCGGCGTTGATCGAGGGGTTCTGCGCGTAGAGCGGGGGAAGGGCGCGGGGCGAGGGGCGAACGGTGTGCCGCCGGCGCGGAACACCGCACTCCGTACGCCGGCACATCACGACCTCTGCGCGACGGGCACACCTCCAAAACCTCCCTCAAGCAGCCAAAGCGCGCTCGCCACTGCGAGATTTGCTCTGCGTCCACTTACTGCGTTGCAGTAAAATGGCTGCAGACCCCTCTACAGACGATGATGAACGCCGACCTCCACTGTCACTCCACCGTTTCCGACGGCCAGTTTGCGCCGGCCGATGTCGCCCGCCGTGCGCATGCGGGGGGCGTGACGTTGTGGGCGCTCACCGATCACGACGAACTCGGCGGCCAGCACGAAGCCCGGCAAGCGGCCGAGGCGCTCGGTATGGGCTATCTGAGCGGCGTTGAAATCTCGGTGACATGGGCCGCGCGTACGGTGCACATCGTCGGGCTCGGTATCGACCCCACCAGTTCCGTGCTGATCGACGGCCTCGCGCGCACGCGCAACGGGCGCGCCGCGCGCGCGGAGGCAATCGGCGAGCAACTGGCCACGCTCGGCATTCCCGGCGCGTATGAGGGCGCGCTGAAGTACGTGTCGAACCCCGACATGATTTCGCGTACGCATTTCGCGCGTTTTCTGGTGGAAAGCGGTCATGCCAGTTCCACGCAAGACGTCTTCAACCGCTATCTGGGCGACGGCAAGCCCGGCTACGTGCCGCATCGCTGGTCGAAGCTGGCGGACGCCGTCGGCTGGATCAAGGCGGCAGGAGGCGAGGCCATCATCGCGCACCCGGGCCGTTATGCGTACTCGCCAACCGAGTTCGACGCCTTTTTCGCGGAGTTCATCGATCTGGGCGGCAAGGCGATCGAAGTCGTGACCGGCAGCCACACGCCGGATCAATACCGCGAGTACGCCGAGGTCGCGCGCCGCTTCGGCTTTGAGGCGTCGCGTGGTTCGGATTTCCATGCGCCGGGCGAGGGCCGCGTCGAACTCGGCACGTTGCCGCCGCTTCCTTCCGATCTCAAGCCTGTCTGGGAACGCTGGCTGTGAGCGCCCGCCGTGCCCGTGCGGCACGTCCCGCGGGCGAGCCGGCGAGTCGCCGTGCTCGCGCCTGACGTGCAGCGTCCGGCTCACGGTCCGCGAAGTTTGCGTTGGACCGCGCCATCAAACGTTGTTTCTCCGTAGTCACCGTTAGCCGCCATGTCCCAATACTTCCGGCTTCATCCAGATAACCCGCAGCCGCGCCTCGTCAAACAGGCCGTGCAGATCATCAACGACGGCGGCGTGGTCGCGCTGCCGACGGACTCGAGCTACGCACTCGCCTGCCATCTCGACGACAAGAACGCGGTGGAGCGCCTGCGCCGCATCCGCGGGCTCGACGAAAAGCAGCTACTGTCGCTGCTCGTGCGCGATCTGTCGGAACTCGCGAATTTCGCGATGGTGGACAACCGCCAGTACCGGCTCATCAAGTCCGTGACGCCAGGGCCTTACGTGTTCGTGTTGCAGGCGACCAAGGAAGTGCCGCGGCGCCTGTCGCATCCGTCGCGCAAGACCATTGGCCTGCGTGTGCCGGATCACGCAATTACGCTCGCGATCCTCGGCGAACTCGGCCAGCCGCTTCTCGGCTCGACGCTGATTCTGCCGGGCGAAACCGCACCGCTGAACGATCCCGAGGAAATCCGCGCGCGGCTCGAAAAACAACTCGATCTCGTCATCGACGGCGGCGCCTGCGTGTGCGAGCCGTCCACGGTGATCGACCTGACCGGCGACGAGCCGGTGCTGGTACGGGCAGGGCGCGGTTCTCTCGCGCCATTCGGTCTCGAAGAGACGGCATGAGCGAAAGCGGGCAGACGCACGCAAACGCATTGTTACAATAGCGAGCTATGGATTCTTCCCTGATACAAACCATTGCGGTCTACGCATTGCCGGTGATCTTCGCCATCACGCTGCACGAAGCCGCGCATGGTTACGTCGCGCGCTGGCTCGGCGACAACACCGCTTACGTGCTCGGCCGCGTGTCCCTAAACCCCATGCGGCACATCGACCCGCTCGGCACCATCGCCATTCCGTTGCTGCTGTACTTCGCCACGAGCGGCGCCTTCATGTTCGGCTATGCGAAACCGGTTCCGGTCGCTTTCGGCAATCTGCGTAATCCTCGCTGGGGCAGCCTGTGGGTTGCGGCGGCGGGGCCGGCCTGCAACTTCGCGCAGGCGCTCATCTGGGGCCTGTTCGGCGTGGCGCTGGCTGTCATGGCCGTCGACGAACCGTTTTTCACACGCATGGCGGGCGCGGGCGTCGGCGTCAATCTGGTGCTTGGCGTGCTCAATCTGTTTCCGTTGCCGCCCCTCGACGGCGGCCGCGTGCTGATGGCGCTGCTGCCGCCGCGCCAGGCCATCGCACTGTCGCGTCTCGAACCGTATGGCTTTTTCATCGTCATGGCGCTGGTCATGACGGGCACGCTGACGCGCTATTGGCTGAGCCCGCTCGTCACCGTGGGTTACAGCGCAATCACTGCAGTTCTGACTCCACTTGTTTCGCTTTTCTAAATAACCATGTTCCCAGACCGTATCTTCTCCGGCATGCGGCCCACCGGGTCGCTGCACCTCGGCCACTATCACGGCGTGCTGAAAAACTGGGTGCGGCTGCAGTCCGAATACCCGTGCTTCTTCGCTGTCGTCGACTGGCACGCGCTCACCACGCACTACGAAACGCCTGAGGTTATCGAGAAAAACGTCTGGGAGGTGCTGATCGACTGGCTCGCCTCGGGCATCGATCCGGCCCAGGCCACGCTCTTCATTCAGAGCCGCGTGCCCGAGCACGCGGAGCTGTCGCTGCTGCTCGGCATGAGCACGCCGCTTGGCTGGCTCGAACGCGTGCCGACTTACAAGGAGCAGATCGAGAAGCTGAAGGAGAAAGATCTGTCCACTTACGGCTTCCTCGGCTATCCGGTGCTGATGGCGGCGGACATTCTGCTGTACCGCGCGTCGCTCGTGCCGGTCGGCGAAGATCAGGTGCCGCACGTCGAAATGACGCGGGAAATCGCGCGCCGTTTCAACTACCTGTATGGCCGCGAGCCGGGCTTCGAGGAAAAGGCGAACGAAGCCGCGAAAAAGCTCGGTGGCAAGCGCGCGAAGCTGTATCACGAGCTGCGCAACGCCTACCAGCAGGAAGGCGACGACGAAGCGCTCGAGCAGGCGCGCGCGATGTTGCAGGAGTCGCAAAGCCTGTCGATGAGCGACCGCGAGCGCCTGTTCGGCTACCTCGAAGGCTCGCGCAAGATCATCCTGGTCGAGCCGCAGGTCATGCTGACGGAAGCTTCGCGCATGCCGGGCCTGGACGGCCAGAAGATGTCGAAGTCGTACGGCAACACCATTGGCCTGCGCGAAGACGCCGAAACGATCACGAAGAAGGTGCGTACCATGCCGACCGACCCGGCACGCGTGCGCCGCACGGACCCGGGCGATCCGGACAAGTGCCCGGTATGGCAACTGCACCAGGTTTACACAGACGAAACCACGCACGAGTGGGTTCAGAAGGGTTGCCGCTCGGCCGGCATTGGCTGCCTCGAATGCAAGCAGCCGGTGATCGAAGGCATTTTGCGCGAGCAGCAGCCGATGCTGGAGCGCGCGCAGAAGTACATGGACGATCCGTCGCTGCTGCGCGCGATCGTCGCCGACGGCTGCGACAAGGCGCGCCGCTTCGCCACGGAAACGATGCGTGACGTGCGCGAGGCGATGGGTCTGTCGTATAACTGAGGGTCGCGTCGACGTCATGAGCATTTCCGCGGCGTCCATGCACGGATTGGGCGAACCGTCGCCTTGGGTGCGCCATTGGGCGCATCTGGTCGCGGCGGGCGGCGCGGTGCTCGACGTCGCGTCCGGGGCGGGGCGGCATGCGCGCTTTTTTGCGTCGCTGGGCCACCCGGTCACGGCCATCGACCGCGACGCCGCCGCACTCAATACACTGGCAGACGAACCGCTCGTCACGCCGGTCGTGGCCGACCTGGAGAACGCTCCGTGGCCGCTGCGCGCAGAGGCGAAATTCGCCGCGGTGGTTGTCACCAATTATCTGCACCGGCCGCTTTTTGCGCGCCTCATCGAATCGCTTGCACCCGGCGGCGTACTGGTTTACGAGACCTTTGCGCAAGGAAACGAAAGGGTGGGCAAGCCCTCTAATCCCGCGTTCCTGCTCACGCCCGGCGAACTGCTGGAGCTCGTGCGCGGCCGCTTGCGGGTGGTCGCGTTTCAGGACGGTTTTCTCGCGCAGCCACGCCCGGCTTACGTCCAGCGCATCTGCGCCATTCTGGAGGCGGACCGCTCAGGCAACCCCGCGCAGGCGGCGCCCCCGCCTTGTTACGAGTTGGCTGGCTAATCCGCTACAATCGCGGTTTACCTGATCAAATTCATGGCTTTTCATGACTAACGGCACTCAAGCAGGCACTCAAGCAGGCACCCTCGCAGGCACTCAGAGCAAGAGCGGCAGCGTCAATATTCGCGGCAGCATTCCCGCCATCATCACCCCGATGCTTGAAGACGGCAGTCTTGATTTGCCGGCGTTTCGCAAACTGATCGACTGGCATATCGCCGAGGGCACGAATGCGCTCGTGGTGGTCGGCACGAGCGGCGAATCGGCCACGCTGTCCGTCGAAGAGCACGTGCTGATGGTCAAGACCGCGGTGGAGCACACGGCGGGCCGGATTCCCGTGATCGCGGGCTCGGGCGGCAACTCCACGACCGAAGCTATCGAACTCACGCGTCAGGCGAAAGAAGTGGGCGCCGACGCCACATTGCAGGTCGTGCCGTACTACAACAAGCCGACGCAGGAAGGCATCTATCGCCATTTCGTGAAGATCGCCGAAACGGTCGATCTGCCGGTAATCCTGTACAACGTGCCAGGCCGCACGGTCGCGGACATGAGCAACGAGACCATTTTGCGTTGCGCACAGGTGCCGGGCATCATCGGCGTGAAGGAAGCGACCGGCAACATCGACCGCGCGGCGCATCTGATCAAGTCGGCGCCGGCGCACTTCGGCATTTACAGCGGCGACGATCCCACCGCGATCGCGCTGATGCTGCTGGGCGGCCACGGCAATATCTCGGTCACCGCGAACGTCGCGCCGCGTCTCATGAGCGAGCTGTGCAAGGCCGCGCTGGCGGCGGACGCGAAGACCGCGCGCGAGATTCATCTGAAGCTCCTGTCGCTGCACAAGAACCTGTTCATCGAATCGAATCCGATTCCGGCGAAGTGGGCGCTGCAGCAGTTGGGTCGTGTGCAGGGCGGCATCCGCCTGCCGCTCACGCCGCTCGACGCGCAATACCACGAAGTGGTGCGCGGCGCGCTGCGCGAAGCGGGCCTGCTCGGCTAGGCGGGCAACCGCCGGACCCGTCAGCGCTCACCCGCCAATGGCATTCCCTTAACCGACGTCGATCCAGCCCACGTTCCCGGCACACAGAACCAGGCACCGCGTTCCAGCATCACGAAGGACCTCATGAAACGTTCCGCACTTTCCCTCCACGCAACCCGCATGGCGGCGCTGACGCTTGCCCTGGTGACGCTCGCCGGCTGTGACACTTTGAACGACTGGTTCGCTTCTGATCGCGTGAATTACAAAGCCGCGGGCAGCGCGCCGCCGCTCGCCATTCCCGGCGACCTGAACACCACCGCAACCGATCAGCGTTACGTCGCACCGCCCGCCAATCTGGCGCTGGGCGGCGCGACCAAGCGCGCGGTCACGGCGGCTGGCAATTCGACCGAAGGCCAGCCGACCGCGCAAGATCCGTACGGCATGCATATCGAGCGTGACGGCGACCGCCGCTGGCTGGTGGTCGACGGCCGCTCGCCCGAACAGCTGTGGCCGCAATTGCAGGAGTTCTGGCAGGAAAACGGCTTCGCGCTGAAAACCGACGCACCGGCCACCGGCATCATGGTGACTGACTGGGCGGAGAACCGCGCCAATATTCCGGACGACTGGTTCCGCCGCACAGTGGGCAAAGTGATCGACTTTGCGTATTCGTCGGGAACGCGTGACAGTTTCCGCACGCTGGTGTCGCGCGGTCCTTCCGACACGACGGATATTTCCGTCACGCACAGCGCAATGGAAGAAGTGCTGACCGGGCAGGACAAGACGTCGTCGCGTTGGGAAGAGCGTCCGCGCGACCCGGCACTGGAAGCGCTGTTCCTCACCAAGCTGATGCAGAAATTCGGCCTGACCGAAGCGCAATCCAAGCAGTTGCTGACGGAAGCACGTCCGGCCGCCGCGCCGGCCACGCTCGACAAGACTGCGGGCGCCTCCACGCTCGATCTACAGGAGTCGTTCGACCGCGCGTGGCTGCGCGTGGGCCTCGCGCTCGATCGCACCAATTTCACCGTCGACAACCGCGACCGCGAGAAGGGCATTTACTACGTGCGCTACGCGGACTCGATGCAGGAACTGAAGAAGGAAGGCTTGCTCGGCAAGCTGTTCTACAGCGGCAATTCCTCGAAAAAGCCGGGTCAGGAGTTCCTCGTCAACGTGCGTCCCAAGGGCGATACCTTGACGCAGGTCGCGGTGCTGGACGCGAATGGCCAGATCGACAATTCGTCAGACGCACAGCGCATCGTGACGCTGCTGCACGCGCAACTGAACTAAGCTGACTGTGCGGTTCGCAAGTCTTGGCAGCGGCAGTGAAGGCAATGCGTTGCTGGTGGAAGCGCAAAGCGGCGCAACCACCACGCGCGTGCTGCTCGATTGCGGGTTTTCTGCAAAGGAAGTGGAGCGGCGCCTGAACCGGCTCGGCTCGAGTGCCGAAGCCCTCGACGCCATTCTGATCACGCACGAACACAGCGACCACATTGGCAGCGCGCTGACCTTGGCGCGCAAGTGGTCGATTCCGCTGTTTATGAGCTGGGGCACGGCGCGCGCGGTGGGCGCGGACGAAGCCGACGTCGACCTGCACGTGCTATGGGGCGACGAAGCGGTGGCAATCGGCGACCTCAGCGTTCTTCCCTACACGGTTCCGCACGACGCCCGCGAGCCGTTGCAATATGTGTTCTCCAATGGCGTGAGCCGGCTCGGTGTGCTGACGGACGTGGGCACGTCCACGCCGCATATCAGCGCCGTATTGAGCGGTTGTGACGCGCTGGTGCTGGAATGCAATCACGATGTGGGTATGCTGGCCGGCAGCCGCTACCCGCAGTCGTTGAAGGCGCGCATCGGCGGCAATCATGGGCATTTGAATAACGACGCGGCGGCTGAAATTCTCGCCTCGCTCGATCGTTCGCGCTTGCGCCACGTTGTTGCGGCGCACCTGAGCCAGCAGAACAATCTGCCCGAACTCGCCCAGGCCGCGATGGCCGGCGTGTTGGGCGCTGCGCCGACCGAGGTGGTGGTGGCCTCGCAGGCGGAAGGGTTCGCGTGGCTGAGCCTGTAGGGGCTGGCCCGGTCGCTTTTATGTCGCCAGCAACGGCGACGGCGTGGAAACAAAAAGCCCATAACGAGCAGTCGTTATGGGCTTTTCTACAAGGCCGGCGCATTCAGCGCCGAGCCCTTACTCCGTACCATGCGGCTTAGTTACGGTCTTAGTTCCGGTTGCCGCCGAAGATGCCGAGCAGCGCCAGCAGGTTCACGAACACGTTGTACAGGTCCAGATAGATGGCCAGTGCTGCGGTGATGTAGTTCGTCTCGCCGCCGTTCACGACGCGCTGCACGTCGAACAGCATATAGGCCGAGAAGATCACGATGGCCATGACGGACACCGTGAGCATCAACGCCGGCAGGTGCAGGAACACGTTCGCGACGGACGCGAGCAGCAGCACGATCACGCCCATGAACAGCCACTTGCCGAGACCAGAGAAGTCGCGCTTGCTGACGGTCGCAATGGTCGCCATTGAAGCGAAGATCACACCGGTGCCACCAAAGGCGAGCATGATGAGCGACGGGCCGTTGGAGAAACCCAGCACGAAGCCCAGAATGCGCGACAGCATCAGGCCCATGAAGAACGTGAAGCCCAGCAGCACGAACACGCCGGCGGAGCTGTTCTTGGTTTTCTCGATTGCGAACATGAAGCCGAACGCGATCGCGAAGAACGCCAGCAGGCTCATGGCGGGACTGGTGGCGGCGAACAGCGAAAACCCGGTGGCGAGCCCCACCCACGCGCCCAGCACTGTCGGAATCATGGACAGCGCCAGCAGCCAGTAGGTGTTTCGTAGCACGCGGTTACGCGTTTCGACCGTGCTGACCGCGCCAGTGCGGCCAAAGCTATACGGATGATCGTTCATGGTCTCTCCTTACGTCAGAAGCGTGTTGCGTGATGTTGTCAGCGGTTTGTCCGGCGCTTTTGCCGTGTGCCGCGCCGGAGGCTCTCGCCGCCCGCGTCGGCCTACCCGTACCTAAGATTAGCGCGAGCGCGGGGAGTTTCAATGCCACCGGTGCGACAAAAGTGAATTGAAGAATGCGTCGAAGCGCCCACACGGCCTACGCTACCAGTATTCAGAAACTCCTGCTTGGAGTCTTTCAGTGCTGTAAGGGTTCAATCGCAATCATACACGGGAACATGCTACAATTGCGGATTCATTTGAATCTGTAACCTCTTAATTTTTTGGAGTTTTTATGGCGATCGAACGCACCCTGTCCATTATCAAGCCGGACGCAGTGGCCAAGAACGTGATCGGCCAGATCTACAGCCGTTTCGAAAACGCTGGCCTGAAGATCGTGGCTTCGCGCATGGTCCACCTCTCGCGCGCCGACGCTGAGAAGTTCTACGCCGTGCACGCTGCACGTCCGTTCTTCAAGGACCTGGTCGAATTCATGATCTCCGGCCCGGTGGTCGTGCAGGTTCTGGAAGGCGAGAACGCCATCCTGAAGCACCGCGATCTGATGGGCGCAACCGACCCCAAGAAGGCTGAAAAGGGCACGATTCGCGCCGACTTCGCCGACAGCATCGACGCCAACGCGGTGCACGGTTCGGACGCCGCCGAAACGGCAGCGGTTGAAATCGCGTTCTTCTTCCCGCAAGTGAACGTGTATTCGCGCTAATGCTGGTTACCCGGCCGCGGGTGCGGCAAGGCGGCTTTATTCACACCAATTCGCACCAACCGCCGGGCAAAGTAGTAAGGTAAAAGCAGCAGGGATGGGCGCGAACGGTTTTGCGGTCATGCAGCTTGTTGCATGAACCTGGTCTCGCACTGAAATGGCAGGATTCGATATGACGAGCAGTTCCACCGTCAACCTTCTCGACCTCGACGCCCAAGGGCTCGTCGCCTATTGCGACAGCCTGGGCGAGAAGCCGTTTCGCGCCAAGCAATTGCAGCGCTGGATCCACCAGTACAACGCTGCAGACTTCGACGGCATGACCGATCTCGCGAAGTCCTTGCGCGAAAAGCTCAAGGGGCGCGCCACGATCTCCATGCCGGGCATCGTTAGCGACCATGTTTCTGCCGACGGCACGCGCAAGTGGCTGATCGACGTCGGCAACAGCAACGCAGTCGAAACCGTCTTCATTCCGGAAGAAACGCGCGGCACGCTGTGCGTGTCCTCGCAGGCGGGCTGCGCGGTGAACTGCCGCTTCTGCTCTACCGGCAAGCAGGGGTTCTCGCGTAATCTCACCACCGGCGAGATCATCGGCCAGCTGCGCATGGCCGAATTTGCGCTGCGCGCGTCGCTCGGGGCGGCCGGCGGCCGTGCCACGGGCGGTGAAGGCAAGGGCGAGCGCGTCGTCACGAATGTCGTGATGATGGGCATGGGCGAGCCGCTTCTGAACTACGACGCGGTCGTGCCCGCCATGCGCCTCATGCTGGACGACAACGCTTACGGCCTGTCGCGCCGGCGCGTCACGCTGTCCACTTCGGGCGTCGTTCCCATGATGGATCGGCTCGGCGCCGATCTGCCGGTTGCGCTCGCAGTGTCGCTGCATGCGCCGAGCGATCCGCTGCGCGACATGCTGGTGCCGCTCAATAAAAAATATCCGCTGCGCGAATTGATGGCCGCTTGCCAGCGCTATCTGAAAGTCGCGCCGCGCGATTTCATCACCTTCGAATATTGCATGCTCGACGGCGTGAACGACAGCGAAGCGCAAGCGCGCGAGCTGCTCGCCCTGACGCGCGACGTGCCGTGCAAGTTCAATCTGATTCCGTTCAATCCGTTCCCGGAGTCGGGCCTCGTGCGCTCCAGGCCGGAACAGATCAAGCGGTTCGCGCAGGTGCTGGTGGACGCGGGCGTCGTCACCACAGTGCGCAAGACGCGCGGCGACGACATCGACGCTGCCTGCGGTCAATTGGCCGGTGCGGTGAAGGACCGCACGCGCCTCGCTGAGCGCAGCGGCAAGGCAGCAAAAGTCATCGAGGTTCGCGCGGTTTAGCGGGGGAGTGGCGGCGGTTGCAGGGCATTCGGTGCTGCGCACCGGAAAATGCTGAAAGACGCTTCACGCCCCGGCAATTGAAAAGAAAGTTTGCAGAATCGATCGGAAGCGGCACAAGAGGCCGCGCATTTTGTTATAAACGGTCTGCGATTCGGACATGAAGTTTGGACCGGTCCGGTCGCACAAGTGAAAAAGAATCGACGCGAAAGGATTTGGGATGAGTGAGCCGCAGCACCCGCAGCCGCAGGACACAGACACGAACGAAGGCCGCTTGGCATCTGTCGCGCGGGCGGTGGTGCAGCCTGTGGGGCAGCCGGGCCTGGACTCTTTGGCGGCGGTGGGCGCGCGCTTGACGCAACTGCGCGAATCCAGGGGCTGGTCGATCGAAGACGTCTCCGCGCGGCTCAAGGTGGCTCCCGGCAAGTTGCGCGCGCTGGAGGCGGGCGACATCAGCCATCTGCCGGACACTACGTTCGCGCTCGGCGTGGTGCGCAGCTACGCGAAGATGCTCGGCGCCGATCCCACGCCGTTCACCCAGGTTCTGCGTCGCGAGAAGGGCGTCCCCGCGCCGGATCTGTCGATGCCGGCCTCGTCGGGTCGAGATTTGCCGCGCGGCCGTGTGTCGCTGTCGCTTGGCGGCGGCGCGCAAAAAAGCCGCTCGTGGTTGTGGGGTGTCGCGGCGGTGATCGTCGCGGTCATTGCGCTCGCCATGTGGCACACCAACGGCGGCGATTCCACAGCGTGGCTCGCGCGTCTGAAGGCGAGCGCCAATGGTGGCGCGGGTGGCGTCAGTGGCGCATCGGGCGCCGTCGGCGCGGTCGGGCAGGGTCCGGCAGCCGGATCGGAGGCCGCCGCCGCTCAGGAGGCGGCGTCGGCGCCCGAGGCGCAAACTGCGGCACCGGGCGCGGCGTCGGCCACGCCCATGCCGGCACCGCTCGCGGCGGGCACGGCGCCGGCTTCGGCGCCTCCCGTCACGGCGACGCCGGCGGCACCTGCTGCACCTGCCGCAGCGGCCGCGAGTGCGCCGGCGGTGTCGGGGGCAGCGCCGGTTGCCGGTTCGGCAACCATTGCGTTGCGCGTCAGTCAGGACAGTTGGTTCAGCGTGCGTGGCAAAGACGGCAAGGAAGTGTTCTCCGGCCTCGTGCGTGCAGGCGATACGAAAGAAGTAACGGGCGAGGCGCCTTTCAAGGTGACCGTCGGCAACAAGGCGGGTCTGGAGTCGATCACGCTGGACGGCGCCCCGGTCGATCCGTCGAAATATGCGGCGGCCAAAGGCAACGTGGCGCGTTTTGCGTTGCCTTGATACAGACGGTGTGCGCCGCGGCCAACCGGACCGCGGCGCTTTTTCAATTCAGGCGCTGCATTTGTGTGGCGCGTGCGGCGTAAATGGGTTTTTCGATGCAATCCGAAGCTCAATCCCAATCCAGTAGCAAGATCGTCTCAAACGAGCCGGTGTTCGGCGGCCCGGCACCGCGGCGCAGGTCGCATGCGGTGGACGTCCGTTGGGGCGGCCAGCTTGTCACCATCGGCGGCGACGCGCCCGTGCGCGTGCAGTCGATGACGAACACGGACACTGCCGACGCCATCGGCACCGCCATCCAGATCAAGGAACTGGCTCAGGCCGGTTCGGAACTGGTGCGCATCACGGTGAACACGCCGGAGGCGGCCGCGGCCGTGCCGGCAGTGCGCGATCAGCTCGACCGCATGGGCGTGTCGGTACCGCTCGTCGGCGACTTTCATTACAACGGCCACGTGCTGCTGCGCGACTATCCGGCCTGCGCGGAGGCGTTGTCGAAGTACCGGATCAATCCCGGCAACGTCGGGCACGGCGCGAAGCGCGATACGCAGTTCGCGCAGATGATCGAAGCCGCCGTGAAGTACGACAAGCCGGTGCGTATCGGCGTGAACTGGGGCAGTCTCGACCAGGACCTGCTTGCGAAGATGATGGATGAAAACGCGGCGCGCTCCACGCCGTGGGAAGCGCAAAGCGTCATGTACGAAGCGCTGATCCAGTCGGCGATCGGCTCGGCCGAGCGCGCGGTCGAACTTGGCCTTGCGCGCAACAAGATCATCCTGTCGTGCAAGGTGAGCGGCGTGCAGGACCTGATCGCCGTGTACCGCGAACTCGCGCGCCGTTGCGAGTTCGCGCTGCATCTGGGCTTGA
Organism: Paraburkholderia phenoliruptrix; assembly: GCF_019511605.1. Lineage (GTDB taxonomy): Bacteria > Pseudomonadota > Gammaproteobacteria > Burkholderiales > Burkholderiaceae > Paraburkholderia > Paraburkholderia phenoliruptrix_A. The sequence continues at coordinate 127,760 of NZ_JAEUAV010000004.1, read as the reverse complement.
CGGAAGCGGGCATGGGCTCGAAGGGTATCGTCGCGTCCACGGCTGCATTGTCGGTGCTCTTGCAGCAGGGCATCGGCGACACCATCCGCATCTCGCTGACCCCGGAACCGGGCGCGCCGCGTACCGGCGAAGTCATCGTCGGCCAGGAAATCCTGCAGACCATGGGACTGCGCTCGTTCACGCCAATGGTGATTGCGTGCCCTGGTTGCGGCCGTACTACGAGCACGTTGTTCCAGGAACTCGCGTCGCAAATTCAGACGTACTTGCGCACGCAAATGCCTGTGTGGCGTGATCAGTATCCTGGCGTCGAAAAAATGCACGTAGCGGTGATGGGTTGCATCGTCAACGGCCCGGGCGAGTCGAAGCAGGCGAACATCGGCATCAGCCTGCCGGGCTCCGGCGAGAATCCAGCCGCGCCGGTGTTTATCGACGGCGAGAAGGTGAAGACGCTGCGCGGCGAGAACATCGCGCAGGAATTCCAGCAAATCGTGAGTGACTACGTCGAGCGCCGCTACGGCCGCGCCGAGGCGCTCAACTAAACATCGGCTATTCAAGAGATGACTGAACAGAAGAAAAAGCTCGACAAGCTGTCCGGCGTGAAGGGCATGAACGACATCCTTCCGCAGGACGCCGGGCTGTGGGACTTTTTCGAGACCACCGTCAAGTCGATGCTGCGTTCGTACGGATACCAGAATATTCGTACGCCGATCGTCGAGCATACGCAGCTGTTTACGCGCGGTATCGGCGAAGTGACCGACATCGTCGAGAAAGAGATGTACAGCTTTACCGACGCGCTGAACGGTGAAAATCTGACCCTGCGCCCGGAAAACACGGCGGCGGTGGTGCGCGCGGCGATCGAGCACAACATGCTGTACGACGGCCCGAAGCGCCTGTGGTACATCGGCCCGATGTTCCGCCACGAGCGCCCGCAACGCGGCCGTTATCGCCAGTTCCATCAGGTCGGCGTGGAAGCGCTCGGCTTCGCCGGTCCTGACGCGGACGCAGAAATCATCATGATGTGCCAGCGCCTGTGGGACGACCTCGGGCTTACGGGCATCAAGCTCGAAATCAATTCGCTGGGTCTCGCGCAAGAGCGCGCGGCGCATCGCGTCGAACTGATCGCGTACCTCGAAAAGCACATGGACGTGCTCGACGAAGACGCAAAGCGCCGTCTCTACACGAACCCGCTGCGCGTGCTCGACACGAAGAATCCGGCGCTGCAGGAAGTCGCGCAGAACGCGCCGAAGCTGATCGATTTCCTCGGCGAGGAATCGCGCGCGCACTTCGAAGGTTTGCAGCGCATTCTGAAGGCCAACAACATTCCGTTCACGATCAATCCGCGTCTGGTTCGCGGTCTCGATTACTACAATCTGACCGTGTTCGAATGGGTGACGGACAAACTCGGCGCACAGGGCACCGTGGCCGCGGGCGGCCGCTACGATCCGCTGATCGAGCAGCTCGGCGGCAAAGCCACGGCCGCCTGCGGCTGGGCGATGGGCATCGAGCGCATTCTCGAGCTGCTGAAGGAAGAGCAACTCGTGCCGGAAGACGAGGGTTGCGACGTCTACGTGGTCCACCAGGGCGACGCGGCGCGCGAGCAGGCCTTCATCATTGCGGAGCGGCTGCGCGACACGGGCCTCGACGTGATCCTGCATTGCAGCGCGGACGGACAGTCGGCCAGTTTCAAATCGCAAATGAAGCGCGCCGACGCGAGCGGCGCGGCATTCGCGGTCGTGCTCGGCGAAGACGAGATCGCCAACGGCACCGTCGGGGTCAAACCGCTGCGAGATACCAATGCTAACGGCGGTAAAAACGAGCAACACAACGTGCCCGCCGAAGACTTGACCGAATTTCTAATCAATGCGATGGTTGCAACCGCCGAAGACGGCGACGACTGATCGCGATGTCCTCGAGCCGGTTCTTTCCCGATCAGGCTCGACACACACCCGTAGCAAGAAAGAGGAAATCGCCGGGCAATGAGTTACCACGACGAACAAGAATCGATTGAAAGTCTGAAGGCTTGGTGGACGCAGTGGGGTAATGCAACCACGTGGATCGTGCTGGTGGCGCTGGTCGCCGCAGCCGGCTGGAACGGCTGGAATTTTTGGCAGCGGCGTCAGGCCGCGGAAGCGGCGGTGCTGTACGACCAGGTGCAGCAGGCCGTGGCATCGGGCGACAAGGCGAAGATCGCGCGCGTCGCCGCGGACATGGAAGACAAGTTCAGCCGGACCGCCTACGCGCAAATGACGGCGCTTGCCGCCGCGAAGGCACTTTACGCAGCCGGCGACGAAGGCGGTGCGAAAGCCCAGTTGCAATGGACCATCGACCACGCGAAGGACGACGAGTTCAAGCAGGTCGCCAAGCTGCGCCTCGCTTCGCTGCTGCTCGACGAAAAGGCCTACGACCAGGGCCTCGCTCTGCTCGCAGAGCCGCAGTCGGAGCCGTTCAAGGGCATCGTCGCAAACGGCCGCGGCGACCTGCTCGCCGCTCAAGGCAAGCGTGACGACGCGCGCGCGGCCTACAAGCTCGCGCTCGATGCGCTGCCGAAGAACGACACCTCAACGCGCCAGCTGATCCAGTTCAAACTGGACGCGCTGGGCGGCTAAGCGCCGCATGCAACGGCCAAGCGGCCTTTCTATAACTTTTCCTGAATGCTTCGTCCACCGATGAATCTGCTGAAACGATACGCTGTGCCCGTTGTCTGTGCGATGACCGTCCTCGCTCTCGCGGCATGCTCATCCACGAAAGACGAGCGCCGCGTGCCGACGCCGCTCACCGAGTTCAAGCCCGTGCTGGACGTGCAGCAAGTGTGGAAGACGAGCGTCGGCAAGGCAGGCCGCTACCTGTTCTCGCCGGTCGCGGTCGGCGACGCGGTTTATGCGGCTGGCGCCAACGGCTCGGTTGCGAAGATCGACGCGCAAACTGGTAAGGACATCTGGCGAGTCAAGCTGCACGACGACATTTCCGCGGGTGTAGGCAGCGACGGCACGTTGACGGCGGTCGGCGGCCTCAAGGGCGACGTCTATGTGCTCGGTGCCGACGGCAAGCAACTGTGGACTGCGAAGGCGCCTGGCGAAATCATCTCGCCGCCGCTCGTCGGCAATGGTCTCGTGGTCGTGCGGACGGTGGACGGGCAGATCGTTGCGTTCAACGCGCAAACCGGCGAGCAGAAGTGGAACTACCGCAACCGCGCTGTGCCGCTCAATCTGCGTGTGTCGTCGGGCATGACGTTCGCGGGCGACGCCGCCGTGCTGGCCGGTTTCCCCGGCGGCGCGTTCTCGGCGATCAATCTGCAAACGGGCGAGGCCTACTGGCAAACGCCGGTGTCTTACCCGAAGGGCGTGACGGAAGTAGAGCGCATTAACGACGTGACCGGCCCGCCCACACTGGTTGGTTCGGAAACCTGCGCCGTGACCTTCCAGGGCCAGCTTGGCTGTTTCGATGCGAACTCGGGCCGCGCGCTGTGGGAAAAGGCGTTTTCGAGCGCGAGCGGTCTCGCCCAGGACGACCGCGCGGTAGTCGCGGCGGACGACTGGTCGGTCGTGTCCGCGTTCGACGTGAATAACGGCACGCCGCTGTGGAAAAACGACAAGCTCAAGAATCGCGAACTGGGCGTGCCGTTTATCCTCGGTCATGCAGCAGTGCTGGGCGACTATCAGGGCTACGTGCACTTTCTGTCGCGCGACGACGGCACGCTGGTCGCCCGCGTGAAGACTGACGGCAGTGCGATTACCGCAGCACCGGTGCTGGCCGGCGAGACACTCGTCGTGCAAACACACGACGGTGACGTGTACGGCTATCGTCCGCGATAAACGCGTCGTAGCGGTCAAGCGTGCAGGCCGGCTTTGCCGGCCGCGCGTTTTTTCGCGGCGCGTACGTGCAAAGGCTTTGCTGTCCCTTCACGTGCCGCGGAACATGTAGTGCCGGGCCGTAATGCCCGCATGCAGTGTTCGGCATGCAATATCCGCAGACAGCACCGCGCAGCAGGAAAGTGAAGTTCGCCTGATTGGCTGGTCCGGCGAAGTCGACTGAAAGCGGCCCACGACATGGATCGACACGAGCGGCGGCACCCGCAACGCGCCAAGGCGGCACACGTAGGTGTTCAGTAAAACGGCCGATGCGGCCAGCCCCGGTCGATGCGGCGTGGACGTCGAATGGCACTGCGCCGCGAGACGCGCGGCATGGCCGTCGCAACGCCGCCGCATGACCGTCGCGCGAGCGGCCGTGCAGCAGGACGCAAGCCAGGCAGCCTGACGGTGCTGCGCATACAGCCAAATCCCCGTCCGCCTCGGCGCGCATCTGGAGAGCGCGTCCGGGGCAGGCCGAATTCGTGATAATTTTCGTCAAACGCTGCCGTGTAGTGGCGCAATGGCGTCGCCATGCGGTCGGTCGGTTCCGATCCGCGTTTCACCGTGAACAACATCTGATGAAACCCGTTATTGCCCTCGTCGGGCGCCCCAATGTGGGGAAATCCACGCTCTTCAACCGTCTCACGCGTTCGCGTGACGCGCTCGTTGCCGACCTGCCCGGTCTCACCCGCGATCGCCATTACGGCGAAGGGCGCACCGGCGAGCGGCCCTATCTCGTCGTCGACACGGGCGGTTTCGAGCCGGTCGCGAAAGACGGCATCCTGCACGAAATGGCGCGCCAGACGCGTCAGGCGGTGGAGGAGTCGGACATCGTCGTGTTCATCGTCGACGGCCGCAATGGCCTCGCGCCGCAAGACAAGTCGATTGCCGACTATCTGCGCAAGACCGGCCGCCCGATCTTCCTCGTCGTCAACAAGGCCGAGGGCATGAAGTACAGCGCGGTCGCGGCCGATTTCTACGAACTTGGTCTCGGCGACCCGCGCGCCATTTCCGCGGCGCACGGCGACGGCGTGACCGAAATGATCAACGAGGCGCTCGGCGTCGCATACGCGGGCCAGCCCGAAGAAAGCGACGACGACAAGGAAGCGCGCGGCGTGAAGATCGCCATCGTCGGCCGCCCGAACGTCGGCAAGTCGACGTTGATCAACGCGCTCGTCGGCGAAGAACGCGTAATCGCATTCGATATGCCGGGCACTACGCGCGATTCGATCTACGTCGACTTCGAGCGCCAGGGCAAGCCTTACACGCTGATCGATACGGCAGGCCTGCGCCGCCGCGGCAAGGTGTTCGAGGCGATCGAAAAGTTCTCGGTGGTGAAAACGCTGCAGTCGATTTCGGACGCCAATGTCGTGATTCTGCTGCTCGACGCGCGCCAGGATATTTCGGAGCAGGACGCGCATATCGCCGGCTTCGTGGTGGAGCAGGGCCGCGCGCTGGTGGTGGGCGTGAACAAGTGGGACGGGCTCGATTCGCATGTGCGCGAGCGCACGAAAGCGGATCTGGAACGCAAACTAAAATTCCTCGACTTCGCCAAATTCCATTTCATTTCCGCTGCGGAAAAGACTGGCATTGGCCCGCTGATGCGTTCTGTCGACGACGCGTACACGGCGGCCATGTCGAAGCTGCCCACGCCGAAGCTCACGCGTGCGCTGATCGAGGCTGTCGAGTTCCAGCAGCCGCGCCGCCGCGGTCCGGTGCGGCCGAAGTTGCGATACGCACACCAGGGCGGCCAGAATCCGCCGATCATCGTGATTCACGGCAACGCGCTCGACGCGATCACCGAAACGTACAAACGCTACCTTGAAAACCGCTTCCGTGAAACTTTCAAGCTGACCGGGACTCCATTGCGAATAGAGTTCAGATCGTCGACGAACCCTTACGCGGACAAAGGCTGAATCCCGGCTGAAACCCGCGTGTGCGTTGGGTTTGGCCGCTTGGGCAGGGGCCCCGCGCGAAAACGAAAATCGGCTATAGTGTAGCGGTTGACGGCGGATATCTTTTTCTTCTGTCGTCAATTCAGTCAACCTGCAAAAAAATACGGAGTTTGCTATGAGCAACAAAGGGCAATTGTTACAAGACCCGTTTTTGAACGCACTGCGTAAAGAGCATGTGCCGGTGTCGATCTACCTGGTCAACGGCATCAAGCTTCAAGGGAACATCGAATCGTTCGACCAGTACGTCGTGTTGCTCCGGAATACAGTCACCCAGATGGTCTACAAGCACGCAATCTCGACTGTCGTGCCAGCCCGTCCGGTGAATTTCCACCCGGATTCCGAACAGTCCTAACCCCGCCGCGGCCGGCGCAGCGTCGCCCGTTGGCGATCTTTCCGGCCGCCTCATTTTGATACCCTCCAATTTGATCAATGCAGCGCTTGTCGGCATCGACTTCGGTAAGATCGATTTCGAAGCCAGTCTCGAAGAACTCAGTCTGCTCGCGCAAAGCGCGGGTGCGAATCCTCTAGTCACTCTCACCGGGCGCCGGTCGAGCCCCGACGCGAAAATGTTCGTCGGCAGCGGCAAGGCCGAAGAACTGCGTCTTGCGTGTGAGGCGAACGACATCGAACTCGTCATTTTCAACCATGCTCTTGCGCCTGCGCAGCAGCGCAATCTGGAGCAGGCGCTTAATCGGCGCGTGGTCGATCGCACGAGTCTCATTCTCGATATTTTCGCGCAACGTGCCCGCAGCCACGAAGGCAAGCTGCAGGTGGAACTTGCGCAACTGCAGTATCTGTCCACGCGGCTAATCCGCGCATGGACTCACCTCGAGCGTCAGAAGGGCGGTATCGGTTTGCGCGGTCCGGGCGAAACGCAGCTCGAAACAGACCGCCGGCTGATCGGCGAGCGAATCAAGGCGCTCAAGTCGCGGCTCGACAAGCTGCGCCGCCAGCACGGCACGCAGCGCCGCCAGCGCTCGCGCAATCAGACCATGTCGGTGTCGCTCGTCGGCTATACGAACGCGGGCAAGTCCACGCTCTTCAATGCACTGACAAAAGCGCAGGCGTACGCGGCCAATCAGCTGTTTGCCACGCTGGACACCACTTCGCGGCGCGTTTATCTCGGCGACGAAGCGGGGCAGGTGGTCGTGTCCGACACGGTCGGCTTCATTCGCGAATTGCCTCACCAACTGGTCGCGGCATTTCGCGCCACGCTCGAGGAAACCATTCACGCCGATCTGCTCTTGCATGTCGTGGACGCGTCGAGCGCCGTGCGGCTCGATCAGATCGATCAGGTGAACGAGGTATTGCACGCAATCGGTGCAGACACGATCCGGCAGGTGCTCGTCTTCAACAAGATCGACGCGGTGCCCGAGTTGGCAGCCCGTGGCGAAGCGGTCGAGCGGGACGAGTATGGTAATATTTCGCGCGTCTTTTTGAGCGCGCGCACGGGGCAAGGGTTGGATACATTGCGCGCTGCCATCGCTGAGATCGCTACTGCCGAACCTCTTCCCGACACGCTGCTGGAAGCTTCGGAAGAAGACCGGTCGGCAGCTCCACGCGAGCACCGCAAGGTTCCAGAACTCGGGCACTGACCCATTCTGATTGCACTGACCCGCATTGACCCGCACTGACCCGCTGTCTACTCTGGTGAACGAACACAGGTGAACGATTACAACGAGCGGAGTATCTGGCTGCGCATGCGCGCCATGCTTTCACTGAACGATCCGCGCTGGGGCCGTGGCGACGGCAATGGCGAGCGCCAGCGACCGGTCGAGCCGAAGCGCCCGCAAGCCAAGGAAGGTGAAGGTCCGCCCGATCTCGACGAGATGTGGCGCGATTTCAACCGTCGTTTGAGCCGGATGTTCGGCCGCAAGGGCGGTGGCGTCGGCGGCGGGCGTCCGGACAATGGCCGTGGCGCGCGCATCGGCGTGGGCATCGTGATCGGCGTGCTGATCGCCATCTATCTTGGCAGCGGCGTGTTCGTCGTGCAGGACGGCCAGGCCGGCGTCGTAATGCAGTTCGGCAAGTATCGCTACACGGCGGGCCACGGTGTGCACTGGCGCTTGCCGTATCCGTTCGAAAATCACGAGCTCGTCAACATCGGCCAGGTTCGCCAGGTTGAAATCGGCCGCAACAACGTGGTGCGTCTCGCGAATGTGAAGGACGCGTCCATGCTCACGCACGACGCAGACATCGTCGACGTGCGCTTTGCCGTGCAGTACCAGGTACGCAAGCCGACCGACTACCTGTTTCGCAGTGTCGATCCCGATCAGAGCGTGATGCAGGCCGCGCAGGCGGCGGTGCGCGGCATCGTCGGTACGCGCAGCACGCAAGAGATTCTTGATCAGGATCGCGAAGCAATCCGGCAGCAGTTGCTTGCGGCTATTCAGAAATCGCTCGATCAGTTCCAGTCCGGCCTCGCTGTCACCGGCGTGACGATCCAGGCGGTGCAGGCGCCCGACCAGGTGCAGGGCGCGTTCAGCGAGGCTGCCAAAGTGCGCCAGGAGAACGAGCGCGCGAAGCGCGACGCCGAGGCCTACGCCGCGGACCTGCTGCCGCGTGCGCAAGCCGACGCGGCGCGCCAGATCGACGAGGCCAAAAAGTACAGCGACAAAACGATCGCACAGGCACAAGGCGACGCGGACCGCTTCAAGGAAGTGTATGCGCAGTACTCGAAGGCGCCCGCTGTGATCCGCGAGCGCATGTATCTGGAAACCATGCAGCAGATCTATTCGAATACGACCAAGGTGTTCGTGGACAACCGCGGCGGCAACAACGTGCTGTATCTGCCGCTCGACAAGCTCGTCGAGCAGAACCGTCAGCGTGCGGCGGATGCTGCGGCGGCAGCCACGGCGGCGTCCGCCGCGGCCGCATCCGCGTCTGGCGCCGCGCAGTCAACGAATTCTGCTTCCGCGGCGGGATCGGCCGCTGCCGCGCCGGGTGCCGTTTCCGGGCCGGCCGCTGCAGCCACGCCCGCGAGCCGCCCGGCGGCGGGCAGCGATCCGCTGCGTTCGCGCGAGTCCTTCCGCAATCGCATGCGCGAAGACGACGTTCAATAAGGAGCGCACAACATGAACAAGATCATTGCGCTCGTCGTTGCCGTTGTCATCGTGCTGTTCGCAGCATCGTCGATGGTGTTCGTGGTCGACCAGCGTCACATGGCAGTGCTGTCGTCCCGTGGCGACACGGCGCCGGCGCTGCTCGGGCCGGGGCTTCACGTGAAGTTGCCCCCGCCGTTGCAAACGGTCACGCTCGTCGATAACCGCATTCAGTCGCTCGACGCGCCGGACGAAGACCGCTACGTCACCGCGGACAAGACCGATGTGCTGGCCAACCCGGTCGTCAAATACCGTGTGACCGATCCGCTGAAGCTGCTCGCCGAGACGAAGGGCGACGTGCAGAGCCTTCCGGAGCGCCTCGCGCTTGTCGCGCGCAGCGCGCTAGGCGACGCGTTCAGCAAGTACACGCTGCCGGATGCCCTCGCCAAACAGCAGGCGCTCGCGGACGACGCGCGCGGCGCGATGGACAAAAGCGCGGCGTCGCTCGGCGTCACGGTGGTCGACGTGCAGTTGACGCGGGTGGACTTCCCGGCTTCGATGGCGGACTCGGTCTACAAGCGAATGATTGCGCAACGCGAGCAGATCGCGGCTGACGAACGCGCGAAGGGCGCCGCCGAGGCGGACAAGATCAAGGCGGACGCGGTCGCGCAGCAGCAGGCCATTCTCGCGGACGGCTACCGCCAGGCGCAGACCATCAAGGGCGAGGGCGATGCGCAGGCAGCGCAGATCGCTGCACAGGCATACGGCAGCGACCCCGAGTTCTATCAGTTCTATCAAAGCATGCAGGCATACCGGAACACCTTCAAGCCGGGCGACGTGATCGTCGTCGATCCAAGCAGCGAGTTCTTCCGCTTCATGCGTAGTCCGACCGGTGGCGCAGCCCCGGACGCTTCCGCGGCCTCGCGCAAACACCAATAACCGGGAACGCCGCGGCATTCGCATCGCGGCGGCTTCTTTCGCATGGATATAGTCGGCTCGTTACTGCTCGCGATCGCGTTGATGCTGATTATCGAGGGGATGTTCCCATTCGTTTTTCCGAGCGCCTGGCGCGACACGTTTCGTAGAATAGCGGAACGGCCCGCGCATCAGATCCGCATTGGCGGCCTGATCGTGATGTTGCTCGGGCTGGTTCTGCTGTTTTTCGTGACCTGACGCAGTGGACCGAGGCGGCGCGACTTAGGGCATGAGCCACCCCGCCGTGCTCGCGCGTCAGGCGCCGTGTGTTGCAAAAGGCGCTGCAATAAGGCACTGCGAGAGGCACTGCAAAATACGCGGCGATGCGGGCGTGCCGCAGCCGCCTTCCGTAGACCATCGGCCGTCGCCGGAAACAAGCCCTGGCCCGCCATTCACACTCATTACCGGCGCATTCTGCCGCCGTGTTCAACGTCGTAGGACTGTATCGATGTCGACCTGGTTACTCCCCGAGAACATTGCCGACGTGTTGCCGTCGGAGGCCCGCAAGATCGAAGAATTGCGGCGTCGTCTGCTGGACCGTTTCCGCTCGTACGGCTATGAGATGGTCATGCCGCCGCTGCTCGAGTACATCGAGTCGCTGCTGACGGGCAGCGCCCAGGATCTGAGTCTGCGGACGTTCAAGCTGGTCGATCAGCTGTCCGGACGCACGCTCGGGCTGCGCGCGGACATCACGCCGCAGGTCGCGCGTATCGACGCGCACTTGCTGAACCGTCAGGGCGTCACCCGTCTGTGCTACGCCGGCAATGTCGCGCACACGCGGCCGCGAGGGCTGCATGCCACGCGCGAGCAGATTCAGATCGGCGCGGAAATTTACGGCCACGCGGGTCTGGAAGCCGATCTGGAGATCCAGCAATTGATGCTCGACTCGCTTCATCTCGCCGGCCTCGGCAAGGTGCGCCTCGACCTTTGTCACGCGGGCGTGCTCGCCGCGCTGATCGAGGCGGAGCCGGCGGCGGCGGACCTCGGGCAGTCGCTGTACGACGCGCTAGCCGGCAAGGACGTGCCGCGTCTCGTCGATCTGACCGCCAATCTCACGGCCGTTACTCGCGACGCCCTGCGGGCGCTGCCTTCGCTTTACGGCGACGCCTCGGTGCTCGAGGAAGCCCGCGCACGTTTGCCGAACGCACCGGCCATTGCACGTGCGCTCGACGACCTCGCGTTCCTCGCGAGCCAGGTGGAAAGCGCTGAAGTCATGATCGACCTCGCCGATCTGCGTGGCTATGCGTATCACAGCGGCGTGATGTTCTCCGCGTATGTGGACGGCGTGCCGAACGCGGTTGCACGCGGCGGCCGTTATGACCACGTGGGGCAGTTCTATGGGCGCGCACGGGCGGCGACCGGTTTCTCGCTGGATCTTCGCGAAGTGGCGCGCATTTCGCCGGTCGAGGCGCGCAGCAGCGCGATTCTCGCGCCCTGGCAACACGACGACGCGCTGCGCGTGAGCGTGGCCGCGTTGCGCGATGCCGGCGAAGTCGTCATCCAGGCACTGCCGGGTCATGAGCACGACGTGGACGAATTTGCGTTCGACCGCGTGTTGGTCGAGCGCAACGGCGCATGGACAGTCGAGCCGCGCGCGTAAGCGTGTGAGCGTGTCACGCCAGCGCCCCCTGCGGGCTTGCGTGCGCGCGAATCCGCAGGCGCCTGCACTTGTCCTGCATGCGCCTCGATGCGCAGTCGGCTGCGGCGCGTTCACGGGTCAGCAGCGACCAGCAGCGGCCAGCACCGGCCGCGCTTCTTTCCAAATACCCACCATAACGTGCATACCGTTGAGCGGAAACGGAAAAATTCCGGAAGCGTCCGCGAACATAGGTAAAATACGTTTTTAACCAGCTTACGAAACAACATGTCTGCCAGCGCAGTGAATGTGAACCCCGGGCGTAACGTCGTCGTCGTGGGAACCCAATGGGGTGATGAAGGCAAGGGCAAGATCGTCGACTGGCTGACGGACCACGCTCAAGGCGTCGTTCGCTTCCAGGGCGGTCACAATGCCGGTCACACGCTTATCATCGGCGGCAAGAAAACCATCTTGCGTCTGATTCCGTCGGGCATCATGCATCCCGGCGTCGCGTGCTACATCGGCAATGGCGTCGTGTTGTCGCCGGAAGCGCTGTTCAAGGAAATCGGCGAGCTCGAAGCCGCGGGTATCGACGTTCAGAAGCGCCTGTTCATTTCCGAAGCCACTACGCTCATCCTGCCCTATCACATTGCAATCGACCAGGGCCGCGAAGCGCGCCGTGGCGCGGGCAAGATCGGCACCACCGGTCGTGGCATCGGCCCCGCCTACGAAGACAAGGTGGCGCGTCGTGGCCTGCGCGTGCAAGACCTGTTCGAGCCGGCCGCGTTCGCCGAACGTCTGCGCGAAAATCTCGACTATCACAACTTCGTGCTCACGCAGTATCTGGGTGTCGCCGCCGTCGACTTCCAGGAGACGCTCGACACGATGCTCAGCTATGCCGACCGTCTGAAGCCGATGGTTACCGACGTGTCGCGCCGTCTGTACGACGCGAATGCTGCCGGCAGCAATCTGCTGTTCGAAGGCGCGCAAGGCACGCTGCTCGACATCGACCACGGCACCTATCCGTTCGTCACGTCGAGCAATTGCGTGGCGGGCGCAGCAACGGCCGGCGCGGGCGTCGGTCCGCAAAAGCTGAACTATATTCTCGGCATCACCAAGGCCTATTGCACGCGTGTGGGCTCGGGCCCGTTCCCGAGCGAACTGTACGACGCGGACAACGCCGCGCGTCAGGAAGCCATCGGCCTGGAACTTGCAACCGTCGGCAAGGAATTCGGCTCGGTTACGGGCCGTCCGCGCCGCACTGGCTGGCTCGACGTCGCCGCGCTGCGCCGCTCGATCCAGATCAACGGCGTGTCGGGTTTGTGCATGACGAAGCTGGACGTGCTGGACGGCCTCGACGAAGTGAAGCTGTGCGTCGGCTATACGGTCGACGGTAAGCACGTCGATCTGTTGCCGCGCGGTTCCTCCGAAGTCTCCCGTTGTGAGCCGGTGTACGAAACCTTCGCGGGCTGGAAGGAGAGCACCGTCGGCATCAAGGAATGGGACAAGCTGCCGGCGAATGCACGCGCGTATCTGTCGCGTGTCCAGGAAGTGGCGGGCATTCCGATCGACATGGTGTCCACGGGTCCGGATCGCGACGAGACCATTCTGCTTCGTCATCCGTTCAAGGCTTAAGCGATGGTGCAAGGTGTACCCATGATTGCGATGAAAGATCCGCGCAACGACGACAAGAACCTGTGGGTCGGCTGGGACGAATATCACCGGCTGATCGAGTTGCTCGCTCTCGCGGTGCATGAGTCGGGCTGGAAGTTCGACAAGATCCTGTGCCTCGCGCGCGGCGGTCTGCGCGTGGGCGACCAGCTCTCGCGCATCTACGATCTGCCGCTCGCCATTCTCGCGACGAGTTCCTATCGCGAAGCGGCCGGCACGGAGCAGGGCGAACTGGACATCGCGCAGTACATCACGATGACGCGCGGCGAACTGCATGGCAATGTGCTGCTCGTCGACGATCTGGTCGATTCTGGCGTGACGCTCGCACGTGTCCAGCAGCATCTGAAGGAGCGCTATCCGGCCATCACGGCGGTGCGTTCGGCGGTGCTCTGGTACAAGGGCTGTTCGAAGGTGAAGCCCGATTATCACGTGCAGTATCTGCCTACCAATCCGTGGATTCATCAGCCGTTCGAGGAGTGGGACACGGTTCGCCCGCACAACCTCGGCGCGTGGATCAAGCGCGGCATGGCGCAAGCGCAGGAGTCCTCGGAAAAGTGATGCGTATGCAGCGCGTCCAGAGCGGAGCCCGACGGGGCTCCGTTTTTTTATCCACGCGCAGACGCGCGGCGCGCTTCGCAGGCAGGCAATGACATTGAGCGCGCCGCAATTCGCGCAGCAGACGCGCACATATCGCAGTGCTACACTGCGCGGACCATCCACGTGGTGTATCCACAACAAGCCGGGCGGCTTCGGGCAGTCAGTTTAGAATAGCGGTCGTTTTTTCCGCCCAGGAAACGGATTTCCTCGCGTTTATGACAGATAACAATCACGAGCACAAACAGCCACTGCCCGCGCTTGCGCTGGCCGCGATCGGAGTGGTGTTCGGCGACATCGGCACGAGCCCGCTGTATGCGCTCAAGGAAGCGTTCAGTCCGTCGCACGGTATTGCGCTGACCGAGCAATCCATTCTCGGCGTGATTTCGCTGCTCTTCTGGGCGATCGTCATTGTGGTCGGCATCAAGTACGTGTTGTTCGTGATGCGCGCGGACAATAACGGCGAGGGCGGCGTGCTCGCGCTGATGGCGCTGGCGCTGCGTTCGCTGGATGAAAAATCGAAAATGGCCGGCTTGCTGATGATGCTCGGCATCTTCGGCGCCTGCATGTTTTACGGCGACGCGGTGATCACACCGGCCATATCGGTGATCTCCGCGGTCGAGGGGCTCGAGATCGCGGCGCCTCATCTTTCCCATCTGGTGTTGCCGCTCACCATCCTCATTCTCGTGCTGCTGTTCTGGATTCAGCGGCACGGTACCGCGACGGTCGGCCGGCTGTTCGGCCCCATCATGCTGCTGTGGTTTGCGGTGCTCGCCGCGCTCGGCATCTGGCACATCGTGCAATCGCCGAGTGTGATCCGCGCGCTGAATCCCTATTACGCGTACTCCTTCATGGCGGCGCATGTGCTGCAAGCCTACGTCGTGCTGGGTTCGGTCGTGCTGGTGCTCACGGGTGCCGAGGCGCTTTACGCGGACATGGGCCACTTCGGCGCGAAGCCTATCCGCATGGGCTGGTACTGCCTCGTCATGCCTTCGCTGGTGCTGAACTATTTCGGCCAGGGCGCATTGCTGATGCACGATGCCAAAGCAATAGAGAATCCCTTCTTCCTGCTGGCGCCGCAGTGGGCATTGCTGCCGCTGATCGTACTGTCCACCATCGCGACCGTGATTGCTTCGCAGGCCGTGATATCAGGCGCATATTCGCTGACGAGCCAGGCGATTCAGCTCGGCTACGTGCCGCGCATGAAGATCCTGCACACGTCGGAGCTGGCAATCGGCCAGATCTATGTGCCGGTGGTGAACTGGATGCTGCTCTTCATCATTCTGTGCATCGTGATTGCGTTCAAGAGCTCCGATAACCTTGCCGCCGCATACGGCATCGCGGTGACGGCGACCATGGTGATCACCACGATCCTGGCCTGCGTCGTGATGGTCAACGTATGGAACTGGAACAAGATCCTCGTCGCGCTGATTATTGGCGTGTTCATGACGATCGATATCGGCTTTTTCGGCGCGAATCTGCTCAAGGTCGAAGAGGGTGGCTGGCTGCCGCTCGGTATTGGCGCGTTGCTGTTCTTCCTGCTGATGACCTGGTTCAAGGGCAGGATGATCGTGAAGGAGCGCACGGCGGCCGACGGTATTCCGCTCATGCCGTTCCTGCAAGGGCTGCTCGCGCATCCCCCGCATCGTGTTTCAGGCACCGCCATCTACCTGACGGGCAGCGAATCGCTGGTGCCGGTGAGCTTGCTGCATAACCTGAAGCACAACAAGGTGCTGCATGAACGCACCATCTTCCTGACTTTCGTCACGCGCGACATTCCGTATGTGAACGACGCGGAGCGTTTGACGGTGAGGAATATCGAAGGCGGTCTGTATCTCGTCAAGGCCGCTTACGGCTTTAACGAAACGCCGGACGTGAAGGCCGTGCTGGCGGAAATCAGCCGCACGCACGACATGACGTTCGAGCTGATGGATACGTCGTTCTTCCTCGCCCGCGAAACAGTCGTGCCCACGCAATTGCCCGGTATGTCGGTGTGGCGCGAACGTGTGTTCGCGTGGATGCATCAGAACGCCGCGAAGCCGACCGACTTCTTCAGCATTCCCGCGAACCGCGTCGTGGAGCTAGGAACGAAGATCGAGATCTGAGCACGTGCGCGCTGTCCGCGTGCGGTCTGCTGCGCGGCGCAGAAGCAAAAAACCCACGCCATGGCGTGGGTTTTTTATTGGATCTCGGACAAAAGCGAAGCGGTTAAACCGGCACTTGAAGACAGGCACTTCAAGACAAGCGAGAAGCGCCCGAGGGGAAGGGCGCAACGAGATGCGCCCAACGCGAACCGCACGTTCGGTGACGCTCAAGCACATCGCACACCGAAGGCACTCGCTCCTTATTTCTGCTTGAGCTTCGCGAAGGCCGCGGCCATCGCGCCCCCCGGTTCGGGCTCGCGCGAACGCTGCGGCGCGCCGCGGCCGTTGCCATTCGAGCGGCCAAAGCCGCCGCGGTCCTGCTGGGCGCCCCCGCCGCTACGCGCCGTGCCTGCGCCGAACTCGTCGTCCAGACGCATGGTGAGCGCGATGCGCTGCCGCTTCACGTCGACTTCGAGCACCTTGACCTTGACGATCTGTCCGGCCTTGACCACTTCGTGCGGATCTTTGATGAACTTCGTCGACATGGCCGACACGTGCACGAGACCGTCCTGATGCACGCCCACGTCGATAAACGCGCCAAACGCTGCCACGTTCGTCACCACGCCTTCCAGCACCATGCCGGGCGTCAGGTCGCTGACCTTCTCGACGCCTTCGCGGAAGGTTGCGGTTCTGAACTCCGGACGCGGATCGCGGCCCGGTTTTTCGAGTTCGAGCAGAATGTCGCGAACGGTCGGCAGACCGAAACGATCGTCGACGAATTCGGCGGGCGACAGGCCGCGCAGCGCGTCGCGATTGCCGAGCACTTCGCCCACGTGTTTGTTGATCTTCGCAAGGATCCGTTCGACGACAGGATACGCTTCAGGGTGCACCGATGAGCGGTCGAGCGGATTCTCACCATTGTTGATGCGCAGAAACCCCGCCGCCTGTTCGAACGTCTTGTCGCCAAGCCGCGGCACTTTGCGCAGATGCTCGCGCGAAGGGAAGGGACCGTTCGCATCGCGATAGTCGACGATGTTGCGCGCCAGGGTCGCATTGAGCCCCGACACGCGCGCGAGCAACGCCACAGACGCAGTATTCGCGTCCACTCCGACAGCGTTTACGCAGTCTTCGACAACCGCGTCGAGCGAGCGCGCCAGTTCCCGTTGGTTCACGTCGTGTTGGTATTGGCCGACGCCGATTGCCTTCGGCTCGATCTTCACCAGCTCCGCGAGCGGATCTTGCAGACGCCGCGCAATCGACACCGCGCCGCGCAGCGACACGTCCATGTCCGGAAACTCCTTGGCCGCGAGTTCAGAGGCCGAGTAGACCGAGGCGCCCGCCTCCGACACGACGATCTTCTGCAGCTTGAATTCCGGATGGCGCGCGATCAGCTCGCTCGCCAGCTTGTCCGTTTCGCGTGACGCCGTGCCATTGCCGATGCTGATCAGCTCCGCCTGCGTCTGCGCGCATAGACGCGCGAGTTTCGCAATCGAGCCGTCCCAGTCGCGGCGGGGCTCGTGCGGGTAGATGGTGTCGGTGGCGAGCACTTTGCCGGTACGGTCGACAACCGCAACCTTGACACCGGTGCGCAGGCCCGGGTCGAGACCGATCACGGCCTTCGGTCCTGCGGGCGCCGCCAGCAACAGGTCTTTCAGATTGCGCGCGAACACGCGAATCGCCTCGTGCTCCGCTTCGTCGCGCAGGTTCGTGAGCAACTCGTTTTCGAGGTGCGGCTGCACCTTCACGCGCCAGCACCAGCGGCACACGTCCGAGAGCCATTTGTCGGCCGGACGGTTCTGATTCGTAATGCCGAAATGACGCGCGATCAGCGCTTCGCCCGGGTGCGGCACTTGCGCGTCCAGTTCTTCGCCAAGGCCGAGCTTGATCATCAGCACGCCCGCGTTGCGGCCGCGGAACAACGCCAGCGCGCGATGCGACGGTACAGTGCGGATGGTTTCCGCGTAGTCGTAGTAATCGCGGAATTTTTCTTCTTCCGCGGTTTCCTTGCCCTCGACCACTTTTGACGACACGACGCCCTGATTGAACAGGTAGTCGCGCAGTTTGCCGAGCAGTTCAGCCGTTTCGCCGAACTGTTCGGAGAGAATGTCGCGCGCGCCGTCGAGCGCGGCTTTCACGTCGGCGACACCTTTGTCGGCGTTCACATAAGCGGCGGCTTCGCTTTGCGGGTCGAGCAGCGGATTGCCGAGCAACGCGTCGGCGAGCGGCTGGAGGCCGGCCTCGCGCGCAATCTGCGCGCGCGTGCGGCGCTTGGGCTTGTACGGGAGATACAGGTCTTCGAGCACCTGCTTGCTGTCGGCGCCCTCGATGGCCGTGCGCAGCTCCTCGGTGAGCTTGCCCTGTTCGTCGATGCTGGCGATGATCGCCGCGCGCCGGTCTTCGAGCTCGCGCAGATACAGCAGGCGTTCCTCGAGGCTACGCAACTGCGTGTCGTCGAGATTGTCTGTCACTTCCTTGCGGTAGCGCGCGATGAACGGAACAGTCGCTCCTTCGTCGAGGAGTTGCACCGCTGCCGCGACCTGGCGCGGCTGTACGGACAGTTCGGCGGCGATGCGCTGTACGATCTTGAGTGCTACGGTTTCCGTCATAAGCTGTTGGGTTTCCTGCGGACTCGGTCAAGGGCCGTGCGCCGCGGCGCCTCGCGGCGCCGGGCACGCAGTGCGTGCGCGCTGCGGCCAGATGGCTGGAGCGGGGCATTTTGCCACAAATGCCAAAGGGCTCAACCGCGCCGGGGTGATAGAATTTCGGGCATATCCCGTCGACCCTCTTTGACGCTGTCCATCACGTTGCCAATCAAGTTGCCAATCAAGTTGCGATTGTCCTTTTTGTTCAACCGCCAGGGCTTGAGCCCGGTCTTCCGCTCGCCACACTTGCCGCCGTTTGCTGTGCGCAGGCCGTTCGCTTCGCGCGCCGCGGGCGGATTCCCTGCGCATAGCGGCGCGCCCGTGGCGGACCGCGCATCTTTTGCATCTTGCGCGTCATGGGTCATGGCAGCGATGCTGGCGATGCCGATGGCAGCATCGGCGCAGTCGTCGGTGCCCGCTGTCGAGCCATCGGTCGCGCCCGCGGCGCCTGGCCTCGCGCCCGCCGCTGCGCCTGCAAACGCGGGCTCGCAAGGCGCGGGTTCAGGCGTCCAGACGAAGGCCGCTGCCGCCGATGCGGCGAGCGCCGCTTCTCTCGACAGCCAATTCGACGCGCGGCAGAAGGTGCTCGATCAGCGCACCGAGGAAAATAACTATCGCTACGGCGTTGCCGAACACAACTGCTACAGCACGTTCTTCGTCAATCACTGTCTGAACAAGGCGCACGATCAGATGCGCACGGTGCAGGCAGAGATTCGCAAGGAGCAGCTCGCGCTGGACGGCGAAGAGCGCGCCGAGCGCGCGCGCAGGCGTGACGAGCAGGCAGCGCTCAAGCGCGCGCAGGAAGAGGCGAGCGCGCCGCAGCGTGCTGCCGAAGACGCGCGCAACGCTCAGGCTTACGAAGAAAAGCAGCGCCAGCACGAGCTCGATCAGGCGCAGCGCAACGCCGAGGCTCCGCAGCGCAGCGCCAACGCTGCGGCTTACGAGGAAAAGCAGCGTCAGCACGCGATCGACCAGGCACAGCGCGGCATCAGTCCGTCGCAGGCGGCGGCGAATCAGCGGGCTTACGATCAGAAGCAGGGCGACTTCCAGCGCCGGCTCGACGAGGCCCGCCGCCAGGGCGCGCAGAAAGCGCAGGAACGCGTCGAGAAGCAGAAGAGTTTCGAGAAGAAACAGGCCGATGCTGCTCAGCATAAGGCCGAGGTCGAAGCGCGCCAGAAGCAGGCCGCCGAAAAACAGCAGGCGAAACGTCAGCAGCAGTTGCAGGAGCAGAAACAGCGCGAGCAACAGCAGCAGCAACAGCAGTGAGCCGCAGCCCGCCGCAGTCGTGTCGCGCCCGCGCGGCACACGACCTTGCGGCGGTTTGCGGTTGTATTATCGCGGTAGTGAAGGTCGCGGAGACCGTCAGCAGTGCGCATACAGTCGCCGCAACGAAGTTCTGAGCCGGACAGCAACCTCAGGCAATGGGCTGAGCATGGCCAACATGCAGCCCGTGCCGCAGTCGAGCGGAGGCGGGCATGCGGGATCAACATCAGGTCATCAATGCGGAAACGCTGCGCGACCGGATTCTGCAACTGGAATCGGAGCACAGTGGGCTCGACCGTTTGATCGACCGAATGTCGGATGAACCCGGCATCGACGACTTCGAGCTGCGGCGCCTGAAAAAGCGCAAGCTCAAAGTCAAGGACACCATCATCTTGCTGCAATTGCAGCTCGAACCGGACGCACGCGCCTGAGTTCGCGGCCTGGCAGGCGCCGGGCGCGCGCCGCGCGGGCCGGACTTTGCAGGAAACGCTTGCCTTGAATTCACCGCTTGAAACCTCACCACACGCGAGTACCGCGGGCGCGACGTCACAGACCGGCACCGCCGAGTCGCGTCCTGCCGCGTCCGCGCTGAGCGCATCGCTCAATCCGCGGCGCGCCGCGGAACTCAACGAGATTTTCGCCGACAACGGCCTGCTCGCGCGGCAGATCGACGGCTATCGCTCGCGCGCGTCGCAAATCGAAATGTCCCGCGCGGTGGCCGCCGCGATGGAAGCGTCGGGTCGTGCGATGCCCGAGCCCGCGATGTTCGAAGCGCAAAAGCGTCCGGCGCGGCGTCTGCAAACCGCGGGTGCCGACGCGCCAGCCGAGGCCGCCGAAGCCGACGAAGCACAGCCGCTCGACGGCGGCGAGAACACGCTGATCGTCGAAGCAGGTACGGGCACCGGCAAGACCTATGCATATCTGGTGCCGGCCATGTTGTGGGGCGGCAAGGTGATCGTCTCTACGGGCACCAAGCACTTGCAGGATCAGCTTTTTCAGCGCGATATCCCGACGGTTCGCGACGCACTTGCGGTGCCTGTGTCGGTGGCAATGCTCAAGGGGCGCGCGAATTACCTGTGCCACTACTATCTGCAGCGCACGGCAGATAACGGCCGCTTGCCGTCGCGCCAGGAAACCTCGTATTTGCAGGACATCGTGCGCTTTGCAAAGATCACGCGCACCGGCGACAAGGCTGAGCTGGCGAGCGTGCCCGAAACGGCGGCGGTGTGGTCGATGGTCACGTCCACGCGCGAAAACTGTCTCGGCCAGGAGTGTCCGCACTACAAGGACTGCTTCGTGATGCAGGCGCGCCGCGAGGCACAGCAGGCCGACATCGTGGTGGTGAATCACCATCTCTTTTTCGCCGACATCATGTTGCGCGATACCGGCATGGCTGAACTGCTGCCCACCGCCAACACGATCATCTTCGACGAAGCGCATCAGCTTCCGGAAACGGCCACGCTGTTTTTCGGTGAGACGCTTTCGACCGCGCAGTTTCTCGAGCTCGCGCGCGATTCGGTGGCCGAGGGTTTGGGCCACGCACGCGACGCGGTGGACTGGGTCAAGCTCGGCTCCACGCTGGAACGCGCCGCGCGCGACGTGCGGCTCGCATTCAAGGAAGATTCGGTGCGTCTGTCGATCGGCCAGTTGCCCGACGACCATCCTTTATTCGCTGCGCTCGAAGCGCTCGAGACCGAGCTCAATGCGCTCGAGTCCGCGCTTGCGGGGCAGGCCGAGCGCGCCGAGTCGATCGGCGCATGTCTGCGCCGCGCCCGCGAGTTGCAAGCGGTGCTGGCTGGCTGGACCACGCCGCCAACCGAGCTAGAGCGGGAAGCCGCGGATGCGGCTCCCGGCGCCACGACCGAGGGCAAGGGCGAGCGCGCCGATCCGAATGAAAAGGTGCGCTGGATCGAAGTCTTCGCGCATACCGTGCAGTTGCACGAGACGCCGCTCTCGGTCGCGCCGATTTTCGCGAAGCAGCGTGCCGGCGTGCCCCGCGCGTGGATCTTCACGTCGGCCACCTTGTCGGTGCGCGGCGACTTCACGCACTATGCCGCGCAAATGGGCCTTAACGCGAAACGTTCGATGACCTTGCCAAGCCCGTTCGACTATCCGTCGCAAGGGCTGCTGTATGTGCCGCGCAACCTGCCGCAGCCGTCGTCGCCGATGTTCACCGACGCCGTGTTCGACGCGGCGTTGCCGGCAATCGAAGCGTCGGGCGGCGGCGTATTCATGTTGTGTACGACGTTGCGCGCGGTGGACCGCATCTCCGCAAAACTGCGCGATGTAATCGAGGCGCGCGGCTGGAACTATCCGCTGCTCGTCCAGGGCGATGCAAGCCGCACGGAATTGCTGGATCGCTTCCGCGCGTACGGTAATGCGATTCTCGTGGGCAGTCAGAGCTTCTGGGAAGGTGTCGACGTGCGCGGCGATGCTCTGTCGCTCGTCGTGATCGACAAGCTGCCTTTTGCGCCGCCTGACGACCCGGTTCTGTCGGCGCGGCTCGATGCGCTCACGAAGAAAGGTTTGAGCCCGTTTGCGGTCCATCAACTGCCGCAGGCGGTCATCACGCTCAAGCAGGGCGCAGGTCGCCTGATTCGCGCGGAGACGGACCGTGGCGTGCTGATGATCTGCGATACGCGTCTTGTCGATAAGCCTTATGGACGCCGGATCTGGCAAAGCCTGCCGCCGTTCAAGCGAACTCGCGAGATAAAAGTGGTGCGCGAGTTCTTTGAAGAGAGCGGCAACGTGGCCCAACGGGCGGGGCTTGACTAGCCGTGAAGGGATTTGCGGATTCGCGCCGTTAAATCGGCGTTATAAATGCGCTGCGATCCGCTGCCGCATAACAGGCCCGCAGAAACAGACCCCCCAAAAGCAAAGCCCGAAAAGCAAAACGCCACAGACCTGAGTCTGTGGCGTTTTGCTTTACCACTCGGGAAATCGCGATGACTTCCCGATGCAGTTTTCGCCCTAAGGCGAACCCTACGCGACAGCTTACTGGCTTGCGCCCGAAGCCGGAGCAGCAGCCGAAGCAGCAGCGCCTGCGTCCGAAGCAGCGGTCGTAGCCGAAGCAGCAGCGTCGCTCGCAGCAGCAGCCGCACCCGAAGCAGCAGCAGCCGAATCCGAAGCTGCGGCGGCAGCCGGTGCCGAAGCGGCAGCAGCGTCGCTAGCAGCCGGGGCAGCGGCTTGGTCGTTGCTCTTGTTGCATGCAGCCAGTGCCACAGCTGCCAACAGGGATGCTACGAGGAGGGATTTCTTCATGATCACGTCCTTTTATGGTTAAAGGTAAGCAACAGCGCAAAATAATACCGGTAATGTGCTCCAACACCGACCTGGGCCGCTGGTGGAGACGCTCTTTTGACGAGCAGGAATCTTCCCTACGGCTTGGGCGGAAATTATATGCACTTTCGTACTGACAATCCATAAATCCGGGGTCAATACGTTGTCTTTCTCATACAAAATTTCAATGTACTGTGTATAACAGACACGCGAGGCTAGGCAAGCTCGCCTATCTGTATCCAGCCCGCACGATACCACTCGTGTAGCCGTGCTGTCACCGACGAATCGTGCGAGAGTGTTACAAAGCGTTTCGCACTCAAAGACCGGCGATCAGCGAGTTCAAACAGCCACTTTTTCGTCCCGTCAAATGCCGTTTTCTCTCCATTTACGAAGAAAAAGCGACGGTTGTACAACAGGTTAGTCTTGCGGTCCAGTCGCACACCTGATTTCGATGCCTGACTGATAAAACGTGCTTCGTTGAGCGGCCTTTGCGGCGGATCGAAGACGACACTCGGCTTGGGTTCGCTGAGATACGTGCCAAGGAACGACGCAATGTCCTGCTCATTCCACGCAATTTCAGCAAGGATTGCGCCAACCCGCTCGACGAGCGCCGCAGGCAGTTCCGCCGGGCGGTCGACGGCAGGCTGCTGCGGGTCGCGGTAAAGCCCGCCGGTCCGGCCGCTGGCCTCGCCGCGCTCGGCGAGGTGGTAAAGGAACTGGGCGGTCAGCTCGCCGGCCGACGCCGCGCGAAAGCCGATCGAGCAGGTCATGCACTCGCCTTCGGCCACGCCGTCGTGGGCGATATGCGGCGGCAGATAAAGCATGTCGCCAGGCTCAAGCACCCACTCTTGTTCTGCCTCAAAGTTCTGTAAAACTTTCAACGGCATGCCGGGTTGCAGCGTCAGATCTTTCTGCGCGCTGATTCGCCAACGCCGCTTGCCTTTTACTTGCAAAAGAAACACATCGTAGGAATCGAAGTGCGGACCAACGCCGCCACCGTCCGTCGCATAGGAGATCATCAGATCGTCAAGTCGCGCGTCGGGAACAAAGCGGAAGCGGTCGAGCAGGGTGCGCGCGCGGTCGTCGTGCAGGTCGACGCCTTGCACGAGCAGGGTCCACGCACGCTGTTTCACCGTGGGCAGTTCGTCGGGCGCGACCGGGCCGTGCTCCAGTTGCCACTTGTTGCGAAAGTGAGTGATGAGCCGCGACTCCACTTCGTCCTGATCTGCCAGTGCGAACAGCTCGTCGCGCGAAACCGGCGACTCGACGTTCGGAATGGCCTGGCGAATCAGCAGGGGCTTTTTCTGCCAGTACCGGCGCATGAATTGCGACGGCGTGAGATTGCCGAGGAGCGGCGTTGGCGTGTCGGGCGGAGGCGGGAGAAGCGCGGAAGCGGGCTTTTGAGCCGACGACAAATGGCGTGCCGAAGCTGCTTCGGCCGGGTGGTGAGTGGGCCGCCTGGGCATCGTATAATGTGAGTTGTATTCTGGAGAATCGAATGAAAATCGCAAAGAACACCGTCGTGTCGGTCGCTTACAAGCTGTCGGATGCGCAAGGCAATCTGATTGAAGAGAGCGACGAGCCGATGGTCTATCTGCACGGCGGCTATGATGGCACGTTCCCCAAGATCGAGGAAGAGCTCGACGGCCACGAGGCCGGCTTCGAGACCCAGATCCAGCTCGAGCCGCAAGACGCGTTCGGCGAGTACGATCCGGAACTCGTGAAGATCGAGCCGCGCAACCGCTTTCCGGAACCGCTCGAAGTCGGCATGCAGTTCGAAGGCACGCCGGAAGAGGGCGACGAGGATCTCGATTCGCTCGTCTACGTAGTGACCGACGTGGCCGAAGACAAGGTGGTGCTCGACGGCAACCATCCGCTCGCCGGCATGGCACTGCGCTTCGCGTTGACGGTGAAAGACGTGCGCCCGGCCACCGAAGACGAGATCCAGCACGAACACGCGCACGGCGCGGACGGTCTGGAAGTGCTCGACGAAGACGACGACGCGGACGACGAAAGCGGCAAGTCAGGCCCCACGCTGCACTGAGCTTCAGGGCGAGCCCGAAGTACCCGAGGCCCCCGGCGCACCGGGCGCCGCTGGCGCGCTGCGCTGCGCGGGCGCAACGGAGGTCGCCGGCCCGTAGCCCCCGCCGCCCTGGTCGGCGGGAATACGCGGCAACTGTTCGAACTCCTGCGGGTCCGGCTGCGGCTGACCTGGCGTTTGCAAAAGCGGTGGCAACTCGGAGGCGGGTCCGAGCGACGGCACTGCTGGCATAGAGGCGGCAGGCTCGTCTCTTTGCAATACAGGGGGCGCCGTGGGCATCGGCAATTGCCGCGGCACATCGCGCATGGTCACGCGAAACGGCGGCGTTCTGTCGAAATCCGCCTCAATCTCAATCCATTGGTTATGACGATCATGCGGCGCAAGCGCGACACGCGTGAGGTTCGTCACCTGATTCCCCTTGTCGTTGCGTAACGGCTGGTCGATCACGAAGCCGCCGCTCGCGCGTTCGTCGTCGCAATGAATCACGAGCACCGGCCTCTGAAAGGTCTGTGCGAGCTTGACGAGGCTGCGCTTGAACTCGAGAAATCCGTCGCGGCGCGAATTGCGGCCAAAGCGCAACCATGCGAACCGCTCAGGCCGTTCATAGCGCTCGGGTTCGGGATCGCCCTGAATGAACACGACGATTGCGCGTGCGTCGCGGCGCTTTGCATATTCACCGGCGTGCTGGAGCCAGAATGCGTTGGCGATCACGCGGTCTTCGAACTCGCCGTTGCGGCCCCCTGCAGTCAGATAGTGATTGTTCGGGCTCGGCGCGTTCAGCGCGACGAACACCGTGTCTCCCAACTGCCAGCGGGCATTCTCGCGATAAGGGCGAAAGCGCGACACCTCGCTTTCGCGCGTCAACGGCATCGGGTTCTGGCCCATTGATTGAGCGTCGCCGAGCAGTGTCTGACGCAACTGGTCGAGCCGTTCCACCGGATCGAAGCCGCCGGCTTGCGCGCTCGTGCAATCGACCCAGTCATGCTGGCCGGGAATGAAGAAAAGTGCCGGCCGCGAAGTTTCCAGCACGGCGTGCCGCCGTTCGTAGAGCGCGTCGCGACAGGCTTCCTTGGGGCCTTTCAGGTTGCCGTCGTAGACGATGAACGACACGCCTCGCTCGCGACCGATCGCGTCGATGAGCCGCTGCGTGGGCGCTTCGTCCGCGGGGCTTTGCATCGTGTTCGCGATGACTGCAAACCGGTAATGCGGCGCTTGCGCGTAAGCCGCCGCGACCGGCCACGAGCACGCTAGCGCCAGCGCCAATGCAGACGCGAGCAACGTGCGGCGCAATGCACGGCTAGTTGCTAGCGCACACGCAACGGCGAGTGCCGCGCGCAACCGGCGCGGCCGCTTTGCAAGCACGCGTGCGTCAACGACCGGCATCCGGCGCAGCGGCCAACTCGTGCAGTTCATACAGCAGATCGAGCGCTTCGCGTGGGCGCAGATCGTTTGGATCGATGCCGCGCAGCCGCTCGACGAGCGCCTGGAGTGCCGGCGCCTCGTGCCCGGTTTGCGGCTCGTCGTCGTCCGCATCTTCCAGCAGTGCCGGCGGCGCGGCGAACAAGTCGAGCTGCGGCGCCGGTTGTCCTGCCGATTGTTGTTCGAGATAAACGAGATGCTTGCGGGCCGAGCGGATTACCGCGTTCGGCACGCCGGCGAGCTGTGCGACCTGCAAACCATAGCTCTGGCTTGCCGGCCCTTCGTTGACCGCATGCAGGAACACAATGCTGCGCCCGTGCTCAACCGCCGACAGATGCACGTTGGCCGCCTGGGGAAATTCCGCCGGCAACTGCGTCAGTTCGAAGTAGTGCGTTGCGAAGAGAGTATGGCAACCGTTGTGCGCGAGCAGATGCCGCGCGATCGCCCACGCGAGCGCGAGGCCGTCGAACGTCGAGGTGCCGCGGCCGATTTCGTCCATCAGCACGAGGCTTTGCGGCGTAGCGTCGTTCAGAATCGCGGCCGCTTCGGTCATTTCGACCATGAAGGTCGAACGGCCGCCCGCGAGGTCGTCGGCGGCGCCGATGCGCGTGAAAATGCGGTCGACGGGGCCGAATGCCGCGCGCCGCGCCGGCACGTAGCTGCCCACATACGCGAGCAGCGTGATCAGCGCCGTCTGCCGCATGAAGGTCGATTTACCGCCCATGTTGGGGCCGGTGATCAGCAGCAGTTTGCGCTCCGGTGTGAGCGTGCAGTCGTTTGCGGTGAACTGTTCCACCTGGGCTTCCACGACCGGATGCCGGCCCTGCTCGATGTCGATGCCCGCGTCCGGCGAAAAGCGCGGCGCGACCCAGTCGAGCGCGCGAGCACGTTCGGCGAAAGCGGCGAGAAGATCGAGCTCCGCGAGCGCCGAGGCAACGCGCTGGCAGTCCGGAATGAAGGGCAACAGCGCCTGCAACAGCGCTTCATACAGCGAGCGCTCACGGGCCAGTGCACGTTCCTGTGCGGACAGCGCCTTGTCTTCGAATGTCTTGAGTTCCGGCGTGATGTAGCGCTCGGCATTCTTCAACGTCTGACGGCGGCGATAATCGTCCGGAACCTTGTCGGTCTGGCCGCGCGTGACTTCGATATAGAAGCCGTGCACCTTGTTGTACTCGACACGCAGATTGCCGATGCCCGTGCGTGCGCGCTCGCGCGTTTCGAGATCGATCAGGAACTGCCCACAGTTCTCCGAAATATCCCTGAGTTCGTCAAGCTCAGGATCGTAGCCGCGGGCGATCACGCCGCCGTCGCGCACCATCGCGGCGGGTTCGGGCGCGATGGCCCGCACGAGCAACTCGACACATGCTTGCGGCGGCTCGAGCGACGTGTCGATGCGCGCCAGCGACTGCGCATTCGACGTGACGGCCGCGACTTTTGCGCGCAGTTCGGGCAACGCGATAAAGGTATCGCGCAAGCTCGACAGATCGCGAGGGCGCGCCGACAGCAGCGCGAGACGGCCAGTGATCCGCTCGATATCCGAGATATGTCGCAGCGCGCCGCGCAGCGCGTCGACGTCCGCGCCGGCGGGCGCCTCGAGCAGCGCGCCGATAGCCTGCTGGCGCGATTGTGCATGCACCGGATCGCGCGGCGGATGATGCAGCCAGTGACGCAGCAAACGGCTGCCCATGGTCGTGCAACAGGTGTCGAGCAACGAGCACAGCGTGGGCGATTCGGTGCCGCGCAGGGTCTGCGTGATTTCGAGGTTGCGCCGCGTGGCGGGGTCGAGGCCGATATATTCCGATTCGTGTTCGACCTTCAGGCTGCGCACATGCCGCAGTTGCTGCCCTTGCGTCGCGGCAGCATACAGCAGCAGCGCGCCCGCCGCGCCGCACGCGCAGGTGAGCGAATGCGCGCCGAAGCCGTCTAGCCCGGCCACTTCCAACTGGTCGCACAGACGCTGCGTACCCGAGGCGACGTCGAAATGCCACGCCGGCACGCGCGTCAACGCGCGATTGCCTGTGGGCGGGGCTGAGCCGGCGGTGTCGGCGTCGGTATCGGCGACCAGAATTTCCGCGGGGTCTATCCGTTCGAGCGTGGCGGCGACCTGGTCGGGTGCGACTTCTGCGAGCCGCAACGCGCCGCTCGCGAGATTCAGCCAGGCGAGCCCGACGCTTGTCGCGACGCCGCGGCGATTGTGCGCAACGCACATTGCCATGAGGAATACGTCGTTCTTGTCGGACAGCAGCGCGGCGTCCGTGAGCGTGCCCGGCGTGACGACGCGCACGACCTTGCGCTCCACGGGACCCTTCGACGTGGCCGGATCGCCGATCTGCTCGCAGATGGCCACCGACTCGCCGAGCTTCACCAGCTTCGCCAGGTACTGTTCGACCGCGTGATGCGGCACGCCCGCCATCTTGATCGGATTGCCCGCCGACGCACCGCGCTGCGTGAGCGTGAGATCGAGCAGGCGCGCGGCTTTTTCCGCGTCGTCGAAGAACAGTTCGTAGAAGTCGCCCATCCGGTAGAACACCAGCGTGCCCGGGTGCTCGGCCTTGATGCGTAGGTACTGCTGCATCATTGGCGTGTGTTGTGCGACGTCGCTGGCCGCTGCGGTTTGAGTGCCCATCCTCGGTGTCTTTCTGCTTTAGCTGTACAGGGCGTGAGTTTAACCCGCCGGCGAGGCGAGCGGACCCTGGCCGGATGGCCAAAGCACGCCGCTATGATGTGTGGCTCGGCCATGCGCGCTCCGCTTACGCCGCCATTACTCCTCGAGCAGCACGTGCATGTTGGCCGTACGTTCGTTCGTCGCACTGCGCCGTTTTGCGAGCCACATCATGAACGTGATGAAAACGCCAAACACGACAATGATCCACTGCGCCGGCATCTTCGCCGTCAGCAACAGCGCGTACGCGCCGAGCATCAGCAGCACGGCGAGATTCTGATTGAAGTTCTGCACCGCGATCGAATGTCCCGCGGACAGCAGCGTGGCGCCGCGATGCTGGAGAATCGCATTCATCGGCACGATGAAGAAACCGGATAGAGCGCCAAGCAGGATCATCAGCGGATAGGCGAGCACGATGTACAACGGCACCCCGTACGAACCGACGTGTATGCCCGCGTCCGCAGGAAAAAGGTTCTTGTTGTAGAAGGCCATGGCAATGGCCACCGCGCCGGTGACAATGCCGACCGGCAGCACGCGAAGCGAGCGGCGCAGCGGAATGAGCGCCGCGGCCGCAGCCGCGCCGACGGCAATGCCGAGGCCCGTCACGCCCTGCATCACGGCCGCCTTCGAAAGCGACAAGCCGAGGTTCACGTTGGCCCATTTCAGCACCAGCAACTGCAACGTTACTGCGCCGCCCCACATGAGCGTCGTGACCCACAACGCGATTTGCGCGAGCTTGTCGGCCCACAGCACGTTGAAGCAGTGATAGAAGTCGCCGACGAGCCTCGTCGGTTCCGAGAGCCGGTTCGGGTAGCGCGCGCCGGTGTCGGGAATGAAAACGTTGATCGCGGCCGCGATCGCGTAGGTGAGCATGACCGCGAACATCGCAAGATCTGCCGATGAACGGATCAGCGGCAGATGCGCATGCGCGACGAATCTGTCGGCAAATGTGCTGATGAGCGCGCCGCCGACCATCGTGCCGACGATAGTCGACAGCACGGTAGCCGATTCGAGCCACGCGTTGGCCTTGACGAGTTTTTCGGCGGGCAGCAGCTCGGTGAGAATCCCGTATTTCGCCGGCGAATAGGCGGCGGCGCCGAAGCCCACCACGCCGTAAGCGATCATCGGATGCACGCCTGCGATCATCATCATGCAGCCACTTGCCTTCAGCGCATTGGAGATGAACATGACGTGGCGCTTTTGCAGAGCGTCCGCGAACGCGCCGACAAAGGGCGCAAGCAGCACATATGAAATGGTGAAGAAAATCTGCAGCAGCGGCGTGACCCACGCGGCGGAACGGATCACGGACAACAACGCAATGGCGGCGATCAGCAGGGCATTGTCCGCCAGCGACGAAATGAACTGCGCCGCGATAATTGTATAGAAGCCTTTTTTCATGAAGCGGATGGGAAGCTGCGCGCAAGACGAGGCGCGAAGAACGCGCGCATGCGATTGCTGGGGCGGGCCCACACGGAAGGCTCGGCGCAGCGCGCGAGCAAGCCCGATGTAAGGCTTTGCAAAGCCTGCAGGAACGCCTGGCAAAGCTTGCAGGAACGCACACGGCAAAGCCCGCGGCAAGCGCTCGCCCTGGCCCCTACGAAGCACATACGGAGCGCACATGGCACTCACCAGCCGCACGGGCACGCGCAGCGTGGAATGCGAAAATGCAACCGGCGAAGACATCATGCCGGCGCGGCTTCCCGCTTTGTAGCACGAATGTCCGCATCATGCAGGCACGCCAGCAAAAAAAGCGGCCGGAGCCGCTTATGTCGTGTGAGCGCCGTGTGCGTTGGCTCGCGACGGCTCACAGTGCGGACGGCGCTCGCGCTGCGCGCGGCGCCGTCGCATGCGTTCAAGCCGCTTGCTGACGCGTGCGGCTGTAGCGCGAGAGGATCGGCACCATTTGCGCGTAGATCTTCGGATTGCCGGCGACAACTTCGCCCACGTGCAGGAAGTCCGAGTCGCCGGTGTAGTTGCCCACGAGTCCGCCCGCTTCGGTAATCAGCAGGCTGCCTGCTGCGACGTCCCACGGATTCAGGCCCTGCTCGAAGAAGCCGTCCATGCGGCCCGCGGCCACGTTGGCCAGATCCAAGGCGGCCGCTCCGGGACGGCGCAGGCCCGCGCAGGCTTGCGTCATTTCGGCGAACTGGCGGCCGTATGCTTCGAGGCCGTCTGTTTCGCGGAACGGAAAGCCGGTGCCGATCAGGCCGTCGGCGAGACGGTCGCGCTTGGCGACGCGAATGCGGCGGTCGTTCAGGAAAGCGCCGCGGCCGCGCGAAGCCGTGAACAGGTCATTGCGAGTCGGGTCGTACACCACGGCCTGCGTCACGATGCCTTTGTGAGCGAGCGCGATCGACACGCAGTAGTACGGAAAGCCGTGAATGAAGTTGGTGGTGCCGTCGAGCGGATCGATGATCCACTGGTATTCGGACTCGTTGTCCGACTGGCCGGATTCTTCCGCGAGGATCGCGTGGTCGGGATAGGCGGTCTTCAGCGTGTCGATGATGGCCGCTTCAGACGCCTTGTCGATCTCCGTGACGAAATCGTTGTGCTGCTTCTTGCTGACCTGGATCAGGTCGAGGTCGAGCGAAGCGCGGTTGATGATCTGGGCTGCGCGGCGCGCGGCCTTTACAGCGATATTGAGCATGGGATGCATGGACGGATCCTTGTGCCGGGGCAGCACGGCTGCTTGCCGGTAAATGAGCGCTACGCGCGCGCTAACAGGCGCCCTCGATGAGGCGCGAAAACAGCACGGAACGCTTGCCCGGTACGGGACCGGCGCGCATTCCGCCAACGGAGACGAATTGAATAAGAACGAGCGCCCCGGCTTTGGCTGATTGCACGCACCCATGTGAACTGACTCAGGGCGCAGCGCAGCGTGGTGCAGGCCGGACGCGAATTTGCGTATTTTACCTGAGTCCGCGGCTCGCGGCAGCGCTCGCATCGGGTAGGGCGCCCGGGTTGGCGCTACCATACGCGTTCTCCGACTAGCAGAACCTCATCGTGGACCACACCCACCATTCTTCCGATCCCGCCGTGGCCGATCTTCGCGGCGGCTTCACATCGACACGCTTCGTGCTGGTCGAGCCGAGCCATCCAGGCAACGTCGGCGCCGCGGCGCGCGCGCTCAAGACCATGGGTTTTTCGCGGCTCGTGCTGGTCTCGCCACGCGTGGCGAACGTGCAGAGCGACCCGGAAGCCATTGCAATGGCGAGCGGCGCGGACGACGTGCTCGCCTGCGCCCACGTCGTGCCGACGCTGGCCGACGCGCTTTCGGGCGTGCACTGGTCGGTCGCGCTGACCGCGCGGCAGCGCGAATACGGCCCGCCGCAATGGACGCCGCGCGCGGCCGCCAGTCTCGCGCGCGACGAGGCGCTGCACGGCGAGATCGCGCTCGTGTTCGGCAACGAGCGCACGGGTTTGTCGAACGAAGATGTCGAGCGTTGTAGTGCGCTCGCGCATATTCCGGCCAATCCCGCCTATAGTTCGCTGAATCTTGCGCAGGCGGTGCAGGTGCTCGCTTATGAGCTGCGCATGAACTACCTCACGAGCGGCGAGGAGGCCAACGTCCACACTCATGCCACCGCCAGCACGTCGGCAGGCCGTGCACCGCACACGCCAGGCGCCGCGCCCGCAGGCTCCGCCGCCGAACCCGCGGGCCCGCGCGCTGCAAGCGACGAAATCGAAAGCATGTTCGCACATCTCGAGAGCGCGCTCGTTGCGCTCGAGTTTCTCGATCCCGCTAACCCGAAGAAGCTGATGTCGCGCTTGCGGCGGCTTTTCGCGCGTTCGGGCCTCGAGCGTGAGGAAGTGAACATCGTGCGCGGCATCGCCAAGCACATCCTGCTCAAGACCGGCCGCACAGACGACGGCGGCCGCTAACGCGCCCCGCAAGGCAGCCCGGCAGCGAGCTGGCGGACGCCGACTAACACGACGACCTTTTGCACTACATGGACTTCCGGCAGGTTTCCGGGAACCGTCCTACAATCCTCGAAACGTTCTAAGCAAAGCTGCCGACCTGCTATACGGCAGCCCTGCACGCACGCATGCCGTCGTCCGCATGCGCCTTGTTCCCACAACACATCGTCCCTGCCATGTTCACGAGACTTCGCGAAGACATTGCCACGATCCGCGAGCGCGATCCCGCCGCTCGCAGTGCCTGGGAAGTGCTCACGTGTTATCCGGGCCTGCATGCGTTGCTGCTGCACAGGTTCGCGCATGCGTGCTGGCAGGCGCGGCGCCGCTGGCTCGCGCGCTTCGTTTCGCAGATGGCGCGCTTCATGACCGGTATCGAGATTCATCCGGGCGCGACGCTCGGGCGGCGCGTGTTCATCGATCACGGCATGGGTGTCGTGATTGGCGAGACCGCGCAGATCGGCGACGATTGCACGATCTACCAGGGCGTGACGCTTGGCGGCACGTCGCTCACGCGCGGCGCGAAGCGGCACCCGACGCTCGAGCGCGGCGTGATCGTCGGCGCCGGCGCAAAGGTGCTCGGCGGTTTCACGATCGGCGCGGATGCGAAGATCGGCTCGAATGCCGTGGTGACGAAGCCTGTGCCGGCTGGTGCCACGGCGGTCGGCAATCCGGCGCGGATCATCGTGCCCGCGGCGGCCTCGGGTGTCGGTTCGGCTACTGCTGCTGCAGCTGCTATGGCTTCGGCGTCAGGAACAGCGTCACCGGCCGCGCCGGGCTCAGTAGCGGCGGCCGCGGCGGTTTCTGCTGTCACGGTCGTGGCGAAGGCCGCGGCGGTTGCCAATGGCCGCGCGAGCGTAGACGTAGCATCGGCGGGCGCAACGGCGGAATGCGCGTCTTCCACTGCCGGCACGCGCGAGCGCGAGGCCGGCAAAGCCGCGAGCGAGCAGCGCAGCACGTTCTGCGCATACGGCATCACGCCGAACGCAGACGATCCTGTGTCGCTCGCTATCCACGGGCTGATCGATCATGCGGCGACGCAAGCGAGGCGCATCGACGAGATCGTGATTGCGCTCGAGCGTCTGGGCACGAGTCTCGAGGGATTGCAAGGCGCGGACGCAGCGCTGCTCGACTTGCGGCGCCTGTCCGCGGCGATCGCGGGCAAGGTGGACGGGGCGGTGACGGCGCGTTGAACGCGTGCAGCGGGCGGATTGCCGCGTGCGATCAAGGCGCGTGGCACACCGTTGCCGCAGAGCACATCGGATCGCTGGGACCCAAAGGATGCTCAAAGTGCATCCCGCTCAATCGAGCGGCAACGCCCTGATCCCTTCAGCGTCGATACGCAGATAGCCGCCGCGCCGTTCGCCGTGATCTAGATCCCAGTCGGGCAGCACCCAGCGTATGCCGCCAGGTTCGCGATGACGCGCGGGGCGGTGTGTGTGCCCGTGAATGATCGTGGCCGCTTTCGACCACTTGAACAATGCTGCGACGCCTTTGGGCGTCACGTCGTACTTCAGCGAGACGGGACGCATGCGGCCGTCCTCGCTCTTTGCCCGCATGTTCTCCGCGAGCGCCTGGCGCCACGAAAGCGGCGAAGCGAGAAACAGCAATTGCGCAAGACGAATGCGCGCGAATCGGCGGAATAGCTGATAGCCACGGTCCGCGGTGCACAGCCGGTCGCCGTGCGCGAGCGCAACGCGCGTACCGAATGCGGTAATCACGATGGGGTCGGGCAGCCAGATCGCGCCGGCCGCTTTCATGAAGCGCTTGCCAAGCAGAAAGTCCCGGTTGCCGTGCATGATGTACAGCGCAATGCCTCGCTCGGTGAGCGTATGCAGCAGCGCGGCCATACGCGCTGCGAACGGCTCGGCCAGCATGTCGTCGCCGATCCAGTACTCGAACAGGTCGCCGAGAATGAAAACAGAATCGGCCTGGTCTGCGGTGACGCGAATGAAGTGTTCGAACGCGGCGACCGTGCGCGGGATCGCCTCACTCAAATGAATGTCGGAGAGGAACAAAAACGGGCGTGCGGCGTGCGGGCGTCGGCCCTCGCCAGGCACGCCCGCAGCGACGCTTCGCAGCGGCGTTTCTTGCAGCATTGAAGGTGCCTGTGTTTCAGCTTTTAGTGAAGGCGCGTGCGCGATCAGTCGACGATCACGGCTTTTTCGATCACGACGTCGTCAACCGGCACGTCCTGATGGAAGCCCTTCGAACCCGTCTTGACCTTCTTGATCTTCTCGACGATCTCCATGCCTTCGACGACCTTGCCGAACACTGCATAGCCCCAGCCTTGCGGCGTGGGCGACGAGTGGTTCAGGAAGTCGTTGTCGTTCACGTTGATGAAGAATTGCGCGGTCGCCGAATGCGGGTCGTTGGTGCGCGCCATTGCGATGGAGCCGTTCACGTTCTTCAGACCGTTGTTCGCTTCGTTGTTGATCGGCTCGGCCGTCGGCTTCTGCTTCATGCCGGGTTCAAAGCCGCCGCCCTGAATCATGAAGCCGTCGATCACGCGGTGAAACACCGTGTTGTCGTAATGGCCGGCCTTCACGTAGTTGAGAAAGTTCTCAACCGACTTCGGTGCCTTCTCGGCGTCCAGTTCGAGCTTGATGACGCCGTGATTCGTATGCAGTTCAACCATGATGGAATCCTTTGATGAACGGGTGGGTGGAGAGAACGCGGCACGCCGTCGTGCGCTGATGGAACGTTCCGCGCAGTTTCATGCGGGTGACGGCGGCCGCGCGGGGGCGTAAGTGTGACGCTTCTACGCTTGCGTTACCTGTTCCTTTCTTGTTCTTGACCTGTGCTTCACTTGCTGCCGACCACGCTAGCCGATTCGATCACGATCGGCTTTTGCGGAACGTCGCCCATTGGTCCGCGCGTGGTGGTCGGCGCGGCTTCGATCTTCTTCACGACGTCCATGCCGCTCGTGACTTTGCCGAACACCGCGTAGCCGTTGCCATCCGGATTCGGATAGTCGAGGCCCGCGTTGTCCACCGTGTTGATGAAGAACTGCGCGGTGGCCGAGTTCGGGTCACTCGTGCGTGCCATCGCGAGCGTACCCACGGTGTTCTTCAGACCGTTGCGGCTTTCGAGCGGAATCGGGGCACGCGTGGGTTTCTCGGCGAAGCTTTGCGTGTAGCCGCCGCCCTGGATCATGAAGCCGCGAATCACGCGATGAAAGATCGTGCCGCTGTACTGCCCGGACTTCACGTAGTCGAGAAAGTTGGCAACCGTCTTCGGCGCTTTCTCAGGATACAGCTCGACGCGAATATCGCCTTCCGACGTCTTGAGGAGGACGGACGGATGCGCGGCTTGCGAACCGGACTGGGCAAACGCGGGAGCGTTCGCGATCAGGGCGGCGCTGCCGAGCGCCAACATCAACCATTTCATGAAAATCCTCAGGGTTGGAAAAAACGTATGACAGCAAGGAGGCGGCGTCAGCGGCCGCGCTATTGCGAAGGCGCCATGTAAGGCGGCATGGCGAGCGAGCCGTTTGCGCCGCCGTACTGGAAGCTCGGCGTTTGCGTCATGTTGGCAGTGGTGCCGGGCGTGTAGTTTTCCGGTGCGGCAGCGGCCCGTTTAGGCGCCTTGCCCGGCTTGGGCGGTGCCACGATCTTCTGGATGTCGGCAATGCGCTGCGTGGTCGCCGCGCTCGCCTTGCCGAGGCTCTGCGCACGCCGGTAGGCTTCGTTGGCCATGCGCAGGTAGAGGTCGCCCAGATTCTCGTAAGCGAGGCCGTAGCCGGGGTTGACCTTCGTTGCGGTTTCGAGCGCGGCGCGCGCTTCGACATAGCGGCCATGTTTTGCGTACAGCGCGGCCAGATTGTTGTACGGCTCCGGCAACTCCGGATACAGCTGCGTGAGTTCGGTGAACGCGCTGATCGCTTCGTCGTCGCGGTTCAGATGCGCGAGCACGGTGGCGCGTTTGAACTTTGCCTGGGCGTCGCGCGGATTCGACGCGATGCGCGCATCGAGCTGCGTCAAGGACGCTTGCCAGTCTTTCTGTGCAATGGACGCGTCGATCTCCGGCGTGTTGTCGCGCACCGCAGGGCCTTGCGGCATGGTGGGCGTTTTTTGCGCGAAGGCAGCGGCGCCTGGCAGCATGCCGAGCGCGAGCGCCACGGCGGCGCGCACGAACTTGCGTGCAACGGTGCTGCGCGCGCCTTGCATGAAGTCGTGCATCGGGCTGCCGGCTGGGGCATTACGGCGAGCGCCGGATGAGGCAACAGGGGAGGCAGCAGGCGAGGCACCGAACGGTACACGATTCGCGGCGCCGAACGAGGCATCGGGCGGGGCTCGATGCAAGGCGCCTGCAAGCGCACCTGCAAGGGCGCCTGACGAGGCACCTGAGGGAGCACCTGACGGAGCACCTGAGGAGGCACCAAACGCCGTCGCGGCGAGGGTCGCAGCGCTGCGCGCGCGGCCGCTGGAAGGTTTCATAGGCTCGGGTCTGGATGTTATACTCCGAGCCATTCTAACAAAAGGTCTGCGCGTTCCGTCGAACCGCCGGCTGTCTTTTCGCCACTCGTGGTCGTCTCCGCCTTGATTGCAGTCTGACCGCCGCACGAGGTGCATCGGTTCGCTGCTGTGCGTGTTTCAACAGTCGCTGTTGTGCGTGTCTCGACTGCCGGGCAATACTCTGTGCAAAGCCCGGCCGAGTCAGCCGACAGTACGTCTGCGCCGTCCGGTTCAGAGGGCGGCACGCATGAAATATGGCGGATTTCTTTCGGCCCACGCACCGTTCTCTATGGAATCACTGCGCATCTACAACACGCTCGCGCGTGACAAGCAAACCTTCGTGCCCCTCGAACCCGGCGTCGTGCGGATGTACGTGTGCGGGATGACCGTGTACGACTATTGCCACGTGGGTCATGCGCGTGTCATGGTCGTGTTCGACATCGTGCAGCGGTGGCTGCGCACGCTCGGCTATCAGGTGACGTACGTGCGCAATATCACGGACATCGACGACAAGATCATTCGTCGCGCCGTCGAGAACGGCGAGACCATCAAGTCGCTGACCGACCGCTTCATCCGGGCGTTGCATGAAGACGCGGACGCGCTCGGCATCGCGCGGCCCGACATGGAACCGCGCGCGACCGACTTCATCCCGCAGATGCTCGGCATGATCGAGAAGCTCGAGGAGAAGGGCTACGCGTATCAGGCCAAAGACGGCGACGTGAACTACGCGGTGCGCAAGTTCGCAGGCTACGGCAAGCTCTCCGGCAAATCGCTCGAAGACCTGCGCGCGGGCGAGCGCGTCGCTGCGAACGACGCAAAAGAAGACCCGCTCGACTTCGTGTTGTGGAAGCAGTCGAAAGCCG
Organism: Paraburkholderia phenoliruptrix; assembly: GCF_019511605.1. Lineage (GTDB taxonomy): Bacteria > Pseudomonadota > Gammaproteobacteria > Burkholderiales > Burkholderiaceae > Paraburkholderia > Paraburkholderia phenoliruptrix_A. The sequence continues at coordinate 89,475 of NZ_JAEUAV010000004.1, read as the reverse complement.
ACGAACCCGCCGACACCGGCTGGGACTCCAAATACGGCCGCGGCCGCCCCGGTTGGCATATCGAATGCTCGGCAATGGGCTGCACGTTGCTTGGCGAACGTTTCGACATTCATGGCGGCGGCCAGGATCTGCAGTTTCCGCACCACGAAAACGAAATCGCGCAAAGCGAAGCTGCGACGGGTCAACCCTTCGTGAATTACTGGATGCACAACGGCTACGTGCAGATCGACAATGAGAAGATGTCGAAGTCGTTGAATAATTTCTTTACGATTCGCGAGGTATTGGCGCAGTACGATGCGGAGGTCGTGCGATTCTTCATCGCGCGCGCGCACTACCGTTCGCCGCTGAACTATAGCGACGTGCATATCGACGACGCCCGCAACGCACTGGGCCGCCTCTACACGGCGCTCAAGGACGTGACACCGGACGGCGCCGCGCTCGACTGGAACGAAGCGCATGCGCAGCGATTCCAGGCAGCCATGAATGACGACTTCAACACGCCGGTTGCGGTCTCGGTGTTGTTCGAGTTGGCAACAGAAGTGAACCGCACGCGCGACCCCGCGCTGGCCCGTCAATTGCGCTCGCTGGGCGCAGTGCTCGGGCTGCTCGGGCGCGAGCCGCGTGCATACCTGCAGCAGGCAGCGGGCGCCGCGGTACAAGGCGCTCTCGAGCCCGCCGCGATCGAAGCGAAGATCGCCGAGCGTGTGGCCGCGAAGCAGGCGAAGGACTATGCGGCAGCAGACCGGATCCGGGCCGAATTGCTCGAGGCCGGCGTTGCACTTGAAGACAAACCCGGCGGGTTGACCGAGTGGCGGCGCGTGTGAGCGCACCTCGTACTTCCCTCTGAAAGACTCGCCAGGCAGGAGGCAGGATGGCAACGGCCACGAAGACGCCGGCTAAACGAGCCACGTCTCAAACAAACGCGGCAGCAGCGGCAAAGTCGACCCGAAGGTCGGCGCGTCAGGCTAGCGGCGCGGTGAAGGCAGGATCGTCGAAAGGCGCGGGAGCGGGCACGAAGAGCGCGGCTGGCGCGGCGAAGAAGGCCGCTGTCAAGCGCGCGTTGAATGGCGCATCCGCGCCTACGTCACACGCCGCTGTGAAGCGCGCAAAGACATCGTCTGTGAAGACCTCGCGCGGCAAGGGCACGAGTGGCATCAGCGGCAATGGTGCATTGCCTGCGGAACTCGCGGGCGACGTGCAGGAACTCGCGCGTGTCGCAAAGACGCAAGGCAGCCAGGAAGGCGAGATCGTGCGCAAGACGCGGGCGTCGTCTTCCGCGGCGGGCGGCGAGACAGCGAGCGCGAGCGAGGTCGCCGTACCGGTGCAGATCGGCGGCCTGACGCCTGAAGCAACGCGCCCGGATTACTGGGACAAGGCGTGCGCCGACCTCGTCAAGCGCGACCGCATTCTGAAAAAGCTGATTCCGAAGTTCGGTCCCGTGCATCTGCTAAGCCGCGGCGATCCGTTCGTCACGCTTGCGCGTTCGGTGGTGGGCCAGCAGATTTCAGTGGCGTCCGCGCAGGCCGTGTGGGCGAAAGTCGCCGCGGCGTGTCCGAAGCTGGTGCCGCAGCAGTTCATCAAACTGGGTCAGGAAAAGCTGACGGCGTGCGGCTTGTCCAAACGCAAGGCGGAGTATGTGCTCGACCTCGCGCAGCATTTCGTGTCGGGCGCGTTGCACGTCGGCAAGTGGCGCTCGATGGAAGACGAGGCGGTGATTGCCGAGCTCACGCAGATTCGCGGCATCGGCCGCTGGACCGCGGAGATGTTCCTCATCTTCAATCTCTCGCGTCCCGACGTGCTGCCGCTCGACGACCTCGGTCTGATCCGCGCCATCAGCGTCAATTACTTTAGCGGCGAGCCGGTCACGCGCAGCGAAGCGCGCGAGGTTGCCGCGAACTGGGAGCCGTGGCGCACGGTCGCCACCTGGTATATGTGGCGTAGCCTCGACCCGCTGCCGGTCGACTACTGAAAGAACAAAGAGGCATGCCGCTTGTGAAACTATCAATTGTTCAATACCGATAGTTGCGAAGTGGTTTTGACAGCGGCGAGCGCGGTTAGAATACGCGCTGCCGGTAAGTCCAAGGATTAAAACCAATGAAGACCACGTTTCTGGATTTCGAACAGCCGATCGCTGAACTCGAAGCGAAGATCGAAGAATTGCGCTTCGTGCAGGACGATTCGGCCGTCGATATTTCGGAAGAGATCGAGCGGCTGTCCAAGAAGAGCCAGCAACTCACCAAAGATCTGTACGCGAACCTCACGCCGTGGCAGGTTTCGCAAATTGCCCGTCATCCGCAGCGCCCGTACACGTTCGACTACGTGAACGAGCTCTTCACCGACTTCCACGAACTGCACGGCGACCGCAGCTATGCAGACGACCTGTCTATTGTCGGCGGTCTGGCGCGATTCAACGGCCAGGCCTGCATGGTGATCGGTCACCAGAAGGGCCGCGATACGAAGGAACGTGCGCTGCGCAACTTCGGCATGCCGCGTCCCGAAGGCTATCGCAAGGCCGAGCGGCTCATGCGCCTTGCCGAGAAATTCGGCTTGCCAATCTTCACGTTCATCGACACGCCGGGTGCTTACCCTGGCATCGGTGCCGAAGAGCGCGGGCAGTCGGAAGCTATCGGGCGCAATCTGTATGTGATGGCCGAACTGAAAACGCCGCTGATCGCCACTATCATCGGCGAGGGCGGTTCGGGCGGCGCGCTCGCCATTGCCGTCGGCGACAGCGTCCTGATGCTGCAATTCTCGACCTATTCGGTGATTTCGCCGGAGGGTTGCGCGTCGATTCTGTGGAAGAGCGCGGCCAAGGCGCCGGAAGCGGCGGAAGCGCTCGGCCTCACCGCGCATCGACTGAAAGCGCTCGGACTGATCGACAAGATCGTCAACGAGCCGCTCGGCGGCGCGCATCGCGACCCGAAGGGCATGGCTGCGCTGCTGCGTCGGGCGCTCGCCGATTCGCTGCGTCAGTTCCAGGGCATGAGCATCAACGACCTGCGTCAACGCCGTTTCGAACGGCTCATGGCGTACGGCAAGTTTAAGGAAACGACGCCGGGTGCCTGAGCCCGCGCGCGTTCTCTTCTGTCTATCGGCGCAACGCATCCTGATGCCGCTGCGCTAACGACGTGACCACTTCTGCCCAATCAAGCGCCGACCGCCTCGTTCTCGAAGCGGTCGGCGTTGCTTTTGCCGCGCTGCCCGCGCATGCGCGAGTGGCGGTGGCATTCAGCGGCGGCGTCGATTCGGGCGTGCTGCTCGATGCTGCGGTGCGCGTGGCGGGTGCATCGCGTTGCATGGCGTTTCATGTTCATCACGGGCTGAGTCCGAATGCCGATGCGTGGCTCGCGCACTGCGAGGCATTCGCGCGCGAACGTGGCGTCGAGTTTGCCGCGCGTCATGTCGAGGTCTTGCGCGATGCGGGCGTCAGCGTGGAAGCCGCGGCGCGCGACGCGCGTTATCAGGCGTTGGACGCGCTGTGCGCAACGCACGGCATTCAGTGGCTGTGGCTCGCACAGCATGCGGACGACCAGGCGGAAACGGTGTTGCTGCAACTGTTGCGCGGCGCGGGCCTCGCAGGTCTCGCGGCAATGGCCACGGAGTTCGCGCCCGCCGGCGCAGCGGCGGTGCGCGTGCGGCCGTTGCTGCATCTGCTGCGCGCGCAGATCGAGCAGTATGCAAACGCACGCCACCTGCGCTGGATCGACGACGAATCGAACGCGGACACGCGCTATGCACGCAATGCGCTGCGTCACGAGGTAACGCCAGCGCTGGCGATTCACTTTCCCGGTTTTCGCGATGCACTTGCGCGCACCGCGTCGCATGCGGCATCGGCGCAGCGGCTGCTCGACGAACTGGCGCGCATCGATCTTGAACTCGCATCACGCGACGAAGGACGCGCGCTCTCGCACCACGCGCTCATCGCACTGGACGACGAGCGCGCGCTCAACTTGCTGCGCTACTGGATGCGCTTGCAAGGCTTCGTGCCTGCGTCGAGCGCGCGTCTTGGCGACGCGCTGCGGCAACTGCGCGAAGTGGGGACAAGCGGGGACGGGCATCGTCTGCGTGTCGATCATGCCGGGCAGGCGCTGCGCTGCTATCGCGGCCTGGTTTACTGGGAGGCGGGCGACAGCCGCGATCCCGCCGACGAAACCGCGCTTGCCGCGCGCGAGGTAAGCGAGCTTGCGTGGAGCGGCGAAGCGACGTGGCGCGTGCCGCAATGGCGTGGCACTTTCGTGTTCGAAGCGCTCGACGCGGCGCATGACGGTACCGCGGCAAGCGAAGCCGCGGTCCCCGTTAGCGTGTTGCAGCGTGCGTTGCTGAGCGCTCGCTCGCGTCGCGGCGGCGAGCGCATGCGAACGGGCGACGCACCCGGCGCGCGCAGCCGCACGCTCAAGAACCTGTTCCAGGAGCGCGGCATTGCAGCGTGGAAGCGCGATGTGCCCTTGCTTTATATCGGCGACGAATTGCTGTTCGTGCCGCTGCTTGGCCTCAATCGTGCGGCCTTGCCCTCGGACGTTGCGCCGAACGAGGCACGCGTGTCGATTAGCTGGCGCGAGGACTTGCTGATTGCCTGACCGGTTCGTCGCCGCCTGCGCAGCGAGGCAAGGGGCGGGGCTGGAAGCAGGGCAAATAGGGCGCGAGTGATCGGCTCGAAGATTCGGGGCAAGATGCGGCCCGAACGCGGCGCGAGTTCAGGGCCGGCAAGGCTTTCCACGCATATCCCGAGGCGCTGCCACGGCCTTTGCGGCTTGTCTTTTTGCGTCCGATCGGGTACGTTAACTTGTTTGCCCGCCCCGCTTTTGCCGTCGCTTTTGTCGGTTTTCCGATCGTGATCCGAGTTTCCCGGTAAGCCATTAGCGATCAATCACGGGCAAATCCGCGCGTGTTGCACGCGCGCTGCATCTACGCCGCCACACACTTTGCCGCCGTTCACAAGACGTTGCGCCCCTGTGCTTTTGTGCGGTCGTCGCGAGCGCGCCAGCGCGGTTTCTCCTCCAGTTCAGAACGACAATGGCACTCATCGTACATAAATACGGCGGCACCTCGATGGGCTCGGTCGAGCGCATCAAGAACGTCGCCAAGCGCGTCGCGAAATGGCATAAGGCCGGCCACAAGATGGTGGTCGTGCCCTCGGCAATGTCCGGCGAGACCAACCGCTTGCTCGGCCTCGCGAAAGAGATCACGGCCCAGCCAAGCCCGCGTGAACTCGACATGATCGCCGCCACCGGCGAGCAGGTCAGCTCCGGGCTGCTCGCCATCGCGCTGCAGGAAGCCGGCGTCGAAGCGGTCAGCTATGCCGGCTGGCAAGTGCCGGTCAAGACGGATAGCGCGTTCACCAAGGCGCGCATCAGCGAAATCGACGGCGAGCGCGTGCTGCGCGATCTCGACGCAGGCAAGGTCGTGGTGATCACGGGCTTCCAGGGCATCGATCCTGACGGCAACATCACTACGCTTGGCCGCGGCGGTTCGGACACGTCGGCGGTTGCGGTCGCGGCTGCATTGAAGGCGGACGAGTGCCTGATTTATACGGACGTCGACGGCGTGTACACCACCGACCCGCGCGTGGTCGAAGAGGCGCGCCGGCTCGATCGCGTGACGTTCGAAGAAATGCTGGAAATGGCAAGCCTGGGTTCCAAGGTGCTGCAGATCCGCTCGGTGGAATTCGCCGGCAAATATCAGGTGAAGACGCGCGTGCTGTCGAGCCTGACCGATCCGCTCATCCCGCTCGACGCTGAAATGAAGTCGGGCACCCTGATTACTTTTGAAGAAGACGAGACCATGGAAAAAGCAGTCATCTCGGGCATCGCGTTTCAGCGCGACGAAGCTCGCATCGCCGTGATGGGTGTGCCCGACAAGCCGGGCATCGCGTACCAGATTCTCGGCCCGGTGGCGGACGCGAACATCGACGTCGACATGATCATCCAGAACCAGAGCGTGGAGGGCAAAACGGCTTTCACGTTTACCGTGGGCCGCGGCGACTACCAGCGCGCGATGGACATTCTCACGAATCAGGTGAAGGGTCACGTGCAGGCCGAGCAGGTGCTGGGCGATCCGAAGGTGTCGAAGGTCTCGGTGGTGGGCGTGGGCATGCGTTCGCATGTGGGCATTGCCAGCACGATGTTCCGCACGCTGTCGGAAGAGGGCATCAACATCCAGATGATCTCGACCTCCGAAATCAAGATTTCGGTACTGATCGACGAAAAGTATATGGAGCTCGCAGTGCGCGCGCTGCATAAGGCTTTTGAACTGGACCAGGCGTAATTCGCTGTGAAACGGCGGGGCGTACAGGAGCGTTCCGTTCGTTGATCCGTGCTGGCGCGGCCCGGTCAGAAAATCTCGGTGAATGACGAAATTGGCACAAAAAAGCGTTCGTCAGACATTGACCTTGGCGGTTCGGGCCGCTATTATCTTGGCTTCGTCGCGCTGACTCCCTGCGCGAGCGAAAGTTTGGGAGACGTGGCCGAGAGGTCGAAGGCACTCCCCTGCTAAGGGAGCATCTGGGCCAAAACCTGGATCGAGGGTTCGAATCCCTCCGTCTCCGCCAGTGATGGTGGCGAAACCCCGTAAGTTTAAAGACTTACGGGGTTTTTGTTTTTCTGGCCCATCAATCAGCCCATCATCGGGCAGCGTCTCCGCTGCCAATGGTCGCATCGTCGGCACTTGCTGCGCTCAGCGTAGCGATACAGGCGCACGTCGATATGCAGCGCGATAGCCGCTTAAGCGGGCCGGTGAGTCTGCGCGTGGTGGTGATCGCGGACAGTGGCGAGCGCAAATCAACGTGCGACGGCTTTTTCATGTGCGCGATTCGTGACGATGAGGACGCGGCGGACGCCGCGCAACCTGACATGGCCCGCCAGCGTGCCGCGCTTGCCGCGTGGGAAGCCAAATCGAACGGCCTGAAGGATCGTATTCGCCAGGATTTGAAGGCGGGCAAACCACGACGCCACCGCCGAAAGCAGCGACTTCGCCGTGTTGTTCGCGATCAATCGCCCACTCTCGGATTTTGCTGATTGAAGCACGACGGCGCGCGGCGTAAAAGTCTCCGGGGCGGATCAGTCCCCATTGCGGCCTTCGCCCATCCGCGGGGGCATCCAGCGTACAAGCCGCGCTTCTCAGCATGATCAGCACGGAGGCTACCCAATGGCAGACCTGCAAGGCGCACTGCAAGCCATATCAGGGCGGCAGGCGTATCACCTCAGCGTGCCCGGCACAGACGCCGCCGCCGCGCTCTCGGTCGTGTCGTTCACGGCGACCGAAAAGATGGGCGAACCCAACGTCGTCCAGATCGAACTGACCCATCCGCAGCAGCTACCGCGCGCCGATTTCCTGAACCGCGACGCGGTGTTTTCCATCGTGTCCGACGACGGGACCGTGCGGACTTTTTCGGGCTTCATCGCGCGGTTCTCGACGGTTAGGATAACGAAGGACTACGCGAAGTACGAAGCCGTTTTGAAGTCGCACTTCGCACGGCTCGAAGCGGTCACGAATACAGGCATCTATCAGCATCTGAGTACGCCCGACATCATTGCAGCGGTGCTGCGCCGTCACGGCCTGCGGGATCATCAATTTCGCTTCCGTCTGCGCGGGCAGTACCGCAAGCATCTGTTCCGCATGCAGTACCGCATGACCGATCTCGCCTACGTTCAGATGCTGATGCAGAAGGCGGGCATCTATAGCTATGTCGTGGATAGCGAGCACGGCGACGAGATTGTATTCGGCGACGATATCGATCACTACCTGTACGACGATCCGCAACGGATAGTGCCCTACCGCGAAGCGGCAGGACTTGAGGCGGGCGGCATCAGGGCCGTGACGGCGATCAAGACGCATGCCGTGACCGTGCCGCAATCGTTCATCGTGGCGGACTATAACCCGGCCCAAGCCTGGGAGCGTTTTCGCGACGAAGCAAACGTCGCGCCGCAGGACGCGACCACCTACGGCCAGGCGTATGTGTATGGCACGCACCACCTGGACCAGGCGGGAGCCAGATGGGAGGCGCAGCTTCGCCACGAAGCGGCCATTGCCCGCCAGGTTGTCTATGAGGGAGAAAGCAACGTGCTGGCGTTGCAGTGCGCGAGCGTGCTGGAGACGGACGCGCTGTTGCCCGACGCACCGAAAGGCCAACTGATTGTCGAGCTGACGCACAGCGGCGCGCGCGACGCATCGTATAAGAACCGCTATATGGCGATCCCGGCCGACCGGCGTTTCAGGCTGGAACTGAAACCGGAGACCTGGGCAAAAGTTAGCGGCACACTGAGCGCACGCGTCACCAGCCCCGATAGCTACACCTACGCCTATATCACGGCAGAGGGCCACTACACCGTGCGCTTCGACGCCGATTTCCAGACGTGGCCCAATGGTGGCGAGAGCGTACCGCTACGCCTTGCCAGGCCATTCGCGGGCAAGCTGCAAACCGGGATGCACTTTCCGGCGCTGGATAACGACGAGGCGGTTATCACGTTCCGTGACGGCGACCCCGACAAACCTGAAATCAGCGGCTTTCACCACCACAGCCAGGCGCGCGACCTGGTGACGAATGACCGGCGCTGGCTGTCGCGCAACGTGATCCGCACGCAGAAGAACAACAAGCTGCGTATGGAGGACTGGGCGGGCCAGGAAGGCATCAAGGTTAGCACCGAACATTCGGGCAAGTCGCAACTGAATCTCGGCTACCTGGTCGACAGCGGGCTCGGCTATCGGGGCGAAGGGTGCGAGCTTCGCACATCCGGTTATGGCGTGCAGCGAGCGGGCAAAGGTGTAATGCTCACCGCGTATGACCGCCCGGGCGCAGCCGGCAAGCAGCTGGACATGCAGGAGACCATCGCGCAGCTCGAAAGCGCGCTGGCGACCGCAAAGGCGCTCGCCGCGTCCGCCAGTAGCGCGAAGGCAGAACCGGCCGATACCGACGCGCAGCAGCAAATAAAGGACGACCTGGACGGCCTGAAGAAGCCGGGTTTGCTGATGAGCACGCCCGCATCGGCGGCGCTTGTCGCTGGCGGCGGTGTGCAGCTCGCCGCGCAGGACAGCATCAACGCCGTGGCCGGAAAGCACGCCGACTGGAGCGTGGTCAGGCGCTTCACAGCCGCGGCGGGCGAGAAGATTTCGCTGTTCGCACAGAAACTCGGTATCAGGATATTCGCCGCGAAAGGCCCGGTCGAATTGCAGGCGCAAAGCGGCCCGATGTCCCTTATTGCCGACAAGGACGGGAACGTCGCAAGCGTCAACGGCAAGGTCAATCTGTCCGCTGCGAAGGAAATCACCCTGGAGTGCGGCGGCGCGTTCATCCACATGAAGGATGGCAGCATTACGCTCGGCGGCCCGTTCGACCTTTTCATCAAAACGATTACGGTCCAGAAGAAAGGCGCACAAAGTCTGACAACCGCAGTCCCGTCATTGCCGGAATCGAAGGGGGCGTTTGACGAGGCTTTCGTTGTGCATTGGGCCGGCTCAGACGTTCCCGTCGCCAACACACGTTATCAGATGTTTTCCGAAGGCAAGCTGATCGCGGAAGGGACGACCAATGAGAACGGCGAGACGTCGCTGGCGCAAAGCCATGTTCCTCAAGGTGTGTCGATAAAATTGAAGGGCAATTAAAAAAATGGCAGATGAAAACAGGGATGTAGGTTACGCGGAGTCGTACATGACGCCCCGCTCCTATATGAAACGCGCGAGGGTCGAGCGTACCGCCTGCGATGTTCACGTACCCCCGGCGGCTGACTCGATTATCGGACATTGTGAGTACTACTACAGGCCGTTGCAGTGTGAGTACACGGAAACCGTCGAGAAGGTCACGGCAGGCAGCGTATGGGCCACGGTGAAAGCCTTCGCCACGTCCTGGGACCCGTGGACCGACAAGGGAGTGTCCGCCCGTCTGTTGCACCAGCGGCAGACGCTGATTCAGCCTGATTGCACGGACTCCGACTGGTCACGGCATAGCAATTTCATGATGCGCCACATCGGCTGCGGACATAAACCACCCGCCTATTACGTCAGCTATGGCTACTTCTACTGTTCGAACTACGGGGCGAAACTGAAGCCAACGCTTTCCCAGGCGGGCAAGGATTGGCTCGACAGCGCGAGGTGGTATCTACAGGCAAACATGGAAGATGGACTGAAGCAGAACATGAAGGGAAACAACATCCAGATGAGCAGCGCAAAGCCTGGAAACGGCAGCTTCAAAATGACGGTTCCTCAATACAAGCTAGAACTGGACAGCGATACATTCAAGAGTTTTGCGTTCAAGACGCACCCGCTTGCCTATCTCGACGGGGGACTGGCCGATCTGCAGCTTCCCGACATGATGAAAATCATGGGCGGACCCGCGCTGGAAGAATGGGGCGACTGGCGGACCTATGAGCAGGTTTGGGACAGCGGCAAAGTGGTGGCGGGCAAAACGATCGGCGATGCGTGGGACGCTATCAATGCCGACATTGCTGATCCCGTAAGCACGACACTCGGTCGCCTGATGGGCGCAAAGTAGCATGCGGACGCCCAGGCGCAGGACAACTATCGTCGGCGGCCTTCTGCTGGTCGCTCTCGCAACCTACGGGTACCACAGCATGACAACTCCAGGATGGCAGACCCTGTCGACGACGTTCATGAAGAACGACAGGCCGTATGGCGGCGGCGACGCCAGGATCAACGGAAACGAGGTTATCAGTCTCAAAATCGCTGGTCCAGAGATTACATTCAAGCCCGTCAACCAGCGAAAGGACCCTGAATACGCTGAGCCTAGCGAAGCGTGGATGAACAATTCCAGTGAGCGACTTAATCGGGGCACCGTTGCTTTTTTTCGCGGCACAGTTGACGGCGGGTTAACGCGTTACTTCCAGCAACCGGGACAGGATGCGGCCTGGTGGTATTCGAAGGACTGGAGCACGCAGTATGTCAGTACGGACTGGATGGATTACAAACGCGCCGATCATGAGACAGGTCCAGCGCCGCATATCACGAAACTCTGGCGCTCGCGCGACGGCGGCAGGAACTGGACGCAACTTGACTGGCCAGAGAACCGGTATATCGGCCAGCTATTTTTCCTTGATCCTGAACGGGGTTACGCAATTGGCTGGGGACCGAGCGTATGGCGGACGGCAGACGGGGGACGAACCTGGAAGGCAATCCCCGTGCCGCCTGGCGCTACTGACCGTGCCGAGCCGAGGAAAACCTTTGATGCCGTGGACCTTGGGCCGGATGGGATATTGCGCGTTGCCTACTATGTGCCGGAAGAGATCGAGGAAATTCAGCCTGAAAGCCTCGTTGACCGGCTGAAATGGGATAGTGAGGCGTTCGAGCCTGATGTAAAGCTCCCTGACCAGGTTGTCGTCTCCCTCAGGTCGGAGCCGGTGCCGCCCGACTACAGCTATGCGGTCTATGCACTATCCAGGCTCGGAAAGCCAGCCAATATAATAGAGGACCCGAACGACAACGGGCGGCGTACAGGAGCGCTATCGACGTGGGGGAATTGTGGCACCCAGACAGTCGAACAGCTTCATACGTTCGATGCGCGCCTGATGCTGGAGGGTATCAGCGTTGGCCGGCGTGGCGTGCTGCTTGTGTATGCGACAGATGCCAGTGGCGAAGGCGCACCGCGTGATATAACGCTCGCCAGCAAGGACTATGGCAAATCATGGAGCGAGACTGACGACGGGATTACGCAAGGGGTCTATTTCGACGCAGCCACCAACACGCAGTACGGACTCTATGCCTATACCCTGAAAAAGCGTACCTGGTGAGCGTTCGCGTGATTCCGTAGGTGCTGACCGCTGCCCCGCTTCGGCGGGGCTTTCATTCGAGCGTCGAGGACTGAGCCGGTCGTTTCGGCTGGCGGCAATTCAGCGGCCAGCTTTTGACGGCTCAGTTTGACGTGACATGCACGGCTCATTGTTCGATCATCGGCGAAAGCGTGCACCATCGGTCAACTCAATCCAAAAGCAGCTGCCATCGAGCTCACACTCTGCCGAAAACCGCCGCCCCCCAAGGCGCGCCGGTCGTCCCGCCATCCACGACGATCTCCGCGCCCGTCATGCCGGACGCGTCGTCCGAGGCGAGAAACAACACCGCTGCCGACACCTCTTCAGGCGTCGCAAGACGTCCCATCGGAATGCGCGGGCCAAGTGCCTGCTCGGTGCCGTCGAGCGTCGCGCCTTCGCGTGCGCCGCGTGTCCAGATCGGCGTGCGCGTGCCTCCAGGAATGACCGTATTGACACGTATCCCGCGCTCCACGAGTTCCGACGCGAATACCTTGGCCATACCCGTGATGCCCGCCTTGGTCGCGGAGTAAGCCGACGATCCGGGAGAGCCGAGCTCGCGCATCACCGAGCCATTCAACACGACGGCGCCACCGGCGCTCATTAGCGGCAACGCGCCCTGCACGGTCAGAAACACTGCCGTGAGATTGGTGCGCAAGATGGCTTCAAACGCGGCGGCTCTGGTGTTGCCGAGCGGCGTCGGGCCCGAAATGCCGGCGTTCGCGAATACGATGTCGAGCGAACCGAACGTACTCCTGATCTGTTCGAACAGTGCTTCGATTTCAGCTTCGTTGTCCAGATTGGCCTGCACACCCAGCGCGTTTTCACCCAACTCCGCGACTGCCTGGTCCAGTTTGGCGCGATCGCGTCCGGTGATTACCGCTCGTCCGCCCTCGGCAATCAGCCGCCTTGCCGTCACGAAACCGATGCCGCTGTTGCCACCGGTTATCAACGCGGTTTTTCCTGTGAAACGCATCATTTCTCTCCTTCAGCGGCGCCGCCTGGCGCCTGAAAACGGTTGAACGGCGAATTTGCCGCCGCGTGCGGACATCCCTTGGGGACATTGTCGTCCTGACATTCTGCATGTTGATCATCATGCACGTTTTCAGTATTATAATCATCATGCAGAATGTCAAGGGGTGACGTAATGGGCTATTCGCAGGCGCAAAAGGCAGAGAGCCGTCGGCGTGTGCTGGAAACAGCCGCGCGGCAAATCCGGGAAGAGGGTATCGACTCGCTCGGCGTGGCCGACACCATGCGGCAAGCGGGGCTGACGCATGGCGCGTTCTATGGGCACTTCGCGTCGCGTGACGCGCTGATCGTCGAGGCGCTGCAATACGCAATGGAGCAGAGCGAACAACGTGTCGCACAGGCGATGTCATCGGCGGGTGCAGGTGGTTCTGCGAAGAAAGAGCCGCTGCGGGTGATCGCCGAGCTGTTCCTCAGCGATCGCCATATCAAGAATCCCGGCGCGGGCTGCGCGTTATGTTCGCTCGCCGGTGAGGCGCGTCATGCGGCACCAGAAGTGCGCGAAGGCTTGACGCGCTATGTGCACGCGCTCGCGGCGCGGATAGCGCAGACGCTTGCGGGCAGAAACGAAACGCTCGCGCTTGGCATTGTCGCGACTATCGTCGGCGCGGTCACGTTGGCACGCTGCGTCGACGAGCCTGCGCTTGCTCGCTCAATTGTCTCCGGTGCGCTGGACCTGATACTCGCGCAAGGCGGCGACGCATAGTGATGCGGTGGCGGCACGAGTTCGACAAGTGATCGATAGTCGCTCAATAACGGCTGGACAAGAACTGGACAAGAGGGCGGATAACAGTTCAACCAAAGCTCACTAACGGCTCGATGAGAATTCCGATAAGTGGCCATTGAGCGCTACGCGCGATCGACGCGCACTCCAATCGAACCCGGCTCACCTCCGCCGAAATCGGCGCACAATAGATATCCCACGGGTGCCCGTCTTACAGGTGTGAAGGCGCGCGTCACTCGCCAGCGTATGGTCGGAAAAATCGCCCGACACAGTGGCGTGCGCATAGCAGCCGGAGTAACGCCCGGCCGCCCGTGGCCCGCCGCAGCCGTTGGTTTGCCATCAAGCGGCGTGCTTTGCACGGCTTGCCGGGTGCGGTAGATCGGCCGTGCGGCGACGTGCACAACGGGAGGTCCAACAATGTCCAATAACGTCAGCGGAACGGAAGGCTACGCGGAAGAGGCGGGCGCTCTTATCCGGCAGTGGCGGGGCATTTCATTCGCGGATCATCATGCGCCGGTTTTGCACCTGTTGCCGACCGTGCCGTCCCGCGTTCTCGACGTCGGCGCTGGAGTCGGAACCGATGCAGCGGCGTTGGCCGCGATGGGCCACACGGTCCTCGCCGTGGAACCCGTAGACGAACTGCGCAGCGCGGCCAGCGATCAGCACCGGTCGTCGCGCGTCGAGTGGATCGACGACAGCCTGCCCGATCTCACGATCGTCCGCTCAAGGCAGGAAACATTTGATCTTGTGATGCTCACTGCTGTGTGGATGCACCTGGATCACGAGCAGCGTTGCCGTGCGATGCCACGCGTGAGCGGCCTGCTACGGGATGGCGGAAGGCTGATTATGTCTCTTCGTCACGGACCTGTCCCTGAGGGGCGTCGCATGTTCGACGTCTGCGCGCAGGAGACAATCGGACTTGCGCGAGCATCAGGTCTTGAAACCGTTTTGCAATTGTCCGTCCCATCGGTTCAGCCAGGCAATCGGCGCGTCGGTGTCAGTTGGACGCGGCTGGCCTTCGAGAAGCGCATTGCACATCGCTGAACTTCGTTCGGCTTTCGCAAGGCGCTCCAGATAAACCAATGGAAAAATCTCGCATTGGTATTCGCTGTCGAATAGGAGTAGCGGCATGTCGCCGTTTGAAATGCGCTGGTGAGCGCTTGCAGCACTCCATGTCGGTCGGAACGATATGGATGCACGACTGAGCCGCAGTGCGTGAATAATCTCCGTGACCGGCCAACCGCCGGCAATATTCGGCTTCAAGGCGGCGCCAGTACTATTTTGATTCGGTTTCCGAAATTAATTGCCGTCGTGTCGACGCAATAAATGCCCCAAGGCGGACACGGTAGCACAGCCTCCCTCAGTCGCTGCGCCTGTTGCGATGCCATCGCAGGAATGTAACGGAAAGTAACTTCTCGCCCCGGCTGCGATCTTATGCATCAGTTATTACAAAGTTGAAATACGCCGCGCGCCGCCTTGCGCTATATTTCCGCCAACCACACATTCTTCCAAGGGTGATCGATGAAGTCCGCTCGTTTTGTTCTGCTTCTTCTCGGGACTGCGGCGTTGAGCGCGTCGGGTGCAGCAATGGCCGGCGGGGTCAACATCGGGGTAAATATTGGCATTCCCGCGCCCGTATATGTGGCGCCCGCTCCGGTTTATGCCCCGCCGCCTCCGCCTCCGCCGCCGGTGGTGTACCAGCCCGCGCCCGTCTACTACGGTGCTCCCGCCATCGTGATCGGCTGGCACGGCGACCGCTATTGGGACGGCCGTCGCTACTGGGCACGCGACGACTGGTATCGTCATCATCCGCCGGGTCGTTACGACTATCGCCGCGATCACTACGATCACGGCCGTGGCTGGCACTAAGCCGCAGCAAAGATTCATCAGCGCAGACAGAAGCCGCCCGAAAGGGCGGCTTTTTCATGGCCTCGCGAGTCGGCCTGCCGGCCAGACGCGCTGACGGTTCGGGCGGATTTATTGGGTAGAATCCCTTCACCACGAATTGTCCACTGACCACCAAGGCGCTTATGACAACTGGCTCGCGACGGGTTCCATCGCCTCGTGCACTTCAACGTGTCGTTTCAAGCGTCTCGCGCGTCGGTAGGGCGGTCGTGTCAGGTTCATCGCGCAAAGCTGGCGTCGTGGTGCTGGGCGGTGTGCTCGTCGCCGCCGGTCTGGTTGCGGCGCCAGCCGCTCACGCAGTCTATGCAATCGCGCAATACGGCGAGCCGAAGTATCCGGCGGACTTCAGGCATTTCGACTACGTGAACCCGGATGCGCCCAAGGGCGGCACTCTCGTGCTCGCCAATCCCAGCCGCCTCACCAGCTTCGATAAATTCAATCCATTCACGTTGCGCGGCAATACGGCGCCCGGCGTAGACCTGCTGTTCGAGAGTCTGACGACGGGCAGCAGCGACGAAGTGGCCTCCGCATACGGGCTGCTCGCCGACGACATCAAGGTCGCGGCCGACGGCTTGTCGACCACCTTCCATATCAACCCGCGCGCGCGTTTCTCCAATGGCGATCCCGTTACCGCGGGCGACGTCAAGTACTCGCTCGACACGCTCAAGAGTCCGCAGGCTGCGCCGCAATTCATGTCGATTTTCGGACAGATTGCGCGCGCGGTCGTCGTCGATCCGCACACGGTAAGGTTCGAATTTCAGCAACGCAATCGCGAGTTGCCGTTGCTTGCAGGCGGCATGCCGGTGTTCTCTCGCAAGTGGGGGATGAAGCCCGACGGCAGTCGCATTCCATTCGATCAACTGGCGTTCGAAAAGCCGATTGGCAGCGGCCCCTACCTGATCGAAAGCTACGACAACGGGCGTACGATTACCTATCGCCGCAATCCGGAGTACTGGGGCGCGGCGTTGCCAGTGCGCGTCGGCATGTACAACTTCGATCGCATCGTCTACAAGCTGTACTCCGATAGCGTCGCGCGGCTCGAAGCCTTCAAGGCCGGCGAATACGACGCGCTGGTCGAATATGTGGCGCGCAACTGGGTGCGGCGCGACGTGGGCAAGAAGTTCGACAGCGGCGAGCTCATCAAGAAAGTGTTCCCGCAACATAACGGCACGGGCATGCAGGGCTTCATGCTCAACACGCGGCGACCGCTGTTTCAGGACGTGCGCGTGCGCAAGGCGCTCGATCTCGCGCTCGACTTCGAGTGGCTGAACCGGCAGTTGTTCTTCAATCAGTACACGCGCATCGACAGTTTCTTTGCCAACACGGATCTGCAGGCAAAGGGCCTGCCGTCGCCGGGCGAGCTCGCGCTGCTCGAACCGTGGCGCGCGAAGCTCGACCCGGCGGTGTTCGGCCCGCCGCCGAAGCAGCCCGACACCGATCCGCCAGGCTCTTTGCGCGCGAATCTGCTGCAAGCGCGTGCGTTGTTGCAAGAGGCCGGTTGGACCTACCGCGACGGCGCGCTGCGTAACGCCAAGGGCGAACCTTTTCAGTTCGAGATACTCGACGACTCGGGGTCGGCGGCGCAAATGGAGCCGATCGTCGCGACCTTCATCCGCAACCTGAAAAAGCTCGGCATAACCGCGACCTTTCGCGTTGCAGATTTCGCGGTGTACCAGAAGCGCCTCGACGCATTCGACTTCGACACCACGACAATCCGCATGCCGGACGTGCAGGTGCCGGGCTCCGAGCAGATCGAGCGCTTCGGCAGCAAGGCGGCGGACACTCATGGCTCGGACAACGTGATCGGATTGAAGTCGCCCGCGGTGGACGCGATCCTGCGCGCACTCGTGCAGGCGCAGACGCGCGAGCAGCTGCTCGATGCGACGCATGCCCTCGATCGCGTGCTGATGCATGGCTACTATGTCGTGCCGCACTGGTACAGCGCGACGCACCGTGTCGCATTCAAGCGCGGGCTCGCGTGGCCGGCAACACTGCCCCTGTACTATGGGGCAGAAGGCTGGATCACGTCGACATGGTGGTTCGCACAGCCGCAACAGGCGAACCGGGCTCAGTCGCAGTGATCTGCTGCATGCAAGCCGCGCGCTATAGTCATCCAATCACCGCCCTCGCAACGGAACGCCCGCCATGTGGAGCTACATTCTCAAACGCCTGCTGCTGATGATCCCGACGTTGCTCGGCGTGCTGACGCTGACCTTCGTGGTAATCCAGTTCGTGCCGGGCGGCCCTGTCGAGCAGATGCAGCACGAACTGCGCAAGGGCGCCGAGGGCGCGGTGCCATTCGGTCTGCGCTCGCACAACGGCGTGGACGCGCAGCAGATAGCGCAACTGAAGGCGCTGTACGGTTTTGACAAGCCGCCGCTCGAGCGCTATGTGCTGATGCTCAAGCGCTTTGCGACTTTCGACCTGGGGCAGAGTTATTTCCGCCACCAGAGCGTGTGGTCGCTGATCGTGTCGAAGCTGCCGGTGTCGATCAGCATCGGCTTATGGACGTTTTTTCTCACCTATCTGATCTCGGTGCCGCTCGGCATTGCCAAAGCCGTGCGCAACGGCTCGCGCTTCGACGTCGCGACGAGCCTCGTTGTGCTGATCGGCTACGCCATTCCGGGTTTCGTGCTCGGCGTGCTGCTGCTGGTGCTGTTCGGCGGAGGCACTTTCCTGCAGCTTTTTCCGCTGCGCAACCTCACGTCGGATAACTGGGCGCAATTGAGCGTGGTAGGCAAGGTTCTCGATTATTTGTGGCACATCGCCTTGCCGATCACGGCCTCGGTGATAGGCAGTTTCGCGGTCGTCACCATGCTCACGAAAAATGCCTTCCTCGACGAAATTCGCAAGCAGTATGTGCTGACAGCGCGCGCGAAAGGTCTTTCGGAAAAACGCGTGCTGTGGAAGCACGTGTTTCGCAACGCGATGCTGCCGCTGATTGTCGGCTTTCCCGCGGCCTTTATCGGCGCGTTTTTCACGGGCAGCCTGCTGATAGAAACGCTTTTCTCGCTCGACGGTCTCGGCCTGCTGTCGTATGAATCGGTCGTGCGGCGCGACTATCCGGTGGTGCTCGGCACGCTGTATCTCTTCACGTTGATCGGCCTTGCGACAAAGCTCGTTTCCGATCTTTGCTACGTGTGGGTCGACCCCCGCATCCAATTCGAACAACTGGAGCGCTGATGAATCGAGCCCGCCTCTCAGCCGATGCAGCAGCCCGCGCGGAGCCCGCGCGCGCGTTCATCTCGCCTTCGCCTGCGCGCCGCGTGTGGCAGCGGTTTCGTCAGCAACGTCTTGGCTACTGGAGCCTGATCGTGTTCGTCGCGGCTTTCGTGGCAAGCCTCGCGGGGCCGCTGTGGTCGAACGACAAGCCGCTCGTGGTGCGCTACGACGGGCATTTGTATTTCCCGCTTTTTCGCACGTATGCCGAAACCACGTTCGGCGGCGACTTTCCGACGCCAGCAGATTATCTGGACCCCTACATCAGGCAGCGTTTCAGTGCGCCCGGCAACTTCGCCGTGTATCCGCCGAATCACTACTACTACGACACGCTCAACTATTTTTCGAAAGCGCCCAACCCGGCGCCGCCTTCGCGCGAAAACTGGCTCGGCACCGACGACCGTGGCCGCGACCTGTTTGCACGGCTGCTGTACGGCTTTCGTGTTTCAGTGGAATTCGGGCTCGTGCTGACGTTCATCGGCACGATCTTCGGCATTGCGGCGGGCGCGGTGCAAGGTTATTTCGGAGGACGTACGGATATCGTCGGGCAGCGCCTGATAGAAATCTGGAGCGCGATGCCGGAACTTTATCTGTTGATCATTTTCTCGTCCATCTTCGAGCCGGGTTTTATTCTGCTTATCGTGCTGCTCTCGCTGTTCGGCTGGATCGGGCTCTCGGACTACGTGCGCGCGGAATTTCTGCGCAACCGGCAGCAGGACTATGTGCGCGCCGCGAAGGCCATGGGTTTGTCGAACTGGCAAATCATGTGGCGGCATGTGCTGCCCAATAGCCTTACGCCCGTCATCACATTCCTTCCTTTTCGCATGAGCGGGGCGATTCTCGCGCTCACCAGTCTCGACTTTCTCGGCCTTGGCGTGCCTTCGCCCACACCCAGTCTTGGGGAACTGCTCGCGCAAGGCAAGGCTAATCTCGACGCATGGTGGATCTCGCTGTCCACGTTCGGGGTGCTGGTCGCGATGCTGTTGCTGCTGACTTTCATGGGCGACGCACTGCGCAATGCGCTCGACACCCGCATCTCCGACGCGATGCGCGCAGGAGGTAATCAGTGAGCACGCAAGGGCAGGGGCAAAAGCAGGGGCAAGGGCAGGGGCAAGCGACGCGGCAGCAGCCCGAAGCCGGGGCAGTAGGGGCTGAAAAAAAACCGCTGCTGGAGCTGAATCATCTTCACGTGAGCTTCGGCGAAACGGTCGCCGTCAACGACGTCACGCTGGCAATCCGGCGCGGCGAGCGCGTCGCGCTCGTCGGCGAATCGGGTTCGGGCAAGAGCGTGACGGCGTTGTCGGTGTTGCGCCTGTTGAGCGACGCGCAGGTGAGCGGCTCGATCCGTTTCGACGGCGAGGATCTGCTTGCCAAGACCGAGCGCGAGATGCGCGGCCTGCGCGGCTCGGACATCGCGATGATTTTTCAGGAGCCGATGACTGCGCTCAATCCGCTCTACACGGTAGGCGACCAGATTGCCGAAACGATTGTCGTGCACGACGGCGTGTCGGCAACGGAAGCCCGCAAGCGCGCCGTTGCGCTGCTCGGGCGCACGGGCATTCCCGAGCCGGGCAAGCGCGTGAACAGTTATCCGCACGAACTCTCCGGCGGACAGCGGCAACGCGCGATGATTGCGATGGCGCTGGCGTGCCGGCCGCGTTTGCTGCTCGCGGACGAGCCGACCACCGCGCTCGACGTGACGATTCGCGCGCAGATAGTCGAACTGCTACTCGAACTGCAGCGCGATGAAGCGGCAAAGCGCGGCATGGCGGTGCTGCTGATCACGCATGACCTCAACCTTGTGCGCAATTTTGCCGAGCGTATCGCGGTCATGGAAAAGGGCGTGCTGGTGGAAAGCGGGCCGGTGGCCCAAGTCTTCGAGTCGCCGCAGCACCCGTACACGCAGCGGCTCCTCGCTAGCCGGCCGCAGCGCACGGTCGTGCCGGTGTTGCCCATTGCGCCGGTGCTTCTCGAAGCCCGCGACGTGTCCGTCGATTTCAAGACGAAGCTGCCGGGCTTTGCCGGCTGGTTCCGCTCCGGCCGGTTTCGGGCGGTCGCCGATGCGAATGTTTCCGTGCGGCAGGGCGAGACCCTCGGGATTGTCGGCGAATCGGGTTCGGGCAAGTCCACGCTGGCCATGGCGCTGCTCGGCCTGCAACGCACCGTGCACGGCGAGATCGAGTTTGAGGGCAGGGCGCTCGGCAGCTACCGCGGCGCGGAGCAGACGGCGCTGCGCTCGCACATGCAGGTGGTGTTTCAGGACCCGTTCAGCTCGCTTTCGCCGCGGCAGACAGTCGAGCGGATTGTCGGCGAGGGACTGGCGCTGCACCGCCCGCAGATGTCGCCGGAAGCGCGCCGCGACAAGGTGCTTGCCGTTCTTCGCGAAGTCGGCATCGACCGTACCGCGCTGCTGCGCTATCCGCACGAGTTTTCCGGCGGACAGCGCCAGCGCATAGCCATTGCGCGCGCGCTCGTGGTCGAGCCGCGCATTCTGGTGCTGGATGAGCCGACCAGCGCGCTGGACGTTTCCATCCAGCAGCAAGTGCTGAAACTGCTCGCCGGGTTGCAACAGAAGTACAACCTCGGCTTCGTTTTCATCAGCCACGATCTGGCCGTGATCGGGGCGATGGCGCATCGCGTGGCGGTCATGCAAAACGGTTCTATCGTGGAAAGCGGAGACGTTGAGAAAATCTTTGCGACGCCGTCGCACCCGTACACCCGAAAGCTCCTGAAAGCCGCGTTGGACCATTGATTTTTCACCCTTTCACCAATTGGGTGCGTGCGTCGATTGTATTTTTCTATTTGTTTTGACACGTGAATACTTACTGGCTAGTATCGACCAAACTTTTTTCCGTAGACCCCTGATTCTTTAGCAAAAAATACCGACCAATGCAGCACAGAAATCTGACCCAGGCTTGCACGCGCGCCGTCGCCGGGATGTTCATTGGCGTCTTGATCGCAGCAGCTCCCGGCGCTTTCGCCGACGAAGTAAGCAGTTTCAATCAGAATGCCTCCTATTCGCCGAGCAACACGGCGAATTCCTCGTCCTCCTCCAGCACCCAGTCCGTCTCGGGCAATACCGAAAGCGGCGCCCGATCGTTCCTTTCCGGCATGGCCGGCAAAGCGGGCGACGTGGTCGTCGGCGCGCTGAACATGATCGGCGTTCGCTATCGCTGGGGCGGCAATACGCCGGATTCTGGGCTCGATTGCAGCGGTTTTGTCCGCTACGTGTTCCAGGACACGTTGGGCATGGCGCTCCCGCGCCGCGCCGAAGAAATGAGCCGCGTCGGTGAAAAGGTTCGCGTGAGCGACCTGAAGCCGGGCGATCTGGTGTTCTTCAATACGATGCGCCGCACCTTCTCGCACGTCGGCATTTATATCGGCGACAACAAGTTCGTGCATTCGCCGTCCACGGGCAGCACGATCCGTGTCGACGACATGGACGACGGCTACTGGGAAAAGCGCTTCACCGGCGCGCGTCGCATTGAGACGTCGTATCAGGAAGGTGAAGATCTGCGCAAGCGCGTGAACGCGACTATCGGCGGCAATAACTGATTTTTGCGCGCCGGCGGTTCTGACGCTCAGACCAAAAAAAGCCTGCTTCGTAAGAAGCAGGCTTTTTTGCGTTTGCGCGGCTGGCGTGTGGGCACTTCAAGAGCCGCCGATTAGCGCGG
Source organism: Paraburkholderia phenoliruptrix (assembly GCF_019511605.1). GTDB lineage: Bacteria > Pseudomonadota > Gammaproteobacteria > Burkholderiales > Burkholderiaceae > Paraburkholderia > Paraburkholderia phenoliruptrix_A. The sequence continues at coordinate 67,174 of NZ_JAEUAV010000004.1, read as the reverse complement.
CCCTCGGTCCTGAACCGCACTGAGCCGAGCTGAGAGCCTCGTTACGCCGCCCTAATTCGCCCCAGCCGCCCTAAGCCGCCCGGCTCGCCGCCAGCTTGCGCTGCAACTCCGGCATGATCCTGGCGACGGCTTCCTCACCGGCGAGAATCGCGGCGTTGCGCTGAGAGAAGTCGCTGCCGCTCATGGCTGCGAGGTTCGGCCGGATCACGATGTCCGCATATTTGTCGAGTTCATACGCCTTGATCGTCTGGCCCATGATCGTGAAGGTCTGCATGAGCACGTCGAACGAACTGGCCGTGAGACCGCTTTCAGGGCGCTGCGAAATGTCCACCGCGATCACGAAGTCCGCCCCCATCTTGCGCGCAAATGACGCCGGCACGGGACTCACGAGGCCGCCGTCCACATATTCATGACCGCCGATCCTCACGGGCTCGAAGATGGATGGCACGCTGCACGACGCCCGTACCGCGACGCCGGTGTTGCCGCGCTGAAAAAGAATCGGCTGACCGGTTTTCAGGTCGGTGGCGACGACCCCAAGCGGCTTGACCATCTTTTCGATAGGCCGGTTGTTGAGCGTGGTGTTCAGATAATTCTGCAAGGCGATGCCTTGCAGAAGGCCCCGCGTGCGAAACGGCATGGCCCAGTCGCTGATCGACGCTTCGTCCATCGTGAGCGCGAGCTTGTTCAGCGCAAAGCCGTTCATGCCCGACGCGTAAAGCGCGCCGACCACCGATCCCGCGCTCGTGCCGGCCACCAGATCCACCTGAATGTTGCGCGCCTCCAGCGCCTTGATCACGCCGATGTGCGCGAAGCCGCGCGCCGCGCCGCCGCCGAGCGCGAGTGCAACGCGCAGCGGCCGCTGCGGCTTGTCGAGCGGCGGCGTATTGGTTGCGGGCGTGGCGGTGCCCTTATTCGACGACGACTGGCCGTCGATTTTGCTGCCGGCCGTGGTGCAGGCGGCGAGTACCGCGGAGGCGGCCGCGAGCGAAAAATGGCGGCGGCCGTGACGAGGCGACGAAGGTTTCAACGAGTTCTCCAGCAACGGCGTGGGCGACGCAGTGAGCGCCGCAGGCGGCCGCGATCAGGCAAGGGCGAGGCAACCGCGTGTGGCGGTTCCATCCGCGCCGGGCGGCGTGCAGGGCCCGGCGCGCGCACATCATAATGCAAAGCAGCGCGGTCGCGGCGGCCCGTAATGAAACGTTGCACCGTCGCGCGCAGCGCCGTGAGAGCCCGAGAAGGCGCCGTGACTGGCCATCTGGACGAGGGCAGGCTGGCTGCTCGCGAAAGGTATAATTCGGCTCTTGTTTTTATTCCCTCGTGTCCATTCATGGCAGTCGTTCTGCCGTCCGGGCACGGTTCGCTGCCGCGCTTCAGAGGCGCTGTCTGCCCGGCGCCGGCGCCCGTCTTCGAGTAACGCTAATGACCACCTCCGTTCGCACCCGCTTCGCACCCAGTCCCACCGGCTTCATTCACCTCGGCAACATCCGCTCCGCGCTTTACCCGTGGGCGTTCGCGCGCAAGATGAAGGGGACCTTCGTGCTGCGGATCGAGGACACCGACGTCGAGCGGTCTTCGGTTGAATCCGTCAACGCGATTCTGGAAGGCATGGAATGGCTCGGCCTTGATTTCGACGAGGGCCCGTTCTACCAGATGCAGCGCATGGACCGTTACCGCGAAGTGCTGCAACAAATGCGCGACGCCGGGCTCGTGTACCCCTGCTACATGTCCACTGAAGAACTGGACGCGTTGCGCGAGCGTCAGCGCGAAGCGGGCGAAAAGCCGCGTTATGACGGCACGTGGCGCCCGGAGCCGGGCAAGGTGCTGCCCGAGCCGCCCGCCGGGGTGCAGCCGGTGTTGCGCTTTCGCAATCCGCTCACCGGCGTGGTGGCGTGGGACGACGCGGTGAAAGGGCGCATCGAAATCTCGAACGAGGAGCTCGACGACCTCGTGATCGCGCGGCCTGACGGCACGCCGACCTACAACTTCTGCGTGGTGGTCGACGATCTGGACATGCGCATTACCCACGTGATTCGCGGCGACGATCACGTGAACAACACGCCGCGGCAGATCAACATTCTGCGCGCGCTCGGCGGCGAGCCGCCGGTGTACGCGCACCTGCCCACCGTGCTCAACGAGCAGGGCGAAAAGATGAGCAAGCGTCACGGTGCAATGAGCGTGATGGGTTATCGCGACGCGGGCTACCTGCCCGAGGCAGTGGTCAACTATCTGGCGCGCCTTGGCTGGTCGCACGGCGACGCGGAGATTTTTTCGCGCGAGCAGTTCGTCGAATGGTTCGATCTCGAGCATCTGGGCAAATCGCCGGCGCAGTACGACCATGACAAGCTGAACTGGCTCAACGCGCATTACATCAAGGAAGCGGATAACGCGCGCCTTGCCGGGCTGGCACGGCCGTTCCTTGCTGAGCTGGGCGTGGACGAGGCGAGCGTCGCAGAGGGCGCGGACCTGACGGCGGTGGTCGGCTTGCTGAAGGATCGCGCGTCCACGGTCAAGGAAATAGCGGAGAACGCGGCAATGTTCTATCGCACGCCCGCTCCAGAGGCTGAAGCGCTCGCCCAGCACGTGACCGACGCAGTGCGCCCGGCGCTCGGCGAGCTGGCCGCCGCGCTAAAGACCGTGGAATGGACCAAAGAAGCGATTGCCGCGGCGCTCAAAGCGACCCTTGCCGCGCACAAGCTGAAGATGCCGCAACTGGCCATGCCGGTTCGTCTGCTGGTGGCGGGCACCACGCATACGCCGTCTATCGACACGGTGTTGATGCTGTTCGGCCGCGATGTCGTGGTGAGCCGTATCGAGAAGGCGCTCGCCTGACGCACATGAGGGCGTCCGGGCGCGTTCGCGCGCGCGTTGAGATGGATTGCATGCCTCGTGAGAAAAAAGTCGCATGCAATTGCTCAAAGGGTATTTACAAAGCGCAAATTGGCCTCTAGAATCTCGTTTCTGTTCTGCAAGGGGGGTATAGCTCAGCTGGGAGAGCGCTTGCATGGCATGCAAGAGGTCAGCGGTTCGATCCCGCTTACCTCCACCATCAGAGCAGTGTGAAGTCGTTCCAAAACCTGGAACTTGTAGCAAAAAAGACTTCACAAACAGCAGTAGCGTAGTTAAAATAGCGGTCTTTGCAGTTGACGCAGTAAATAACTGGCAAGTAGTTTAAATCCAGTTTATTTTAGTCAGCAGCAAATTAAAGACAGATCTGAAAAGATTATGTCCCCTTCGTCTAGAGGCCTAGGACATCACCCTTTCACGGTGAGTACAGGGGTTCGAATCCCCTAGGGGACGCCAAACATCAGCGTCGCTTTAGTGTTCGGGGTCGTTGACCGACCCGCGCCAAAGCAGCGCAGCTTGCAGAGAATTAACCGACGCTCGCAAGCCAGGGTGTAAAGACTGGAGTGGTAGTTCAGTCGGTTAGAATACCGGCCTGTCACGCCGGGGGTCGCGGGTTCGAGTCCCGTCCACTCCGCCAGACAAAGCCCGTTCATGCAAACCTGAACGGGCTTTTTCATTAAAGGTGTAAGCAGTACGTTGTCCCCTTCGTCTAGAGGCCTAGGACATCACCCTTTCACGGTGAGTACAGGGGTTCGAATCCCCTAGGGGACGCCAGAACATCGGCGTCGTTCGGTAAGAAGTTGAACGGTGCAGCAGGAGCGAGCTTGCTTGTTCCTTGCTTGATCAGTGTGAAAATCTGGAGCGGTAGTTCAGTTGGTTAGAATACCGGCCTGTCACGCCGGGGGTCGCGGGTTCGAGTCCCGTCCGCTCCGCCAGATTCTGGAAAGCCCACTTCGCAAGAAGTGGGCTTTTTTGTTTCCGCTGACCCTCCCGCCGGCCATGCCCGGACAAACAGCCATTGCCAGCGCGCGCGGCCTGTTTTACCGTTTATCCGACTTCTCTTCGCCGCGCCGCCATGTTCGATCCAACCGAAGCTCCGTCACCGTTTCATCTTCGCAAAGCCAGCATGGATGACTTCGAGTTCGCCGAGGCGCTGACTCACGGCAACATGGGCGGCTACTACCAACGGCATCATCTCGTCTGGCGCGGCGACCTGTTTCTCGGCAGCTGGCGCGAGTCGGAGAACTTCATTCTCGAAATGGACGGCAAGCCGATCGGCGTGCTGCGCATCACGCAGGAAGGCGATTCGCTGCATATTCGCGACGTCCAGATCGCGGAAGGATACAGGCGGCTCGGCGCCGGCACCTACTTGCTGGATATGTCTCACCAGTGGGCGCGTGAGCGCGGGCTGCGCGAACTGCAACTGCGTGTGTTCGTCGACAATCCCGCGGCGCGCCTGTATCAGCGCAAGGGTTACAAGCTGGCCGGGCCGCGGCTTGCACAACTCGGCGCGATCCGTCATCTCGCGCGGCGGGTCTGACGTGCGGGTCTAACGTGCGGGTCTAACTTGTAAAGCCGCGCTCAGTGAGCCGCGCCGTGCGTCGCATCAGGGCGGTTCAGCACCGGCTCTTCGCCGGGAATATCATCCGCACTGGCGCCGTCCGCGCTTTCTCCATTTTCCAGCCGGTGTTCCGAGCCGCGTTCAATAAACGCGCGCGGGCTCTCGCCAAAGGCCCGCCGGAACATCGCCGAAAAGGCGCTCTGGCTCTGATAGCCCAACTCGCGCGCCACATGCGACAGCGGCTGCCCCTGGCTTAACAGAGGAATCGCGCGAGCCAGGATTGCCTGTTGCCGCCACTGCGAAAAGCTCACGCCGAGCTCCTGCCGGAACAAACGCGCAATGGTGCGCGTACTCGCTCCCACGCTCGCCGCCCACTGTTCGAGCGATTCAGCCGGCGACGGGTCCGCAATCACTGCTTCGCACAACGCGCGCAGGCGCTTTTCGTTCGGCATGGGTACGGAAAGAGGCAGCGGCTCCGAGCGCGTCAGCTCGTCCAGCGCGAGTGCGCCAAGCAAGCGCTCGCGTGCCGGCGAGAGGCCGGGCGTATCCAGTGCGGCAATCACTTCGCGCAGCAGGTTCGAGACTTCGACCACGCGCGGCGCGTCGAGCCCCGCGGGCACCGTGCTTTCCGTAATGTAAAGCGTGCGCAGGAACGCGTCTTCGACAGCCACGACCTCGTGCGTGACATGCGGCGGCACCCAGATGGCGCGCGAAGGCGGCACCATCCACGTCGTGCCGGTCGTGGCCACGCGCAGCACCCCGCGCGACGCATACGCGACCTGCGCCCACGCATGCTCGTGACGTGCGAAGTGTGAGCCCATCGGCATAGGCCGCGAGCGCACGCGAATCGGGTGCGCTTCGTTGGGCTGGAATTCGGGCGGAGTGTCGGTCAGGCTGACGAAGCTCGTGCGGTCGGAGCCGGCGTACGCAGTCATGGCAAAAGTCGATCCATCAAGCAGGACGCCGTGGACACAGCGCGATCAAGGGCGGGCTCTCATTGTAGAGCGTGCGCCTTGCGGCGTTGCATAATGTCCGGACTGACCGACCCAACTCGAGGAGCACGAACGACGATGCAAACCGTCTTTGTCTACGGCACGCTGCGAGCCGGCGAAGTAAACGACATCCGCGAAGCTGCGGCGCGCAACGAGATTGCCGAGCCGAACCTGCTGGGTACGGCCACGGTTCGCGGCCACCTGTTCGACTTCGGCTCCTATCCGGGCCTCGTGGTGGACGAGCAGGGCGTGGACGTGATCGGCGATGTCTATGAGATCGACGACGAGCTCGTCGCCGTGCTCGACGAGATCGAGGCGGTGTATCCCGGCGTCGAAGATCGCTTTCTGGCTCGCGAAGTGATGGTGAAAGTGGACGGCAACGTCGTGAACTGCCGCTTCTATCCGGTTACGCCTCATGCGGTGAAGGGCTTGCCGGAAATCCGCTCGGGCGATTGGGTGAAGTATCGCGCGACGCGCTGACATGGGCCGCAGCGGCGCACCGGCCGCCCATGCCATCGAAAACGGCCCGCCCGGCAGCCCCACCCGCAGCAAGTCGGGCGGGCCGTCAGGCCGGGCATTCTCACGCCCGTTTAAGTGCCCCGGCCGTGATTGCGGCCCGGACCAGAGCGTCAGATCTCTTCGTAGAGCGGCAGCGTCAGGAAGTCGGTGAACTGTTCCGACGTCGACATCTGCTCGAAAATCTGCGCGGCGCGCTCATAGGGCTTCGTATCGCCGCCCACCGTCTGCTTGACCTTGTCGAGCTCCTGCACGGCGAGTTCGCGCACCAGTTCGGCGCTCACCTTGCGGCCGTCGGCGAGCGTGCCCTTGGGCGAGCGAATCCATTGCCAGACTTGTGAGCGCGAAATCTCGGCGGTCGCGGCATCTTCCATCAGATTGTGGATCGGCACGCAACCGTTGCCGGCGAGCCACGAGCCCAGGTAGTGAATGCCGACGTTGATGTTGTTGCGCAGGCCCGCCTCCGTGATCGGCGCCTCCGGACGGAAGTCGAGCAGATCCGTCGCAGTGACGAGCACGTCCTCGCGCTGCTTGCCGATCTGATTGGGCTTGTCGCCGAGCACCTTGACGAACTCTTCCATTGCGATCGGCACGAGCCCCGGGTGCGCGACCCAGCCGCCGTCGTAACCGTCGCCGGCATCGCGCGCCTTGTCGGAGCGCACGCCGGCCATCGCCTTGTCGTTCGCGACCGGATCGTTCTTGATCGGAATCAGCGCGCTCATGCCGCCAATGGCCGGTGCGTTGCGGCGATGGCAAGTTTTGAGCAGCAACAGCGCATAGGCGCGCATGAAAGGCGCCGTCATGGTGATCTGAGAGCGATCCGCGAGGCAGAAGTCGCGGTCGGACTTGAACTTCTTGATTGCTGAAAAGATGTAGTCCCAGCGGCCCGCGTTGAGCCCCGAACTATGCTCGCGCAGCTCGTAAAGAATCTCGTCCATTTCGAACGCGGCGAGAATCGTTTCGATCAGCACGGTCGCGCGAATCGTGCCGCGCGGCACGCCGACCGCTTCCTGCGCGGCGACGAAAATGTCGTTCCACAGACGCGCCTCCAGATGACTCTCCATCTTCGGCAGATAGAAGTACGGGCCCGAGCCGCGCGCGACCAGTTCCTTCGCGTTGTGCACCATGAAGAGCGCGAAATCGAAAATGCCGCCCGACACGCGCTTGCCGTCCACCTTCACGTGTTTCTCTTCGAGATGCCAGCCGCGCGGGCGCACGATCAGCGTGGCGACCTTGTCGTTCAGCTTGTAGCTCTTGCCATTCTGCTCGAGCGAAATCGTGCGGCGCACGGCGTCCTTCAGATTGATATGGCCCGTGATCTGGTTGTCCCAGCTCGGCGCATTCGAATCCTCGAAGTCGGTCATGTACGAATCCGCGCCCGAATTCAGCGCGTTGATAATCATCTTGCGCTCGACCGGACCGGTGATTTCCACACGGCGGCATTGCAGGTCTTGCGGCAGCGGCGCAATGGTCCAGTTACCTTCGCGCACACTCTTCGTCTCGGCGAGGAAATCGGGGCGCTCACCCGCGTCCAGACGTTTCGTGCGCTCGGCGCGCGCCTGCAGCAACTGCTGACGGCGCGGCTCGAATGTGCGATGTAGCGCAGCGACGAGTTCCAGCGCCTCGCGCGTGAGAATCGCTTCGTAGCCCGGCTTGATCTCGCCGGTGATTTCCATGCCCTGTGGCAGCGATGACAGCGAATTCGCCATGTTTTCTCCTTGGTCGGTCAGATTGCGAAAGTGCGAACTTCAAAAGCGGTTGTTGTTGTCGAGCTTCGACGCATCGGTGGTGCGCTGCGCAACGCTCATGTACGTCCACTGTGGCGAGCGCGGTTCGCAGTGGCGGCGCGAGCCACGTGCGCCGGGCGTCCCGCGCAAGCAAGCGTGCTCAGAAAGTCGAGCAGCTCGGCCATGCCCGCACCGGTGCCGTGCGGCGTCACGCCAAGTTCCTCGAGCGGCGCGTGCTGACGGTTGAGCCAGAACGTCGTGAAGCCGAACCAGGTGGCGCCGGCCACGTCCCAGCCATTCGACGAAACGAACACGATCTCCGCAGGCTGGGCGCCGAAGGCTTGCGTGCCGAGCGCATAGGCGGCAGGTGCCGGTTTGTATGCACGCACGGCGTCGACGGAAAGCACGTGGTCGAAGAGGCCGCTCATGCCCGCGCTTTTCACCGCCACGTCGAGCATTTGCGGGTTGCCGTTCGAAAGAATCGCGAGGCCGGGGCGCGTGGCGCCCGGCGCGCGAGCGGTTGCTTCGGTGGCTGCGGGTGCGGGTGTGGCTGCGCCAGTGACCGCGGTGGCCGCTGGCGCTGCCGCTGTGGGTGTGGCGGTGGCTGTGGCTGAGTTCGCGCGCGTCGCGATTCGGGAGCGCGGCCTGGCAGGCGAAACACCGTCGCGCAACTGACGCAGTGCAGGCACCGCGTCGGGAAATGCGGATAGGCACGCGTACTCGTCCATCAGACGCTTTTCAGCGCTGCGGCCAAGCGTGAGCTGAAGTTTCTTCGCCGAAAAGCGCAAGGCGTCGAGCGTGATGTCCCAGAACGGACGGTAGTGCGCGGCCCCTTCGCCGCTATCGGCGAGCGTGCGCAACTGCGTGTATTCGATCTGTTTCTGGCGCCACAGTTGGGAGAGTGCGTCGCCGCGCCCAGGAAAGATCTGCTCCGCGGCAGCGATCACCGAGTGCACGTCGAAGAGCGTGCCGTAGGCGTCGAAGATCACTGCTTTGGGTGAGAGTGTCGTTGTGGCCGACATTGCCGTGCACTCCTGTCAGAGGTCGGGGCAGATTGTATTAGCAGCGTTATGCGCTAAAAAAGGGGCTAAAGATCACTTGATTTTTTACTTTCATGCACCTAATCTGGCGCGCACCCGCCAACTTTGCCGCACTCCGGGCGCTTCTTCCATGGACCGTTTCAAGCAGATCGAGACCTTCGTTACCGTCGCCGCAAAAGGCAGTCTGTCGGCGGCGGCGCTCGCCGAGGGCGTGGCGCCTGCAATCATCGGCCGCCGTATCGACGCGCTCGAGGAGCGCCTCGGCGTCAAATTGCTGGTGCGTACCACCCGCAAGATCACGTTGACGTTCGAAGGCTCGGCGTTTCTCGAAGACTGTCAGCGCATTCTTCACGACATGCACAATGCCGAGGCGAGCGTGTCGGCGGGCGGCGTGAAGGCGAGCGGCCATTTGCGGCTTTCCGCGCCGGCCGGTTTCGGGCGTCGGCACGTCGCGCCGCTGGTGCCGGCTTTCACCGTCGCGCATCCGGATGTTTCCATTACGCTGGACCTGTCGGACCGGCTGGTCGACCTCGTCAACGAGGGGTTTGATTGCGCCGTGCGGCTCGGCGAATTGCCGGATTCGTCGCTCGTGTCGCTCAAGCTCGGCGAGAACCGGCGCGTGTGCGTGGCGTCGCCGTCCTATCTGAGCCGGCGCGGCGCCCCGCATAGCCTCGCCGACCTTGCGCAGCACAACTGTCTTGCGCTCGGCGCGAGCGCGAACCAGCAGCGTGGCTGGATGTTCCAGCAGGACGGCAAGGTGGTGTCGATCAAGGTGTCCGGCACGATGGAATGTTCGGACGGCGCGGTGCTGCACGAGTGGTGTCTCGAAGGCCACGGACTGGCATGGCGCTCCTGGTGGGAGGTCGGCGCGGATATCGCGGCGGGGCGGCTCGTCAGCGTGCTCGATGAGTACGCCGCGCCGCCCATCGGCATTCATGCGGTGTTTCCGCAGCGGCGCCATCTGCCGTTGCGAGTGCGGCTTTTCCTGGATTTCCTCAAGCATAGCTATGGCCTTCCGGGCTACTGGGGCTGACGCCGCGAAACGGGTTTCCGATATTCGGACAGACCCTCGATGACGGTGGGTAGCCGGTTTCTGCGACCTACAATCGTTTCAATGGCTGCATGACGATGGATGCTGGCCGCGCGAGCTTCGCTATAAAGGTCGCGTTGGCAGTGCGGCACCCGGCTTCGTGCCTGATGCGGCGCAAAGCGCCACGCGCAAAGTGCAAAGTGCAGCGCGACACACGGCCCGCAGCCCCACCCCACAGCCGCGGCATACATCACAAAAACCACCGACACCGCACCCGGATACGGAGGGCATATGTTCAAGCACATTCTCGTTCCGACCGACGGCTCCGACCTCTCGCGCAAGGCGATCGCCGGCGCAATCGATCTCGCACAGGCGGTCGGCGCGCGTATCACCGCCTACGCCTGTCTGCCGCAATATCCTTACGCGCCGTTCTCCGATATCGCAGTGGAGCCGCCGTCCGAGTTTCTCGACCGCAGCGAGCGCGAAGCGCAGGAGCATCTTCGCGAAGTGGAATTCGCCGCGAGCCGTCTCGGCGTGGCCGTCGATCGACGCACGAGCGTGCATCCCGCGCCGTATCTCGGCATTATCGAAGCGGCGGAGCAGGGCGGTTGCGACGTGATCTTCATGGCCTCGCACGGGCGACGCGGTCTGGGCAGCCTGCTGATCGGCAGCGAAACGCAACGCGTGCTCACGCATACGAAAATTCCGGTGCTGGTCTACCGCTGAAGCTCGCGAATATCGCTCACCTCGGCCTCGCGGACAGTTCTCGTTGGAAAACGCGCCGGCACACAGGCCGGCGCGTCGTCCATGCGCCGCACAATCCCGTTGAACGTGGTTGTGCTGGCTTTATGCAGGCCCCCGTCTTATCTGGAACGCTCGGCGGGAACGCTGGGCGTCGAGACCCACGCGGCCCACGCGCCGTTGCCGAGGCTCCTCCCTGTCGACGGCGGCTTGCGCACGCAAGCGCTGCGTCCGCTGCCGGCCGTCTATCCGGCCCGCGTCTTCCTGATCGGGCCGCGTGGCCGCGTGGCGCTGAAGCCGCGAGGCCGTGATGCGACGTGTCAGGCGGCCCGGTTGCGCGATTCCAGTCACGCAACCTTCTTGTCGAAGAACTGTTCGTCTTCGGTCGAGCCGTGCAGCGCGGTAGTCGACGCTTCGCGCTCCACCGTCTGCGTGACCGCGTCGAAATAGCCGGTGCCCACTTCGCGCTGATGCTTGACTGCCGTAAAGCCCTTTTCCGCTGCCGCGAATTCGGCCTGCTGCATCTCGACGAACGCAGTCATCTGGTTGCGGGCGTAGCCGTGCGCGAGGTTGAACATCGAGTAGTTCAGCGCATGGAAGCCGGCCAGCGTGATGAACTGGAACTTGTAGCCCATCGCGCCCAGTTCGCGCTGGAACTTGGCGATGGTCGCGTCGTCCAGATTCTTCTTCCAGTTGAACGACGGCGAGCAGTTGTAGGACAGCAGCTGATCCGGGTACTCCTTGTGGATCGCGTCGGCGAATTTCTTCGCGAACTCAAGGTCCGGCTTGCCCGTCTCGCACCAGATCATGTCGGCGTACGGCGCGTAGGCGAGGCCGCGCGAAATCGCCTGCTCGAGACCCGGCTTCGTGCGGTAGAAACCTTCGACGGTGCGCTCGCCGGTCATGAACGGCTTGTCGTTTTCGTCCACGTCCGAGGTGATCAGATCGGCGGCTTCGGCATCGGTGCGGGCGAGCAGCACGGTCGGCACGCCCGAGACGTCGGCAGCCAGACGCGCGGCGGTGAGCTTGGCGATGTTTTCGCGCGTCGGCACGAGCACCTTGCCGCCCATGTGGCCGCATTTCTTCACCGAGGCGAGCTGATCCTCGAAGTGCACGCCAGCGGCGCCGGCTTCGATCATCGCCTTCATCAGCTCGAACGCGTTCAGCACGCCGCCAAAACCGGCTTCCGCGTCGGCGACGATCGGCGCGAAATAGTCGATGTAGCCTTCGTCGCCCGGATTCTTGCCTTCGGACCACTGAATCTGGTCGGCCCGGGTGAGCGTGTTGTTGATGCGCTTGACGACGAGCGGCACGGAGTTCGCCGGGTAGAGCGACTGGTCGGGGTACATTTCGCCGGCCACGTTCGCATCGCCCGCGACCTGCCAGCCTGACAGGTAGATCGCTTTCAGGCCGGCCTTGACCTGTTGCATCGCCTGATTGCCGGTCAGAGCGCCGAGCGAGTTGACGAACGGCTCCGTATTCACGCTATGCCAGAGCTTTTCGGCGCCGCGTTTGGCGAGCGTGTGCTCGACCTGCACGGAGCCGCGCAGACGGATCACGTCTTCGGCGGTGTAGGTGCGCTTCACGCCTTTCCAGCGCGGATCGGTTTCCCATTGCTGTTGAAGTTGGCGGGCCTGTTCTTCGCGCGTCGTCATGGTTTTCTCCTTGGTTGCCTGATAAACGGATGGTGGACTCTGTCTTCGCCGCAACGAGGCCCCGGATTCAGCAGAAGAGGCGTTTCGTTTCGTGAAGTCTTATATAAGAGTCTAGGCAAATCGGCAGGCGCGCAACAGTCAATGAGGAGGGATTCTCGAATTATTATTCTATAGATATATCAATGGGTTATATTGTTTATTTCACATAGAGAAACGATTTTTCCCATGCTGCAACACGGTCCGTTGTGCCTTGCAGCACGATTTTTTACGACGCAAAAATTTTTTCCATATCGTGAAATATCGGTGGCGGCGCGCCGCAGGCGAAAAAAAACCGGTGCATGGGCACCGGTTCTTCGAATCGACCAGCGGCTGCAAAGCGCTGCCGGGGTCTTGCTGCTTGTTGCTACGTTGCTTGCATCAGCCGGAAAAGGGCTGCCGCCGTGAGGTCGGCAAGCCACTGTCGGCTGGTTTCGCGAGCACTGTGGCTTGCGCCGTCTTAGCTGCCGCGACGTGCGGTACGCGGGCCGTCGCTGCGGCGTGCGCCGTAGCCGCCGTCACGCGAACCACCGTAGCCTTCGCGCGAACCGCTGCCCGACGGCTTGCCAGCCCAACCGCCGCCGCTGCCGCTGCGCGAGGCACCGTTGCCGCCCGGCTTGCCCGAGCCGCTACCGAAGCGGCGTCCGCCGCCATTGCCGCCCGGACGGCCGCGGCCGCCAAAGCCAGGACGGCCATTGCCCGACGGAGCCGACTTGCGCGGCTCGAAGCCTTCCACGACATTGACCGGCAGCGGGGTGCGCACGAAGCGCTCGATGCGCTTTAGCGCGCCCTGTTCGGCGTGATGCACGAGGCTCACCGCGATACCCGAGCGCCCGGCGCGGCCCGTGCGGCCGATGCGGTGCACGTAGTCTTCGGCGAACTTCGGCAGGTCGTAGTTGAACACGTGCGTGATGCCCGGAATGTCGATGCCGCGAGCGGCGACGTCCGTTGCGACCAGCACGCGCACGCGGCGCTCGCGCAACGCGCGGATCGTGCGGTTACGCGCGCCCTGCGGCAGGTCGCCGTGCAGTGCGGCCGATTCGAAGCCCGCGTCGGCGAGACGGCCGGCTAGCTGATCGGCGTCCATCTTGGTAGCCGTGAAGACGATAGCCTGGTCGAGGCCCGCGTCCCGCAGCAGATGGTCGAGCAAACGGTCCTTGTGGTCGCGGTCGTCGACGTAATGGACGGTTTGCGCGATGTTGGTACGCTGCTCCATGCGCTGAACGATCTCGATACGCTCCGGGTCCTTGAGCAGCCGGCCCGTCAGCGAACCGATCTTGCCGTCGAGCGTGGCCGAGAACAGCATGGTCTGACGCGTGGCCGGCGTGGCCGCGACGATCGTTTCGATATCTTCGATAAAGCCCATGTCGAGCATGCGGTCGGCTTCGTCGAGTACGAGAATCTGCAGTTGCGACAGATCGATACGGCCGCGCTCCAGGTGGTCGATCAGACGACCCGGCGTGGCAACCAGGATTTCCGGGTTCTTCGCCAGCAGCATCAGCTGTTGACCGTAAGCGACGCCGCCCAGAATGCTGACGGTGCGCAGGCGCTTCAGGTGCTTGCCGTAGGTAGCGGCGGCGGTGGTGACCTGCATCGCGAGTTCGCGGGTCGGCGTCAGAACCAGCATGGTCGGACGGGCAACCGGTTGCGGGCGGCGGCCACGGCCACCGTCGACCGGGCGCGGCTCGCGCGGCTGGCTGGCTTGCGCCTTTTGCAATTGCGAGAAACGTTCGATGGCGGGCAGCATGAACGCTGCGGTCTTGCCCGAACCGGTCGGGCTGGAGACCAGCAGGTCGCGGCCGGCGATGCCGGCGGGAACCGCGCGCTGCTGCACCGGCGTCGGGTTCTGGTAACCAGCGGCGGTCAGCGCGGAGACGACATCCGCGGACAGACCCAGCGACGCGAACGTCGGGCCGGCGGGCGCTGCGGCTTCAGCGGCGACGGCCGGTGCTGCCGCAGCGTTTGCAGCGGCTTGTGCGGGTGCGTCGGCGAAACCGAGGGCCTGGTCGGCGATGGCGTTCAACGGGCTGCTGGAAGTATTGCTCGAAGTCATGAGAATCCTCAAAACACAGGGAATTAAAACGTCGGCGCCAATCGGCATACCCAAGTCGTCGGATTCAGCGAGCAAAACAGCAGCGAGCAAATCGAAAAACGGGGGCAACTCGCGGCAATGAAGGCGAGTTTTTCGTTAGAAGCTGTATCGGATGCGACACGCCAACATGGCTTGCCGCCAGCCTGGGACATGATCGCCCGTAGGGGGCTAGGCAGGAGGGGACAGGTTCTAAACTGGATTGGAGCTAAACGCTACGAGGCGCTGCGCCGCAAAGGCCGCTTGTGAAAGCCGGGCAAAGCAGTGAAGCGCAGGCGACATTGTATAGGTATTTGCTGCACTGCGCCACTGTTAGGAGATTTCCTAGCGCAAAAGTTGCCGCGCGCGGCGAGCGGCGCCTCGCAAGCGGCAGTCAGACGGCGCGCTCGCCTCGCGCGCCGCAGTCGCGCCGGGCACGCCGCAGCCGCGCTGCACGATCTCCTGGCAAGGCAATCCGCCCGTGCGATCAAACCGTCAGGCAGCAGTGCCGCTCTTCAGCGATTCAACCAGTTCTACGTATTGCTGCTTGGCCGCGTCCTGCGCGGTGCCTTTCAACGCGGCCCACGCGTCGTACTTGTATTTGCCGACAATGTCGGCAAAACCCGGCTTGTCGCCATGCACGTCGCCTTCGCTCCCCTGCTTGTAGAGGGCGTAGAGGCGCAGCAACGTGAGGTTGCCCGGGCGCTCGGGCAATTGCTTGACGTCTTCCTGAGCTTGCGTGAACTGGGTGTCGAGGTCCGTCATCTTGGTGCTCTCCGGCAGGATGGTCAGGTGGCCGACGATCATAACAATTGCATGGCGCGGCGTGGCCGAGGGCTTATTCCAAACGCCACGAGCCGGGAGCAGCAGACGCGCTGCGACGACCGCGCGGCCAAAGCGCATCTATGCGCGCGGCGCCGATTACAATACGGTCCATGACTCAAACCGTGCTTCTCGCCCTCGATACCTCCACCGAATTCTGCTCGGTAGCGCTGCTCGCTACTGCCGGCGACGCCGCCGGCCATGCTGGCGCCAAGCCGCGCGCATGGGTCCGTCACGAAGAAACGGGCGCCGTGTCCAGCACGCGGCTTCTGCCCGCGATCCGCGAACTGTTCGCCGAAGCCGGGCTGACGCTCGCCGACTGCAACGCGATCGCGTTCGGCTCCGGCCCAGGCTCCTTTACCGGGCTGCGCACCGCGACGGGCGTCGCACAAGGGCTCGCCTTCGGCCTCGATCTGCCGGTGGTGCCGGTCAGCACCCTGCTCGTGTGCGCCGAAAGCGCGCGGCACCGCGATCCGGGCGCAACGCGCGTGCTCGCCGCGCTCGACGCACGCATGGACGAGATCTACTGGGCCGACTACGCGTGGGACGACGCGCAAGGCGAATGGCGTGTCGTGCACGGCGCGTCGCTCGATACGCCCGAACGTCTGCTGTTTCCGGACGAACCGTTCACGCTTGCGGGCAATGCCGCGGCGGCTTTCGGCTCACGTATCGTCGGCACGGCGGCGGCCGCCGCCCGAAGCGTCGATGGAGATGCGTTGCCGCACGCTCTGCCGCTCGCGCACGCGGCGCTGCGCGCCTTCCGCGCGGGCCGCACAGTGCCCGCTGATCAGGCCGCGCCGGAATACGTGCGCAACAAGGTCGCGCAGACCACGGCGGAGCGCATGGCGGAGAAAGCCGCCAAGGCTACCCAGGCCACCCAAGCCACCCCGGCGGCCCAGACCACCGAAGCCACCCAAGCCGCCAATGCACGTCAAACTGCGGCGCTCGAGCACGGCCCCGAATCGCGCGAGGGACGGCCATGAGCGGCGTGCTGCTGGCGGACCGCTACATGTCGCCGATGACCGAAGGCGATCTGGACGAAGTGGCCGCCATCGAAAAGCTCGCCTATGAATTCCCCTGGAGCCGCGGCAATTTCGGCGACTCGCTGCGCAACGGCTATTTCGGCGTTTGTCTGCGGCACGTCACAGGGACGCTGATCGGCTATTGCGTGCTGATGCCCGTGGTCGACGAAATGCATCTGCTCAATCTGTGCGTGGCGCCCGCCGCGCAAGGCGCGGGCGCCGGACTCGCGCTGCTGCGCGAAGCCGTGCGTATTACCCGCGCGGAAAAGCTCGACGGAGTGTTGCTCGAAGTGCGGCCGTCGAATCATCGCGCGATCCGGCTGTACGAGCGTTTCGGCTTCACGTCGATCGGCCGGCGCAAGAACTATTATCCGGCGCGGCATCGCAGCCGGGAGGACGCCATCGTGATGCGTTTATCGTTTGTCAGGGAGGGCGCAGATGGCGCTGCATGAATCGATGCTGGAAGAGTTCGGCCTCGCGCCGCGCTGGGTGCGTCGCGGGATGGCGGTGGGGCACGAGTCTGCTGCCGCGCAGGAGCAGGCGGCGGCGCGGGAAACCGGGCTCGCGCCGGAGCGGGCGGTCGCGCGCGGACCGGCCGTGGCGCACGAACCGGCCGTCGCACAGCACTCTTCGGTGACAGCGCAAAGGGCTGTCGCACATGAAGCTTCCGTGCCTCCCGCCCAACCGTCGCGCGCGCCCGAGCCACAGCGCGCGCCGCCCGGCACTGCGAGCGGTGACCCACAGCCTGCGCAAGCGAGTCCCAGCGCCGAACCTTTCGCGTTCGACGCTCCGCCCGACGACGGCTTCGCCTGGTTCGACGACCTGCCGCTCCATCCGCCGGGCGAGTCCGACGCCGCCGTGCCGGCGCCGCCGGCCGTCAACACGCTCGACTGGGACGCGCTCAGCGAGCGCGTCGCGACCTGCGAACGCTGCCGGCTGTGCGAGAAGCGCACGAAGACCGTGTTCGGCGTTGGCGACCGCCAGGCCGACTGGATGCTGATCGGCGAAGCGCCGGGCGAGAACGAGGACCGCGTGGGCGAGCCGTTCGTCGGCCAGGCGGGCAAGCTGCTCGACAATATGCTGCGTTCGCTGACGCTCGCGCGCGGCGCTAACGTGTATATCGCCAACGTCATCAAGTGCCGCCCGCCGGGCAATCGCAATCCCGAGCCCGACGAAGTCGCGCGCTGCGAACCGTATCTGCAACGCCAGGTGGCGCTCGTCAAGCCCAAGCTGATTGTCGCGCTTGGCCGCTTCGCCGCGCAAAGTCTGCTCAAGACCGACGCGAGCATTTCGTCGCTGCGCGGGCGCGTCCACGAATACGAGGGCGTGCCGGTGGTCGTCACGTATCACCCGGCTTATCTGTTGCGCAGCCTGCCAGACAAGGCCAAGGCGTGGGCCGACCTGTGCCTTGCGCGCGATACATGGCGCGGGGGCGGCGGCGCGCCGTCGGATGCGCCGAAGCGGTGACCGTAGATCGATCGCCGGCGCGCCGGGCTGACGCGCTGCGCGCCGATCCCGCGATCCTTCGCAGCATGCTCGATACGCTGCATGATCCGGCAGTGCGCGATCTGACGTGGCTGTTATTGAGCGCCGATCTGTTGCGGGCACAACCACCGGCAGGCGAGCTGGCCACGCCGTTCGTTACGTCGGAGGAACTCGCCGCAACGCTCGAATTTCTACGCGCGCTCGATGCGGCGCCCGAGCCTCTGCAGCGCGATCTCGCCGCGACGCGCATCACGCGCCTCGGCCGCTACGCCGAACGCCTGCTCGGCTGGTTCCTGCAACATGGGCCGGCGGCGCGGCTCGTGGCGGCCGGCGTGCCGTTGCGGCGCGCTGGCGTCACGCTTGGCGAATGCGATTTTCTGCTCAGCACGCAGGAGGGCGCGCGGCTTCACTGGGAACTCGCGGTGAAGTGTTACTTGCATGCGGGCCAGGTCGACGCAGAGCATGCTGCTCATCGATCGGCGGCTGGATCCGCGCGACTATCCGACTACGTCGGCCCGAATCTGAAAGACCGCTTCGACCTCAAGCTCGCCCATCTGCTCGGTCATCAATTGCCGTTGAGCGCGCGGGACGAATTGGCGTCGGCGGGTTATCCCGGCTCGTGGACGCCGCAAATGTTCGTCAAAGGCTGGCTGTTTTATCGGCGTGACGAGGTGCCCCGCGATCCGGCCGAACTGAATCCCGGGCATAGCCGGGGCTGGTGGGTGACGCACAGCGAATGGCCGCAGTTTGCGCCAACGCGCGGCCCGCATTGGCGTGTGCTGCCGCGTCTCGAATGGCTCGCGCCGCGACGCCACCTGGCCGGGGAACGCGCGGCGGCCCACGCGCTTTTCGTCGACGCCACGACGCTTGCCGTTCACACCTCGCAGCAACCCACGCCGACGATGGTCGCCGCGTTCAGCGAAGACAGCGCGGGCAATCTGCTCGAACAGTCGCGCGGCTTCATCGTGCCCGACGACTGGCCGCAGCGAGCGCGAGAGTATGCCGGACAGTAGGGCGCCGGCTTACCACCATCGATAGAAATGATGTACCGGGCCGACGCCGCTGCCTACCTCCAGCCGATCGCTTGCCTGCAACGCGCCGGTCAGATACTGCTTGGCATCGGCGACGGCACTCGCGAGATCGTCGCGCTGCGGAATCAGTGCGGCAATCGCCGACGACAGCGTGCAGCCTGTTCCGTGCGTGTTCTTCACCGGCACGCGCGGGCCGCCCAGACGCAGCGTGCCGCTTTCCTGCACCAGCCAGTCGGGACTGTCGGCGGCGCCCAGATGGCCGCCTTTCATCAGCACCGCGCGCGCGCCCAGCGCACGCAGCGCCTCGCCTTGCTCGACCATCGCGGCTTCGTCGACAGCCGGCGGCACACCGCCAAGCAGCGCGGCGGCTTCGGGAAGATTCGGGGTCAACAGATCGGCGAGCGGCAGTAACTCGTCGCGCAGGGCCGCGACTGCATCCGGCAGCAGCAGCGCATGGTTGCTCTTGGAGATCATCACCGTGTCGAGCACGATACGCGCAGGCTTGTGACGGCGCAGCGCCTCGGCCACCGCACGCACGATCGACGCGTTCGCCAGCATGCCGATCTTCACGGCGTCGATGCGGATGTCGTCGAACACCGCGTCGAGTTGGGCAGTCACGAAGGCCGCGTCCGGCGCGTGGATCGCGCTCACGCCGCGCGTGTTCTGCGCGGTCAGCGCGGTGATCACGCTCGCGCCGTAAGCGCCGAGCGCGGAGAAGGCCTTCAGGTCGGCCTGAATGCCGGCGCCGCCGCCGGAGTCGGAACCGGCGATCGTCAGCACGTTGGGAATCGGTTGGGTCATGGCAGAGATGGCGAGGCGGACAGGCAAAGCAGAATAAGGGCGGCAGGCAGTCGGCCGGCCGCCATTGGCCGCGCGAGGCAAGCGGGCCGCACGCGGTTCGTTGCCTGCTTCGGTGCGTGGTTCGGTGCACGAGTCAGTGCTTCACTTCGCCGATCAGCGCAACCGAGTCGAACGCGCGCTGATTGGCCTGGTGACGCCGCATCACGAGCCACATCATCAGGCAGACGAAGGTGCCAAACAGCACGATGACTGCGGCGACCGGCACGTCGAGCCAGACGAGCACCGCGTACAGGCACAGCATGATCAGCACGGAGAGATTTTCGTTGAAGTTCTGCACGGCGATTGAATGTCCGGCCGACAGCAGCACGTGGCCGCGATGCTGGAGCAGCGCATTCATCGGCACCACGAAGAAGCCCGACAGGCCGCCGACCACCATCAGGAAAAGGTAGGCGAAGATCAGGTAACCCGGCACGTGCATGCGGCCGAAGTACAGGCCCCAGTGAGCCGGGAACAGGTGGCGCGTGTAGAACGCCATCAGCATGACGGCAACGCCCATCATGATGCCGACCGGCAGAACCGACAGCGACTTTTTCAGTGGCACGCGCGAAGCCGCGAAGATCGCGCCGCCCGCGACGCCGACCGCGACCACCGCCTGCAGGATTGCAGCTTCGGAAAGCGACATGCCGAGCGACACTTCCGCCCACTTCAGCACGATGAATTGCAGCGTGGCGCCCGCGCCCCAGAAGAGCGTGGTGACCGCGAGCGAAATCTGGCCGAGCTTGTCGCGCCACAGCACCACGAAACAGTCGGCGAAATCCGTGACGAGCCTGATCGGACCGTGTTCCTGTTTCGGATAACGCGCGCCGGTATCGGGAATGCGCAGATTGAAGAGTGCGGCGATCACGTAGATCACCATGATCACGAGCATGGCCGCTTCGGCGGGCGTGTTCACCGTGGGAATGTGGTGCCGCAAAATGGGCGCGGCAATATGCGGGCTGATCAGCGCGCCGCCCAGCACCGTGCCGAGAATGATCGAGCCGACCGTGGTGCCTTCGATCCAGCCGTTGGCGGCAACGAGGCGATCAGGCGGCAGCAGTTCCGTGAGAATGCCGTATTTGGCGGGAGAATATGCGGCCGCGCCGAAACCCACGATACCGTACGCAACCAGCGGATGCGCGCCGATCAGCATCGTGATGCAGCCGACCACCTTGATGGTGTTCGTGATGAACATGACGCGGCCTTTCGGGCGGGAATCGGCAAACGCGCCCACGAAGGCGGCGAGAACGACGTACGACAGCACAAAGAACAGCTTGAGCAGCGGCGTCATCCAGTTCGGGGCGTGTAGATCTTTCAGCAGTGCGATAGCGGCGATCAGAAGCGCATTGTCGGCCAGCGACGAAAAAAACTGCGCGGCCATGATGGTGTAAAAACCTTTTTTCATCTGATGCGATGCTGTCCTCGCTGCGGTCTGTCCGCCCCGGCCGTTTGTTATGCGTCCGGGCTTATGCCGTTCGAAATGGGTTGTGCGCACGGCTTTATATCATGAAAATAGCTGCATTCAGACTAGCAGAATCCTTGATCGCACCGCCCAGCGGGCTGCCGCGCGTTGAAAACGCCCTGTAAGCCGCTGATTCACAAGCGTCTTTACGAAAAAATTCCATGCCGCGCCCCCTCTCAGCCACGATTCACACCTCCGCCCTCGCCAATAACCTTGCCGTCGCGCGCCGCTATGCGCCAAAGTCGAAAATCTGGGCGGTCGTCAAGGCCAATGCCTACGGGCACGGGCTCGCGCGGGCGTTTCCGGGCTTGCGCGCAACCGACGGCTTTGGGTTGCTGGACCTGGAAGAAGCCGTGAAGTTGCGTGAATTGGGCTGGGCTGGTCCGATTCTTTTGCTGGAGGGCTTTTTTCGTCCGACGGATATCGACGTCATCGACCGCTACAGCCTCACCACGGCGCTGCATTCGGACGAGCAGTTGCGCATGCTCGAAATGGCGCGGTTATCCAAGCCGGTCAATATCCAGTTGAAAATGAACAGCGGCATGAACCGGCTCGGCTACACGCCGGAAAAATTCCGCGCGGCGTGGGAGCGGGCGCGCGCCTGCCAGGGCGTCGGCCAGATCACGCTGATGACCCATTTCTCCGACGCCGACAGCGAGCGCGGCGTTGCCCACCAGATGGAAGCGTTCGAGCGCGGCGCACAGGGCATTGCCGGCGCGCGCAGCCTCGCCAATTCGGCCGCCACGCTGTGGCATCCGCAATCGCATTTCGACTGGGTGCGCCCGGGCATCATCATGTATGGCGCGTCGCCTTCGGGCGTGTCCGCCGCCATCGAGGGCACCGGCCTGCAGCCGGCCATGACGCTCGCCTCCGAACTGATCGCCGTGCAGTCCGTCCCTGAAGGGCAGACGGTTGGTTACGGCTCGCTCTTCAAGGCGCGCGCGCCAATGCGCATCGGCGTGGTGGCGTGCGGCTACGCGGACGGTTATCCGCGCGTCGCGCCCGAAGGCACGCCCGTGATTGTGGACGGCGTGCGTACGCGGATCGTGGGGCGCGTGTCGATGGATATGCTGACCGTCGACCTCACGCCGGTGCCCACGGCGAACGTCGGCTCGCGGGTCGAACTGTGGGGCACCTCGCTACCCATCGACGACGTTGCGCGCGCGTGCGGCACCATCGGCTACGAGTTGATGTGCGCGGTTGCGCCGCGCGTACCCGTGCGCGCGGAGTGACGCGAGCGCAGCGGGGCGTTGTGCGCGCCGCTCGGTGCAGCGTGTGCCACGATGCACAGAATACCAGGACTGAAGCAGCACGACTGAAGCAGAACAACTGAAGCAGAACAACAAACAGTAACCCGGGCAGGAACGCGTGGCAAAAGCAAAAACGGTGTACGTATGCAGTGAATGCGGCGCGCAGTCGCCGAAATGGGCAGGGCAGTGTCCGTCGTGTCAGGCCTGGAACACGCTGGTGGAGTCGGTGGCCGAGGCGCCGTCCGCGCATCGCTTCCAGTCGCTCGCGAAAAGCGCACCCGTGCGGCGTCTCGCCGATATCGAAGCGTCCGACGTGCCACGCTTTTCCACGGGCGTCGGCGAATTCGACCGCGTGCTCGGCGGCGGCCTCGTGCCGGGCGGCGTGGTGCTGATCGGCGGCGACCCGGGCATCGGCAAATCCACGCTGTTGCTGCAGTCGCTTGCCGAAATCGCCGCCGACAGGCGTGCGCTGTACATCAGCGGCGAGGAATCGGCCGCCCAGATCGCGTTGCGCGCGCAACGCTTGTCGCTGCTCGAACCAGGTTCGAAAGCGAGCGAGCTCAAATTGCTCGCCGAAATCCAGCTCGAAAAAATCCAGGCGACGATTGCCGACGAGCGGCCCGACGTCGCCGTCATCGACTCGATTCAAACCGTCTATTCGGATGCGCTGACGTCGGCGCCGGGCTCGGTCGCGCAGGTTCGCGAATGCGCGGCGCAACTCACGCGTATCGCGAAGCAGTCGGGCGTCACGATCATCATGGTCGGCCACGTGACGAAAGAGGGCGCGCTCGCCGGGCCGCGCGTGCTCGAGCATATCGTCGACACGGTGCTGTACTTCGAGGGCGACACGCATTCGTCGTTCCGCCTCGTTCGCGCGATCAAGAACCGCTTCGGCGCGGTCAACGAACTGGGCGTGTTCGCGATGACCGAGCGCGGCTTACGCGGCGTCGCCAATCCGTCGGCGCTCTTTTTGTCGCAGCACGAGCAATCGGTGCCGGGTTCGTGCGTGCTGGTGACGCAGGAGGGCACACGGCCGCTGCTCGTCGAAGTGCAGGCGCTGGTCGACTCCGCCAACGCGCCGAATCCGCGGCGTCTTGCCGTCGGCCTCGAGCAGAACCGTCTTGCGATGCTGCTTGCGGTGCTGCACCGGCATGCGGGCATTGCCTGTTTCGATCAGGATGTGTTTCTCAACGCGGTGGGCGGCGTCAAGATCACAGAGCCGGCCGCAGACCTGGCGGTGTTGCTCGCGATTCATTCGTCCATGCGCAACAAGCCGCTGCCCAAAGGACTCGTGGTGTTCGGCGAAGTGGGGCTCGCCGGCGAGATCCGGCCGTCGCCGCGAGGCCAGGAGCGTCTGAAGGAAGCCGCCAAGCTCGGCTTTTCGGTGGCCGTCATTCCGAAGGCAAACGCGCCCAAGCAGCCGATAGAAGGCTTACAGGTGATTGCGGTCGAGCGCCTCGAACAGGCTATCGACCGGGTCCGCACGCTCGACTAGACAGGTCCCATGCCATTTGAGGTGGGCGCTGTCGCGCGCCTGCCGTAATGCGCGGTAAATATCTCCAGGTTGCCTGTAACCAACAAGCCCTTCCTTTTTCCTTAAGCTGCAAAGCTATTGCATCCCTTGATGCCTGAAAAAGGATCGCGCCTTGAAACAGTCACATGAAAACCTGGCCGAACGCCCGATACAGGTGCGCGGTTGCCGGGTCTCCGCGCCCATTCATCAACCTTGGGGCGGCGCTTGCCGGATCGTCGAGTGGATCGACCGCGCGGGGCAGATTTCTCGCCGCGTGGTAGCCGGCGACGCGACCGCCGCCGACGTGCGCGCCACGATCAATCGCCACGTGGAAGGCCGCAAGCACGTGCTTTACGACGACGAAAAGACGCCGCGTCAAACCTTGCCGCGCCAAACGGCGGCGCGGCGGTAGTCGCGGGCGGGCACGGGACTCAGGTACGCGGGCGGGGCATCCCTAGCCCTTTGTCTTGCCCGGTGTGCGGGTCGGGCTCATGGTTTTCTTCATGAGCCTGATCCGTTTGATCGCCCCGATTCGCCTCGAGCGCTGCACGCGCCTCGGGATTGAAGAGCGGATGCCGCGCCGCTTCGGCTGCGCTCAACACCGGCGACACACAGCAGTCGAGCGGCTCGAGCAGCGCGACCCATTCGTCGAGTGCGCGCGTGCCGAACAAATCGGCCAGTTCCTGCATCAGGGACTCGGCGTCCGGGCCGCCGATCGCCTGACCGAGGCTCCAATGGCGCGTCGCCCACTCCGGGCGGTCGAGCGCCATGCACAGGTTTTCCCAGAATTTCAGCTCCAGCGCGCCGACCGCAAGCCAGCGGCCGTCCTGCGTGCGGTACAGGTTGTAGCAGGGCACGCCGCCATTGAGCAGGCCGTGGCCCGCGCCTGTCGTTTCGGTGGCCGGCCGCGCGGCGTCTGCTGCCGCGTTCTCGTTGGCCAGTGCGACTTGCGCCACCACGTTGTGCGCGTGCGTGGCGTGCGTCATCGAAACGTCGACGAAACGGCCCTCGCCGCCGCGCGACACATGCCACAACGCGGCGAGAATCTGCGTGACGGCGCTGAGCGCGCCGCCGAGCAGATCGGCGATCTGGAAATTGGGCACGATTGGCGTGCCGTCGCGGCTCAGGAGCTGGTCGAGAACGCCTGCGTAGCCGATGTAGTTCAGGTCGTGCCCCGCATGACCGGCGAATGGGCCGCTCGCGCCATAGCCGCTGATCGCGCAGTACACGAGCCGCGGATTGACCGCGCGCAGCGTCGCGTAGCCCACGCCGAGCCGGTCCATCACGCCAGGGCGGAAGCTCTCGATCAGAACGTCTGCTTCGGCTGCGAGCGCGCGCAGCACATTGCGTCCCGCTTCCGACTTCAGGTCGAGGCGCGTCTCGCGCTTGCCGCGATTGACGAGCCGGTAAAACGCCCCAGGCCGCCCGGCTACGCGGTCGCTCGACGACTGCATCATCGTGCGAGTCGGGTCGCCGGCCCCCGGCGCTTCTATTTTCAGCACTTCGGCGCCGAGTTCCGCGAGCCGCAGCGCGGCAACCGGACCCGGCAGCAGGCGCGTGAGGTCCAGCACGCGCAGTCCCTGCAAGGGAGGCGGCGCGACCTCCGCTTTCGCGGAGTCGCCAGAAGGCGCAGCGGAGAACGTTGCAGATGACAAGGCCAACCTCTCGTCGATGCCGGCGCGGATCGCGGGGCGCGCGCCGCTAGCCGATTTGTTCGAGTTCCTCGTGCGTCTCGAGCCATTCGGCTTCGAGCGTCTCGAGGCGCGCGTTCACGTCTGCCTGACGGCGAATGGCCTCCGTCAGTTTGCTTTTCTGGGCGGGCTCGTAACTGGCCGGATCGGCGACGAACGCGTCGAGCGTCGCTTTTTCCGCGTTGAGTCCCTCCATTTCTTTCTCGATCTTGCTGATGCGGTTCTGCAAAGGCTTCTTCAGATGCGCGAGCTTCTGCCGCGATTCCGCTTCGAGCCGGCGTTGCTCTTTGCGGTTCACGCCGCTGTCCGCGCCGCCCACGCCGGCCTCGCCGCCGGTGGGCGCGTTGCCCGCCTTCAGCGCCGCGCGCTGCTCGGCTGCGTGTTGCAGCAGCCAGTCCCGGTAATCGTCGAGATCGCCGTCGAATTCCTGCAGACGGTGCTTTGCGACCAGCATGAACTGATCGGTCGTGGCACGCAGCAAATGCCGGTCGTGCGACACCAGAATGAGCGTGCCTTCGAATTGTGCGAGGGCCATGGTGAGCGCGTGGCGCGTTTCCAGGTCCAGGTGGTTGGTCGGTTCGTCGAGTAGCAGCAGGTTCGGCTTTTGCCAGATGATCAGAGCGAGTGCGAGCCGCGCCTTTTCGCCGCCGGAGAACGGCGCGATCTTCGACGTGGCCATGTCGCCGGAGAAATTGAAACTACCGAGGAAGTCGCGCAGTTCCTGCTCGCGCGTGTCCGGTGCGAGGCGCGCGAGGTGCTGCAACGGCGTGTCGTCGGCGCGCAGCGTTTCGAGTTGATGCTGTGCGAAATAGCCGATGCGCAGGCCCTTGCCCTCGCGCACGTGCCCGCCGAGCGGCGCGAGCGTGCCGGCGAGCGTCTTGATCAACGTGGACTTGCCTTGGCCGTTCGCGCCGAGCAAGCCAATGCGCTGGCCGTTCTGGATAGACAGCATGACGCGCTCGACGATCGGAATCTCCGCCCCGTCTTCAGCGTGGTAGCCGCAGCGCACGTCTTCCATCACCATCATCGGATTGGGCGCCGAATCGGGCGTTCGGAATTCGAAGGTGAAGGGCGACGCGGCGTGCGCCGGCGCGATCAGTTCCATCTTTTCGAGCGCCTTCACGCGGCTTTGAGCCTGACGGGCCTTGGTGGCCTGCGCCTTGAAACGATTGATGTAGCTCTGCAGATGCGCGACCGTGCGCTGCTGCTTTTCGTACGCGCTTTGTTGCAGCGCGATCTGCTGCGCGCGCAACACTTCGAATTGCGAGTAATTGCCGCCGTAACGCTTGATCTGCTGTTGCTCCAGATGCAGTGTGACGTTGCAGACCGAATCGAGAAATTCGCGGTCGTGCGAGATCACGATGAGCGTGCCCGGATAGCGGTGCAGCCAGTCTTCGAGCCAGACAATGGCGTCGAGATCCAGGTGGTTGGTCGGTTCGTCGAGCAGCAGCAGGTCTGAGCGGCACATCAGCGCCTGCGCGAGGTTCAGGCGCATACGCCAGCCGCCCGAGAAGCTGCTGACCGGCTCGCGCGTCTGTTCGAGGGTGAAGCCGAGGCCAAGCAGTAGCGCCTCGGCACGGGCTGGCGCCGTGTAGCCGTCGGCGTCCGCGAAGGCGGCATGCGCTTCCGCTTCGGCCGCGCCGTCGTGCGCGGCGGAGGCCGCGGCAATGCGCGCTTCGATGGCGCGCAACGCGGCGTCGCCGTCGAGCGTGTAGGCGAGCGCGGTCTTGTCCGCGGCGGGCGTTTCCTGGGCGACATGCGCGATCTGCCACGTCGGCGGAATCGAGAAATCGCCGCCGTCCGCATGCAGTTCGCCGAGCAGCACGGCAAACAGAGTCGACTTGCCCGCGCCGTTCGCGCCCACGAGGCCGGCCTTTTCGCCCGGATTCAGCGTGAAGGTGGTGTTGTCGAAGAGCGGCTTGGTGCCGCGCGCGAGGCTGAACTGGTTAAAGCGGATCACAAGGAGGCCGGCTGGAGAAAAACGCCTATTTTAGACTGCCGGGAATCACACCGGGCTCTTAGCCGGCATCGGCCGTTCGGCCGACTGTACCGCCCGCGCTTTTGACATAGACTGACGGCTTTCGTGGGAGAGCACATGACATCGATTTATTCTTTTTCGGCCCGCACGCTAGGCGGCGACGAAGTGAGTCTCGCGCAGTACGAAGGCAAGGTGCTGCTGATCGTCAACACGGCGAGCGAATGCGGGTTCACGCCGCAATACGCAGGCTTGCAGAAGCTCTACGACACCTACGCGGCGCGCGGGCTCACGGTGCTCGGCTTTCCATGCAACCAGTTCGGCAAGCAGGAACCGGGCGACGCGGCGCAGATCGGCAGCTTCTGCGAGAAGAATTACGGCGTGACCTTTCCGATGTTCGACAAGGTCGACGTGAACGGCGCGAACGCGCATCCGCTGTTCCGCTATCTGACGGGCGAGGCGCCGGGTCTGCTCGGCCTCGAAGCGATCAAGTGGAATTTCACGAAGTTCCTGATCGGCCGCGACGGCAATGTGGTCAAGCGCTATGCGCCGCTCACCAAGCCCGAGGCGATTACCGAGGACATCGAAAAGCTGTTGTGAAAGCGGCGCCGCGTGGCGACGCGTCAGAGTATGGGCGAGAAAAGCCGGGCCACGTGCATCAGCACGCGCCGCACGGCGCTTGCCTGGCGGTACTCGTTGCGGTCTATCTCGCGTGATTGCGCGAAGTCCGCGAGCAGCATGGTTTCCACTTCCTGCGCGAATGTCTGATCGACGGTCAGCACCATGATCTCGAAGTTGAGCCGGAACGAACGGTTGTCGAGATTGGCGCTGCCCACCGCTGCGGCCACGCTGTCGATCAGCACGACCTTCTGATGCAGGAACCCCGGCTGGTAGCGAAAGATGCGAATGCCCGCGCGCAGCGAATCGTAAGCGTAGAGTTTCGAGGCTTCGAACACCACCACGTGGTCGCGCCGCGCGGGAATCAGAATGCGCACGTCGACGCCGCGCAGCGCCGCGAGCCGCAATGCGGAAAACACGGCTTCGTCGGGCACTAGGTAGGGCGTGGTGATCCAGATGCGCTCGCGCGCCGCGTTGATCGCTTCCACGAAAAAGAGCGAGCAGGTTTCCTGCTTGTCGGCGGGGCCGCTCGGCACGACGAGGCAGTGCATGTCGTGGTTGGGTGTCGCGCTCGTGGAGGCGCTGCTCGACGCGTTGCTGGACGCAGCGTGGTGCGCAAAGTTCGGCGCCGCAGGTGAGGCGGGCGCGTCAGAGGCGCATGACGCGTTGCTGGCGTCATTGGGGTCATTGCGGTCATGGGCGTCATGGGGCGGCACGTCGAGTTGGGGCAACTGCTGGGTCGCCCAGTACCAGTCCTCGGTAAACACGAACTGGATGCTCGCGACCGCCGGCCCGCGGACTTCGATGTGCGTGTCGCGCCACGGCGAAAGCGGCGGCTTGCCGCCCAGATACTCCACGCCGACATTGTGCCCGCCCACAAACGCGCGCTCGCCGTCCACGGAAACGATCTTGCGGTGATTGCGGAAGTTCAGTTGCAGCCGGTTGACGAACAGGCGATTGGTGGCGAACGGATGCGTTTCCACGCCGCCCGCGCGCAACGACGCCACGTAGCGATGCGGCAGATCGAAGCTGCCGATGCTGTCGTAGAGAAAATAGACGCGCACGCCTTGTTGCGCCTTGGCGATCAAGGAGTCCTTGAACATTTCGCCCAGCGCATCGTCGCGGACAATGAAAAACTGCACGATGATGTAATGGCGTGCCTGCTGGATGGCCTCGAAAATCGCCTCGAAGGTGGCGGCGCCGTTCACCAGCGTGCGCACGAAATTGCCCGGCAGAAAGGGCATGCCGCCAAGCCGCGTAAGCGAATGCACGAGCCTGCCGCCCAGCACGTGCGCGGGCAGTTGCGCGGACGAAGCGAGCTTGTCCCACTGCGGCGGATGCGCGTGGGTGCGCAGCAGTTCATTTTCGACGCGGCGCGCGTCGGCGTAACCGGCGAACTTGCTGCGTCCGAGAAAGAGGTAAGGGACGAGCGTCAGGTAAGGCATGGCGACCAGCGACACCGCCCACGCAATAGCGCCTTGCGACGTGCGGGTGTTGAGAATCGCGTGGCACGCTGCGATGACGCCGAGTACATGGGCGAGGGCCACCAGCGTGCCGACGTGAAGCAGGTCGAATTGCATAGGCGAGCGAAAGGTTGGGCGAGTAGCTGCAGCGGGTCGCGGGGCGAACGCGGGCAGCTCGCGAGCTAACGGCGCTCATCTTACCGAACGCGGCGGAGTTGGGGTGATGGTGAGGCCTGCGGGCGGGCGGCGTGTGGGCGCAGAGGCAGCAAAGGCAGCAAAGGCAGCAAACGCAGCAAAGGCAGCAAAGGCAGCAAACGCAGCAAAGGCAGCAAACGCAGCAAACGCCGGCGGTGCGCCGCGCGAAGGTCGCCCCCGGAAACGCGCGCCGGCCGCAAGGGTCGTCGTCACCGCCGCGCGCTGCCGGGGCCGCAATATCGTCAAGTTTCTAGACCGGGAGATCCGCGGCCTGGATCAGGAACACGTTGTCGTCGCCGGCACTCGTCGACAGCCAAACGAGATTCAGCCCGCCGAAGGCGGCCTCGACGTGATGGCGCTCGTTGCCGATCTCGATCACGAGCACGCCGTCTTCGGTCAGCCAGTTGCGTGCGTCCGCAATGATTCGCCGTACGATGTCCATGCCGTCGGCTCCGCCCGCCAGCGCCATTTCCGGCTCGTGCTTGTACTCGGCCGGCAACTCCTGCATCGACGCAGCGTTCACATACGGCGGATTGCTGATGATCACGTCATAGCGGCGTTGCGCGAGCGGCGCATACAGGTCGCCTTCGAACAGCGCGATGCGGTCCTCGAGCTTGTAGTCCGCCACGTTACGCGCGGCAACTTCCAGAGCCGGCGCGGAGAGATCCACCGCGTCGATGTCCGCATTCGGAAACGCGTGGGCCGCGAGAATGGCGAGGCAGCCCGAGCCGGTGCACAACTCGAGCACGCCGCTCACCTGTTCGGGGTCTTCGACATACGGTTGCAGCCCGTCCTGCAGCAGCTCGCCGATAAACGAACGCGGCACAATCGTGCGTTCGTCGACGTAAAAGCGAAAGCCGTGCATCCACGCTTCCTGCGTGATGTAGGCAGCCGGCACACGCTCGGTGGCGCGGCGCTCGATCACGTTCAGCACCGCGTCGATTTCCGCCGCCGAAAGGCGCGCGTCCATGAACGGCTCGAGCAGATCGAGCGGCAGATGCAACGTGTGCAGAATGAGGTAAGCCGCTTCGTCGTAAGCGTTGGCCGAGCCGTGGCCGAACGACAGGCCGGCCTGGTTGAAACGCGACACCGCGAAGCGCAGCAGGTCGCGGACAGTGGAAAAGGGCAGCGTCATCGCAATAGTCCTCGGGTGTGCCTGGAATGTGCCTGGAAATGCCGGGCTCAGGCGATCAGTTGTTCAAGCACGCGGCGATACACGTTCTTCAGCGGCTCGATATGTGCGACTTCGATATGTTCGTCGATCTTGTGAATGCTGGCGTTCAACGGGCCGAACTCGACCACCTGTTGGCAGATGCGCGCGATGAAGCGGCCGTCCGAGGTGCCGCCGGTGGTCGAGAGTTCGGTCGTCACGCCGGTTTCGTCCTTGATCGCTTTGGCGAGCGCACTCGACAGCTCGCCGTGCGGCGTGAGAAACGGCAGGCCGCTCACGGTCCATTGCAGATCGTAGGCGAGACCGTGTCTGTCGAGAATCGCGTGGACTCGCTGCTGCAGACCGTCCACGGTGCTCGCCGTCGAAAAGCGGAAGTTGAACATGACCTCGGCGTGGCCCGGAATCACGTTACTCGCGCCCGTGCCGCTGCGGATGTTCGACACCTGCCACGTGGTGGGCGGGAAGTATTCGTTGCCGTCGTCCCAGCGTTCGGCGACCAGTTCGGCGAGCGCCGGCGCGAGCAGATGCACCGGGTTCTTAGCCAGATGCGGGTAGGCGATGTGGCCTTGCACGCCCTTCACCACGAGCTTGCCGGACATCGAGCCGCGCCGGCCGTTCTTCACCGTATCGCCGAACTGCGCGCTGGAGGTCGGCTCGCCGACAATGCAGTAGTCCATGCGCTCGCCGCGCGCCTGCAGCGCTTCCACGACCTTGACGGTACCGTCGGTGGCGGGGCCTTCTTCGTCGCTCGTGATCAGGAAGGCGATCGAGCCGCGATGCTGGGGGTGCGTCGCGACGAACTCTTCGCTGGCGACCACGAAGCCCGCGATCGAGCTTTTCATGTCGGCGGCGCCGCGGCCGTACAGCTTGCCGTCGCGATGAGTCGGCACGAACGGCGCCGAATGCCATTGATCCAGCGGGCCGGTGGGCACCACGTCCGTGTGGCCGGCAAAGGCGAGCAGCTTGCCCGCATGGCCGTCGACGCCGCGTTTGACGGCCCACAGGTTCGTGACGCCGTTCGATTCGATGGTTTCGTGCTCGAAGCCGAGCGCGGACAGGCGCTCGATCAGCAGGCGCTGACAATGCTGGTCGTCGGGCGTGACGGAGGCGCGCGCGATCAGTTGTTCGGTAAGGGCAAGGGTGCCGGACATGGATTCAGTACAAGCCACTTGAAAATGAAAAAATGCCGGCGGGCGGTGTAGCACCGCAGCCGGCAACAGCTTTTGACCCAACGCGGCCGGGGCGGGCCCGCACGCGATAGCGCGGCCTGTGAGGGAGGCGCGCCAGGTGCTCATGATTGCGGCGCGCTTTGACGAAGAGCGCTGCGTTCACGAAAACCACGCCGCGCTCACGCAAACAGCACCGCCCGGCGCTTCACGCGAACAACGCCGCGTATTCGTCCGGTGAAAACCCGAGCGACTTCACTCGCCCGTTCACCACCAGCAGGGGCCGCTTGATCACCGAAGGCTTGTGGATCATCAACGCGATGGCGCCCGGCTGCGTTTCGGCGGCGGCCTTCATGTCGTCCGACAGGCCTCGCCACGTGGTGCCGCGACGGTTCAGCAGCGCGTCGAGCTTCACGTCCTTCAGCCAGTCCTGCACGAGCGGCTCCGTCACGCCGGCCTTCTTGAAGTCGTGAAATTCGAACTCCACGCCGTGCTCAGCGAGCCACACGCGGGCTTTCTTGACGGTGTCGCAGTTCGGAATGCCGTAGACGACAGTTTTGGTGCCGCGTGCCATCAGTCGCCTCGCAGCAGCTCGTTCAGGCCGACCTTCGCACGCGTCTTCGCGTCGACCTTCTTCACGATCACGGCGCAGTAGAGGCTGTGCGAACCGTCCTTAGACGGCAGGTTGCCCGCCACCACGACCGAGCCCGCAGGAATGCGGCCATACGTGACTTCGCCCGTTTCGCGGTCGTAGATCTTGGTGCTCTGGCCGAGGTACACGCCCATCGAAATGACCGAGTTTTCCTCGACGATCACGCCTTCCACCACTTCCGAACGCGCACCGATAAAGCAGTTGTCTTCGATGATGACCGGGTTCGCCTGCAGCGGCTCCAGCACGCCGCCAATGCCCACGCCGCCCGACAGGTGCACGTTCTTGCCGATCTGCGCGCACGAACCGACGGTTGCCCACGTGTCGACCATCGTGCCTTCGTCGACATAGGCGCCGATGTTGGTGTACGACGGCATCAGCACGACGTTCTTCGCGATGAACGAGCCGCGCCGCGCGATGGCGGGCGGCACCACCCGAAAGCCGCCGGCCGCGAAGTCTTCGGCGCTGTAGTTGGCGAACTTCGAGGGCACCTTGTCGTAGAACTGGCTGTAGCCGCCGGCCGGCATCGGCGCGTTGTCTTCGAGGCGAAACGACAACAGCACGGCTTTCTTCAGCCATTGATTGACGACCCAGTCGCCGTCCTTCTTCTCGGCCACGCGCAGCGCGCCCTTGTCCAGTTGCTCGATGGCGTGGGCGACGGCTTCACGCACGTCTGCCGGAGCGGCCTTGGGCGACAGCTCGGCGCGGTTTTCCCAGGCGGTGTCGATAATTTGCTGAAGTTGTTGCGACATATGCGTGCTTTTCTGAAGAGTTGAAATCGGAAGAATGGCGGCGAGGCGTGGGCGTCAGCCGGAGACCGGAGACCGGACACCGTGGACACGAACCGGACGCCGGCCGCGCGAAACTCAGCCCGCGAGCCCGCGGCAAAAACTGACGATTCGTTGCGCGCCCTCTGTGCATTCGTCGACGTCGGCAACGAGCGCCATGCGCACGAAATTGCGGCCGGGGTTCACGCCGTGCGCGGTACGCGCGAGGTACGAACCGGGCAGAACCGTCACATTATAGTCGGCGTAAAGACGCTGGGCGAACGCGGTATCCGTGAGACCGGTGCGCGAGACCTCTGCCCACAGGTAGAACGCGGCGTCAGGCAGACGCACGTCGAGCACCTCGGCGAGCATGGGCGTGACGGTCGAGAACTTTTGCACGTATTTGGCGCGGTTCTCGCGCACGTGCGCTTCGTCGTTCCAGGCCGCGATGCTCGCGCTTTGATAGACCGTGGACAACGCCGCGCCGTGGTACGTGCGGTACAGCAGGAAGTCTTTGAGGATGGCAGCGTCGCCGGCCACGAAGCCCGAGCGCATGCCCGGCACGTTCGAGCGCTTGGAGAGGCTCGACAGCATGACGAGCCGCTCGTAGCCGCGGCCGAGCTGGTGCGCGGCCTGAAGCCCGCCGAGCGGCGGATTCGCTTCGTCGAAATAGATCTCGGAGTAGCACTCGTCCGAAGCGATCACGAAGCCGTGACGGTCCGACAGCGCGAAGAGTTCGCGCCAGTCGTCGAGCGTGAGCACGGCGCCCGTCGGATTGCCGGGCGAGCAGACGTACAGCAGCTGAGTGCGCGCCCACACCTCGGCGGGCACCGCCGAATAGTTGCACGCGAAGTTGCGCGCCGGATCGCTGTTCACGAAGTACGGCGCGGCGCCCGCGAGAATCGCCGCGCCTTCGTAGATTTGGTAGAACGGGTTCGGACAGAGTACGATCGCAGGCTCGCCCTGCGCGTTGCGCCTGGGGTCGATGACCGTTTGCGCGAGGGCGAACAGCGCCTCGCGCGAGCCCGACACCGGCAGCACCTGAGTGGCCGGATCCACGGGCGGCAGCCCGTAGCGCTGCGTGACCCAGTTCGCAATCGACTCGCGCAACGGCAAGGAGCCGAGCGTGGCCGGATAGGCGGACAAACCGCCGAGCGAGGCGATCACGGCGTCGCGTATCAACGCGGGCGTCGGATGTTTCGGCTCGCCAATGCCGAAGCTGATATGTGCGAAGCCGGCAGCCGGCGTGACGTCTTTGAAAAGCGAGCGCAGCTTTTCGAACGGATAGGGCTGAAGGGAGTCGAGTAGCGGATTCACTGGGCGGATCGGGCCTGATCGAAGAGGGCGCGCAACGAGGTACGACGGCGCATGCGGTTTTGCGTGCTTTTGCGCAGTGCCCGGCGCCGATGTCCCGTCAGGCAACTGGAAGCGGCGGCGGGACCGCAGCGGCGGCGGGCAAAGGATTATAGCGTGGCGCGCCGCGGCGCGGGTCAGGCGTAAGGCAGACAGCGCAAAGCGCGCAGGCGGCGTGCGGCGCCAGGACGATGCGCCGGCTGGCCGGTTCACGTGGCAATACAAGCAGGAGCAGCGATGTACGCAGGAGTCGAGGAGATGTCGGCAGGACGCAGCGGCAGAGGCAGAGTCGAAAAGGCCGCTGCCCCGGCCGCCAACAGCAATATGGGCATGAGCGGCATCGAGAAGATAAGCGGGAGCCCGTCGCCATGACCAACTGGCTTCGGACAGGCTGGCCGACGCTCGCCATCATGCTGGGCGCCTCCGTGTGGGGAATGATCTGGTATCCGTTGCGGATGCTGGCCTCGCTTGGCGTCACGGGCACGGCCGCGAGCGCGCTGACGAGCGGCGCCGGTTGCCTCTTCGTGCTGATCGTGCGTCGCGGCGCGATCCGGACCGTGCGCTGGCACTGGCTGCTGCCGGCTCTCGCGCTCGCCGCGGGCATCACGAACCTCGGTTTCGTGTGGGGCTCGATCCACGGGCAAGTCATGCGCGTGCTGCTGCTGTTCTATCTGACACCGGCCTGGACCGCGCTCTTCGCGCACTTCATTCTTCATGAGCGGCTGACCCGGTCCGGCGTGGGTCTCGCCGCGCTGTCGCTTGCGGGCGCGGTGACCATGCTGTGGTCGCCAAAGGCCGGCATTCCGCTGCCGGCCAATCTCGCTGAATGGGCGGGACTTGCGGGCGGAATGGGCTTTGCGATGAGCAACGTGCTGATCCTGAAGACGAGCCGGATCCTGCCGCAGATGAAGCCGGAGATGCGCACCGCGACCATCTTCGGCGGCGCGGCGCTATTCGGCGCGTGCGCGTCGCTGTTCGAGGCGATGCCCGCGCCGCCCGCCGGCGCGCATCTGGTGAGCGCCGCGTGGCTCGTGCTTGGCCTTGGGTTCCTGCTCGCGTCGAACAACATGCTGGTGCAGTATGGGCTCGCGCGCGTGCCGGCCAACCGCGCCTCGATCATCATGCTGTTCGAGCTCGTGGTCACGGCGCTTTCCGCATGGCTATTTGCCGGCGAGGCGCCAGGCCCTCGCGAATGGGCGGGCGGTGCGTGCATCGTGCTCGCGTCGGCATTGTCAAGCTGGGTGCATCGCACCAACGCGCTGCCGTCCGATCCCGCCAATCAGGACGCAGGCGGCGCCGAAGCCGGCGGTCTAGGCGTCCACCTTGCCTCTGGCGACCGCACCGTCCATATCGACGACGGGCTTCGCAGCAAGCATCTCGAGCGCGATGACCGCGGCGACCGTGGCGACCGCGACGGCAGCGGCGACCATGAGAAGCGCGACGGCCTGGAGAAGCGCGACCGCAGCGACGACCGCAGCGACCATCGGGACGACCGCGGCAACCAACCCGACGACCGCAGCCCCGAGCGTAGCAACCATCGCAGCAATCAACACGAGCCCGAGGACGGTCAGCACCGGCAGGGCAAGAACCGCCCACGCGCGATGGTATGATTGCCCCTCATTGGCCGACGCAGGCGCGACCCGCTTGCAGTCGGCACTTCAATTCCCGAGGGCTGGCAAGGACCGCCGAGCGTATCGCCGCAGCAGCGAACGGCTCGCGCGGCCTTCGCGAGCCACCTATTATTTTTCCTTCTCAAACAGCGAAATCGCCGTGCGTCTGACCTCGATCAAACTCGCTGGATTCAAGTCATTCGTCGATCCCACGCATTTCCAGGTTCCCGGCCAGCTAGTCGGCGTGGTCGGACCGAACGGATGCGGCAAGTCCAACATCATCGACGCCGTGCGCTGGGTGCTCGGCGAGTCGCGCGCTTCGGAGCTGCGCGGCGAGTCGATGCAGGACGTGATCTTTAACGGTTCGACGGCGCGCAAGCCCGGCAGCCGTGCGAGCGTCGAGCTCGTGTTCGACAACGCGGACGGCCGCGCCGCCGGCCAGTGGGGCCAATACGCGGAGATCGCCGTGAAACGCGTGCTTACGCGCGACGGCACCTCGAGCTACTACATCAATAACCTGCCGGCGCGTCGCCGCGACATTCAGGACATTTTCCTCGGCACGGGCCTCGGGCCGCGCGCCTACGCGATCATCGGGCAGGGCATGATCGCGCGCCTGATCGAAGCGAAGCCGGAAGAACTGCGGGTGTTTCTCGAGGAAGCCGCAGGCGTCTCCAAGTACAAGGAACGCCGCCGCGAAACCGAGAATCGTCTGCATGACACGCGGGAAAATCTGACGCGGGTGGAGGACATCATCCGCGAGCTAAGTACCAATCTGGAAAAGCTCGAAGGGCAGGCGGTGGTCGCCACGCGCTACAAGGAACTGCAAAGCGACGGTGAGGAGAAGCAGCGTCTGCTGTGGCTGTTGCGCAAGAACGAAGCGGGCAGCGAACAGGAGCGTCAGAAGCGCGCCATCGAACAGGCGCAGATCGACCTGGAGGCGCAGACCGCGAGGCTGCGCGACGTTGAAGCGCAGCTCGAAACGCTGCGCGTTGCGCATTATTCCGCGAGCGACGCGATGCAGGGCGCGCAAGGCGCGCTCTACGAGGCGAATGCCGAAGTGAGCCGGCTCGAGGCGGAGATCAAGTTCATCGTCGAGTCGCGCAATCGCGTGCAGGCGCAAATCGCCGCGCTCAGCGCGCAGCGCGAGCAGTGGCAAGCGCAGGCTGAAAAGGCGCAAGGCGATCTCGAAGACGCCGAGGAACAACTTGCCGTCGCCGAAGAAAAAGCGGTGCTCGCCGAAGAAGAAGCCGCTGCAAAGCACGACGCAATGCCCGCGCTCGAAGCGCGCTGGCGCGACGCCCAGGCGGAACTCAACACCGAGCGCGGCGGTATCGCGCAGACCGAACAGGCGCTCAAGCTCGAAGCCGCGCATCAACGCAATGCCGACCAGCAATTGCAGCAGTTGCAACAGCGTCAGGAGCGCCTGAAGGTGGAGGCCGGCGGCCTCGATGCGCCGGATGAAGCGCAGCTCGAAGAGTTGCGCATGCAACTCGCGGAGCACGAAGAGATTCTGCATGACGCACAGGCGCGTCTCGGAGAGGCGCAGGAAACGCTGCCGCGTCTGGACGCAGAGCGCCGCGCCGCGCAGGAACGTGTGCAGGCCGAAAGCGCGCAGATTCATCAGCTCGACGCGCGCCTTGCCGCGCTCAAGCAGTTGCAGGAGAACGTGCAGACCGAGGGCAAGATCCAGCCATGGCTCGAAAAGCACGAGCTGGGCGGCTTGCCGCGCCTGTGGAAGAAGCTGCACGTCGAGGCCGGTTGGGAAACCGCGCTGGAAGCCGTGCTGCGCGAGCGCCTCGCCGCGCTCGAAGTGTCGAATCTCGACTGGGTCAAGGCTTTCGCGACCGACGCGCCGCCCGCCAAGCTGGCGTTCTACGCGCCGCCTGCTGCCGGCCAGCCGGTGGCGGCGCCGCCCACGTTGCGGCCGCTGCTGTCGCTCGTGCGTATCGACGACGCCGGCATCCGAGCAGTGCTCAACGACTGGCTGGGCCTTGCGTTCGTCGCCGACGACCTGCAGCAGGCGCTTGGCATGCGCTCGCAGTTGCCGGAAGGCGGCTCGTTCGTCGTCAAGGCTGGGCACGTGGTGACGCGCGTCGGCGTGCAACTGTATGCGGCCGATTCCGAGCAGGCCGGCATGCTGGCCCGTCAGCAGGAAATCGAAAATCTCGCGCGTCAGGTGCGCGCCCAGGCGCTGCTCGCCGACGAAGCGAAGGCCGCCGCGATCCGCGCCGAAGCCGCGCACTCGCAAGCCGCACAGGCGTTAACCGAGGTGCGTCAACAGGCCGAGCGCGCGACGCAACGCGTGCACGCGCTGCAACTCGACGTGCTCAAGCTCACTCAGGCGCACGAGCGCTACACACAGCGCAGCACGCAGATTCGCGAGGAACTCGAGGAAATCAACGCGCAAATCGAGGAACAGCGCGCGCTGCGTGCAGAGTCCGAAGCGAACTTCGAGCGTTACGACGGCGAGCTCGCGGAGTTGCAGGCCCGTTTCGAAGATCATCAACTGGCTTTCGAGGCGCTCGACGAAGAGCTGAGCGCCGCACGCGGCCAGGCGCGCGATCTGGACCGCGCTGCCACGGACGCGCGGTTCGCCGCGCGCAACATGGCCAATCGCATCGACGAACTCAAGCGCAGCATTCAGGTTGCGCACGAGCAGAGCGAGCGCGTCGCGGCCTCGCTCGAAGACGCGCGTGCC
This sequence comes from Paraburkholderia phenoliruptrix, assembly GCF_019511605.1. GTDB lineage: Bacteria > Pseudomonadota > Gammaproteobacteria > Burkholderiales > Burkholderiaceae > Paraburkholderia > Paraburkholderia phenoliruptrix_A. The sequence continues at coordinate 28,186 of NZ_JAEUAV010000004.1, read as the reverse complement.
GAGCTCGAAACGATCAACGAACAGACGGCGCACACCGGCTTGCAGGACGCGCTCGACATCCGCGCGGTGAAGGAAGAGGCGTTGCACGCCGCGCGCCTCGAACTGGACGATCTGACCGCCAAGCTGCGCGCCGCCGACGAAACGCGTCTGTCCACCGAACGCGCATTGCAGCCGCTGCGCGACCGCATCAACGAATTGCAGCTGAAGGAACAGGCCGCGCGCCTGAACGCCGAACAGTTCATCGAGCAACTGGCTGCGGCCGGCGTGGACGAAGCACAGTTGCAGGCGAAGCTCACGCCGGACATGAAGCCTTCGTATCTGCAAGGCGAGGTCACGCGAATCAACAACGCGATCATTGCGCTCGGTCCTGTCAACATGGCCGCGCTCGACGAACTGAAGGCGGCCACGGAGCGCAAGACCTTCCTCGACTCGCAGTCGGCCGACCTGACGAGCGCGATCGAAACGCTCGAAGACGCGATCCGCAAGATCGACGCCGAAACGCGCACGCTGCTGCAAGGCACGTTCGACGAGGTGAACCGTCATTTCGGCGAGCTGTTCCCGCGTCTTTTCGGCGGCGGCCAGGCGAGGCTGATCATGACCGGCGACGAGATTCTCGACGCCGGCGTGCAGGTCATGGCGCAGCCTCCGGGCAAGAAGAATTCGACGATTCACCTGCTGTCCGGTGGCGAAAAAGCGCTAACCGCGACCGCGCTGGTGTTCGCGATGTTCCAGCTGAATCCCGCGCCGTTCTGTCTGCTCGACGAAGTGGACGCACCGCTTGACGACGCCAACACCGAACGTTTCGCGAACCTCGTGCGCGCGATGTCGGACAAAACCCAGTTCCTTTTCATCTCGCACAACAAGATCGCGATGGAAATGGCGCAGCAACTGATCGGCGTGACAATGCAGGAGCAGGGCGTGTCGCGCATCGTTGCCGTCGACATGGAAACGGCTGCGGGTTTCGCCCAGAATATCGTTTGAGTTTCGTTTGAATCATGGAAGCGCGGGCGCCCGCGCACAGCGCTGCGGCCGCCGGCTGCGCGACACGCGGGCGGGCGAGAAGCCGCGCACGTAAAGAATTGCTGATGGAGCATGCATGGACGAGTTGACACTCGGTTTGATCGGCGCGGGTGCCGTGGTGGTCGGGGGCGTGGTTGTGTATAACGCGTGGCAGAGCGCCAAGGTGCGCCGCAAGATGCCGCGGCCTATGCCGGCGGACTCGGCGGAGAATTTCGCGCGCGACGACCACGAGGAGCAGAGCCCGTTCATCGAACCGGCCCGGCCAACCACCCGCCGCGAGCCGGTGGTCGGCGCGCAAGCGGCGGCCGACCCCGCGTCCGCGCGGGTCGAACCGACGTTCGGCGCGCCGGCGGGCGCCGCGCCGCTCGATACGCCGGCGGACATTCAGGCCGAGACCACTACGCCCAACGGCTTCATTTCCGCAGACGACGAAGACGGCGCGCAACGTGGCGCGAGCACCGAAGCGAGCAGAGACGCCGCTGCACCAACTGCCGCACAAGCCTCGGGCGAGCCCGACGAAGAGATCGAGCCGATCCTGCCCGCTGCGACCACGATCTCGTCGGCGCCGCCGGCCATCGTCGATCGGCGCATCGACTGCATCGTGCCGATCCGTCTGAACGGACCGGTGGCGGGCGACAAGGTGATCCCGCTTGCGCAACGCCTGCGCCGCGCCGGCAGCAAGCCGGTGCATATAGAAGGCAAGCTGGAAGGCGGCGCGTGGGAGCTGCTGCAAAACGGCGCGCGCTACGAAGAGCTGCGCGCGGCAGCGCAACTGGCCAACCGCAGCGGTGCGCTCAACGAACTCGAGTTCTCCGAATTCGTGACGGGCGTTCAGCAGTTCGCGGACGCGCTCGACGCAGCGCCGGAATTTCCGGACATGCTCGAAACCGTTGCGATGGCGCGCGAGCTGGACGGTTTCGCCGCGCAATGTGACGCGCAGTTGTCGATCAACGTGCTCTCGGACGGTGCGCCCTGGTCGGCGAACTACGTTCAGGCGGTCGCCTCGCAAGACGGCTTGCTGCTCTCGCGCGACGGCACGCGCTTCGTCAAGCTCGACGCGCGCCAGAGCCCGGTGTTCATGCTGCAATTCGGCGACACCAACTTCCTGCGCGACGACCTCACCTACAAGGGCGGCCAGATGATCACGCTGGTGCTCGACGTGCCGGTGGCCGACGAAGACATCCTGCCGTTCCGCCTGATGTGCGACTACGCGAAATCGCTCGCGGAGCGCATTGGCGGCCGGGTAGTGGACGACGGCCGCCGGCCTTTGCCGGAGACCGCGCTGCTCGCCATCGAAAAGCAGTTGATGACGCTCTACGCCAAGCTCGAGCAGGCCGGCATTCCGGCCGGCTCCCCGGCCACGCGGCGCCTCTTCAGCCAGTAACCGACTGCTGCTGGTCCATGTTACCGACGGCCGCGCAACGCGCGGCCGTTGTCGTTTTCGCGAAGCCGTCGCGGGCACTTTAGCGCAGTCGTGCGCCTGGCGAAACCTGGCCATTCGGCCGATGTAAAGGGGCACGCTTCCTGCGATAATCCAGTGTCCGATTTCACTGAAGAAGCGTCCCACAGCATGGCTCGAACTCCCGCCTCGAATCCGGCAACCAGCGCTCCGGCCGAACGCGCGGCGTGGCTGCGCACGGAACTTGAACGCGCCAACTACGCGTACTACGTGCTGGACCAGCCTGATCTGCCCGACGCGGAATACGACAGGCTGTTCAAGGAACTGGAGAGCATCGAGGCGGAGCATCCGGAGCTCATCGTGCCTGATTCGCCCACTCAGCGCGTGGGCGGTGAAGCGGCAAGCGGCTTCCAGCCGGTGGTTCATGACCAGCCCATGCTGTCGCTGAACAATGGTTTCGCGGACGAAGACATCATCGCGTTCGACAAGCGCGTGGGCGACGCACTCGGCAACAATGCGAAAGAGCCGCCGGTGCCGGTCGACTACGCAACAGAGCTGAAATTCGACGGGCTCGCGATTTCGCTGCGCTATGTCGACGGCGTGTTCGTGCAGGCCGCGACTCGCGGCGACGGCACCACGGGCGAGAACGTCACCGAAAACATCCGCACGGTTCGCTCTATCCCGCTCAAGCTCAAAGGCAAGCGCGTGCCGCACATACTCGACGTGCGCGGCGAAGTGCTCATGTTCAAGCGGGACTTCGAGCGCCTGAACGAGCGTCAGCGTGCGGCGGGCCACAAGGAGTTCGCGAATCCGCGCAATGCGGCCGCGGGCAGCTTGCGTCAGCTCGACTCGAAAATCACCGCGCAGCGGCCGCTGTCTTTCTTCGCATATGGCATCGGCGTGCTCGACGGCATGGAAATGCCGGCTACCCACAGCGAACTGCTCGACTGGTACAAGGAACTGGGTCTGCCGGTCAATGCCGAGCGCGCGGTGGTGAAGGGCGCCGAAGGTTTGCTGGCGTTTTTCCGCGCGGTGGGCGAGAAACGCGACAAGCTGCCGTATGACATCGACGGCGTGGTGTACAAGGTCAACCGGCGCGACGAACAGGAAGCGCTTGGCTTCGTGTCGCGCGCGCCGCGTTTTGCCCTTGCGCACAAATTCCCCGCGCAGGAAGCGCTGACGAAGCTCGTCGCAATCGACGTGCAGGTTGGGCGCACCGGCGCGATCACGCCGGTCGCGCGGCTCGAGCCGGTGTTCGTCGGCGGCGCCACCGTCACGAATGCGACGCTGCATAACGAAGACGAAGTGCGCCGCAAGGACATTCGCATTGGCGACACGGTCATCGTGCGGCGTGCCGGCGACGTGATCCCGGAGGTGGTAAGCGCGCTGCTCGACCGGCGCCCCGCAGACGCTCGCGAATTCGTCATGCCCACGCATTGCCCCGTGTGCGGCTCGAACATCGAGCGGCTGCCTGACGAGGCGATTGCCCGCTGCACCGGCGGCCTCATCTGTCCGGCGCAGCGCAAGCAGGCGCTGTGGCACTTCGCGCAGCGGCGCGCCATGGACATCGACGGCCTGGGCGAGAAAATCATCGACCAGCTGGTCGAACAGAACCTGGTGCGCACGCCCGCCGACCTGTTCAATCTCGGCTTTGCGACGCTCGCCGAACTCGACCGCTTCGCCGACAAATCCGCGCAGAACCTGCTCGACTCGCTAGAAAAGGCCAAGCACACTACGCTGGCGCGTTTTATCTACGCGCTGGGCATCCGGCATGTGGGCGAATCCACGGCCAAAGATCTGGCCAAACACTTCGGCTCGCTGGACCCGATCATGGATGCGTCGGTGGAGGCGCTGCTCGAGGTCAACGACGTCGGGCCGGTGGTCGCGGAGTCCATCCACCAGTTTTTTGCCGAAGAGCACAACCGCACGGTGATCGAGCAATTGCGCGCGCCGGGCAAGGTGACGTGGCCCGAAGGCCCGCCCGCGCCCAAGGCGCCGCAAGGCGTGCTGGCCGGCAAGACGATCGTGCTGACCGGCACGTTGCCGACCCTTTCTCGCGAAGACGCGAAGGAAATGCTCGAGGCGGCCGGCGCGAAAGTGGCCGGGTCCGTGTCGAAGAAGACAGACTATGTGGTGGCAGGGGCCGAAGCTGGCAGCAAGTTGGCGAAGGCCGAGGAACTCGGCATTCCCGTACTCGACGAAGATGGTATGCGTAAGCTCCTGGAGGGGCAGTCATGATCCGCGAAATTCTCAAGATGGGCGATCCACGCCTGCTGCGTATTGCCGATCCGGTCGATCATTTCGACACGCCGGAATTGCATGAGCTCATTAAAGACATGTTCGAGACCATGCACGATGCGAACGGGGCGGGGCTGGCCGCGCCGCAGATTGGCGTGAATCTGCAGGTGGTGATTTTCGGTTTCGGCAGCAACGAGCGCTATCCCGATGCGCCGCCAGTGCCGGAAACGGTCCTGATCAATCCGACCATCACGCCGGTTTCGCTGGATATGGAAGAGGGTTGGGAAGGTTGCCTGTCGGTGCCGGGCCTGCGCGGGGCGGTCAGCCGTTTTTCGATGATCAAGTATCACGGCTTCGACCAGTATGGCAAGCCGATTGACCGCGTCGCCGAGGGCTTTCATGCGCGGGTGGTCCAGCACGAATGCGATCACCTGATCGGCAAGCTGTATCCGATGCGGATCACTGATTTCGCCAAGTTCGGCTTTACCGAAGTGCTGTTTCCGGACATGGATCCGAATAGCGACGACTGAGTAGCGACGACTGAGTAGGTACGACTGCGACGGCGGGGGCGGGCGGCAGTTCTACGGTGATCGGATATCCGGGGACATGCGTGCGTTGAATGCCGACGCCGATGCAGATGTCGCTGCTGAGCTGAATAAGACGACAGCCCGACTGGCTCGTGCCAATCGGGCTGCTCTTTTTTCGGAATGGGAGAAGCGGGGCCGTCGTGACGGCTTCGTCACCGGCTGCCGCGACACTGCGCGCACACGCCCCGTGCTTCAGGACCTCTCCCTCAGAACGACTCGTCCGGCCCCAGATAGCGCCACTGTCCGGGCGGCAACGCGCCCAGCATGACACGGCCCATGCGCACGCGCTTCAGACCGATCACTTCGAGGCCGACCAATTCGCACATCCGGCGGATCTGGCGCTTCTTCCCCTCGCGCAGCACGAAACGCAACTGTTCGCCGTTTTGCCAGCTGACTTGCGCCGGCTTGAGCGGAACGTCGTCGAGTGAGAGACCGTGGCGCAGCAGCGCGAGGCTTTCAGGCGGGAAGTGACTTTCGACATCGACGGTGTGCTCGCCGTAGGCGACACGCACCAGATACTCCTTGTCGATCTCCGAATGGCCGCCAATCAGTTGCTTGGCGATGCGGCCGTCCTGCGTCAGCACCAGCAGGCCCGTCGAATCGATATCGAGACGCCCGGCCGGCGCAAGCTGACGCAAATGCGCGACGGAAAAACGGATCCCGGAACGGTCGCCTTCCCAACGGTTTTCCGGCGTGACGAGCGTGATGGCCGGCTGATAGCCGTCTTCCGCCTGCCCCGACACGTAGCCAACGGTCTTATGGATCAGCACCGTCACCTGGCTCGCTTGCGCGGCTTGCGCGGCGGGGTCGATGTCGATTCGCTGGTCAGGGCGGACTTTGGTACCTAGCGTGTCGATACGTTCGCCGTCGACGAGCACCCAGCCTTTTTCGATCCATTCGTCGGCTTCGCGACGCGAGCAGAGGCCCAGCTCGGACATGAGTTTCGAGAGGCGCAGCGTGCCTGGTGCGTCTTCGATGTCGCGGCGCGGCGTGCGTGGCGCCGCCTCGTCATGCTGCGGGCGGTGTTCGGCCGGTGCGGCGCTGCGCGGCTTGCTGGCTCGCGCGGGGCGCTCCTCGGTCGGACGGCGCGCGGCAGAGGGTGTCTTACCGAAGCTGCGGGCGTCGCGCTCGCCACGCTCTGTGCGCGCGGTTACGCGCTCGCCCGATTCCCGGCGGGCTGGTGCCCGTTCGCTGCGTTCGCTGCGTTCGTCGCGTGGAGCGCGTGCCGGACGATCCGTGCGCTCGCCGTAGCCGCTCCTGACGGGCCTTGCAAAGCTCCGCTCGCCGCGTTCGCCTTCGAACCGGCGCGGCGCGCGCTCGGCTCGCGAGTCGCGGTCGCCGCCGCGGCGCGCTTGCGAGGCTTGTGACGCGCCACGGTCGTCGCCGAAACGCGGGCGATCCGATGCATCGCGCTCGCGGCGCACAGGACGCTCGCCGCGCGACGCTCCCTCGGTGGGGCGGCCTGCTCCGGTACGCGGCGCGCGTTCGCCGCCTGCACGATCTTCGAAGCGGCGCGGGGCGCGCTCAGCGCCTGCACGATCTTCGAAACGGCGTGGCGCACGTTCGCTACGCTCGCCAGCCGCACCGCGAGTTGTGCGCTCACCGCCGCCGGTGCGGTCCTCAAAGCGTCGCGGCGCGCGTTCGGCGCCAGCGCGGTCCTCAAAGCGTTGCGGCGCGCGTTCGCCGCCCGCATGACCTTCGAAACGGCGCGGCGCACGTTCGGCTCGCTCGCCGACCGGGCCGCGAGTTGTGCGCTCACCGCCGCCGGGGCGGTCCTCAAAGCGTCGCGGAGCGCGTTCGCCTCCGGCACGATCTTCGAAACGTCGCGGGGCGCGTTCGCTACGCTCGCCGGCCGGGCCACGAGTTGTACGCTCGCCGCCGCCGGTGCGGTCCTCGAAGCGTCGCGGCGCGCGTTCGCCTCCGGCACGATCTTCGAAACTTCGCGGCGCGCGTTCGCTACGCTCGCCAGCCGGGCCACGAGTTGTACGCTCGCCGCCGCCGGTGCGGTCCTCGAATCGTCGCGGCGCGCCACTCATGCCTTCGCGCCGTGCGGGCCGGTCTGCGGCCGCCCGCCGTGCACCATCGCTGCCACCTTGACGCCCGAATCCGCCTTCCTGTCCCCGCCCGCCAGCTCCCCGCGCGGTGCCGCCCGCGGAGCGCTTGCCGCCCGCCACCGAGCCCGCCTCTTCGCCGCGCATCCCTCTGGGGCCGGACGTCGACGCTTTGGGTTCCGCTGGACGTGTCGGCTTGCGCGCGGACAGGCTGCCGCTACGGACAGGGGCGCGTTCGGACGAAGCCGGTCGCGGATGCTTGGCTGTTAATTTGATTCGCATGAAATCTCACACTGCGATCGCGCGCAGCAGTTCCGTCTCGACCTGAATTTGCAGGCGGTTGTCCGACAGCCCGTGCCCGTCCAGCAGGAACACGTCCTCGACGCGTTCGCCCAACGTGTTGATCCGCGCCGACGCGACGCCGACCCGGTGTTCGGCGAGCACTCGCGCGATCGAATAAAGAAGGCCCGGCCGGTCGTTGGCAGACACGGACAGGATGTAGTACTGGCCGCGCTCGTCGGCCCGAAGATCGACGCGCGGCGTAACCGGGAAGGTGCGTGAGAGCCGCGACAGGCGGCCCTTCGAAGGCCCCGGCAACCAGGTGCCGTCGCCGGTGAGGCGCGCGGTCAGTTCCTGTTCGACGAGGTTGGCAATGTCGCGGTAATGGACATCCTCTTCGGTATGCGTGACGAGAAAGTTATCCAGCGCATAGCCGTGACGCGTGGTGCTGACCCGCGCATCGAGCACCGACAGGCCGTTGCGGTCGAAGTACGCGCAAATGCCGGCAAACAGATCCGGCTGATCCTTCACATACACGAGCACTTGCAGCGCCTCGCCGATAGGCGAGGGGCGGGCCCGAACGATGGGCACCGGCGTTTCCACGTAACGGTAGAGCACGCGCGTTTGCCATGCGATGTCCGCAGCGTCGTGGCGCAGGAAGTAGCCGACATCGAGCTTGTCCCACAGGGCCTTTTGCGCGCCTTCGGGCACCGTCTCGAGGCGCAGCAGCGCAAGCGCTTCTTCCTGGCGCGACTCGAGTTCCGAATGCGCGTCCGGCCGTGCGCCGCCGAGCACCGCCAGCGTCGCGCGATACAGGTCTTCGAGCAGCTTGCCTTTCCACGTATTCCAGACCTTGGGGCTAGTCCCGCGGATGTCGGCCACCGTCAGCAGATACAGCGCGGTCAGACGGCGTTCGGTGCCGACCAGCTCCGCGAAACGCTTGATGACCTCGGGGTCGCTCGTATCCTGCTTCTGCGCGACCTGGCTCATGGTCAGATGCTGCTGCACCAGCCAGACCACCAGTTCGCCGTCTTCGCCCTCGATGCCGTGGTTGCGGCAGAAGCGCCGCGCGTCGGCCATGCCGAGCGTCGAATGATCGCCGCCGCGGCCCTTGGCGATATCGTGAAAGAGCGCCGCGACGTACAGCACCCACGGCCGGTCGAAGCTTACGATCAACTGGCTGCAGAACGGATACTCGTGCGCGTGTTCGGCGACCGCGAAGCGCCGCAGATTGCGCAGCACCATGAGAATGTGCTGGTCGACCGTGTAGACGTGATACAGGTCGTGCTGCATCTGGCCGACTATGCGCCGGAAGTTCAGCAGATAGCGTCCGAGCACGCTTGTCTGGTTCATCAGGCGCAGCGCGTGCGTGATGCCGGCCGGCTGCTTCAGGATGTCCATGAAAAGGCGCCGGTTTTCCGGATCGCGGCGCCAGTGCTGATCCATCACTTCGCGCGCGTTGTAGATCGCGCGCAGCGTGCGAGCCGACAGGCCTTTCACGCCGGGCGTCTGCTCGTATAGCAGGAACGCTTCGAGAATGGCGTTCGGCTCGCGCTCGAACAGGTCGTCGCTGGCAATTTCGAGCATGCCCTGCTTTTCGACGAAGCGGTCCGACAGCACCCGTGTAATGCCGCTCGTGCTCGGAAAAAGCTGTGCCTCGATGTTCTGGATCAGGATCGTGGCGAGTTGCGTGACGGCCTTCGCCGCCCAGTAATAGCGGCGCATGAGCTGTTCGCTTGCCCGCTTGGTGGCGGTCGGCTTGTAGCCGAAGCTCTCGGCGACCGGCGTTTGCAGATCGAACACCAGGATGTCCTGGCGACGCCCGGCGGTCACATGCACGCGGGCGCGCAGCGACTTGAGAAAGCCCTCGTTGCGCCGCAGTTCCTGCGCCTCGCGCTGCGTGATGAGCCCGCGCGCTTCCAGTTCGCGCCAGCTGCTGCCGAAACCGGCGGCCTGGGTCACCCACAGAATCAGCTGCAGATCGCGCAATCCGCCCGGACTTTCCTTGATATTCGGCTCCAGCGCGTAAGGCGTGTCCTGGAACTTGGCGTGCCGCTGACGCATTTCCAGCACTTTCGCCTGGAAGAACGCTTTGGGGTCGAGCGCCGCGCGGTAGCGCTTCGCGAAGTCGTCGAAAAGCGCGGCGCTGCCGGTGATGCGGCGCGCTTCGAGCAGCGAAGTGCGCACGGTGACGTCGTTGGCGGCTTCCTCCAGACACTGCGACACGCTGCGCACGCTGCTGCCGAGTTCGAGCCCGAGGTCCCACGCGAGGCCGATAAAGCGCTCGATGCGCGCTTCGAGATGTTCGAGCGGCGCATCCGGCAGCAGCACCAGAATGTCGATGTCCGAATGCGGCGCCAGTTCGCCGCGCCCATAGCCGCCGACCGCGACGAGAGCGAGCTCGGGCGGCAGCTCGCAGGTGTTCCACGCGGCGCGCAGGGAGTCGTCGGTGGTGCGGGACAGCGCCGCCATCAACGCCTCTACGTTGGTGGCGGTCTTGAAGCGTTCCAGCAACTGGGCTTTGGCCACCTTGTAGTCTGCTTTGAGCGACGTGGCGTGGGATCGGGCGACGGCTGGAACACTGCTCATGAGCGGCTGGCGGTAAAAAAGGCGAAATCGGTCAGGCGGTGGCGGCGACCACGGGCGGCCGCGCGGGCGTGCCGGCGGAGACGGTCAGCACGTCGTAGCCGGTTTCCGTGACGAGCACCGTGTGCTCCCACTGCGCCGAGAGGCTGCGGTCCTTGGTCTTGACGGTCCACTGGTCCGGCATGGTGCGGATGTCGCGGCGGCCGGCGTTGATCATCGGCTCGACGGTGAAGATCATGCCCGCCTGCAGTTCGAGGCCCGTGCCGGGGCGGCCGTAATGCAGAATTTGCGGGTCTTCGTGAAACACCGTGCCGATGCCGTGCCCGCAGTACTCGCGCACCACGCTGTAGCCCTGCGCCTCGGCGTGTTTCTGGATGGCATGGCCGATGTCGCCGAGGTGCGCTCCCGGGCGGACCTGGTCGATGCCGAGCCACATGCATTCGAAGGTGGTCTGCACGAGACGTTTGGCGAGAATCGAGCCCTCGCCGACGATGAACATGCGGCTCGTGTCGCCGAAATAGCCGTCCTTGATAACGGTGATGTCGATGTTGAGCGCGTCGCCGTTCTTCAGCGTCTTGTCGCCGGGAATGCCGTGGCAGATCACGTCGTTTACGGATATGCAGGTGGCTTTCGGATAGGGCGGGTAGCCGGGCGGCTGGTAGTTCAGCGGCGCGGGCACCGTGCCCTGTTCCTTCAGCATGTATTCGTGGCACAGCCGGTCGAGCTCGCCCGTGGTGACGCCGGCGGTAACGAACGGGGTGATGTAGTCGAGCACTTCGCTCGCCAGTCTGCAGGCGACGCGCATTTGCGCGATGTCGTGTTCGTTTTTGAGTGTGATAGCCATGAGTCGGGCCTGAAATGCGATTTATTCCCGGATTATCGCACCATATGGCATTCGGCCGCAGTCTTTTGGCGGCCTGCGCGCGCCTCGGGCGAACCTGTCGCGACGGGGCGCTGCGGCGCTGGCAGAGAACCGCTGACAACGGACCGCTGGGTTTGGACGTGGCTGGAGAATCCCGAGGTGCAACCCGGGATGCCAGGCGAGCAGCAGGCCGGTTGAGTCGTCCGATAGTCGCATGCTATAATGTTTGGCTAAGTCGATCCTTTTTGCCTTTGTTGTGCTTGTGTTGTCATGATCCAGACCGGGTTCCGGTTCAGAATATGGCGGCGCTGCATAATCCGCGGTATGCGGCGGGGCAGACCGAGGTGAAGCTTGCCGTGGCGCTGGCCGCCTGAGCCACGGCTGAAAGCAGTGAGAGCAGTATCAAGGCGGCAAACTCGCAAGCCGGCGCACCCAGGGTGTTCGCGGCGCTCAGCCATGCAGCACAAGACGTGACATGGCAGCGCGGCGGATACGGCGGCCGGCTTAAGACCCAACCCTCGCGGAGATTTTCATGGCAGTTACCATGCGTCAAATGCTGGAAGCCGGTGTCCACTTCGGTCACCAAACGCGCTTCTGGAACCCGAAGATGGCTCCCTTCATTTTCGGCCATCGCAACAAGATTCACATCATCAACCTCGAAAAGACGCTGCCGATGTACAACGACGCGCTGAAGTACGCGCGTCAACTGGCAGCCAATCGCGGCACCATCCTGTTCGTCGGCACGAAGCGCCAGTCGCGCGACACGATCGCCCAGGAAGCGCAGCGCGCCGGTATGCCGTATGTCAACGCCCGCTGGCTCGGCGGCATGCTGACCAACTTCAAGACGCTGAAGGTTTCGATCAAGCGCCTGAAGGACATGGAAGCAGCGCTGGAAGCCGGTGAAACCGAGCGCATGAGCAAGAAGGAAGCGCTGCTGTTCGAACGCGAAATGCTCAAGCTGCAAAAGTCGATCGGCGGCGTGAAGGACATGGGCGGTATTCCGGACGCAATTTTCGTGGTCGACGTCGGCTACCACAAGATTGCCGTCACCGAAGCTAACAAGCTCGGCGTGCCGGTTATCGCAGTGGTCGATACGAACCACTCGCCGGAAGGCATCGACTACGTGATCCCGGGTAACGACGACGCCAGCAAGGCCGTCGCTCTGTACGCGGCCGGCGTGGCCGACGCGATCCTGGAAGGCCGTGCGAACGCGGTCAACGAAGTGGTGCAGGCTGCTCGCGGCGACGACGGCGACGAGTTCGTCGAGGTCAACGCGGAAGCGTAAAGCTGCCCCGTGTCCGGCAAAAAAGGGGGCTTTCAAGAGGCCCCCTTTTTTTAAGCCGCGACGCTGTAGTGGGGCGCCGGCCGGGCGGTTTGGGCGGCGCTCGACGCGTTATCCGCAAAAAAGTGCGCATAACGCTGAAACGAATTCTTGTCGCCGCTATCGAAGTGCGGGCGGCGTGTGACAGACGGTACACAGACGGAACTCAAGGAGCAAATGATGGCGGCAATTACCGCAAGCATGGTTGCAGAACTGCGCGCAAAGACCGACGCGCCGATGATGGAATGCAAGAAGGCGCTGACGGAAGCCGACGGCGACATGGCGCGCGCCGAAGAGCTGCTGCGCGTCAAGCTGGGCAATAAGGCAAGCAAGGCGGCATCGCGCGTCACGGCTGAAGGCGTGGTCGCTTCGTTCATCGGCGGCAATGCCGGTTCGCTGGTCGAACTGAACTGCGAAACCGACTTCGTCTCGAAGAACGACGACTTCCTCGCTTTTTCGAAGAAGATCGCCGAGCTGGTCGCCGCGCAAAACCCGGCTGACGTGGCTGCGCTGTCGGCGCTGCCGCTCGACGGCGAAACCGTCGACGCAGTGCGTCTCGCGCTCGTCGGCAAGATCGGCGAAAACCTGTCGATCCGCCGCTTCGTGCGTTTTGAAACGTCGAACAAGCTGGCTGCGTACCTGCACGGCACGCGTATCGGCGTGCTGGTCGAGTACACGGGCGCTGACGAGCAGGTCGGCAAGGACGTGGCTATGCACATCGCTGCAATGAAGCCCGTTTCGCTGTCGTCGGAAGACGTGCCGGCGGATCTGATCGCCAAGGAACGCAGCATTGCAGAACAGAAGGCCGCCGAATCCGGCAAGCCGGCTGAAATCGTCGCCAAGATGGTGGAAGGCAGCGTCCAGAAGTACCTGAAGGAAGTGTCGCTGCTGAACCAGACGTTCGTTAAGAACGACAAGCAGACGATCGAGCAGATGCTCAAGGCCGGCAATGCGAGCGTCCAGAAGTTCGCGCTGTTCGTGGTCGGCGAAGGCATCGAGAAGAAGCAGGACGACTTTGCTGCTGAAGTTGCCGCGCAAGTGGCTGCTGCAAAGCAACAATAAGCATTACCCGTCTCAGCTAGTACTGTTGTACCCGCGGCACAGCATGACTGTGCTGCGGTCGGCTGCGCCGCAAGGCTGCGCGCGGGTCGATCCCCGCGGCGCGGCCGCCGTCGGCGGACCCTCGCGGTCCGTCAATTTGGCGGCGCTTGCCCGAATCAGCGTTTCACCCCTACATTAGTCCCTTGTTGTTGCCCTGTTCTGCGCGATCTGGATACCCCTATGCCCACTGCCTACAAACGCGTCCTGCTCAAACTCTCCGGTGAAGCTCTGATGGGCGACGATGCCTTCGGCATCAATCGCGCGACCATCGAACGAATGGTGGCGGACGTGGCCGAAGTGGTCCGTCTCGGAACGCAGCTGGCCGTGGTCATTGGCGGCGGCAACATTTTTCGCGGCGTGGCGGGCGGCGCGGCCGGTATGGACCGCGCCACGGCCGACTATATGGGCATGCTGGCGACCATGATGAACGCGCTGGCGCTGCAGGACGCCATGCGCCATGCGGGCATCGAAGCGCGTGTGCAGTCCGCGCTGCGCATGGACCAGGTGGTCGAACCGTACATCCGTCCGCGCGCGATTCGCCAGCTCGAAGAAGGCAAAGTCGTGATTTTCGCGGCGGGCACCGGCAACCCGTTCTTCACGACCGACACGGCCGCGGCGCTGCGCGGCTCGGAAATCGGCGCCGAAGTCGTGCTGAAGGCCACCAAGGTGGATGGCGTCTATTCGGCGGATCCGAAAAAAGACCCAAGCGCGACCCGCTACACCACGATCAGCTTCGACGAGGCAATCGGCCGCAACCTGCAGGTCATGGACGCCACCGCGTTCGCGCTGTGCCGCGACCAGAAGCTGCCGATCCGCGTGTTTTCGATCGTCAAGCCGGGTGCGCTCAAGCGCATCGTGATCGGCGAGGACGAGGGCACTCTCGTCCACGTGTAAACTCTCGTTCACACAACGTGGGCTTTGACGCGAGCCCGGGCCGCCGCATACCGCGCGTTCTGGCCGGCTCGCCCGTTTTGAAGGTTCGGAGGTTTAAAAATGTCTGTGGCTGATATCAGGAAGGGCGCTGAGCAAAAGATGCAGCGTTCCATCGACGCGTTCAAGAACGATCTGTCGAAAATCCGTACGGGCCGTGCGCACACGGGCCTGCTCGATCATATCCAGTGCGACTACTACGGCTCGCCTGTGCCTATTTCCCAGGTCGCCAACCTGACGCTCATCGACGCGCGCACGATCGGCGTGCAGCCGTGGGAAAAGAAGATGGTCCCGGTTGTCGAAAAGGCGATCCGCGAGTCGGACCTCGGCCTGAACCCGGCCACGCAAGGCGACGTGATCCGCGTGCCGATGCCCGCACTGACCGAAGAGCGCCGCCGTGAGCTGACGAAAGTGGTCAAGAGCGAAGCGGAAACCGCCAAGGTCGCTGTGCGCAACCTGCGCCGCGATGCCAACGAGCAGTTGAAGAAGCTCGTCAAAGACAAAGAAATTTCGGAAGACGACGAGCGCCGCGCCGGCGACGATGTTCAAAAGCTGACGGACAGATTCGTCGCCGAGATCGACAAGCTCGTCGCGACGAAAGAAGCAGAGATCATGACGGTATGAGCCTGCGAGGCTCCGAACAGTACGCCGGCGCGCCTCGGCGTACTGTTCATCCGGGGCTCGCGTGAAGTCCAAGTCGTGAAGCGCCAGGTCTGGGAGCACTCACCACTTTCAGGATTTTTACTTCTTCATTTGCAGTTATTGTCCCGACGGCCATGACCTACACCAGCTCAACCGTGCGCGTGCCTGATGTCGCCGCGGTGCCGCGACATATCGCGATCATCATGGACGGCAACGGCCGTTGGGCCACCCAGCGCCGCTTGCCGCGCGTAGCCGGCCATACGCGCGGCGTCGACGCGGTGCGCGCGGCCGTCGAGGCGTGTGCCCGCCAGGGCGTCGAATATCTGACGCTGTTCGCTTTCAGCTCGGAAAACTGGCGCCGTCCGAACGACGAAGTGTCGTTCCTCATGCGTCTGTTCGTCACCGCGCTCGAGCGCGAAATCGGCAAGCTGCACGCCAACGGCATCCGCTTGCGGGTGGTTGGCGATCTCGAGCGCTTCGATACGCGCATTCGCGATCTGATCCGGCGCGCCGAAACCAAGACCGCGCGCAATACCCGCCTTACGCTGACCATCGCCGCGAATTACGGCGGCCGCTGGGACATCATGCAGGCTACCCGCAAGCTGGTCGAGCAGGCGGCTCAGGCGGGCACGCCGGTCGAGGTGAACGAGGAGACGTTCTCCGAGCACCTGTCCATGGCCTATGCGCCCGAGCCGGACCTCTTCATCCGCACCGGCGGCGAGCGGCGCGTCAGCAACTTCCTCCTGTGGCAACTGGCCTACACCGAGTTCTACTTCACCGACACCTTCTGGCCTGATTTCGACGCCGACGCGCTCGGCCGCGCCATTGCTTCGTACGGCGAGCGCGAGCGCCGATTCGGTCGCACCAGTGCTCAGCTCGAGCCGCAATCGCAAAACGTCGATTCGCTTCCATGCTAAAAACCCGTGTCATCACGGCAGTCGTCCTCCTGGCGGTGTTCCTCCCCGTCACGCTGTTCGCGCCAGTGGGCGCGTTCGGCGCGCTGATCGCTTTCGTCGTCGTCTTCGCCGCGTGGGAGTGGGCCCGGCTGCTCAAACTGGGCGGGGCCGGCCCCATCGTCTATGCGCTGGTGGCGGCTGTCGCGCTGGTCGCGAGCACACGGCTTGGCATCGGCGTGGACGGAGCCCGTCCGTTCTACAAGGCTGCGGGCATTTTCTGGGTGATCGCCGGCCCGTTCGTGCTGCTGCGCAAGCCCACGCTCGCACAAGGCGCCTGGCGCAGCTTCCTGTTTCTTGCCGGGATTGTGATATTCGTCGCGTGCTGGCATGCTCTCGTCGCCGCGCGCATGCAGGGCGTGTCTTTTGTTCTGTCGCTGCTGCTATTGGTATGGCTTGCCGATATCGGCGCATACTTCTCGGGTAAGGCGTTCGGCAAGCACAAGCTCGCGCCCGCCATCAGCCCCGGCAAGACGTGGGAGGGCGCGATCGGCGGCTGGCTCACGGTGATGATCGTCGCGCTAGCGGCGGTGCTTTCGCATGCGTTCGAGCCGACCCTGTATTCTGAACTGTGGGCGCATTGGGGCGCCCCGCGCGCGCTGCTTGCGCTGACCGTGCTGGTGGCGTTCAGCGTGGTGGGCGACCTTTTTGAATCGATGATGAAACGCCAGGCCGGCGTGAAAGATTCGAGCGGCCTGTTGCCGGGGCACGGTGGCGTGCTCGACCGCATCGACGCATTGTTGCCGGTGCTGCCGCTTGCCATGCTGCTGCTCGGCTAGAGAAAGAGATATGCAAAAACGTTTGACATTGCTCGGTTCCACGGGCTCGATTGGAGACAGCACGCTCGACGTCGTCGCGCGTCACCCGGAGCGCTTTTCGGTTTATGCGCTCAGCGCGCACCGCAACGGCGACAAACTCGTCGATCAATGCCTGCAGTTCCGGCCGGCAGTGGCGGTGGTGGGCGACGCCGACACGGCCGCCCGCGTTGCGGCGAAGCTTCGCGCAGCCGGCTGCCCGACCGAGGTGACTTACGGCCCCGAGGCACTCGTCGAGATCTCGAAGAGCGACGGCTGCGACACGGTAGTCGCGGCCATCGTCGGTGCGGCGGGTCTCCCGCCGAGCCTTGCCGCGGCGCGCGCCGGCAAGCGGATCCTGCTTGCGAACAAGGAAGCGCTCGTCATGTCGGGCGCGATTTTCATGAACGCAGTCCACGACAACGGCGCCGTGCTGTTGCCGGTGGACAGCGAACACAACGCCATTTTCCAGTGCCTGCCGCGCGAAGCCGCGCTGCATGGCGGCGTCTCCAAGATCATCCTGACGGCGTCGGGCGGTCCGTTCCGCACGCGCGAACCGGCTACGCTCGTCGACGTGACGCCGGAAGAGGCCTGTAAGCATCCGAACTGGGTCATGGGCCGCAAGATCTCGGTCGACTCCGCGACGATGATGAACAAGGGCCTCGAAGTGATCGAGGCGCATTGGCTGTTCGGCCTGCCGGGCGAGCGCATCGACGTGCTGATTCACCCGCAAAGCGTGATCCATTCGCTGGTGTCCTACGCCGACGGCTCGGTGCTCGCGCAACTCGGCAATCCCGACATGCGCACGCCGATCGCCCATGCGCTCGCATTTCCCGATCGCGTGGATTCCGGCGTGGCGCAACTGGATCTCGTCGAAGTCGCGTCGCTGTCGTTTGAAAAGCCGGACTACGCGCGGTTCCCTTGCCTGGCATTGGCCATGAAGGCGCTCGCCGAAGGCGGCGTCGCCAGCGCGGCGCTCAACGCCGCTAACGAAATTGCTGTTGAAGCGTTCCTGTCGCGCCAGATCGGCTTCATGGCGATCGCGCAGGTGGTCGACTCGGTGCTCAACGCGTTGCCCAACCGCAGCGCGCACGCGCTCGAAGACGTGATCGAAGCGGACGCCGCCGCGCGTCGCGCCGCAGCCGAATTCATCGCGCGTCTGCCCGACGCCGCCCGCCGCCCGGAACGCGCCGTCCAGTGAGGCGCATATGAATCTGCTGATCGAAGTGCTCGCCTTCGCGGTTGCGATTGGCGTGCTCGTGGTCGTCCACGAATACGGGCATTACAGCGTGGCGCGGCTGTGCGGCGTCAAGGTGCTGCGTTTTTCGATCGGCTTCGGCAAGCCGCTTTTTCAGTGGGTCAGTCCGAAGAGTGGCACCGAGTGGACGGTTGCGGCGCTTCCGCTCGGCGGCTACGTGAAGATGCTTGACGAGCGCGAGATGGGCGGCGCGCCGATTCCCGCTGACGCGTTGCCGCATGCGTTCAACCGGCAGTCAGTGTGGCGCCGCATTGCGATCGTCGCGGCCGGCCCCGTGGCCAATTTCCTGCTGGCTATCTTGCTGTTCAGTCTCGTGTTCGCCACCGGGGTGACCGAACCCGCGGCGATTCTTGCCGCGCCCGCACCCAACACGGCGGCTGCGGTCGCCGGTTTCGAGGGCGGCGAAACGGTGGTCGGCGTGCGGGCGGAGAATGCCGCCGAAGCGGAACCGGTGCGTTCCTGGTCGGACTTGCGCTGGAAACTGCTCGGCGCGGCGTTCGACCACAAGCGCGTCGTGTTGAGTGCAAAAGGCACGGACGGCACGTCCGATTTCCAGCTGGATCTGCGCGGTCTCACAGAGAAAGACGTCGACGACAACTTCATGTCGCGCCTCGGCTTCGAGCCCGGCGGCGGCAAGCTCACGGTGGCAGGTGTGCAGCCCGGCAGCGCGGCGCAAAAGGCAGGGCTTCTTCCTGGTGACCGTTTGCGCGGGATCAACGGTATGGCGACTGACAACGCCACGGCTTTTATCGCGTATGTAAAATCGCACGCCGGCCAGCCTTTGACGCTGCAGGTCGAGCGCGCAGGCGCAGGCCAGGGACAGAGCCAAGGACAGACGCAGGCGCAGAGCCAGCAGGCCGGCAGGCTCGAAGACATCCGCATCGTTCCGCAAGCGCAGCGCGACGCCGCCACCGGAGAGCTGGTCGGCCGCATCGGCGCGGAACTCGCGACCCAGGTCCCGTCCATCGACGTGCGGTATGGTCCTCTCGAAAGCCTGCGGCTCGGCGCGCATCGTACGTGGGATCTTGCGGTTTATTCCGTGCGAATGTTCGGACGCATGATCGTTGGCGAGGCGTCGTTAAAGAATCTGTCGGGCCCCGTGACGATCGCCGACTATGCAGGAAAGAGCGCACGTCTTGGTCCTTCTGCATTTCTTTCGTTCCTTGCTCTCGTCAGTATTAGCCTCGGTGTACTGAACCTGCTACCAATTCCGGTATTGGACGGGGGGCATCTGTTATATTATTCGGTTGAAGCTGTGACCGGGAAAGTTGTCTCCGATCGCTGGCAACTCGTTTTTCAGAGGGCGGGTCTCGCCTGCATTGTCGCTTTGTCGGCGATTGCGCTGTTCAACGATCTCGCTCGTTTAATCCACTTTTAAAGTGTCCGGCGGCGCTCACCATAGCGGCCGTCCGACCTGATGCAGCTATACACACTGGGGAAGCACGTTGTTTAAACCTCATCGCTTTGTTCCGAAGACGGTTATAACCGCGGCACTTGCCGCGCATGGGCTGGTTGCTCACGCAACGACGCCGTTCGTGGTGCAGGACATCCGGATCGAGGGATTGCAACGCGTCGAACCTGGTACCGTGTTCGCGTATCTGCCTATCAAGCAGGGCGACACGTTCAACGACGACAAGGCGTCTGAAGCCATTCGCGCGCTGTACGCAACGGGCTTCTTCAACGACGTCAAGATCGCAACCGAAGGCAATGTGGTGATCGTGCAGGTGCTGGAGCGTCCGGCCATCGGCACCATCGACTTCGCGGGCATTCACGAGTTCGACAAGGAAAACCTCACCAAGGCGCTGCGCGCGGTCGGCCTGTCGCAGGGCCGTTACTACGACAAGGCGCTCGTCGACAAGGCCGAACAGGAACTGAAGCGCCAATACCTCACGCGCGGCTACTACGCCGCTGAAGTCACTACCACGATCACGCCGATCGACCGCAATCGCGTCTCGGTGCTGTTCTCGGTGGCCGAGGGGCCGAGCGCGAAAATTCGCCAGATCAACTTTATCGGCAACAAGGCGTTCAGCACGGGTACGCTGCGCGACGAGATGCAATTGTCCACGCCGAACTGGTTCTCGTGGTACACGAAGAACGACCTGTACGCGAAAGACAAGCTCACCGGCGACCTCGAAAATATCCGCTCGTACTATCTGAACCGCGGCTATCTCGAGTTCAACATCGAGTCGACCCAGGTGTCGATCACGCCGGACAAGAAGGACATGTATCTGACGGTCACGCTGCACGAAGGCGAGCCGTACACGATCTCCAGCATCAAGCTCGCCGGCAATCTGCTCGACCGCGAGCCCGAGCTTGCCAAGCTCATCAAGATCAAGCCGGGCGACCGTTTCTCGGCCGAAAAGCTGCAATCCACCACCAAGGCAATCGTCGACAAACTGGGTGAATACGGTTACGCGTTCGCCACCGTCAACGCGCAGCCGCAGATCGACCAGACCAACCACAAGGTCGACCTCACGCTGCAGGTCGACCCGAGCCGCCGCGTGTACGTGCGCCGTATCAACGTGGTCGGCAACACCCGCACGCGCGACGAAGTGGTGCGCCGCGAAATGCGCCAGCTCGAAAGCTCGTGGTTCGACTCGAACCGCCTCGCGTTGTCGAAGGACCGTATCAACCGCCTCGGTTACTTCACCGACGTGGACGTCACCACCATTCCGGTGGAAGGCACACCCGATCAGGTGGACGTGGACGTGAAGGTTGCCGAAAAGCCGACCGGCGCGATCACGCTCGGCGCCGGTTTCTCGTCGACGGACAAGGTGGTGCTCTCCGCGGGCGTCTCGCAGGACAACGTGTTCGGTTCGGGCACGAGCCTCGCGGTGAACGTGAATACCGCGAAGACCTACCGTACGTTGACGGTCACGCAGGTCGATCCGTACTTCACGGTTGACGGCATCAAGCGTATTACCGACGTTTATTACCGCACGTACCAGCCGCTCTATTACTCGACCGATTCGAGCTTCAAGATCGTTACTATGGGCGGCGATCTGAAATTCGGCATTCCGTTCTCCGAGGTCGACACGGTCTACTTCGGCGCGGGTCTCGAGCAGAACAAGCTCGACGTCGACGCGAACACGCCAGCGTCGTACAAGCAATACGTGCAGGACTTCGGCCGCGTGTCGAACAACGTGCCGGTTACGGTGGGCTGGTCGCGCGATGCGCGCGACAGCGCGCTCGTGCCGAGCCGTGGCTACTTCGCGCAGGCCAACGCCGAGTACGGCACGCCGATCGGCAGCACGCAGTACTACAAGGCCGACATCAACGCGCAGTACTATTACTCGTTCGCACGGGGCTTCGTTCTGGGCTTTAACTTCCAGGGCGGTTACGGCAAGGGTATGGGCGGCAAGCCGTATCCGATTTTCAAGAACTACTATGCGGGCGGTATCGGTTCGGTGCGCGGCTATGAGCCTAGCTCGCTCGGTCCGCGCGACAGGACGACCGGCGACCCGATCGGTGGCTCGAAACTGCTGGTCGGCAATATCGAATTGACCTTCCCGCTGCCGGGCACAGGCTATGATCGGACCTTGCGCGTGTTCACGTTCCTCGACGCCGGTAACGTCTGGGCGGACGCGAGCAGCGCCGCCACGGCGAACGGCGCAAACGGCCTGCGTTACGGCTACGGTCTCGGCCTTGCGTGGATTTCGCCGATCGGGCCGCTGAAGCTCAGCCTGGGCTTCCCGCTCACGAAGCATACGGGCGACCAGTATCAGAAGTTCCAGTTCCAGATTGGGACGGCGTTCTGACCGCGCTGCGGACATTTCGCCAAACAACAGTATCGAGAGGATCACTTTGCTAACCGGTATGTTTTCGAAACGTGTGGCTTGCGCGCTGGCACTGGCAATGACGCTGGGCGTCGGCGTGGCACACGCGCAGGAAGCCAGGATTGCCGCGGTGAATTCAGACCGGATTCTGCGCGAGTCCGCTGCAGCGAAGGCGGCGCAGACCAAGCTCGAGGCGGAGTTTGCCAAGCGCGACAAAGACCTCGCGGACATGGCGCAGAAACTCAAGTCAATGTCCGATGCGCTCGACAAGAACGGCCCGTCCATGTCTACGGCGGACCGCGCGCAAAAGCAGCGCGACCTGTCGCAGCTCGACACCGACTTCCAGCGCAAGCAACGCGAGTTTCGCGAGGACCTGAACCAGCGCCGCAATGAAGAACTGGCGGCGGTTCTTGACCGCGCGAACAAGGTGATCAAGCAGATCGCCGAGGCACAGCACTACGACCTGATCGTGCAGGAAGCGGTGTACGTGAGCCCGCGCATCGACATCACCGACCAGGTGCTCAAGGCTCTCGCGGCTTCGGGCAACTGAAAGCGGCGTCGCGGGCTCGCCACGCATATTGACAATGAGCGGTTAAGAGCCCGCTCAGAAGGTCGCGGGGCGCGTGCAGCGACAGGTCGCACCGACAAGTTGTACTGAACAGCAGGAGACAGGATAGGCATGGCTTTTACGCTCGAGGACATCGTTCAGCGGTTCGGCGGTGAAGTAGTGGGAGACGGTTCGCAGCGCGTCGGCAGTCTTGCGCCGCTCGACCAGGCAGGCCCGGACCAGCTGGCGTTCCTCGCCAACCCGAAGTATCTGTCGCAAGTGGAAACCACTCGCGCGGGCGCGGTGCTGATCAACGCGGACGACCTCGCTAAGCTCGCATCCCGCAGCGGCCGTAACTTCATCGTCACGCCGAATCCGTACGCTTACTTCGCGCGCGTCGCGCAAACCTTCATCGACCTCGCGGCTCCGAAGGTCGCGCCCGGCATTCATCCGAGCGCGACGATCGACCCGTCCGCGCAGATCGCCGCGAGCGCGGTGATCGGACCGCACGTCACGGTGGAAGCGGGCGCCGTGATCGGCGAAAACGTGCGGCTCGACGCGAACGTGGTGATTGGCCGCGGCACGCGCATCGGCGCGGGTTCGCATCTGTATCCGAACGTGGCGGTGTACCACGGCTGCAAGCTGGCCGAGCGCGTGATCGTGCACGCAGGCGCCGTGATCGGCTCTGACGGCTTCGGCTTTGCGCCGGATTTCGTTGGCGAAGGCGACGCGCGTACCGGCAGTTGGGTCAAGATTCCGCAGGTCGGCGGGGTGTCGATTGCGGCCGACGTCGAAATCGGTGCGAACACCACGATCGACCGCGGCGCGATGGCCGATACGGTCATCGAGGAGTGCGTGAAGATCGACAACCTCGTGCAGATCGGCCACAACTGCCGCATCGGTGCGTACACGGTCATTGCGGGGTGCGCGGGCATTGCGGGCAGCACGACCATTGGCCGCCACTGCATGATCGGCGGCGCGGTCGGCATTGCGGGACATGTGACGCTCGCCGATCATGTGATCGTCACGGCCAAGTCGGGCGTGTCCAAGTCGTTGCTGAAGCCCGGCATGTACACCAGCGCATTCCCTGCGGTGAATCACGCCGACTGGAACAAGAGCGCGGCGTTGCTGCGCAATATCGACAA
The DNA here is from genome assembly GCF_019511605.1 of Paraburkholderia phenoliruptrix. GTDB lineage: Bacteria > Pseudomonadota > Gammaproteobacteria > Burkholderiales > Burkholderiaceae > Paraburkholderia > Paraburkholderia phenoliruptrix_A. The sequence continues at coordinate 4,697 of NZ_JAEUAV010000004.1, read as the reverse complement.
GCTTCGCGAGCGTATCAAGGCGCTGGAAAACGCCGCCACGGCTCAACCGGACGGCAAGTCAGCGCCTGATGTATCCGGTGCGGCAGGCGCCGCACCGAGCGGCCAAAGCTAGTTTTCCGGGCGGCCCGCCGCTACCGCGTAAAATGGCGGGCGAATATCAGGAAGTGAAGACGGTTGCCGTGACCCGGTGGCATGGCAGCCAGTTCACGGCGAGCGCCGGCAGCACGCGTTCGCAACCCGCTGACAACCCACCTGCACCAGCATCCGCAGTCATCATCGCGCAGTCAATGCGTGAGCAGAAACACCATGAGCACCGAAAAAATCAATCTCGACATTCATAAGATTCTCACGCTGCTGCCCCATCGTTACCCGATCCTGCTGGTCGACCGGGTGCTCGAACTCGAGCCGCACAAGAGCATCAAAGCGTTGAAGAACGTGTCGATCAACGAGCCGTATTTTCAGGGGCACTTTCCGACTCGTCCGGTCATGCCCGGCGTGCTGATCCTCGAGGCGCTTGCACAAACGGCGGCGCTTCTGACGTTCTCGGAAGAGCCGAGCGACCCGTCGAACACGCTGTATCTGTTCGTCGGCATCGACAACGCACGCTTCAAGCGTGTCGTGGAACCGGGCGATCAGCTCATCCTGAACTGCACGTTCGAGCGGCACATGCGCGGCATCTGGAAGTTCAAGGCGCGAGCCGAGGTAGATGGCGTGGTGGCGGCGGAAGCGGACCTGATGTGCGCAGTGCGTCACACGGACAAAGACGCCTGACGAAGCGGTCAGGGGCGCGCGAGCCGATAGTCGGCTCGAGGTTCCCCCCAACGTCCGGCCAGCCGGCGCCGCCTGTCGTGCAGCCGGCTTGCCGCAGCCCATCCAGACAACGCAACAGAATGAGAAGCGAGGACGCATGAGCAGGATTCATCCCACTGCGATCGTCGAACCGGGCGCACAACTCGACGAATCCGTCGAAATCGGACCGTACGCCGTGATCGGCGCCCATGTCACGATCGGCGCGCGAACCACAATCGGTTCGCACAGCGTGATTGAAGGCCACACGACGATCGGCGAGGACAACCGCATCGGCCACTATGCATCGGTCGGCGGCCGTCCGCAGGACATGAAGTACAAGGACGAGCCGACCCGGCTCGAAATCGGCAACCGCAACACCATCCGCGAATTCACCACGATCCACACCGGCACGGTGCAGGACGCGGGCGTGACCAGGCTCGGCGACGACAACTGGATCATGGCGTACGTGCACATCGGGCACGACTGCCAGGTCGGCAACAACGTCGTTCTGTCGAGCAATGCGCAGATGGCCGGCCACGTGACGATCGGCGACTACGCGATTGTCGGCGGCATGTCGGGCGTGCATCAGTTCGTGCGTATCGGCGCGCATTCCATGCTCGGCGGCGCTTCGGCGCTCGTGCAGGACATTCCGCCGTTCGTCATTGCGGCGGGCAACAAGGCCGAGCCGCACGGCATCAACGTGGAAGGCCTGCGCCGCCGCGGTTTCTCGCCGGACGCCATTTCGGCGCTGCGCTCGGCGTACCGTCTGTTGTACAAGAACAGCCTGTCGCTGGAAGAAGCGAAGGTGCAACTGCGCGAACTGGCGTCCGCCGGTGGCGACGGCGACGGCCCAGTGGCAACGCTGCTTGCATTCGTCGAAACGTCGCAGCGCGGCATCATCCGCTAAGCGATGGCATTGCAACCCAGTCCGCTGCGCATTGCGATGGTGGCCGGCGAGCCGTCCGGCGACCTGCTGGCCTCATCGCTGTTAGGCGGCCTTGCGAGCCGCCTGCCGGGCACCACGCACTTCTACGGAATCGGCGGTCCGCGCATGATCGCCACGGGTTTCGACGCCCACTGGCCGATGGAAAAGCTCTCGGTGCGCGGCTATGTCGAAGCGCTGCGGCACATTCCCGAGATTCTGCGCATTCGCAACGATCTGAAGCGGCAGTTGCTTGCCGAGCCGCCCGCGGTGTTCGTCGGAGTCGACGCGCCGGACTTCAATTTCGGGCTCGAGCATCCGCTGCGCGAGGCGGGCATTCCGACGGTTCACTTCGTTTGCCCATCCATTTGGGCCTGGCGTGGCGGGCGCATCAAGAAAATCGCCAAGGCGGTCGACCACATGCTGTGCGTGTTCCCGTTCGAAACGGCGCTGCTCGAAAAGGCGGGTGTCGCGGCATCCTACGTGGGTCATCCGCTCGCCGACGAGATTCCGCTCGAACCGGACACGCTGGGCGCGCGCCGAGCGCTGGGTCTCGCGGAAAGCGGCCCGATCATCGCGGTGCTGCCGGGCAGCCGCCGCTCCGAGATCGATCTGATCGGGCCAACGTTCTTCGCTGCGATGGAAATGATGCAGCACCAGGAGCCGGGCCTGCGCTTCGTGATGCCGGCGGCCACGCCGGCCTTGCGCGAGATGCTGCGCCCGCTGGTCGACTCCCACCCGGGGCTCGAGCTCACCATTACGGACGGCCAGTCGCAACTCGCGATGACGGCAGCCGACGCAATTCTCGTCAAAAGCGGCACGGTCACGCTCGAGGCCGCGCTCCTGAAAAAGCCGATGGTCATCTCGTACAAGGTGCCCTGGCTGACCGGCCAGATCATGCGTCGCCAGGGTTATCTGCCTTATGTCGGTTTGCCCAACATTCTGGCGGGCCGCTTCGTGGTGCCGGAAATCCTGCAGCATTTCGCAACGCCCCAGGCGCTTGCCGAAGCCACGCTGAAACAGTTGCGCGACGAAGCTAACCGGCGCACGCTGACGGAAATCTTCACGGAGATGCATCACGTGCTGAAGCAGAACACCGCAGAGCGTGCGGCGGAGGTCGTGGCGAGCGTCGTCGAAAAGCGCAGGGCGCGGCCGTGAGCGAGCAGCGCACCAAGCCCGGCACCAAGCCCCGCACGGCGGCCGCGCCGCGCCGCAAGGCGGTGGCCGGCGTGGCCAGTCGCCAGGTCGGCCTGAACTTCGAGACGGCGGACGACATTGTCTGCGGCGTAGACGAAGCCGGACGTGGGCCGCTGGCCGGGCCGGTGGTGGCGGCAGCCGTGATTTTCGACCCGTCGAAGCCAATGATTCGCGGCCTCGACGACTCCAAAGCGCTGACTGCGAAAAAGCGCGACGAACTGTACGAAAAAATCGTCGACCGCGCGCTTGCTTACTGCATCGCGTCGGCAACGGTCGAGGAGATCGATTCGCTGAACATCCTGCACGCCACCATGCTGGCGATGAAGCGTGCCGTGGAAGGGCTGTCGGTCACGCCCACGCTTGTGAAGGTGGACGGCAACCGTTGCCCGACGCTCAGCGTCCGCAGCGAAGCGGTGATCGGCGGCGACGCGCTCGTCAAAAGCATTTCTGCGGCGTCGATTCTCGCCAAGGTCACGCGCGACCGGATGCTGCTCGAATTGCACCAGACTTATCCGATGTACGGCTTCAATGCGCATGCCGGCTACGGCACGCCGCAGCATCTCGCGGCGCTGCGCGAGCATGGGCCGTGCGAGCATCACCGGCGCTCGTTTGCGCCCGTGCGCGAAGCGCATCTGCGCTTCGGTACCGGTGTGCCGTTGCCGGCGGGCGAAATTATCGCCGTGCCGGAGATGCTGGCGGGCAACATGCTGGACGATGCGCTGCTCGACGGCGACGCATTCGGCGAACACAGCGGGGCGTGAACACGAGGCACTGCAGCTGACCTGGCGCATCGCTCCGACAGACCGTTGCCGCCAGCCCGCAGCCGCCGCACCACGCCGTCCGCCGTCCATTAGCGTCGCCCGAACTTTTTCTCCGATTTCTCACCGCCCTCGCTGCCTGTGAAAGCCATCACCTCGCGGGACAATCCGCTCTATAAACGCCTGAAGGCGCTTGCCGGTTCGACTCACCAGCAGCGCCGCAGCGGTCACGCGCTGCTAGAAGGTTTTCATCTTGCGAGTGCCTATCTGGACGTCGCCGGACAGCCGGAAATGTGCGTTGTCACCGAAGGCGCGCTTCGCCATGACGAAGCACAGGCCATCGTCTCGCGAATCGACGGCCAGCGCATTGTCACGCTGCCGGATGCGTTGTTCGGGCAATTGTCGAATGTCGTGCACGGCGTCGGCATGCTGCTGCTCGTGGAGAAGCTCGACACGCCCTTGCCCGCGACGGTCGGGCAGACCTGCATCGTGCTCGACGGCGTGCAGGATGCGGGCAACGTCGGCTCTATCTTGCGCAGCGCGGCCGCGGCCGGCATTCAGCAGGTGTTCTGTGCGCCGGGCACGGCTTACGCGTGGTCTTCCAAAGTGCTGCGCTCGGGCATGGGCGCGCACTTCCTGCTGCAGATCCATGAAGACGTCGACGCGCAGACGTTGATCGAGCGCCTCGCGGTGCCGGTCGTGATTACGGACTCGCACGGCGCTGAGGCGATTTACGACTGCGATCTGAGCGGCGAATTGGCCTGGGTGTTCGGTAACGAAGGCGCGGGCGTGTCGCAGGCCTGGCGCGACGCGGTCTCGTTGCGTGTGACGATTCCGCAGCCGGGCGGCATGGAGTCGCTGAATGTGGCGGCCGCCGCGGCTGTGTGCGTGTTCGAGCAGTGCCGGCAACGGCGCGCCGCCAGCCGGTGATCAAGCGGCTGTAGGGCGACGCACGAACGGGGCCCCTGGACGAACAGCGGCCGTGGGGAGCGTCCGCGCCCTGCGCCCCCACGGCCCCCCGGCCCCCACGC
>NZ_JAEUAV010000039.1 GCF_019511605.1 Paraburkholderia phenoliruptrix | reverse complement strand
GGCAGCGCCTCGCCGCCCACCGTCACCTGGCGCAGGGCAAGCTGCGCGCGCGGCGGGGCATGACGCTGCCACTGCTGCCACAGCGCCGTCGGAATCCGCGCGAACGTCACGCGCCGCGTGACCAGCCGCTCGCTCAGGCTCTGCAGATCCCACGGCTGCACGCCGCGCATCTCCACCGTCGCGCCGCGCAGCAGCGCGGGCAGCGTCTCGTGCAGCGCGACGTCGAAGTTGATCGTCGACGAATGCAGCACCGTGTCGTCTTCATTGATGCCGTACGTTGCGAGGAAGTCCTGCAGGTGCGTCCACAACGCGCCGTGGCTCACGCCCACGCCCTTGGGCCGCCCCGTCGACCCCGAGGTGTACAGCACATAGGCCAGTTGATCCGGATGCAGGTCAATGTCCGTATAGGCGATTGACTGCGGCGTCTGCGCGCCGCAAGCTGCATCACCCACCTCCACCACCTCGCACCCTGCCAGCACATCAGCCACCCGCCCGGCGCTATCCCCGTCCGCGACCACCTGCACGATGCCGGCATCGTCGATCATCTGCACCAGCCGGGTGGCCGGATAGTCCGGATCGAGCGGCACGAATGCACCGCCCGCGCGAATGATCCCAAGCAGCGCCGCGATCAGCGCCGGCCCGCGCGCGACGCACAGCCCCACGCGCCGCTCCGCGCCCACACCCCGCGCGACGAGCCGCGCCGCGAGCGATGCGGACCACGCGTCGAGCTCCGCATACGTGAGGCTCGCCTCCTCGCAGCGCAGCGCAATTGCGTCGGGTGTGCGCTTCGCCTGCGCGCCAAGCGCCCTGCCGAGCGATTCGAATGCATACCGCTGCAACGGCGCCGCTTCGTACTGCATGGGCAACGTCAGCGATCCAACGCGGCTCGTCACACCATCAGTCATCTGCGTCAGAATAGATTCGTACTGCGATGCAATACGTTCCACCGTCGCTCGGTCGATCCGCTCGCCGTTCCACGCCCATTCAAGCGCAAGCGCCTGTCCACGCGGAATGATCGCGAGTGCCAGCGGGTAATGGGTTGGATCGACCGAGTCGACGGACTCCACCTTCAGGCTCGCGTCGCCGTTGCGAGCGGCATCCACAGGATAGTTCTCAAACACGACGATGCTGTCGAACAGCGCATCGCCGCTGCGTCCGCTCCACTGCTGCACGCGTCCGAGCGGCGTGTGCTCGTACTGGCGCAACTCCGTGAGTTCGCCTTGCAGCTTGCGCAGCCATGCGCCGAGCTCCGCGCTCGCGTCGACGTTCACGCATACCGGCAACGTATTGATGAAGAGCCCGAGCATCCGCTCGACGCCCGGTAAGTGCGCAGGCCGTCCCGCGAACGTAGTGCCGTACGCGACGCCGCGCCGATAGCCATAGCGCGCGAGCAGCACGGCCCACGCGCCCTGCATCAGCGTGTTGAGCGTGATCTCGTGGTACCGCGCCGTGGCCTGCAGGCGGGCGACAAGCGCCTGGTCGAGCGCATGGCGTTGCGCATGAGCGCCAGGCTCAGGCGCACGCGGCTCGCCGAGGCTCGCGGTGAGCGTCGCCGGATCGTCGGCGCGCGCGGCCCAGGCGCGCCACCAGGCTTCGGTCGCGGGCGCGTCGGCCGCCTCGCGAATCCACTGGACGTAGCGGCGGTACGGCGGTGCCGCGTCGAAGGACGCAGCTTCACCGTTCCTGCGCATCCGGTAGTCGCGCAAGATTTCGGCAAACAGCAGCGACACGCTCCAGCCATCCAGCAACAGATGATGATGCGTCCACACGAGGTCCGCGGTCTGCGCGTCGCGTATGAAAAGCGCAATACGCATGAGCGGCGCCGCGTCCGGCGCAATGCCGTCGGCAAGATCGCGCGCACGCCATTCGCCGAGGCGCGCGTCGTAATCCGCGACGCCCGACCAGTCATGCGTCACGAACGGCAGCACGATCTTGCGATGCACGATCTGCATCACGGCGCCGCCGTGCTGCCACGCGAAACCGGTGCGCAAGATCGCGTGACGCTCCAGCGCGGCTTGCCACGCGGCCTGCATCGCGGCGATATCGAGCGCGCCGGACAGCGTCGCACGCATCTGGTTCAGGTACGCGCCGCCCCCCGGCTCCGCGAGCGTGTGATACAGCAAGCCGCCTTGCAGCGGCGTCGCCGGATAAACGTCCTCGATGTGCTCCGGCGTGAGTCCCAGCGCACGCCACAAATCGGATGACGCCGCACCGTTGCTCTCCTGCAGCGCTGCCACGGTCGCAGCCGATGTCGACGTCGACTCGTCGCGCAGCGCTCGGGCCACGCGCGCGAGTTGCTGCACGGTCGGCGACTCGAACACCATGCGCGGCGTGACATGCAAGCCGGCATCGCGCGCTTTGGACACGATCTGCAAACTCAGAATCGAATCGCCGCCGATCACGAAGAAGTTGTCGGTCACGCCGATATCGTCACGCCGCAACACGGCGCGCCACACGGCAAGCAACGCGGACTCGGCAGGCGTCGTCGCGGCGACGGCCTGCGCTGCATGGGCCACCGCCTCAGGCGCAGGCAGCGCGCGACGATCCAGCTTGCCGTTCGGCGTGAGCGGAAAGCGCTCGAGCTCCACATACGAAGACGGCACCATGTGCGCTGGCAGGCGCGCCGCGAGCCACGCCTGCCAGCGCGCGACATCACCTGTGTGCGGTGCGCCGCGCGGCACCACATATGCAACAAGACGCCGGTCACTGTCGCCGGTGTTCGCACCGCTTACCACCAGCACTGCCGCATCACGCACTTCGGGATGAGCCAGCAGCGCCGCCTGAATCTCGCCGAGTTCTATGCGAAAGCCGCGGATCTTCACCTGGTCGTCGTTGCGGCCCAGGTATTCGAGGTCGCCGTCCGCCAACCGTCGCGCGAGATCGCCCGAGCGATACAGACGTGCGCCCGGCGCGCCGTACGGGTCCGGCACGAAGCGTTGCGCGGTGAGCGCCGCGCGTCCCAGATAGCCGCGCGCGAGGCCCGCGCCGCCTACATACAGTTCGCCGACTGCGCCAACCGGCACGCGGTTCAGGTCGGCATCGAGCACATGCAGCGTGAGGTCGTCGAGCGGCGCGCCGATCACGCTGCGCGCCTCGCGCAGCGCTGCATCGTCAAGCGTGCGATGCGTCACGTGCACCGTCGTCTCCGTGATGCCATACATGTTCACGAGCGCGGGCAGCACACCCTTGCGGCGCGCGCCGTCCGCCCAACGCGCGAGCGATGCCGGCTCCAGGCGCTCGCCGCCGAAGATCACCGCGCGCAGCGAGTCGAGCGTATTGCCCTCGTCGGCCTGCGTCAGTTGCATGAAGGCGGATGGCGTCTGGTTCAGCACCGTGACCTGCTGTTCGCGCAGCAACGCATGAAAGGCCGCGGGTTCGCGTGCGCTCCAGTGCGGCACGATCACGAGCCGTGCGCCATGCACCAGCGCGCCGAAAATCTCCCACACCGAGAAGTCGAACGCGTAGGAGTGGAATAGTGTCCACACGTCCTTCTCATTGAATGCGAAGCGCGACTGCGTGGCGTCGAACAGGCGCGCGACGTTTTCGTGTGTGACGCCCACACCCTTGGGCAGGCCCGTTGAGCCAGAGGTGTAGATGACGTAGGCGAGTTGCTGGGGATGCAGATGCAGATCGAGCGCGGCATCCACAACGTCGTCATGCGCAGCGGCGGCGTGCGCGTGCGCGCTCAATGCGCTGTCGCGCAGCGCGGCCGCATCGAGCGTCGGCCGCACGCCGAACAGTGCTGCATGCTGCGCGAGACTTTCCGCATCGGTGACGATCAGGCGCAACTGCGAATCGTCGACGATATGCGCAAGACGCTCGGCCGGATACGACGGATCGAGCGGCACGTACGCCGCGCCCGCGCGCAGCACGCCAAGCAGCGACGCAACCAGCGCTGCCGAGCGCTGCATCGCGACGCCCACGCGCACTTCTGCCGTCGCTCCGAGCCGGAGCAGTTCACGCGCAATCGCACGCGACCATGCGTCGAGTTGTGCGTAGGTAACCTGATCCTTGCCGTCTACCAGCGCAATTGCGTTGGGCCGCTCCAGTGCCTGCGCCGCGATTCGCGCGTTCACGGGTACATAGGCGAACGACGCTGGCGTCTGGACCGCTGCTTGGCCATCCAACTCGGGCAATTCGAACGATGCGATCAGCGCATCCGGCGCCGAACTCCATTGCTCGAGCAGTCGCGTGAAATGACGCGCGATACGTTCGATGGTCGCCACTTCGAATACATCGGTCGCATACGTGAACGTCAGATCGAGAGAATCATCCGCGGCCTCCGCAATGTTCAGCATCAGGTCGAACTGCGCCTCGCCGCTATCGACTTCCTGCACTGTGACGCGCACCTCGTCACCGAACGCCGTCGTCAGATCATGGCGCTGCTGCTGATTCACGAGCACCCGAAAGAGCGGCGTCTGCGCCAGTTCGCGCTCTGGCTGCACGGCCTTGACGACGCTCGCAAACGGCACGTCCTGGTTCGCATAGGCGCTGAGCAGCCGCTCGCGTACGTCGTCGATGAGCTGCGCCGCGCGCATCGCCCCGCGCGGCGCAGTGCGAATCACGACAGTGTTGACGAAGAAGCCCGCCACCTCCGCCGCGCCCGGCAGGTCGCGGCCCGCGAGCGGCACGCCGAGGCGAATGTCGGATTGGCCCGAGTATCGGTACAGCAACGCGTCGAACGCGGCCAGGAGCGTCATGAAGAGCGTCGCGCGGCGCGCGCTCGCGAGCGCACGCAGCGCCTTCGTGGTAGCGGCGGGCACGCGCGTGCGATGGCGCGCGCCCGCCGCCCGGCGCGCGCCGCCGCGCACGCGATCGTAGGGCAGCGCCAGCGTCGCGGGCGAATCGTCGTCACTCGCGAGCGCGGTGCGCCACCACGCGAGTTGCGCGGACTCGCGCTCGGGCGTCAACTCGGCCGCACGCGCTGCGATCAGCGCGCGATAGCGGGCGGAGGCGGTCTCGCCGACATTCGCGTCATCCACCGACGGCTGGATACAGTGCGCTGCGCCGGCTGCACAACGCTCGCGATAGAGGCGCGAGAAGTCGGCAAACAGCAGGCCGATGGACCAGTCGTCGCTGACGATGTGATGCAGCACCAGATGCAGTACATGCTGATCGTCGGCGACGCGCACGAGCGTCGCGCGCACCGGCGGCTCGGACGTCAGGTCGAAGGGCTTGCGGACCAGTGCGACGAGACAGTCGGCCAGCGCTTCGCTGCTGGTGTTGCTGGTGTTGACGCTCTGGGGCGTGCACGGCAGTTCGAGCACGCGGATCGCGCCGCGCGCTGCTGCATCGATACGTTGAAACGCAACGCCCTCCACTTCGCCGAAACGCATCCGCAACGCTGGATGCCGTTGGACCAGCGCGTCGAACGCGGCACGCAGGGCATCGACATCTAGGCGGCCGTGAAAACGCAGCGCACCGTTGACGTGGTACGCCGCGCTCTGCGGGTCGAGCTTCCACAGGAACCACAAGCTTTGCTGCGACGGTGTGAGCGGGATCGGTGCGCTCACGTCGTGGTGATTGGCTGGATCGATGGAGGGGCGATCGTTGGTGTGTGCGGTCAACTCTGGTTGCTGCGACGGCTCGAGTTGGTTGGCCTCCTCTGCCTGCATTGCCTTCTGAACCTGCTCCGCCTGCTGTGCCTGCTTTGCCTGGTGTGCCTGCTCACCCTGCTTTGCCGGGTCAGGCTGCTCACCCTGCTCCGTTTGCCCTGCGTACTCGCCCGCTCCTACATGCGTATCATTCCCGCCTTGCCCGCGTTGCGCGGCCTGCTCCGCCTGCTCCACGTACCCTGCTGGCATAGAGAGATGCTCGCTCTGTACATCAGCCACGCTAGTACCGTCAGCGCCGCGTGGAAGACCCAACGCACCAGGCGCCGAGACGAGCGCATCGTCGTCAACTAACTGCGTGCCGCGAAGCAGCGTCGCAAACTCGCACAGCCGCGAATGTTCGAACACCGCGCGCAGTCCGGGCGCCTCGCCGAAGGCCGCCCGCACCGCCGAAATCATGCGTACCGCCAACAACGAATGCCCGCCGAGTAGAAAGAAATCGTCGAGTGCGCCTACCCGCTCGGCCCCCAGCACCTGTTGCCAGATTGTCGCGAGCCGCGCTTCGGTTTCGTCGCGCGGCGCCACGTAAGACGCGCGACCCGCCGCATTTCCGACCGCCTCAGGCGCAGGCAGCGCACGACGATCGAGCTTGTCGTTCGGCGTGAGCGGAAAGCGCTCGAGCTCCACATACGAAGACGGCACCATGTGCGCCGGCAGGCGCGCCGCGAGCCACGCCTGCCAGCGCGCGAGATCGCCTGTATGCGGTGCGCCGCGCGGCACCACGTATGCAACAAGACGCCGGTCACTGTCGCCAGTGTTCGCCTCGCTTAGCACCAGCACTGCCGCATCACGCACTTCGGGATGGGCCAGCAGCGCCGCCTGAATCTCGCCGAGTTCGATGCGAAAGCCGCGGATCTTCACCTGGTCGTCGTTGCGGCCCAGGTATTCGAGGTCGCCGTCCGCCAACCGTCGCGCGAGATCGCCCGAGCGATACAGACGTGCGCCCGGCGCGCCGTACGGGTCCGGCACGAAGCGTTGCGCGGTGAGCGCCGCGCGTCCCAGATAGCCGCGCGCGAGGCCCGCGCCGCCTACATACAGTTCGCCGACTGCGCCAACCGGCACGCGGTTCAGGTCGGCATCGAGCTCATGCAGCGTGAGGTCGTCGAGCGGCGCGCCGATCACGCTGCGCGCCTCGCGCAGCGCTGCATCGTCAAGCGTGCGATGCGTCACGTGCACCGTCGTCTCCGTGATGCCGTACATGTTCACGAGCGCGGGCAGCACACCCTTGCGGCGGGCGCCGTCCGCCCAACGCGCGAGCGATGCCGGCTCCAGACGCTCACCGCCGAAGATCACCGCGCGCAGCGAGTCGAGCGTATTGCCCTCGTCGGCCTGCGTCAGTTGCATGAAGGCCGACGGCGTCTGGTTCAGCACCGTGACCTGCTGTTCGCGCAGCAACGCATGAAAGGCCGCGGGTTCGCGTGCGCTCCAGTGCGGCACGATGACGAGCCGTGCGCCATGCACCAGTGCGCCAAACATCTCCCACACCGAGAAGTCGAATGCGTACGAGTGGAACAGCGTCCACACGTCCTTCTCATTGAACGCGAAGCGCGACTGCGTGGCGTCGAACAGGCGCGCGACGTTTTCGTGTGTGACGCCCACACCCTTGGGCAGGCCAGTCGAGCCCGAGGTGTAGATGACGTAGGCCAGTTGCTGGGGATGGGGATGCGGATCGAGTGCGGCATCCACAATGTCGTCATGCACGTGCGCGCTCAATGCGCTGTCGCGCAGCGCGGCCGCATCGAGCGTCGGCCGCGCGCCGAACAGTGCTGCATGCTGTGCGAGACTTTCCGCATCGGTGACGATCAGGCGCAACTGCGAATCGTCGACGATGTGCGCAAGGCGCTCGGCCGGATACGACGGATCGAGCGGCACGTACGCCGCCCCCGCGCGCAGCACGCCAAGCAGCGATGCAACCAGCGCCGCCGAGCGCTGCATCGCGACGCCCACGCGCACTTCCGCCGTCGCTCCGAGCCGGATCAGTTCACGCGCAATCGCACGCGACCATGCGTCGAGCTGTGCGTAGGTAACCTGATCATTTCCGTCTACCAGCGCAATTGCGTTGGGCCGCTCCAGTACCTGCGCCGCGATTCGCGCGTTCACGGGTTTGTAGTTGAACGAGGCGACAGCAGTCGCGGCGACATCTCCGGCGTGGTCGTTTCTCAGATCGTGCAACCGCACGTCGGGATCATTGTTGTCGACTAGCGCGGTCGCGAGGCAATGGAGGATTTCCTCGAAATAGCCGGCGATGAGTTCTACGCTATCTGCTGGAACGCGCGCCGCATGACGGTGCCACTCCAGCTTGAGCGTGTGGCCGCCGCCCACGTGGCGAGGCGTGACAACCAGCATCAACGGCAAGTGACTGCGGTTGTGCGCCTCGACGGCGCGCACGCGCAGCGGACTATGGATATCGCTTCTTGCTGCGATTGCTGTGGTTGCTGCGGTTGCTGAACTCACCGCGTCGTTCTTGTCCATTGCACTCGATGCGCGCATTGCATCGCCCGCCTGCGCCCCTTCCACCACCGTCGAGACCTGGGCCGCGCCCATCGCGCCCAGCGCATCATCGAGCGGATAGTTTTCGAACACGATGAGACTATCGAACAGCGCATCGACGCTCGAATCCGCCCATTGCTGCAAGCTCGCGAGCGGAGTGTGCTCGACCTCGCGCAATTGCGCGTTGTGCCGTTGCAGCGCGGCGAGCCACGAGCGCAATGGCGCATGCGATTGGACATCCACCCACAGCGGCAGGCTGTTGATGAAAAGGCCAACCGTCGATTGCGCATCCGGCAGATCGACCGGGCGGCCCGACACGGTCATGCCGAACGTCACCTGCGGGCGCCCGGAAAAGCGCGCGAGCACCAGCGCCCACGCTGCCTGCACGAGCGTATTCAGCGTGACCTGCGCGCGCTGCGCGGCACGCTTCAGGCGCGCGTGCGAGGCGCCGTCGAGTTCGCGAATCAGCGCTTTGGCTTCCGCTGCAACGGCGCCGTTTACCGACGACGGCCGCAACGCACTGCCGAGCGCATCGGCAAGGCGCGCCGGATCATCTCGCGTTGCGAGCCGCGCGCGCCAGAACGCAGCGGTGTCCGGTTGGTCGCGCAGCCAGCGCACGTAAGATTCATAAGGCGTACCAGGCGATGTATCGGGAACCCGCCCGGCCTCGATCTCCGCATATGCACGGCCCACTTCGGTCACGACCTGTGCGGTGCTCCAACCATCGGTCAGCGCATGATGGTGAGTCCACACAAGATCGTGCGCGCCGTCGGGACGCTCGAAAACATCGACGCGCATCAGCGGCGCCACGCCCGGCTCGAAGCCGCGCGCGACGAGCGCCTGCCTGGCGGCGTCGTATGCGGCGTCATATTGTTCTTCTGTGCACGCGTTGACAGTCGAACCCGGCACCGCATCGGCAAGGCGCGCATGCACTTCGAACGGCATACGCACATGCCGCTCGACGACCTGCAACGGTTCGCCGCCCGCAGGCCACACGAAGCGCGTGCGCAGGACCGGATGACGCGCGATCACCACGTCCCACGCCGCACGCATCGTGTCGATACGGAGCGCGTCGATCGTCAGGCGCAACTGCGACACATACATGCCCGGCTCGCCGTCGAGCATGCCGTGAAAGAGCAGCCCCTGCTGCATCGGCGTGGCCGGGTAGACGGCCTCGACCGCGTCGCGCGAAATGCCCGCCTGTGCAAACCAGCAAGCGTTGCTGCCGGACTCGACGGCGCGCGATGCGTCGGTGTTCCCGGCGGCCGTTGCCGGGACTGCACTGAGGTCGCCGGCGGCCCCGCTTGCGGCGCTGACGGCTGCCAATGCTTCAGCCGATGCGGCCACGCGTGCGCCAGAGGAATTGACTGCGTTTTCGTGCGCGCGGGCAGGCGCGCTCTCACTCGTCGATGCGCTCGCCTTACCAGCCGCACTCGCTGTCGCGCGGACGTTTTCGGACGCTGCCGCTGTTGTCCGCGCACTCGCACTCGCACTCGCACCCGCACTCGCACTCGCAGGCGCACTCGCACTCGCAGGCGCCTGCGCCGCCGCATTCGCCCGCCCGCCCGTCATGGGCAGCGGCACCGCCACGCGCGCCGCAGCCTCGATAGTCGGATGGTCGAACATCTGCTTGGGCGTGAGCTTCAGGCCCGCGGCGCGCGCCTTCGCGATGATCTGCAAGCTCAGAATCGAGTCTCCGCCAATCTCGAAGTAGTTGTCCGTTACGCCGATATCGTCGCGTTTGAGCACGAGCCGCCAGATGCCCGTGAGCGTGCGTTCCGCGTCGTTGCGCGGCTCTATACGCGCGGCACTCGCGGCCTCGCTCTGCTGCTGCGGCACCGGCAACGCGGCGCGGTCGACCTTGCCGTTGGCGGTGAGCGGCAGCGCCGCCAGCACCTGTAGCGACGACGGCACCATGTAGTCCGGCAAATCCGCGGCGAGGCGCGCGCGGATTGCGTCGACGTCGAGCGTGCCGTTCGCGCTCAGATAGGCGACGAGGCGCGGCGCCGCGCCTTCGCTATCGGTATGTGCAATCACCACGGCATCGCGCACGCCGTCCTCGGTACGCAGGCGTGCAGCGATCTCTTCGGGCTCGACGCGAAAACCGCGAATCTTCACCTGGTCGTCGAGACGTCCGAGAAACGCAAATTCGCCGTCGGGCAAGCGGCGGCTGCGATCGCCCGTCCGGTAAAGCCGTGCACCGTGGCCAGCGGGATCGGGAACGAAACGCTCGGCGGTCAACGACGGCCGGTTCAGGTAGCCATACGCGACACTCGCGCCGCCAATGCACAGTTCGCCTGCCGCTCCCTTCGGCACGGGGTTGCCGTCGGCGTCGACGATGCGGGCGTCGACATGCGCAAGCGGCTTGCCGAGCGGCAACGTCGCCGCCGGGCTGTGCGCGCCCGAGCGCGTCAGCACGCCGACGGCAGTCTCGGTCGGTCCATAGTGATTAATCAGCAGGCACTCGGGACGCAGCGCCGCAATGCGCTCGGCGAGCCGCGTCGGCGCCGGCTCGCCGCCCAGCACGAGGCAACGGCGCGGCAAGGCCCGCTCGGGAAATTGCGCCTGCAGCAGCGCGTCGAGATGGCTCGGCACGATTTTCAGCAGATCGACGGCATGCGCGTGCATGTAGTCTGCGAAGGCGTTGGGATCGGCGACGACATCCGCGTCGAGCAGATGCAGCGTCCAGCCATGCCACAGCGCGCCGAACAGCGACGTGTGCCCGAGGTCGGCGGCGGGCGTCGACAGATACGCGGCGCTCGCGACGTCCTCGGGCAGCCGCTCGCTGACGCCGCGCACATACGCGGCGAGCGCGGCATGACTCAGGACGACGCCCTTCGGGCGGCCGGTGGAGCCCGAGGTGTAGATCACGTAGGCGGGCCACGCGAGAATGCTGTCGTCGGCTTGAGGATGCAACGCGGCGAGACCGGCGGGCTCCGCAGAAATCGCGCCCATGTCGCTCATTGCGTTGCCGATCTCCACACGCAACTCGTGCGGGTTCAGTTGCACCACCCCGTCGGGCAGCCAGGCGGCGTTGCGCGCAGCGTCGACCACGCCTTCGCCACCTGGATGATCTGTCGATGCACTCACCGCCGCCGCGTCGCCCATCACCACGAGCCGCGCGCCGCAGTCCTCGGCCTGCCAGCGCAGACGCGCTTGCGGCAACGCGGGGTCGAGGGGCACATAGCAGGCACGCACTCGCCACGCCGCGAGGATCGTCGCGACGAGCGCCGCGCAGCGCGGCAATGCGATCACCACGCGATCGCCAGGCCGCACGCCGGCGTCGGCCAGCGCCGTGGCAAGCCGGCCCGACCAGGCCCACAGTTCGTGCCAGGCGAGCGACCCGGCGCTGTCGACGAGTGCAACGGCGTGCGGCCGTTCGATGGCAAACCGCGCAACGCGCGCAGGCAGGAAATCGGTGTCGAAGTGGATGGCTTGCATGGTGTCCGTGGTGTGATCCAGGTGTCTGACGCCCGCGCGAGCATGCGCGGGCCACTGTTTCGAGGTAAGTCGAGATGTCGCTGGTGCCGCAACGGCGCTGTGAAAGCGCGGCTCAAGCCACGTGCTTACAGCGCGTAGGCCCCCGCGTCGGGCGCAGTGCTTTCAGCCGCTTCATCGTCGTCGAGATGGAATGCGCCAAGCGCGCGCGAAGGCGTGTCCGCGATCTGCTCGAGCAGCGCAACGTAGTGGCGCGCAAACTGCGCGACGAACGCATCGTCGTAGAGCGCGTCGGCGTACGCGAACACGCAGCGCAGTTCGCCGGAAGGTTCACGGAATACATCGAGCGCGAGTTCGAAGCGGGCGTCGCTCGCGTCAGCGTCTATCAGTTCACACTGCACACCTTCGAGATCGAGCGCCGTATCGAATTCGTCGTGCAGCACGAACTTGATCTGCGCGAGCGGACTTCCGCCCGCGCGGCGTCCCGATTGCAGCGCGGCTACGACGCGCTCGAACGGCACATCCGCATTCGCCTGCGCGTCGATGCTGTCGTCGCGCACCTCGCGCAGCAATGCGGCAAACGACTGCGTGCTGTTCACGGATGCGCGCATTGCCAGCGTGTTGACGAAGAAGCCGATCAACTCCTCGGTTTCCAGCCGGTCGCGACCGGCAACGGGCACCGCGATTGCGACGTCATGCGCGCCGCTGTACCGCGACAGCAACGCGGCAAACGCGGCGAGCAGCACCATGAACAAGGTGGCGTTTTCCGCTCGCGCGAGCGACTCGAGGCGGCTCGCGAGAGCCACGGAAATGCCGGCGCCCACGCGCGCAGCACGCGGCTCATAGGCACGCCCGCGTTCGTGAAGGGTCGGCAGATCGAGCAACGCGTCGTAGCCCGCGAGGCGGCTGCGCCAGTAGTGCAGTTGCGCGTCGAGTTGCGCGCCGCCATCCGCGTCAAAGCGCTCGCGCTGCCATGCTGCGTAGTCGGCGTATTGGACTGCCGGTGCCGGCAGCGCCGGCAGTGCGGGCACAGCGTTAATGCCGGCAAGCTGCGCGGCACGATAACCGGCGGCGAAATCGCGCAGCAAAACATTGATCGACCAGCCGTCGGCCACAATGTGATGCATGACGAAGTGCAGTACGTGCCGCTCATCGCCGCGCACGAACAGCGTCGCGCGAAAGAGCGGGCCGCATGTCAGATCGAAGGGTTCGCGCGCGCGTCGGCGCAACTGCGCGTCGAACTGTGCGTCGGTGCTGTTGCGCGCGTCGACGGTTTGCCAGTGCCACGCGTCGCAAAGATCTGACACGCCGGTCACGGCCGTGATCAGTTGACGCGGTGCGTCGCCGCTATCGTCAAAGCGCGTACGCAGCACCTCGTGACGCAAAACCAGTGCATCGAGCGCGCTCTTCACCCTGTTTGCATCGAGCGGCCCCGTCAAAGAAAGCGCCGCAGAGATGTTGTAGGCAGGGCTATCCGGATCGAGTTGCCACAGCACCCACAGACGTTCCTGCGGCAAGGACAGCGGCGCCGAGCCACGCTCGCTTGCAGCGCGGCGCGTCAGCGGGACAACGCTTGCACCGGCTTGCGTGGGGGTGGCCCAGCGCGCCTGAAGCGCGCCCGCCAGGTCCGCAAGGTTCGGATGACTAAACAGAAGTCCGACGGGCACGTCGCGCCCCAGTTGCGCACGCAGCCGCGACGCGACCTTCGCGGCCAGCAGCGAGCGGCCTCCCAGCGCGAAAAAGTCGTCCCTTGCGTCGGGTGTCGGCACGTCGAGCACCTCGCTCCAGATCTGCGCGATGATCTGCTCCGTGGGCGTCAACGTCGTGCTGCCCGCTTCTGGCATGTTCGCGCCGTTTGCACTGGCTCGCGGCGGCTCCGACCTTGCGTCACGTACCGCGAACGGCACCAGCGCCCCGCTTTGCCACGCGGCCACGCATGCGCTGCGCTGCAATTTTCCACTGGACGTGCGCGGCAGATCGCCAGGCTCGAGCAGCAGAATCAACGCGGCTTCATACTGGAACGCGTCGCCAAGCGCTGTGGCGATCGCGTTGCAGATGGTCTCGGGCGCCGCCTGCCGCGCCCTGCCGCGTGGCACTTCCGCGGCGACGCCAATCGCCTCGGCGCCGTCGGCGGTCTGGACAGGAAACGCGGTGACGCGCCCGCGCCGCAGCCATTCGACACGCTCCGCAAGCACCGTTTCCAGGTCCTGCGGATACACGTTCTCGCCGCGCAGCACGATCATGTCTTTGCGGCGTCCGCAAAAGAAGAACTGACCGCGGTGGACAAAACCCAGATCGCCGGTCCGCAGCCAGCGTCCCGGAAAACCGGGCGCGTCGTCGAGAAACACCTCCGCCGTGGCCTGCGGGTTATGCCAATAGCCGTGCGTGATGCTGGGACCGGTACACCACACCTCGCCGACGTGACCGTCCGGCAGGCGCTTGCCCGTCTGCGGATCGACAATCGCAAGCTCGTGGCCGAAGGCCGTCACACCGCAACCGACGACGGCCTTATCGTCCCCGCCGTCAGTCGCATCGCTCACGTCACTGGGCTCACCGTGCATGCGGCGCGCGCCAACACCACCGCCATCACCACCGCCGTCACCGGCAGCCACGGGGCGCGCAACCGGCACTGCCTGCGCAAGCGCCGACGCGGAAAAGCGCGTTTCGGGCGAGCCCGAGCCGACCTCGACGCCAGTGAGGAACAGCGTCGCCTCGGCGAGGCCGTAACAGGCGTACATCGCGCGCGGATCCAGGCCGTGGACGCTGAAACGCTCAGCGAAACCGTCGAGCGTCGTCTGGCGAATCGGCTCCGAGCCGCAGAACGCGACGCGCAGCGACGACAGATCGAGTCCGGCCAGTTGGGCATCGCGCACGCGGTCCGTGCATAGTCGATATGCAAAGTCAGGACCGCCAGTCACGCTCGCGCGCTCGCGTGCGATGCCCGCCAGCCAGCGCGCCGGACGCTCGAGAAAATGCAGCGGCGAAATCAGGCTGACCGGGAAGCCGCACAACACCGGCATCAGCACACTGCCGATCAAGCCCATGTCGTGATACAGCGGCAGCCACGAGAACATGCGGTCGCCGGGCCCGCAACCCATGCCGCGCGCCATCGCGTTCACGTTCACGCATACGTTCGCATGACTAACCATCACCCCTTTCGGCGACGACGTCGAGCCGGACGTGTACTGCAAAAACGCTATTGCGCCAGGTTCGGCGCGCTCGATGCAGAAGTATTCGTCGCCGCTTGCCTCGTTGGGCGACAGCAGCGTGGCGCCGTTCAACTCGAGCTCGCATTCGGGGCCGCCCGACACGCCACACGACGCGTGCTCCACCACTGCGATACGCGCCATGCAATCGTGCGCAATGCGCCGCAGCCGTTCGATGTGTCCGCTTTGCAGCGCCTGGGGCGGGTACGCAGGAACCGCGATCATCCCTGCATACTGACAGGCAAAAAACGACGTTACGTAGTCAAGGCCGCTCGGCAGCATCAGCAGCACGCGGTCATTCTGCGCGCCATGCTTGCGCAAGCGTGCCGCGAGACGCCGCGCGCGTGCATCCAGCTCGCTGTAGGTCAATTCGTGAGCGTCCATCTCGCCGTCGGCGAGAAAACGCACGGCCACCTGATCGGGACGTTCGCGAACGTGCAGCTTCATCACCGTAACCAGGTCCTGCGCGGGCGCCGCGGCCGTTTGATGCTGTGCTTCGCTGAACAACCCGGTGCTGTCGACTTGCTGGTTCTGCGCCGCGCGATTCACCGCGCACTGGTGCGCGCCGTCATGGCGCGGCGTATTGATAACAGACATCCTCGCCTCCCGAGATTTGCCGCGCGCCGCGCGGCTGTCATCGCCTCGCACCGCATCAGCGCGGCGCAAGACAAGCGTCGCCGTCGCATGCATTGCGCCGGCGGCGTGAATATCGTCATTGCGGGGAAAGCAAGGCGTCTCTTGGGAACGCCGTTATCTGATACCGGTCAGCCGTGCCGGCTGGCCTTGCATCACGCGGACACGAAGGCCGGCCGGCTAATGCCGGTCAATACGCGAAACTGATCGGCGTGCCGCCGCGCGGATGCGCGACGGTGCCCATCGGCACACCGTAAATTGCGCCCAGCATCTTCTCTTCGATCAACTCCGGTGCGCTGCCGCTCGCGAGCAGACGGCCGCCCTTCAGCGCAACCAGGTCGTCACAGAAACGCGCGGCCATGTTGACGTCGTGCAGCACGACCACCACGCCGAGGCCGCGTTGCTGACTCAGCGTGCGCACGAGGTCGAGCACTTCGAGTTGATGCGCGATGTCGAGCGCCGAAATCGGTTCGTCGAGCAGCAGACACTGGCTGTCCTGCGCGACCAGCATCGCAATCCACGCGCGTTGCCGCTCGCCGCCGGAGAGACTGTCCACCGCGCGGTCCGCGAAACGCGCAATGTCCGTGAGTTCCATCGCCTCGTGCACCTTGTCGGCGTCCACTCCGGTAAAGCGGCCGAGCGCGCCGTGCCACGGATAGCGGCCAAGCGCGACCAGTTCGCGCACCGTCATGCCGGTCGCCGCCGGCTGCTGTTGCGGCAGATACGCGACCTGACGCGCAAACTCGCGGTTCTCCCACTCGCGCAGCGGCCGCCCGGCGAAACGCAGCATGCCTGCGCTGGGGGCCTGCTGACGCGCGAGCAGTTTGAGCAGCGTCGATTTGCCGGAGCCGTTGTGACCGATCAGGCCGCACACGCGCCCTTTCGGCAGCGTCAGCGCGAGCGGATGCAACAGCACGCGCTCGCCAATGCGAAACGACACGCCGTCGAGTTCGTACATCGGCTCGCCCTGAGCGACAGGGGCAAAAAAAACGGACGGATTGGCGTTCATGAAAGATGAATCCTGATTCATTGATAAGCGGACGCAAGGCTCGCGGCATGCGCGGCACCCGGGCCGTCTTCGACGATCTGGCCGAAGTCCAGCTTGATGAAGCGCTCGGCGAGATGGAAGTAGCGATCGTCGTGCGTGATGACGAGCACGGTCTTGCCCTTCGCCTTCAGTTCGGGCAGCAGGCGCTTGTAGAACACGTCCTTGAAAAGCGGGTCCTGGTCCGCGGCCCATTCGTCGAACACATAGAACGGACGATCTTCCAGATACGCGACGACCAGCGCGAGCCGTTTGCGCTGCCCCTGCGAAAGGTCCAGGGTCGAGAACCTGCCGTCTTTCACGCTGACCTTGTGCTCGAGTTGCAGATCGACGAGCAGTTGTTGCGCAAGCGCGTCGAGTCCTTCGGCATGCATGCCGAGCAGCGTGTCGAACAGGAAGAAGTCGCTGAATATCACGGAAAAGTTCTGCCGGTAAGCGTCGCGCCGCGCTTCGTCGACAGGCTCGCCGTTCAGCAGCACGCGCCCGCTCTCCGGCACGTACAGTCCGACCAGCATTTTGGCGAGCGTGGTCTTGCCGCTGCCGTTGCCGCCGATCAGATAGACGAGCTCGCCCGGGCGGAACGTCAGATCGATTGGCCCGAGCGTGAACACCTCGTTTTCTTTCTCGCGGAAATAGCGATGCGTAGCGCCCTCGAGCGCAATGCTTTCGAACGAAGCCGCGACCGGCGGTTCGAGCATGACCTCGCGCGGCAGCTCTGCATTGACCTGCTCGATGCGCTCCAGCGCGACGCGAGCCGAACTGAGGCTTGGAATCGCGGACAGCACGGCTTCAATCGGCATGATCATATAGACGAACACGATCGCGTAGCCCGACATGACATGAGGATCGACTCTGATGTAGCGCGCGAACACGAAGAGCGTCAGGCCGATGAACGCGAACAGAATGAAGTTGCCCCAGCTCGTTGCCGCCGCATACAGCATGTAGCCGCGCGTACGCTGCACGCGTACCGCTTCGACGTTGCTCGCGAGCGTGTCCTCGACGAACGCATGCTTGCGCGCGCGATGCAGCTTCAGTTCCTTCGCACCGTCGAAGAGTGCGCGGAAATGCTTGACGAGATCGTCCTCGCGTTTGCGCGATGCACGCAAATGGAACATGGCGCGGGTGTGCGCATAACGAAAGCCCGTCATGCCCAGTACGATGGTGACGATGGCGACGAGAAGAATCGGCCACGACATGTAGCCGAGATAAGCGAGACAGCCGACGATCACCGCGCTTTGCATAGCGAGCGAAGGCAGACTCACGAAAAACACCACAATCGTGTCCAGATCCTGCGTGAGGACAGCAAGTGACTTGGCTGCGCCCTGCTTTTCCAGCTGTGCAAACGCGGCGTCGCCAATGCGTCGGATCGTGCGCATGCGCAGGGTCGCTTTCGCCTGTTGGCCGAGCCACATGAAGAGCGACTGCGCGAGCGCACGCATCGCGAGCACGCCGAGCCCCACCGCGAGAAACTGCATGCCGAGCCGCGCGAGGCCGTCAGGCGTCGCGACCAGCGCCTGATTGATGAGCGCAAGCAGCGCGGCATTGCCGAGGCCGCCGAGCACGCTCGCGATGAGCGCCGCGGCAATCATCCAGCGCGACTTGCTGACCAGTTGCAAAAGTACGGACATGAAGCTCCTTTCATTGCGGCTTGAATGCGCGAGGACGCGAGCCGCGTCCTCGCGCGCCGGCCGCGTCAGTTGTCGACACCTCGCGCATTCTCTTCATGCGCGAAGGCTCTTTCGTGTTCGTTGCGCGCCCCGTGCGCGGGCATATGACGGCGTGCCTGCACAGAGTGAGCGCCCGCTTGCGCGCGGCGCTTGAGGAACGGACAGCGCTCTTCGATGGGCGCGTTGGCGTCGTCGAGAAAGTACTGTTTCCATTCGAGGTTGCCGGAGTCGCCATAAAAGCCAAGGTCGGGATGCGCGGGAATATCGTCCCACGTTTCCAGACGCTTGCGCACCTGGTTGCGTGCCTCGCGGCCAATCACCTTGTTCGTGATGGTATCAACGAACACCGAACGTGGCTGGAACAGCAGCACCATGCCCGGGCCCAGATTGCGGCTATGGCGCGCGCGAAACGACGGGCACGCGCATACGACGAACATCTGCACGCCCGCATACGAGAACTCCCACGCCTCGTCCATCGGGTCGGGTTGCTGATCCGCCGCCGGATCGGGGTCGATGTCGTGCAACTGCTGCAGGATGCCCCAGAACAGCGTTCTGTACGCATCGTGCGAAAGCGGCTCCGGGTCCGGCTCGAAAAACACTGCAATGTTGTTCCTTCTGTATTGCGGCTGCACTGCGAGCTCCGCGAAGGTTTGCATCGTCGCGGGCAGGTCGCGCAGATCGCGACCGTTCACGAACGAGTAGAACATCTCGCCGCGCCGCTCGGCCATCGTGCCGAAAAAGCACGGATACGCCGGGTCGAGCACTTGCTCGCGCAGCGTCGCATACGACGCGTCCAGCCATGCGGGTGCGGACACCGCCGCTCCCGTCGCCCTGCCGGCAATGATCCGGCTCTTCCAGTCGCTGACCTCGAATCGATCGGCCTCTGCCATAGCACTCGTGCCTGCTTGCATCGTTCGCTCTCTCTTCCTGACCCACTGTTGTGCGCGCCGAACGCGCGAGGCATCCCGCGCCGGGTGGCCGGGACATCGATACTGCTGTCGTGGGGAAGAGGCACCTTTGTTGTCGATCTTTGCCGTGGGCGCCTGCATGATATTGCTCGTGTTTCTGCCCGGGTTTGTGCTCGCTTTCCGCCCGGTTGCTGCCGGATTTGCGCTTGTTTCGCGCGCGCTCAGGTCGAGGCGGCCGCCGGCTCGTCGAGTTCGGCGACGAGGGCTTCGACCCACTCGTCGGGGATGATCGGCTGGTGATACGTACACTCGCCGGACACGACGGTCGAGCCGTGCAGGCGGCCATCCGGAATCAGCACCATGTCGCCTTTGTGCATCGCCAGTTGCATGCCCACGTTGCCCCAGAAGAGCATGTCGCCCTCTTCGATCGTGACGAGACGATGATCGTTGTGTACATGCGTGGTCGAGCACATTTCGTGCGGCTCGACGAAGGTTTCGCGGTCGATACCCGGACACTCCGCATCAATCCGCGAGCTGATGCGGTGCGCGAAAGCGACATAGTCGCGAATCGACGAAAGCCAGCGCAATTGCTCGCCCAAGTCCCAGCGCGCACGCCCGGCGAGCCGCTCGCCGGCGACAAGACCCTGCACGCACTGAGCGCGCGCCGCGTCGCCGAAATTGTCCGCGACGCGCCGCAATGCGCGCGAGGAGCGCTGTTCCAGCGCGCTTTTCAATGCAGTTGCGTCGGCGGGCCCGCGGCCAGCCGGCTTCAGATGCGCGCACGCCCTCTCCAGCGCAAGCCCGAACGCTAGCCATTCGGCCTCGGCCGCGAAGGCCGCGCCGATCAGACCAAATGCGCGATCCGGCCGACGTGCGAGCGCATACAGCAGGTTGCATTTCGCGGTGCTGGTCGGCAGATAGAACTGCCAGTACGCGTGCTGCCTGCCCGTGACGCCGCTTGCGGCCGCCACGCGTTCGAACAGTGCGTCGTCCGGTGCTGCGTGATGAAGGCCTGGCCGTTCATCGGGCGGCAGCATGTCGAAGAAGCCGCTTGCGGCGGCTCGTGCGAGTGCGCGGCGCTTGGAGACCGCGAGCGCCCAACGCTGGACCATGATGAAGCGCAAGCCATCTTCAAGGTAGTCGTTTCGCATGAGCCGCTCGAAGGTGGCGCTCCAGAATGCGAGTTCCTCGTCTACGATGCGGGTAACGCGCGCGCTCGCAGCGCTTGCGTTTTCACTCGTGTCGACGTCCCTGGTCAGGTATTCGAACGCATAGGCTTCGAGGAACGGCGCGATCTGCGCACCGAGCTCACGTGTGTCTTCGCGGTAGAAGTCGGTGAAGCGCTGCCAGTCTGCCGGCTCCCGGCCGGCAGGCGGACGGGCGACGTCGAGCTCGTAGATCGACAGCAGCGTGCGGCCGGACGCGAGCGCCGGCAGACGGCTCACGTTGTGCTCCCGCACCGGCTTCATGAACTTGAGGAAGTCGAAGTCCTCGGGCCGCAGCGGGCGGCGGTGGAAGTCGTCGTCGAGCAGCAGTTCGTCGACAGTGGCACTGCGAAACGGCTGCGCGGCCGCGAACTGTTTGATGAGCGCGACGTAGCGCTCGCTGTGGCCAACGAACGGCGAGAAATCGAAGATCGGCAACGAAGCCTGGCTCATGGTCATTCGGTCCTTATCCGGGTTGCCTCAAACTGCGAGTGAATGGTGGTCAAGCATCTCGCGCGAAAAACTCACACAACGCTCCCGCGCAACGGTTCTGCTCAGGCGCCTGCGCACTGCGAGTCGTGCGGCTGCGACATATGTAGCGGTTGTTGCGGTTGGTGCGGTTTGTGCACCTCTGGCATCTGCCGGGCGAGCTGCGTATACCCGATTCTTCGCGCGAGCGATCCGGCGACGACTGCGAGTACCGCCTCGCGCGCGGTGTCGATGAAAAAGTGCCCGCCTTCGAACCGGTGCACGGCGCAAGGGCCGCGCGTCTGCTGCGCCCACGCATCAACATCTGCGGCATGCGCCGTGGCGGGGTCGTCCCGGCCGACGAACACGTCGATCGGGCAATCCAGCATGGCCGCCGGGCTTCCTGCCGCCTCCAGACGCGCCTTCATGCGCGCTGGATGCATGCCGCACAAATGAAAGTCGGCGCGTAGCAACGGCAACATAAAGTCGACGAAATCCGCATCGTCGAGCAACTCGGCGGGCGTGCCGCCGCGTTCACGCAAGCAGGCAATCATTTCGGTATGCGAACAGTTCAGCCAGTGCGTTTCATGCTTGCGGCGAGACGGCGAGATGGTGGCCGAGGCGCCGAACCACACTGGTGCTGGTTTGCCTCTTTCGCGCAGCGCATGCATGAGTTCCAGTCCGACGAGCGAGCCCATGCTGTGTCCGAACAATGCAAACGGTGCACCGTCGTCCACCAGTGTGCGCAGTTCGTCCGCGAGTTGCTCCACGAGCGCAGGCCATTCCGTATGCACCGGTTCTGCACGGCGCATACCGTGCCCAGGCAATTCGAGCGTGCGCACCTTTATGAACGACGGCAGCAAGGCTTGCCACTCGCGATACACGGCCACGCTGCCGCCGGCGTGCGCAAGGCAGACGAGCGTGAGCGCGCTGGGCACGTGCGAAATGCGATTTGACGAGTTCATCGGTTCAGCGCGCGCGCATCACGCATTGGTGACGCCTTCGGGCGCTGCGCTGTCCGCCATGGCCTGACGCAAGCTGAGCGGACGCATATCGGTCCACACCTCATCTATCCATTGCAGGCATTCGTCCTTCCTGCCGGACTTGCCGGCTTCGCGCCAGCCAGCGGGAATGGCCTTGTAGTCAGGCCAGATGGAATACTGTTCTTCATGATTTACAACGACAACGAAATTGGTGTTTTCGTCACCCCAGCTCATCGCGGCTCCTGAATGAAGTTGTCTGCGTCGGGTTGATCCGGTGAAGGTGCCGCTCGCTTCATGCGTAAGCACCGCCGATTCGCATCGAGTCGCGGCTTATCCGCTGCGCATCTAAATGCGAATCATTTGCATTAAAATCTACTCGTCGACCACGACGTATGTCAAGTCACGCACGTTGCCGGTTCGGTTGGCTCAAAAGCAGCGCAAACGTGTGCGGCAGCGAAACCGGAGCTTAAGGCAAAATCTTTCGTCAGACAAGCAAATAAGAATCATTTGCATTATGCGGCGTTTCTCGCCATCATCCGTTTCATCGAAAACACGGGGAATCGCCATGGACAACTCGCAGAACTCCGCTAACAACGGGGTGGCCTTCGTCGCTTCGTCAGCCACGCAACAGGCTTTTTTCGACACCCTGCTCTCGCGCCGGTCGTCATGGCCGCTCGCCGAGCCGGGCCCCAACGAAACCGAGCTCGGTCTCATCTTCGACGCCGCGATGCGTGCGCCGGATCACGGCGCATTGCGTCCGTGGCGCTTCGCGTTGATACGCGACGAAGCGCGCGCCGAGTTCGGCGAGGTGCTCGTGGACGTCGCCGCGCGCCGCGAACCGGCAACCCCGCGCGCGCAGCACGAACACCGGCGGCAACTTGCGTACACGGCGCCGCTTGTGATCGTGATAGCCGCAGCAACTTCCAGCGACTCTCACATCCCGGAGAGCGAACAGCTTCTTGCGGTCGGCGCAGCCGCGATGAACATGCTCAACGCAATTCACGCGCTAGGCTATGCCGGCTTCTGGGCGACCGGCGCGGACGCCTATGACCCCAACCTGCAAGCCGCGCTCGACTTCGAGCCGTCCGAGCGTGTGCTGGGCTTCCTGTTCGTCGGGACACCGAAGTCTCGCGAAGCTTCGGCCGCGCGGCCGCCGCATTCGCTTTACGTGCGCGAGTGGCTGGGGCGCACGTCGATCTGACACATCGCCAGGCCGTTTCTGCCGCGTCCATCCGGCACTGTGCGTCGAGCATTAGTCAGATACCGACCACCCTCGCTTGGAGCGCGCGATGCGACTCTATACTGGGAACTGACGATGTCTTCGCAGAGACCCATCGTATGTGCTCAGATGAATCCGGTTGCCCTAGACCGCCCGGTGACGACGAAACGCTATTTGCCGCCGTGTATATAAGCAACGTGTCTGCGGGCGTAGGCATGGCGGATGTCGAATCGATCGTGTCGGTCTCGCGCGTTCGGAACGAGGCGGATGCGCTGACCGGCTTTCTCGTTCATGCGGGCCGCAACTTTGTTCAGTACCTGGAGGGCAATCCCACTGCCCTTAGAGAATGCCTGCGCCGCATCGGTAACGACCGGCGTCACTATGAGATGAGGATTGTCGCGATTGGATCGCTCGAGCGGCGGCGTTTTGTCGAATGGTCAATGGGCTATTTCACCGGCGACCTCGACGGCTCGGAACGCATTGAAAGCGTGCTGACCAGCTGGTCAGGCACGGATCGCTCGCTGCTCGAGGAAGTGTGGCGCATCTGTCAGGCAGCACGGACGCTGCCGGAAGTGAGCGAGTCGCATCTGGTCGCCGGCCGGTTCGACGTTCTGCTCCGGCGCGACCCACAATCGTCCGTGTGATGTCGCTCGCTCCCGCAAATACACTGCTATTGCGCGGCTTTTGCAGCGGCGATGATGGTGTCGGCCACGGCTTTCGGCTGGCTCACCATTGCAACGTGGCTGCTGTCCACCGTCGTGACTCGTGCACCAATGTTGCTGGCCATAGCCTGCTGAAGTTTCGGATCGATCATCCGGTCATGCGAAGCAACCACGAAGTACGACGGCTTGTCATGCCATGCAGCGGTCGTAACCTTTTCGCCGATACAGCTGGCCGCCCACGGCACCTGCGTCGCGGCGATCAGGCGTCGTTGCGGCAGCGGCAGATCCGGTGCGAAGTCGGCTAGAACAGCCTTTGTCGACAGCGTCAGGTATCCGCCGGAGTCTTTTTGCAGTTCGCTCGCCCAGGCCGGCGCGGGCTTACCTTTCGTGATGTCCTCAATAGACTGGCCGTTATCGGGCGCGAATGCCGCCACGTAGACAAGGCTCTTCACCTTCTCGTCATTGCCCGCCTCGCTGATCACTACGCCGGCCCACGAATGACCGACCAGCACGACCGGACCCGTCTGTTGGTCAACCATGCGCTTCGTCGCGGCCACGTCGTCAGCCAGCGAGCTCAGAGGGTTCTGCACCGAAACCACATGCAGTCCGCGCGCCTCGAGTAGCGGGATCACTTTGTCCCAGCTCGAACCGTCGGCAAATGCGCCGTGCACGAGCACGACGTTCTTGCCTTTCAAATCTTCTGCCGGCGCTGCATTTGCTGCCTGCAACGCCTGTACCGCAAACAGGCCGCCGAATAACACCGCGGCACCGAAGAGTCTTTTGATTAGCGTGGCCATTGTTCTTTTCCCGGCAAATCGTAGTGATGTTGTCGTAGTCATTGGATGGCAGAGCGCACCGGCGCGCTGCCATCCTCAGGATTACGAATGAGCATAGATCGGACCGAGACCGATGACGTCCTGCTGCGCGCGAGGCATTGCGCCCGTCGACGAGCGCGAGCCCGAAGCCGATGCACCCTTTTCCACGCCGCCGTATGCGGCAGCGGCCGAGCCGTTTTGTGCGTCGACACGCATTTGCGCAGCCTGAAGGTTGCTCGGGTACTGGGTATGGTCGCCGGCGGGGTTGTAGCCCGCCTTCTCGAGTTGAACCAGTTCCGCGCGCACTTCGGCGCGCGTCAATGCATGACTGGACTGCGCAAACGAAAGAGCAGGAACGGCAACGAGTGCTGCGACGACAAGCGATTGAACGAGTTTCATGAGTGTTCTCCAGAAATGTGGCGGTATCAAAGGTCAAGCGTTCAGGGACCATCCGTCTCGTGCCGAGCATGCGGAACCTCGCATCCCCTGAACCTGGCGCAGTGTTGCGGATCAACCTTGCGTGTAGATATTTGAACCCGCCGACGTATCTGCAATGTGTTCGCGAACCGCATGCCGTGCAACGCAGTTTGTCCGCCCGTTGCGCAGATACACTGCGATACAAAATCGCGCTACACGACGAGGCGAGGAATAGCCGGATACGGCTTTCATGACATGCGCACCACTTGCAGGATGTGGCGTGCGCGACGGCTAGTCCTCTTTGAGCGTAAGCTTGCTCTTCATGATCAGAACGGCAGCGAGCGCGGCTGCGCACGCCATGACGAGCAGCCCCGCGTGCATGCTGCCGGTGCCGGCCTTGGTCCAGCCGACCACCGCCGGCCCCCAGAAACCGCCGGACAGTCCCACGGTATTGATGAGCGCAATGCCGCCCGCGGCCGCGGTTCCCTTGACCAGTTCCGACGGAATCGCCCAGAACACGGTGTACGCCATCCACAGACAGGCAGTGCCGAGCGTCAGCGCGATCAGCGTGAGCACCACGCTGCCGTCCGCGAAGATGGCAAGGATCAGGAAGAGCGCCGCGCCGCTTGCCGGAATCGCGCAGTGATAGCGCCGCTCGCCCACGCGGTCCGAGCGGCGGCCGGCGGCATACATGCACACGGCTGCGGCCACGTACGGGATCGCGGTGTACCAGCCGAGGCGAAGCGTGTCAGTCACGCCCTGCTCTTTCAGCAGTGTCGGCAGCCAGAAGCTGATTGCGTAGATCGGAAAGATGATGCTGAAGTACGCGAGCGCAAGCACATACACGCGCGGACTCTTCAGTACGGCCTTGAATGAATCCGCATGATGCGCAGCGGGCGCCGTTTCGCTTTCGAGGAAATGCTTTTCGCTGCTCGTGAGCCAGCGGGCATCGGCCGGACGGTCCGACAGCACGCGCAGCGTCAGCAGTCCAAGTACGACGCACGGCAGACCTTCGACCAGAAACATCCATTGCCAGCCGGCGAGGCCGCCCGCGCCCGCCAGAGCCGTCATCAGCCAGGCTGAAACCGGACCGCCCACGATGCCGCCGAGCGGCCCGGCAACGAATACAAGTGCGATCGCGCGCGCCATGCGGGCGGGCCCGTACCAGCACGACAGGTAATAGATCATTCCCGGTGCAAAACCTGCCTCGAAGACGCCGAGCAGAAAACGCATCGCGTAAAAGGCCGGCACGTTGCGCACGAACAGCATGCAGGCGGACGTGATGCCCCACAACACGAGAATGCGACTGAACGTGCGGCGTGCGCCCACCTTCGGCAGCAGCAGATTGCTCGGCAACTCGAACAGCACGTAGCCGATGAAGAAGATGCCCGCGCCGACGCCGTACGCCGCGTCAGAAAAGCCCAGGTCGCTCTGCATCTGAAGCTTCGCGAAGCCGACGTTCACGCGGTCCAGATACGCGAACATGTAGCACGCCACGAGGAACGGCAGGAGCCGCCAGTTGAGCTTGCT
Source organism: Paraburkholderia phenoliruptrix (assembly GCF_019511605.1). GTDB lineage: Bacteria > Pseudomonadota > Gammaproteobacteria > Burkholderiales > Burkholderiaceae > Paraburkholderia > Paraburkholderia phenoliruptrix_A. The sequence continues at coordinate 6,850 of NZ_JAEUAV010000039.1, read as the reverse complement.
GTAGAGCGCGGGAGAAAGATCTTCGGCGGCGGATGGGTGGATGGCTGACATCGGGTGTCTCCTCGTTCCTTGCGGGTTCGTCTGGCGGGCTGAATTCATGTTGGCAGGGCAAAAATGGACTAGCAATAGCAACTAAGTTCACATATCGTTGCTCTACGGGCAACGCTCTGGCGCCGAGCAAACATGCAGAGCAAACACGCAGAGCAAACACGCAGGGCAGACACAAACAGCAGACCACCGGGCAGGCACATGAGAGAGATCAATCACCAGCGTCTTCGCTACTTTTACGAGGTGCTCACGCAGGGCACCATTCGCGGCGCGGCCGAGAACATCAATACGTCGCCGTCCGTCATCACGCGGCAAATCAGGCTGCTGGAAAACGAACTGGGCGCGGCGCTCTTCGAGCGCCAGGCGCGGGGCGTGCGGCCTACCGAAGCGGCGACGCATCTGCTCGAGTTCTGGCGCGGCTATCGCGCGCAGCAGGAAAAGCTCGAGGACCAACTGCATGCGTTAAAGGAGCTCAGGCAGGGGCACATACAGCTCGCCATCAGCGAAGGTTTCGTGGACATGTTCATCGACGAAGTGCTCGCGCAGTTCTGCAGCCTCTATCCGGGCCTGGAGATCAGCATGACGATGCTGGCTGTGGACGCCCTTCTCGACGAAGTGGCAGAAAACCACGCGCACATTGGTCTCGCCTACAATCCGCCGCCTCATGCGCACATCGAGTACCGGGCGAGTTCCGCGCAACCCGTGGTGTTGCTGCTGCGCAAGGACCACCCGCTCGCGCGCCGCAAGCGCCCGGCGACTATCGACGATCTGCGCGCTTACCCGCTTGCGGTCATGCCGTCCGCGTTCGGCATCGGCCATGTGGTATCGATGCTCGAAATGGCGGAGAACGTGAGCATTCGCCCGACGCTGACCACCAACTCGCTGAGCGCACTGAAGCGCTTCGTGATGGCGGGAGATTTCATGACGCTGATCGGCGAATTCGCTGCGTATCGCGAACTGGCCGCCGACCAGTTGACCACGGTTGCGATCGCGCATCCGCTGTTCGAGAGTGCACAGGCGCGGGTCCTTGTCAAAACCGACCGGCCGCTGGCCGCGGGGCCGCTCGAATTGCTCAAATGGATCGAGGAGCGCATGCCGATGTTCGCTGCGCCGAATGCGCAACGAGCGCAACACGCGCAACAAGCACAACAAGCGCAAGATGCTTCAGGCGCCCGGCGACGCAAGGCCCCGGCACAAAAGAGCCGGGGCCCGCGCACAGCTTGAGGGCCGGCGCCGCGTGAGTGCGGCGCGGGTCTCGCGAGGGGCACGGCGAACTGCGGCCGCGCTTCCTCGCGTCCAGTCAGAAACGCGCGACGTCGATAACCGCGTCGGCGAAGGCTTTCGGCGCTTCCTGAGGCAGGTTGTGCCCCACGCCGCCGCCGATATTGCGGTGCGCATACTTGCCGGTAAACTTCTTCGCGTACGCCGCGGGTTCGGGATGCGGCGCACCGTTCGCGTCCCCTTCCATCGTAATGGTCGGCACCGAGATGGTGGGCGCCTTGGCAAGACGCTGTTCCAGTTCATCGTATTGCGACTCGCCCTGAGCGAGGCCCAGGCGCCAACGGTAGTTGTGAATCACCACGGCCACATGGTCCGGATTAGTGAACGACTGGGCCGTGCGATCGAAAGTGGCTTCGTCGAAATTCCATTTCGGCGAAGCGAGATGCCAGATCAGCTTGTTGAACTCGTTGCGGTTCTTGTCGTAGCCGGCATAGCCGCGCTCGGTCGCGAAATAGAACTGATACCACCACGCGAGCTCCGCCTTGGGCGGCAGCGGCGCCTGGTTCGCTGCCTGGCTGCCGATCAGGTAACCGCTCACCGAGACCATCGCCTTGCAGCGCTCCGGCCACAGCGCGGCAATGATGTTCACCGTGCGGGCGCCCCAATCGAAGCCGCCGAAAATCGCCTTGTCGATCTTCAACGCATCCATCAATGCAATGATGTCGACGGCAACGACAGCCTGCTGTCCGTTGCGCGGCGTGTCCGGCGACAGAAACCGCGTGGTGCCGTAACCACGCAGATACGGCACGATGACGCGGTAGCCCTGGGCAACGAGCAAGGGCGTGACTTCCGCGAAACTGTAAATGTCGTACGGCCAACCGTGCAGCAGGATCACAACGGGTCCATGCTGCGGGCCCGCTTCCGCATAACCTACGTTGAGCGTGCCGGCGTTGACCTGCCGAAGGTTCTCGAACGAAACCACTCGCGACGCCGCCGCGCCCGAAGTGGTCTGCGCATTCGCAAGACTGCTCAGGCCCAGTTCCATCAGGCTGAGGCCCGCGACCGTGGTGCCGAGCAGACGACGGCGCCGGGTGTTGATCTGTTCAGACATGGCTCGTTTTCCTTTGTGTAGAGAGCTGTGAAGCAGGAAGCGGCAGTCGAAGGTCCGAATCATTGGTGTCGCGCAAAGCTGGCTACGTTTTGCGGTTTCGGCGGCAACGCCCGTTCGACTCGCGTGAATCGAATTAAACCCCGTGGACGTATCTGGCATATGTCCGCACTCGCGATGGGTGCAACGTTATGTATCGTGTCGCTGTACGGATACATTGCGATACAAAGCGAACGTCCGCTAACATCGCACGGCTGAAAAAATCGATCTGGCAGGTCTAGCCCCCTTATCTTTTCCGGACATCTCAATGCACGCATTGCCGTGGGTTGCCATTTTTCTTGCCGCCGCGCTGGCCATAGCGCGAGTACCGCGTGCCCTTACCCTGGGCATGCTGGCCATTGGGTATGCAAGCGCATTCGCGTTGGGACGATTAGAGGCAATAGCACTAGTCCCCATTGCGCTTCTTGTCGGCACAGGTCTTTTACTGCGGCACGCTGCGTCGCCTGCCATGCGCCTGTTGTGCAACTTAGTGTTTGTCGCGGTTGCAATCGGACTGTTTCAACACAAGCTGCCGGGTTTCCATAATCTGGAGGTCATCCGCGCAGAGCGTTTTACGCCGGACGCCGCGCCTTTCACGATGTACCTGAACTTCGACAAGCCGCTGATCGGCTTCTGGCTGGTACTGGCGTGCCCGTGGATCGAGCCGCACGAGAATTGGCGCAGGCGGGCCGTCGCTGCGCTCGTGGCTTGCGCCGCGACGTCTTTCGTGTGCCTGACGCTTGCGTTCGTTGCGGGATCTATTGCGTGGGCGCCCAAGTGGCCGCATCTCGCATGGCTGTGGGCGCTGAACAACCTGCTGCTGGTTGCGTTCGCGGAAGAAGCCTTTTTTCGCGGCTATGTGCAAGGCGGCATCGGTCGCCTTGCTGGCGGTCGCTCGAATGCACAATGGGTCGGGCTGGTCGTGGGGGCTCTGCTCTTTGGCGCCCTGCACTTCCAGGGCGGCGCGCTGCTGGTCGTCGTGGCGAGCCTCGCCGGACTCGGCTCGGGCCTCGCCTATCGCGCAGGAGGTTTGCAGGCCGCGATGCTGACGCACTTCGGCCTCAACCTGATTCACTTCGGACTGTTCACTTATCCGTTCATTGCGCGCGCGTAATGGTGCAGGCTGCGCTCCAATGGCGGCTGCGACAATGCTGCGTCACTGCCCGTTTGCCGTGTTTTCTGTGCGCGGCAGCGACACCGAGAACACGGTCTCGGTGTCGTTGGAATGTGCTTCTATTTCTCCGTGATGGGCCTTCGCGATCTCCCGTGCAATGTACAAGCCGAGCCCCAGGCTTCCCTCGCTACCGGATGACTGCCGTGCGCCCGCTCCTCGCGTGAGCGGCTCGAAGATGCCTGCAAGCGTCTCCGGTTCGATGGCGGGTCCACGGTTCCTGACATCGATGCGGATCCGCTCGGCGTCGCCGCTTACCTCGACGCGGACGGGCATGTCAGGCGCGCCGTATTTCAGCGCGTTCAGCACGAGATTCTGCACCAGTTGCTGGAGGCGCCGGCTGTCCCAGACTCCCTCCAGATTGCCGGTGACGCTCAGCTCCAGCCGACAGCCGGGATGCGCCGTGCGCAATTCGTCGAGCTCGTCGGCGAGTACTTCTGCAAGGTCGACCTTTTCAGGCACGACGTTGATGCCCAGGCCGAGCCGCGTCCTGTTGAAATCGCACAGGTCGTCGAGCAGCGCGTGCATCCGCCCTCCGCTGCGAATCAGACGGTTAGCCGCGTCCGATACGACCTCGCCCGCATTGAGCGCTGCGAGATAGGACGCGGTCATCTGGATTGCCTGAAGCGGACTGCGCATGTCATGCCCGAGCATGCCGAGCAACAGGTTGCGGTTCTGATCGACCTGTGCGCTGAAAAAATTAATCGATTCCGCCAGAGCCTGGTCGATCGCCTCGTTGAAACGGATCACATCACCGAGGTCAGGCGCGTGCGGCTCACAGTCATCCATCCACAGACGAAGCACGCTGGCGCGCAGCGCACGGTATTCGGCGGCCAGCTGATTGATGTTGAACCCCGCCCGCGCCCTCAGCAGCGCATGCGTCTGGGCCGCGGTCTCGCTTGCTTCGATCATCGGGGCGTGCCCCAGCGACTTCTCGCGTTGAGCGTGCCGGGTCTGCGAAGTGCGCAGGTCTTTTACTACGGCGTTCAGGATCTGCTGCGCATGGTCACGCAGCGCCAGCGACTCCAGGTGAGCCGCTGCCGGCAGCAGTGTGGCGGCGAACGCCTCCCACTGCACCAGAATCGACTCCATGTCTCGCAGGATAAAGTCAGCAAGTCGCATCTGAGGTCTCCACTGGCCAGGCGGGGAATCGGGAAGCAATCAGTGTACTTTCATGTTACAGGTAATTGGCGCTCGGCCCTTTTTCCGAGGCAAGCCGGCAGACCCGCCGTTCACCGCACCGGATAACACGCAACACCCGGCCTTAACCGCCACGTCACGTTCGCCCACGACAATTCGCCATCTTCCCCCCAGATGGAGTTTTGCATGTTTGTGTCACGAAGCCGTTTCGCCCTGCGTGTTGCAGCGCTCTCGAGTGCGATCGTTCTGACTGCTTGCGGCGGCAGCGACGACGTAGTCTCGACGAATCAGCCGATTGCGGCTGTGCCGGCGCCGCCGGCCGACCCCGGCTTCGTCGACAGCGCGCCGGTGCCCAGCGTGCCGGCTTTCGTCGACAACATCGCCACCAACCAGCGCGGCGACGCACGCTATGCAACGCTGTCGACCAACGCTGCCGTGCGTGTGGTGAGCCGCTTTCTCGACCTATGGCAGCCCTCGACAATGCTGGTGGACGCCGGCGTGAGCGCGCCGGCAAACGGCGCGTTTCCCGCCGTCGTGGCGTCGGCCTGCTCGGGCCTGCCCGCGAGCGGCACACCGTGCGGCACCATCGTCAATAGTAGCGTGCTGGCGGCCAACGTTCAGTATGTGGTCGACGCGACCACCGCCCGCACCCAACAGCAGGCCGACGCCGCGTATTTCGACGACCGGCGCGGCAAGGGCTACAGCGTGACAGACGGCATGGGCCCGCTTACCGCCGCATGGCGCACTGCGGCGCAGCAAACGACGAGCATCACCAGTGTGCCGCCGGATGCCACGACCGTGCTGTACAACGACTCCGGCAACAACGTCGGCGTGGGCGGCAGCGCCAATGCGAGCTTCGGGAAGGTTGTCGATCTGCTCAACGAGATGGGCAACAACGCATCCACCGAACCGACAAAACGCTTCTACAAGTACGCACGGCCCTACCGCTGGAGCACGAGTGTCGTCGTGGCGCCGTCGCTCGTGCCCGCCGAAAGCACGACGCCCGCGACCGACGGCGGCTTCATCAGCGGCCATGAGGGCGAAGCGATGCGCGATGCGGTGACGATGGCGTGGCTCGTTCCCGAGCGATTCCAGGAAATGGTGAGTCGCGGTCTCGAACTGGGCGAGAACCGGATTCTCGCCGGGATGCACTCGCCGCTCGACGTGATCGGCGGCCGCATGCTCGCGCTGGCCGTCAGTGCCGCGAACCTGGCCACGTATGCGAGCGACGCGCAGACCGCTTACGGTCAGGCCCACCAGACGCTGCAGCAGCTCACGGGAACGAGCGACGCGACGTTCGCCACCTTCGCTCATTCAGGCACGGCAACGACCGACCGGTTCGCCGATTACACCGCGAACAAGGCGGCATTCCTGCGCCGCATGACGTTTGGCTTCGCTGCGATCGAATCGACCGATGCGCCGCCGGTCGTGCCGAAGGGCGCGGAGGTTTTGCTGCAGACCCGCTTTCCGTACCTGAGCGCCCACCAGCGGCGTGTGGTGCTGAAGACGACCGAAATGCCGTCGGGTTATCCGGTGATGGACGACGCCGAGGGCTGGGGCCGCCTGAACCTGTTCGCTGCGGCGGACGGTTATGGCGCGTTCAACGGCAACGTGACCGTTTCGATGGATGCGTCGAAGGGCGGATTCAATGCAGCCGACCTGTGGCGCAATGACATTGCGGGTGCCGGCAAGCTGACGCTGCAAGGCACGGGCATGCTGACGCTCGCGGGCAAGAACAGCTACACCGGCGGCACCCAGGTGAGCGGCGGCACGCTCGCGGCAGCATCGCCGACTGCGTTTGGCACCGGCGACGTGTATGTCGGCTCGGGCGGCAGCGTGAAAGTCGCGGCCAGTGCGCCCGTGACGATCGCCGCGCGCTACACGCAGCTCGATAACACGACGCTCGAGCTCGATATCGACGGCAACGACGGCGGACGCCTGCGCGTGGGCGGCGCGCTGAGCATCGCGGGCGGCACGCTGCACGTGAAGTTCGTGAATGGCTACGCACCGAAGATCGGCGACACGATCGCGTTGATCGACGGTGCGGCGGGATCGGCGAAGTTCTCGGTGGTGACGGTCGACGGGTTTAAGGCGACGCCGGTTTATACGGGGACGGGGGTGGG
>NZ_JAEUAV010000038.1 GCF_019511605.1 Paraburkholderia phenoliruptrix | reverse complement strand
CGTCATCGGCCCCTTCACGATCTGATCGATGAGCTCCTCTGGTATTGCCGGCAGCTCAGGCGGGGGCGCAGACCCTGCTTTCGGTTTGCTTGGCATACATGCTCCTTTGGGTACATGTTATGCCTTGGACACAAAATTTCTGACAGGCTCCGTCAGCATAGCCCCCACAACCGCGATCGACAAAAAAACGGCGCAACCCCCAAACCGTTGCGCCGCCCTCCTCATCATCCACCCTCGAGCACGTCCAGCAAAAATGCATCAAGCATTGCCACGTCGCCCCATGGGCGCTTGTACTCGCGCTCAACCTCCGCGTCCGCGAGCAACGATTCGATCAACGCGTGGATGGCTGGCCGGCGCGGCCCGTAATCGCCTTCGCGCGCTTGCATCTTGAGTGCAAGCAGCCTGTCGAGTTCCGCAAGCACGGCCGGCTCATGTACGGTCTCGGCGACAAGATCGGCAAACCGCATCGGCGGCATCCCAAGACCCATATCCACCCACCTCGTTGCGAGTAGCGGCCGCAGCACATACAGATATTTCTTGAAGCGAACCGTCTCGCCCTGCAGATATCCGCGGAAGTTCTTCTTCGCCATTGACAGGTAGTGGTGCCGCCCGCGCAGCGGCGAGAAAAACGCCGACGCGAGCGACTTCAGCTTCGGCGACCAGCGCACATCCTCACGATACACAACGGGCGAGTCGAGCCATTCGAGCAGCGTGGGATTCGAGCGATGCAACAGTTGCAACGCTTTTCGCAATTCCCAACCGCTGACGTCCAATACGTCGTCGAGTGGTCTTTCGATCACGTCCCGCTGTGGCTCGACGCGCAAATACCAGTCGCGCCTGTGTACATACACGAAGCGCACATCGTAGTCGCTGTCCGGCGACGCAAAACCCCAGCCTCGACTGCCCGATTCGCATGCGAACAGGACGCTCACATCGTGACGCTGCTCGATATCGGCAAGTTCAGCGAGCACGCGTGCGTGTACATCCGGCGCGACCGGGTGCACACTGCGCACCGTCTTCAATTCTTCTTTCCAGGTCATCATATTTCCTTTTTATTGTGTATTCGCCAGGGCTCCAGCCCGGCGGCGCGCTATCCCTTCACGCATACCGCCTGACGCAATGTGTGCACTACTTCAACGAGACTGCGCTGCGCCGCCATGACCGCATCGATGTCCTTGTAGGCCATCGGGATTTCGTCGACTACCCCCGCGTCCTTCCGGCACTCCACGCCCTCTGTTGCCTTCGCCTGATCCGCAACCGTGAAGCGGCGCTTCGCTTCCGTGCGGCTCATCGTCCGGCCCGCACCGTGGCTGCACGAGCAGAAACTTTCCGGATTGCCGAGCCCGCGCACAATGTAGCTTTTCGCTCCCATTGAGCCCGGGATAATGCCGAGCTGTCCTTTTTGCGCAGAGACCGCGCCCTTCCGTGTCACAAGCACGTCCTCGCCGTAGTGGCGCTCCCGCTGCACGTAGTTGTGGTGGCAGTTCACCGCATGTTCGTCCACGCCGAAAGGCTTGGCGATCACTTTGCGCGCAGCGCCGATCACCGCATCCATCATCACCTGCCGGTTGCGCCGCGCGAAATCCTGCGCCCAGCCCACGGCCTCGACGTAGTCGTCGAAGTGTCGGCTGCCCTCGGTGAAGTAAGCGAGGTTGCGATCTGGCAGGTTAGCAATGTGCTGACGCATGTCGTCCTGCGCGAGTTCGATAAACAGGCTGCCAATCGCATTGCCGACGCCGCGTGAACCGCTGTGCAGCATGAACCACACGCTGTCGCTTTCGTCGAGACACACTTCGATAAAGTGATTGCCCGTGCCGAGCGTGCCGAGATGCACGTAGTGGTTCGTCTTCTCGAGCTTCGGGTACTTGTCAACGATGCGCTGGAAGCCCGGTTGCAGCATCGCCCATGTCTCGTCGACGGCAGCCGGCGTGCGGTTGCCCCAAGCTCCCGGATCGCGTCGTCCCGGCACGCGACCGTGCGGCACTGCTCGTTCGATAGCGCTGCGTAGCCCCGCGAGAGAATCCGGCAGATCCGCTGCTGTTAGCGTGGTCCGCGCGGCCATCATCCCGCAGCCGATATCCACGCCAACCGCCGCTGGGATGATCGCCCCCTTGGTCGGAATCACACTGCCGATCGTCGAGCCTTTGCCAAGGTGAACGTCGGGCATAACCGCGAGGTGCCTGAAGATGAATGGCAACTGCGCAGTGTTGCGCAGTTGCGTGCGCGCCTCGTCTTCGACTGCGACCCCTTTCGTCCACATTTTCACCGGCTTGCCCTGCGCGAGTTCCATCAACTCATAATCCGATTCGTTCATTTTTCTCATCCGTTTTGTTCTTTGCTGAGCGGCGCGCCGTTCATGCGCGCCGCTGTCCGTCCTTCGCTCCCTCGCGACCCTATTGGACCGACCCTGTAAGAGCGAAGACCGTGCCACCGTTTGGCCCGTCAGCTAGCAATGCGCCCCAAGTCCCTGAAAATACGACCAAAAACTTGGCGACATGGGTTAAGCGTGTCGCCTGCGCGGTGGCCGCCCCGTCGTCGGCTCCTATACAATAGGATCAATCACGATCCCACAAGATAAACATGCGCAAGACCGTCGCAATAGGTTTTCTCGGCACTGTGCTGGACCAGGGAGGGCGCGCACCACGTCGCTGGCAGAAGTGGCGCCCGACAGTCTCGCTGTGCATGCAGAAGGACCTGCCGATTGACCGGCTCGAAGTGCTGCACTCGCCGGACTACGACCGTCTTGCGAACCGCGTGAAAGAGGACATCTCGCAAACGTCCCCTCACACCGACGTCCGGCTCACGCCGCTAGCGATTCGCGATCCTTGGGATTTCGAAGAGGTCTACGCCGCGTTGCTCGATTTCGCGCGTGCTTATACATTCCATACCGATCACGAGGATTACCTGATTCACATCACGACAGGCACGCACGTCGCACAGATCTGCTGGTTCCTGCTCGCCGAGGCTCGATATTTGCCCGCGCGGCTCGTGCAGACGGCGCCGCCGCAACGGACTGACGAAGGGCCGAGCGGACCCGGGGCGGTCTCGGTAATCGATCTGGACCTCTCGCGTTACAACCGGATCGCACAGCGCTTCCAACGCGAGCGTGATGAAACGGTATCGTTCCTGAAGGCGGGCATTGCAACACGCAATGCCTGCTTTAACGCGCTGATCGAGCAATTGGAGCGGGTTGCCGCGCGCTCGCGCGCGCCCATGCTGCTGGTCGGGCCGACCGGCGCGGGCAAATCGTTTCTCGCAAGGCGCGTGTACGAACTCAAGCGCGCGCGGCATCGGCTTGCAGGCCCGTTCATCGAGGTCAACTGCGCGACGCTGCGAGGAGACGCCGCCATGTCGACCCTATTCGGTCATGTAAAGGGAGCGTTCACCGGCGCGCAGGCAGCGCGCGCGGGACTGCTGCGCGCTGCGGACGGCGGCCTGCTGTTCCTGGATGAAATTGGTGAGCTTGGCCTCGACGAGCAGGCCATGCTGCTGAAGGCGGTTGAGGAGAAGCGGTTCTTTCCGGTGGGGTCCGACAGCGAGGTGACAAGCGATTTCGAGCTGATAGCTGGCACGCACCGCGATCTTCGCCAGATGGTGGCCGCCGGCACGTTCCGCGAAGATCTGTACGCACGGATCAACCTGTGGACCTACGAACTGCCACGCCTTGCAGACCGTCGTGAGGACGTGGAGCCCAACCTGGAATTCGAACTCGACCGGTTCGGCCGCGAGCACGGTGAAAGCGTGCGGTTCAACGTTGAAGCCAGGCGACGGTACGTGGCCTTCGCGACGTCTCCACGCGCAATATGGAGTGGTAATTTCCGCGAGCTGTCCGCGTCCGTTACGCGGATGGCGACGCTTGCAGACGCGGGCCGCATAACCGAGGCAATTGCGGAGGAAGAAGTGGCGCGACTGTCGGCAACATGGTCCGCGCCGCGTGACACGAGCGATCTGGTCGATATGGTCGATGCCGTGCTGGGAGCGGGCGCGAGCGAACTCGACCTGTTCGACCGCGCGCAGCTCGAGCAAGTGCTCGACGTGTGTCGCGTCTCGCGCAGTCTGTCCGAAGCCGGACGCGCACTGTTTGCCGTGTCGCGGCAAGGCAAGAAGCAGCCAAACGATGCGGATCGCTTGCGCAAGTACCTCGCACGCTTTCGGCTTGACTGGGAGGGTGTGCGACAGGCGCTGGAGAATCAGCGCTGATGGGATGTCTGGAGGGAGTCGTCCGGCCTCTGGCGATCCGTCGTCCACCCGCGCGCCTTGCTGCGCAATCATGCTCCACCGCGGGACAACTTCTCGTACCCGGCGCGAATCACACCGGCAATCAGGGCCTACGCGCAGTAGCGAATACACGTGCTCGAGGCGCGCTCGCCGGAAAGCCACACCCACGCCCACGCGCAAGAGATGGTCAGGGTCCGGCTGGAAGATCTGATTGAAAGAACTGGGTTGTCCTGCAGGCGCGGGCTGGCGCGCTGTCCGGCAGCAGGCTTCCAGTTCCGAACGGCCTTGGTCCCAGAACACCGACATGAGTGTCAGGATGAAGTCCGACTGATTGAGCTTCTTGCCTTCGCTATTGATGCGCACGAAAACGTCGGCCACCTGTTCTTCGGTGCATTGCTGCGACAGCTCGAGCGCAATGAAGGGGAAGTTGGTCAGGGCGGCCAGCTTGCCGATAGCGTCGGCGATTTTCTCTTCTTCGGCGTCGGACACCGCGCGGGCAGCTGCGAGGCGCTTCAGATATTCGCCGACGGTTTTATGGGTGGGCCGGCCGAATACCTCGGAGATGTCGAGAATGTACTCCGGGTCCCGTTCCGTGGTTGCGTCGGGAACGACAAAAGTGCCGCTTTGCGGCCGGAAGGCGATGCGGATGCATTACTTTGGCATTGGCCCAGACAAAAGGTCGTTGAATGTCAGGCAGACCAATTCGACCAAGCCCGATGTCGCCGATCAGGCCGCCGAGGGTGTAACGGACTTCTTTAAAGAGAGTCTCTGTCATGGTTCGTCGACAAACTTGAATATGTGGATTTATTGTTGCCCATCACCAATCACTATTCAGGCAGTATTGGGTTGGTTATCTACTCCAGCAGTCGGGAACGCCTCTTGTGTGAACCTCATTCCATAAGACGCTGCCCCGTGACTCGCACGACTCTAAGCCAGTTGATACCCGCCTTTTGCAAAATTGGTTCGTGAATCTGTTGCTGCCGTGTGGAGTTCAGGCTGTGCAGGACTCGGTGTTTTGGCGAAGTCACTGAAAGTGTGTCTGTTCGTTTCCGGTCGCCCCCCGAGTTGGATCAACCCATTCATGGCAATTGTCGTGTTCTGATTGATTCGGACCGAAGCGACCGGACTGCTGAATTGGCGCTGTCTTTCGCGGCTGCATCGTCAGTTTGCGACTTGCAAATCTGGCGTGAGGACACAGAGCGCCGAGCCATTTGGATCAGAGACGGCCTGAGGGTGTCAGCGGAAAATCTTCAATGCACGGTCACAAAGGGAACCGCGCCGCAAAGCCATTTATACCGAATCGCCGAACGAATAGCCCTTCGTGAGGAAATAACTACCCGTCGACAACCCGCGATTTAACATTTGTTTTTCAATATGCGATTGCGGCGGCCCAGTAATTTTCTGTATTATCGCGCGATAGCGCGGGGTCGCGCATTGCATAAAAAGAGGCGGTATGGGCGCGCAGGACATAATCGCGGCAATAAAAGGCGGGCTGTTGCAAAGTGACCGGCTGCTGAAACTGGATACGCCGCTGGGCGGCAATACGCTGTTGCCGCAAAGGCTGGTGGGCGTGTCGCGAATTGGCCGCGATTATGAATTCACGCTGGACGCGGTTTCCACCAGCGACAGTATCGAGCTCAAATCGCTGATTGCGCAGCCCGTCACGCTGTGGATCCAGCAAAGCGACCAGTCGTATGCCGCACACCACGGTTATGTCCATACCGCCCGCCGTCTGGGCGCGGATGGCGCAATTACCAGTTACCAGATCGGGCTGGTGTCGTGGATGCATTTCCTGCGCTTTCGCAAGGACGCGCGAATCTGGCAGGATAAAAGCGTCGATGAGATTCTCACCGACGTATTCAACGTGCATCCGCAGGCGCAGGGCGCGTTCCGTTTCGCGTTGAGCAAGCCATTGCCGCCGCATTCTTTCTGCGTGCAATACGAGGACGACTGGAATTTCTGTCACCGCCTGATGGAAACCGAGGGCCTGTTTGGTTATTTCGAACAGGCGCAGGACGGTCAATCGCATACGCTGGTAATTACCGACGACATCGGCAGCCTGCCGGCGCTCTCGCCGCAGGCGGTGCCGTTCTACCGCTCGGGCACGAACAGCGAGACCGACGCGTTGGTGCAGTGGAGCGGCACGCGCACGCTGCAGAGCACGACGCTCACCACGCGCACGTTCGACTACAAGTGGCCGTCGTCGGCGGCCAACCCGAAGGGCACAAGCGTGCCGACGCTCTCGACGCAGGGCGATCTGCCGCAGCAGGCGGAGGTGTACGAGTACACGGGCGCGTACACGTACGGGCAGCAGGAGCGCGGCGAGCAGCTCTCGAAGGTGAGGATGGAGGAGTGGGAGTCGCGCGCCAAGCGCTTTCATGGCGTGGGCGCGGTGCGGCGGCTCGATGCGGGCCGCTGGTTCGTGCTGGAGAATCATCCGGAGCACAGCGGCGGCAGCGAACAGGAGCGGCAGTTCGCGGTGCTTGCCGTGCGGTGGGTGATCGAGAACAACCTGCCGGTGTCCTCGGGCATGACCGACTTCCCGCACAGCCTGAAGGCGCAGATTGCTGCGGCGCGCGCGCAGCACGCGAACGATGCGGCGCTGGTGGTCAGATCGGCCGACGGCAGCGAAGGCTTCTTCATGGCCACGGTCGAGGCGCAGCGCAAGAGCGTGCCGTTTCGCAGCCCGCTGGAGCATCGCAAGCCGGACATGCATCTGCAGACGGCGACCGTGGTGGGCCCGGCGAACGAGGAAGTGTTCACGGACGCGCTGAACCGGGTGAAGGTGCAGATGCACTGGGACCGGCTGAATCCGGGCGACGAGAAGGCGTCGTGCTGGCTGCGGGTGGTGCAATCGGACACGGGCGGCAATTACGGCGCGGTGCACGTGCCGCGCATCGGCGAGGAGGTGATCGTGTCGTTCCTGGACGGCGACTGCGACCGGCCGATCGTCACGGGGCGTGTGTACAACGGCGCGAAGACGCCGCAGTGGCATTCGAACGGCATCCTCTCGGGCTACCGGTCCAAGGAGTACCAGGGCAGCGGCTACAACCAGCTGGTGATGGACGATGCCACCGGTCAGAACCGGGTGCAGCTTTACAGCACGAGCGCGAACTCGCAACTGCATCTGGGCTACCTGATTGCGCACAGCGGCAACACGCGCGGGGCGTATCTGGGCAGCGGCTTTGATCTGAAGTCGGACGCGTATGGCGCGGTGCGGGCGGGGCAGGGGCTGTATGTATCGACGCATCCAACGACGGGAGCATCGAGGCAGCCGCTTGACGCAGGCGAGGCGAAGAGCCAGCTCGAGAATTCGGGGAGCGTGATCGGGGCACTCAGCGAGGCGAGCGAGACGCATCAGGCGGAGAGCCTGATGGAAGGTCACGATTCGCTGAAGTCGTTTGCCGACGCCACGCAGGACCGCGTTGAGGGCGCGAGCGGCAGCGGTGGCAACACGGCGGGCGGTGGCACCGGTGAGGCGAACGGGTTCAAGGAGCCGATCATGCTGTTCGCGACGCCGGCAGGCATCGCGATGTCGACACAGAAGTCCACGCATATCGCGGCGAATGAGCATGTGAACGTGGTGAGCGGTCAGAGCACGCACATTGCGAGCGGCAAGTCGCTGCTCGCGAGCGTTGCGCAGAAGATCAGCCTGTTCGCGCAGAACGCGGGGATGAAGCTGTTTGCGGCAAAGGGCAAGGTGGAGATTCAGGCGCACTCGGACAATGTGGAGCTGACCGCACAGAAGACGTTCCGTTTGCTGTCAGCCACAGAAAAAATCGAAGCCGCCGCCGACCAGGCCATTCTGCTGACGAGCGGCGGCGCGTATATCCGCATTGCCGGTGGCAACATCGAGATCCATGCGCCGGGAAAGATCGACGTCAAAGGGGCGCAGCACAGCTTCAATGGGCCGACGAGTAAAGGGTATCCGCTGCCCCAACTGCCGACGTCGAAATACGACGCCGCCATGCAGTACCTGTATCACGATGACGAACCGGTCCAAGGGGCGAAGTACATCGCGACGCTGTCGGACGGGAGTAAGCGCGAAGGAGTGTTGGATGCTAACGGAAAAATGCACTTGGCAGACGTGCCGGTGGGTTCCATCCAAGTTGAGCTCGGACCCGACGCGCGCCAGTTCGCGCGCAAGGATCTGACGAAAAACCCAGACTTCAAAGGCGAAACGCTGTCCGAAAGCGATATTGATTCGCTGTTGGCCAAGCACGGGGGAGCGTAAGTGAGCTGGAGCATCGAGGATTTCAAGAAGACATCTTTGGAAGTCGGGCAGTGGTGCTGGGGGACGCTACAAGGCGCCTTTAATGAAAAGCAGACCATCAGCCAGGTTATTACTGATGCTGCCATCGGCATGATCCCTCTCGTGGGTGATGTGACGGCCGCGAGAGACCTCCTTTCTGTTTCTATCCACCTGAGCACCGATCCGAGAAAGCGCGAGGAGGTAATGGAGTGGGTACTGCTCGTAATTCTTGTATTTGCTTTGATACCTGTTGTCGGGGGCGTGATTAAGGGCGTTGGCCGTTTAGCGCTACGAGTCGAGGGCGTCGCCGCAAAAGACCATGCACTTCTGGCCGAAGTCGTGCAGTTCCTCAACCGGATGGGCCATGGCGACGCGCCAAAATGGTTGAAAGCGCTAAACGTTGCCCAATATGAGGCGCAGATCTTGAGGAAATTGAAGGACTTCTGCGCGACGGTGCGACTAGCCATCCGCAAGTCTCTCGAGGCGCGCGTGGGGAAACTCCTGCCCGAGGCATGGCGCAGTAAAATCGATCAGGTGAGCGCGGGGTTTGCCTCGTTGCAAGACATGGCGGACCGAATGGTGCCCAAGGCGTTGCGCGAATTCGAGGCAAAGCTGAAAACGCTTCAGAACATGGTGTACCGGGGAGAGATTCACGAGATTGCGACCGGGGGGATGCCGAGGGTACGCCGCGAAGCCGAGGCATATCTTGAAGAACGGCGGCTTGCGCGAGAGATTCGGCGCGGCAGGTTTCCGTCGTCGGAATGCATGGCGGATGGGGGCGAGATTGAGGCCAAGTTGATCAGTAAGTACCAGTCCAAAATTGACGAGGGTTGGCCTGATATCCTGAAAGACCGAGGAAAGATTGCGAGCTATGGGAATCAACAGGTCTTCACCAAAGTGGCAACCTTCTCAGGCGAGATTGCTGCAATCGGGTCGAAAGAGCTCGCGGGAAAAAAGCTGTATCGCGCGTTCGGCAATCCCTCGAAACATGCGCCTTATCCTGGCGGCAGTAAGGCCGGCGGTCGTCAACCAGCGTTCTGGGGCCTTGGCGAGGCACCCAAAAGCGCAGAGGAATGGCGTATCCGCTCCGCCGTCCTCGACGAGTGGAACGGCAATGGGTTCCTTGCAATTGTTCACCTTCCTGCCGATCTCCCCGCGCACATGGATTTGAAGGCCTGGTCTGGGCAGATCGCCGAACAGTATGGCAAAGAGGTACCTACACAATATCTGGAAGGTGGTGGCCACCAACTCATTGTCGATCTCGGCGATCTCGCCGACGAAATTACCGCAGCCGGCGAGTTGCTCAAGCAAGGGAAGCTGCCGCCCACCATCTCCAGGAATGGTGTAACCGTCGAACTGCGAGCGACGAACTGGACAAACATCGAAGATGTCTATGGCTACAGCAAGTTCGAGGAAAACGTACGCGACGCTGCGCAGACCCGGCGCCTTGGAACCGAAGAGATCCAGACCAAGGTGAGTAATAGCAGCGCCACTGCCGCGGCACGTACTGCAAACTCGGACAACCGGTATTAAGACACGGAGCCCAAATGAAGTTGTTCAGCATGCGCGATGAAACGACGCGCCGTCAGGTCTTCTGGCTCCTGAAGCGATTGACAAGTTTCACTCTTTGGGAAAAGAAGCGGGACGCGTGGGAAATCTTCACGCGCGCGTATGAAAATGCGGTCAAGACTTGGCCTTCTAGTCAGCCCGAGCAGATGCCCGCGGACAATTTGCCGCGAATCTATAGCATTCTGAGCGCTTACAACAAAGGCTTGGATGAACTTCGACGGGGATATCGCTTTATCTGGCGTGAAGGCCAAGCCTTCCAGCAAGCGCTGGCGGATTATGACGTTGTCGCTACTTATCTATACCCCAATGGCGACTATTGGGAACGCGGCATTCAGGAGGCGCCTTACCCGCCAAAGGTAGAGGCGCTAAACCTGCTCATGCGCAGCAGTGAGTATGTGGGCGAGCACGCCGCGTGCGAAGTGCCAGCAAATGGGCGCGCTACAGCCCATTTTACATCGGCGGGCGCGCTGCTGAATCCTAAGGCCTACGTCTACCCCTTTTATCAGCTGAGCTACCCGGTTTTTCCACAAGAGTTGCAGCCCGTGCCCCAGCCAACCGGCGTCGTTATCCGCACTGGTGACGCCGTCCCGGCCGACGGTATTTGGGAGCCGGTGATAATCAGCCGCGAGAAGATGCTTGGGCTCATCCCGATCGGTGCTGCCAGTAGTGAGAATGCAGGCTGCTTTAACTACCTGGTGCAAAGCACTCGGGCGCCGCGCGTGATGGGACGCGTCGATGAGACTAGTGATCGGTTCGGGGAAATCGACGTGAGTTGGCGCTTGCTGTGGAAAGATGATCGCTATAAGGACGGTTCAATCCCCGACGAGTCCGAGTACTTTCTGGCTGCACCTGCGACCGTGCGCTCGGACCAAACGAGCGCCGCCGTCATAACAGCAAAAACGGGTGACGTGTGCCCCGCATCGGGAGTATGGACGGCAATGGGCCATCCCGGCCAACAGGTACATCTCATCAAGGGTGCGCGAATGCCAGATTTGCTGATAAACGACTGGTCAGGTCGTGGTAGGGTGCACTATGTCGAATGGACGTTGCTTGGGCGGAGCTCGGAGGAGGGGTAAAAGAGCGTCCCGGAACCTTCGGACCGTCAAGGATCAAGTCCGAACGGCATAGGTTAACGCGCCGAGAAAAATGGTACCTTTGAAGCATACGATGTCGACAAAAGGTTGCACGACGCTGCAGGCGGTATCGAAGTCTTTCGAGGTGCAACATGAGGCGATTCGTCGCCAGGTTTTCTGGTTGCTTCAGCGACTAACGAGTTGGTCGCTCTGGAAAGCAAAGCAGCAAGCGTTCAAGATTTTCGCAGATGCCTACGAGCTGGCGATCAAGACGGATCCGGCAAACGGTGCAGAAGAGCTGGATGCGAACCACTTGACCGTAACCTATGAGATCTTGGCATGTTACGACAAGGGCCTTGCAGAGCTTGGGAAAGGACACCGTTTTGTCTGGCGTGCCGGCCAGCCGTTGCAGAGGGCAGTCAGGCAAACCAATGTGCTTGGCGATCACTTCTATCGAAACCCGAAGTATTGGGAGCACGAAAGCCAGTTCGCGCCCTATCCGGAAAAAGTCAATGCGCTATATCAGCTTATGCGAGCCTCGCAGTTTCAGATGGACTACGCGCCCTTGGAGGTGTGGACCGACGACAAGATCGCCTATCTGGAAAGCGCTGACTCGCTACTGAATCCGGCTCGCTACGACCACGGCTTCTATGAACTCGCTTACCCGACAATTCCCGAGGTGTTGCCTCCAGTTCCGGAAACCAGCGGGCCTGTGATTCAATCGGGCCAAGCAGTTCCATATGGCGGCATCTGGGAACCTGTCATGATAGAACGTAGCCGCGCGCTTGGCGTGTTCTCGACAGGACCTAAGTTGTTTGAGAACGAGGGCTGTTTCAACTACCTGATCGCGGATACTGAGGCGCCGAATCTGTCGGACGTCGACGACAACGCGTTCGGCATCACACCGAGACCGACACATTGGCGTCTTCTTTGGGAAGATACGCGTTACAAGGATGGCGCGATTCCGGACGAGACGCAGTACTTTCTCAAGCCGTTGGGAAGCGCACATACGATTGAGCCCAATGCTGTAGACCCGGTTCATACCGGCGCGATCTGCCCGGCATCGGGTGAATGGCGCACGGACGAACACGGTGGAAGTACCGTGCGAGTTATGGCGGGCGACCGGATGCCAGATCTTCTCGTTAAAGACAGCCTGGGCGAACGCAAGGTGCATTGGGTGCGCTGGCGTCTCGAACGGCGCATAGATTGAACGGCGGGACGCGCGCCTTCTATGTCCACACATTTTAGCTTTGCCGCCGGCGAACTGGATGCGGGCAAGGGGCTCGTGTTCGCACCCGGCCGCACGAGGGTGCAAGATGTGATCGAAGCGGGCTGGCGCGCACTTGACGCACAGAACGGGTGGGAGAGCTTCGCGACCGACAAACTGGTTATTTGGCGACACTCCTTTGCTGTTTCCGCCCGGTTCCGCTTAGGCAGCCTTGCTCAGATCGATTGCATCTGGAAGGATGGAAGCATTCGGAAACAGGACTGGTCCGCAACTGACGATGATCTCCTGCGGGAGAAAAAGACGTTAGCAAAGCTGATTAAAGAAGAAGCGCGAACCATTCCCGTCTCCACTTCGCTTGGGGCCGACACGTTTGCGTTCGAGTGGGGGACCATATCGGTGCGTGCAGATCAGCGGTCTATGCTCGTGTTGCTCAGCATCGGGTATTCCAGGTAACTCGATAATTCGTTGCTTTGCGTAGAGACAATAGGTGCACGGCGGCACCCGACTAATGCCTGGCTCCTAAGGGACACTATGAAACGATATCTGATTCTGAACGGCGACAAGACGACAGCTAATGGCGTCGTTCATGCCGCAGCGACTTCTATTCGATTGAGCGACAAAGACGTCGCTCACGAAGGCGATCCTGTGGCGTGTCCGTCCTGCAATACGACAGGCAAAATTCAGTGCGACGGGCCGAGGCAAATCATGACTTCGCCAGATGGGCGGCACGCCGCATTGAGCGACGATCTGTGTATCTGTGGCTGCCATCCGCCCCCTCGACTCGTCGCTTCGCAACAGATGATGTCGACACAAGCGTAAGAGGTTGCTTTCATTTTAGCGGTACCTAAGCCGCCACAAATCGGGCTCGCGGCGCAGCGCTTTCTCTGGCTCACAAATCTCATGAAAGCGTGCCTCGACATCGTGATTGCCGGGATGCGCTATGAATTACCGCTGGCGGTTATTGTGTCTATCCATCATCCACTCAGTGCTTTCCGACGGTTGGCTTGATTTTACCGATTGCCCCGCAAACTAAGAAACGGAGAAACAAATTCCGATTTAACATTTGTTTCTGCTTCCATGATTGCCGTAACTGCCTGATATTTGTATTATCGCGCGATAGCGCGGGGTCGCGCATTGCATAAAAAGAGGCGGTATGGGCGCGCAGGACATAATCGCGGCAATAAAAGGCGGGCTGTTGCAAAGTGACCGGCTGCTGAAACTGGATACGCCGCTGGGCGGCAATACGCTGTTGCCGCAAAGGCTGGTGGGCGTGTCGCGAATTGGCCGCGATTATGAATTCACGCTGGACGCGGTTTCCATGAGCGACAGTATCGAGCTCAAATCGCTGATTGCGCAGCCCGTCACGCTGTGGATCCAGCAAAGCGACCAGTCGTATGCCGCACACCACGGTTATGTCCATACCGCCCGCCGTCTGGGCGCGGACGGCGCAATTACCAGTTACCAGATCGGGCTGGTGTCGTGGATGCATTTCCTGCGCTTTCGCAAGGACGCGCGAATCTGGCAGGATAAAAGCGTCGATGAGATTCTCACCGACGTATTCAACCTGCATCCGCAGGCGCAGGGCGCGTTCCGTTTCGCGTTGAGCAAGCCATTGCCGCCGCATTCTTTCTGCGTGCAATACGAGGACGACTGGAATTTCTGTCACCGGCTGATGGAAACCGAGGGCCTGTTTGGCTATTTCGAACAGGCCGAGGACGGTCAATCGCATACGCTGGTAATTACCGACGACATCGGCAGCCTGCCGGCGCTCTCGCCGCAGGCGGTGCCGTTCTACCGCTCGGGCACGAACAGCGAGACCGACGCGTTGGTGCAGTGGAGCGGCACGCGCACGCTGCAGAGCACGACGCTCACCACGCGCACGTTCGACTACAAGTGGCCGTCGTCGGCGGCCAACCCGAAGGGCACAAGCGTGCCGACGCTCTCGACGCAGGGCGATCTGCCGCAGCAGGCGGAGGTGTACGAGTACACGGGCGCGTACACGTACGGGCAGCAGGAGCGCGGCGAGCAGCTCTCGAAGGTGAAGATGGAGGAGTGGGAGTCGCGCGCCAAGCGCTTTCATGGCGTGGGCGCGGTGCGGCGGCTCGATGCGGGCCGCTGGTTCGTGCTGGAGAATCATCCGGAGCACAGCGGCGGCAGCGAACAGGAGCGGCAGTTCGCGGTGCTTGCCGTGCGGTGGGTGATCGAGAACAACCTGCCGGTGTCCTCGGGCATGACCGACTTCCCGCACAGCCTGAAGGCGCAGATTGCTGCGGCGCGCGCGCAGCACGCGAACGAAGCGGCGCTGGTGGTCAGATCGGCCGACGGCAGCGAAGGCTTCTTCATGGCCACGGTCGAGGCGCAGCGCAAGAGCGTGCCGTTTCGCAGCCCGCTGGAGCATCGCAAGCCGGACATGCATCTGCAGACGGCGACCGTGGTGGGCCCGGCGAACGAGGAAGTGTTCACGGACGCGCTGAACCGGGTGAAGGTGCAGATGCACTGGGACCGGCTGAATCCGGGCGACGAGAAGGCGTCGTGCTGGCTGCGGGTGGTGCAATCGGACACGGGCGGCAATTACGGCGCGGTGCACGTGCCGCGCATCGGCGAGGAGGTGATCGTGTCGTTCCTGGACGGCGACTGCGACCGGCCGATCGTCACGGGGCGCGTGTACAACGGCGCGAAGACGCCGCAGTGGCATTCGAACGGCATCCTCTCGGGCTACCGGTCCAAGGAGTACCAGGGCAGCGGCTACAACCAGCTGGTGATGGACGATGCCACCGGTCAGAACCGGGTGCAGCTTTACAGCACGAGCGCGAACTCGCAACTGCATCTGGGCTACCTGATTGCGCACAGCGGCAACACGCGCGGGGCGTATCTGGGCAGCGGCTTTGATCTGAAGTCGGACGCGTATGGCGCGGTGCGGGCGGGGCAGGGGCTGTATGTATCGACGCATCCAACGACGGGAGCATCGAGGCAGCCGCTTGACGCAGGCGAGGCGAAGAGCCAGCTCGAGAATTCGGGGAGCGTGATCGGGGCACTCAGCGAGGCGAGCGAGACGCATCAGGCGGAGAGCCTGATGGAAGGTCACGATTCGCTGAAGTCGTTTGCCGACGCCACGCAGGACCGCGTTGAGGGCGCGAGCGGCAGCGGTGGCAACACGGCGGGCGGCGGCACCGGTGAGGCGAACGGGTTCAAGGAGCCGATCATGCTGTTCGCGACGCCGGCAGGCATCGCGATGTCGACACAGAAGTCCACGCATATCGCGGCGAATGAGCATGTGAACGTGGTGAGCGGTCAGAGCACGCACATTGCGAGCGGCAAGTCGCTGCTCGCGAGCGTTGCGCAGAAGATCAGCCTGTTCGCGCAGAACGCGGGGATGAAGCTGTTTGCGGCAAAAGGCAAGGTGGAGATTCAGGCACAAGGCGATAACCTTGAAATCACCGCCCAGAAGACGCTGAAATTACTCTCCGCGACTGAGTCGATCGACGCGGCAGCCAAGCAGGAGATTCTTCTCACTTCGGGCGGCGCATACGTGCGCATTTCCGGCGGCAACATCGAAATTCATGCGCCGGGAAAGATCGACATCAAAGGCAGCCAACATTCCTTTGCTGGCCCAACAAGTCTCGATCGCACTTTCAACGCAGAAGGCAAGAAGGCTGACATGCGAATCCGCTACATGGACGCGGAGGGCAACGTGCCGCAAGGTGAACCGATCAAGCTCGCTTCGGAGCACGGCGCGCTGCATACCGTCGTTCTCGATGGCGAGGGCAAAGGCGAACTGAAGGGCATCGATTTCGGCAAGTTTGTCGCAGATCAAGTCAAGCGAAGCGGAGAATGACAATGGGCGACCGTCCCCTGATCCAACATACCGTATGCATCGATCTACCCGGCGAGCCCGTCGAATGCTGGGCCGAAACGGATCTCACCGTTCTGTTGCGCAAGCATCGCGACGTGATATTCGATATTCAGGTGAAAAAAGGCGCAACCTACACCGTCGAGGCAAGCGAAGACTGGATCTACGACGTAGCCAGGAAGAAGCGCGTCAAGCAGGGACAGTTCCAGGACGGTCAGCGCTACCACATCTGGATCAGCAGGGATTTCAAGGGCCAACTCACACTCAAACAGAATGGCAAGGCGTATCAGAGCTATTCGATGCGGACGTTCGGTTTGGCGAACACCGACCCTTCTCCAAAAGCCAAGCCAGAGCCGATCATCATTGCCATCGGTACGAATCACGCCGCGCATCTACCAACGGCCTCTGCATCATCGAAACAGACTAACGCAGCGCCCCTGCTCACCTATCCGCAACCCGCAATTCCCGAGTATCTGCGCCCCGCGGGTGCGTTCGATCCACTGCGTGCGGAGCAACTCTGGTCGTGTCCCCTGCCAATCAAATTGGCGCCTGGTACCACAGTCGAGCCAGCACAGGAAGCTCATGTCTTCGAAGTCGATAAGAGTTCAATCCCGAAACAGGTAATGGACGCACTGGCTGCGGGCGGCTCGGAAGACACGGCCATTGACACCAACAACATTGCAACACGTAATTGGCTAATAGGACAGCTCGCCGGTGCGACGGCCTTTCTGAAAGACAACAAGCAGTGGATCCAGGAGCTTTGGAGAGAGAAGTTCCGATTGATGAAGATCGTTCACAAGAACGTAGGAGAAAGAACATACGTTGTCTTCACCGGCAACCCGCGATTGCGAAAGTTGGTGACCGCTGCGCGATACGGCGTGCAGAACGAAAAGGTCCTGACGATTGCCGGGGGAGCCGGTACTGCAGCGTCGGGTGCAGCCGCTGCTTGGGAGGGGTCCAAAGGAGCCTTCAAGAAGGCCGGCTTGATCGCGTTGATTTTTACCATCACCCTCGACACGGCTGAATGGCTGCACGACTATGAGGACATCGGTCCGGACGGAAAGAGAAAGAAAGACATCGCGGACCTGTTAGGCAAGATTGGGATCGACCTTGCGAAAGCGGGATTGAGCGCGGCGATTGCGTCCGTCGCGGTAGGCGCTGCCGTGGCACTACTCGCGGGAACCGTCGCACTGCCGGTAGCGGCAATCGTCGTGGGAACTATCGTTGTCGCAATCGCAGTAGGTTACGGACTCGACTGGCTAGACAAGAAAACCCACGCCACTGAGCACGTCACGTCATGGTTTCGATCAATTGGCGAGTCGATCAAGCACGCGGCCGAATACCTGGAAAAGTCCATGCCCAAAGACTATGATCAGTACCCCATGATGTACATGCCGTAAGACGGCACTCACCGGAAAGCGAGTCCAGATGCCACGATCGCAATCGATGACAAAGCCCGAGACAGAACTGAAAGACGCAGTCTGGGAGATGACGAAGAAAGCCACGCCGGTGAATTTCATTTTTCCCACGCTTGCAACCGGCGTGTCGTACGCGGCATATGCAGACGATCTTGCGGTGTCCGGATGGCCCTGGAAAATAGGCGTGCTGGTTACGCTGATTTGCCTCTTCGTACCCTTCGCTGTCTCGATCATGTACCGCCGTTCGAACCTGTTGTGGGTGTCCGGGCTGGTGCTCTCGGTTGCGACATTTGCCATGTACTTCTTCTTTGGCATATTCGCCTATTTCTACTACTTCCTGTTTGCACCCATGGCGCCGCATCTGCGTTGGCCGGGCCTGCTCGGTGGGTTGATGCTGACGCTGTACTGGGCGGTCATGTCAAGGCAAGCGGTGATGAATACGATCACCCAAACCTCTTTCGTCAAACGGGCCTTCGAAGAGAGCGCTTCCGGATTCCATTATCGAAAGCAAGCAGGAATGGCATTGTTCGAGCGGCTCCATAAAGAACGCTCCCCTTTCCCGAGAATCTATTCCTATATCGTCTTCGGTATCGCCCCGTGCTATCTCATCCTGGGGCGGCTGCTGTCCTCGAACTTCGGGACGAACGGCGTGCTGTTCGCGCTGGCGGTGCTGGGCATGCCAGTGTCGCTCTGGTTTGCCGGCCTGCTGGTGCGCATCTACCTCGTGATGATCGGCGTACCGAGAAAGCTCCAAAGGGAGCATCTCAAGCCTGTGCTGGTGGCGGACTAGCAAAACGGCGCTATCGACATCGCCAGGAACTGCGTCAGTTGGGATGCGCGCAAGTTCCTGGTCCGGTTCATGCCGGCATTCCAGACATTCCCGGTACCTGACAGGGCGAGGACAGCCGGGCGGGATTCTGGATCCGCTTTGCGCTGTGCCAATGGAGCTCTCCGCACGCCCACTTATCCACACCTCCCTCTGCACAACCCCTGTAAAACCCGTTCCGCATCCTGTGGGACAAACCTTGACAACTGCACCGCCTAGCGAGCCGCGGCAAAACTTTTCCCTCGTTCGATCCGGCTATCCACGTTGGCCGCCCAAGGTTATCGCCGCCGCAAGCGCTTGATCCGAAACCGAGCTTTGCGGTTATCCACAGGCGAGCGCGGCGCTTGTTAACTATTACTACGTATACATATACAAAGACTATAAAAACCAGAGACGCACCTGAACACGCGGCCACATAAACGCGCAACCCGCAATCTTCACGAACCCTACCCCCTGACTCACCCAAGCCCCGTCGCCCCCAAACCGTTCGCGAACTTTGCCGAATTTCGATAACACCTCGAATAATGGCTCACTACCATCGGCGAAAGCCTGCCCGTCCACGCACCGCAAAGCCTTGCGGCGTCGAGCAAGCGGCAAACTCCGGGAGCGTCCGATGAAATCAGAGTCCAATAGTCAGCACGTCGGTAAAGTCACGCATCACGAGTTGAAGCAGACGCTCGGCACGTGGCAACTTTGGGGCATTGCGGTCGGCCTCGTGATTTCCGGCGAATATTTCGGCTGGAGCTACGGCTGGGCGAGCGCGGGTACGCTCGGCTTTGTCATTACGGCGATCTTTATCGCCGCGATGTACACCACCTTCATTTTCAGCTTCACCGAGCTCACCACGTCCATTCCGCATGCCGGCGGCCCCTTCGCCTACGCGCGTCACGCGTTCGGCCCGACCGGCGGCTATCTCGCGGGCGCGGCCACGCTGGTCGAATTCGTGTTTGCGCCGCCGGCCATTGCGCTTGCCATTGGCGCCTATCTGCACGTGCAGTTTCCGGGGCTCGAACCAAAACACGCGGCAATGGGCGCGTATCTCGTCTTCATGGCATTGAACATCGTCGGCGTGCAGATCGCCGCCGCATTCGAGCTTTGCGTGACGTTGCTCGCCATTTTCGAGCTGCTGGTGTTCATGGGCGTCGTTTCGCCCGGCTTTCAGTGGTCGAACTTCACGAAAGGCGGCTGGGCCGGCGCAGACACTTTCAGCATGGGCTCCTTTAACGGCATGTTCGCGGCGATTCCGTTCGCAATCTGGTTCTTCCTCGCGATCGAAGGTGTCGCGATGGCCGCTGAAGAAGCGAAAAACCCGAGGCGCTCCATTCCCGTCGCCTACGTGGCGGGCATTCTGACCCTGGTGGTGCTCGCCATCGGCGTGATGGTGTTCGCGGGCGCGGCGGGTGACTGGACGAAGCTCTCGA
Source organism: Paraburkholderia phenoliruptrix (assembly GCF_019511605.1). Lineage (GTDB taxonomy): Bacteria > Pseudomonadota > Gammaproteobacteria > Burkholderiales > Burkholderiaceae > Paraburkholderia > Paraburkholderia phenoliruptrix_A. The sequence goes on along the minus strand of NZ_JAEUAV010000038.1, from coordinate 20,317 downwards.
ACATCAACGACCCGCTGCCGCAAGCGATGAAGTTCATCGTCGGAGAAAATAGCGGCTGGATGCACATGCTCGTGTGGCTCGGTCTGTTCGGTCTGGTCGCGTCGTTTCACGGCATCATCCTCGGCTATTCTCGGCAGATTTTCGCGCTGGCGCGCGCGGGCTATCTGCCTGAATGGCTTTCGAAAGTGCATCCGCGCTTCAAGACGCCGCATCGCGCGATCGTGGCGGGCGGCGTCATCGGCATCGCGGCGATCTACAGCGACGAGCTGATCCAGTTCGGCGGCCAGACGCTCACGGCGAACATCGTGACGATGTCCGTGTTTGGCGCTATCGTGATGTATATCATCAGCATGTTGTCGCTTTTCAAGCTACGTCGCGCCGAACCGGACATGGAGCGTCCGTTCCGCGCGCCGCTTTTTCCGCTCTTTCCAGGCTTCGCGCTGGTGGCCGCGGTAATCTGTCTGGCGACCATGGTGTACTTCAACTTTCTGGTGGCCGTGGTGTTCGCCATCTTCCTCGCACTTGGCTACGTCTATTTCCTGTTGACGCGCCATCAGCGCGAGGCCGCGCCGGCGGACGCACTGCTCGAAGAATGACGAACCCGGTCGCTGTGCGCAGCGGCGCGGTACATGCAAGCTGGAGTCGCAACGAATGAGCTATACGGAGACAATCGGCAGCCGCACTTATCGCTTTGCCGATCTGAAAACACTCATGGCGAAGGCCAGCCCGCAACGTTCCGGCGACCAGCTCGCGGGCGTTGCGGCGGCGAGCGAGGAGGAGCGTGTCGCCGCGAAAATGGCGCTGGCGCAGGTGCCGTTGCGCACTTTCCTGAACGAAGCGCTCGTTCCCTACGAAAGCGACGAGGTCACGCGGCTCGTGATAGACGATCATTCGCCGCAGGCATTCGCCGAGATTTCGCATCTGACGGTGGGCGATTTTCGCAACTGGCTGCTGAGCACGTCGACGGACGCCGAGGCGCTCACACGCATCGCTGCGGGCCTAACGCCGGAAATGGTGGCGGCCGTCTCGAAGCTGATGCGCAATCAGGACCTGATTGCGGCCGCGCGCAAACGTCCGGTTATCACGCGCTTTCGCAACACCGTCGGCTTGCCGGGCCACATGTCGGTGCGCCTGCAACCCAATCATCCGACGGATGACGTCAAAGGCATCGCGGCCTCCATGCTCGACGGCCTCATGTACGGTTGCGGCGACGCGATGATCGGCATCAATCCGGCGAGCGACAACCTCGCCGCGATCACCCGGCTGCTGCAAATGGTCGACGACTTCCGCCAGCGCTACCAGGTGCCCACGCAGTCGTGCGTGCTGACGCACGTCACCAACACCATCGCCGCGATCGAAAAAGGCGTGCCCGTGGACCTCGTTTTCCAGTCGATTGCGGGCACGGAAAAAGCCAACGCCGGCTTCGGCATTTCGCTCGCGCTGCTGCACGAAGCGTATGAAGCAGGACTTTCGCTCAAGCGCGGCACAGTCGGCAGCAACCTGATGTACTTCGAAACCGGGCAGGGCAGCGCGTTGTCGGCGGACGCGCATTTCGGCGTCGATCAACAGACGTGCGAGGCGCGCGCCTATGCGGTCGCGCGCAAGTTCAATCCGTTTCTCGTGAACACCGTGGTGGGTTTCATCGGCCCCGAGTATCTGTACGACGGCAAGCAGATCACGCGTGCGGGTCTCGAAGACCACTTCTGCGGCAAGCTGCTCGGCGTGCCGATGGGTTGCGACATCTGCTATACGAATCATGCGGAGGCCGATCAGGACGACATGGACAACCTGCTCACGCTGCTAGGCGTGGCGGGCATCAACTTCATCATGGGCATTCCGGGCGCGGACGACGTGATGCTCAATTATCAAAGCACGTCGTTTCACGACGCGCTGTATGTGCGCGACGTGCTCGGCTTGCGCCGCGCGCCTGAATTCGAGGAATGGCTTGAGTCGATGCAGATTACCGACGCACGCGGTGCGTTGCTGAGCGCATCGACACAGCAACCGCTGCTGGAAGGCGCGCGCGACTGGATGGGTATGGCATGAGCGACTCTGTGGACAAGAACCCGTGGAATGCGCTGCGCCAGTTCACCAACGCGCGCATCGCGTTGGGCCGCGCGGGCAACAGCGTGCCCACTGCGCCTTTGCTCGCATTCAATCTTTCGCATGCACAGGCGCGCGATGCCGTGCATCATCCGCTCGATACGGAGGCATTGCATCAGCAGTTGCACGCACTGTCGTTGCGAACGCTCGACGTGCACAGCGCCGCGCCCGATCGCGAGCATTACCTGCGGCGTCCCGATCTTGGCCGCCGCTTATCGGAAGAAAGCCGCGCCGCGCTCGCCCAGCTAAAGGACGAATCACCGGATCTGGTGTTCGTGATCGGAGACGGCTTGTCTGCGTTCGCTGCATCGAAGCAGGCGGTGCCGCTGCTGCAAGCCGTGCTTTTGCGACTCGCGGATTGGAAAATCGCCCCTGTCGTCGTCGCGCGGCAGGCACGCGTTGCGCTTGGCGACGAGATCGGCGAGTTGCTGCATGCGAAGATTGTCGTCATGCTTATTGGCGAGCGGCCAGGGCTGAGCTCGCCTGATAGCCTCGGTATCTATCTGACGTACGCGCCGAAAGTGGGCTGCAGCGACGCGCAGCGCAATTGCATTTCCAACGTGCGCCCTGAAGGGCTCGACTATCCGTTGGCCGCACACAAGCTGCACTATCTGCTCACGCATGCACGGCGCCTCGGCCTTACCGGCGTCGGACTGAAAGATGACAGCGATGCGTTGCTACAGGCCGCGCCTGCCGCGGCCGCGGCCGCGATCGGCGGCGCGGCGAGCACCCACCGGCAATCAGAGCCGGCGAGCCCCGACGCAAACGCCGGCGCGACCTAGCAGCCAATTCACGCATCGCCGCGCTGCACAGGGTGCGCTGCGAGCCACGCGTTCTCGCCGTCGTCGAATAGGCGCGAGCGCGTGAGAAAACGCAAACCGGTCGGCCGCTCGAGCGAGAACATGCCGCCGTTGCCCGGCACCACGTCGATTATCAATTGCGTATGCTGCCAGTACTCGAACTGCGAATCGCTCATGTAAAAAGGCACGCCCGCAAGAGTGCCAAGCTTCACGTCGGACGCGCCGATCATGAACTCGCTTTGTGGAAACATCATCGGCGCGCTGCCGTCGCAACATCCGCCGGATTGATGGAACAGTACATCGCCATGTTGCGCGCGCAACGTGTCTATCAACTCCACTGCGGCGGGCGTTGCGATCACGCGAGCCACTTCCTGTTCGTCCGCCATCATAGGTCCTCGCAGCAATGAAGCGAGCCGCGCAACGCGGCTCGCCTCGGCACAATCGCCGGGGTTGATGCTTAGAAAAAGCCGAGCGGTTTCTCGCTATAGCTGACGAGCAGGTTCTTGGTCTGCTGATAGTGGTCGAGCATCATCTTATGATTTTCGCGGCCAATGCCCGATTGCTTGTAGCCGCCAAACGCGGCGTGGGCCGGGTACGCGTGATAGCAGTTGGTCCACACGCGGCCTGCCTGAATTTGCCGGCCAAAGCGATAGGCGCGAGTGCCGTCGCGCGTCCAGACGCCGGCGCCCAGGCCGTACAGCGTGTCGTTGGCAATCTCGAGCGCTTCTTCTTCGGTCTTGAACGTGGTGACGGAAACCACCGGCCCGAAAATCTCTTCCTGGAAGATGCGCATTTTGTTGTTGCCGCGGAACACGGTCGGCTTCACGTAATAGCCCTTGCTCAGCTCACCGCCCAGCACGTTGCGTTCGCCGCCGATCAGGCACTCGGCGCCTTCCTGCTTGCCGAGATCGACATACGACAAGATTTTCTCCAACTGCTCCTGCGAAGCCTGCGCGCCGATCATCGTCTTCGTATCCAGCGGATGACCTTGAGTGATGGCCGCGACGCGCTTCAATGCACGTTCCATGAAGCGGTCGTAGATCTTTTCATCGATCAACACGCGTGACGGGCATGTGCACACTTCACCCTGGTTCAGCGCGAACATCGCGAAGCCTTCCAGCGCCTTGTCGAAGTAGCTGTCGTCCTGATTCATCACGTCGGCAAAGAAAATGTTCGGGCTCTTGCCGCCCAGTTCCAGCGTGACCGGAATGATGTTCTGGCTCGCGTACTGCATGATGAGGCGGCCCGTCGTGGTTTCGCCCGTGAACGCGATCTTCGCGATGCGCTTGCTCGATGCTAGCGGTTTGCCCGCTTCCAGACCGAAACCGTTCACCACGTTGAGCACGCCGGCGGGCAGCAGATCCTGAATCAGTTCGACGAGTACGAGAATCGACGCGGGCGTTTGCTCAGCTGGCTTGAGCACGACGCAATTGCCGGCCGCTAGCGCGGGCGCGAGCTTCCATACCGCCATCAGGATCGGGAAATTCCACGGAATGATCTGGCCGACCACGCCGAGCGGCTCGTGAAAATGATAGGCCACCGTGTCGTCGTCAATCTCGGAGATCGAGCCTTCCTGCGCGCGCACGGCGCCGGCGAAGTAGCGGAAGTGGTCGATGGCAAGCGGAATGTCTGCGGCCATTGTCTCGCGCAGCGGCTTGCCGTTGTCGATCGTTTCGGCAACCGCGAGGCGTTGCAGGTTCGCTTCCATGCGATCGGCAATGCGGTTCAGAATGTTCGCGCGATCCGTCGTCGACGTTTTGCCCCACGCGGCCTTCGCGCGATGCGCTGCATCCAGCGCGAGTTCCACGTCTGCTTCACGCGAGCGCGGAATCGAGGTGAACGGCTCGCCGGTGATGGGCGATACGTTGTCGAAGTACTCGCCCCCCACGGGTTTCACCCATTCCCCGCCGATAAAGTTCGCATACTGCTTTTTGTACGGGAATTCGGTCGTCAGAAACTGCATCTCCGCGTGATTCATCTCAGTGCTCCTCACATGTTTGAATGGGCTCAAGTCGGCGCGATGTCGCGCTCGGTTGCAATCCGTTGAAGCTGGCCGCGACACCCGTAGAGCCAGAACCATGCCAATGCACCCGGCTGGTGAGACGTGCACGCACGGCAGGCACGCACGCACCGAAGCAAGGGCTGCAAGCCGGATCAACGGCGCACAGGCGCGTCGTTTCGGATCAACACAAGTGTTGCTGTTCACGAATTGAACAGCGCGCTGGCCCATGCTGGAGCAACCGGTGCTGTGACCGCGCGCCTATCATCGGCATGAGACTTGCCTTGTTCTGTTCTTCGATATTCCATCGCGCGGATTGGCCATGACGATCGAATCCCTCAGCGACAGCGCCGTCAGCTCGACCCCCGGCGCCGCTCCCGTGCCTGCAGCGCAGGCGGGCTTTCGCGTGCAGACCCGCATTGCTCACGACGCGGACGAACAGGCGCGCAACCTTCAAGGGTGGCATCAAACCTACGACCAGTTGGCCTCGGGCAGTTTCGTAGGCGGCCTGACGGAGTTGTGCCTCGATGACATGCAGGTGTTCGTCGAAACGACGAGCCACACGTTGCGGCAAACCTGCGAGGTGCAGAAAGACGCCTACTGGTTCGGCATTCCGACGCGTGGTGCCGGCGCCGGCCGCATCGACGCGCAGATGATCGGCAGCGACGCTCTCGCGTTTCGTCCAGGCGGCATTGAATTCGAGCTGCTGACGTCGTCGGGCTATGAGATTTTTGGCGTGGTCGTGAAGGGCGACGCGTTGCGTCGCTACGCTGCGCAAGTGGAGCAGGTGAGCCTCGCCGATGCGTTGCCGGACAAGGAGGTGGTGTCCATCGGCGCGGATCGCAAGGAGCGCCTGTGCGCTTCGTTGCGCGCGCTGCTCAAGCGCAGCGCGGCAAGCGGTGCGCCTTTATCGCGCTCCGCGTGCGACAGCCTGCAGGCGGCGGTGCTTGCGTCGCTGTTCGACGCCGGCGCGTTGCCTGCGTCCCCCGGGCAAATGGCGATGCCGGTTCGCGCGCGGCGTCAGTCGATTGTCTCCGAGGCGCGCGATTATGTCCTGGCGCATCGGGACCGCGCGGTCGGCGTGCCGGAGCTTTGCGAGCGTCTGCATGTGAGCCGGCGTACGTTGCAGTATTGCTTTCAGGACGTGCTCGGCATGGCGCCCGCTCACTATGTGCGCGCGCTGCGCCTGAACGGCGCGCGCCGCGATCTCTGCAACGCCTCGCGCGATTCGCGTTCCGTGCAGGACGTGGCGACCGCCTGGGGCTTCTGGCACCTGAGCCAGTTCGCAACGGACTACCGCAAGCTGTTCGGCATGCGGCCTTCGGATACCTTGAAGGCCGCAATCGGCGCACACGGCGCTACGACAAGCCGACCGCTCGCTCACTAGCGGATTCCAAGGTGGGGCGGCTGCCGTTCGACTGCTCCCGCCTGCGATTCATTTGCGCAGCAACCGCAAGCCGTTCGCGACCACCACCAGGCTCGCCCCGACGTCGGCGAACACGGCCATCCACATCGTGCCCAGACCCATCACCGTCAACACCAGAAAGACGCTCTTGATGCCGAGCGCCAATGCAATGTTCTGCACCAGTACGGCATGCGTCGCTTGCGAGAGGCGGATGAAGAGCGGAATCTTGCGCAGGTCGTCGTCCATCAACGCGACGTCGGCGGTTTCTATCGCGGTGCCGGTGCCCATTGCGCCCATCGCAAAGCCAATGTCGGCGCGCGCGAGCGCAGGCGCGTCGTTAATGCCGTCGCCGACCATGCCCACGGTCGCACCCTCGGCCGACCACTGCGCGACGGCGTCCAGCTTGTCTTGCGGCAACTGGTTGCCGCGCGCTTCGTCGATACCGACTTGCGCGGCAATCGCCGCAGCGGTGTGCGGATTATCGCCGGTGAGCATGGCCGTGGTCACGCCTGCGCGATGCAGTTCGGCGATAGCCGCGCGGCTCGTTTCCTTGACCGTATCGGCGACAGCGAAGAGCGCGAGCACACGTTGCGCGTCGCTCAGCAGCACGACGGTTTTGCCCTGACGCTCGAGCGCGTCGAGCCGTGCTTCGAGTGACGGCGAACATAGCCCCAGTTCTTCCGCAAGCCGATGATTGCCGAGCCAGTACGTGAGGCCGTTTATCACGCCGCGCACGCCGCGTCCGGCGAGCGCTTCGAATGAATCGACCGTGACGGTTGCGATGCCATCCTTTTGCGCGGCGCTTGCAATTGCCATTGACACGGGGTGGTCCGAGCGTGCCGCGAGACTTGCGGCGAGCGTGCGGCAACGGGCGGCGTCGGTGTCCGCATCAGCATCTGCATTCGGATCTGCTTTGGCGAGCACGGCGAAATCGGTTTGCACAGGCTTGCCGTGCGTGATCGTGCCGGTTTTGTCGAACGCAAGGCGGCGCAGCTTGCGGCCCTGTTCGAGGTAGGCGCCGCCCTTGATGAGAATTCCCTTGCGCGCAGCTGCCGCGAGACCGCTGACGATCGTGACAGGCGTGGAGATAACGAGCGCGCACGGACACGCAATCACCAGCATCACTAGCGCCTTGTAGATCCACGCCTGCCACATTCCACCGAAAAGGAGCGGCGGCACGAGCGCCACCGCCAGTGCGACGGCGAACACCAGCGGCGTATAGACACGCGCAAACTGATCGACGAAACGTTGCGTGGGCGCTTTGCTGCCTTGTGCCGCTTCGATCGCATGAATGATGCGCGCGAGCGTGGTGTTGCTGGCCGCGGCCGTCACGCGGTAATCGAACGAGCCCGCCTGGTTGACGGTGCCGGCGAACACGGCGTCGCCCACGGTCTTGTCGACCGGCAGGCTTTCTCCTGTGATCGGGGCCTGATCGACACTCGAGCGTCCCACAACGATCTCACCATCGAGCGCGATCCGCTCGCCCGGCTTCACGCGAACCAGCGCGCCGGGTGCGATCACCTCGAGGCGCGTGAGCTCCCAGCCGCCGTCGGGCTGCTGCACGCTCGCCTGTTCGGGCGTGAGTTGCATCAAACCCTGAATCGCGTTGCGCGCGCGGTCGAGCGACCTCGCCTCGATCAATTCCGCGACCGTGAAGAGCACCATCACCATGGCTGCCTCGGGCCATTGACCGAGTATCAACGCGCCGCTCACCGCGATGCTCATCAACGCGTTGATGTTGAGATTGCCGTGGCGAATGGCGAGCCAGCCCTTGCGATAGGTTGAAAGGCCGCATGAGGCGATCGCGACGAGCGCAAGACCGGCTGCCACCCAGGCAGGCGCGCCTGCCCAGCCAGCGGCCTCTGAAGCGGCCGCAGCGACGCCCGCGAAGGCAAGCGGCCAGCACCTGCGCGGCGCGGGCTGAGCGGAGGACGCGTCCTGAGCGGCGCCGGGCGTGCGTTGCGAGTCGGCATCCGCGAGTTCGGGCGTGAAGTCCAGCGACCGCAGCGCAATGAGAATCGAGTCGAGCGCGCCGGGCGCATGCACGACCGTCAGCACGCGCTGCATGAGATTGAACTCCATGCTGCGCACCTCGGACATACGGCTGAATTTCTTGCGAATCAGCGCTTCTTCCGTCGGGCAGTCCATCTGCATGATGCGCATGGCCGTGCGCACGTCGCCTTGCACCGCTTCGGACGGCGGTACAACCGCGCGCAGCGGCAGCGGAGCAGGACTGGCCGCGCCGCAGCAACTGCCGCATGCGGAGTCGCCTGCATGTGCTTCATGCGCGTGCTCGGGCCCATGCTCATGCCCTCGGGCGCGGGTTTGCGGTTGTTCAGTGGGGTCGGCGTTCGGCTCGTGCGCGCGCTGCATGGTGGCTTCCTCGTTCGATTTGTGGTCTAGTAAACACCTTGAAGCCACTACAAGGTCAAGGCCAGTACCGGAGGGCTCATGAAAATCGGCGAATTGGCGAAAATCGCCCATTGCACGACCGAAACCATCCGCTTCTACGAGAAAGAAGGGCTGCTGCCCGAAGCGGAGCGCACCGAGGCCAATTACCGCAGCTATACCGCAAGGCACGTGGAGCGGTTGCGCTTCATTCGCAATTGCCGCGCGCTTGACATGACGCACGACGAAATTCGCGCGCTGCTGCGTCTGACCGACGCACCGGCGAGCGGCTGCGGTGGCGTTAATGACCTGATCGACGAGCATATTGCGCACGTCGAAATGCGCATCGACGAACTGCAGCAGCTCAAGGCGCAATTGCATGCGCTGCGCGAGCAATGTCACGGCGAACGGGCCGTGGAAGACTGCGGCATCGTGCAGGGTCTCAGCGACATGAACGTGAGCGCGCCGCGTGCGCGGCACACGCATCTTGGTTGATGCGGCCAGTCGAATCACATCATCGAATCCAGTTGGAGAAGCAACGTGTTCACATGTAGAAACCAGTCCTGCGGCGCGCAGTGGGAGCAGTCGGACGTCGTCATCAAGAACGAGGGGCAGGGACTCCTTTTCCGGTGTCCGCTGTGCGGCGCGCGCAATTACGTCGAGCGTTTCGAAGACGAAGACGGCGCCGTGCTGTACGAGCAGATGGAAGGCCGCCCGTCGCCGGGGCCGATGGCCGAATAGTCGCGCGTCGTTGCGAGGCGTCGCCACAAGTTGTCGTTCGCCAGTCGCCAGTTCCCAGCCTTCAGTTTTTCAGCCTTGAGCCGATCACGAGTCATCATCCTATGAACAGTCCCATCACGGCCGGCGCGCCGTTCAGTCAACTGCCGCTGCCGCCCGCCGCGCTCGCGAATCTCACGCAGCTCGGCTATGTCGAGATGACGCCGATTCAGGCCGCGAGTCTGCCTATTGCGCTCGCCGGCCACGACCTCATTGCGCAAGCGAAAACGGGCAGCGGCAAGACGGCGGCGTTTTCGCTCGCGCTGCTCGCACGTCTGGACGCTCGCAATTTCGCAGTTCAGGCGATGGTGCTTTGCCCGACGCGCGAACTCGCCGATCAGGTCACGCAGGAGATCCGGCGTCTCGCCCGCGCGGAAGAAAACATCAAGGTGCTGACCTTGTGCGGCGGCACGCCGATGCGTCCGCAAACCGCGAGCCTCGAACATGGCGCGCACATCGTGGTCGGCACGCCGGGTCGCATCATGGATCACCTCGAACGCGGCAGCCTGCCTCTGCAATCGCTCAATACGCTCGTGCTCGACGAAGCGGACCGCATGCTCGACATGGGCTTTTTCGACGACATTGCGACCGTCGTCAAGCAATGCCCTAAGGAGCGGCAAACGCTGCTGTTCTCGGCTACTTATCCCGAGGGCATCGTCAAGCTCAGCCAGCAGTTCCTGCGCAATCCGAAGGAAGTGAAGCTCGCCGAGCGGCACGACAACACCAAGATTCGCCAACGTTTCTACGAAGTGACGGAAGACGAGCGTCTGCATGCCGTCGGGCTGTTGCTGAACCACTATCGTCCGGTGAGTACCATCGCGTTCTGCAACACGAAGCAGCAATGCCGCGATCTGCTCGAAGTGCTGCGCGCGCAGGGCTTTCATGCGCTCGCGCTGCATGGCGAACTCGATCAGCGTGAGCGCGACCAGGTGCTGATCCAGTTCGCGAATCGCAGCTGTTCGGTGCTGGTCGCGACCGACGTCGCAGCGCGCGGCCTCGACATCGCGCAACTCGAGGCGGTGATCAACGTCGACGTGACGCCCGATCCGGAAGTGCACGTGCACCGCATCGGCCGCACCGGGCGCGCCGATCAGGAAGGCTGGGCATTGAGCCTCGCCAGCATGGACGAAATGGGGCGCGTGGGCGGCATCGAGCAGGCACAAAAGCGCGAGGTGGAATGGCACAAGCTTTCCGAGCTCACCGCAACGAGTAACGAACCGCTTTTGCCGCCCATGGAAACGCTGCAGATTCTCGGCGGCCGCAAGGAAAAGATCCGTCCCGGCGACGTGCTCGGCGCGCTCACCGGCGAGGCAGGTTTTGCCGGCTCGCAGATCGGCAAGATCAACGTGACGGAGATGTCGACCTATGTGGCGGTCGAGCGCAGCATCGCACGTGAAGCCGTGCGCAAGCTGAGCGCGGGCAAGGTGAAGGGCAAGAAGGTGAAGGTGCGCTTGATGGACGACGCGTGATGTAGCGGGTGAGGCGCCACGTCCGGCCCGCCCGCACGCAACACCGCGCCGGCTCCGTGAGCCATGACGTAAACGCATGTCCCGCATGACAAAGTTTCGATTGTTATGCTTCTTTGGCTGATGCCTAATCACTCAACCGGCACATAAGCACACTGAGCGGCCGCCTGGTATGCGGCCGCCAGTGCGCCGCCGGATGAGGATAGGAGAAGCCATATGCAGAGCGCCCTGCAAGCCCGCTCGAAATTGCCTGACGTCGGCACGACGATTTTCACCGTGATCGGCCAACTCGCCGCGCAACACGACGCGCTCAATCTGTCGCAAGGCGCGCCCAATTTCGCGCCGGACGCAAAACTGATCGACGGCGTCGCGCACGCCATGCGCGCTGGTCACAACCAGTACGCGCCCATGTCGGGCATCGCGGCATTGCGCGAAGCGCTCGCCGACAAGGTGCAGACGCTGTACGGCGTGCGCTATGACCCGGCAGACGAAGTGACCGTTATCGCAAGCGCGAGCGAAGGTCTTTATTCGGCGATCAGTGCATTGGTGCACCCGGGGGACGAAGTCATCTACTTCGAGCCTTCGTTCGACAGCTACGGACCCATTGTTCGGCTGCAAGGCGCAACGCCGGTGCCGATCAAGCTTTCGCTGAGCGACTTTCGTGTGAACTGGGACGAGGTCGCCGCCGCGATCACGCCGAAGACGCGCATGCTGATCATCAACACGCCGCACAATCCGACCGCGACCGTGTTCAGCGAGGCCGACATCGCGCGGCTCAAGGCGCTCACGCGTCACACCGACATTGTGATTCTCGCCGACGAAGTCTACGAACACGTGGTGTTCGACGGCGCGAAACACGAAAGCATGGCTTGCCATAGCGAGCTTGCCGAACGCAGCGTGATCGTGTCGTCGTTCGGCAAGTCGTATCACGTCACCGGTTGGCGCGTCGGCTACTGCCTTGCGCCCGCCGAGCTGATGAACGAGATTCGCAAGGTGCACCAGTTCATGGTGTTTTCCGCCGACACGCCCATGCAGTACGCGTTCGTCGACGCATTGGCCAATCGCGAGAGCTACCTCGGCTTGTCCGCGTTCTATCAGCAAAAACGCGATCTGCTTGCGCACGGTCTTCGCGAGTCGCGCTTCGAGTTGTTGCCGAGTGCGGGTAGCTTCTTCATGCTCGCGCGCTTTCGCGGTTTCTCCGACGAAAAGGACAGCGACTTCGTGTTGCGCCTGATTCGCGATGCGCGCGTCGCGACTATTCCGTTGTCCGCGTTTTACAGCGACGGCACGGATTCGGGCCTGATTCGCCTGAGTTTCTCGAAGGACGACGCGACGCTGATCGAAGGTGCGCGCCGTTTGTGCGAGATCTGAAGCTGCCTGCATGACGCGCGAGCGCGGGTATTTTTGAACGCAGTAAGATCGTCGCGCGACGACACATCCACACGCTGCGCGTTCGCATTACAACGAAACGGAAGGGGAAGGAACCTGCTATGAAACTGCTCAAGCTCTGGTTGGCGCTGGCCTGCGCTTTCGCATCGGTGGCGGCGTCGCCCGCCGCGCTTGCGGCCGATACATCCACGCTGCGTTTCGGGCTCGAAGCGCAGTATCCGCCGTTCGAATCGAAGGGCCCTAACGGAGAGTTGCAAGGGCTCGACATCGACGTGGGCAATGCGGTGTGCGCCGCCGCGCATATGACGTGCAAGTGGGTGGAGACGTCGTTCGACGGTTTGATTCCGGCGCTGCAAGGCCGCAAGTTCGACGCAATCAATTCGGCGATGAATGCGACCGAGCAGCGTCGCCAAACCATCGACTTCACGACGGTCGTCTACCGTGTGCCGACGCAACTCATCGCAAAGCGCGACAGCGGCCTGCTGCCGAGCGCCGAGGCCCTGAAGGGCAAACGCGTGGGCGTGCTGCAGGCGTCGATTCAGGAGACGTTCGCGAAGACGCATTGGGAGCCAGCGGGCGTGACCGTCGTCGCGTATCAGGATCAGAACCAGGTCTACACGGACCTCGTCGCCGGGCGGCTCGACGCAACACTCGTGCTCGCGCCCGCGGGGCAAACCGGCTTTCTGTCGAAGCCGAACGGCAAGGACTATGCGTTCGTCGGGCAGCCGGTTCGCGACGACAAGATTCTCGGCAGCGGGATCGCATATGGCATTCGCAAAGGCGATACAGCGTTGCGCGAGCGCCTGAACGCCGCGATCGCCAAGGTGCAGGCAGACGGCACGGTGAAAACGCTCGCGACGAAATATCTCGGCAATATCGACGTTTCCGCGAAATAGGCGGCGACGCGGGCGCCAGGCGCGCTCGTCACGGCATGATCCGGCTTGTTGGCGGCGCGCTCGACCGCTACGATAAGTGGTCTCGCGAGGTTGCGGCTGCTGGCCGCGCTTGTGCGCGAGGCCCACGCATATCGGAGACGCGCAAATGAGCACGACGAAAGCGGCGATAACTCATGTGAATCACGCAAGCGCTCCGGCAAACCTCGCAAGCGAGCCGCGCTTCTGGCGTAGCGACGCGTTGCCGTACATCGAGGCGCGCTCCATCGAAGACGGTCGCGACATCTGCTACGCCAAGCACTCGCACGAAACGTTTTCGATCGGCGCGGTCACCGGCGGGCGCAGCGTGTATGTGAATCGTCATGCCCGCGAGTGGACCGGTGCAGGCGCGGTCGTTCTGATGAATCCCGACGACGTGCATGCGTGCAACCCAGTCGCCGACGAGCGCTGGTCGTATCGCATGCTTCATGTCGACGTGGCGTGGCTCACCGATCTGCAACACGAGCTCGGCTTCAGTGCGAGCCGCGCGTTTCGCGCGTTCTCGCAGACTATGAGCACAGACGCCGAACTGTTCGACGGCCTGAACCGGCTGCATGGCATTCTCGTCGACAGCGAAACGGATCTGCTGCGCAAGCAAAGCGCAGCGATAACGTTCTTCACAGAAGTTCAGCAGCGCCTGAACCGTGCTCCTTGTTGCGGCGACCCTGCGAGCCGTCAGCTCGCGCGCGCGGCTGAATTCATCGCGGACAATTGCACGCGGGCGCTCAGGCTCGAGGACATATGCGAGGCGGCGGGTTTGTCGGCATCGCATCTGATTCGCGCATTCAAGGAGCGCTACGGCATGACGCCGCACGCTTACCTGATCAATCGCCGCATTCAGTACAGCCGCGCGCAACTGCGGCGCGGCCGCGTGATTGCCGAGGTGGCGCTCGACGCAGGCTTTGCCGATCAGGCGCATTTGCAGCGCACGTTCAAACGCCTGGTCGCGGCGACGCCTGGGCAGTATCGGAGTTGAGCACGCTTGCGCTCGCGTTTCGCAGGCGCCTTGCATGCTCGCTGAACCGAGGCACAACCACGCATCAAGTCGCAACGAGGTACAACGCGCTCGCGCCCAGCAACGCGGCCATGGCCCGATTGAACAGCCTGACACGCCGCGGCGCCTGCAGATACTTGCGCAGATGCGTACCGGCATAAGCCCAGCTCGCAATCGACACATAACAGACCACGAAGTAAATCACCGCAAATTGCCAGACGAGCTGGCCGTCGCCGTCGGCTGCATAGGCGCCCATGCCGGCCAGCGACGCGAGCCAGGCTTTCGGATTGAGCCATTGCATCGCCGCGCCGTACGCGAACGAGGGGCCGCGTGACGGTGCGTCGGCGCCGAGCCGGCCTTCGTCGACGGCAAGTCTATAGGCCATGTAAAGCAGAAACGCCACGCCGGCCCATTTGACGACCTCGACAAGAACGGGAACATGCACGAGCAATTCGTGCAGCCCCAGGCCGACAAGCAGAAGCAGCAACGTGAAGCCGACGGTCGCGCCGCCCACGTGGCGCAGGCTTGCGGCAAAGCCATGCTGCGCGCCGGCGCTCAACGCAACGACATTGACGGGACCGGGAGAAATAGACGAAGCCAGCGCGAACGCGGCCATGGAAAGCAAAACGGACATCGGTGCCTCGATACGTGAATGCGCGGGATTGACGCGCTTGAACGGTATCGGCGGCGAGGCAAGGTGTATTGAAGGAAATTGCTATGCGCGCTACAGGCTGCCGTTTTCCACGACGCGGCTCTCCGCACGCCAGCGCAGCATACCGCCTGCGAGGTTCGCCACCTTGTCGAAACCCGCCTGGCGCAGGATCACTGTGGCTTGCGCCGAACGACCCCCCGCGCGGCACACGGTCACGACGGGGCAATCTTTGCTCAGCTCGGCCGCTCGTGCCGCCAGATTGCCGAGCGAAATGAGCTGGGCGTGAGGAATGCGGCCAAGCGGTCCATCGAACTCGTCCGGCTCGCGCACGTCCACGATTTGCACCGAACGCAGATTGTCCTCGAGCCATTGCGGCCCGACTTCCCAGATTCCCGCGAACGTGTAGGCAAGCGGCGCCCAATCCGGCTCGGCGGCCTGCGTCGGATCGCTCGCCGCCTCGCCGCATTTGAGGTTTGCAGGCACCGCAACGTCAATCTGCTTCGGATGCGGCAGCCGCAGGTTCGTCACGTAGCCGACGAAATCGTCTTCGCACAGCTCGCCGCCCAGGCGCGGATTGAAGCGCCGCTCTTCGGCCACGCTCGTGACCGTCAGGCCGCGGTAGTCGTGAGCCGGATACAGCAGGCAGGTGTCCGGCTGACTGAAGATCTGCCCGTGGATTGCACGGTACATCGTGCGGGCATCGCCTTGCTGGAAATCCGTGCGCCCTGTGCCGCGAATCAGCAGGCAGTCGCCCGTGAACATCATCGTGCCGTCGTCGAGTGCAAGGCTGATGCAGCCGTTCGTATGACCGGGCGTCGCCCGCACTTCGAGGTAGCGTGTGCCGAATTCGCACCGGTCGCCGTGATTCAGATAGCGGTCGGCGCCTTGCGCGCCGCTCGCAGCCGATATCGCTATTTCGCTGCCGACGCGGCGTTTCATCATCCATGCGCCCGTCACGTGATCGGCGTGCACGTGGGTGTCGATCGTGTAAAGAAGGCGGAGGCCGAGTTCCTGAATCAGCGCGCTGTCGCGGCGTACCTGCTCGAACACGGGGTCGATAAGCACCGCTTCGCGCGTCGTGCTGTCGGCAAGAAGATACGTGTAGGTGGACGACTGCGGGTCGATGAGTTGTCGGAAAATCAGCAAGGTTTGGTCTCCGTGGTGCGCATTGTCGCGAGAGCCGGGCGCGTGGCGGCGCCCGGCTCACCGCGCCGCAATTTCACCGCGGCTGCGCAACGTACCGCAAATACGGCTTCAGGGTTTTGAAACCTTCGGGGTATTTCTTTGCTGCATCATCGTTCGAGACGGACGTCGGAATGATGACATCGTCCCCCGGCTTCCAGTTCACGGGCGTGGCGACCGAATGTTTCGCGCTCAACTGTAGCGAATCGAGCAGCCGTAGCACTTCGTCGAAATTGCGCCCGGAACTCATCGGGTACACGAGCATCGCCTTGATCTTCTTGTCCGGCCCGATGATGAACACCGAGCGCACGGTGGCGTTATCCGCTGCGGTGCGGGTGCCGCCGCTCGCATTCGGGTGAATCATATCGTACAGCTTTGCGACGTTCAGATCGGCGTCGCCGATCAGCGGGTAATTGACCGCGTGGCCCTGCGTTTCCTCGATATCCTTGACCCACCTCTGATGGTCGCTGACGGGGTCGACACTCAGGCCGATGATCTTCGTATTGCGCTTTTCGAATTCCGGCTTGAGGCCGGCCATGTATCCGAGCTCAGTGGTGCAGACGGGCGTGAAGTCCTTCGGATGCGAGAACAGAACCGCCCACTGGTCGCCGATCCATTCGTGGAAACGGATGGTGCCTTCAGTGGTTTCCGCGGTGAAATCCGGAGCTTCCTCTCCTAGTCGAATCGACATCGTCATCCTCCATGAGAACGCGCCGGGGAAGTGCGCCGCTTCTCTGGGCCGTTATCCCCGGGTTGCCTGAACTATGATCAGGCGATTGCTTGCCTC
Source organism: Paraburkholderia phenoliruptrix (assembly GCF_019511605.1). Classification (GTDB taxonomy): domain Bacteria; phylum Pseudomonadota; class Gammaproteobacteria; order Burkholderiales; family Burkholderiaceae; genus Paraburkholderia; species Paraburkholderia phenoliruptrix_A. The sequence continues at coordinate 3,443 of NZ_JAEUAV010000038.1, read as the reverse complement.
CGATCAGCCTCCAGCCGCCTCTACGGTCTTCGTGCAGGAGGAACCTGCGCGCGTGCGAAAGTGCACGTCTTCGCGGATTGCTGTACTGCGCAAACACACGGACGCACACGGATGCGCCACGCGTCGCGCTTAAAGCGTAGGACAAAAAAGCGCGCGGCTCTAGCCAGCATGCAGGGTGAACCCGCCGCGCCAGCGAATTACGTTTCGCTCCACATGCGCAGCAGGTTGTGATAGCAGCCGACCAGCGTGCGGCGAGCCGCGTCGTCCGCATTCGACGCGTTCAGACGCTGGATCGCGCCGTCCATGTCGAACAGCATGGCGCGCTGCGTGTCGTCGCGCACGAGGCTTTGCACCCAGAAGAAGCTTGAGACGCGCGCGCCGCGCGTCACCGGCCGCACCTGATGCAGGCTCGTGCCCGGGTAAACGATGGCATGCCCGGCGGGCAGCTTGACTTCCTGCACGCCGAACGTGTCCTCTATCAGCAGTTCGCCGCCGTCGTAGTCGCCAGGCGGCGTGAGGAACAGCGTAACGGACAGATCGGTACGCACGCGCGCGCCGCTTCCGGGCACGAGGCGGATTGCGCCGTCGACATGGCTGCCGAAATGCATGCCGCCTTCATAGCGGTTAAAGAGCGGCGGATAAACCTTGTTCGGCAGCGCGGCGCTGATGAAAAGCGGATGCCGCTCGAGCGCCGCGAGGATTCTGTCGCCCATTTCCAGCGCGATCGGCGAGCCTTCGGCAATCTGCTGATTGCGCTTGACGGGCGCGCCCTGATAGCCGGCCGTTGCCCGACCGTCGACCCACGAGCCGGTGGCCGCCTCGAGTTGGGCGCGCATCGCGGCGGCGTCCGCGGGACTGAAAACGTCGGGGATCGAGACAATCATGGTTGGAGTTTCCTGCTGCAAAAACGCGCGCCTGTTCGCTCGCCCGACAAAGCGGGCAGCGAACAGGCGCGCGGCGTGCTTGGCGTACGCGTTGAGTTCGCCGCCCGGCGATCAGAAGAAGCGGTAGTTTAACGTCGCGAGGAACGTGCGGCCGTTGCCTGGCACCGCGCGTCCGCCGTCCGACGGAATCAGCGCGTCGTAGTAGTTCTTGTCCGTGAGATTCAGCACGTTGAACTGGACGTCGTATTTTTTCGCGTGATACGCGGCCATTGCGTCCCAGCGCGTATAGCCGCCGACCTGCACGAAGTTGTTGTTTGCCGCATAGCGCGACGACGTGTAGATCGGACCGCCGCCAATTTCCCAGTGGGGCGTGAATGCGTAGGTGGTCCACAGCGTCAGCATGTTGCGCGGCGTGTTGGCGGGCGTTTTGCCGGCGGTGCCGTCGAGCGCCTTCAGGATCGTGGCGTCCATGTACGTGTAGCCGCCGAACACCTGCCACTTGTTCGTAATGTGGCCCGCCACGCCGAGCTGGTAGCCGCGCACGCGCACGTCGCCATCGAGCGTGTAGCTGCCGTCCGCATTCAATGTACGCGCGTTCGTCTTCTCGATGTTGAAGAGCGACTGCGTGACCGACAGCCCGCCGCCCAGCAGATCCAGCTTCGCGCCGATCTCATACGACTTGTTGTGCTCCGGCGGCAGATTCTGCTGCCTGTTGGTGAGCGTGAGTGCTTCGAGCGACGGATTGAACGACGTGCCATACGACACGTAGTAGGACTGCCAGTCTGTCGGCTGCCAGATCACGCCGCCGCGCACGCTCGTGAAGTAGTTCGTCTGAGTCGCGTAGGAGGGCGAATTGATCGAGTTGTGGATCGACGCTTCATAGCGGTCCCAGCGCAGGCCGCCCACCACCTTCCAGTGTTCGCCGATGGAAACCGTGTCGTTCGCGTAGACGCCCACGCCGTTCGCGCTCGATTCCGCGAGATTCGTCGCAACCGTTTTGGCATTCGACGGACGCTTCGTATACGAAGGATCGACGAGCGGCACGATTGCAATGGTGTTTGTGGGCAGCCCTGGCGTTGTCGTCGCGAAGCTCTGGTTGCTATACGTTTCGTGACTCAGGTCGACGCCCGCCACCACGTCGTGTTTGATGAGGCCCGTGTCGAACTTCGCTTCGATGTCGGTCGAGTTGTAGACCGAATGATCGTTGATGTTGCGGTCCTTGCCTTGCAGCTTCACGAACAGTTTCGACGGATCGATCGTCGTGTAGTTGCCGTTGCTCAAAGCGCGCGACGTCGGCAGCGGACCGGTCAGTACCGAGGCCGCGTTGGTCGCGCGCGCTTCCGTGCTGTAGTGGCTGAATTGCGTCTGGTTGCGCAGTTTGAGGTTGTCGCTGAAGCGGTGTTCGATGCGGGCGTTGAGCGTTTGCACGTCCTGAATTGTGCGGTCGTCGGTGAAGCCGTAGAACGTGCCGCGATTGACCGGCGCTGGGTGACCATTCAGCGCGGGAATGCCGTAGTCCGGCTGGTCGCGGTTGTGCTGGATCAGCGCGGACAGGGTGATTTCCGTCGGCGTGCCGATGCCGAATTTGACTTCAGGCGCAACGCCGTAGTCCTTGTTCTTCATCACGTCGCGCGACGAACCCTGGTCCTGGCCGAACGCGTTGATGCGGAATGCGGACGTCGACGTGATCGGCGCGTTCAGGTCCACGGTGGTGCGATAGCGGTCGTGCGTGCCGGCTTGCACCGACACGTCGGCGCGCGGCTTGAGCGTGGGCTGCTTGCTGACCTGATTGATGACGCCGCCCGTCGAGCCGCGGCCGAAGTAGAGCGACGACGGGCCGTATAGCACGTCGATCGATTCGAGGTTGAACGTGTCGCGGTAGTACTGGCCGCGGTCGCGGAAGCCGTCGAGGTAAATGTCGGTGCGCGCCGAGAAGCCGCGCAGGTTAATGTTGTTGCCGATCTGTCCGCCTTCCGCCCCGCCGATGGTGATGCCCGGCACGTTGCGCAGCGCGTCGGTGAACGAGCTTGCCGCCTGCGATTGCAGCACCGATTTAGGCACCACGACGGCGGCTTGCGGAATGTCACGCAGCGCGGTCGGCACCTTGGCGCCGACGCTGGAGACGTCAGCCGCAAATTCGGCCTGCGCGCCGTTCTGACCCGTCACCTTGACGGCCGGCAGCGTGGCAGCGTCGGAGCTCTGGCTGGCGCTGGGAGTGGAAGTCGAACTGGATGACGCGGGCTGTGCGCCGCTCGCGGGCGTTGCTGTCGTTTGAGCGTAAAGCGGCGTCGCGAATGCGACCAGAACGGCCGCCGCGAGAGGCGTGTTTCGGAACATCTCAATACCCTGTCGTTGTCGCTATTGTTCTGATTCGACGGACGCCAGCATCCGTGCGGCGTCGGCAGAAAGCTGCCGGCTGCAACGGAGGTGAGCCCATCGTCTTGTTCTCAAATGAGAATCAGTATCATTACACGGATGATAATAGTTCGCAATAATTCGTTACGCATGGTAATGCTTGGGGCGGGGACAGGCGTGCCGCGAGGCGGAGGGGAGGAGGCG
>NZ_JAEUAV010000037.1 GCF_019511605.1 Paraburkholderia phenoliruptrix | reverse complement strand
GTATAAGAGACAGGGGGCAAGCGGGTGCTTCGCTTGCCAGGCGTTCGCGACCGCCACGGGTGAGCGAAGGTCGCTGAGGTCGCTGAGGTTGAAGACGGGCGCTGAATGAACGATCAAGCCGCAGGAGCGGATAAGCCTCAAGCGCGGCATACCGCCGCTAACATCGGATAAAGCGGCTAGTTCCCATCAAAGCCGCTCGCACCGTCAAGTATCGGGCGAATCCCGCGGCCTCGCTCACCCCTCGGACTGCGTGTGCAATATATGTTGTTGCACAGCCCTGTCGATCAGGTCGGGGCGGTCGAGCCGCTCCACCCACCAGCGCAGTGCCTTGCCCGTTTCGTCGTCGCGCCACGCCAGATAGAAATGCGTGATCTCGCGCATGCCTAGCACTTCTTTCTGGACCAGCTCGCCGCTCTTGAGCGCATCGACGGCGAGACATTCGGGAATGGTGCCCGCGGCAAGCCCGCGCAACTGCGCGGCGAGCTTGGTTTCGAGCGTCGGAACGGTCAGCACTTCCTGATGGTCGGCAATTGCGATGGTGCGCGGCGCGAGCTTGCGCGACGTGTCGCCGATTGCTACTGCACGATGACGCGCGACCACGTCGAGCGTCAATGGTCCGGGCAACGCTGCGAGCGGGTGATCCGGCGCGACCACGAACACATGCCGCAGCGAGCCGATTGGCTTTGCGACGAGGTTGGGGATCAGCGGCGGGTCGCCCGCCGCGCCGACGATCAGATCGGCGCGGCGCGTGAGCAGCGCATCCCACGAACCGCCCAGCACTTCCTTCGACAGATTCAGGCGTGTGTCGAGCTTGAGCTTGTAGAACTCGTCGACGTGATCCCATAGCAGCGCAAACGGAATGATCTCGTCCACGGCCACGTACAGGTCGCGCTCCCAGCCCTGTTCCATGCGCTTTGCCTTGAATTCGAGGTCTTCTGCGGCCGCAAGCAGGCGGCGGCCTTCTTCGACCACCACGCGTCCCGCCGGCGTGAGCGTGGCGCGCCGGCCGCTGCGGTCGAACAGCTTGACGCCAAGATCGAGCTCCAGCTTCTGAACCAGATAAGTGAGCGAGGAGGGCACCTTGTGCAGTGATTCTGCAGCACTTGCAAACGTGCCGGTCCGATCGACCGCGTCGAGCACCTGCAGGACTTCAAAGGAAAGATTCATGGCGAAAATGGGCGAACGGCGAAATACATGCGGGCGGGGCGGCAGAAGCACTCAGCGCATCGGGTTAGGCTCGTTTCGCGACGCCTTATGGATCGCCTCTTGCGCTCTTCTGTGCGTTGTTGTCTTCTGACAAGTCGTGCAAGCATTATGCAACAGCTCGCTATGAAACGAGGAGCGTCTTATGGATTTTGCGCGGCGTTGTTGCGTGCGTGTGCTTTGTCCGCAAAGTATTGCGCCGCCATAGAACGGAACGCGATGACGGCCGGGTTGTCCTGATCGGCACGCCACGCCATGCCCATTTCCGCGTGGATCGCATTGCCGGCGATCAGGCGGAACTCGACGTTGTTATAGCGGAACCGTTGCGCCGAAGCCGGCAGTATCGCGAGACCGAGCCCGGCTCGTACGAGCGAGAGAATGGTAGGTGTTTGATCGATATATTGCGCGATGTTCAGATTTACATTCTCGGCCGCAAGCATGCCCATGATGCGATCATGAAAGTACTTGCCTTGCGCGGGCGAAGGCATGATGAACGGCTGCGCGTCCAGCTGCTTGAGCTCGATCTGCTCGAATTCGCACAACGGGTGGCGCGTTGGCAGCGCGACAATCAGCGGCTCTTCGTCAATGAGCACAAACTCCAGTTTCTGCCTCGACGGCAAGGGTCGCAGAAAACCAAGATCGATTGCGTTCGCGGCGAATGCCTCGATCTGCGCGGCGGAAACGAGTTCGAGCAGCACGACGTCGATGTCGGGCAGTGCATTGGCAGCGGCCACGAGCAACTCGGGAATCAGTTCATAACCGGCCGCGCCGGTAAAGCCGAGGCGCACGCGCCCGGTCTTGCCCTTGCTCGCACGGCGCACCGCGCCTTCCGCCTGTTCGGCGAGATTGAGCAGGCGCGTGGCGTCCGCGAGAAACACGCGGCCTTCAGTTGTCAGCCTGACCGTGCGGCCAATGCGTTCGAAAAGCTTCACGCCCAGGTTGTCTTCGAGCAATTGAATCTGTCTGCTCAATGGCGGCTGGGTCATGTGCAGCAGCGCGGCAGCGCGCCTGAAGTTCAGTTCCGTCGCTGCGGCGACGAAGCAACGCACTTGTCCGAGATCGAGCATGCTTGTATCGACATGGGTGGGAAATCGACGCTCATTATAGGTGCGCGCGCTCCCACCCCGATCGCGACGGCCATGCGAAGGCGCCGCCCGCGCTAGCATTACGTCGTGAGGCTGCCTTCAGGACGTTGGCCCGCCAGCGCCTGTTCGAGGCTTGCGAGCACCATCTCGCCCATTGCGGTGCGCGATTCCACCGTGGCGCTCGCGCGGTGCGCCTGCAACACGACGCGGTCCATGCCGAAGAGTTCGGGCGGCACATTTGGCTCGTCGACGAACACGTCGAGACCGGCGCCTGCAATCACGCCGCCTTCGAGTGCTTCGACGAGATCGCGTTCCACCACCAGTTTCCCGCGCGCCACGTTGATGAGGTAGCCGTTTCTGCCGAGCGCGTCGAGCACGGCGGCGTCGACAATGCCCTGCGCCTTGTCGGCGGCCGCGGCCAGCACGAGAAAGTCGCTACCGCGCGCGAGCGACAGCAGATCGCCTATGAACGGATGCCCGACGTCCTCCATGCGGCGCAGGTCGGTGTATGCAACCGGGCAGTTGAACGCGCTCGCACGCTGCGCGATGGCGCGCCCCACCTTACCCATGCCGACAATGCCGACACGCTTGCCGCTCAAGCGGCGCGACAGCGGCAATGCCCCCGGATGCGGGTTCTTCTGCCAGTTGCCCGATTTGACGAACTCGTTGCCTGCGCAAATTTCGCGGCACACCGCGAGCATCAGGCCGATCGCTAGATCGGCGACATCTTCCGTCAACGCGCCGAACGTGGCCGTGACCGGAATGCCTCGCGAACGCGCGAAAGTGAGATCCACAGCGTCGGTGCCCACGCCGTTCACTGCGATTACTTCGAGAGCCGGTAAGCGCTCGATCAACGCGTTCGAAATACCTGTGTGGCCGCCGGTGATCACAGCACGGATCGACGCACCATGCTCAGTCACATAGGCATCCTTATCGTCTTTTTCAAAGAGCCGATGCACCGTGTAGAGCGACGCGAGCTTCTCGTTGATTGCGGGAATCAGAATGGGGTTCAGTTGCAGAATGTCCGGTTTCAATGCCGTGCTCCTTCTTGTAGTCGACTATGCGCTTCGCACCGCGAGCAGCGCACGCATCCCGTCGTGATGTCGGCGAATCATGAGCCTTTTGGCGAGCGGCGTCCAATCCCAAAACGCTATCAGTTGATCCACAAATCGAAGCGCAGCGCGTGCTCGCCGATGATTCAATCCAGGAATCAGGTAATAGCGAGAAAAGATTGGACGGTCTGGGGCATGGGCCGCCAGAATCGACAACGTCGGAAGGAGCATTGCTTCGCAGATTGACCGGCAGGCAGGCGCCTCATACATTTCAAATACATCGGAGACAAAGCGTGAAAACATGCTGCCGCATGACGCCTCTCGCTGCACCTGGCTTTTCGCTAGTGCCCCCGCGTCGCGACGCAACGCTTGCGCGGAGTTCACATGAATAATGCCAGGAGTGTGGTTGCCGCAGCCAAGGCCGAGCCGCTTGCGCAAAAACGCACGAGCCACCGTTGGGTGGTGATGGGCCTGATCTTCTGCATCTGGGCGATTGCCTGCGCCGATCGCGCCAATTTCGGCATTGCATTGCCGTACCTGAAGAAGGAGTACGGCATTACCAACACGCAGGCCGGCCTCATAGTCAGTCTCTTTTCATTCGCGTACGGATTCGTGCAGATACCCGTCGGACTGCTTTACAAGCGGCTCAGTGAAAAGACAACGGGTTTTCTGTTTTCAATCTTCATGATTTTCACGTCGGTCTTTACAGGGCTGATGGGCACGACCTCGTCCGTGTTGCTGCTGCAGGCGTATCGGGTCGGTCTCGGGCTCTCGGAAGGCCCGTTGGGTATCGGCTGCACGAACGTCATCAATCGCTGGTTTCCCGCGAAAGAAAAGGGCACGGCGACGGGCCTCTGGATCGCTGCGTCCAAACTGGGTCCGCTGATCGTGCCCTCGGTATGCATCGTCGTGATCCAATTGTGGGGATGGCGCGAGATCTTCTACGTGTTCGCCGTGCCGGGCATCGTGCTCTCGATCGTCTGGATGTTCGTCGTCACGAATTCGCCTGCTGACAATCGTTTCTGTTCCGAAGCCGAGCAGCGCTATATCGCCGACGACACCCCACGCGAGAGCCGCGGCGCCAATGTGTCGCGACGCGGTGAAGCCGCGCCTATTCCTTATCTGGATGTCATTAACCGGACGAAACGTGTCGCCCAACTCGAAACCATTCGCCAGGTGTTCGGCTCATGGAACATCCTCGGCGTGGCGCTCGGCTATGGCTGCATGATCGGCATCAGCAACATCTTTATGTCGTGGATGCCGACCTACCTCGTGACGGTAAAAGGTTTTGCCTCGGTGAAAATGGGCTTTCTCGCGTCGGCGCCGTTTATTGGCGCGGTCGCCGGCAACATGCTCGGCGGCGTGATCTCCGACCGGCTGCTCGGCGGCCGCCGCAAACCGATGATGATGCTTGGGGCGCTCGGCACGATGCTGACGATGTTGCTGTTGATCGATGCGCCGAACAGCGTCGCATATCTCGGCGCGACGCTGATACTTGCGGGCCTGATGCTCGGCATCGGCTTTGCCGGATATTCCGCGTATCCGATGGGACTCGCGACCAAGTCCACGTATCCCACGGCGTTCGGCATCGTGAACTGTGTGGGCCAGATAGGAGGCGCATGCGCGCCGCTTGCCGTCGGCATGCTGCTCGACACATTCAGTTGGACCAGCGTGTTTCTTTACATGGTCGGCACCGCGCTGCTGTGTCTATTACTCCTCTTTAGCGTGGTAGAGCCGATGGTCGCCCGGCACGGCGACGGGCAGGAGAAGGCGCGGTAGGTCGCCTGCACGGCACGCGCCGCCGCCCCGCGCGGAACGGGACGGACTCGACGCGCGCCTGAAACCCGACACCCGGCCTGCTGCACCCGTCAACGCTCGGGTAGGGTTAGCTCCGTGCGTTCGTCGTGGCGGTGCGCGTCGTCGCACGTTTCGGTCAGAAAAAGCGATTGATGGCCGATCACAAGAACGGCAAAGTCAGGGTGACGGCTGTCTCGCCTCTTTGCAGGGCTGCTTCGGTGCACGCAGTCTTTTGCGGTTCCTTTTGCCTCTTGAAGCGAGCCACACCGCCGGGTTCAGGGTCAGGCGGTATCCGGCGTAGCCACGCAAGACGCGCGCATTGCAGTCGGTGTCCGATCGCCACGCAGCGGGATTCGTGCAACGCGTTTCGGCAAGTGAAAAGTACAGCAGGCTTCTGAGCATGAAGCGCGATATGGTTTGTGGTTTCATGATGTGATGACGCGCCTCGCGAGTGATCCGACGTCTGCGCAATCGAATTGCAGTGCTTGCGCTCATTGCAGCAGACTAAATATTCCACTGTGATGAGTCGCAGTTCTTATCCGATACATACGAGCACGGAAGAATAGAAGTTCCCTGTGCTGAATGATGGGCACCAAATCCGGTCTGCGTCTGGCGTTCAATACAACGCTTCTGGCGCGTTCCTCCTTGCTTGAGTAACTTGCAGAATTGAAGCCACGCGTGGAGCGCGGCGTGGCCTGGACAAAGTTGTCCAACACGAGGCGGGCAGTCGCCGTGCGCCTCAACGCAGGTCGCGCAAGTCGACCAGCAGAAACGCTCAGGCGCAGCTGCGGGCGAGCGCAGGCGACGATAGGCGAAACCCGTCGTGCCGGTTAAGTGGCAACTCTGGCCAGGGTGAATCGAATCGCCGACCACACGCGTTCGGCGCGAGTAGGTTCACTACGCGAATGGCGTGCAAACGCATCGCGCCGGGTGGCGTGCTATTCGATTTAAAGGCGGGGAATCTGCCCGCAAGGGGCGAGAAGCACCGCATCCTGCTGCTCTGGATGCGGCGCAGAGCGTTCTGCGTTACATCTCAGGCTGCAGTCAAGTTGGTACAGGACCAACTACAACTCGCATCGGTGTTCACAGAAATCTCCGGCAGTTCAGATGGGCCGAATGGTAATCGCTCGTTATCAGCCTCGTCAATAGACAACCGCGCATTGAATGGCATTGAAAGAATGCCAAACCAGAGCACAACAGCGCAACCAACGGCGCGAATGAATTCACTCAACGCACGCGGGAAGATTCGAAAGGTTCATTACGGTACTTGCGGTTTGCACGGCATGGTTATGTCGTCGCGCCACGTAATGCATCCATTGCGGTGCACGCGCTGTGCGCTGTGCCAGGTGCCGGACATTTTATGCACGATCCGCACTGCTTTCGTACTGACGACGATTCCGTACCTGTCCGATTGAACGCACGTTTCAGAAACTGTATCGTCCTTCTCCATCGCGACGGGTGCAACGATTTGTGCAACTGGCGTTCGTACGGGCAGCCATTGCGAACCGTCATTGCGCGCGGACTTTCCTGATTCGTGCAACAGCTATCGGTTCCCATACCGGTGAGCCTGTAAAGAGTGCGACCGGTGCGGAAGCGGCAGATGACCCCTCCATGCCTCTTCCGTGCCGGCAAGGCACTGCTATCCCAACAGTGCCTTGCTTTTAGAGCCGCTCCCAGCGGCTCTCTTTTTTCCGCATTACCGTTCAACGATCAGTATGACTGATTAACAGCCGGGTGCTTCATTTCTCGATTACCTGACCACGAATGCATGCGACTGAGATTCCTTGACGTGGTCTTCACGTGCTCGACGTTAGCAAAAACCGTACGTGTCCGATTGAGAAGAAGTCGAATCAAAAATAAGCTTGTCGCGGAGCCTGAGCACACCGTTCTTTCGGTGTGATCAGCCGCGAATCCGATCAACCCTGTCACGAACGATTCCCATGTGCATTAAGGTCATCTGCGCGGACAGACATCCCGTGCTGTTAATTGGTATGCAGGCCATCATCGAAGGTCTGGAGGAGGTGGAACTGGTGGGCACCGCTAACAACTGTACTTCTGCGCTGCGCCTGTCGAATGAGGTCTTCTTCGACGTGCTGGTCACCGACACGACCGCTCCGGCGCCCGATTACGACGACTGGCGCCCTTTAGTCTGCCTCATGCGTGACAAACATCCGGAAAAGGGCGTTGTTCTGCATTCGTGCAATAGCAATGCCGCGTATCTGTCAACGCTGTCTTGCTGTGGAATTCACGCTCTAGTGGCCAAGAACGATATTACCCGCCACCTCGGGATTGCCATTCAGTCCGCTTATCAAGGAGGCACCTACCTGTCTCCGCAATTGGCTTTGGCCACCGAGGCGCATTCGCGGCTATACGGTAAGCCAGTGCCGCTGACATACCGTGAAATCGAGGTATTGCAGCTGCTTTTGTCCGGCAACAAAGTCACTGAGATTGCGAAAAAGCGGTTCCGCGCGAAACAGACTATCAGCACTCACAAGTCAAGCGCTATGTCCAAGCTCGGCATTTCGTGCGACGCGGGCTTGTTCAAGACGATCTCCGAGGAGGACGTCTCTCTGCTTGCAGGCCTGCGAAACACTGTTCGCGGAGTATCGAATTGAAGGCCCGGGCATTCCGACGTTCAGTAAGCAAGTACCGCAGGGGGCGCGCGATTTTGAATGCGAGGAGACCCATCATGAGGGTACTGGGTAAATTCACGTTGCCGATCGTCGCTTGGGGCGTAACTGGATGCTCAGACGTCTTTCCAAATCAGTTTACCGAGCACTTCACGGCCACGAACACTATGCAGAGCGTCTCGAGCACTCCCGAAATGCCGCGCAATGGCATTGATCTGCTTGTCAGGGATGACGCCGAACCCGAGTGCAGACAACTTGCCGACCTTCACTTTCGTCTGCTCGGCACCTCGCGGTTCCGGTGGGCAGAGCTCAAATCGTGGCGCAGCGATGCGCTTGCCCAGGCGCGGGAAATCGGCGCCGAGGTAGTGGTCGTCAGTCGGCGGCCGGTGGGTACGGTGACCAATACCATTCGAATCCAGTATCCCGACAACCGGACGGAGCTGCAGAAAGTACTGAATCCGCACCCGCGGACCATGCTCGGCACGCCTCTTTACGACCAACCGGGTGGTCTCACGTCGTACCAGGCCAATACCGTACAGGTAATGGAATACAGCGCATATTTCTGGTTGAGGCCTTCGCAGAAGTAATGGTGTCGCCGGCGGGTGGGCACATTGCGACCGAGCCACCGGCGGCTTCATAAAAGTGGCAACCGCGCTGGGCTTGCCTCTGTAGTTGCTCCGTTCATGTTCCGCGTCGTCAGCGCATGACGGTCTCAGTGTCCTGGTGGTAGACATCAACCGGGTGCTCGCCTTAAGCGACAACTTCATGTGTATTCACGTGGATCTTTTAAGAACCTGACAAGATGAAAAAACTGCTGGTGATTGCTGTGCTCGCAATAACTCTTGGCGCTACCGGGACGGCATATGCGGCCCCCGAACTGGCGTTCTCGACGGATGACATCTATCTCGGTGTATCTGGTGCGCAGTCGTCAAAGCGCGACCCGACGCTGCTGATGAGAGACAGAGGCATTATCGGTGGCGGAGGGGAAATCCACTTTGGCCACTGGCTGCTGTCAGATAGTGGTGGGTTTCGTCTTGGAGCCGAAATGGAGAACATCAATACAATTCATCGCGGGACAGACAGCACGAAGCTGGACTTTGATGGGGTGAACAGTGCGAGTATCGCCGCCCGCCTGGCGCGTGACATTGGCAGGTTCCGGCTGTCGGCCCGTGTGGGCTTTGCCAGGTTCGGTGAGTATCAGCCTGCTTCGCCCGACCGTGTGGCGTATAGAAAGTACGTGGATGAAGAGGAAACGAAGAACAAGAGGAAATACGAGAACGAGCAAAAAAACAACAGCAATCCGCGCAATAGAATCTACAAGAAGAAAAACGAGGCAGAAGACGGTAGCTTCGGTCGATATGGCGAAGAAAGCTCAGCGCTTGGAGCATTAATAGGTGCAGATGTTGCTTATCGATTTACTGAGAACATTAGTGTTCATGCTGCATGGACCAAGCTTATTGGCGTACAACAGTACGTCTATGACGGTAGGAGCGTCGCTCCTGAGAATCGTAACTCCCCTAGTATTTTCTCGGTTGGCCTGGAGTACGACTTCTAGTGACTGCGAACACGCGCGTCGCGCCAGGTTCGAAAGATGGCGTTCGAAGGGGATGCCGGCGCCCCCGCCCGAGCTCGTGAGCCGAAGTTCCGACCACAGCGCCGGATTGCACCCCGTTAGCTCGTGGCAGGGACGGAAGGAACCTTGCACTCCTTTCAGACACGACAGGACCTTCCAGGCTGACGCAGCATCGTCAATTCCGGCTTTCAGTTGCCCGATGCGGCTTTGAGGTCGCTCTGCGGCGGGTCAACATGTTCATCGCTTCGACGAACGCGGAAAATGCCATCGCCACATAGATGTAAGCCTTCGGAACATGCGAGCCGAAGCCCTCGGCAATCAGCGTCATGCCGATCACCAGCAGGAAGCTCAATGCCAGCGTAACGATAGTCGGATTGCGGTCGATGAATTGCGACAGCGGGCGCGCGGCGAACAGCATTGCCATGACCGCGCTGATCACCGCAACGAACATGATCGGCACGTGGTCGGTCATGCCAACGGCCGTGATGATGCTGTCGACCGAGAACACGATATCGAGCAACAGGATCTGCCCGATCGCACCCGCCACCGTCAATTGCACGGTGCTGCTTGCGGTGCCGCGTTCCTCGTTGCCCGAGGCATGCACCACGTGATGATGCATTTCACGCGTCGCCTTCCACACCAGGAAGAGGCCGCCGCCGAGCAGAATCAGGTCGCGCCATGAGAATGCGTGGCCGAACAGCGCGATTGCAGGGGTGGTCAACTGCGCGATCCAGGCGACTGTGCCGAGAAGCCCGAGCCGCAACACCAGCGCGAGCATGATGCCAAGGCGCTGTGTGCGAGCGCGCTGTGCTCGAGGCAGCTTGTTGGTGAGGATCGAAATGAAGATGAGGTTGTCGATACCGAGCACGATTTCCATCACGACCAGCGTGAGTAGCGCTACCCATGCGGCGGGGTCGGCAGCGAGTGCGAGCAGAGTGTCCATGAGTTCGTGAGTGAATGGGTGGAGTAGATCAGGCAATAGCGGCCATGATCGCCGATGGCGTGCATCGCATAAACCAGTGTTAAGCTGACCGACGTTTCGATTTTTACGAACCTGATTTCGGTTGACCGCACCATGCTCAATTACCGGCACTTGTACTATTTCTGGATCGTCGTAAAAGAGGGCGGCTTTGCGCGCGCGGCCGAGCGGCTCGACATGGCGGTTCAGACCATCAGCGCGCAGGTGCGCGAGCTCGAAAAATCCATCGGGCGGCAGCTATTGAAACCGGCCGGTCGGGGCGTGACGATGACCGAGGCCGGCGAGGCGGCGTTCAGCCGCGCGGAGCAAATCTTCCAGCTCGGCGAGGCGCTGCTCGACGACATGCGCGAAGCGGGGGGCGAGGACGTGGCCCGGCTGGCGGTCGGTCTGTCTGACGGCATCTCGAAGCTTGCCGCTCACGCACTTCTTGCGCCAGTGCTCGGCACGCCGTCGCTCAGGCTGCTGTGCCACGAGGGTGAGCCTGCACAGTTGTTGTCCGAACTTGCACTGCATCGGCTCGATCTGGTCCTCGCATGCCAACCGGCACCACATAATTCCGATCTGCGCGTACTGAGCCAGCGACTCGTGGGCGCGCCGGTCGACTGGTATGGTCCAGCCGAGATCGTGCGCAAATCCGTGCGAGCGGGCTTTCCGCAGTGCCTCGCCGAGATTCCCGTGTTGTTGCCTACCCGGCATGCCGCGTTGCGCGGGCGGCTCGACCGCTGGTTCGATTCGCAGGGCATCCGGCCGCGCATTGTCGGCGAGTTCGAAGATAGCGCGCTGATGGCGGTTTTTGCCGCGCGCGGCCTCGGCGTTTTTCCACTCGCGGAACTCGGTGCCGAAGGTCTGTCGCTACTGCGCGGCTTGCGTCGGCTCGGTCGCGCGGAGGGCGTGATTGAAGAGATACACGCCATCCGCTCGCGCCGCGGCCAGCATCACGCGCTGGCGTCTCAGGTGCTCGCCACCGCACGCTCGTAGTCCCGCAACACATGTGACGGCAGTCCATGACGACTCGTGGCAGGCTTCAGTTCGTGTCCCCACGCGTCGAACACCGCGGCGAGCAGCGCGATTTCGCCGTCCGCGAGATAGTCGTCGGCGACGGTTACCGCGACGCATAGGCGAACGACCCTGCGGCGCAGCGTGGGGTCGTCGATTTCGTCGATCAGCGTGGCGAGCAGGGCCGTGTCGAGACAACCCATGGGAGGCGTGCACGACAGCTGCGCGATTGAGCGGTCCTCGCAAAGCGCCTGCACGATCTCGGCGAATTGCGCCGGCGCAAGTCCAAGTTCGCCGGCTATGTTCAGCTTTTCGAGCGCCCGCTCTTCCGAGCTGCATACGTAGCCGTCCGAGGTGAGGGCCAGCGCGACGATACGTGCTGCGGCTTCTTTACTGTTGCGCGGATAGGTTCGCATGATTCGGTCCTTTTGCGGACGATGTCCGTATTGAAGATAACCCAGTCTGCGGCAACGTTGGTATCGAATAAACCTGTTAATAGCGAAGCTAGACTTCGGAAAAAACGAATCTCTAGTTTGGGGGCGGACAGATGCTTGCCGAACAGCCGGCAACGCGCGCAATGCACCGCTGCACGCGTTGCCGGAGCGTGTGAACCGTTACAACATGCCGAGTTGTCGCGCAGTCGCGTCGACGGCCTTCTTTGCTTTCGCCACGATCTCGTCGATTTCCTGCCTGCTGATAACAAGCGGTGGAGACAGTAGCATACGGTCGCCTGTCGCGCGCATGATCAGATTGCCGTTGAAGCAGAAGTCGCGGCAAAGGATGCCGACGTCACCGCCATTCGCAAAGCGTTTGCGCGACGCAGGTTGTTGCGCGAGCTGAATTCCGGCGACCAGCCCGGCGCCGGCAATCTCGCCGACAATCGGATGATCCGCAAAGGCATCGCGCAGTTGCTTCTGGAAATACGGCCCTGTGTCCAGTCTGACTTGTTCGACGATTTTCTCATCTCGCAGCAACCTGAGATTCGCCACCGCCACGGCTGCCGCGACAGGGTGGCCGGAGTAGGTAAGGCCGTGATTGAATTCGCCATTGTCGATAATTGCGGTGGCGATACGATCGTGCAGGCCGACCGCGCCCATCGGTACATAGCCGCTCGTGAGCCCCTTCGCGAGCGTGATGAGATCGGGTTCGAAGCCGAAGTGCTGGTGAGCAAACCATTCTCCCGTGCGGCCAAAGCCGCCGATAACTTCATCGGCCACTAGCAAAACATTGTATTTACGGCAGATGCGCTGAATCTCCGGCCAGTATGTGGACGCCGGGAAGATAACGCCGCCCGCGCCCTGGAATGGTTCGCCAATGAACGCGGCGACGTTTTCGGCGCCTAATTCGAGGATTTTGGCTTCAAGTTGCTGCGCGCGAGCAAGGGCGAACTCTTCAGGCGTCTCGCCGCTTGCAGCTTCACCGAAGAAGTACGGCTGGTCGATATGGACGACATTCTCGACCTTTGATGGCATCTGCTCGTGCATATAGCCCATGCCCCCGAGCGTGCCGCCTGCGATCGTGGAGCCGTGGTAGCTGTTCCTGCGTGAAATCACCACCTTTTTCGAATGCTTGCCCTGGATGGCCCAATACTGATGGACGATGCGCAGCACCGTGTCGTTGCCTTCGGAACCGCTGTTGCAGTAGAAAAAGTGCTTGAACGGTTCGGGCGCAAGTTCGGCAAGCAGCGCCGAAAGTTCGATAATCGGCGGGTGAGTGGTCTTGAAGAAGGTGTTGTAGTAAGGCAATTCCTGCATCTGTCGGTAGGCTGCATCAGCCAGTTCCTTGCGGCCGTATCCGACGTTTACGCACCAGAGACCGGCCATGCCGTCGATGATCTTGTTGCCCTCCGAGTCCCACAGATAAACCCCGTGCGCTTTCACGATCACGCGGCTGCCGCTGCGATTGAGCGAGCCCATATCCGAAAAGGGATGGATGTGGTGCGCGGCGTCCAGTGCGCGGTATTCCGCGGTACTGCGTTGCGGTGCAGCCGCCGGGCTCGCGGCAGATTGCGCCGGCTGCACATAGGCGATTTCTTCCGTTTGGTAGCTCATTGTGTTCTCCAGGTCTCTGTTTGCATTAGACGTGCAGCAGTAAATGCCGGCGCTCCCACGAACTGATTACGCGGAAAAACGCCTCATATTCGGTCTCTTTCAAAGCGAGGTAGGCTCTCACGAATTTTTCGCCGAGTACTTCCGCAATGGGCTCGCATGCGCTCATCAGCGTGAGGCCTTCTTCCAGGTTGCGCGGCAATTGGTAGGGCAATTCATAGCCGTCGCTCAGCAGCGGTTCGGTTGCTTCAAGTCTTTGCGTGATGCCGAGATAACCGGCCGCGAGCGTTGCCGCAATCGCCAGATAGGGGTTGCAATCCACGCCTGGAATGCGATTTTCAATGCGCCGCGCGGCAGGCCCCGAATGCGGAATGCGAAAACCTACCGTGCGGTTGTCGTAGCCCCAGGCCACGTTGATGGGTGCAGCCATGAAGCGCGACAGCCGCCGATATGAGTTGATATACGGCGCGAAAATCGGCATCAACGCAGGCGTATATTTCTGCAAGCCAGCTATATAGCTTGTGAAGAGCGACGTCGGCTTGCCGTCGGCAGCGGTGAAGAGATTGTGGCCGGTCTCTTCGTCCACGAGACTCTGATGCATGTGCATGGCCGACCCCGGTTCGCCTTCCATTGGCTTGGCCATGAAAGTCGCGTACATCTTGTGGCGCAATGCGGCTTCACGCACCGTGCGCTTGAAAAGAAATACGCTGTCCGCGAGTTTCAGCGGATCGCCATGCATGAAGTTGATCTCCATCTGCGCGGCGCCCACCTCGTGAATCAGTGTATCGACCTCGAGTTCCTGCACCTCGCAGTACTCGTAGATGTCTTCGAAGAGCGGGTCGAACTCGTTCACGGCTTCTATCGAATACGACTGACGTCCGGTCTCAGGACGGCCGGTGCGGCCGATCGGCGGTTGCAGGGGCAGGTCGGGGTCCTTGTTCATATCGACCAGGTAGAACTCCAGTTCCGGCGCGATGACGGGCTTCCAACCCTTTGCACGGTACAACTCGAGCACGCGGCGCAACACGCGGCGTGGCGAAATCGCGACCGGCGTGCCGTCGAAATGCACGCAATCGTGAATGACCTGGGCAGTCGGGTCGACGGCCCACGGGATCATGCGGATCGTGGTGGAGTCGGGAACGCACACCATGTCCGGATCCGTAACGCCGGTTAGCGTACCGTCGTCCGGATAGTCGCCTGTGACGGTCTGAATCATCACGGCCTGCGGCAAGCGCATGGATTCGCCAGACTCGAACTTGCTGCGCGGAATGATTTTGCCGCGCGCAATCCCCGCCATGTCTGGAATGATTGCCTCTATTTCAGTGACGTGGTTCTTCTTCAGAAAATCGTCGATGTGATGCATGATCTTTCTCTCTCGTTGCAGTACTGTTCGGGTCAAGCAGTGGGGGATGTCACGAAATGGCCGGCCTTGTCGCGCATCCGTTCGCGGCAGGCATTGCCGAACGCACTAAAAATCGCGCTGGAGAGCGCATCGTCCGCATGCCTCCATTCCGGATGCCACTGCAAACCCAGTGCGAAACGGCGCGCGCTTCTGACGCTGACTGCTTCGATCAGCCCATCGGGCGCGCGCGCTTCAATTGCGAGGCCCGCGCCCAACCGCGCTATGCCCTGGCCGTGCAACGAGTTCACACGTGCTTGGTCTGCGCCCCCTGCTAGGCGTTGCAATAAACCGCCTCGGGTCAGCGAGATGCTGTGAGAGGGCGCATATTGCAGCTCGACGCTGTCTTCATTGTTCTCGCGATGGTCGTGCAAGCCGGGCACCGCATGAACGCTTTGATGCAACGTGCCGCCGAATACGACGTTCATTTCCTGAAACCCCCGGCAAATGGCGAGCACGGGTACGCCAGCCACGATCGCGGCCGGCAGCAGCGGCAGCGCGGTTGCGTCGCGAGCGGCGTCGTACACAGCGCCTGGTTCGTCGGGCTCACCACCGTAGCGATACGGCTCGACATTCGAGTAGCTGCCGGTGAAGAGCAGGCCGTCCACTGCGGCCAGCACGTCATCCGTCGGCTGACGCTCGCCGAGCGCAGGCACCAGCATGGCCAGCGCCTTTGCACCGTCTACGATCGCTGCAATGTATTTTTCGCCGACCACGTGAGATGGATGCTTTCCTATCGTCGTTCTATCGGCAATGATGCCGACCAGAGGTTTATTTCGCATAACGAACCGATGTGTTTGTTCAGCCGCAAACGCGGCAGGACGTTCTTTGAAATGGCGCGCTGAGCGTGCGAAGTGCGCGGCCGCACGCGCTGCGTCAGGCCACCGGGATAAGGCAGGAGGCCGCCGTCAACGGAACGCGCCGCGCGTCATGATTTGATGCGCAGTCCGATGCCGCCCGCGACGGCAGCCAAGCGGGCGCGCGCGTGCCAGACGGATCGATGTCAGGCAAATGCGCACGCGCGCCAGTCCTCGCGTGAGGCGAGTACGTTCTGGCAGTCGGGCGGATCGAACGGCAAACAGTAGGGAGGCGCTAGGGCAACAGCGAAGCGACTTCGTCTGTGCGCACCGCGATGAAGGCGCGCGCAGAAACAGAGTTGTGACGTCGAACTGAACGGCGGGACAGGATTGTGAAGACGGACAGAAAGCGGCGGAACGCAAGGCTGCCGCTGCTGCCGTTGGCGATGGCGCCGTCAGCGCGAGGACAGCTCGCCTGACTGCGGTTCCATCTCACCAAAGGGCCACGGACTCTCACGATGACACTCGATTAGCGACGTTGAACATGTTGAACCGGCTGCTGCACTTGCATGACGCATGCACACAAGCAGTCGGTCTGGATGATCGTGTTATCCGCTGCGAACCGGGTTCGCTACGCCGCAAAACGTGATGCGTGTTTTCGTTTCGACGCCGGTTTCACGATCGCCTGTTAACCAGCATATACGAGTCGGTCATGGCGTCAAATTGTTTTGTGAGCGGAAATCGCTGCGGGCCTTCCCGAAGGCGTGTGACTGCCAGTTTGCACACGTGGCCGAGGTTTGCATAATGCATGGTTCGGGGGTTTTCGTATTGTCTGCCCTCGGAAAATTCCGGCTGTCATGGCATTGCCGTAAGCCTTTGATTTCTCGGGAAACATTGATTTAATTCCGCGAAAATCCCGATTGTCTGGGGCTTGCAATCTGGTTAAGTGGTCTGCTTTCAGGTCGCAACGACCACGGTCAAGACACACAAAAGGATAATGAACAGGCTTCCGCGGTTTTTGATAGCGAAGACGATGGGGTCATCATTCATCTGTCCCCTGAAGGCGACCATCCACATGCGGCTGATCCAATAAAGCAGCAGGGCAAACAGAACCCACAGCCAGTGAGGGTGCTGATACAGCACGGGCACACCATCGGAGTGCATGTAAAGCGCAAGCACTAGCACCGCAACGTATCCGGCAGCCGTTCCGAACGACCGCACGATGCTCATATCGTCAGCCAGATAGCCTCGGCCCGCTGCGGCGATCTGGCCCTCGCGCCGGACCTTGTCGAGTTCCGTATAGCGCTTGACCATCGCGAGACTGAGAAAAATCATGACCGAGAACATGATCAGCCAGTCGGAAAGCACAATGTCGGCGGCGGCTCCGCCGGCGACAATACGCGCCGTATAGAGCGCGGCGAGCACGAACACGTCAATCAACATCATTCGCTTCAGGCGAAAGGAATAGGCCAGCGTCATCGCGACGTAGCCCGTCAGCACGAGTTGAAACGCAGGCGTCAACATGACGGCAAGGCTCGCCGAGACGGATAACAGCACGAGCATCAGGATGATGCCTGCGAGAAGCGGCAGTTCACCCGATGCAAACGGGCGAGCGCGCTTTCGGCTGTGTCGCCTGTCTGCGTCAAGATCGAGCATGTCGTTCAACAAGTACACTGACGACGCGCAAAGGCAGAACGAGAGGAATGCGATGCCCTCGTCGATGAGAGTGCCCACCTGGGTGAAACGGTGAGACGCGAGCAGTGGCACAAAGATCAGGAGATTCTTGACCCACTGATACACCCGCATTTCCCTAAGCGCGAGCCGAAAAAACGGACGCGACTCCTCGAAAAAGACCGTCGTTTGGTTTTCCTTTTTGGCCGCCGCCTCGATGCTCTTGCTTCCTACCACAATCGCCTGTCGCGCGAGTTTCCAGACCGGAATATCGGCGCGCGCATTACCGCAGTAATCGAAACCCTGTACGCCAAACGCCGAGGACAATGCCTGCGCCTTGTGCACGCCGGAAAGGTTGTGCGAGGCGTCGCTTGCCATTACGCCTTTGAAGAATCCGAAGTGCGAAGCAACCTGATCGGCATACCGGTGATCACCGGCGGTACACAGGTATAAATCGCGGCCGCTGGACCGTTCGTGTCGCAAGAAATCGACGAGGCGGGCGTTGTACGGAAGCAGAGAAACGTCAATTGCGACGCGCGCAGCGATCTGGGCTTTCAGATACCCTTTGCCGCGCAATATCCACGCTACGCAAAGGAACGCGTAGAGAGGGTTCTTCTTGATCAGTACAAGGAACGACTCGATCAGAATGTCGCTATGGGTCAATGTGCCATCGAGATCCACACATAGAGGGACAGTTGCACCAGCCATCATTAGCCTCAACGGTTGCCGACGGAAGTTCATGTGCTGCGGCCCTGGCGCACAGAGTGAAAATCATGCGTCGCGACGCGCGATATTCAAGCTAGCACAGGTTTTCTTAATGAACAGTGGACGGGTGTTGATTGGCGCGGCGAAAGGAAATCGTGGCTGATTTCGCCAGAAGTGCAGTAAAAGGCTGATTAATGGCTTTCCAACAGACGTCCATCTAGAGATGACAAAAGTTAGGTTTCTTATCTATTTGTCGCGTCGCTCGGCTTGCAAGCGGGCTACTATGAATCGAACTGTAGATCGTGTGGACAACGATCAAAAGAATTCCTCCGATTTCATCATGCTTTCAAAACAAAGCGGAAGCACTCTAAAGCAGATCGCGAGAGTGATAGGACGTTGTGGTTTCTTCATACACGCGCCATGCGGTTAATGCTTCCGGTGGAATGGCTTTCGGTGCCTCCCTCCAACGGCCAGTATCAATAGAAGGAAGTTCGCTCATTGTGAACGCGCACGACATTCGAACCTCATCCACGAAGGACTCAAAAGAACGCGTCTTGCGGCTCACCCATCGAAGTTCTGCACGAGGGAATCGGCGTTCCGGCCGATCTGGCGAGGTGTACGAACGTCCTTTACCAGCAGGAGGGCCATTCATGTCGACATCAATGAGAAACGCCATTGAACAGATTTTGTGGCCCCGATTCTGCGATCATGTTCTCGTATTCGTGTTTGCTTCCTCTCTGTATGGTGCCGTGCTGTACAACACCGGTTGGCATGCGCCGTACTGGCAGGCGGTTCTCGGGCTGGTTATTCTGGCGGCAATCGCGTCCTATGGCTATATTACAGGCGCCGACTGGCGCACGGCTCTGCTGGCGATAGCATTTATCGCCGTCGTGCTATTCGCCTGTGGATTCCTGCGAGAGTTCAGTTACGACGGCTTGAACTACCATAGCGCCGTCCCTCTCACACTGGATCAGCGCAACAGCGGGCTAACAGGCGCCTCCGAGATAGGCGGAATGTTCTGGGCAGAGCACTATCCGAAAGCTTTCGAATTCTTCGCCTATACTGCCCGCGTTCTGACTTCCCGCTTTAATAGCGGAAAATCCTTCACTTTCCTGCTGAGCGTTCCTGCGCTGGTTTGCCTGATGGAAGTGTTCCGAAGCGCAGGGCACTCGGTAAAGACGGCATTCGCCGCGGCGATAGCGTGCGTCTACAGTCCCGTCGCGTTAGGACAGATCACTACGCTTTATGTCGATGCAGCGCATTATTATTGCTGGACCATCTTCTCGGTTCCGCTCATATTCGCCGTCGCGAACAGGCCCTATTCGGCGATCCAGTTAGGTACCGCACTTGCGCTTCTCATTGGTTCAAAAATGACTGGTGCTGTGTTCGCTGGCGTTTCCATACTGGTTGTTGTTGGTGTGGCACTGGTGGAACAGGAGAGAAATGGATTTCTGCGCCGACAATGGAAAGTGCTCGCTCAGATCGCTGTCTGGTCCGTCGTGGCCGTCACGATTCTCGGCTATTCTCCTTACCTGCAGAATGTATTCGCAGGCAGACACGTCTTCTATCCGGTTCTTGGCAAGGACAGAATAGACATCATATCGAGCCAGGCGTCGCCACATTTTCTAGGCATGAATCCGTTGCACCGGCTTCTTTTGTCTTACTTATCCATACCGAGTAACTGCACTTCTTGCGCTGCGGCGGAGCCGGTCTTCGCGCCCTCGATGGACCATCTACGCGATGCATTTATCGCTCTGCACACCGCCGATACCCGCTTCGCCGGATTTGGTCCGTTCTTTGGCGCAATGCTAGTACTTGGCGTTATCGCGGCGCCAGGCAACAAGAAAGGCGCGAGCATTGCAAAAGTCTATCTGCTCGCCACGCTGGCAATCGTGCTGGTACATCCTCAATCATGGTGGGCGCGCTATGTTCCCATGCTTTACGCGGCTCCTTTCCTCAGTTCTGCCGCTTTCTCCAACAGCCGAAAACTCTTCCACTCGATAATTGTTCTGGCGCTGCTCAACTCGCTCCTGGCGGCAGGCAGTGTGACAGGCTACATGGTATTGAAGCAGACCCACTATAGAAATACCTTGGACTCAGTCCGCTACACGTGCGGTCAACGGCCGCTTGCCTTGTCTGCTTCAAAAATGAACTGGCAGTTTGACTTGCGCGACGACAATTTCAATATCGCGACAAACGGTACGCCTTCGTTGAATGGATGCGGTGTCAACTTCGATCAATTGATGATCATGAAGAGGTAGACAGTTTGGGCCATATAGCATCGTCCGCCAGCATTTGAAGCTTTGGTAGTGAAAAATGAGAGCTTCGTGAAGCTCGTTTCCGCGCGTGCGTGCTGCCCGCGACCGCTCCATGGCGAAAAGAGCAGCGGCGTCGTTGCGGTTTCCGCGCTACTTCACGTGATCTGAGTGCCCGCCGTTCCTGCCGCCATAGCCTCGATATGTTCAAGGGAACCGATTACCGCACGTTTTCCCATCCGCGTGACAAAGTCGCACGCCGCTTCCACCTTGGGTCCCATCGATCCGGCCGGAAATTTCAAGGCCCGTAGCTCGGCGACCGAAGCGGTGCGCAACACGCGCTCGTGCGGCGTGCGCCAGTCCGCATAGACGGCCTCCACGTCGGTGGCGATCAGCAGCACATCGGCGTTCAACTGGGCAGCGAGCAGGGCGCTACACAGGTCCTTGTCGATGACAGCTTCTACTCCGGTTCGCGTTCGTCCGTCTGCGGCCAGCGTCACCGGAATGCCTCCTCCGCCGGCTGCAATCACAATGACATCGTGCTCGAGAAGCCATTGCACCGGCTTCACTGCTGCAATACGCTGCGGCTTCGGCGAGGCCACCACGCGTCTGAAACCGCTGCCGTCCGCAGCGATGTGCCAGCCGTTACGCTCTGCCAGCAGTTGCGCCTCGGCTTCGGTATAGACGGGCCCAATCGGCTTGGTTGGATGAGCGAAAGCGGGATCGCGGGCATCCACTTCGACGCGCGTGAGCAGCGTGGCTACCTGCCGGGCAGCCGGCAATGCGTTCGCCAGCTCCTGCTCGAGCAGATAGCCGATCATGCCTTCCGACTCGGCATCGAGCACGTCGAGCGGCGCCACGTCTTTCGCACCCCCTGCGGCTGCCTGCATTGCAAGCAGGCCGACTTGAGGACCGTTGCCGTGGGCAATGACCAACTGGTTGTGATCCGCGAGCGTCGCTATCTGCGCTGCTGCCCGACGAATATTGGCGATCTGGTGCGCCATCGTCATCGGTTCGCCGCGGCGAAGAAGCGCGTTGCCGCCCAGCGCTATCAGGATACGCATGCCAAACCCCTACGCAAGGGTCGCCACAAGCACTGCCTTGATGGTATGCATGCGGTTTTCGGCCTGGGAAAAGACGATCGAGGCGTTGGACTCGAACACTTCGTCGCTGACCTCGAGTTCGGACAGGCCGAAGCGCTCGTGAATCATGCGCCCGGTGTCCGTCTCCAGGTTGTGATACGCCGGAAGACAATGCATGAAGCGTGTACGCGGCTTGCCCGTTGCTTTCATCAGCCTGGCGTTGACCTGATAGGGCAACAGCAAGTCGATGCGCGGCCCCCACGCGTCGACCGGCTCGCCCATCGACACCCACACATCGGTATAGAGGAAATCAGCGCCGCTCACCGCCTCATACGGGTCCTCGATAATCGTTACCTTAGCGCCGGTGCGTTCGGCCAGGTGCCGCATCTGCTGCACCAGTTCGTCGTGCGGCCACAATTCGCGCGGCGCCGCGATGCGCACGTCCATCCCCATCTGCACGCCGCCGATCAACAGAGAATTACCCATGTTAAAGCGCGCATCGCCAAGGTAGCAGAACGACAGTTCGTGGAGCGGCTTTTCGCCGAATTCGCGCATGGTTAGCAGATCGGCGAGCACCTGTGTCGGGTGAAACTCGTCTGTCAACCCATTCCAGACCGGCACGTGCGAATAGGTCGCCAGATCTTCCACCACGCTTTGGTGAAAGCCGCGATATTCGATCCCGTCGTACAGGCGCCCGAGCACGCGCGCCGTGTCCTTGAGCGACTCCTTACGGCCGAGCTGCGAACTGGATGAGTCGATGTACGTGACGTGCCCACCCTGGTCATGCACGGCAACCTCGAATGCGCAGCGCGTGCGCGTCGAGGTTTTTTCGAAGATCAAGGCCACGTTCTTGCCGCTTAGCCGTGGCACTTCGTTGCCGGCGTATTTGGCACGTTTGAGTTCTGCGGCAAGGTCGAGCAGAAAGCGGATGTCGCGTGGGGTGAAGTCCTGCATGTTGAGCAGGCTGCGATTGCGAAGATTGAATGCCATGCGCGAGTTCTCCTGAAGTTTGACTAAATGCGGCGTGCGCGTGGCGTCAGACCGGCGCGCGTTCAATGGGGCAGGTCATGCAGTGGCCGCCGCCGCGCCCGCGGCCGAGTTCGGCGCTCGGAATGGTGATCACCTCCACGCCCGCCTTGCGCAGCAGCGTGTTGGTGTACACATTGCGGTTGTACGCAGCGACCACGCCCGGTGCGAGCGCGATCACGTTGTTGCCGTCGTCCCATTGCTCGCGCTCGGACTCCCATGTGTCGCCACCGGTGGCGACAGTGCGCAACGCCGCGATGCCGAGCGCTTTGGCCACGACTTCCAGGAACGGTGCTTTCTCGGGGCGCACGTCGAGCTGACCGGGCAGGCGGCCAGGGCGCAGGCTCGTGCAGCGAATGGCATCGACGACTTCAGGAAAGATGGTCACGAGGTCGCGGTCGCAGAACGTGAACACCGTGTCCAGATGCATTGCACCGCGTGAGCGCGGCAGCTGCGCGGCAATGACCTGCTTGACCGACTCGCGGGCGAACAATGCGCGCGCAAGCTGTGCGACGCCTTGCGGCGAGCTTCGCTCGCCCATGCCGATCAGTACGACGTCGCGCGACAGCGGCATCACGTCGCCACCCTCCAGCGTCGCGCCGCCGTGGTCCACGTCGGGATCGCCCCACCAGATGCGCGTGCCGCCGCTGAAAAGCGGATGGAAGCGGTAGATCGCCGCGCACAAAAGCGTCTCCTCGCGCCGCGCGGGCCAGTACATCGAGCCGAGCACGAGGCCGTCGTTGATCCAGCAACTGCTGTCGCGCGTAAAAAGCGTGTTGGGCAGTGGTGCAAGGATGAAGCCCGACGCAGGCGTGCATTGCGCAAGCAGGCCATCGGGCTCGAATGGCAGTTCCGCGCGCACCACGCCGCCGATCAGCCGCTCGGCAAGCTCCGCGGCCGGCATCTGCGCGAGCCACGTCTTCAATTGGGAAGCGAGCTCTGCGTCGACGGTGCCCCGCGCAAGCTTGCGCTCCAATACCCATTCGCGCGCTTCCCGTCCATGCAAAATGTCGGCGAGCAGATCGTGCATGTCGAACACTTCGACGCCGTGCTCTTGCATCGTGCTCACGAACGCGTAATGATCGGTCTTTGCCTGCGAGACCCAGAGTACGTCGTCGAACAGCAGGTCGCGGCAATTGGCGGGAGTCAGGCGCGACTGCGCAAGGCCCGGGCGGCAGACCATTACTTTGCGCAGCGCGCCGATTTCGGAATAAACGCCGAATGTCATTGTAGTTCTCCTGAAGAGTCTCGGATTACAGGCCAATTGCACCTGTTGCCAGCAGCCAGCCCGCTACTGCTGCAAGCACGAGAAGCGCCGCGAGTATCACGAGTTCGAACGGCTTGAACAGACGCGCGCCGCGTTCGCGTTTGGCCCATCCATACAGGAGCACCCCGGGCGAGTAGAGCAGGGCCGAGAGCAGCAAATACTTCGGGCCTGCCGCGTACAGCAGCCAGCAGCAATAGACGGTAGCCGCTGCCCCGATCAGCATGTCGCGGGTTCGCACGCTTTGGTCTTGTGCGTAGCCTTCGCCGCGCATCGCAATGCGTGTCGCGTAAACCGCGGAGAACAGATAGGGGACGAGGATCATCGAGGTCGCGAGCGAGATCAGCGCCTGATACGTCGCACTCGAGACGAGCGTGATGACGAGAAACAGTTGCACGAGCCCGTTGGTGACCCACAGCGCGTTGGCGGGAACGCCACGACTGTTGGAACGCGCGAGAAACTTCGGCATGACGCCGCCGTTCGCCGGCGTGAAGAGCGTTTCGGCTGCGAGCAGCGTCCATGCGAGCAATGCGCCACCCACCGACACCAGCAGACCGAGACTGATCAGCACCGCGCCCCAGGCCCCGACCGCTCTTTGCAGCACGCCTGCCATCGACGGGTTTTTCATCGCGGCAAGTTCGCCTTGCGGGACGATGCCGAGCGACAGCAACGAAACCGCCATCAGCAGAAGCAGAACGACGCTGAAGCCGAGCAGGGTGGCACGGCCCACATCTTCGCGCCGCTGTGCTCGGGCCGAGAATACATTCGCGCCTTCAATGCCGATGAACACCCACACAGTGATAAGCATGGTGCTTTTGACCTGTGTGAACACGTTGCCGAGCTTTGCATTGCCCCAGAAATCCTGTGCGATCACATGGCTTCGGAAAGCCACTGCGGCGAGCACGATGAACAGCAGGAGCGGAATCACCTTGGCGATCGTGGTAATCGCATTGAGCACAGCAGCGCTTCGCACGCCGCGCAGGATCACGGCGTGCATGGTCCACAGCACGATGGACGCCCCCAACACGGCAGCAGACGTGTTGCCGTCGCCGAAGACGGGAAAGAAGTAGCCAAGGGTGCCGAACACGATCACCAGATAGCCGACGTTGCCGATCCACGCGCTGACCCAGTAGCCCCACGCCGAATTGAAGCCGAGGAAATCGCCGGCGCTCGCTTGCGCATAGGCGTAGATGCCGTTGTCGAGTTGCGGCTTGCGGGTGGTCAGCGTCTGATAGACGAACGCGAGCATCAGCATGCCTGCGCCTGTAATGAGCCAGCCGATCAGCACGGCGGCGGCGCCCGCGCCCGAGGCCATGTTTTGCGGCAGGGAAAACACGCCGCTGCCGATCATCGAGCCGATGACGAGCGCGGTGAGCAGACCGAGCCGCAGCTGCTTCACGCCAACGCTGCGAGCCGGCTCGGCTGGCTTCGCGGCAGACGATGCCGGTAATGAACCTGTCAGGTTTTTCATGTCGCACCTCACTCCGTTTTCGGATAAGAGGATTAGTACATCGCCGGGAGCCTCGTCGATTGATCTGGATCATTCGGGCCTGAGTGGGCTGCGCCGTCATCACGATGCCGTTGGCTGAACGTGCGCGCTCCTGGCAGGCCGCGAATTCGTGGCACCTATCGATAGGACAGTTGATGGAGATCAGTTCCTCCAGATGCTCGGGCGATATCTTCTGACTGTTCACGACCGACCGGGGGACCGGGTATGCCGACTGATGCAGATCACGTAGATCACGTAGATCACGCAGCGTCACAGCCAAAGCACAGCGCCACCACGCGCGAAGGCTACGTGGTTGCCATACGCGGGGCGATCGTCGACGTCGCATTCGGTGACGCGCCTCTGCCTGCGCTCGGAGAGGCGCTCGTCGTCAGGCCTGGCGATCTTGCGCCAGTGCTCGCCGAAGTAGAGGCGCATCTGAACGAGACGACGGTCCGCGCGCTGGCCTTGCAAACCACCGCCGGTTTGCGGCGCGGCATGCGAGTCGAGGCGCCTGGCGGCGCCATTGAAGCGCCGGTGGGCGAGGCAGTGCTCGGCAGGCTCATCGACGTGACGGGCACAGCGTGCGACGGCGGCGACGCACTGGACACGCAAGTCGAACGGCGGCCGATTCATCGTGCGGCGCCCCCGCTTAAGTCGCAGAAGGGCACTACCGTGCTGTTCTCAACAGGCATCAAGGTGATCGATCTGCTTACGCCACTGGCACAAGGCGGAAAGGCCGCGATGTTCGGCGGTGCCGGAGTCGGCAAGACCGTGCTGGTCATGGAACTGATCCACGCGATGGTCGAGCACTACGAGGGAATCTCGGTGTTCGCGGGCATCGGCGAGCGCTCGCGCGAAGGGCACGAAATGCTGCTCGACATGCGCACTTCCGGCGTACTGGCCCGCACCGTACTTGTGTACGGGCAGATGAACGAGCCGCCCGGCGCACGCTGGCGCGTTCCCTTCACTGCATTGACGATAGCCGAGTACTTCCGCGACGAGCGTCGTCAAAACGTGCTGCTGCTGATGGACAACGTCTTTCGCTTCGTGCAGGCGGGTGCGGAAGTGTCGGGGCTGCTCGGGCGCATGCCGTCGCGAGTGGGCTATCAGCCTACGCTCGCAAGTGAAGTCGCGCAGTTGCAGGAGCGCATCGTGTCAGTGGGCGGTGTGTCCGTCAGCGCGATAGAGGCGGTGTACGTGCCCGCCGACGACTTTACCGATCCGGCCGTGACCGCGATCGCCGCCCACCTCGACAGCAACGTCGTGCTGTCCCGCTCTATGGCGGCCGAAGGCATGTATCCGGCCGTCGATCCCATTGCGTCGTCGTCGATTCTGCTCGATCCGCTCGTGGTAGGCGACGAACACGCGGCGGTTGCTACCGAGGTGCGCCGCGTCATCGAGCATTACCGCGAACTGCAGGACGTGATCTCGCTGCTCGGCATCGAGGAACTGGGCGCGGAAGATCGCACGCTGGTGGGCCGGGCGCGACGCCTGCAGCGTTTTCTCACGCAGCCCTTTGCGGTCACGGAGGCTTTCACGGGCGTGCCCGGCCGCTCGGTTGCGCTGGCCGACACGATTGCCGGCTGCAAGGCGATTCTGGCCGGCGAATGCGATACCTGGCAGGAGAGCTCGCTCTACATGATCGGTACGCTGGACGAAGCCCGCAGCAAAGAAGAGGCGGCGACGCAGCAGACCGCTGCTGCCGCAACGGAGCAATCGGCATGAGCAGCAGCACGTTGCGGCTCACAATCGCCACGCCTTCGCGCGTGTGGTTCGACGGTGTGCAGATCGCTTCGCTGCGCGCCGAAGACGAAAGCGGTGCGTTCGGCATTCGCGCCGGTCATGCGGACTTCGTCACGCAACTTACGCCCTCGGTGGTCCGCTGGAGCGGCACGGACAACGTGGAGCACTACTGCGCGGTGAGTGGCGGTGTGCTGCTCGTGTCGGGCGGCACGCACCTGTCCATCGCCTGCCGCGAAGCAGTTCCGGGCGATGTGCTGAACGATCTCGCGGCCATCGTTCAAAGCCGCCACGCCGCCGAAGAGGAAGCGCTGCGGCGCGCGCGCGTCGACGAATTGCGCCTTCATGCGCGCGCCGTGCGTCAGATACTGCGCTACCTGCGGCCGCGCGCCGACGCAGGCAGCGCGCTGTCAACCGTTGCCGGCACGTCGCTGCCATGAATGAGCCGCGCCGCGACGAGCGGCACTCCCGCGATGACAGACTTGCCGACGCGGCGCGTGAAGCCGCGCGGCGCGCAGCGCACGCCCGTGAGGTCCCTGAACCGTCGCTTGGCAGCCGGCTTGGCCAGATCGGCATTCTCGGCTGGGCAATCGTGCTGCCGACACTGCTTGGGCTTGCTGCCGGGCGCTGGCTGGACCGTATCTTCGGCATGGGCGTGTTCTTCTCCGCGCCGTTGCTGATGGTGGGAGCAGCGCTCGGCTTCTGGTCCGCATGGAAATGGATGCATCGCGAACATGAGGAGCGCCGTGATTAATACGCTGAACACCTTGATCGTACCGCTCCCTTCGCTTGTGATTCAGAGCGCGGTTGGACTCGCGGCGGGCCTCGCGGCAGGCGCATGGCATTTCCTGTCATTGAAGTGGAACTGGCCTTTGTTTTCAGCAGGGAAATTTGCCGCGGCACTCGGGCTGCAGTGCGCGCGCATTGCGCTGACCTGCGCGTTGCTGCTGCTTCTCGCGCGAATGGGCATGCCCGCATTGCTTGCCGGAATGGCGGGCGTGCTGGTGGCACGCCGCATCGTGGTGCAGCATTACAGAGCTTGCAAAGGCGTGTCATGACCGAGTCACCGCTCACCGTCTCGCCGGTATTCCAGCTTGGCCCTGTCGTGATTACCGAACCGGTGCTCGCGACGTGGGCGATCATGGCCGTCGTGACGATTATTTCAATCGTGATGAGCCGGCAACTCTCGCTTGCCCCCGGCAGGATGCAGACCGCCCTCGAACTGCTCGTGGACACCATCGATCAGCAGATACGCGACACCATGCAAGCGGCACCGGGTCCTTATCGCGCGCTGATCGGCACGCTCTTCGTCTTCGTGCTGATCGCCAACTGGTGCGCGCTCGTTCCCGGCGTCACGCCACCTACCGCGCGCCTCGAGACCGACGCCGCGCTCGCGCTGGTCGTGCTTGGCGCGGCCGTCTTCCACGGCCTTCGCAGCCGGGGCTTGGCCGGCTATCTCGCGTCGTTCGCCGAACCGAGCTGGGTCATGATTCCGCTGAACGTCGTGGAGCAGATCACGCGCACGTTTTCGCTGGTGGTGCGCCTGTTCGGCAACGTAATGAGCGGTGTGTTCGTGATCGGCATTGTGCTGTCGCTCGCGGGGCTGCTCGTGCCGATTCCGCTGATGGCGCTCGATCTGCTCACAGGCGCCGTGCAGGCCTACATCTTCGCTGTTCTCTCCATGGTTTTTATCGGCGCCGCGATCGGCGAACCGCAACCCGCTAACGTCAAAGAGGCAAAGACTCATGAATAACCTTGTGCAGATTGTCAGCATCGTCGCGGCAGCGCTTGCCGTCTCGTTCGGCGCGATTGGGCCCGCCATCGCCGAAGGCCGCGCGGTCGCAGCGGCGATGGATGCGATCGCGCGTCAGCCGGATTCCGCCGGCACGGTGTCGCGAACGCTGTTCGTCGGTCTCGCGATGATCGAGACCATGGCAATCTATTGCCTTGTGATTGCACTGTTGCTGTTGTTCGCCAATCCGTTTGCGAAGTAGGTGGGCGCCATGAGAATCGACTGGTGGACCCTCGCGTTGCAAACCATCAATGCGTTGGTATTGATATGGCTGCTGGCGCGCTTCCTGTTCCGCCCCGTCGCGGACATCATCGCCGAACGCCAGAACACGGCGCGCACCCTTATCGCCGATGCCGGCGCTGCGAAGACCGCTGCACTTCACGAGCGCGACGAAGCGGCTCGCGAAACGCAGCGAATCGTGGCGGCCCGCGACGATGCACTCAAGGCCGTTGCCGCCGAGGTCGCGGCGCAGAAGCAGGCGCTTCTGGCCGCCGCGCGAGCCGATGCGCAGGCGTTGCGGGCGGCGGCCACAGACGAAGCGGCCGCTGCCCGTGCGCTCGAAGACAAACTCGCTGGCGAACGCGCGAGCCGGCTCGCCGTGGACATCGCGGCGAAACTGCTCGAAAGGCTGCCCGACAGCGTGCGCGTGACGGCCTTTATCGATGGTCTCGCGGCGGGAATCGGACAGCTTGCGCAGCCGGCGCGCGCCGCGCTCGCAGAAGACGGCGTCGCGCCGGTGCTGGCCGCGCCGCGCGCCTTGAGTGCACAGGAACAGGACACGTGCCGCGCAATGCTGGCTGCGTGTCTGCGGCGGGATGTGCCGCTTCGCTTCGAGGTCGACCCGCAACTTATCGCGGGCCTCGAACTGCGGTCCCCGCACGCCGTCGTGCGCAACAGCCTCGGCGCCGAACTTGCCAGAGTCAGGGAGGCGCTGCTCGATGACAGCCATGCTTCCCGCTGAGTCGTGCGACGACGCCTGGCTCGCGGCGCAACAGGCGGCGCTCGCCCGCGTGCAGACGGGGCCATATGCCGACACGCTCGGGCGCGTCGAACGTATCGGCGACGGCATTGCGTTCGTCTCGGGACTAAGCGATGCCGCGCTCAATGAACTGGTGCATTTCGACACCGGCGCAAGCGGCTTCGTGCATACGCTCGAAGCCGACCTCATAAGCGTGGTGCTACTGGACGATGCCGCCACGGTGGAAGCCGGCGCGTCGGTGACTCGTACCGGTTCGGTGCTCGAGGTTCCGGTGGGCGAGGCATTGCTCGGCCGTGTGATCGACCCGCTCGGCCGGCCGCTCGACCGCGACGAACCTGTGAGCGCGGCCGGTCGCATGCCGGTGGAGCGTGCGGCGCCCGCTATCGTCGATCGCGATCTGGTCAGCGAGCCTGTGGAGACCGGCGTGCTGATCGTCGACGCGCTTTTCGCCATCGGCCGCGGGCAGAGGGAACTCATCATAGGCGACCGGGCGACTGGCAAGAGTGCATTGGCAATTGATGCGATCGTCAACCAGAAGCACTCGGACATGATCTGCGTGTATGTGGCCATCGGCCAGCGCTCGACTGCCGTGCAGCGGGTGATCGAGGCCGTGCATCGCTATGGCGCGCCCGAACGCTGCGTGTTCGTCGTTGCCGCTGCGGCGTCGGCTGCGGGCTTGCAGTGGATTGCACCGTTTGCGGGCTTCACGATAGCCGAATACTTCAGAGACCGCGGGCAACATGCGCTGGTTGTCATTGACGATCTGACGAAACATGCCGCGACGCATCGCGAACTGGCGCTGCTCACACGCGAGCCGCCGGGCCGTGAAGCCTATCCAGGCGACATTTTTTACGTGCATGCACGGCTGCTCGAGCGCGCGGCAAAACTCTCCGCGAGCCTCGGCGGCGGTTCACTGACTGCATTGCCGATTGCGGAAACCGACATGGGCAACCTGTCAGCGTATATTCCGACCAATCTGATTTCGATTACCGACGGCCAGATCGTGCTGGACGCAGGGCTCTTCGCGGCAAACCAGCGTCCGGCCGTCGACGTCGGCCTGAGCGTCAGTCGGGTAGGGGGCAAGGCCCAGCATCATGCGTTGCGCGACGTGTCAGGACGATTGCGGCTCGATTACGCGCAGTTTCTCGAGCTCGAAATGTTCAGCAGGTTTGGTGGACTGACGGACTCGCATGTCGCCGGCAAGATTGCTCGCGGCGAGCGCATTCGTGCCTTGATCGCGCAGCCCCGCTTTGCGCCGCTCTCGACGCTCGACGAAATCGCGTTGCTCGCCGCACTTGCGCAAGGCGTGTTCGATGCAGCGCCGCCATCGGTCGCGGCGGCAGTGCGCGCGGAACTGGCCGCGCGGCTGCCGGGCGCGCAACTGGAAGGAGCCTATGACGATGCGTCGTTCGACGCGGCGACCCAGGCGAGACTCGTTGCGGCGGTGCGCGACATCGTGCAGCGTCTGTCACGGGGCAGCAGTCCCGGTATCGCTGCGGCCGGGCCGCGGAGCGAGCGATGAGCGGCAGGCTGGCGGAAATCGAAGCGCGCAACGCGACAGCGCGTCAGCTCGATGCGGTGATCGGCGCGATGCGCGGCATCGCAGCAGCCCGCTCGCGGGAGGCGCAACGGCGGCTGCCCGGCATACGTTCTTCCGCGGCAACCGTGGGCGCCGCAATCGGCGCGGTGCTCGCGCATGGAAGACCCGAGCCTGCGCTCCAGTCGCCACAGGATGTACGCGCGCGAATCGTGATCGCGCTTTGTTCGGAGCAGGGCTTCGTCGGTGCCTTCAATGAGCGGATACTCGACTATGTGCAGAGCCGCACCGCCCACGCGCAGTCGGAGTTGATGCTGGTCGGCACGCGCGGCGAGTTGCTGGCCAACGAGCGTCGTTGTGCGGTGGTCTGGAATTCACCCGCGGCTTCTCACGCAGACGACGTTTTGTCCCTGGCGGGCCGCATCACGGATGCGCTCTACCAGCGTCTCGCAACCCGGGCGATAGACAGTGTCTCTCTCGTGCACGCGCTGCCCGGTGGTGCGCTTTCAGGCGAGGTCGTCGAGCATCAACTGATTCCTTTTGACTTTTCACGGTTCAACGCGCACGAGCGCAGCTTGCCGCCACTGTTGAACCTCCCGGTCGAACGTCTACTTGCCGGGCTCGTTGAATCCTATGTGTTCGTTGAAATCTGCGAGGCGTTGATGCTCTCGTTCGCTGCTGAAAATGAAGCGCGGATGCGGGCGATGCTGGCCGCTCGTGCGAATGTGCGGGACAGGCTAGATGAACTGACGCAAAGCTATCGGAGGGTTCGCCAGGACGAGATCACCGACGACATCGTGGAACTGGCAGCGGGCGGGGCAGAGATACGCTAATGTCACAGCCAACACGCTAGTGTCACAGCGGACGGTGCAGGAGCCGTGAGACTGCGGGGCAGTTGCGGGCGATCTGGCGGACAAGCCAGGCGCCTGTCGTCGGGCGCCTGGTGTGTTCTGCCGCTGTTGCCGGTTTAGCGGCGCCTGCTTCGTGCGAAACGAAAACGCGTCCGCTTGCTGTCAAGCCGCGGGTTGATTGCCGCGGTCGTCACCGTCCGCATTGCGACGTTTGCGTGACTGACGCAGCGGCTTGCTGGCAGGCTTACCAGCGGGGCCGGCGTCGCCCGCAGCGGAAGCGGGCTCGCGCTTTTGCGGCAGCGTTTCTCGAGCCTCTTCCTGCGGCAGCGCTTCGCGCACTTCAAAAACCGCGACTTTATCGCTTGTATCGAAACGGCATACCACCCGATTGCCTTCGCGAACCGCGCCGTCGAGCATCTGCTTCGCGAGCGGATTTTCGATGACCTGGCGGATCCGCCGCCGCAATTCGCGTGCGCCGTACTCCGGCCGGTAAGCCTCGGTCGCCAGATGATCGACGACGCTCGCGTCGAACTCGATGTCGATATCCTGGCTCCTCGCGACGCGCGCCACCTGATCGAGCTGCAGACGGACGATGGAGCGGATCTGCTCGGCACTCAACGATTCGAAGATGATGATTTCGTCGATGCGATTCAGGAACTCGGGCCGGAAGTGCGAGCGCAACACCGCCATCACGCCCTCGCGCACGGGCTCCAACTGCCGCTCTTTGGCAGCCCGTGTGCCCGGCGCGTGGCCGGTTTCCCCCTGCATGAAACCCGGCCGGCTGCGCGACGTGCCCATAATGACTTCCGAGGCCAGATTGCTGGTGGCGATGATAAGCGTATTGGTGAAGTCGACCACGCGTCCTTTGCCGTCTGTCAATCGCCCGTCGTCGAATACCTGCAACAGCACGTTGTAGACGTCGGGGTGCGCCTTCTCGATTTCGTCGAGCAGAATCACGCTATGCGGGCGGCGCCGCACGCGCTCGGTCAATTGGCCGCCTTCGTCGTAACCGACATAGCCGGGCGGGGCGCCGATAAGGCGAGCCACCGCATGCCGCTCCATATATTCGCTCATGTCGATGCGCACGATGGCGTCCTCGTCGCCGAACACGACTTCGGCGAGCGCCTTTGCCAGTTCGGTCTTTCCGACGCCCGTCGGGCCGAGGAACAGGAACACCGCAAGCGGCTGCCGACGGCTCTGCAAGCCTGCGCGGCTGCGGCGCACGGCGTCGCTGACCGCGCCAATTGCCTCTTCCTGACCGATCACCCGCTTGTGCAGACGCGACTCCATTTGCAGCAGCTTTTCTTTTTCCTCCAGCGTGAGATCCGCAACCGGAATGCCAGTCATCTTTGCAACGATTTCGGCAACCAGTGTGCGGGTCACTTCCGCGCTGCTGGTGCTCACGCGTCGTTTCCACGCGAGGGTGGCGTCGTTGAGCTGACTCTGTTTTCCCTTTATCTGCTCAGCGAGCGCCTTGGCGCGCTCGAACTGCTTGTGCGACGCCGCGTACTCCTGTTCGCGGTCCATCTGCGCGATCTCGGCTTCGAGTTCGAGCACCTCGGCGGGCCGTGACGTGGACGAAAGATGTTCGCGCGCGGCAGCCTGATCGATCAGGTCGATTGCCTTGTCCGGCAGAAAGCGCCCCGAGATGTAGCGATCGGACAGTTCAGCGGCGGCCACGCAGGCTTCGTCGAGAATGGTGACCTTGTGGTGCGCTTCGAGGCGGTCACGAAGCCCGCGCAGAATGCCGATGGTCTGCTCGACACTCGGCTCGCCTACGAGCACCGGCTGGAAACGGCGCTCCAGCGCCGCGTCTTTCTCGATGTACTTCTGATACTCGGCGAGTGTCGTCGCGCCAATCAGGTTCAGTTCGCCGCGCGCCATCGGCGGCTTGAACACGTTGGCGATGTCGAGGCCGCCTTCGCCGCCGCCCTGGCCTGCTCCCACAATGGTGTGCACCTCGTCGACGAAAAGCACCAGTTCGTCCTTGTGCGCGGCGATTTCGTCCATGATCTGCTTGACGCGTTCCTCGAACTCGCCGCGATATTTCGAGCCCGCAACCAGAGAATTGACGTTGAGCTCAACGAGCCGTTTGTCGCGCAGCGTTTCCGGCACGTCGCCGCTGATCATGCGCAGCGCCAGTCCTTCGACAATCGCCGTTTTGCCGACGCCCGGCTCGCCGATCAGTACGGGGTTGTTTTTCTTGCGCCGCGCGAGCACTTCGGCGAGCGTTTCGGTTTCCTTCGATCTGCCGATCACTGGATCGAGCTTGCCTTCGCGCGCAAGCCGCGTCATGTCCCGGCTGTACTTGTCGAGTTGCGGCGTGTTGCCCGGGGCGTGTCCTTTGTCTTCCTGACCGGCCGCTTGCAACGTCTGCTGACGCAATTGATGAGACGACAGGCCGTACTTCATCAGCAGGTCGCCGGCGAAGCTGTCGGTAACCTCGGCGAGCCCGGTCAGAATGTGTTCCGGGCCGACATAGTTCTGCCCAAACTCGCGCGAAGCGATCACGGCCCGTTCCAGCGCACTTTTCAGCCGTGGCGAGACCGAAATATCGGCTCCTTCCGGAAGGCTCTGGGTGGTTTCGCCTTTGGGTGCATGGGTGTCGATGTAGTGCTGAAGGTCGCTCGCCGAAATCTTCAGAGATGACAGAATCCGCTCGACAGTGTCGGTCTGCGCGAGTTCGTAAAGTACATGCTCGGTGTCCACTTCGCGTCGGCCGAATTGCACCGCGCGCTCAGCGGCACGTTGCAGAATCTCCTTGGCCTGTTCGCTGAAATGTTGTTGCAGGTCGATGCCCTTACTGACGGGCGCGTCGCGTTGCGAGTCTGCCCGCCCAGCGCGTACTTCGTTCATGCCCGCGTCGAGCAGACCATCGAACAGCCCGCCCCGAAACAGCGATTCGAGCGGTGATATTTGCCGCTGATGCCGCGTGAGTTGTGCGTAGTGGTAATCGCACACGTCCAGTTGCCTTCTGCGTCCGCCTTGAACGACGGCGACGCGGATCGTCGCCGGCCTGACGCCGCATAGTTCACACAGGTGCTCCGCCATCTCGTCTCTCCTGATTGGCTTGCCGCGAAACAAAGGGCGGCGCAGCGCGGCTTCCGCTGCCCGTCGGTAAGTCGATTGTGGGCGGTGACAGACGCGAGGCGTTGAGCTTGATCAAGCGCGCGGATAACTGGTCGCGTGTCGGCGCGACGCATCTGCTTTGTGCGGGCGCGAGCGCTTCGAGCCGATCGCGCGGCGCGCCGCCAGCGCAGTGCATGTCGGCGCAGTCCATGCCGGATCGCTCGGGAAACGCTCATTGCGCCGTGCTTTCCCGTTGGGGTCGAAGGGGGATGAGACGCGAACGGGCGACCAGCGCTTGTGAAGACGGCCTGCGGGCGTTGACTTGTGTCAAGCGGCTCCGTTGCCAGTGGCCTAGCCTGAACTCATCTGGCTTCGCGGCGCCGTGCCAGCACGATGCGGCCATCGACAATCAGGAGACGCACAATGAAACAACGGCTCCCGGCCCGACCGGGCATTGCAGCGGCGCTGTTGATCGTTGCGTCGTCGGCTGCGTTAGCAGGTGAAATCGCGTCGATAGAAACGCACACCCAGCGTTACGGAAACCATATCGCCATCTCTGCTTTCGAAGATCCCCTGGTGAAGGGCGTGACCTGCTACGTCACGGAATCGCAATCGGACCGCGCGTTTGGGGGCGGGCGGATGTCGCATGCCGCGGATCTGACGGCCTCGTGTCATCAGACAGCCAACCTCGAGGTGGCCGCCGCCGTGCCTGCGCGCGCAAAGGTGTTCGCGGCTGAACAGAACGCGGTTTTCGATTCGCTACATGTGTTCCGTATTGTCGACGCCGAGCGGCATGCGCTGGTGTATTTCAGCTATTCGGAAGACGAAACCGCCGGAGACCTGCCTGGCCGGCTGAGCGTGATCCGCTTACCGGCGGGACTGCGGATGTCGACGCGATAGCGCTGTCAACGCCAAACGTTCGGGACATTGTGGCGAGATGTCAGCGTGCGCCGCCGCGTCGTGCGTGCCATACTGCTTAAGGTTTCCTTCAGCTTTGCTCCGTACCATCTGCGCGGATAGGGTCTGTGGGGTCTGTAGGGTCTGTGCCGCCCGGGCGGCGGCCGTTCCGACTTTCCGACTGTTCGTCGACAGAAATCTCCAGGCGCCCGAACAAGGCTCGCCGGAGCACGCCATGAAAACTCTGTTCTTGCAGGCGCCGTCGTATGACGGCTTTGACGGTGGCGCGGGTTCGCGTTACCAGGCCAAGCGCGAAGTGCGCTCTTTCTGGTATCCGACGTGGCTTGCGCAACCCGCCGCGCTCGTTCCCGACAGCAGGGTACTGGATGCGCCCGCCGACGGCCTGTCCGTCGATGCAACGCTTAGCATCGCGCAGCACTACGATCTGGTCATCATTCACACGAGCACGCCGTCATTTCCCACCGACGCGCTATTCGCGGAA
This sequence comes from Paraburkholderia phenoliruptrix, assembly GCF_019511605.1. Lineage (GTDB taxonomy): Bacteria > Pseudomonadota > Gammaproteobacteria > Burkholderiales > Burkholderiaceae > Paraburkholderia > Paraburkholderia phenoliruptrix_A. The sequence goes on along the minus strand of NZ_JAEUAV010000037.1, from coordinate 8,205 downwards.
GACCTGAAAAAGCGCAAGCCTTCGCTTCTGATCGGCATGGTCGGCGCGAAAGTTGCCGTGGACCCGCACAATTCGCTGACGGCGAGCGAGGCGATCGACTTCGTTTGCCGCGAGGAATTCGACTACACGTGCCAGGAAGTGGCCGCCGGCAAGCCGTTCGCGCAAATACTCGGGCTCAGCTACCGAGCCGCGGACGGTTCGATCGAGCACAACGCAGCGCGCCCGATCCTCGAGAACATGGACGAACTGCCGTTCGTCGCGCCCATCTACCGACGCGATCTGAAGATCGACAATTACTTCATCGGCTATCTCAAGCATCCTTACGTGTCGATCTACACCGGACGGGGTTGCCGCTCCAGGTGCACGTTCTGCCTCTGGCCTCAGACCGTGGGCGGGCACCGCTACCGCACGCGTTCGGTCGAGAACGTGCTGGAAGAAGTGAAGTGGATTCGGGACAACATGCCAGAAGTAAAAGAGATCATGTTCGACGACGACACTTTCACCGACTTCAAGCCGCGCGTGGAAGAAATCGCCCGGGGGCTCGGCAGGCTCGGCGTGACGTGGTCGTGCAATGCGAAGGCCAATGTGCCGTATGGCACGCTCAAGATCATGAAGGAAAACGGCCTGCGCCTGTTGCTCGTCGGCTACGAATCCGGCGACGATCAGATCCTGCTGAACATCAAGAAAGGCTTGCGCACAGACATCGCGCGGCGTTTCAGCGAAGACTGCCGCAAGCTCGGCATCAAGATTCACGGCACTTTCATTCTGGGTCTGCCGGGCGAAACGCAGCAGACCATTCAGAAGACGATTGAGTACGCCAAAGAGATCAATCCGCACACCATTCAGGTGTCGCTCGCCGCGCCGTATCCGGGCACGCGCCTCTACGACCAGGCGGTCGAAAACGGCTGGCTCGAAGAAAACAAAGTCATCAACCTCGTCAGCAAGGAGGGCGTTCAGCTTGCGGCGATAGGCTACCCGCATTTGTCGCGCGAAGAGATCTACCACCAGCTCGAGACTTTCTACAAGAGCTTCTATTTCCGCCCGTCGAAAATCTGGGAAATTCTGCGCGAAATGTTGACAAGCTGGGACATGATGAAACGGCGCTTGCGTGAAGGTGTCGAGTTTTTCCGCTTCCTGCGCGCCCACGAAGCGTGAGCGGTCGAGCCGCTGCAAGACAGCAAGCGGGCGGTGCGGGAGAATGCGTCGACGTTGCGCGAGCCGGACCCCGGCCGGCCACATGCAGTTCCTGTTCGGCGCGCACGGCGCGATGAACCCGCATTGCAAGCCGCTGCCGGGCAAGAACACAACAGCAGGATAGGCCGCGATGACATGCACGTTTTTCAGATTGAATAACCACCGGTCAACTCGTTGCGCGATGCGCGCACGTGAGATCTGCAGATGATCAGGCACCTCGGCAGAGTAGCCGCCATAGTCGGGCTCATTGCGGCGCTCTGGCTCGTCTGGCAGGACAATCCCACGGCGGTACTCGGCGCGTTGCGGGCCGCTGGCCTGGGTCTCGTCGTCGCGGCACTTGCGCACAGTCTGCCTATGCTGGCCAACGGCTGCGGCTGGCGCTCGCTGATTCGCGGCGCGAAGCGGCCAGGCGTGCTCGCCATGCTGCATCTCGTTTGGGTTCGCGAATCCGTCAATAGCATGCTGCCGGTCGCGCGCATCGGCGGCGAGGTGGTGTCGTTTCGCATGCTCAGGCGTTGGGGCGTGCGGCCTCCCACGGCGGTGGCGAGCATCATCGCCGATATGCAGTTGGCTCTGATCAGCCAGTTGCTGTTTACGATGGTGGGGATCGGCTTTCTGTTTGCGCGGGCGCATTCCGACACGCTACGGCTCGCCGGGCAACTTGCGTGGGGCGTGGCGGTGCTCACGCCGCTCCTTGTGCTGTTCGCGCTCGTGCAGCACGCCAGTCCTTTCGAGCGCATGACGCGCGTGCTCAATCACATCACGAGCGGCAAGCTCGCCGCACTGGTCGGACGCTCCGCGCAAATAGACAACTCGATCAAGCTCATCTGGCGGCGTCGCGGCGTGGTGCTGCGCTATCTGTTCTTCTGGCAGCCGCTGCAATGCTTCCTGACTTCGCTCGAAATCTGGCTTGCGTTGCATTTTCTCGGCGCGCAAGTCACGCTCGTGGAAGCCGTGGTGATCGAGTCGTTGATCCAGGCTATCAGCAGCGCTGCATTCTTCGTGCCGGGCGGCCTCGGGGTGCAGGAAGGCGGTTTCATTGTGATCGGCGGCGCATTGGGACTCGACGCATCCACCTGTCTGGCGATGGCGGGCGCGCGGCGGATTCGCGATTTGCTAGTGTTCGTACCAGGCTTGATTGCGTGGCAGTTTGCGGAAGCGGCGAACCGCGCGCCCGCGCGAACTGTCGTGCGGCCCGCGCCGATGCGTGGCCGGCCGGATGCCAGTCCAATTTCCGGCAACCCGCCTGCACGCGAAGCGGTGCAGGTGGAGCTCACGCAACGCATGGCCGCCGGCGAGACCAACCGCCCCTAACCGCCGCTAACCGGCGGGCTCCAACTGCTTTGCCGGCGCAGTGGTGTAAGCGGGGAAAGAGACTTCGACGCCCAGTCCGCGCCCGTCGAGGCCCGTGCCGAACTGAACGGTTGCACCGAAGTGTTCGGCAATGCGCGAGACGATCGACAAACCAAGGCCGCTGCCGGTCGCCTGGTTGCCGGTTGCGCGGAAGAAGCGGTTTGTCAGTCGATGCAGATCGGCAGGCGCCACGCCCGGGCCGTCATCGCGCACGCTCACCACGACGCGGTCTTGCCCCGGCTTGCGCGCGCTCTGCACGGCAACTTCGACCCGGCCGCCGGTATTGCCGTACTTGATCGCGTTATCCAGCAGGTTGTCGAACAGAATGCCGATCAGCACCGGCTCGGCCTCGATCTCGGCGCGCATGTCGCAGTTGAGTGTGATGTGAATGTCTTTGTGCTGCGCCCCTCCGGCGTTTGCCAGCAACGCATTTTTCGCGAGCGCGCCAGGCGCGAGCGGCACCTTCGCCAATTTTTCATGCATGTCCAGACGCGCGAGCAACAGCAATTGCTCGGCGAGCCGCGCGCTGCGATCCACCCCTTGCACGACGCGTTCCATCGCGAGCCGCTGGCGCGCCGGGTCGGGCTCCGCCAGCGCGACTTGCGCCTGGACCTTGATCGCGGCGAGCGGCGTCTTCAGTTCATGCGCGGCATCGGCCGTGAACGCACGCTCCCGTTCGAGCGAATGCAATAGCCGCGAAAGCAACTGATTGATCGCGTCGACGAGCGGGAGCACTTCGATTGGCGCGCGGCCGATGTCGACGGGCTCGAGGCGGTTGATGTCGCGCGCGCGGATCGCGTCGGAGAGCGTGCGCAGCGGCGCGAGGCTCCAGCCGATGCTGGACCACACCAGCAGCGCCAGCACCGGCAGCGCGATCAGCGCGGGCCGCGCAATGCGGCTCGCGACCCCGCTTACGAGGTCGCTACGCGTATTGGCCTGCTCGAATACGCGCACCGTGTGGCCGAGCGGCGTGTCGCGCAGCGTGAACGAGTGGTACGTCTCGCCGCCGAGCACGACGTCCCGTGCGCCGGTGACGGGCGGTACCGGCAAGTCCCATGCGTGGAGCGCGTGCAACGGCGAACTGCCGGCAATTACCTCGCCGTTGCTCGTGCGCACCTGGAAGAGGGCGTCGCGCGGTAGCGAGTCGTCGTCGTCGGTGTCGTTCGCACTGGTTTCGCCGCCTCGTTCTTCTTCGCGCACGTCGATGTGCGCGTTCGCGAGCGCGTTCAGATTCGACTGATCGAGAAGCGCGAGCATCTGCGCGAGTTCCGCGAGACGCGCTTCCTCCCACTGCGCGACTTCCCGCGTGGCCTGACGATAGCTCGACACGAGCGCAATCGCCCACACCAACGTGATGCTGCACAGCACGAGCAGCATGAGCCGCCGCCGGATGGAAGCGCCCATCATTCTTTCTCCACCACGTAGCCGATATTGCGCACCGTGCGTATGAGATTGGCGCCGAGCTTCTTGCGCAGGTTCGACACGTGCACCTCGATAGCATTACTTTCGATTTCTTCCTGCCAGCCATACAGGCTTTCCTCGAGACGCGAGCGCGACTGCGGAATGCCCTGATTCGTCAGCAGTTGCAAGAGGATGGCCCATTCGCGCGACGTGAGGGACACGCGCCGGCCGGCCACCTCCACGGCCTGCGCCGCAGGATTCACCGACAGATCCCGATAGCGGATCAATTCGACGCTGCGCCCTTGCGCACGTCGCAGCAACGCGCGGCAGCGCGCGATCAGTTCGGTCAGATCGAACGGCTTGCCGAGATAGTCGTCGGCGCCGGCTTCAAGACCGCCGACACGGTCGACCACCGTGCCGCGGGCGGTGAGCACCAGCACCGGCACGTCCTTGCCGGCGTCGCGCAAACGCCTGAGCAGTTCCATGCCGGACACGCGCGGCAGGCCAAGATCGAGCACGACGAGCGCATAGCTCGTGGTGTCGAGCGCGAGACTGGCCTTGTGGCCGTCGCGCGCCCAGTCGACCGTAAAGCCTGCCTGGCGCAAGCCCGCTTCGATTCCACAGCCGATCAGGTCGTCGTCTTCTACAAGGAGTACACGCATGGGGTATCCATTCCGTTAGATGTTTCTATCGCTGAGGCTGCACATCGCGCAAGCGTGCTGCAAGCGCACCAGCCGCAACCTCACAGTCTACCCACGCGGATTGCGAGCTGCTTTGCGTAGCGCCTTTGCTTAAGGTTTCCTTCAGCTTGGCTCGATACTATCGTTCGTTAAAAGCTCATCGTTGCATCAATCAGACAACTACGCCGCATTGCGTATCGTTGTTGAGTTTGCGAAACGCGATCGTCAGTCCATCGAAGGAATGTATGCGTCAGGTGGCCGTTCCGTTCTTGCCGGTGGATGCGCCGAGAGTCGGCATGCGCCGCGGCCCCGAGCCGCGCGGTGCTTTCACCAGGCCACGGGACAAAAACCATGAAGCCAGTCACCGCTGACATGCTGCGCGCCCATCTGCTGGTGGCCTCCTTCACGGCTCTAGTCGCAGACGTATTCGCGTGCGTGATCGTGGCGGTAGCGCCTCGCACGCAGCACCTGCTGGTCTCATCGGGTTTCCGGCTCGCTGCGCTCGTCATGATGGCAGGCGGCGTGATCGTCGCTCGCCAGATGGGCCAGACCGCGTTCAAGCTGGCGGTCGCGCACCGTTATGCGATCGGGGCAGGCATCCACGCACAGCCCGTTAGGGTCGCATCCGGCTGCCCGCGCCGCTGGCTTGTGATACTCCATCTGCGCCTCGCGGGCAAACCGTTCGTCGTCAACGAACACTGACGGAACCCGGTCATGGCTGCGCACGCAGTGGCAATTTGCGAATGGGTCCTGCTGGCCGGCTGCATCGGCGCCGCGCTGTACGCAGTTGTGGCGGCGGTCGCGATGCCGTTCTTCACGGTTCGCCGCGGCGCGGCATTTCATGCTAACCGCATGGCGCAAACTGCCCCTGCAGCGGAGCCTGCCGCGCTCGTGCATGGCGCGTCACTGCACGCAGCAAGCTACCCTTCGTTCTATCCGTTTGGCGAGGCCGGTGTGACCGTGCTCAAGCCGTTGTGCGGCAACGAGCCCCGTCTTTATGAAAACCTGACGAGCTTTTGCGAGCAACGACACACGCGGTTCCAGCTCCTGCTCGGCGTGTCTTCCCCCGACGATCCCGCCATTGCGGTCGTGCACCGGCTGCAGGCCGCCTATCCGGCGCTGGACATCCAACTCGTCGTCGACACGCGTGTGCATGGCGCGAATCGCAAAGTGAGCAATCTGATCAACATGATGAAGCACGCGCGTCATGATGTAATCGTGATTGCCGACAGCGACATCGCAGTCGAAGCGGATTACCTGGAAAGCATCGCCGCGCCGTTGGCCGACCCGGGCATCGGCGTGCTCACGTGTTTATATGTGGCGCGAAGCGTGGGCGGTTTCTGGTCGAGAATGGGCACGCTCTTCATTAACGAATGGTTCGCGCCTTCGGTACGGGTTGCGCACATTGCCGGCTCGCGCCGCTTCGGCTTCGGCGCAACACTCGCGCTGCGGCGCGCGACGCTCGAGCGCATAGGAGGCTTCGAGGTTCTGAGAAATTGTCTCGCAGACGACTACTGGCTCGCCGAACATGCGCGGGCGCAAGGACTGCGCACCGTGCTCTCACGGGTGATGGTGGCCACCGACGTGGTGGAGCCGACGTTCGCCGCACTGTGGCAGCGCGAGACCCGGTGGTTGCGGACCATCCGTTCGGTGAATCCGCTCGGCTTTGCGTTCCTGTTCGTGACGTTCGCCACGCCGTGGCTCGTAGCCAGTGGCTGTCTTACCGGTGCTCTTGCGGCTGGCGCGAAGGGAGGGGCGCAGGGCCTCGCTGCGCTCGTCGGTGGTACAGCGACAGCGGTCGGCATCGCGGCACGCCTGTTGCTCCATGCGCGCGCCGTGCGTCAGCAGACGGCACTGCAGCAGAGGTTGCCCGAAGCGGCTGTGGATTCGTTCGCGCATGCGTTCTGGCGCGATCTGCCGCTCGTGCCGTTGCGCGATACGCTGCTGCTGTTGCAATGGTGCGCAGGCTGCTTTGGTTCGCACGTGGTGTGGCGGGGCGCGTGCGTCCCCCTCAGCAGCGCGAATGCGACGCCGCGCGCAAGGTCGCTGCAGGTGATCGACGTCGTGGAGGTCTCCGATGGCCGCTGATCCGCACGGCATAGAGGAGCACGCATTGCATGCCACAGCATTGCGCCCGCGAGCGTTGATCGTCACGGCCGACGACTTCGGCTTGCACCCGCGCGTCAATCTGGCGGTGGAACGGGCGCATCGCGACGGTGTGCTCACGGCGGCGAGCCTGATGGTCGGTGCGCCGGCGGCCAGCGATGCGGTGCAGCGAGCCCGGGCGCTGCCGCGCTTGCGCGTGGGCCTTCACCTCGTGCTTGCCGACGGGGACCCAGTCACGCCGCACGCGAGCATTGCGGCATTGGTCGACGAGCATGGCCGCTTCGGCAACAACATGGTTCTCGACGGCGTGCGGTTCTTCCTGCTGCCGCATGTGCGCGAGCAGCTCGCGCGCGAAATCCGTGCGCAGTTCGAGGCGTTCGCGAAGACCGGACTAGCGCTCGACCATGTGAACACCCACAAACACTTCCATTTGCATCCGACGGTGCTCGGTTTGATCCTCGAGATCGGCCGCGACTACGGCATGAAAGCGATGCGCCTGCCGTTCGAGGCGAATGCGCCGCTGTGGCTCAAGCCCTGGATCGCCCAGTTGAGGGCGCGGCTCGATCGCGCGGGGATCGCCCACAACGACTATGTGGTGGGCATTGGGCAAAGCGGCCGCATGGACGAAGCTGCCTGGCTGGCGGCGCTTGCCTCTCTGCCCGCCGGAGTCGGCGAAATCTACTGCCATCCCGCCGTTGCAGGGGAGCGCGCATTGACTGACGGCATGCGCGACTACCGGCACACCGAGGAACTGGCCGCGCTGCTTTCGCCGAAGGTCGCCCAGGCGATTCAAAACCTGCGTGCAAGAGTCGGCGGATTTGCCGATGTGTTCCAGTGCTAGAAGCGGCACAGGCCCCGGACTACGCGTTAAAAAAAAAGCCCGTCAGTCAGCGACGAGCCCAAGCGTCCGGGGATCACCGGCGCACGATAATTTTAGAAGACGACCGCGTCGTGGCAAGACCGACGCAGCATACTTTGCAGACATTTTTGACCTTCCATAGTTTGGGACAAATTGATGCATGGCACGCACGGACAAAGCGTGCTTCGCAGCACGAACAAGCGCTCGAAACAATCGGCCGCTCGTACAGGTAGCGCGGTTAACATGCGCTAACAAGGTGGTCGTCGCCAGCCATCGAATCATTCTATTGCGCATCATTAGCTGTCTTCGCTGCCGCTGACCGACCTTACTTCGCGCTACCCTTGCAGGGTCCCAGCGTATCCGGTCTAAAGCGGAAATGACCGCTGTGCAGACGCAGTTGGTGTGTATCCACCTGGTCGAGCAGGTCGCGCGCGGTATTCTGTATCTCGGTGCGGTGGCGCCTGAATGCATTGAGCAGGTCTGCCGATGAAGGCGACCTGGCGCCAAAATGATCCTCGAGTGCTTCTGCCGAGATCGCGCAATCGACATTCTTGCCGTCGACGCAGGCGACAAATGCAACAGTCAGATCCGATCCGCGAAAGACGGGCGGGG
>NZ_JAEUAV010000036.1 GCF_019511605.1 Paraburkholderia phenoliruptrix | reverse complement strand
GTGCCCAGTGCCCAGTGCCCAGTGCCCAGTGCCGCCGAGTGCCGTCGCAGCCGCAGCGGCCGCCGCCTGCAGCCACAGCCGCCGCCAGCCGCAGCCAGCCGCCGCCAGCCGCCGCGAAACCGCAGACGCTCTACCGCCAGTGCGCGCGAACAATGACGAACACAGACCAGACACCTCCCGCGTCCAGCGCCATTCGCCACCGTCCCCAACCCGCCGCATACCAGTTCACTTCAACCACTTATCCCTCACAGCCTGATACTCGCCGGTGGCCCGCGCCAGATGCAGCCACTGATCGACGTACTGCTGGAATGCCACATCGCCGCGTGGCAGCAGCCAGGCCTTTTCGCCGTACTGGAACGGCTTGTCGGGGTGCACCGAACAAAGTCCCGGATTCAGCTTCTGCTGCAGCAGGGTCTCGGACGCGTCGGTCACCATCACATCGGCCTTGCCAGCAAGAATCTGCTTGAAGATCGTCACGTTGTCCGGATAGACCGTCAGGTTTGCGTGCGAAAAGAACTGCTTCGCGAAGCGCTCGTTGGTGCCGCCCGGATTCACGATCACGCGGGTCGCCGGCTGGTCGATCTGCGTGACGGTCTGATACTTGTCGACGTCGTCACATCGAACAATGGGGGTCTTGCCGTCGACCATATACGCCTGCGTGAAGAACGCGCGCTTTTGCCGCTCGAGCGTAGGCGACACCCCGCCCACGCCGATGTCGCATCTGGCGACGAAATCGTTCATCAAATTTGGCCATGAGGTCTTGACGTACTCTGCCTTCACGCCGAGCGACTTGGCGAGCGACTCGGTCATGTCGATGTCGATTCCCTCGAACTGGCCATCCGTCTTGTAAAACGAGTACGGCTTGTAGTCCCCGGTAGTGCATGCGCGCAGCGTGCCGCGAGCGAGAATTTCGTCGAGCCGCGAAGCCGCGGAAGCCGCGGAAGCCGTGGAAGCCGCGGGCGCCATGCCGCCAGCGCCGGACGCCTGCGCCTGAGCGGCGCCGTTGTGAATCAGCACGCCTGCCAGCGTCCCGAGCAGTGAGAGTGCAACTCTATTCATGATGTCTCCTTCCGTTATCTCTTGTTGTGTAGGTTTGGCGGATCATAGCCCTGCAAGCCGCCGCTGAACATCGGTCGTTCGGCCAGGTTGCGTTAGGGCAGCAGGGTGCGCAAAATGGCCGCGAATATCGAGTTCCGCAGTGATTGCCCGCATCCAGCCGAATGCGGCGGGCCCCCGTCCGGTAAAATGCCCCTTTGCCCTCAGTCGCACGCAACGTGGCCCATAACCTCCTGAACGACACCTTCCTGCGCGCGCTGCTGCGCCAGCCCACCGACTACACACCTGTCTGGCTGATGCGGCAGGCCGGCCGCTACCTGCCGGAGTACAACGCCACGCGTTCTCGTGCGGGCAGTTTTCTCGGTCTGGCGAAAAATCCGGCGTTCGCGACGGAAGTTACGCTGCAGCCCCTCGAGCGCTATCCGCTCGACGCCGCGATTCTGTTTTCCGACATTCTCACGGTGCCGGACGCAATGGGCCTCGGCCTTGAGTTCGTCGCCGGCGAAGGGCCGACATTCGCGCGCCCCGTCCGCACGGAAGACGACGTGGCGCGCCTCGCGGTGCCGGACATCGACGCCACCTTGCGCTACGTGACCGACGCGGTGCGTGAGATCCGCCGCGCGCTAACGGACGCGCAGGGTCGGCAGCGCGTGCCGCTCATCGGCTTTTCGGGCAGCCCATGGACCTTGGCCTGCTACATGGTGGAAGGCGGCGGCTCCGCGGACTTTCGCATCGTCAAGTCGATGCTGTATGCGCGCCCGGATCTCATGCATCGCATTCTCGAAATCAATGCGAATGCGGTCGCGGCTTATCTGAACGCGCAGATCGAAGCCGGCGCGCAGGCCGTGATGATCTTCGACACGTGGGGCGGAGCGCTGGCGGACGGCGCGTATCAACGCTTCTCGCTGCACTACATCCAGCGTGTCGTGAATCAGTTGACACGCGAGCGCGACGGCGAAAAGGTGCCGGTCATCGCGTTCACGAAGGGCGGCGGGCTCTGGCTGGACGAAATCGCCGACACGGGCGTCGATGCCGTAGGTCTCGACTGGACGGTCAACCTGCGTAAGGCGCGCGAACTCGTGGGCGGCAAGGTCGCTCTGCAGGGCAATATCGACCCTTCCGTGCTGTTTGCGCCGCCGGCGTCGGTCCGCATGGAAGCCCGCGCGGTGCTGGACAGCTTCGGGAATCATCCGGGACATGTCTTCAACCTCGGTCACGGCATTTCGCAGTTCACGCCTCCGGAAAACGTCGCAGAACTCGTGGACGAAGTGCATCGTCACAGCCGCGCCATTCGCAGCGGCGCTCATACGCCGGGCTAATGCCGTAAGTTCTACCGCTTTTTTGCTGCATTGCAATGCGCTGGGCTCCGGGACTAAGGAAAATTCGCGGTACGCGGGCCGTCCACAGGCACTCTTGCAGTTGTCAAGACTTGACTTATACACATTCATCACGTTGCGGCGCGGTAGAACGTTTAGTCGTGTCCCGACCCTTGCAAAGTGCTGGCGCGCATGATCTCCGCCTTGTCTGGCAAGGCTTTGACGGCTTCGGCGGGAAGTGTGCGGAACCCCACAGAAGGCCGCTGCGACGCGGTTTTCGGGCCGTTCGGGCGAAGTTCTCAACAAAGTTATCCACAGGCGCGCGGGGGCGAAACCAATTGTTCAGCGGAATCCAAAACTTAGCGCCGAATTTGAAGTTTTACTTTAACTTCGGCCAGGCGGCTTACCATCCCGCGAACCTCGGCGCCGAATGCGGCCCCATGACGCGGCTCGCCGCTGCGGAAAATCACGCCGCCGAATGACGGAACTGTTCGTTCGCGTCGCGCTGGACCACCCACTGCCGACTCTATTCGACTACCGCTGGGGAGCGTCGCAACCTGCCGTCCCCGGCACGCTGGTCAGCGTGCCGTTCGGCCGGCGCGACGTGGTGGGGCTCGTGTGCGAAGTGACTACTCACAGCGAGGTTCCCGCCGATCGCCTGCGCTCAGTCAACGCAGTGTGCACCGCGTGTCCTCCGCTATCGGCCGAATGGCTGGCGCTTGCTGCGTTCGCCGCGGATTACTATCAACGCGGCCTGGGCGAAGTGGCGCTGCCGGCGCTGCCGCAGGCACTGCGCGACGCTTCACGCTGGCAGCGCCTGCTGGCTCCCGAGGAACGCTATAGCCTGACGCCGCAAGGTCGGGCCGCTCTGCCCGACGTCTTGCCGGCCCGCGCGACGGCGTTGCGCAATCTCGCGCAGGCGTTGGCCGGCGCGGACTTTCTCCCTGCCGCAGACGCCCGGGCGCTGCACCCGAAGGCCATCGCGACGCTCGCTGCATGGCAGGCGGAGGGCTGGGTGGCGCTCGATCTAGTCGATGCCGCCACGGCGCTGCCCGCAGCATCGTCCACGACTACGCCGCCGCGAGCACCCCAAGCGCTGCCCACGCTCACCGGCGAACAGTCCGTTGCCGTCGAAGCGATTCGCGACGCGCGCGGTTTCGCGCCCTTCCTGCTGCACGGCGTGACCGGCAGCGGCAAGACGGAAGTCTATCTGCGCGCGCTCGCCGAGATTCTCGCCGCCGACGCACACGCGCAGGCGCTCTTGCTGGTGCCCGAAATCAACCTGACGCCGCAATTCGAGGCGGCGTTCCGCGCCCGCTTCGCGGCGCTGGCCGATAGCGCCATCGTCACGCTGCACAGCGGCCTTGCCGAAGGCGAGCGGGCGCGCAACTGGTTTGCGGCGCACGCGGGCCGCGCGCGGATCGTGCTCGGCACGCGCCTCGCGGTGCTCGCGTCGCTGCCGCGGCTTGCGGTCATCGTGGTCGACGAGGAGCACGATCCCGCTTACAAGCAGCAGGAAGGCTTGCGCTATTCGGCGCGCGATCTGGCGATCTATCGTGCGAAGCAGCTCGGCTTGCCGGTCGTGCTCGGCTCGGCCACGCCGTCGCTGGAAAGCTGGTGGCAGGCGGAGCAGGGGCGCTACCGGCGGCTCACGTTGTCGCGCCGCGCCGTCGCGGACGCGGCGCTGCCCACCGTGCGCCTGATCGATCTTGAGGAGGAACGTCGCCGTGGACGCGCGTCGGTGGAAGGACTGTCGGGCCCGCTGATCGCGGCGCTGAAAGCGCGGCTCGCGCGCGGCGAGCAGAGCCTGGTGTTTCTGAACCGGCGCGGCTACGCGCCGCAGCTCGCGTGCGACGCCTGCGGCTGGGTCGCCGGTTGTCCGCGTTGCAGCGCCTATGTCGTGCTGCACAAGCCCGAGCGCGCGTTGCGCTGCCATCACTGCGGCTGGGAGTCGCGCATTCCGCGCTCGTGTCCGGACTGCGGCAATGTGGATATCGCGCCGATGGGCCGAGGCACGCAACGCGTCGAGGAAACCCTCGCGAGCGCGGTGCCGGGAGCGCGCGTGCTGCGCATCGACGCGGACAGCACGCGGCGCAAAGGCAGCGCTCAGGCGCTTTTCTCCGACGTGCACGCGGGCGAAGTCGACATTCTCGTCGGCACGCAGATGATCGCGAAGGGTCATGACTTTCAACGCGTGTCGCTAGTCGGCGTGCTGAATGCGGACACCGCGCTCTTTTCCCACGACTTCCGCGCGAGCGAACGCCTCTTTGCGCAACTCATGCAGGTAAGCGGGCGGGCTGGCCGTGCCGGCTTGCCCGGCGAGGTGCTGGTGCAGACGCGCTACCCGCGTCATGCGCTTTATCACGCGCTGGGGCGTCACGATTACGTGGGTTTCGCCAATTCGACGCTGGCCGAGCGACGCGACGCGCATTTGCCGCCGTTCGTCTATCAGGCATTGTTGCGCGCCGAGGGCCGCACGCTCGAAGCGGCGCTCGCCTTTTTACAGCAGGCCGCGGCGGGGCTCGCGGGCATTGCCGCTGCCGAACGCGTGACCGTCTACGATGCGGTGCCGCTCACCATCGTCAAGGTGATGCATGTGCACCGCGCGCAATTACTGGTGGAGAGCGCGTCGCGTGCCGCGTTGCAGGCCACGCTGCGCGCGTGGCAGCCGTTGCTGCGCAACTTGAAGGGCGTATTGCGCTGGAGCCTCGAAGTCGATCCGCTCGACATCTGAGCGCCGCCCCGTGCGCGGCGGCGCGGCATGCGTCAGTACCGGCAGCGACTGCGCGCGGTACGAGCGCGGGCCCGCACCGAATTCGAATAACTCGCAGCGGGAACCGCGACGGGCGCTGCGGTGCGCCTCGCCAGTACAGCCGATGCGCGCGAGGAAGCATGCGTACCACGCGCCGCGAGTTGCCGGTAGCGCGCGGAAGACCTGTAGTCGCTGGAACAAAGCATGATGGATCTCACAGTATTTGCTTCTTCGCGTCACTGACGGCAATGGCCGCCAGAACCCGCGCGCCAGCTCGCGCAGAGCTGGCACGGCCCGGCGGCTCGCCGCCGTGCTCACTTCCATGCCGGTTCGTCTACTCGTGCAGCGCGGCCTGCGCCTGACCCGCCGATTCACGCGCTTCGGCCGCTTCGCGTTTGTCCGACCTGCCGGTCGCGCCGCGGATGAACAGCACGGCGCAACTTGCGCACATCGCCCAAATGCCCAACACAACGAGCCACTTTTCCATTTCTGTCCTCAACCCCGTACCTGTTGTTGTGCGCGCCGTGAAGCTGTGCCCGCCATGACTTCTATAACGGCGCGCCATCCGCTTTGATAAGGGCTCGACGCAAAAGAAATCGCGCCAGGGAAAATACCGATCCTTACCGCCGTCGACGGCGCTGCCGGTATTTGCCGCAAACCCCCGCCAGGCAAGGGTTACGCCGGGGTGCAACCAATCCTGTGCGGCGGTTGCACCTTTTTATTGAGAAGGGTACGATTCGCCAACTTTTAGTCTTTCACCAGCATTGCGTCTGGTCTCCGAAGAAGGAAACATGGCTAGCACCACCCTTGGCGTCAAGGTCGACGACCTCCTGCGTTCCCGGCTGAGAGATGCCGCTACTCGCCTCGAACGCACTCCGCACTGGCTCATCAAGCAGGCGATTTTCGCGTACCTCGAAAAGATCGAGCAGGGCCAATTGCCGCCGGAGTTGTCGGGCGCGGTGGGTTCGGCCGATATGGCAGACGGCGCGGCCGTCGAACACGACGAGGACAGCGCGGCTCATCCGTTCCTCGACTTTGCGCAGAACGTGCAACCGCAGTCGGTGCTGCGCGCGGCGATCACGGCGGCCTACCGGCGGCCCGAGCCGGAGTGTGTGCCGTTTCTGCTCGGTCAGGCGCGTCTGCCGGCGAAACTCGCAGGCGATGTGCAGGCGCTTGCCGGCAAGCTCGTCGAGACGCTGCGCGGCAAGAGCCGCGGCGGCGGCGTCGAAGGTCTGATTCACGAATTCTCGCTGTCGAGCCAGGAAGGCGTCGCGCTGATGTGCCTCGCCGAGGCTTTGCTGCGCATCCCCGACCGCGCCACGCGCGACGCGCTGATTCGCGACAAGATCAGCAAGGGCGACTGGAAGTCGCACGTCGGCCAGGCGCCGTCGCTGTTCGTCAACGCCGCTACGTGGGGCTTGATGATTACCGGAAAGCTGGTCACCACCAACAGCGAGACGAACCTTTCGTCGGCGCTCACGCGCCTGATCGGCAAGGGCGGCGAGCCGCTGATCCGCAAGGGCGTGGACATGGCGATGCGCCTGATGGGCGAGCAGTTCGTCACCGGTGAGAACATTTCCGAAGCGCTCGCCAACAGCCGCAAATACGAAGCACGCGGTTTCCGCTACTCGTACGACATGCTCGGCGAAGCGGCCACGACCGAAGCCGACGCGCAGCGCTACTACGCCTCATACGAGCAGGCGATCCACGCGATCGGCAAGGCGGCCGGCGGCCGCGGCATCTACGAAGGTCCGGGCATCTCGATCAAGCTCTCGGCGCTGCACCCGCGCTACTCGCGCTCGCAGCAGGAGCGCACGATGAGCGAGCTGCTGCCGCGTGTACGTTCGCTCGCGATCCTCGCACGCCGCTATGACATCGGCCTGAATATCGACGCTGAAGAAGCCGACCGCCTCGAACTGTCGCTGGATCTGCTCGAGGCGCTGTGCTTCGATCCGGAACTGGCCGGCTGGAACGGCATCGGCTTCGTGGTGCAGGCTTATCAGAAGCGTTGCCCGTTCGTGATCGACTACATCGTCGATCTGGCGCGCCGCAGCCGTCACCGCATCATGGTGCGCCTCGTGAAGGGCGCGTATTGGGACACCGAGATCAAGCGCGCGCAAGTGGACGGACTGGAAGGCTACCCGGTCTACACGCGCAAGGTCTACACGGACGTCTCGTATCTCGCGTGCGCGAAGAAACTGCTCGGCGCGCCTGACGCGGTGTATCCGCAATTCGCCACGCACAACGCGCACACCCTGTCGGCGATCTATCACCTCGCGGGCAACAACTACTATCCCGGCCAGTACGAGTTCCAGTGCCTGCACGGCATGGGCGAGCCGCTGTACGAGGAAGTCACGGGCCCCGTCTCGGCCGGAAAGCTGAACCGTCCGTGCCGGGTGTATGCACCGGTAGGCACGCACGAAACGCTGCTTGCCTACCTTGTGCGCCGTCTGCTGGAAAACGGCGCGAACACCTCGTTCGTGAACCGCATTGCCGATGAAAACGTCGCGATCCAGGACCTGATCGCCGATCCGGTGGAAGAAGCGTCGAAGATCATGCCGCTTGGCGCGCCGCACGCGAAGATTCCGCTGCCGCGCAATCTGTATGGTGCCGAGCGTCTCAATTCGATGGGCCTCGATCTGTCGAACGAGCATCGTCTGGCATCGCTGTCGTCGGCACTGCTGGCAAGCGCGAATCATCCGTGGCGCGCCGCGCCGATGCTCGCCGACGATCAGATCGCGTTGGGCAATGCCCGCGACGTGCGCAATCCGGCGGATCATCGCGACCTCGTCGGTACCGTGGTGGAAGCGAGCGCCGAACACGTGAGCGCCGCCCTGACACACGCGGTCGCCGCCGCGCCGATCTGGCAGGCCACGCCGGTCGAAGCGCGTGCCGATTGCCTCGCGCGCGCCGCCGATCTGCTCGAAGCGCAAATGCATACGCTGATGGGCCTCGTCGTGCGCGAAGCGGGCAAGTCGCTCGCCAACGCGGTGTCGGAGATCCGCGAAGCCATCGACTTCCTGCGCTATTACTCGACGCAGATTCGCAGCGAGTTTTCGAACGACACGCATCGTCCGCTCGGGCCGGTGGTGTGCATCAGCCCGTGGAACTTCCCGCTTGCCATCTTCATGGGCCAGGTGGCGGCTGCGCTCGCGGCCGGCAACACCGTGCTCGCGAAGCCGGCCGAACAGACGCCGCTGATCGCCGCGCAAGCTGTGCGCATTCTGCGCGAGGCCGGTGTGCCGGCCGGCGCGGTGCAACTGCTGCCGGGCGACGGCGAGACGGTAGGTGCGGCGCTGGTTGCCGACGCACGCACGCGCGCCGTGATGTTTACCGGTTCGACGGAAGTGGCGCGGCTCATCAACAAGACGCTTTCGGGCCGTCTCGATCCGGAAGGCAAGCCGATTCCGCTGATCGCCGAAACGGGCGGCCAGAATGCGATGATCGTCGACTCGTCGGCGCTCGCCGAACAGGTCGTGGCCGACGTGCTGCAGTCATCGTTCGATTCGGCCGGTCAACGCTGTTCGGCGTTGCGCGTTCTCTGCCTGCAGGACGACGTCGCCGACCGCACGCTCGAAATGCTGACGGGCGCCATGCGCGAACTGAGCGTCGGCAACCCGGATCGCCTGTCGACGGACGTGGGCCCGGTGATCGACGTGGAAGCGAAGCGCGGCATCGACGCGCACATTGCCGCGATGCGCGAGAAAGGCCGCAAGGTCGAGCAGTTGCCGCTGCCGGAAAGCTGCGCACAAGGCACGTTCGTGCCGCCCACGCTGATTGAGCTCGACAGCATCGACGAATTGAAGCGCGAAGTGTTCGGCCCGGTGCTTCATGTGGTGCGCTATCGCCGCAGCCAGCTCGACACGTTGCTCGAACAGATTCGCGCAACCGGCTATGGCCTGACGCTCGGCATTCATACGCGAATCGACGAAACCATCGCTCACGTGATCAGCCGCGCACATGTCGGCAACATCTACGTGAACCGTAATGTGATCGGCGCAGTGGTCGGCGTGCAGCCGTTCGGTGGGGAAGGACTGTCGGGCACGGGTCCGAAAGCCGGCGGCGCGCTGTATTTGCAGCGCCTGCTGTCCACCCGTCCGGCCGGTTTGCCGAAGTCGCTTGCGCAGGCGCTCGTCGCCGATGTACCGCAAGCGGCGGAAAAGGGCGACAATCCGTCCGCCGCGCTGACCGCGCTGCGCGACTGGCTGATCGCCGAGCGTGAGCCGCAACTTGCGGCGCGCTGCGACGGCTACCTGTCGCACATGCCGGCCGGCGCGACCGCGGTGCTGTCCGGACCGACCGGCGAGCGCAACACTTACACGCTCGGCGCGCGCGGCACGGTGCTGTGCATCGCGTCAACGGCAAGCGGTGCGCGGCTGCAACTGGCCGCCGTGCTGGCTACGGGAAATCGCGCGTTGTTCGAGGGCGCTGCTGGTGAACAATTGGTTGCGCAGTTGCCGGCGTCGCTCAAGTCTTATGCAAGCGTGCGCAAGAGCGCCGACACACCGTTCGACGCCGTGCTGTTCGAAGGCGATAGCGACGAACTGCTGACGCTCGTGAAGGAAGTGGCAAAGCGTCCCGGTCCCATCGTGTCGGTACAAGGCGCCGCTTCGCGTGCGCTCGAAAACGGCGACGAAGACTATGCGCTCGAGCGTCTGTTGACCGAGCGCTCGGTCAGCGTGAACACGGCAGCTGCCGGCGGTAATGCGAATTTGATGACGATCGGTTGAGCGAACCTCGACGGTTGAAGCAGTCATTAAAACGGAAGCGGTAACGGCGATCCCGAAAGCCGCTCCATCCACACCTGGTACCAAGGAGAAGATATGCAACACAAGATGAAACAGCTGGCAGGCGCAGCATTGGTTGCGGCGATGTCGCTGGCGGGGACGGCCAACGCTCAATCCACGGAAGACGTGAAGATCGGTTTTGCCGGTCCGATGACGGGCGCACAGGCTCACTACGGCAAGGACTTCCAGAACGGCATCACGCTCGCAGTGGAAGAAATGAACGCGACGAAGCCGGTGATCGGCGGCAAGCCGGTTCGCTTCGTGCTCGACTCGGCCGACGACCAGGCTGACCCGCGCACCGGCACGACCGTCGCGCAGAAGCTCGTGGACGACGGCATCAAGGGCATGCTCGGCCACTTCAACTCGGGCACGACCATTCCGGCATCGCGCATTTACGCGAACGCGGGCATTCCCGAAATCGCAATGGCGACGGCGCCGGAATACACGCAACAAGGTTTCAAGACCACGTTCCGCATGATGACGTCCGACACGCAGCAAGGTTCGGTTGCCGGCGCGTTCGCGGTCAAGACGCTGGGCGTGAAGAAGATCGTGATCATCGACGACCGCACGGCATACGGCCAGGGTCTCGCCGACCAGTTCGAAAAGGCAGCGAAGGCGGCGGGCGGCACGATCGTCGATCGTGAATTCACGAACGACAAGGCTGTGGACTTCAAGTCGATTCTGACCAAGGTGAAGTCGGTCAATCCGGATCTGATCTACTACGGCGGCGCGGATTCGCAAGCAGCGCCGATGGCCAAGCAGATGAAGGCGCTTGGCATCAAGGCGCCGCTGATGGGCGGCGAAATGGTTCACACGCCGACCTTCATCAAGATTGCAGGCGACGCAGCGAACGGCACGGTGGCTTCACTCGCCGGCCTGCCGCTGGAAGAAATGCCGGGCGGCAAGGACTACGTTGCGAAGTACAAGAAGCGGTTTAACGAGGACGTGCAAACGTACTCGCCGTACGCTTACGACGGCGCAATGGCGATGTTCGCAGCAATGAAGAAGGCGAACTCGACCGATCCGGCGAAATACCTGCCGGAACTCGCGAAGACGTCGATGCCGGCTGTGACGTCGTCGAACCTCTCGTACGACGCCAAGGGCGACCTGAAGAACGGCGGCATCACGCTGTACAAGGTTGTCGACGGCAAGTGGACGACGCTGCAAAGCGTGGGCGGCAAGTAAGTCTCCGAAATCTGAAGTAACGCCTCGCCGCGTCAGAATGGAGCGGCGGGTCGTGGCAAGTTGCTGGAAAACCCCGTGAGCGCATGAGCTTGCGGGGTTTTTTTGTTTCTGTTGAATCCCGCGCATTCATCTCCGTTCATTCCATTTCCTGCATCAAGTCTTGCAGAGTTCTCAATTGGCTGATCTTCGTCAAGCCGTCTGATGTATTCCTAGTGGCCACTGCGGTTATGCTGGCCCTTCGATTCACAGTCACAGCGCAGAAAAAACTTAGTACGACTACGCAAAAAAATCGAGTTCCTGAAGGGATGAAGGCGCCGCGCACTTGTGCGCCGGGCGCGTTCCGACCATATAAAAAAGGGCGGCCTGAATGTCGAATACAAACACAAGAGAAGTCACTGCATGGCTGATGGAATACACCCGTTCAAATTTTCAGAGCCAATGGGACGGTGCGAACACAAGTCTGGCCGATCTCGGAATTGACTCTCTCACTGGCGTGGATCTCATTTGCGCGTTGGAACGCCGGTTCGCTGTTTCTATTCCTGCAGATCTGTTGACGCTTATTTCCACCTCAGACGATCTCGTCGATGCGCTCGCAACCATGCGCGAGCATCGGCAAGGCGATGTCGCCGAAGCAAGTCTATATCAATCGTTTGTTAACCCCTGGCTTGCCGGAAAGCTTCAGCAACTGAAGATCGACCGCTCTTTCGTTCGTGCGCATGGGCCTTTTCTTTACGATGAGGACGGCGTGCAGTACCTCGACTTTCTGGCGCAATACGGAGCCGTGCCGTTCGGCCATCATCCGGACGAGATATGGCAGGCCGTGAAAGCTCTGCACGACGACGGCGAGCCGGTCTTTGCGCAGCCCTCACTGTTGCCGGCTGCAGGGCGTCTTGCAGCGCGCTTGATAGAACTGGCGCCAGCCGGCCTCCGGTATGTGACGTTCACCAACAGCGGCGCCGAATGCGTCGAAGCGGCGCTGAAGATGGCACGACTCGCGACCGGTCGCCTGCGCATCCTCGCCACGCACAACGCGTTTCATGGCAAGACGTTCGGGGCTTTATCGGCAACCGGCAAGCCTGATTATCAGACGCACTTCGGCTTGCCCCTCGCCGGCTTCGATCACATCGAATACGGTGACGCAGCCAGGCTCGACGAGCACCTCACAGCGCTTGCGCAGCAGTACGCAGCTTTCATTGTCGAGCCAATCCAGGGGGAGGGCGGCGTTTGCGTTCCACCTAAAGGTTACCTCGCGCAGGTCGAAGCAATATGCCGACGGCACGGCGTTGTATTGATTGTCGACGAGGTGCAGACGGGGCTGGGACGAACCGGCGCTATGTTCGCCTGCGACTATGAAGGCGTGCGTCCGGACATTCTTCTGCTTTCCAAAGCGCTAGGCGGCGGCCTGGTGCCCGTCGGCGCCGTGCTATGCAGCGAGGCGGTGTACCGCGAAAAATTTGCATTGAAGCACTCATCGACCTTTGCCGGGAATGCTTTAGCCGCACGTGTAGGCCTTGCCACGATAGAACGCCTCGCGCGCAACCAGGGCGAGCTATTGCAACAGATCCGCGAACAGGGCGCCTATCTGAAGCAAGGGCTTGAAGCGCTGCGTGAGCGCTATCCGCTTCTAATAGAGGAAATTCGCGGCCGCGGCCTGATGCTCGGTATTCGCTTCAGTTCCGACCGCAGCGGCTGGCCGGAGAACTTCCTTGGCATCGCGGCGCAGGAAGGCGAGCTCGCACAGTTTGTCGCCAGCTATCTGCTTAACGTCGAGCGAATCCGCTTCGCGCCGACGCTCAACCGTGGTGACGTGTTGCGGGTGCAGCCGCCGCTCACTGTTACGCGAGAGCAGTGCGACATGGCCGTCGAGGCGCTCGATCGAACGCTTCGCGTCCTGTCGACACGCGACACCGGACTTTTCTATCGCGCGCTGCTGCGGCGCGAAGCTCCGTCAACGCAAGCCGTCGAGACAGTAAACGCGGCGCTGGAGCGTACTTCCACCGCAGCGGTCAAAACCTCGCCGCACGTGTCGGTGCCTCCGGACACGCATCGCTTCGCATTTCTGCTCCATCCGCTCGACGCCCAAAGCTACGCAGACTATGACATCAGCCTGCGAGGGCTCGATGCAGAGGAGCTCGCCGAGTTCGAGCAAAGCATGGACGGCATGGTCGATCCGGTAGTCGGCTCCACTGTCGATATCCGCTCCGCTACCGGAGCGCATGCGCGTGGTGACTTCATCATGATCAGCCACACCGCCGCTCAACTGAGGCGACTCTCGCAACGCGATGCAGTCGTGGCGCTGCAACAGGCCGTCGCGCTCGCTCACGCGCGGGGTGCACAGATTGTCGGGCTCGGTGCCTACACGTCTGTCGTGAGCGGAGGGGGCGCCCAGTTGCTCAACTCGGAGGTGCCGTTGACATCGGGCAACTCCTACACCGTTGCCGCTGGCATCGAGGCGCTAGACGATGTCATCGTGCGTATCGGACAACGCTGGGATACCCGCACGGCTGCGGTCGTCGGCGCAGCTGGTGCGATCGGCGCGTGTATGGCAGTTTTGCTTTCGCGGCGCGCGCAACGGATTATTCTCATCGGCAATCCGGCTCATACGAGGGCAATCGGCCGCGAGCGCCTTTTGGGCACTGCCCGGATGATTATCGAGGACGCCCTCGCCGCGCCGTTCGGCGCCGCTCATGACGGCTCCGTCGCCGCACACATCGTCAACGCAGTGAGGGGCTCTCGCCCTGCGAACGCTGACTCGGTCATCGCACAGATGGAGGCAGACGGCGTGCTCGTGCTGAGCGCAGATATCTCGTCGTTGCGTGGCGCGAATGTGGTGCTTGCTGCGACCAGTTTTCCGGGCGAAGTCGTTCCCGCCGATGCACTCAGTTCGGGTGCAGTTGTTTGCGACATATCGAGACCTCGCTCAATTCCTGCATCGATCGCGGAAGGTCGTGACGACATTCTCGTCATCGACGGCGGGATCATCGCTCTGCCAGGTGCACCGCGAATTGGTCCTTATGGGATAGCTCCAGGTACTTCCTACGCCTGCATGGCAGAGACGATATTGCTTGCACTCGAAGGACGGTTCGAGAACGTAAGTATCGGCAGCACCTTGAGCATCGTGGAGATCGCGCGCCAACAGGAGCTGGCCAGGAAGCATGGTTTCTCGCTCGCAGGTCTACAGAGTTTTGGCCGCCCGCTCGCCGATTCCGTATTGCAACGATACATGCAGTGCACGCGCGAGCCAGCATTCGACAGCATAGTCGAGCTCGCCTGAGCCTTCCTGCCCACCGCCCTGATTTCCGTGGATTCTTTATGAGTATTCAACTCGCCCCACTCGAACTATTGGTTCCAGCAAGCCCCTACAAAAGTTCGAGTCTCGTGGATGTGGCTCGTGACTATGCACATATCGCACCGTCAGCCACGCCGTTCACCTTCGTCGACTTCTCGTTTGCCGAACCGCAGGACCGTGGAATCACCTACGCGCAACTCGACGCGAGGGCCCGTCGCATCGCCGCACTGCTTCAAATGACCGGCAAGATCGGCGACCGCGTGCTGTTGCTCTACCCGGCGGGGCTTGATTACCTGTGCGCGCTGTTTGGTTGCCTCTATGCAGGCATGATTGCGGTGCCCTCCTATCCACCGCTCAATCCGCGTCTGCGTGACCGTTTGTGCTCGGTTGCCGCGGATTGCGGTGCAACTGCCGCACTGACCACTGCGGCAACCCTCACGCAATGCGGCGAAGCGGTGAATGCGCTGCCTACGCTGCGTTGGCTTGCATCCGACGGCGCGCTCGATCACCTCGAAGGCGAATGGTGCGATCCGTTTGTATCTCGCGAACATATTGCCATTCTGCAGTACACGTCTGGCTCCACCGGCACGCCGAAGGGCGTCGTGCTCACGCACCGTAACCTGCTCCATAACGTTTATCTGATCGCGCTGCATCTCCAGTTCAGGCCCGGCGATCATCACCTGACGTGGCTGCCGCCTTATCACGACATGGGGCTCATTGGCGCGCTGCTGGGTTCCTTCTGCGCCGGCGTGACGGTCAGTTTCATGGCGCCTGCGGCGTTCCTGCGGCGTCCCGAGCGTTGGTTCAGAGAACTTTCGAAGCGGCGTTGCACCGTGAGCGGCGCGCCGAACTTCGCGTACGAGTTGTGTATCGACAAGGTGCCGGACGAGGCTTTGCACGAGTTCGACCTCTCTTGTTGGCAGCTCGCTTATTCGGGCGCGGAGCCCGTGCGAGCCGACACGCTGACACGTTTCGCTGCGCGCTTCGGTCAATGCGGATTCAACCGGCATGCTTTCTATCCGTGTTACGGCATGGCCGAGACCACCCTTTTTGTCACCGGCAAGCGGCGCGACGAAGCGCCTCGCACCAAATGGGTGGATAGCGTTGCCTATGCAAACGAAGGACGCGCGATTGCCTGTGAACCATCGGGTGCCGGCGTGCCCGCAAGCGAATTCGTGAGTTGCGGCCAGACGGCTATAGACCTCGACGTGCGGATTGTCGCGGTGGAGAGCAGGCAGGAGCTTCCCGCGGGTCGCGTCGGCGAGATATGGGTGGCGGGCGCGTCGGTGACGGCTGGCTACTGGCAACGCGAAGAAGAGACAGCCGCTGCGTTCAACACACGCCTTGCCGGTCGTTCCGAAGCCTATCTGCGTACCGGCGACCTGGGGTTCATGGACGAAGGACAACTGTACGTGAGCGGGCGGCTCAAGGACTTGATCATCATTCGCGGCGTCAATCATTATCCGCACGACATCGAACATACCGTCGACGAGTGCCACGATGCGGTCCGTCCAGGCTGTGGAATCGCGTTTAGCGTCGGCGTCCGCAACGACGAACAACTGGTGTTCGTGCAGGAGGTGGGCCGCCGCGACGAACTGCGCGCCGACGAGATCATCTCCTGCATGCGCGGCGCGATCTATACGCATCACGGCATCCAACCCTATGCGGTTGTGCTGATCGCTAATGGAAGCATTCCAAAAACGACGAGCGGCAAGCTGTCGCGCCGGCCTTGCCGTCAGCAGTTTCTGGAGGGCCGTCTGCAAGTGGTGTCGCAATGGATTAACGCGGCATTTACAGGCGAAAACGCCGCTGGCCCGACCCATACCACGGCCACAGTCGCCGCCTGAAGCGTCGCTTCAAAAGGAGGTTTTGATGTCTATGTCCCTGATGCAACCGGCTGCCTTCGCGCCGGCGTTCGACCCGCTCGTCCCCCATCCCGCTCATGTGCGCGATCCCTACCGCGTCTATGCGCAACTGCGCGAGCACGCGCCGATGTACCGGTCGCCACACGGCGTATGGATAGCGAGCAGGTATGCCGAGGTAGCGTTCATGCTGAAGGACGCCCGTTTCGGCCGCGGCTATTTCTACTTCGAAAATCTCGCACACCGTCTCGGCGCGGGCATCGTTGACCAGCCGGTGTATTCGTCCGCGCGCAACATGATGGTGATGAAAGACGGCCGCGATCATCTGCGCCTGCGCGAAGTCGTGGCGCGGTCCTTTTTGCCTCGACGGATCGAGGCGATGCGTCCGTTCATGTTGTCGGTCATGTACGAGCTCATCGAAGCGGCACGTAAGAAACCCACCTTCGACGTGATGCTCGATCTCGCCTTTCCGCTTCCTAGTGCAGTGATCTGTCACATGATCGGCGTTCCGAAAGAAGACTGGCAGAAGTTCTGCCAGCGCAAGGCCAACGGTTCGCGCGCCTTGGAGCCTGCGCCCTTGAGCCCGCTTGAGATGTTCGAGCAGAACGAAGCAGTCAACGAGGCTCGCCAATATTTTGAATGGCTGCTCGAACTGCGCCGACAGCACCCGGGCGATGACCTCACCTCTCAACTTGCCGCGGCCGAAACCGCCGGTTTGATCACACGAGCCGAGGCCGTGGACAACCTGCGGATGATGTTCGTGGGCGGCCAGGAAACCACGGTGAACACAATTGGCAACGGTCTTCTCGCGCTCTACCGCAACCCTGAGCAACTGCATGCGCTCCGGAACGACCTGACGCTGCTGCCTCGCGCCGTAAGCGAGATGGTGCGCTACGACTCTGCCGTTCAGATGACGCCCCGGCAGGCTCGCGAAGACGTCGAGGTCGCCGGGGCGTCCATCCAATCCGGCGAGACGATCCTTTGCATTCTCGCGTCGGCCAACCGCGACGCAGCGGCGTGGCCAGACGCTGAGCGCTTCGACGTCACACGCACGAGCAACCACCCGCTCTCTTTTGGCGGCGGCCCACATTTCTGCCTCGGTGCGCACCTGGGGCAAGTAGAGGCCGAGGTAGCTCTTCGAGCCATTTTTGAGCATCTGCCAAACCTCCAGCCAGATATCGAGGAGCCGCGCTGGCTGCCGGGCACGGTGGTATTCCGTGGACTGCAAACGCTGCCGGCTACAGCGTAAGAGGAGCCCGACATGATCCGCAAGTTTCTCACCGGTCTCGCCGCCGTCGCGTTGATCTTCGCGCTGCCGGCCTTGCTGCTTCAGCCGCAGGCGCTTCTCTCGTCGAAACTCTGGGCGGTCGCCCTGGCAGGCATGCTCGCCTCGCTGACGCAGCCAGCGTATAGCCCACTCGATCATGATGCGCCGCCCGAAGATCGAGGCACGGCGAAGCAGCTCGTGTGGACGGTCTACCTAACCCTGCTCGCGGGCATGGTCGAGTCTTTGACACTGCGCTACCCCGAGAGCATGTCATGGGACGCGTTCGCGGTTGGCGCGTTTGGCGTCGCGATTGCCGGGGCGTTGCTGCGCGGATGGGCTGTGGCGGCCTTGGGACGGTTTTTCACCTGGCACGTTCGGGTCCAGAGCGGACAGCAGGTCGTATCGAGCGGACCTTATCGTCTGATGCGTCATCCGGGCTACACCGGAGCGTGGTTCCTCTACGTCGGAATTCTTCTTGGCATGCACGCCCCGCTTGCCGCGGCGCTGGCTGGCTTCCTTCTGCTGGTCGCATTCGTGAGGCGCATCGGGTACGAAGAACAACTGATGCTGCAGACCTTCGGCGACGAGTACCTCAGCTATAGCCGCCGCGTAAAACGCCTCCTTCCACTCGTCTGGTAATTTCGGAGAGATACACCGTGCTGACACTTCATCACTCGCCGTTTTCAGTTGCTTCACAAAAGGTCCGGCTCGCGCTTGCCGAAAAGCAGCTGGAATGGAACGACAGACTCATCGATCTCCTTGCGGGGGAGCATCTTTCGGCGGACTTTCTCCAACTCAACGCCCGCGCCGAGGTTCCCGTCCTCGAGCACGACGGACGCGTGCTGACTGACTCGTGGTTCATCTGCGAGTACCTCGACGAGGCTTTTGCACAGCATCCGCTAATGCCTGCCGCCGCACCGGATCGCTATGTGGCGCGCCAATGGAATCAGTGGATAGAGCGCGAATTGCATCATGCGTCAGGTGTGGTGACGTATGCCGTGCTCGCGCGGCCTTTGCTGCTCGAGCAGCCACATGAGGTCGTGAGCGCTTTGCTGGAGGCGATCCCCGATTCGAAGGTTCGTGCCTGGCGCACGAGCGTGCTCGAGCATGGTCTCGACGCACCGGATCTGAAGCACTGTGTTGGCCAGTATCGCGCGTTCTTCAGGCGCATGGAGGCGCAACTCGGCGACGCACACGCATGGCTCGCCGGCCCCACATGCAGTCTTGCTGACTTTGCGGCCCTGCCCTATGTCATGCGCGCCGAACACGTGGGACTGAGTGACATGATGACTTTTGAGGAAGTGCCGAACGTCCGCGCGTGGTATCTGCGGATGCTCGCAAGGCCCTCCATGCAGGCGTCGTTCGTACGGTACGTGGATGCAAACTCGCAGAGTCTGCTGACGCAGTTGGTGATCGCGGCACATCACAAGTTAGCGGCGCTAGTGCAGCAGACGGCCTGACGAGGAACCGATGGATCACCACAACCTCTTTGAGACGCCGGTTACGTACAGACTGATCCGCCTCGAGTACCTGGCCGCGCTCACCATATGCGTCGGGTTGCTCGTCGCGCACTGGACACAGATTCGCTGGTGGGCGTTCGCGTTCCTGTTTCTATATATCGATTTGATCGGTTATCTGCCAGGCGCCGTCGCACACCGGCGTCAGTATGGAAGAAGAATCGCGCGTCGTTTTTATGTTCTGTACAACGTTGCGCACAGCGCTTTATCAGGGATTTTCGTCGCAGCGGCGTGGGCCTGGTTTGTCGAGCCCGAATGGGCCCTGCTGGCCATTCCCATTCACCTGTGCGGCGACCGGGCGATATTTGGCAATTTCCTGAAGCCGTTCGGGCTGAGTTTCGAGCCTGCGTTGCATCCGGACTTCGCGGCATTCAAGACAAGCTATGCACAAAGTGTCGCGCACGAGAGAGGAGGCGCAGATGCAGCCTGAGCTTTGTGTGACCACGTCAGTGGCTACCACGCCTGCAGGAGCGTTGAACACGCTGCGGGCATACGCTGATCATCCATCCGCACTTCTGGCATTGAACCGGCACACCTTACGATTTCAAGTGCCGGATATCGGCGGCATGATCGCCTATCGGTTCGCGGGGCGGGCGCACGTGGTGATGGTCGCGGGGATTACCGCGGCACCCGACAAGCGCGCCGCATTGCTCGATCGGTTTTTGCAATGGGCGTGCCGTGAGCGCCGCAAAGTTGTCGCGGTGCAGTTGCTGCGCGGCGACGCGGAGCTGTTTGTGAGCCGCGGGTTCAGCGTTAATCAGATCGGCGCTTCGTATAGCGTGACGCTCGAGCAATTCAAGCTTTCGGGCACGCCGTTCATCAAGCTCCGCAACAAGATTTCCCGCGCCCGCCGCAGCGGCGTGCGCGTGCTCGAACTCGGTGCCGACCTGTCGGCCACGGCCCCTATGTGGGACGCCATCGCAACTATCGACCGCGAATGGATCGGCGAAAAAGGCGCGAAAGAGCTGGCGTTCCTGATAGGCGAGGTAGGTGCTCCTGCAGACTTCGACCGGTCCTGCAAGCGGATATTGGTGGCCATGCTGAACGACACACCGGTTGCATATGTGCTCTATACCGCGAGCTTCGGTCAGCACGCGGGCTGGATGCACGACCTCAGCCGTCGCAAGCCCGACGCCCCGAGCGGGGTGATGGAACTGATCAACGTAACGGCCGTCGAGCGCTTTATCGCCGAAGGCGCCCGCATGCTGAACTTTGGTTTTACGCCGCTGACGTCGCTGAATCCCGCGCATGAGTTGCCAGCATTCAGCCGAATGACGGCGTGGGCCTTCCAGCAACTGGCTCAGCACGGCAGCTTTATCTACCCCGCGCAGGCGCAACTGCAATACAAACTCAAGTGGGCACCGGACCTGGTTCAGCCTGAGTACGTGGCGTTCGAGCGAGGCGGCACGCTCGGGGGATTGTGGCAATTCCTGCGTCTGACGAGGGCCATCTGATGGCGCGTGTCGTTCCGCCAGCCGTTCAGGGTGCTCATACAAGCGTGTGGCTCGACAGTCCAATCGACGAGCTCACTGCCGCTGCGCCCGGCGACACAGCTTGCGACGTTGCGATCGTCGGCGGAGGTCTCGCGGGACTGTCCACGGCCTTGCATCTCAAGCTGCTTGCGCCGCGGCTCGATGTACTAGTGCTCGAAGCGGGTCGCATCGGATATGGGCAGAGCGGCTTGAATTCGGGCCAGTGCGCGCCGCGAATCGGCCCGCCGATAGAAACGCAGGTGAGATCGCTCGGAGCTGAGTTCGCAAGAGCGGCGCATCAATATTCGCTCGATGCAGTTGAGCTGGTGCGGCAGGTCGTGGCGGAATTCGCCATCGACTGTGAGATGCACCACGCGGGCCAGTGGCAGGTCGCGTTGCGGGACACCGACGCATTGCAGCTTGAGAAGCGCGCGCAGATTTTCTCTTCACTGGGCTTCGACCTGCCGTTGCTTTCGGCTGATGCAGTGCGCGCGTCGCTACCGGATGCCCACCGCATTCGCAACGCGCTCGTGTTTCCGGCGAGCACGCTTAATCCCGCGCGACTGTGCATCGGCCTGAAGCGAGCTGCGCTCGCACTCGGCGTTCGCATTCACGAAAACACTTGCGTTATCCGCATCGAGCGCAGCATCAGCGCACTCGTGACAGCTCGCGGCGCGGTTCGGGCGTCGCGCGTCGTCCTGGCGGTGGACAGCGGCATCGGCAAGCTGGGTCTGCTGCGGCTCAACGTCATACCGGTCGCTGCGTTCGGCGCGCGCACGCGGCCGCTCTCGGAGGCGGAGCGCGCTTCGATTGGCTGGACCGATGGGCAAGGTATTTTCGATGCGCGTCCTCTCTTCAATTTCATGCGTCCTCTCGCTGACGGACGTCTGCTGATTGGGGGTAGTTACCGGTTCGCTGGCAATAACGCTATTGCTCCGCCCCTAGCCGCGCGCTGCACAGAAGAACTCAGCGAACAGTTAGCGATGTTTTTCCCGTCTCTTCGCTCGGTACCGTTCGACGCCCGCTGGCATGGCTTACTCGGATGCACGCTCAACGACTGGCCAATTGTCGCGCCGCTCGACCTGGACTGCCGCCATTGGCATGTCGGAGCGTGGAACGGGCACGGCATTGCGCTGGCCATGTCGGCCGGGCGGGATCTCGCTCGCACGCTGGCCGGGCTCAGCCCCATGCCCGAGGTTCCGTGGTGTTGTCCGCGTGCGCCTCGCGTTCCGCGCCGCCTGCTCGCACGGTTGTTGCCTCTTTACCTCGGATGGCTGCGCCGTTCGAGCCGAATCACCTACTAGAAAAGGAAAACTC
Source organism: Paraburkholderia phenoliruptrix (assembly GCF_019511605.1). Classification (GTDB taxonomy): domain Bacteria; phylum Pseudomonadota; class Gammaproteobacteria; order Burkholderiales; family Burkholderiaceae; genus Paraburkholderia; species Paraburkholderia phenoliruptrix_A. The sequence goes on along the minus strand of NZ_JAEUAV010000036.1, from coordinate 24,103 downwards.
ATGCTTCTGCAAGATTCCCGCGCCGTGCTCGAACAGTACGCGCCAGGATTGGATGGCGAACTCGCTGAGCAAGGCCTGCTCGTCATGGAAGGCAAAGAACCTGCGGCTATCAGAGCTCTTATCCGAAGGTACCGGTTGCCGCGCCTGTGGGTGCCATCGTCGCTAGGCGGTGCGGCGATCTCGCCATATGACGGCATTCGCATGCAGCGCGCCGTGGCGGCACGCGCGCCGTCCATGGCGCTCATGCTGACCATGCACAATTTCACGGTGAGTTTCTGTAACGCACTTGCGGCCTATGTGCCATGCTGCGAGAGAATGTTGCGCGACGTCGCGCATGACGACCTGCTTGTCGCGTCCGCTTTCGCTGAAGGACGGCGCGGAGCTGGCATCCTCGACTCCACGGTCTACATGACGCCAGACGGTGCTGACTTCCTGATCGACGGCAGCAAGAAGCCCTGTACGATGTCGGGCTGCATGGACATCATCACGGTGGGGGTGGCGGTGAAGACGCCGGACGGCGGCAAACGGACCGGCCTTGCGGTTCTTCCCGCTGGCGAGCCGGGCGTCACGCAGCGGCCATTCTGGAGCGTGCCGCTGCTCGCCGCCGCTGATAACCACGAGCTGCGCTTCGACAAGGTCAGGGTCTCAGCGGATCAGGTGCTGCTTGCAGCCGAAGGCGACAACGAGACCGCGCAAGTCGTGGCGTCCGCCGAGGTGTTGGGTCTGTGCTGGTTCGAGATCGTTGCATCGGCCAGTTACCTCGGCGCGGTGAGCGGCATGGCAGAGCGCGTTGTGGCTGATACGGGCGTTGACGAGACCGAGCGCGTGCTGCTTGGCGGTGAGCTGGAGTCGGCGCAGGCGGCGCTGGACGGCGCGGTTCATCTGATGCAGACGTGTGAGCCTAACGAAAGCCTGCTTGCACGGGTGCTGATGATCCGCTTCGGCGTGCAACGCATTATCGAGCGATGCGCGATGCAGGCAGCGGAGCTCGCAGGCGGCCTTGCCTTCGTTCGTGACCGCGAGCTTATGACGCAATTGGCAATTAGTCGCTGTCTTGCGTTCCATCCCATCAGCCGCAAGGCCGCGCGCCCGCTGCTCGCGGCATGGCTGGAGGCCGGCGCGAGCGGCCCGTCGGCGGCAGTCGCGGCCGCAAACTAGGCAATCGGGCGAGCACCGCGTATGGAAATCCACGCGGTTCGCCGCCGCACGCTCTGCTGAGTCATTCGACGAGGACTATATGAAGCTAGTTGTTTCGGCGTCGCTGATGTTCGCCGCCGTAATCCATCTTTTGCCGCTCTCGGGCGTGCTGGGCGTGCGCCGGCTTGCCAGCCTCTATGGAATCGAGGTTGGCGAGCCGAATCTGTCAGTTCTCATGCGGCATCGCGCGGTGTTGTTTGGGCTGCTTGGCTTGTTTGTCTTTCACGCCGCCTTCAATGCTGAGTTGCAGCCGCTCGCGTTCGTCGGCGCTTTCGTGAGCGTCTGCGCTTTTCTGTGCCTCGCATGGCTCGGCGGCCCGGTCAATGCGTACTTGCGTCGCGTCGTCTGGATAGATCTCATTGCAGTAGTCGTGCTGGCGTGCGGCGCCGCGGTACGCATATGGGCCGGTGCTGGCGAGTGAGGCCGACTACTCTCCGCGCAACTTTCTCCCTTGCTCGCGAATCTGTTCCAGCGTCGCGCCCGGCGTGCTCGCCTCTTGCGGCATGCGGATCTCGATCACCGCGGCGCGCTCTGCTTGCAGTGAACGCTGCAGCGCCGGCAGAAAATCTTCAGTGCGCTCGACAAGCTCACCATGCGCGCCGAACGAGCGAGCGAACGCTGCGAAGTCCGGATTGGTGAGCCCGGTGCCATGCACGCGATGCGGATAATGCCGTTCTTGGTGCATGCGGATCGTGCCGAACTGACTGTTATTCACGACGATGAAAAGCACGTGCAGATCGTATTGCATCGCGGTGGCAAGTTCCTGCGCGGCCATCATGAAGCAGCCGTCGCCGGCCAGAGCGACCACCGCACGCTGCGGATACAGCGACTTCGCGGCAATCGCTGCGGGCACGCCGTAACCCATCGCACCGCTCGTCGGCGCAAGTTGCGAGCGGTACTGGCGATACGAAAAGTGCCGATGCAGCCACGTCGCGTAGTTGCCGGCGCCGTTGGTGAGGATCGCGTCGTCGGGTAGATGCGCGCGCAACTGTTGGATGACTTCGCCCATTTGCACGTTGCCGGGAATGGGCCGAGGCTTGCGCCATTCGAGATACGCGCCATGCGCTTCTTGCGCCGCGCCGGCCCATGCGAGCGGACCTGCTGAAGGTTGCAAGCCCGCAAGCGCCGCCGCGAGTTCCGGCATGCCGGAGACGATCGGCAGATCGGCGGCATACACACGCCCCAGTTCCTCCGCGCCCTGATGCACGTGAACGAGCGTCTGCTTCGTCTTCGGAATGTCGAGCAGCGTGTAGCCGTTCGTCGTGGCCTCGCCCAGACGCGGTCCCAGCGCGAGCAACAGGTCGGCGTCGCGAATACGCTGCGCCAGCGCCGGATTGATGCCGAGGCCGACATCGCCCGCATAATTCGGGTGCTCGTTATCCAAAGTGTCCTGGAAGCGGAATGCGAGGCCGATCGGCAATTGCCAGTTTTCGACGAAGCGTTGCAGGTCCGCACACGCGGCGGCCGTCCAGCCGCTGCCGCCCGCGATCACCATGGGCCGCTGCGCGCGTTCGAGCAGCTCACGCAGCCGGTCGATCTGCGCGGCCGAGGGCGAGGCCGCCACGCGTTGATAAGCGGGCGCGCCCGGCACGGCGGCGCAAGCATCGCTCAGCACGTCTTCAGGCAAGGAAAGCACCACGGGCCCGGGCCGCCCCGAAGTCGCGGTATGAAACGCGTGGCTCAGATACTCGGGAATGCGCTTCGCATCGTCGATTTGCGCCACCCACTTTGCCATCTGCCCGAACATGCGCCGGTAGTCGATCTCCTGAAACGCTTCGCGGTCGAGATGCTCGCGCGCGCACTGGCCGATCAGCAGAATCATCGGCGTGGAGTCCTGGAACGCGGTGTGCACGCCGATGGACGCATGCGTCGCGCCGGGGCCGCGCGTGACGAGCGCCACGCCCGGGCGGCCGGTCAGTTTGCCGACCGCTTCTGCCATGTTGGCGGCCGCCGCTTCATGACGGCAGACGATTGTCTGAATGCGTCCGGTTTCATCGTGCAGCGAATCGAGCACCGCGAGAAAGCTTTCGCCGGGCACGCAGAAAACACGCTCGACACCGTGCGTGAGCAAAGCATCTACGACGAGGCGTGCGCCAGTCGTTTGGGCGACAGCGGATTCGGAAACGGGAGCATTCGGCAGCGACATCGCGATGGAGCCTCCAGGCTATGAGTGCATGAGTGCGGTGAGAGCAATGAATAGCCGGCTCGATAGCATGCCTGCTGACCGGCGCCCCGACAGCTTACGCCGACAGCGCGCGCAGTGTCACGGCGCAGCGCAATGCAATGTGAGTTCGCGCAAGGTGCTGGTGGTTGCGATGAGCAAACAAAAACGCGGGCCCGAGGGCCCGCGTTTGCCTGTTGCTGCACGTGGTCCGATAGATGTCCGGTTTAGCCGGACGAACCCCGGACAAACCCCGGACAAACACGGCGCAAACACCGGTCAGCATTCGACGATATTGACCGCCAGGCCGCCGCGCGACGTCTCCTTGTACTTCGTCTTCATATCCGCGCCGGTTTCGCGCATCGTCTTGATCACGGAATCGAGCGATACGTAATGGCTGCCGTCGCCGCGCAATGCCATGCGCGCCGCGTTGACCGCCTTCACCGACGCCATCGCATTACGCTCGATGCAGGGAATCTGCACCATGCCGCCAACCGGATCGCAGGTGAGCCCGAGGTTGTGCTCCATGCCGATCTCCGCTGCGTTTTCGACCTGCCTCGGCGTGCCGCCCATTACCGCCGCGAGCGCGCCCGCGGCCATGGAGCACGCGACGCCCACCTCGCCCTGACACCCCACTTCCGCGCCGGAAATCGAGGCGTTCAGCTTGTACAGAATGCCGATGGCTGCCGCCGTCATCAGGAAGTCGATCACGCCCTGCTCGTTCGCGCCGGGCATGAAGCGCGTGTAGTAATGCAGCACGGCCGGAATGATGCCGGCCGCGCCGTTGGTCGGCGCGGTGACGACGCGCCCGCCCGCGGCGTTTTCCTCATTGACGGCAATGGCGTACAGATTGATCCAGTCGACCATGGAAAGCGGATCACGTAGCGCGAGTTCCGGGTGGCCCGACAGCGCGCGGTACAACTGCGGCGCGCGGCGCTTGACCTGGAACGGGCCGGGCAAGTTGCCGTCCGCGTCCGGATTATTGATGCCGCAACCGCGCGCCACGCACGACTGCATCACGTCCCAGATTTTCAGCAGGCCCGCGCGTGTTTCCTCTTCCGTGTGCCACGCGCGTTCGTTGTCCCACATCAATTGCGCGATGCTTTTGCCGGTGGATTCGCACAGCGCGAGCAACTCGTTGCCGCTGCGAAAAGAATGCGGCAATTGATCCACGGCCGCGAGCACCCTGGTATTAGGCGCGCCGGCCGTCACCACGAAGCCGCCGCCCACGGATAGATACGTCGACTCGCGCAACGTCTCGCCTTGCGCGTCGAAAGCACGCAGCTTCAGGCCGTTCGGGTGTTCGGGCAGCGCCTGGCGATAGAACGCAATGTGTTCTTTCTGCGCGAACGGCACCTCATGCGTGCCGAGCAAGGCCAGCTTGCGCGTGCTGCGCACCGCTTCAAGGCGCTCGCCGATCGTGTCGGGGTTCACGGTGTCGGGTGCGTCGCCCATCAGGCCGAGCATCACGCCGCGGTCGGTGCCGTGGCCCTTGCCCGTCGCGCCGAGCGAGCCATACAGATCCACCTTGACGGACGCGGTATTCGCCAGCAGCCCGTCGCGTTCGAGCCCTTGCGCGAACATCAGCGCCGCGCGCATCGGCCCGACCGTATGCGAGCTTGACGGACCAATGCCGATTTTGAAGAGATCGAACACACTGACTGCCATTTACTGCTCCTGCTGATGATGTTGGTTTAGCGCGCCGTCATGGGCAAACACACGGCAAGCCATGCGGGCGGCGTTGCTGCGAGTTGCAGCGCGATTGGCGTGTAGCGCCCGTCGAGGCGCGCCGCGAGATGAAAGAGTTCCGCCGCGTTCTTCGGATCCCACTGACCGGAATAGCCGGGTAAGCCGGCTTCACGGCGTTTTGCGTCGAATGCCACGCTCGAATGCACGAATTCCTCATGCGTCTTGTTGCCGGACGCATAGGGTGCGAGCCAGTTGAGCGCGGCTTGCAGCGACGCGCCGTTCGCCCCTTTCTCTGGCAGCCAGTTGCGGTTGTGACGACGCGCCGCGAGCGCGGCCGTGACGAGCGGCTGCAGATCGTACGTGACGTAGTGCAGCGCGTCGCGTTCGGCGAAATCGATAGTCGAGCCGTCCGGCTCGATGTTGTCGCCGATATGCTCGACAAAGAGACGCTGCGCCGCGTTGATCATCTTGCGGTTATCGAGCGTGAACGCGGCCATTGCGATCAGTTTGATGCGGTGGCTTTGCCAGTTGTTGCGGTAATTGCCTTTGAGCGGGCGTGGCTGCTCGTCGATCTGCCCGATATAGCCGTTGGCGAGTTTCGTCAGAAACGCCATTGACGCATTGCGCGTTTTCACGGGCAGCGCGCTCGCGGTCATGTCGTACGCGAGGATCAAGCCTTCGAAATGCGTTTCGTCGATGGGATTGAAGCTCGGCTGATAGGTCGTGACCCACGCGTAAAGCAAGCGGTCGACGAGCTTCAGATAGCGGTCGTCGCTGGTGGCGCGCCAGGCGAGCGCGGCGTCGCGCAGCAGCGCGAGGTCCTTCTCCGCTTCCACGCTCTGATCGTAAATGCCTTCGTGCGGCAGCGTGCCTTCCGTATGCAGTTTGGCCTGCGCATGGGGCGGGTCGTTCAGATGCGCCTGCACATTGCTCACCAAAGCCTTCACGCCCGGATCGGCGTTCGTGCGCTCGCTGGTTTGCCACGCGGGGGCCGCACAGAAATTCATGGCGGCCTGCGCGTGCCGCAGCGGCAGCCAGGCCATAGCGCCGGCAATGAGCCATGCACAAGCCTGCCGCTGCCTACGGATTCGCGTTGCTTCGGCCGGGCCTTGCATCAATCGCACCTTTCGCACCATGCGGAACTCCTCGTTGGGCTGATTCGGTGTGAGATGTTAGCCGTTTGCGGCGTGAAGCGACAGAACCGCGCAGCGCCCGCCTCGCAGCAGTACGGACGATGCGCGGCAAAGCCAGCGCTTACTCGTAGTCGGCGACCGGCACGCAGGAGCAGAACAGATTGCGATCGCCATACGCGTTGTCCGCGCGGCCGACCGGCGGCCAGTACTTCTTCGCGATCAACGTGGGCAGCGGATACGCCGCGGTTTCGCGTGCATACGCATGTTTCCACTCGTCGGCGATCACGACTGCCGCGGTGTGCGGCGCGTGCTTCAGCGGGTTGTCCTCGCGGTCCGCGCGACCTTCTTCCACGTCGCGAATTTCCTGGCGGATCGCGATCATGGCTTCGATGAAACGGTCGAGTTCTTCCTTCGATTCCGATTCGGTCGGCTCGACCATCAGCGTGCCGGGCACCGGGAAGCTCATGGTCGGCGCGTGGAAGCCGTAGTCGGCGAGGCGCTTGGCGACGTCGTCGACGGTAATGCCGCTTGTTTCCTTGATGGGACGCAGGTCCAGAATGCATTCGTGCGCAACGAGGCCGCCGGGGCCGGAGTACAGCACCGGGTAATGCGGCGCCAGTTTCTTCGCTACGTAGTTTGCATTGAGGATCGCCGTTTCGGTCGCGGCCGTGAGGTTCCTGGCGCCCATCATCGCGATGTACATCCACGAAATCGGCAGGATCGACGCCGAGCCGTACGGTGCGCCGGACACCGCGCCGATGCCGTTCGGCGCGCGTTCATAGCCCGACGAAATCTGGTTGGGCAGGAACTGCGCGAGATGCGCGCCGACCGCGACCGGGCCGACGCCCGGTCCGCCGCCGCCGTGCGGAATGCAGAAGGTCTTGTGCAGGTTCAGGTGCGAGACGTCGCCGCCGAACTGGCCCGGCGCCGTCAAGCCGACCATGGCGTTCATGTTCGCGCCGTCCACATACACCTGGCCGCCGCGCGCATGCACGATCTCGCAGATTTCGCGCACGTTCGCCTCGAACACGCCGTGCGTGGACGGATACGTGATCATGATTGCCGCGAGTTTGTCCGCGTGCTGATCGGCCTTCTTCTTCAGGTCTTCAATGTCGACGTTGCCCTGCGCGTCGCAGGCCACCACGACAACCTGCATGCCGGCCATTTGCGCCGACGCCGGATTGGTGCCGTGCGCCGACGCGGGAATCAGGCACACGTTGCGATGCGCTTCGCCGCGCGACGCGTGATACGCGTGGATGATCAACAGGCCCGCGTACTCGCCTTGCGAGCCGGCGTTCGGCTGCAAGGACACGGCTGCATAGCCGGTAGCGGCGACCAGCATCGCTTCGAGCTGATCGATCATTTCCCGATAGCCAACGGTTTGCTCAGCCGGCGCGAACGGATGAATCTGGCCGAATTCCGGCCAGGTGACCGGCAGCATTTCCGAAGTCGCGTTCAGCTTCATCGTGCAGGAGCCGAGCGGAATCATCGAACGGTCGAGTGCGAGGTCCTTGTCGGAGAGGCTGCGCAAATAGCGCAGCATTTCCGTTTCGGAGTGGTGACGGTTGAACACGTGGTGCGTGAGATACGCGCTCGTGCGTTCGAGCGATTGAGGCACCGAGGCGGCGTTCGAAGCGGTCAAGGCTGCGTCGAGTGCATCGACTTGCGGCACTTCGCTCGCGCCGGCGGCTTGCGCGAACACCGCGAGCAGATCGGCGAGATCGCCGCGTGTGGTGGTTTCGTCGATCGACACGCCGACTCGCGTAGCGCTCACACGGCGCAGATTGATGCGCTTCGCTTTGGCCGCGTCGTGCAGCGCTTCGGTGCGCGCGCCGCTTTCGAACGTGAGCGTGTCGAAGAACGTTTCGTTGACGAGCGGGTAGCCGAGCTGCCTTGCGCCCTGCGCGAGCAAAGCGGCGATGCGGTTCACGCGCAGCGCAATGGTCTTCAGTCCGCGCGGGCCGTGATAGACCGCGTACATGCTGGCCATGATGGCAAGCAGCGCCTGCGCCGTACACACGTTCGACGTGGCCTTCTCGCGACGGATATGCTGTTCGCGCGTTTGCAGCGCGAGACGCAGCGCGGGGTTGCCTTGCGCGTCGACCGTCACGCCGACCAGACGGCCCGGCATCTGACGCTTGAATTCGTCGCGCACCGCGAGGTAAGCCGCATGCGGGCCGCCGAAACCGACCGGCACGCCAAAGCGCTGGGTATTGCCCACGGCCACGTCCGCGCCCCATTCGCCGGGCGGCGTGAGCACGGTCAGCGCGAGCAGGTCGGCGGCGACTACCACGTGGCCGCCGGCTGTGTGGATCGCTTCGGTGAGCGCGCGGTAGTCGCGCACGTCGCCGTTCACGCCCGGATACTGCAGCAGCACGCCGAACGCGTTGGCGTTCGCGGCTTCGTCTGCCGGGCCCACTTTCACTTCAATGCCGACCGGCGTGGCGCGCGTTTTCACCACTTCTATGGTTTGCGGCAGCACGTCGTCGGCCACGTAGAACACGTTCGACTTCGGCTTGCCGACGCGCTGCAGCAGCGTCATGGCTTCGGCCGCGGCGGTCGCCTCGTCGAGCAGCGAGGCGTTCGAAATGGCGAGGCCCGTCAGATCCACCACCATCTGCTGGAAGTTCAGCAGCGCTTCCAGTCGGCCTTGCGAGATTTCCGGCTGATACGGCGTGTAGGCCGTGTACCACGCCGGATTTTCGAGCACGTTACGCAGAATCACCGTCGGCGTGTGCGCGTTGTAATAGCCTTGGCCGATGTAGGAGCGGAACACCTGATTCTTGTCCGCGAGTTCGCGCAATGCGGCGAGCGCTTCCGCTTCGCTCTTTGGCTGCGCGAAGGGACCGAGCGGCAGCGGCTCGGTGCGGCGGATCGTCTGCGGAATGACGGCGTCGATCAACGCGGCGCGCGACGCGAAGCCGAGTGCTTCGAGCATGGCCTGCTGGTCGGCCGAATCCGGGCCGATGTGCCGTTCGGCGAAGGCGTCATGCACTTCGAGCGCGGCAAGCGAGAGAGGAGTGCGGTTCATCAGACGATCCGGGTGTTCGAGCTTCATGGTGTTCCTGGCGGTGCGGCTGTCCTTGTGCGAAGGGCGCGCCGCACCTGACGGTTAGACGAGATAAGACTCAGCGACAGATCGCTCAGGCGCCGATGGACTTCGTGTACGCGTCGGCGTCGATCAGGCGATCTTGCGTGGCGCCGGCAGCCGGCTTGATCTTGAAGAGCCAGCTTTCGTACGGGGTGCTGTTGACCGAATCCGGCGAGTCTGCGACGGCGCTGTTCGCCTCGATGACTTCGCCCGAGACCGGCGCGTAAATGTCCGAAGCGGCTTTGACCGACTCGATCACAGCGACCGTGTCGCCGGCCGTCACGGTTTTGCCCAGTTGCTGGACTTCGAAGAAGACGATGTCGCCGAGCGCTTCCTGCGCGTGGTCGGTAATGCCGACCGTCAGCGTGCCGTCCGCTTCGGTGCGGACCCACTCGTGCGATTCGGTGTATTTCAGATCGGCCGGGATGCTCATCGGATGCTCCTATGCGGTGTGATTCGGTAATGGCTAATAAAGGGACGTGCGTGGTATTGCCCGCAGCGGCTCAAACCGCCGCGAGCACTTTCCCGTTGCGCACGAACGGCAGTTTTACCACGCTTGCAGGAACGGACTTGTCGCGAATCTGCACGTGGACGGTATCGCCCGGCTGCACGCCCTTCGGCACGCGCGCGAAGGCGATGGATTCCTGCATCGTGGGGGAGAAAGTGCCGCTGGTGATTTCGCCTTCGCCGTGCGGCGTGACGACCTTCTGATGCGCGCGCAGCACGCCCGCGGCCTTGCCGTTTTCCTTGCGCAAGATCAGGCCGACGAAGGCAGCCTTGGAGCCGTCGACTTCCAGCCTGCTCTTGCCGACGAATTCGCGCGGCGAAGCCAGGTCGACGGTCCACGCGAGACCGGCGTCGAGCGGCGAGATGTTGTCGTCCATGTCCTGGCCGTACAGGTTCATGCCGGCCTCGAGGCGCAGCGTGTCGCGCGCGCCAAGTCCGGCCGGGCGCACGCCTTGCGCTTGCAACGCATTCCACAGCGCGACCACGTGATCTGCCGGCACGATGATCTCAAAGCCGTCTTCGCCGGTGTAACCGGTGCGGGCGACGGTCAGTTCGCCGAACGGGGTGCCTTCGACGCGCGCCGCGTTGAACGGCTTGAGCGCCTCGGTGGCGGCGCGCGTGGCGGGCACCGTTTGCCAGAACTTCTCACGCGCGTTCGGCCCCTGCACGGCGACAATCGCGAGATCGCGGCGCGGCGTGATGGTCAGGCCGAAGCCGCCTTCGTTCAACTGATTGAACCACGCGATGTCTTTGTCGGCGGTGCCGGCGTTCACCACCACGCGGAAATGCTGCTCGCCGAAGTAATAGACGATCAGATCATCGATCACGCCGCCTTCCGGATTCAGCAGGCACGAGTACAGCGCGCGGCCCGGCGTTTGCAGCTTGGCGACGTTGTTGGCCAGCGCGTATTCGAAGAAGGCACGCACGCGCTCGCCGGTGAAGTCGACGACGCACATGTGCGAGACGTCGAACATGCCCGCGTCGGTGCGCACCGCGCGGTGTTCGTCGATTTGCGAGCCGTAGTTGACGGGCATGTCCCAGCCGCCGAAATCGACCATGCGGGCATTGAGCGCACGATGGGTGGCGTTGAGCGGGGTGTGTTTGAGTTCGGTCATGGGGCCTCGGGCGTCTCGCGAAACAAAAAAGGCCATGCGGCGCCGCGCCTCGCGCCTTGTGGCTGCGAGCGTGGTGCTGCATGGCCCCTCTGTCCTCGATACCTGAGAGATTGCGCTGCCGTGGCGATGACTCGCCGCGGTTGAACGCGCGCCCCTTCGGTGGGCAGCTTGCCGGGTCTGCGCGCCGTATGCGGTGCATGCGGTGCAGACGGCTACTGCCGCTCTCCAGAGTGCGAAAAACGGCGCCTAGGTGTTGCCAGGTGCTGCGTGACTGATACTTTGGCGGAGTTCTTCGACGCGTTCGGTCCTTTTGCCTGAGAGTTTGCGGGTGTGCCCCTTCGGCGGCGCGGCCTGCGAATTTCAGCGGCCAGCGCGCTCTCCCGACGCGTGCGGCGAATTTACGCGAGGCCCGGGGGCTTGTCAAATAAAGGTCTGATCCGGCGACGTCTGGCCCTGCGTCGTCATTCCCCGATTGCGCGCGCCGCGCCGTCCAATTCCTCGTTGAGCACGCGCTGTTCGTCGGCGGACAGGCCGCCGCCGTGGTTGGCGGCCATGTCGTGCGCTTCGCGACGGATTACATCGAGCCGGTGATGCAGATCGCCGCCCTGCGGGGGCGGGTAATAGCCGAGGCTCACGCGCCTGTCGATACGGCGGCTCAGATTGTCGATGCGGCCGTCGACCTGGCGCAGGCGTTTGTCGGCAATCTGCTGAGGGCTCGGACGCGGTGCCGGCTCGGGCTGAGGCGCAAGCGCGCAGGCGGCGAGCGAACTAAGCAACGCGCAGGCGGCGAGCGCGCGGATGGTACGTGGCATGGACTCTCCGTGAAGTCGTTGTCGCTTTGGTTGTCGTTTTCGTTGTGCGGTGCTACACGCGTACCAACGGATCACTGCTGGATCGCGCTGACTTTGGAAGCTCGCGACTTTGTAACGTTATATTGCTTTCGGGCTTGTCAGCTTGCGCCTGGCGGGGCCGCCGCGAGGTTCCGCGACAGGCGCCCGCCATGCCGCATTTAGCGGATACGCTGGAACGGCAGGCGCAAGCCTTCGTCCGAGCTGCGTGCCGCGAGTTCGATGACGGTCATCACGTCGACGGCGTCCTGCGACGTCACCGGGAACTTCGCGCCATGTTGAATCGTGTCGGCAAGGGCAATGTAGAAGTTCACATATTCGCCGTTGCGGGTGGGCAGTTCGCGTTCCACTTCGCGGCCGCCGTCGAGTACGCGCAGCGTGCCTGCCGCATTGCCCGCGGCGAAACCTTCGTCGCCCGGACGCAGGCCCGCTTTCAACTGGTCTTCCTGGGTGTCGAGTCCGTACTTGACGTAACTGCCACGCGTGCCGTGAATGACGAAGCGCGGCGCGACGATTGCGGTCAGCGCGCTCGCATGCAGCACCACTTCGAATTCGCCGTAGCCAAGCTGGATGTGCACGTAGTCGGGTGCGCTTGCCTGGTCGCGATGCGTGCGCACAGTTGCGGCCACGGTCTGCGGCGCCCCGAACAGCGCGAGCGCCTGGTCGATCAGATGCGGGCCGAGGTCGAACAGCAGGCCGCCGCCGCGCGACGCTTCCTCGCGCCAACGCTGGCGCACTTCGGGCCGGAAGCGGTCGAAATGCGACTCATAGTGCGTGATCCGCCCCAACTCGCCGCTTGCGAGCAGGTCGCGCACGGTCAGAAAGTCGCCGTCCCAGCGACGGTTGTGAAACGGCACGAACAGCTTGCCGCGCGCCAGTGCAATGTTGGCAAGCGTGTGCGCGTCGGCGGCGCTCAATGTGACCGGCTTGTCGACCACCACGTGCTTGCCCGCTTCCAGCGTGCGGCGCGCGAGGTCGAAGTGGGTGTCGTTGGGCGTGGCGATCACCACGCAGTCGATTTCGTCGAGCGCAAGCAGCGCGTCGAGGTCGGCGACGACCTTCGCGTGCGGATAGTCGGCGAGCGCGGCTTCCGGGCGGCCCGTGGCGATGGCCGCGACTCTCGCGCGGCCGCAGTGCTCGATTACCGGCGCATGAAAGGTCGCGCCTGCGAACCCGTAACCCATCAATCCAATTTTCAGCGATGCGGACATGCGTGTCTTCCTGCAAAAACGGCGCGCCGCTTTGCCACCGCGGCGGCGGCGCGCTACGCCGTCATTGTGGCATGGCGCGAATAGCGATTGCGCGAGAGGGGCGCTCAGGCGCTTTTGCGGCGCCAGCCGGCCGGTGACGAAGCGGTCCGGCAGCGGTCCGGAAGCGGTCCGAAAGCGGTCCGCCCGACTCGACGGCGCGAATTCATGCGCGGTTTTCATCCGTGATAGCATCGCTCCTCTCGCGCAAAACGGCGCGTGCCGCAGCGTCTTCGCAGCCGCATTTCAACCGCAACACCCATCCACACAAGATGTCCGCAGGCCTGAATCCCGCTCAAAGTGAAGCGGTCCGTTATCTCGACGGGCCGTGTCTCGTGCTCGCCGGCGCAGGCAGCGGCAAGACGCGCGTCATTACGCAGAAAATCGCGCATCTGATCGAGGCGAAAGGCTTCGAGCCGCGCCACATCGCGGCTGTTACGTTCACCAACAAGGCCGCGGCCGAAATGCGAGAGCGCGTGGGCAAGCTGCTGGAAGGCAAGACCCTCACCACGCCCGGCAAGGAAGGCCGCAAGGTGCCCGTCAATCAGTTGACGGTCTGCACGTTCCACTCGCTCGGCGTGCAGATTCTGCGGCAGGAAGCGGAGCACGTCGGCCTGAAGCCGCAGTTCTCGATCATGGATTCCGACGACTGCTTCGGCATGATCCAGGAGCAGGTCGGCTCGACCGACAAGGGCTTTATCCGCAAGATCCAGTCGATCATTTCGCTGTGGAAAAACGGGCTCATCATGCCCGAAGAGGCCATTGCGATTGCCGCGAACGAGGACGAGCACCAGGCCGCGATCGTCTATCGCAACTATGTGGCGACGCTGCACGCATACCAGGCGGTGGATTTCGACGATCTGATCCGTCTGCCCGCGGAGCTCTTCGCGAAGAACGAACAGGTGCGCGAGCGCTGGCAAAACAAGTTGCGTTATCTGCTGATCGACGAGTATCAGGACACCAACGCGTGCCAGTACGAGTTGCTCAAACTGCTGGCCGGGCCGCGTGCGGCATTCACGGCGGTGGGCGACGACGACCAGGCCATCTACGGCTGGCGCGGCGCGACGCTCGAAAATCTCGCGCAGCTCGGCAAGGATTTTCCGAAGCTGCACGTGATCAAGCTCGAGCAGAACTATCGTTCGACGGTGCGCATTCTCACGGCCGCGAACAACGTGATTGCCAATAATCCAAAGCTGTTCGAAAAGAAGCTGTGGTCCGAGCACGGCATGGGCGATTCGATCACCGTGACTGCCTGCAACGACGAAGAGCACGAAGCCGAGTCCGTGGTGTTCCGGCTGTCCGCGCATAAATTCGAGCGGCGCGCGAACTTCCGCGATTACGCGATTCTTTATCGCGGCAATTTCCAGGCGCGCATTTTCGAGCAGGTGTTGCGCCGCGAGCGGATTCCGTACGTGCTGTCCGGCGGACAATCGTTCTTCGACAAGGCCGAGATCAAGGACATCTGCGCGTATCTGCGTCTGATTGCTAACGCCAACGACGATCCCGCGTTCATTCGCGCGATCACCACGCCGCGCCGCGGCGTCGGCAATACGACGCTCGAGGCGCTCGGCTCGTTCGCGGGGCAGGCGAAGGTGTCGCTATTCGAGGCCGTGTATATGGGCGGCATCGAGGCGCGCCTGTCGCCACGGCAGATCGAACCGATGCGCGTGTTTTGCGACTTCATGCAGCGCCTGACCGAGCGCGCCGAAAAAGATGCGGCGGGCACGCTACTCGACGAGCTGATGGACGCGATTCACTACGAAGCGTACCTGTACGACGCATTCGACGAACGTCAGGCGCAGGCGAAGTGGCAGAACGTGCTGGAGTTCATCGAATGGCTCAAGCGCAAGGGTACCAAGGCGGAGCCGGAAGACGCGACGGGCGGCGGCGACGGCGAGGCCACCGGTTATGACACGGCGGACGGTCTTGCCGATACGGGCAAGAACCTGCTCGGTCTGATTCAGACGGTTGCGCTGATGTCCATGCTGGAGGGCCGCGAAGAAGATCCCGACGCCGTCAGGCTTTCGACCGTGCACGCGTCGAAGGGCCTCGAGTATCCGCATGTGTTTCTGGTGGGCGTCGAGGAAGGCATCATGCCGCATCGCGGCGGCGCGGACGACGAACCTGTCGACGACGCGCGCATCGAGGAAGAGCGCCGCCTCATGTACGTGGCGATTACGCGTGCGCAGCGCAGCCTGCATCTGAACTGGTGCAAGAAGAGAAAGCGCGCGCGGGAAACGGTGGTGTGCGAGCCGTCGCGGTTTATCCCTGAAATGCTGCTGGACGATGCGCCGCCTCCTACGGCGGAAGAAGCGCCAATGTCGCCGAAAGACCGGCTCGCGAGTTTGAAAGCGCTGTTGCAGAAGCCGTGAGCGGTGTGGGCGGGGCGCGCGAGTTTGCAAAACCCCGTTGGCGTTGGGTGCGCCGAGGGTTATCAAAAATCCCTGCCCGCATGACGGCGGCACAGGGATTCGTGTGGGCGGCAAGCGCCGCCACTATCTTTGCGCAAGCTGAGCGCGCGCGTTATTTCACGGCGCTGACCATGTAATCCACGGCAGCTTTCACGTCCGCATCCGACGCGTTCGAGCCGCCTTTGGGCGGCATCGCGCCCTTGCCGTGCAGTGCATAGTTGTAGACCGTGTCCATCGGCTCTTTCAGACGCGGCGCCCATGCTTCCTTGTCGCCGAACTTCGGTGCGTTGAGCACGCCGGCCGCGTGACATGCCTGGCAGACCTGCTGATACAAAGCCTTGCCCGCTTGCGATGCGTCGGCGCTTTGCGTCGCGCCCGACGCCGGAGCAGCAGCGGCTTGCGGAACGCTGGCCATGGCGGCCATTGCCGCGGCCGCTTGCGCCGCACCTGCGTCGGAAGCGCCGCCAGCGCCGGCTGTTGCAGCCGATGCGCCAGCCGCCGCCGATGCAGCCGCCGCGCCCGATGCCGGCTGTGCCGGTTCAGGGAAGCTTGCCCCCGAATTGTTCGCCATGTACGCAACCGCGCGGGCGATTTCAAAGTCGCTGTAATCGTCCGGGCTCGTGCCGCCGCGCGGGGGCATGGCGCCTTTGCCTGCCAGCGCCGTGTGCAACAGCGTGTCGAAGCCTTGCGAAATGCGCGGCGCCCAGTCGGCGGTGTTGGTGAACTTCGGCGCGCCCGCGGCGCCCGACGCGTGACAGGCCGAACAGACCGCCTTGTAGACTTCCTCGCCGGTCTTGTAGACGCGCGGCGCGTTCGCGTCGCGAATCTCGACCTGGGCGATCGGCTTGATGCGCGCGGTGACTTCGGCTTCGGAGAGACTGTCGGTGCCGGCGCCGGTGCGTGTCGAATTGTCGACGTAGTAGGCCAGCAGCACGATGATAATGATCGGCACAGCAAACCCGGCGATGACCGCGGCGACGAGCTGTCCTGGGGTTTTGATCGGGGCTCCGTGTGGTGCTTCGCTCATGCTTGTCTCGTCTCCGTGGGTATGTGAGCGGTACAGCGCGACGGCAACTTCTTGTTCTTGATCAGCCACGGACGATTATAGACGCAAGCTTTCGACGGCGGCGAGAGGCGCGGCGAGCTGTTCAGCAGGCGTTTACCCGCATCGTGCGAAGTGAAGCGGGTGGGTCGGAAAGACGTGTTCAAGCGCTCGCAAGAGCCGGAAAAGGGCTCCGGAGGCCGTGCGGTGGACGGTATGGCGGAAACCGGGTATGCTTTCGGTCTCGCTTTGGCGCCGCACCCGCTCGGGTCGCCGCGCTGTCAAGTCGAAGCGCCCGTAGCTCAATGGATAGAGTACTGCCCTCCGAAGGCAGGGGTTGCTGGTTCGATCCCAGCCGGGCGCGCCATACTGGATATGGTTTTCAGGCCATTTCGCTTCCGCTTAAAGGCTCCGCCCTCCCTACGTAGGGCAGGGGTAGGGCAGATCACGCATCCTAGCTGTCCTTGGCCGGGAGCCTGTCTCCGTCGATGTGGTAGTCAGCACGCCCTGCTTTTTGTAGTGCGTTATTGAACTGTCGGGCGAGCTGGGCATTTTTCTTAAAATGCAAGGGACGGTCTGCGGTCTGATCCAATGCTGTGCAGAGATGTCCGTGAATTGTTTCTATTTCGGACGAAACGTCGGGTGCAGTTTTATAGTAATCGTTGGCGCTAAAATCCGCAAAAACGTCGATATAAGCGGGACCGTCCTCAGCGCGCTTAATGTGAGTGTTCAGAAAGGCCGTTAATTTACTGTCCGGCATCAAATCGCACTTTCGTCGGATATGCTCTCGGACCGAATTTTCCAGGATGATCCGCGGACCGTCCGCGTGGGTCGATTCGAACACGTAGGCGGCGACAAAGGCGGGGCCGAAGACCATCGGGGGACCAGCGTTCGAGGAGGAAGAGCCATCTTCGTGGTAGAGCAACCCCTTCGCGATGCCTCCGCGACTAAGAAACCCAGCCATCAGCAGCTGTCGAGAGATCTTAAAAACAATATAGACAAGCAGCCCGATTTCTCGAATGTCCGGCTTGACTGAAATAACAACACAGTCCGAGAAGGAATTGATCCTTTCCTCGAAGTCGCGAGACGTCATTTCAAGGCCGACTTCTTTCGCGAAGTTATCGGCCCAGTCGTCATTGCTTACGGTTAATGCGTAATGAATTCTTCGGACCAACTCAGCATTTGTAGCGGACTTTGTGATTATGTCCTTGAATCCAAGAACGTCGACAAACGCTACCACACGTTGCTCGTATTTAACGTGCTTCGGAGCATCAGCCACGAAACCCGCTTCGCTCGGCGGCGCGTCCGTTGCGGCGGGTGGTGCGACAACTCGAATGTCGGAAACGCTAAGGCCCTCTTCAAGAGGGCCTTTTTTTTGTTCTGGCACGTCGGGCACTGCGCCCCCTAGCGAAATTAGTGCTTGATCAACGACTTAAAGTATTTTTCGATGCTTTCGTCTTGAATCTCGTCGGCATTTGCCTTCCACGCCTTGTCCCATGGGCCACCAGAGGTATGGGACATAGTGACAAGTTGCGGGCCGGTGTAGCGATCGTAAAGTTCGAGAACTTTGTCGACAATTTGGCTCGATGTCTGATCCAGCGCGACAGCCTCTCCTTGCACAATAGGATGCTCTGGAGGAATGGGATTGGACGAGAACACCTTCAGCTTGTGATACACGCTCGGCAGAACCGGGCCAAACTTCCATGCCGCGAATTGTTCGCCGCCAACCAACGGATGGCCGGTCAAAGCCAAGTGCCATCCGTGGCAAAAATAGGCGAGCTTTTGGACCGAGAGATTAGTAAGCAAACGGCCCCTCGCCCCCGAGCGGCGAATTATCTCGCCGGCGAGCTGCAATGCCGAAACCGTCATGTCTTTCTCCGTCATGCCGCATTGTGCGGCGCATGTAACTACTGTATGCCTGTACAGTAGTTCTATCAAGTTTACTTTGCTACTACCACGACGGGCGCCCCATAAACCCCATGGGGCGCCCGTCGTGGTGAACGGAGGGTAGCAGGCTCTGTTTGCGCTGTCAAGACTAGGCGGCATTCCTAGTCTCGAACCGATCATTTCCGTAAACGGCTCGCTTCTCAGAACCTTTAACATCTCTTAGCGAATTAACCGGTTTCTGATGCCGCTATTAGCGCCAAAACCTTTGCCAGTGTTGGAGGCAACTATCCACTAGGTGTTAAAGGGCTTTAACAAAATCTGAAAAAGGGAAAATTTTCTGTCCGTGCGGGAACGGTCGGTCTAGGCGGCCGGGGCGGCCAGACTTTTCTATGCCCCGGCCGTCAGCGCCTTACGCGGCCGCTGAGGCGACGCCTTCAATAACGGTGATCGCTTGCGGGTAGTACGCGACCACGTCGACGCGGGCGTGACACAGGAAGCCTATCTCACCGGTCTTTGCATACGCCTCGCGCAGCACGCCGATGTTCAGGCGTTCGCGCATCACGTATTGCACCGTGCTGAAGTTACCAACAAAGACCAGGCTCTTGTTGGTGCCGGTGCCAAGGTTGGTGGGCACGCCGTTGGTGGACAACTGGCGGACAGTCGACAGCAAAGGCGGAGCGTTGAGCGGTTGCCCCGTCGTATCCACCATGCCAGCCAAGCCCGTCAGCGTGCGCGGAGCCATGATTGCCGCCGTAGGCGCCGGCGCCTTGTGCTCGAGCTGGGTCCGATATGCGGCCAGCATGTCGGCATACCCGAACGTCGCGCCGATCTGCTCAATCTTCGTCACAGCTTCCATGCCGTAAAGGCCAAGCGGTTCAGGCGCGGTGCCTGAGCCAACAAGGCCGACGCGATCCAACTCCAAGGCAAACGCCTGGGAGATTGCCTGAGTCACGGCCCGCGAGATGTCGGTCGAATCGGCCAGCAGCTCACGCGAGAAGCGCACGATGCAGGCCAGCGAGCGCGGCGTCGCCACGATGGGCCGCAACGTTGGATCGGTCTCAGCGATCGCGCCCAACTCATTCCGCCACGCGGGAACCGGAAGTGTGTCGATGCCGGCCGTCGTGAAGCTCTTGCCGCCTTCGCCGACAGGGATAATGCTCGCGCCAGCCGACAGCAACGCACTCTGATCGACCAGTGCGTCCAGAATCGTCGGCATCACGACATTCGGCACAGAAAAGCCGCCTGCGGTGTCGGTGCCGACAGCGAGCGACGCCTTCACGCCCTCGGTCGTCTTCATGCCGGCCACGCCACGCATGAAATCGCCCATCGTGATCCCGGTATCTTCGTCCGCCGCCTTGGCTGCCTGCTTGTAATGCGCTGCGATCTCAGCCGCGCGCATACCCGGCGCCGCATAAATCGGCTGTTGTTCAGTGCGCGCCGCCGCGCCGCCGCCGTTCATCTGCTGCGCCGCTGCAGCGATGGCAAGACCGTCCATTGCTTCGCGAAGCTCGGCGACTTCGCCTTGATGCTTTTCCTTGAAGGCCGCGAAAGCGCCTGTCATTGCTTCGAGTGCCGCGCGGACGTCGTTCGGGTTGCCGCCTTCAGCGCGAACAGACTGGATGCCGCGCGCGATCGGTTTTTGGGTAAACGAGTGCATGTGATGCCTCACAAAAAAGGGAATTGGGGAGTTTCGTCACGGCTCGCCCAGCAGCGCTCGGCTTTGCTGTTCGGTGTGGTTACTGCAGCGCGGGGCATGCAGCCTTATCCAGGAACGTCCTCAAGTTGAGGATGGCCCGCAGGTAGCGCACGGCATACATGCGGGTGTTCTGTCAAGCCAAATCGTACAGGACTACTCAGTGGTTTACAACGCCTGTCTCGGTGTGCATGAGATTTACAGCCTGGCCGGTCGCGTCCACTATTGAGATGTTGACCTCGAACAGGCCGGCAGTGGATAGGCCAGTCTCGATCTTGAACATACCGCCAGCTTTCGCGACTACTGCAACGTCACTGTACTGCTGCGGGTCTTCGGCCTTCAGTTGCTCAAGCCCGGCTTGCAGCAGACCGCGTGCCGCCGTCAGATATTGGCCGAGAAGTTCCGTGGTACTGGTGCTCATGAGATTCCCCTTAGAAGACGCCATAGAAAACGTAACCGGTGAGCGGATGCGGGTTGTTCATGCCCGCCGTCGAGCTGTATGTCCAACTGATACCGCTGGAGTTGATGGTGAAGATCGGCGGCGGCGTCTGGTTGTCGATGTGCGCGAACAGGAAATCCGGTTGAAATGAGTAGAACGGCGTGCCGTCCGACAGGTCAATCGCGCGTGCGTCGGCAAATCCATCTACACGCGCCATCCCTTTCATGCGGCCGATTCGATGCGTACCGTCCAGCATCAGCACGCCATCCTGATTCCAGATTTGCAGGCCAGCGGTCATCGGTCGAACCTCCAGGTACGCTTGTCGGCAGCATCGCGCGCCGCCGCTTCGGCGTTCGCTTCCGTCAATCTCTCTTTGAAGTGGGCAATGTTCGGCAGCAAGTCGCTCACCGGGCCGCGAATCGCGCGAGTCAGCACGTCTTCGCGGTGCTCCTCCGGCCACGCTTCTAGGTCGGCCAAGTGTTCGATGATCCAGACCAACTCGACGCGCAGCACGCGGATGTTGTCGGCGGTGAGGTATGGCCCCCATGGTAG
The DNA here is from genome assembly GCF_019511605.1 of Paraburkholderia phenoliruptrix. Lineage (GTDB taxonomy): Bacteria > Pseudomonadota > Gammaproteobacteria > Burkholderiales > Burkholderiaceae > Paraburkholderia > Paraburkholderia phenoliruptrix_A. The sequence goes on along the minus strand of NZ_JAEUAV010000036.1, from coordinate 3,091 downwards.
ATAGAACCCACCATCCTCCGACTGCAAGGCGCCGTCGCATTCCTGCTGCTCCGCTGCTAGCAGATAAGCGCGAATCTCGTCACGGTGCGGCGCCAGCGCCGGACGTAGTGCTTCCTGCGCCTCGACCGGACCGCGCATCTTGACCTTGCCATTGCGCACGTACAGTTGGACGCCAGCAGCGAGTGCCTTCTCGATAAGAGCGGGAATGTTCACAGATCGCCCCCGTCGTCGGCTTCGGCATCAACTCCGCAGTGGCTTTCGCGCTGCGGAGTTGATTGCGGAGTTGAATCCCTTGCCGGGCTTGGGTTTGCGGGCAAGTCCGCAAGACCGCAAAGGTTTTGGGACGCTGCGGAGTTGCTCCTCTGTTGCGGAGTTGAACCAGCGACTCCGGCGACTCCCGAAACTGACTGCGGAGTTGCGGACTTGCCCTGAAAGCCTTGCAGGACAAGGTTCTCAACTCCGCAGTCCACTTTGCGGACTTGATTTTCTTGCGGACTTGAAACCAGATGCAATTGCGGAGTTGAATCTCCGTGCTTTATCTCGTAGTGGTCCCAAATCCAGCCCCACGCGTTGCCGTGCTTCACTGCGCGAATCTTGTTTCCGGCGGCGACTTCGGCAGCCTTGGCGGCTTCTACCATTCGCCAGCTCACGCCTTCGGCTTGCGCTGCTGCCTTCATCTCTTTCGTGCTCATGAACGGGGTGAGCCATTCATAGATCATGCAACGCGCTCGTTCGAATTTCGATTCGCGGTCGTCATGCTGCTCGCCTTCGTTGTCGTCTGCCTCCAGCTCACGCAGGATTTCTTTCGCGGAGCCGTCGAGCGGTTCGCCCCACGCGATGCGGCTGGATGCCAACCCGTCTTGCGCATCGAGTGTCTCGATTGCGTATTCAAAGCCGCCGGTGTCGCCGGCAATGTTGCACTTTGACTTGGCGAAGATGCGGCGGTCTGACGACTCGTCCTTGCCTGCAATCAGGATCATCCGCGCCGCGGCGCCGAACGCCTGCGAGCCGAGAATGCGCTCGGTAGGTGATGAGCCTTTCGAGCCTTTGCTGAAGTGCGTGATGCCTAGAATTGCGCAGCCGTGCGCTGCGCCAATGTCGATCAGCGGCTGCAGTGACTTGCGCACGTCGCCGCTCTTGTGAGAGTCACCATTGACCACACTGATAACTGGATCGACCACCAGCAGACTTGCACCGCCCATCTGTTCGATTCGCTCGGCGAGGATAGGAACGTCACGGCTCGGGTCAAACGGTTGCAGTTCGCCGATCTCGTCGGTCACGGACTCCACGAAGAAAACTCGCCTCAGGTCGGCGCCGGCAGCAATGAGCCGAGGAACCAGCGTATCCGCAAGGCCGTCCTCGCCGGTCCAGATGAGGATGTTCCCGGGCGCTTTGCAGTGCGTGCCGTCCGGCCACTCCGCGCCCTTCGAGATAGCCGCCGACAAAGAAATGGCGATGGTTGTTTTGCCGCAGCCCGGTTGACCGGCGAGGATCGAGAGCTTCCCGGCTGGGAGCCATCCCGGCCACAGCCAATGGATCGGCTCTGGAACGATGTCGGCGGCGCAAGACAGGTTGACCGTGGGCGGCGTTCGCTTCTTCGAGCTAGCGACACCACCGGGCGCGGTGGCGGCCTCGATGCAACTGCGCAGCGCGGCATGTCCGTCGAGCGCGGCCAGGTCGTTGAAATCCGTGGCACCGTCTGGCCGACTCGGACCGAAGTCCGGCACGGCGAGCAACGCGCCGACCGCGCGCGCGGCCTCCGTGGCCTTCGTCATGCCCGGATTGCCCGCCGTCTCGGTGTCGTCGTCGGCACAGATCACGATGCGCACGCGCGGATACTTCGCCCGCCATGCCTTCGCGACGTTCAGCAGGTTGCCGGCGTTCATCGCTGCGGCCACCGGATAGCCGGTCGCCTCGTGCAGACTGCACGCCGTCGCGAAGCCTTCGGCGATCAGCAGCGGTGTACTGGCGTTCGGCTTGGCGCCGGCCGTCACCGCCGCAAAGCATCCGCTGATGCGCCCGCCAGTCTGGAACGTCTTGCTTCCATCGGCCTGAATGTACTGAGCCGAATGGTGGGCGCCGTCCACGTCCTGAATCCTGATGACGAGCTGCTCGCGCAGCTGCTTCGCGCCGTAGGGCTTGATTTTCTTCGCGCGGATATAGGCGTGGTCGGCGTGAACCTTCCCGGCCTTCTCCCACAGTTCCCGCGCCTTGTCGGCGGCTTCTGCCTGGGTGCGCTCATGCTGCGCCGCTGCGTCCCTCGCTTCCTGCGCGCGCGCCGCTCGCCGCCGGGCGCTCTCGGCTGGATCGATCGGCTTGAGCGGCTCGCTCTCTGTGTAGCCGTGGGCGATAGCTTCCTTGAACAGCGTGGCAATCGTGATGCCACCTGCCTTGAACGAGCGCCAGACAGCGCGTGTATCGCTCTCGCTGTAGGCGTCGCTGGTTTGCGACCAGCTATCCCAAAGATCGAAGCCGCCTTCGCCGAGTTCTGCCTTGACCGCCATGCCTATCTGCACCCAGGTATCGCGACTATCGGCCGGAATGTGGCTCAGCGCCGCACGAATGCGGCCTTCTTCGGTCTGCACTGTCATGCGTCACCTCGTGAGGACTGCTTAGCGCTGGAAAGACGACGAGACTTGATGCGCGCTTTTTTAGGGGGGCCGATGGGGTCGCCGTCTTCGTCGGTTCTCTGGATGGTCCAACCCGGTTCGCCTTCGTACAGGCTCCGGTCGCGAATCTCTGCATAGGCTTCCGCCAGTGTGCGGCACGGCGGGAAATAGAGAAGGCCGCACGGTGCAATGATCGCGAATCCGGCAAACGACACAGGTTCGCGCCGCGCAGCGGGAGTGTGATGGGCTGCGTTAGCCATGGCTGCGGCCCTCCGCGCGAGCCAGCGTCGCGAGGGCGGCGAGAGCCGTTGCGAGGGTGTCGATGGCGTCGTTGGGCCGATCTGACAGGGCCGCGTCGCGCAGGGCGCGATTGATAATCTGGATAGGGGATTCGGTTTGCTCAGGACGAGCGAGGGCTTGACGCATATACGGCCTCCAACGTTGGTGCTGTCTCTTCTACACATCTCCGAGCACACGAGACC
>NZ_JAEUAV010000035.1 GCF_019511605.1 Paraburkholderia phenoliruptrix | reverse complement strand
ACACCGAGCGGAAAGAATCCGTCGCTCATGGCGCCCAACGCGCCGTAAAAGGTCTGCGGATCTGCGCCTGCTCTGGCGTCCTTTGCGGGGAACGGATACTGCCAGTTCAGTGACGGCGCAGGCTGGGGTGCAGCAGAAGTGCTCTGCCCAGTTGTCGGAGGATTTTGTGGTGAGGCCATGTTGCAGATTGGAGTGAAGTTAGCCGGAGAACCTTGAGCTATGTCCGACTACGTCGGCGAGGTCGTTAGGCGCGGGCAGCTTTGAGGACGTCCGCATCGACGCCGCCCCCTTCTTCTGGATCGTGATCACCTTGAAGAACAGATCAGCAGGACCGCCGAGCGTGATGTTCCCGTCTTTAAGCTGGATAAATGCATTGCCACATTCGAGTACATGATCCTTTTCGGACTGCTGCGTAACGGTCATTTGCGCTCTCTTCATCTGATCAGCAGTGCTTGCTAACTATCTGGTATGAGACGCAACTGCGTGCTCAATCGAGTATGTGGGTGGAGTACCTTACGCCCCTTTGAAGTGCCAGTGAAGTGGCACGCGCGTCGCACCGAAAAGCATGTTGTTTTTGACCAGTTAATGACAATTGCCGGCCACGCGATCTGTTTTTGAGAGACATTGAGTGCTAAGCATCAGCAGCCAAACATGGGCGAAATAGGCGGCCAGGTCAGTCGTCTGAACGGCACCCCGCTCACCTCCCCGCCCACGCCCTACCCCGCGCGCCCCTACCGCACAAACGACGCATACACACTGTTGAGCCCGTAACGCCGCTCCAGTTCGACCGCCACACGTTCAATCACCTCGGGCCACTGCCCCCGCTGCGCTTGCGTGAAGATGCGCACGCCCGGGTACCACGGGCTGTCTTCGCGACCGCGCAACCAGCGCCAGCAACCCGCGAAGCGATTGAGCAGCCAGACAGGCTTGCCCATCGCCGCGGCCAGATGCGCAACCGACGTGTCGACCGAAATCACCAGATCGAGGTTGTCGATGATCGCGGCCGTATCCGCGAAGTCGACGACCTTGTCCATCCAGTCGATAAGACGCGCTTTCGTCGCGGCGCTCGGGCACTTCCCAAGGTCGTCGGTCTTTTGCAAGCTGATCCAGCGGACACCGGGTAACGCGAACAACGGCGCGAATTGCGCCGACGTCAGACTGCGCGCGCGGTCTTCGATCAACGCCGAGTGACCGCCGGCCCACACTACGCCGACGCGCGGCAGGTCCGGCTGCGGCAACGACTCCAGCCTTGCGCGCCAGTCGGCCGAGCGCTGCGGTTGCGCGTGCAGATAGGGCGCGGCCGGGATGTTGTCGAGGCGCGTGCCGAATGCGAGCGGCATCGACATCAACGGGCATTGCCAATCCCATTTGCCGATGTTGGGCATCACGTCGTCGAGCATCACGAGGCCCGGCCAACGGGCGCACAAAGACTCCTCATACAGGCGCCGCAACGGCGGCGGGCAGATGTAACCCACTTGCGCAAAGCGTTCGAGCGCGAGCGGCAGATAACGGACGAATTGCAGACTGTCGCCAAGGCCCTGCTCGGGCAGCACCAGCAGACGCGCGCCGCCGGCTGTCAAGCCATGCGCGCCGCCCACCAGCTCGGGACGCTCGCCTTTCCATTGCGGCAAAGGCAGTCGCGGCGTGTCCAGAGCGGGCTGGCCGTTGGCATCGACGAAATTGGCCGAGCGGTCCTCGAAGTAGGGCCAGGCCTCTTCATAGCGGCCGGCCGCGAGCAGCACCTGGCCGAGGCTTGCGCGCACGCCGCGATTCGCGAGGTCGAGCGTCATAGCCTGCCTGATGTGCTGCTCGGCTTCGCTCAGCGAGCCAAGCTCTTTCACGACGACGCCGAGGTTCGCGTGCGCCTGCGCATAGTCGGGTTTGAGTTCGATCAAGCGCCGATAGACCGATGCGGCCTCCTCCGCACGCCCTTGCAGTTGCAGCGCCACGCCCAGGTAGTAGTGAAGCGAAAGCGACTGCGGCTGAAGCGCGAGCCCCGCTCTCGCCGTTTCCACGATGTCCGCGAACATGCGCAGCTTGATCTTGATCAGGCACAGCGTGTCGAAGAACGGCGGCTGCGGCTCGACTTCGATGGCGCGCTCGATCCAGCGCTGCGCCAACGGCAACTGGTCCAACGCGAGCGCCACCAGTCCACGTGCGTAGAGCGCGCCAGCGTGGGCGCAATCGTGCACAATGATCCGATCGAGCAGCGCCTGCGCCGCGTCGAGCCGCCCGGCGACCCGCGCCTCCTGCGCCTCTTCGAACCAGAGCGAGATAGTTTCGGATGACACGGGGGTTAGGCTTTGCATGATCGCGAGAAGGGGTCTGCGTGGATGAACCGGGGCACTCTGAATAGCGCAGGCGGCAAATGCCGCGGTGCACTGTGGGCCGCGCCCGCATTATCAAGGTCGCGTGCGGCCGCCTGTGTAGGACCGTTCCCAATCGCGCGCGCAGATTGGCGTCAGCAAAATACGCAAAGACGCGCTGACGCGGACTTGACCTTACCCCCATGGGAAGGTCCAAGATCACCTTGAGATTTGTCTCAGGAGAATGGAAATGGAAACGGAATTTTCGGTTCAGGATATGTCGTGCGGCGGCTGTGCCAACTCCATCGCTCGCGCGATCGCCGGTCTCGATCCGGCTGCAACGGTGGATATCGACGTGGCGACGAAAATCGTCAAGATCGCATCGACACTGCCAGCCACGCAGTTGAGGGATGCCATCGAGGCGGCGGGATTTCATCCGTCAGTGCGAAACGAATGACCCCATGTCACCTTACACAACTTCGAAACGGGAACTGATCATGAAAAAACTTTCAGCGTTGCGTGCTCTGTGCATGTTTGGCGGCGTGGCATGCGCGGTCGCGGCGATGCCCGTTCAGGCACAACACATGGCGTCCATGCCCGGCATGGACATGTCGGCGTCAGCAGAGGCGGGCTCGGGCGGCTCGACGCCCGCCTTCAAGGCCGCCGACGACAGGATGATGAAAAACATGAGCGCGCCGGCCTACACGGGCGACGCCGACAAGGATTTCGTCGCGCACATGATCCCGCATCACCAGGGCGCGATCGAGATGGCGCAGGTGGAGCTCAAGTACGGCAAGGACCCCGAGTTGAAGCGCCTCGCGCGGAACATCATCAAGGCGCAGCACGACGAAATCGGCTTCATGCAACGCTGGCAGGCCAAGCACGGCGCGAAGTAGGCTTGCTCCCGCCGCCGGACCGGCTCAGTGCCGGGTGACGCCCCGGCCGGGGCCCGCGGCTGTTTCGTCGACCTTCATCTTGTCGCGCACTGTGTCGGGCACGTCGTCGCCCAACTCGTCGGGCACTGTATCGCGCACCTCGTCGCGCATTTCGTCGCTCACTGTGTCGCCAGGCGCCGCGCGCGCCTCGTCGACGCCGGCCGCCGCTTGCGGGCGCGCGCCGTCTGGGCCTCGCACCCGCGCGGCGCCGTCATTCGCGGCCTGCTGCAACAGGCGCGCCGCGCGGCTCGCCGTAATGCGCTTGCTGGCCACGCCCTTGGCATCGAGCGCGATCACCTGAAACAGTTCGCGGTCGCATGCGAGTTCCTGCCGGTACTGTTCGCCAGTGCTCGCCAGCAATGCAAGCGTGGCCTGCAGTTGGTCGCGCTCTTCGCTCGTGACGGCAGGATTCCTACATATTGTGGACGCGAGCGTAACCAGCGTACTCAGTTTGCTCATCTGCCGGTCGCAGAGATGAAAAGCCGATAAGGCGAGCTTCTCGTACTGAAGAGCGTCGACAGGCGGGCGAGAATCGGCTTGCGGCGGCTGTTTTTTCCTACTCATGTGCGATCTCTTTAAGACTTCAGTGGGTCGCCCGCACCCTGGAGTTGACGAACGGCGCGGTGATGATCGCAGGCTGTCAAACCTGCTCATCGTGCATGCCTCAATAGGCTGACGATTATAGCGAGTAAGGGAGCGCTGGCAGTCAACCAGGCGGGCTAAATGGTCGCGAAGTGTGCCCGTCAAGTCACGCCGATGCACGACCGTCACGGCGCTCCACTCACCAAATCGTGCAACCAACTCGCTGGCTCGCACAACGCCTGTCGGTCCCCCGTTTAGATCGGCATCCTGATCGTTGGGAGAAAGCGGGCGTCGGCGCCAACCTCGATTGTCATCGCACAAACGCCAGGCGCCGGCCGCCGCGCTAGCCCGCCACCCTCACCCAGCCCTCCATCAGAACGCGTGCACTACGGCTCATCACCGCCTTCTTCACCACCCACTCGCCACCCACTTGCGCCGCCTCGGCCCCGACTCGCAGCGTGCCCGACGGGTGCCCGAACCTCACGGCCTCGCGCTCGCCGCCGCCGGCCGCAAGGTTGACCAGTGTGCCCGGAATGGCCGCCGCCGTGCCGATGGCCACCGCCGCCGTGCCCATCATTGCGTGATGCAGCTTGCCCATCGACATCGCCCGCACGAGCAAATCCACATCGCCGGCGCGAATCTGCTTGCCGCTCGACGACACATAATCGGCCGGCTCCGCAACGAACGCGATCTTCGGCGTGTGCTGGCGCGTCGCGATCTCGTCGAGATGTTTGATCAGCCCCATGCGCAACGCGCCGTGCGCGCGAATCGTCTCGAACTTCGCAAGCGCCTTCTCGTCACTATTGATGGCGTCTTGCAACTCGGTGCCGGTGTAGCCGATTGCTTGCGCATTGACGAAAATGGTCGGAATGCCCGCGTTGATCATGGTCGCTTTCAGCGTGCCTACACCGGGTACCTCCAGATCGTCGACGAGATTGCCCGTCGGGAACATGGAACCGCCCGCGCCCTCTTCTTCCGCGGCCGGGTCCATGAATTCGAGCTGCACTTCGGCCGCCGGAAAAGTCACGCCGTCGAGTTCGAAGTCGCCCGTCTCCTGCACCGCGCCGTCTGTCATCGGCACGTGCGCAATGATCGTCTTGCCGATATTGGCCTGCCAGATGCGCACAATGGCCACGCCGTCGCGCGGAATGCGGCTCGCGTCGACCAGACCGGCGCTAATCGCAAACGGCCCGACCGCCGCGGACAGATTGCCGCAGTTGCCGCTCCAGTCGACAAACGGCTTGTCGATCGACACCTGGCCGAACAGGTAGTCCACGTCGTGATCGGGCCGGCTGCTTTTGTCGATAATCACCGTCTTGCTCGTGCTCGACGTCGCGCCGCCCATGCCGTCAATCTGCTTGCCGTACGGATCGGGGCTGCCGATCACGCGCAGCAGCAGTGCGGCGCGCGCAGCGCCGGGCATTTGCGCCGAGTCGGGCAAATCCTGCAAGCGGAAGAACACGCCTTTGCTCGTGCCGCCACGCATGTAAGTGGCGGGAATTCTGATCTGCGGTTGATGCGCCATGAAAGAGTGTCCTGAACTGTTAGGTGATCAAGCCGCCGCCTGCGACGACTCCAGAAAGTCCTGTGCAAAGCGCTGCAACACGCCGCCGGCTTCGTAGATGGAGACTTCCTCTGCTGTATCCAGCCGGCACGTCACCGGTACCTCGACACGCTCGCCGTTCCTGCGATGAATCACTAGCGTCAGGTCCGCGCGCGGCTTGCGCTCGCCGATCACGTCGAAGGTCTCGGTGCCGTCTATCGCCAGCGTCAGGCGATTCACGCCGGGCTTGAATTCGAGCGGCAACACGCCCATGCCAACCAGGTTCGTGCGGTGGATGCGCTCGAACCCTTCGGCGACAATCGCTTCGGTGCCCGCAAGGCGCACGCCCTTGGCGGCCCAGTCTCGCGACGAACCCTGGCCGTAGTCGGCGCCGGCAATCACGATGAGCGGCTGCTTACGCTCCATATACGTTTCAATGGCTTCCCACATGCGCGTGATCCTGCCCTCGGGCTCGATGCGCGCGAGCGAGCCGGTCTTGACCTTGCCGTCCTCAATCACCATCTCGTTCTTCAAGGTCGGATTCGCGAAGGTCGCGCGCTGGGCCGTGAGGTGATCGCCGCGATGCGTCGCGTACGAATTGAAGTCCTCTTCCGGCAGGCCCATTTTTGCGAGGTACTCGCCCGCTGCGCTGTCCGGCAGGATCGCGTTCGAGGGCGACAGGTGGTCCGTCGTGATGTTGTCGCCCAGCACCGCGAGGGGACGCATGCCCTTTAACGTGCGCTCACCCGCCAACGCGCCCTCCCAATACGGCGGACGGCGAATGTAGGTGCTCATCGGCCGCCAGTCGTAGAGCGGATCGGCTTTGTCTTGCGTGTCCACGGAAACGGCGAACATCGGCTCGTAGACTTTGCGGAACTGCTCGGGCTTCACGCTCGCAGCGACGAGCGCGTCGATCTCTTCATCCGACGGCCAGATGTCCTTCAGCGTGACTGCATGGCCTGCCGCGTCCACGCCGAGCACGTCTTTTTCTATGTCGAAGCGAATCGTCCCCGCAATCGCATACGCGACCACCAGCGGCGGCGAAGCCAGAAACGCCTGCTTTGCAAACGGATGAATGCGGCCGTCGAAGTTGCGGTTGCCCGACAGCACAGCCGTCGCGTACAGATCGCGCTCCACGATCTCTTTCTGAATGGCCGGATCGAGCGCGCCCGACATGCCGTTGCACGACGTGCACGCATACGCGACCACGCCAAAGCCGAGCTGCTCGAGTTCCGGCAGCAAGCCCGCTTCCTCCAGATAGAGCGTAACCGCCTTCGAGCCCGGCGCGAGCGACGTCTTGGCCCACGGCTTGCGCGTGAGTCCCCGCCGGTTCGCGTTGCGCGCGAGCAGCCCGGCGGCAATCATGTTGCGCGGATTGTTGGTATTCGTGCAGCTCGTGATCGCCGCGATGATCACGGCGCCGTCCGGCATCAGGCCCGGCTCGTTCTCGACCTTGCCGCTGATACCGCGTGCAGCCAGCTCCGATACCGGCAGGCGCTTGTGCGGATTCGACGGCCCGGCGAGCGTGCGCACCACCGTGGAAAGGTCGAATCTGAGCACGCGCTCGTATTGCGCGTGCGCGAGGCTGTCGGCCCACAGACCGGTGTGCTTCGCATACGTTTCGACGAGCTTCACGAGTGCGTCGTCGCGGCCGGTCAGCTTCAGGTACTTGATGGTCTGCCCGTCGATATAGAACATTGCGGCCGTCGCGCCGAATTCGGGCGCCATGTTGGCGATGGTCGCGCGGTCGCCGAGCGTGAGCTTCGCCGCGCCTTCGCCGAAGAACTCCAGATATGCGCCGACCACCTTCTCCTTGCGCAGGAATTCCGTGAGCGACAGCACGACGTCGGTTGCGGTAATGCCTGCGGCGGGCTGGCCCGTCAACTCCACGCCGACAATGTCCGGCAGCCGCATATACGACGCGCGGCCCAGCATCACGCTTTCCGCTTCCAGCCCGCCCACGCCGATGGCGATCACGCCGAGTGCGTCGACCATCGGCGTATGCGAGTCGGTGCCCACCAGCGTATCGGGAAACGCCACGCCGTCTTTCACCTGCACGACCGGACTCATGCGTTCGAGATTGATCTGATGCAGGATGCCGTTGCCCGGCGGAATCACGTCGACGTTGCGGAACGCGCGCTTGGTCCAATTGATGAAATGGAAGCGGTCTTCATTGCGGCGATCTTCGATCGCGCGGTTCTTTGCAAACGCGTCGGGATCGAAGCCGCCGCATTCCACCGCCAGCGAGTGATCGACCACTAGCTGCGTCGGCACCACCGGATTGACGAGCGCCGGGTCGCCGCCCTGCGCGGCAATGGCGTCGCGCAAACCCGCCAGATCGACGAGCGCGGTCTGACCGAGAATGTCGTGACAGACGACTCGTGCCGGGAACCAGGGGAAATCCAGCTCGCGCTTGCGCTCGATCAGCTGTTTGAGCGACGCGACGAGCATGACCGGATCGCAGCGTCGCACGAGGTTTTCGGCGAGCACGCGCGAGGTGTACGGCAGCTTGTCGTATGCGCCCGGCTCAATTGCATCGACGGCGGCACGCGCGTCGAAGAAATCGAGTTCGGTGCCGGGAAGGCGTTTGCGGTAGGCAGTATTCATGGCTTGGCGACAATCGGTAATGGAGCGCAAACAAAGGCGGCGCAGCGCAGCGCCCGTTTTCGAGCGGGGCGCGCGCAGGCGTTCGGGTGACGCGTGTCAATGTAGTGTAGCTCGCGGTTCTCAAACCACGGCCCCGGTTCAAGGCCGGTTTGAACCGGTTTGAACCAAGGGTGTGGCTCTCATCGCGCCCCGGCCGCGGGGCGCAATCTGCCGCAAATAGCTCGACTCAAGCGCGTTTCGCGAGCGGCACGAACGGCAGATCGTCAGGCCCGGTGTAATTGGCGCTCGGCCGGATGATCTTGTTGTCGATGCGCTGCTCGATGATGTGCGCACTCCAGCCAGACGTGCGCGCAATCACGAAGAGCGGCGTGAACATGGCCGTCGGCACGCCCATCATGTGATAAGACACCGCGCTGAACCAGTCGAGGTTCGGGAACATCTTCTTGGCTTCCCACATCACCGACTCGAGCCGCTCCGCGATGTCGAACAACTTGTTGTTGCCCGCTTCCTTCGAAAGCTTCTTCGCCACTTCCTTGATGACCTTGTTGCGCGGGTCCGAGATCGTGTACACCGGATGCCCGAAGCCGATCACCACTTCCTTGTTCTCAACGCGTTTGCGGATGTCCGCTTCCGCTTCATCCGGCGTCTGGTAGCGCGACTGGATTTCGAACGCGACTTCGTTCGCGCCGCCGTGTTTCGGCCCGCGCAGTGCGCCGATCGCGCCGGTAATGGCCGAGTAGATGTCCGAGCCGGTGCCGGCAATCACCCGGCCGGTGAACGTCGACGCGTTGAACTCGTGTTCCGCGTAAAGGTTCAGCGACACATGCATGGCATCGACCCATGACTTCGGCGGCTCCGTGCCATGCAGCAGATGCAGGAAGTGGCCGCCGATCGAGTCGTCGTCGGTCTCGACCTCGATGCGCTTGCCGTTGTGCGAGTAGTGATACCAGTAGAGCAGCATCGAGCCGAGCGAGGCCATCAGTTTGTCGGCAATGTCGCGCGCGCCCGGCAGGTTGTGGTCGTCCTTCTCCGGCAGCACGGTGCCGAGCACCGACACGCCGGTGCGCATCACATCCATAGGATGCGCGGCGGCCGGAATCCATTCGAGCGCGGCCTTCACGTTCGCGGGCAGACCGCGCAGCGCCTTCAGCTTCGCCTTGTAGGCGCTCAGTTCGGCCTGCGTGGGCAGCTTTTCGTGCACGAGCAGATAGGCGATCTCTTCGAATTCGCAATTGCCCGCAAGGTCGAGAATGTCGTAGCCGCGATAGTGCAGGTCGTTGCCGGTCTTGCCGACGGTGCAAAGCGCCGTGTTGCCCGCGGTCACGCCCGACAGCGCGACGGATTTTTTCGGTTTGAATGCGCCCGTGTTGGCCGTGCTTGCGCTGTTGTCTGCTTCGCTCATCAGTGTGTCTCCAGATGCGTGGGGAATTGTTTGACCGCCGCCTTAAACGCAAGGAATGGGCCAACGTTGGCCGCATGCGCTAAGTGCCTGATTTGCAAACTTACTCGTGTACTCCGGGAGCGCGGGTGTTTCACAAACGGAACTTTCGCATTTCAAACATGAAACCGGTGCGCGCATAATAGGCGGGCCAGCACGAGTCTACTTGCGAGCCGCCATCTTGAGCACTGTCCCCTTCGACACCGCCCCGCGCCCGCGCATCTGGGCGCTCAGCATCAGCCGCCTGCGCGATCTGTTTCTCGACATCGCCGGCGAATACGTGGGGCGCGCGGATCTGCGCATCGTCGCGCGAGGTTTCGAAGACGCCGTGCGCGAAATCGAGGCTGCCGGCGCCGGCCGGCCCGACGTCGTGATTGCGGGCGGCTCGAACGGTGCCTATCTGAAGACGCGCGTGGCCGTGCCGGTCGTCATGATTACGCCGACCGGGTTCGACGTGATGCACGCACTCGCGCGCGCCCGCCGCGACGGCGCCAAGGTTGCACTGGTCACGCATGGCAACACGCCCGACGAGATCCGCCGCTTCGTCGCGGCATTCGGGCTGGATGTGACGTTCGCCTCGCATCAATCGGCGCAGGACGCGGAAAGCGTCGTGCTCGACCTGCGCGATCGCGGCATCGACGTGGTGGTGGGGCCCGGGCTTGTCACCGATCTCGCGGCCAACGCGGGCATGGGCGCGGTGTTTCTTTATTCGCGCGCATCGGTGCGTGCCGGCTTCGAGACGGCGCTCGAAGTCGCGCAGGCGACGCGGCGCGAGACGCTGCGCCGCCAACGGCTCGACAACCTGTTGCAACATCTGCGCGACGGCGTCGTCGCACTCGATGCCGATGGACGCGTCGAGGCGATGAACCAGCGGCTTGCCGCGGTGCTCGGCATCGACGCGGCGAATGCGGCGGGCCGCGCGCTGCTCGAACTCGCGCCCGACCTCGCGGGCAGTCTCCCCGACTCGGACGGCGACGCGTTCTGCACCGTGCGCGGCGCGAGCTACGTGGTGCATCGCGGACCGCTGGCAAGCGGCGGCGCGGCCGCGGCGGGCACCGTGCTGACGTTCCAGGAATCGCGCGCAGTGGAACGGCTGGACCGTACGCTGCGTTCACGGCAACGGGTGCAGCAGTTCAGCGCGCGCTACCGGCTGGACGATATGGTCGGCGCCTCGCAAGCCATGCAACGCGTGCGCGGGCTCGTCCAGCGTTACGCAAGATCGGACGCAACCGTGCTGATTCTGGGCGAAAGCGGCACCGGCAAGGAAATGGTCGCGCAGAGCATGCATCAGTTGAGCGCAAGGCGCGACTTCGCATTTGTTGCGATCAATTGCGGCGCGTTTCCTGAGGCGCTACTCGAAAGCGAACTCTTCGGCTATGAGGAAGGCGCGTTCACCGGCGCGCGCAAGGGCGGCAAGGCGGGGCTGATCGAGGTCGCGCATCGCGGCACATTGTTCCTGGATGAAATCGGCGAGATGCCGTTGTCGTTGCAAAGCCGCTTGCTGCGCGTGTTGCAGGAGCGCGAAGTCGTCCGGCTCGGTTCGACGGAGCCGACACGCGTGGACATCCGCGTTGTCGCGGCCACGCACCGCGCGTTGACCGAGGGCATCGCGACGGGCAGCTTTCGCGCCGATCTCTATTACCGGCTCAACATTCTGAGCATTGCGCTGCCGCCGCTGCGCGAGCGATCAGCCGACCTGCTGCCGCTGGCCGTCGAACTGCTGTTGCAAGCCGCGGCGCGCGAGCCGCGGCTTGCCGCACGCCTGCCCGACGCCGCTGCCGCAGAGCGCGTTCTGGTTGCGCTCGCCGAGCCGTTGCAGCGTTATGCGTGGCCGGGCAATGTGCGGGAATTGCAGAACGTGATCGAACGGATTGCCGTTGAGCTTGCGGACATGGAGGCCGACAACGACGCGGAAACAGGCAGTCCGCCTTTGCTGACGCGCGACATACTGCGCAGCATCGCCCCTGAAATTGCCGAACCGGCGCACGCGCGCCCGAAGAAAACCGCGTTGACGCTGCGCGAGCGCAGCCGTCATGTGGAAGCCGATGAAATCCGCGCCGCGCTCGCCGCACACGGTGGCGACCGCGACGCGGTATGCGACGCGCTCGGCATCAGCAAGACGACCTTATGGCGGAAGCTGAACGCGGCGCGTTAGCCTTTTGTGCCGCGCCGGCGCCGTGCTTGCCGCCGTTGGCCGCCGCGCGCTGAATGAACATGCTCGGCGTCATGCCGCAGCATCGCTTGAAATGCCGGCCAAAGTGGCTTTGATCGAAGAAGCCGACCTCGGTCGCCACCACCGAGCCCGGTACGCCTTCGAGCAGCAGCGTCTGCGCCCGCTGAATGCGCAGGCCGCACAGATAGCGATACGGCGACGAGCCGTACTGCTGCCGGAACACCGTCGCAAAGCGCGATACGCTGAGCGCGGACAGCGCGGCGAGTTGGGCAAGCGTCACCGGCTCGTTGAAATGGGCTTCTATGAAAGCCCGCGCGGCATTGAGGCTGAGGGACTGTTTCATGACGTGACGATGCCAGGGCAAGCCGCCGGCTCCTCGGCAAAACGCTGAATGGAAAATTTGTCGAGCGCAATGGACGTGCTGCCCGTATCCACGAGTTCCGCCATTGTCTCGCCCACGCCCGGACCGATCTGAAAACCCGAACCGCTGAAGCCGAACGCGTAGAAGAGCCCGTCGACCTTGCTGCTCGGACCGATCACCGGCTCGCCATCGGGCAGGTAGCTTTCCACCCCGCTCCACACCCGGATCACATGCAACGGCGCCAACGCGGGCACGAGCCGCCGCATCTGCGCGAGCTGCCGCACGGTGTTTTGCGGCAGCACCGACGCGCGGCTCGTCACCGCATCGGCCGGCCCCGCAGGCCCGCCGCCGACGATGATGTTGCCGCGCGGAATCTGTCGGAAATAAATGCTCTCCTGCTTGATGGACGTGAAGACGCCCATCGACGATTTAAAGACATATGGCACCGGCTCGGTCACGCACATTTGCGGTCCGCTCACGGCGAGCGGCGCGCGTTCGCCGAACTGCTCGGTCAGACGCGTGGCCCACGCGCCGGTGCAGATCACGAGCCGGGCGGCGTGGTACACGTCGCCGCGCGCGCTTTCCACGCGAAAGCGGCCGCCCTCTGTTTCGACGCGCACGATCTCCGTGTTCTCTATCACCTGCGCGCCGAGCCGCGCCGCCGCGCGTCCGAACGCAGGCGCGGCGAGGCGCGGATTCGCGTGACCATCCAGCGGCGAAATGGATGCGGCCAGCACTTCGCGCCCGAGAAACGGAAAGCGCTGAAACAGTGCCGCCCCCTGCAGCACTTCGAGCTCGAGGCCGTAGGCGCGCGCGTCGCTCGCGTACTGCACGAAATTCTCGACGTCCTTCTCGTGATAACAGACGCGGGTATGACCGACCGGCAGAAATTCGACGTCCTCGCCGAGCAGTTGCGCTGAGCGCTGCCACGTGCGCAGCGCGCGATTGGCCATAGCGAGTTGCGGCAGCGCGCGGCCCTGGCGCCGCACGCCGCCGAAGTTCACGCCACTCGCCTGCTGCCCGGTCAGCCCGCGCTCCAGCAGAATCACCGAGCGATTGCGCTGCCGCAGAAAGAACGCGGTCGTCGTGCCCATGATGCCGCCGCCTATCACGATGACATCGGCTTCGTTACGCGTCGCGCTCATTGAGCCTCCTCCTCGGTGAGCGCCACCGGCAGCGGCTTCACCGGTGCCTGACCGCGCAACCGCCCCACCGACGAAAGCGGCACGCATGCGGCCGCCGCAATGATTTCCGCGCCCGCGTGTCCGCAATAGCGGCCCTGGCAGCGTCCCATGCCGACCCGCGAAAACGCCTTGGCGCGATTGGCTTCCTGCGCGCCCGCTTCGCGCACGACGCGGCGCAGTTCGCCGGCCGTGATCGCTTCGCAGCGGCACACAATGGTCTCGTCCGGCAGCGACGCGGCCAATTGCGCCGGCCACGGGAATGCGTCGCGCAAGCCGGCCGCAAAGCGCGAGAAGCGCGCGAGCTCGGCGCGCAAGCCGTCCATATCGGCGATGCCGGGGGTTTGCACGCCTTGGTCGTGCAGCGCGGCGAGCGCCGCGAGACGCCCAGCGCGCTCTGCCGCATCAGCGCCGCGCACGCGTGCGCCGTCGCCGGCAAGATAGACGCCTTTGACGCTGCTGCGACCGTCGCCGTCTATTTCGGGCAGCCACTGCCGTGCATCGCTGTCGAACACGAAGCGGCAGCCGGCGAGATCCGCCAGTTGCGTTTCCGCACGCAAGTGATAGCCGAGCGCCACCGCATCGCACGCGAATTCGGTACGCTTGCCGTCAGCCAACGCGACTTCCACGCCGCTTACACCCGTTAGCGGCGAACCTTTTATCTCGACTGGCCGCACGCCGCGATAAACCGGTACGCGTGCCGCGGACAACACCCGCGTCAACGCGATGCCTTTTTTCAGCGCGGCGGGAATGGCGAGCAGACGCGGCAACGCGGCCACGCGCTGCATGAACGTCGACGTGTCGAGCACCGCCGCGATCTGCGCGCCCGCCTTCACATATTGCGCGGACACCAGATACAACAGCGGCCCGCTGCCCATCATCACGATGCGCGAGCCGATCGCACAGCCCTGCGATTTGAGGGCAACCTGCGCGCCGCCAAGACTATAGGTGCCCGCCTGGTGCCAGCCTTTGACGGGCATGAGCCGGTCGGTCGCGCCGCTGCAAACAATCAGCACGTCGAACGGCAGCGTGCCGTATCGCGTGCCGCAAACCGTATGCACGGCGTTCGCCGAGATATTCCACACGAGCGTTTCCGGCAGATAGTCGATTCTGCTTTTCAGCGCATCGAAGCTTTGATGCAACGATGCGGCGCGCTCGGCCTCGGTGCCGTAGAGCGTGTCGTAGCTGCGGGAAAAACCGTCAGGTTGGCGCCGGTAGATCTGCCCGCCGTCGCGCCGGCCTTCGTCGACCACAGCAGGGCGCAGACCGGCCTGAACGAAAGTCTGTGCGGCACGCACCCCGGCGGGCCCCGCACCGATAATCACTACACGCGGGGCCATACGCCCTCCCCGGCCTCGGCGAGATTCGTGACGATCGACATGCCAGGCGCCGCGGGCGTGCTGCATGCGCGCAGGCGCTCGCCTTGCGCGGTCCACACCCAGCAGTCCTGGCACGCGCCCATCAGACAGAAGCCCGCGCGGCGGCCGTCGCCGAATTCGGAATCGCGCAGCGTGCTGCCGCTCGTGAGCAGCGCGACCATCAGCGTGTCGCCTTCGGCGGCTTCGCGCACCACGCCGTCGACGGTAATCGGGAAGGTCTTGCGACCGGTTTCGGCGAGCCGTACAAATCGCTGGTTCATGCCGCAATCGTCTCCAGATTTTGCAAACGGCTCAGCTCGGCCGCCGAGTGATGGCACAAAATCTCCGCGCCGGAAGGCAACTTCTTCAGCGACGGCGGCGTGACATTGCACATACCGTCGATGCGCACCGGGCAGCGCGTGCGGAACGAACACAGTTCGGGCACGGCGGCACTCTCGCCCATCGCCGGCAGCGCACAGGCGGCGACGTGACGCCGGGCGTCGAGCCAGCCAGGTTTTAGTTCGGGTACCGAATCAACCAGCAAGCCCGTGTAAGGGTGATACGGCGGCGCCACGAGTACGTCGCGCTGCCCCGCTTCCACACGCTGGCCCGCATACAGCACGATCACTTCGTCGCAGATCGCACGCACCGTCGAAATGTCATGGCTGATGAACATGTACGACACGCCCAGTTCGCGGCGCAATTCGGCGAGCAGATCGAGAATCGCGGCGCCGACCACCGTGTCGAGCGCGGAGGTCACTTCGTCGCAGAGAATCAGCGCGGGATCGGCCGCGAGTGCGCGCGCCAGATTCACGCGCTGCTTCTGCCCGCCGGAGAGTCCCGCCGGCGTGCGCGTGGCGATCGAAGCGGGCAGCTTCACCAGGTCGAGCAACGCGAGCATGCGTTTTTTCGCGGCCGCACCGCGCATGCGGTGATAAAACGCGAGTGGCCGGCCGAGAATGTCCGCAATCGAATGACTCGGGTTCAGCGCGGTGTCCGCGTTCTGGAACACGATCTGGATCTGCCGATATTGCTCGGGCGTACGCTGCGATAGTTGCGCAGGCAACGGCTCGCCATTGAACAGCACCTCGCCGCGTGCGCGGTCCACGAGACCCGCCACCACGCGCGCAAGCGTCGTCTTGCCCGAACCGGATTCGCCGATCACGCCGAGCGCGCTGCCGCGAGGCAGGGTCAGGCTCACGTCGTCGAGCACACGCACCGCGGGCACGCCGTCACGGTCGATGCGGCCATAGCCCGCCGACAGTGCACGAATCTGCAGAAGCGGCGGTGCCGATGCACGGTCCTGCTGCGGCGCTTGCGGTGGCTCCGGGCGGCGCGTCGCGGCGAGCAACTGGCGCGTGTAGGCATCCACCGGCGCATCCAGCACTTGCGCGACCGCGCCGTTTTCCTTCACTGCGCCGCCGTTCAGCACGACGATGCGATCGGCCATTTGCGCAACGACCGCGAGATCATGCGACACATACACCGCTGTCGTGCCGAGTTCGCGCACCACCTTCTTGAAAGCCGCGAGCACTTCGATCTGCGTGGTGACGTCGAGCGCGGTAGTCGGTTCGTCGAACACGACGACCGCCGGATCGGTGATCAAAGCCATGGCCGCCATCAAGCGCTGTAGCTGCCCGCCGGAAACCTGGTGCGGATAGCGCTCGCCAATGGTTTCCGGCGCGGGCAGCGCGAGCGCGCGAAACAGGTCGACTGCCTTGGCGCGCGCGGCCTCTTTCGTCATCAACTGATGCAGCAGCGCGGGCTCCGTTACCTGATCCATGATCGTGCGCGCCGGATTGAAACCGGCTGCCGCGCTTTGCGCAACATAGGCGACGGTGCGCGCCCGCAACGCACGGCGTCCTTTTGCGTCGAGCGACAGCACGTCGACGTCGCCGATTCGCACCGAGCCGCCGCTGATCGCACAGCCCGCGCGCGCGTAGCCGAGCAGCGCGAGCGCAATGGTCGTCTTGCCGGAGCCGGATTCGCCGATCAGCGCCAGCACCTCGCCCTTCTGCACCGAGAAGTCCACGCCCTTGACGATCTCCGTCACCGCCCCGTGCGCCGCGCCTGCGACCACACGCAGCCCCTTTACTTCAATCATGTCCCGCTCGGCCATTATGCGTCTCCGTGGCTACGGCCGCGACGCCGCAAGTTGTCGATCAGCAGATTCATGCCGATGGTCAGCGTGGCAATGGCCACCGCGGGCATCAGCACGGCTGGCGCGCCTTCGGACAGGCCGCCGATGTTTTCGCGCACGAGCGAGCCCCAGTCGGCATTCGGCGGCTGCACGCCGAGCCCGAGAAAGCTCAGGCCGCTCAGCAGCAGCACGATGAACACGAAGCGCAGGCCGAAATCTGCAAGCATCGGATGAATCATGTTCGGCAAGACCTCGACGCGCGCGATATACAGGAGCCCTTCCCCACGGGCGCGGGCCACCTGCACGTATTCGAGTCCCATCAGATTCAGCGCGAGCGATCGTGAAATGCGGAACGCGCCCGGAATGTAGGCGAGCGCCGCGACCGTGGTCAGCATAGAAATGGACGAGCCAAACGCCGCGATCACGACAAGCGCAAGCACCTTGCTCGGAATCGAAATGAGCGCGTCGAACAGGCGGCTCAGCACTTCGTCGACCCATCTGCCCGATACCGCCGCGAGCAGACCGAAGAACGTCCCGATCACGCTCGCAAGCATGGTCGCGGCGAGCGCGAGACCGACCGTGTAGCGCGTGCCGTAGAGAATGCGGCTCAGCATGTCGCGGCCTAGGTAGTCGGTGCCGAGCGGATACGCCGCGCTGTAACGGCCGAAAATTTCCGTTGAAGTGAGTGCGCCGCCTTTGTACGGCGCGACGAGCGGTCCGACAAAAGCAACCAGCAACCAGAACAGAACGATCACGAGGCCCAGCAGGCCCAGCACGGAAAAGCGCTGCACGAGCCGTTGCAACACATTGGCTCGGGCGGGCGCGGCAGCCACTACCGGCGCTTCGGCAGCCACCGCTTCGTCGCGGCTGACGTCGTACAGCTCGGTGCCCGCATGCGGGATGGGGCGATGGGTAGGTCGGCTCATCATCGACGCAGCCTCGGGTTAGATACGATTTGACAGAGGTCCGCGATCAGCACGAGCCCGAGATACGCGGCGCAGAACACCATCACGCAGCCTTGTACGAGCGGCATGTCGCGGTTCGTCACGGCGTCCACCATCAGGCTCGCAAGGCCCGGATAATTGAAGATGGACTCCACGATCACCACGCCGCCGAACAGATACGACAGGCTGAGCGCGACCGCATTGGCAATCGGCCCAATGGTGTTGGGCAGCACGTGCCGCAACACCACACGCACGGGCGAAGCACCCTTGAGTATCGCCATTTCCACATACGACGAATTCAACTGATCGAGCACCGCGGCGCGCGTCATGCGGGCCATCTGCGCGACGATCACGCAGCACAGCGTGATGACCGGCATGGCGTAGATGCGCAGCAGCGCGCCGAACGAATTGACCTCGGACAGATAGGAGAGCGCCGGCAGCCAGCGCAGCTTGACGGCGAAAATCAGCACGGCGATGGTCGCCACCAGAAACTCGGGCACGGCAACCGTGGAGAGCGTCAGCACATTCAGCACACGGTCGAGCAGCGAGCCGCGGAACATCGCGGACGAAATGCCGATCAGCAACGCAAGCGGCACCGACACCACCGCTGTCAGCCCGGCGAGCACGAGCGAGTTCGGCAGGCGCGTGGCGATCAACTCGCTGACGGGCAGGTTGTTCGACAGCGATGTACCGAAGTTGCCGGTGACGATATGAAAGAGCCACTCTCCGTAGCGTTGCAGCGCCGGCTGATCGAGACCGAACTGATGCCGCAGCGCGGCGACGGCCTCCGGCGTAGCCGCCTGGCCGAGCGCCTGCTGCGCGGCGTCGCCGGGCAGCAATCCCGTCACGGCAAACACGATGGCCGAAACCAGCAGCAGCGTGAGCAGCGCGAGACCGAGGCGCGCGGCGATGAGTCGTTGCGCGTGTGCTTTCATTGAAAGTCGCCTCCTTTTCGAAGCATGCGCGCCGCCTGTAAAAACGACGCGCCAGACATGTAGTGCAAGTATCGCGGGAAATTGCGGAAAAGCGGCGCTGCGGCCTGAAAGCCCCAGCGCCCTGACTTCAGATCACGCCTCCAGCCAGACGTTTTCGGCGAATGCAAAACCCATCAGACCGGCCAGCGGAATCGAGCCGAGACCTTTGAGCTTGCTCGTGTAGGCGTCGAGCGAACTATGAAAGAGCGGAATGCCGATGCCGCCGTTTTCATGCACGAGCACCTGCATGTCGCCGTAGATGCTCTTGCGCTTTGCGTCGTCCGGCTCACCACGGGCGGCAACCAGCATCTGGTCGAACTTCGGGTTTTTCCAGTTGGCTTCGTTCCACGGAGCGTCGGATTTGAAGAACTGCGTGAAGAGCACGTCGGCGCTCGGACGCGCGTTGATGTTGCCGAAGCCGAGCGGATGCTTCATCCAGTGATTGGACCAGTAGCCGTCCGCCGGCACGCGGCTCACCTGCAGATTGAGACCCGCGCCCGCCGCCGCCTGTTGCAGCAGCATCGCCATTTCGACCGAACCGTCTGCTGCCGGCGACGCATAAACCTGCAGCGGTGTCGAGCCGAGCTTCGCCTTCTGGAAATAGAACCTGGCCTTCTCGGGATCGAACGTGCGTTGCGGCAGTCCGGCGAGGTAGTACTTGTTGGTCGGATCGATCGGCTGGTCGTTGCCGATCGCGCCGTAGCCGCGAAACACCGAGCGGCGAATCTGCTCGCGATCCAGCAGGTGCATCATGCCGCGGCGGAAATCTTCGTTGCCGGTCACGCCGCCCTCGTCGCGCATGATCAGGTCTGTGTAGCCGCCCGTCTTCGTTTCGAGCACCTTGAAGCCCGAAGCAGTCTTCAGACGTTCCGCCGAGTTCGGCGAGAGACCGCTGATCAGTTGCACGTCGCCCGACAGCAGGGCGTTCACGCGTGCCGATTCGTCGCCGATACCGATCAGTTCGATCTCGTCGAGATACGGCATGCCCGGCTTCCAGTACTTGTCGTTTCTCACGCCGACCGTACGCACACCCGGCGAAAACTCTTTCAGTTTGTACGGCCCCGTACCCACGGCCGTCTTGAAGTCGCTCGTGCCTTCCTTGATGATCAGGAAGTGCGACGTGGCGAGAATCACCGGCAGGTCGGCATTCGCGCCTTGCAGCGTGATCGTCACTTCGTTGGGGCCCGTGGCTTTCACTTCCTTCACCTGTTCGGCGATGGTCTTCGCCTTGGAAGCCGTGGCCGGGTCCTTGTGGCGCATGATCGAATAGATCACGTCCGCGGGCGCAAGCGGCTTGCCGTCGTGGAACTGCACGCCGTTGCGCAGCTTCACGACCCACACGGTCGCGTCTTTCGTGTCGATCGATTCAGCAAGCGCCATCTTCGCGCCGAGGTGCGAATCGAGCTCGGTCAGGCCGTTGTAGAACATGTTGCAGCGAACATAGTCGGTGCTGAGCGAACCCTTTGCCGGATCGAGCGTGTCGGCGGCGGAGGCCGACTGCGTGGCCACGCGAATCTTGCCGCCCTGCTTCGGTTTTGCTTGCGCGAGCGCCGAACCGCTCGCGGCCAGCAGACCCGTTCCCGTCATCGACATCATCCCGGCGGCGGCCAGCGCACGCAGCACGTCGCGCCGGGACGCGCCTTTCGCCGTCAATTGCCCGAGCCCGTTGTCGAGGTCAAGGGCGCCATGGGGTGAGTTTTCCTTATTCATCGAACTTCTCCGCGAGATGGGCAGTTGTGGGGGCTGCGGGGTTGAGTGGCGACTGCAACAGCGGGACTACGACGCAAGCGTCAGCGGGACTTCAGTAGAAAAGATCCTTGATACGGTAATACGTGCCCACGAGGGGCAAAAACCACGGCTTGCCGGTGTGCCCCGGAATCGCGTTCCATTCGGACTCGTCCCAGGGGTTGCTATCCGTGCGGCCGTCCATCACGTCCGCCATCACCTGGCCCATGTGCGTGGACATCTGCGTGCCGTGGCCGCTGTAGCCCATCGAAAAATAGATGCCGTCGTGTTGGCCCGCGTGCGGCAGGCGATCGGCGCTCATGTCAACGAGACCGCCCCAGCAATAGTCGATGCGCGCAGCCGCAAGCAGCGGAAACATCGCGGCGAGTCCCTGCTGCAGGATGCGCCCGCTCTTCGCATCGGAGGGCCGCTCGGAAGCCGTGAAGCGCGCGCGGCCGCCGAACAGCAAGCGCGCATCCGGTGTCACGCGGAAGTAGTTGTGCATGAGGCGCGTGGTCGTGTAGGCGCGCCGGTTCGGCAGCATCCGCGCGAGCAGCGCGGGCGGCAGCGGTTCGGTCACCACGATGAACGAGCCGACCGGCGCCAGACGCCGCCGATACCAGCTAAACGGTCCATGCCGCGACGGCCCTGTCGCGATCAACACCTGCTTCGCGCGCACTTCGCCGCGGGCGGTCACGACACGGTGCGCGGCGCCGTCCTTCACAATCGACGTAACCGGAGCGTGCTCATATACTTTTGCGCCGCGCCGCGCCGCGGCGTGCGCAAGGCCGACCGCGAAACGGCCCATATGCATCTGGCCGCCGTGACGCTGCAGCAATCCGCCGTAAAAGCTGTCGGACTGCACCTCGTCACGAATGCGCGCGCCGTCGATCAGCTCGATGTGCGGGTCCACCGTGCGTCGAATCAGCTCTGCCGTCTTCTCGAGATGCGCGAAGTGATGCGGCTTCGCGGCCAGCTTGAGCTTGCCGCTCGCCACATAATCGCAGTCGATGTTCTCTTCGACGATCAGACGCTCGACCGTATCCACCGCATCCGCATAGGCGCGGTAACACGCGCTCGCGCGCTCGATGCCAAGTTGCGCGGCAAGCGCGACGAAGTCTTGCGCGACGCCGGTGTTCACCTGGCCGCCGTTGCGTCCCGACGCGCCGCCGCCCACGCGCCCGGCATCCACCACCGTCACGGACGCGCCCCGCTTGCCGAGCGCCTGAGCCGCCGACAGCCCGGTAAAGCCCGCGCCGATCACGACCACATCGGCGTGGCCGTCGACCGGGCCTTCGCAGGCCGCGAGAAACGGCGGCGCGGTGTCGAGCCAGTACGAATCGAGCTTCATCGTATGCGTGTCCATGGTTGCGGTCAGCGTGCGAGCGGTCGGCTACGACGCGGCGGTGCCAGGGCTGCTGTCGCGGCCTCGTTGCGCACGCGCGTGAGAATCAAAGGCCGAGCTCGGCAGCCAGTTCCGGAATACCCTTCACTTCGTAGTACTGGTAATACGGCGTGGACGGTTCATGGCCGCGGTTGATGAACGCCTTGTGCCTGATGCCCATGTCATGCGCGGTCATCAGGTCGTAGCGCAGGCTCGACGACACGTGCAGCACGTCTTCCGGATTGCAGCCTAGCTTGTCGAACATGTACTCGAAGCCCTGCATGCGCGGCTTGTACGATTGCGCCTGCTGCGCGGTAAAAACCGCATGGAAGGGCGCGCCGAGCTTGTCGACATTGCTCTGGATCTGGTCGTTCGACGCGTTCGAGAGAATCACCAGCTTGTACTTCTTTGCAAGGCGCGACAGGCCTTCCGGCACGTCCGGATGCGGGCCCCACGTCGGTACGGCTTCGTAGATCTTTTGCGCGCCGGCTTCGTCGAATTCCACGTTCATGCGCGCGCACGCACGGCGCAGCGCATTGACCACCACGTCGCGATACGGCTTCCACGCACCCAGCACTTCGTCACGGCGATAACCCGCGTAGAACGCGACGAGCTTTTCCAGGTCGTCGCCCTTCAGGATGTGGCCGTACAGTTCGCGCGTCATGTCGGCCATGCGGAATTTGGTCAGCGTGCCATAGCAGTCAAAGGTGATGTATTTCGGTTCGAAATCGATCATGGTGCAGTCCTATCGTGGTGGTGAACTCGCGTCGAGTTCATTGGCGAAAACAGCAACTAGCTTGCATGGGATCGGGCGAGGCGCTCATGCATCCGCGTCCGGTCGACAATGGAAAGCTCATTCCTGTAAAAGATTTAATCAGCGCAAAAACATAGATGCTCCTGATTCGCGCGCTGCCCGTGACACAAACCATGCGTTTTTGGGCCATTGCACAGCAGAGTCTGCCGTGCTCCGGCGTAACGCTTACCCGGCTTGGGTTCGCGGCATGCTAAAGCGCGTGCTCGTCACTCCCGCAGGTCGATCAGGACGCTCTTGAAACGCAGGTTGGACTCGTAAGCCTGACGCCCGAGATCCTTGCCGATGCCCGAGCGCTTGTAGCCGCCGGTGGGGATCATGAAGTCCGACGTGCGGCCATAGCGGTTGACCCATACCGTGCCCGCTTCGAGCGCGCGCACGCAGCGCAGCGCCCGGCCGAGGTCGGCGGTATGAACGCCGGCCGCAAGCCCGTATTCGGGATGCTGCGCGAGCGCGAGCGCTTCTTCTTCGGTGTCGAAGGTTTGCAGCGTGAGCACCGGGCCGAATACTTCCTCGCGCACGGCCTCCGACTGAGCGTTGACGTCGGTAAGCAAGGTCGGCGTATAGAAAGCGCCCGCTGGTGCGCCGCGCACTTCGGCTCGCTTGCCGCCATGCCGCAATGTCGCGCCCGCGTGAAGCGTGCGCTGCACGATGCTTTCGATGCGCGCCGCCTGCGGCTCGGAGATGATCGGCGAGAGCGTCGTGCCCGCAGCCCATGTCGCGCCCGGCTTCATCTCCGCGAAAATCCTGCCGATGCGCTCGGCGAGCGGCTCCGCAAGGCTGCGTTCCACCAGCAGCCGCGAGCCCGCCACGCACACCTGCCCCGCATTGCCGGTGATCGCGCCCGCGATGCGGCGCGCCACATCGTCAAGACGCGGGGCATCGGCGAATACGATCTGCGGGCTCTTGCCGCCCAGCTCCAGCGTGACCGGCTTGGTGCCGCTCGTCGCGCAGGCCGCCATGATCGCGGCGCCGGTGCGCGTCGAGCCGGTGAACGTGACCTTGCTGATCTGCGGATGACGCACGAGCTCGTCGCCGGTCGTGCGCCCGTCGCCCTGAACCACGTTGAAGATGCCGGCGGGCACGCCCGCCTGCACCGCCAGCTCGGCTAAGCGCAGCGCGGAAAACGGCGTCATCTCCGAGGGCTTGAGCACGACGGCGTTGCCCGCGGCGAGCGCCGGCGCGATCTTCCACGAAGCCATCACGAGCGGGAAATTCCACGGTGCAATCGCGCCGATCACGCCATATGGCTCGGCAATCGTCATGCCGAGATGATCGTGGTCGGTGGCGGCAACGTCGCCGCCCAGCTTGTCGGCAAACTCCGCATAGAAGCGGATGCCCTCGGCGGTAAAAGGCACGTCCCACGAAACGGCCTGGGCGACCGGCCGGGTCGAGCCAAGCGCCTCGAGGCGGCCGAGCGCGGGGGCGTCGGCTTCGACGAGATCCGCGAAACGCCGCAGAATCTTCGCGCGCTCGCGCGGCGCCATGCGAGCCCAGCCGCTCATGCGAAACGCCTGCCACGCATTCTGGACCGCGCGGTCAACCATGTCCGCGTCCGCTACCGGCACGCTCGCGTAGACCGCGCCGTCGGACGGCCGCGCGACGTCCATGCGGCGCGCGCCCTGCCCGCTGCTTTCCACATACTGGCCGCCGATGAAATGTCCGCTGCGAATCTCGACATCGTCCGGATTGAAGCTGTCCATGAGAAAGTGTCCTGAGTAGATGACCTTTGAATGGAACCGCGAGCGTCGCGGCATCGTCGCCCCGCTCGTCATGACAAAATCGTAGAGCCGCGCGCCTGGCATATGTCGCCGACAAAAATCGCGCGGCAGCAGAACCCGCCTGTAATGCGCGTCCAGACGGCACGTTTTGCGTTAAATTGC
This sequence comes from Paraburkholderia phenoliruptrix, assembly GCF_019511605.1. GTDB lineage: Bacteria > Pseudomonadota > Gammaproteobacteria > Burkholderiales > Burkholderiaceae > Paraburkholderia > Paraburkholderia phenoliruptrix_A. The sequence goes on along the minus strand of NZ_JAEUAV010000035.1, from coordinate 32,253 downwards.
GCTGCGGCCCTATTCGGCGCGGCGGATAAAAAGATCGTCCTAGTCACACCGCGCCCCGGATGACACAGTGACGCGTAAGTCTTTAGCCATTCAGGAGCACGGCGTGCCCGACTCGATCACATATAGACGCTTTACCCTCGACGACGTGGCCGCCGCGCATGCGTTGACGGTCGAACTCAAATGGCCGCATCGCCCGGACGACTGGAAGTTCGTCGCACAACTGGGCACGGGCTTTGTCTCCGAGGACGCGAGCGGCGTGATCGGCACCGCGCTTTGCTGGAAGTACGGCAGGGATCGCGCGTCGCTCGGCATGGTGATCGTGTCGCCAGCGCGGCAAGGACACGGTATCGGCAGAAAGCTGATGGAGTTGCTGCTCGAAGAGCTCGGCGGCCGCATCACCTTTCTGCATGCAACTGCCGCCGGTCAGCCGCTCTATGAAAAGCTGGGCTTTCGCGCGACCGGCACGCTCGATCAGCACCAGGGCGCCGCGTTCCAGCCGCCGCTCGTCTCGTTGCCGGCGGGCGAGCGCTTGCGGCCGCTTGGTTCGAGCGACACCGCGCGGCTCGTCGAACTGGCTTCGCAGGCAAGCGGCCTCGACCGCGGCGAAGTGCTGCCGGCGCTGCTCGAGAACGCGGACGGCATTGCATTGGATCGCGACGGCGAACTGATCGGCTTCGCGCTCTTTCGCCGCTTTGGTCGCGGCTTTGCGATCGGCCCGGTGGTCGCGCCCGCCTCGGGGGATTCGAGCCGCGCGAAGGCGCTCATCAGCCACTGGCTCGCGCTCAATGAAGGCGTGTTCGTGCGCGTGGACACGCCCGGCGACAGCGGCCTGACCGGCTGGCTCGAACAACTCGGCCTGCCGCGCGTGGACACCGTGGTCAGAATGGTGCGCAACGCACAGCCGCAGAACGTGGCGGCCAACGCGTCGCCTTATTTGCAATACGGCATCATCAATCAGGCAATTTTCTGAACCGTCATGGCCTTACTCTATAAAGCCGACCCCGCGCGCGGCCTGCAATGGGCGAGGCTGTTCGCCGAGAAGGCACCCGATGTGCCGTTTCGTATCTGGCCCGACCACGGCGACCCGGCTGCGATCCGTTATCTGGTCGCATGGCAGCCGCCCGAGGACCCGACCCGCACGTTTCCCAATCTGGAAGTGGTGTTTTCCGTGGGCGCGGGCGTCGATCAATTCGACCTGTCAGGCGTGCCCGAGCACGTGCCGGTGGTACGCATGATCGAGCCGGGCCTCGTGGAAGGCATGGTCGAATACGTCACGCAGGCGGTGCTCACCATTCACCGCGATCTGTTCGACTACGCGCTTTCGCAACAACAGCAGGTGTGGCGCGAACTGCCGCTCAAACCGGCCGCGCAACGGCGCATCGGCGTACTCGGGCTCGGCGTGCTAGGCACCGCCGTGTTGCAGCGGCTGCGCCTCTTCGGCTTTGCGTGTGCGGGCTGGAGCCGCTCGCCGCGTGAAATAGAGGGCGTCGACTGCTATGCGGGCGAAACGTCGCTCGACGCATTCCTTGCCCGCACCGACATTCTGGTCTGCCTGCTGCCGCTCACGCCGGCCACGCGCGGCTTGCTGAATGCAGAGCTGTTCGCGAAGCTTCCGCCCGGCGCCTCGCTGATTCAGACCGGCCGCGGCGCGCATCTGAATCAGCAGGATTTGCTGGCGGTGCTCGAGAGCGGGCAATTGCGCAATGCCATTCTCGACGTGACCGACCCCGAGCCGTTGCCGGCCGGGCATCCGCTGTGGACGCACCCGCGCGTGCGCATCACGCCGCACATTGCCAGCGCGACGCGGCCCGATACCGCCGTCGAGGTCGTGCTCGAGAATCTGCGCCGTCATCGCGAAGGGCTGCCGATGCTCGGTCAGGTCGACCGCACACGCGGCTATTGAGTCTGCCTAACCGCATCGACTGCGGCGCAATCGGCGCGCGCCGCCGCTTTCCGGCCCTTGCAGCACAAAATGCTAAGGGCATCCATCAAAACGCGTCGCGCGCGCTTTTCAGGCAATTGTTTAGGTGAGCAGGCAATCGGCCTGGGTCAGTAGTATGGAAGCGTCAACAGCCCTTTCCGCGACGAGAACCCACCATGCCGATTCAATCGCTCATTGAAGCCGACCGCCAGCATCTGATTCACCCTGTCATCAACTACCGTGCGCACGAGGCGCGCGGCGTTACGGTGCTCGAATCCGCGAGCGGTGCATTCCTGCGCGACGCGGCCGGCAACGAACTGCTCGACGCCTTCTCCGGCCTGTGGTGCGTGAATGTGGGCTATGGCCAGCAGAGCATTGTCGAAGCGGCCACCGCGCAGATGAAGAAACTGCCTTATGCGACGAGCTATTTCCATTTCGGCTCGGAGCCGGCCATCGAGCTCGCGCAAAAACTCGTGCAAGTCGCGCCCGCTTCGCTTCGGCATGTGTACTTCACGCTCGGCGGCTCAGATGCGGTGGATTCCGCAATCCGTTTCATCACGCATTACTTCAACGCGACGGGCCGTGCGTCGAAGAAGCACATTATCGCGTTGCAACGCGGCTATCACGGCTCGTCGAGCGTCGGCGCGGGGCTCACCGCGCTACCCGCGTTCCACCGCAATTTCGATCTGCCGCTGCCCAACCAGCATCACCTGCCCTCGCCGTACGCGTACCGCAGTGATTTCGCCGACGCCGCCGCGCTGATTGCCGCCTCCGTCGCCGCGCTCGAAGCGAAGGTCGCGGAACTGGGCGCCGACAACGTCGCAGCGTTTTTCTGCGAACCGATTCAAGGCTCGGGCGGGGTGATCGTGCCGCCGGTCGGCTGGCTGACGGCGATGCGCGAAAGCTGCCGTAAGCTCGGCATTCTGTTCGTTGCTGACGAAGTGATTACAGGCTTTGGTCGCACCGGCCCGCTGTTCGCGTGTCAGGGCGAGCGCGTCGAGCCGGACCTCATGACGGTAGCCAAGGGCTTGACCGCGGGCTATGCGCCGATGGGCGCGGTGCTGATGTCCGACGAAATCTATCAGGGCATTGCCGACGGCGACGCCGAAGCGATTGTCGGCCACGGTCACACGTATTCGGCGCACCCGGTCAGCGCGGCGATCGGTCTGGAAGTGCTGCGTCTTTATCACGAAGGCGGTCTGCTCGCGAACGGCGTGGCACGCGCACCGCGTTTTGCCCGCGGTCTGGACGCACTGCTCGCGCATCCGCTCGTGGGCGACTCGCGTCACCGCGGCCTGCTCGGCGCGCTGGAACTCGTCACCGACAAGCACACCAAGGCGCAGTTCGACCCGGCGTTGAAACTGTCCGAGCGCATAGCCGCGGCCGCGTATCAAAACCGCCTGATTTTCCGCGCATTCGGCGACAACATTCTCGGCTTTGCGCCCGCGCTCTCGTACACCGAATCGGACTTCGACCTGATGTTCGAGCGGCTCGAGAAAACCCTGAACGACGTGCTCGCGCAAGCCGAGGTTCGCGCTGCGTTGAAGGGCACAACCACGGCCAATCACCAGGTCAAAACTACTGCCGCTGCATGCTAGAGTAGAGGGCACCCCCAGTCCCTTTTCTCAACCGCCGGAGCCACAACGTTACGATGAGCAGCGACTGCAAGCTAGACCGTATCGACCTGCGCATTCTTTCGCAGTTGCAGAAGAAAGGCCGCATAACCAACGTCGAGCTTGCCGATGCGGTTGGCCTTTCACCCAGCCCTTGCCTGATTCGCGTGAAGCGGCTGGAGAAGGCCGGCTACATCGTCGGCTACGGCGCGCAGATCCAGCTCGAAAAGCTCGGTGACGTGCAGATCGTTTTTACTGAAGTCACGCTGGCCGATCATCGGCGGGAAGACTTCATCAAGTTCGTGAATGCGATTCGCGACGTGGACGAAATCGTCGAGTGTCACCTTGCGAGCGGCGGCTACGACTACCTGCTGAAGTTCGTCACACGCAGCGTGAGTCACTACCAGAGCATTATTGAAGGCTTGCTGGAACGCGACATTGGCATTGAAAAGTACTTCAGCTACGTGATCATCAAGTCGCCGTTCGTCAAAAGCCACTATCCGCTGGAAACGCTGTTCTCGCAGAATCATCATTAGCCGCGAACAGCAGACTCCAATCACGCGCCCGCCTCCGGCGGGCTCCACTGCGCGAACTCTTCGCTGAGAAAGTCCACGCAAACCCGCACCTTGGCCGACTGCGCGAGCCGCGCCGGATACACCGCCCAAAGGTTCGCGGGCTGGGTCACCTCCGGCAACACCTGCTGCAACTGGCCGCTTTCCAGCAGCGGCCGCACGTCCCACATCGAACGCAGCACGATGCCGCGGCCGGCCAGTGCCCATTGCACCGCGACCTCGCCGTGATTGGTCGACAAGGGTCCGGTGACCTTGATGGACGCCGTCTCGCCGCGCACGGTCAAACGCCACAAGCCGAATGGATGATCGCGCTCCTTGATCGCGAGACATGCATGCGACGACAGCTCCGCCAGTTGACGCGGCGCGCCATGCCGCGCGAGATAGTCGGGCGACGCGCACAGCACCCGATGATTCGCCGCAAGCCGCCGCGCGATCAGATGCGGTGCGATCTCGTCGCCGATGCGAATGTCCAGGTCGAAGCCTTCGCCGGCCACATCCACGAGCCGGTCGAACAGGTCGAGCCGCACGCTCAGTTGCGGATAACGTTCGGAAAAACGCGCGAGCGCGGGCGCCACGAAGCGCCGGCCAAAACCGAAGCTGCTCGAAATGCGCAGCTTGCCGCCCGGAATGCGACGCGTGGTGGAAACGTCTTCAACGAGTTGGTCGACGTCGTCGAGAATTTTTTCGGCCCACGTGTAGACGCGCTCGCCTGCCTCGGTAATCGCAACGCGGCGCGTGGACCGGTGCAACAAACGCGTGCCGAGCGTCGTCTCCAGCACGTTGATGCGCTTGCTGACATAGGCCGCGGACACCTGCAGCGACTCGGCCGCCGCGCTGAAACTGGCTTTGCGCGCGACTTCGCAGAACACGCGCAAATCGCCGAGATCGGGTGACGGAACGGCGTTCATGGCTCGCTTATGTCGCTTGGTGGCGCTCAGTAGCGCTCAAGGGCGCCCGGATTTGTACACGGATCGTGCACAGTGGCTTAACTAAAGCGATCATTTTAGAGCCAAACAGCAGGAATAAAATAACTGTGATCGAATCAGCAACGGCATTTCATGGAGGAGCGCAACATGTCGAAGAAATATCGGATCGCAGTCATTCCCGGCGACGGCATCGGCATGGAAGTCATGCCCGAGGCGCTGCGCGTGCTCGACGCGGTGAAGACACGCTTTGGCCTCGAGCTCGAGTACCAGCACATCGAGTGGGCAAGCTGCGACTACTACGCGAAGCACGGCCAGATGATGCCGGACGACTGGAAGGCGCAACTGCAATCGGCCGACGCGATTCTGTTCGGCGCGGTGGGCTGGCCCGACACCGTGCCCGACCACGTGTCGCTGTGGGGATCGCTGCTGAAGTTCCGCCGAGAGTTCGATCAGTACATCAACCTGCGCCCGGCGCGGCTCTTTGCCGGCGTGCCTTCGCCGCTCGCGGGCCGCAAGGCCGGCGACATCGACTTCTGGATCGTGCGCGAGAACACAGAGGGCGAGTATTCGTCGGTGGGCGGCGTGATGTTCGAAGGCACGGAGCGCGAGTTCGTGCTGCAGGAATCGGTGTTCACACGGCACGGCAGCGAACGCGTGCTGAAATTCGCGTTCGACCTCGCACAACGCCGCGAGCGCAAGAAGATCACGGTTGCCACCAAGAGCAACGGCATCGCGATCAGCATGCCCTGGTGGGACAAATGCGCGGCGGGCATCGCGGCGCAGTACCCGGACGTGACGTGGGACAAGCAGCACATCGACATTCTCTGCGCGCGCTTCGTGCTCAACCCCGACCGCTTCGACGTGGTGGTGGCCACCAATCTGTTCGGCGACATCCTGTCCGACCTGGGGCCGGCATGCACCGGCACCATCGGTCTTGCGCCGTCGGGCAATCTGAACCCGGACCGCAAGTTTCCGTCGCTGTTCGAGCCGGTGCACGGCTCGGCGCCGGACATCGCCGGCAAGAACATTGCGAATCCCATTGCGATGATCTGGTCCGCCGCGATGATGCTCGACTTCCTCGGCAATCACCAGGGCAAGGAGCGCGAGGCGCACGACGCGATTCTGGCCGCCATTGAAGCGACGCTGATCGAGGGTCCGCGTACCGGCGACCTCGGCGGCAAGGCGAACACCACCGAAGTCGGCCAGGCAATTGCAGCGAGGCTCGGCTGAGCATGAGAGCGAACACGAGTACGAGCATGGAAAACTATCCAATCGAAGTCGAGTTCCCCGATATTTCGGCGCATGAACAGTCGTCGACGGGCATTGCCTACGTTCACACGTTCGACTCGGGCGTCGCCGGCCCGCACGTCATGGTCAACGCGCTCACGCACGGCAACGAAGTGTGCGGCGCGATTGTCGTGGACGACCTGCTGCGCCGCGGCTTGCGGCCGCGCCGCGGGCGGCTCACGCTGGCGTTTGCCAACGTGGACGCATACCGGCGTTTCGATCCCGCGAAGCCGGACGCGGCCCGTTTCGTCGATCAGGATTTCAACCGCGTGTGGACCGCGGCGGTGCTCGACGACGCAGCGCGCCAGTCCAGCGAACTTGCGCGCGCCCGGGCGATGCGGCCGGTGATAGACAGCGTCGACGCGCTGCTCGACCTGCATTCGATGCACGAGAAGAGCAAGCCGCTGATCGTCGCCGGGCCGCTGCAAAAAGGCATCGAGCTTGCCGTGCGGCTCGGCACGCCCGCCACCGTGATTTGCGACGAAGGGCATCCGGAAGGCCGCCGCATGCGCGATTACGAAGGTTTCGGCGACCCGGCGAGCGCGAAGAACGCGTTGCTGATCGAATGCGGACAGCATTGGGAGAAAAGCGCCGTCGCAGTGGCGCGCGACACGACTGCGCGCTTTCTGCTGCTCGCGGGGGTAGTCGACGAAAGCGACTTGCCAGCGGATTGGCTCGCGCCCTTGCCGCCGGTGCAGCATATCGTGCGGGTCACGCAACCGGTGGTAGCCACGAGCATGGATTTCCGCTTTGCAGGACCTTACACCGGCCTCGAAATCTTTCCCGAAGCGGGCGCCGTGATCGGCTGGTCCAACGGCGAAGCCGTCACCACGCCTTACGACAACTGCATGCTCGTCATGCCTTCGTTGCGGCAGTTGCGCCCCGGCGTGACGGTCGTGCGTCTTGGCAAGATCGAGCAGACTATCGACACTTCAACCCGCGGCCTGTAAGCAGGCGCCTGCATTCATATAGTGAAGGGCCAACCAAGCCATGAAGGTTCAACAAATCAGACAAAGCGTGAATCTGCAAAATCTCGAGGACTGGGGCACGGCCGGCTTGCCGGGCACCACGCCAATCCGTGTGCGCGGCGTGCAGCGGGTCATCAAGGGCACCGAGGCGATCGACACCGGCATCTTCGAATGTTCTGCCGGCACGTACCGCCGCTCGGTCAAGCAGGCGGAGGTCATGCATATCCTGTCCGGGCATGGGCGCTTTACGCCGGACAATGAAGAGACGGTTCATTTCACGGGCGGCGACACGCTGTTTTTCGAAGCGAATACCGAAGGCCTCTGGGAAGTGGATGAAACCATGCGCAAGGTTTACGTGATTCTCTGAGTCCACCGTCGTTCAGCCTCACCACCCCTCGCTTTCTAGGTTGACCCGGCGCGCGCTGGCGCGCCGCGGCTTCTGTTTCCCCGTCCCATTCTGCGCTTACCTTTTCGCTCCCCGCCTGCCCATTGTTGCCAGCGACGCAAACTCGCCACGGTGTCGGGTAATCCCGCGTTGACCCGTTGCCCCGAGATTCCTTACAGTGGCGCCTGTTCGCTATGAGAATCTCAGTTCTAGATACGAACATACCGAAATTGATGGCGACGGCCAATCCGTCCGCATACCATGAATCATGCAGCGGCCGGCTGCGAGGCGCAGGGATCGCGCGGCGCCAATGGCCCCGGTCAGTAAGACAAGGCTCGCTCCGACGGGCCTTTTTGCAGTCAGGAGACACATCATGAATCGCAGCGACGCTGTGAACGTTCAGACCTTCCTCAATGAGCACCCGTTTTCGCCGTTCCAATGGCTCGTGTTTTTCATGTGCTTTGTGATCGTGCTGCTGGACGGTTTCGACACGGCCGCCATCGGCTTCATTGCCCCGTCGTTGCTGGCCGAGTGGGGCATTGCCAAACCGGCGCTCGCACCGGTGCTGAGCGCGGCGCTGTTCGGGCTCGCTTGCGGCGCGCTGGCCTCCGGGCCGCTGTCCGACCGGCTCGGGCGCCGCTCGATGCTGCTCGGCTCCGTGCTGCTGTTCGGCGCCGCGTGCCTTGGTTCGGCTTTCTCGGCGAGCATCGAGCAATTGACGGTGCTGCGCTTTATCACCGGCGTCGGCCTTGGCGCCGCCATGCCGAACGCCGTCACGATGATGGGCGAGTACTGCCCTGATAGCCGCCGCGCCACGATCATCAATCTGATGTTTTGCGGCTTTCCGCTTGGCGCGGCATTCGGCGGCTTCCTCGCCGCGTGGATGATTCCGCACTTCGGCTGGCGCAGCGTGCTTATCCTCGGCGGTATTGCACCGCTCGTACTGCTTGTGCTGCTGATGATCAGCATGCCGGAATCGGTGCGATATATGGTTGCGAACAACCTGCCCGCCGCGCGCATTCGCGCCGCGCTCGCGCGCGTGTCGAGCGCGGCCGCCCAGGCAGAATCGTTCACGATGACCGAGACCGCACCACAAACCGGCGGCAAGGGCGCCGCTGTAGTGCTGTCGCGCGCGTACATCGTGGGCTCGGTGATGCTGTGGGTCACCTACTTCATGGGCCTCGTGATCTTCTACGCGTCGATCAACTGGATGCCGATTCTGCTGAAGGATGCCGGGCTGACGCCGCAACGCGCAACGCTGATCTCCGCGCTGTTCCCGCTGGGCGGCGTGGGCGCGGTGGTGTGCGGCGTGCTGATGGATCGCTTCAACGCAAACCGGATCATCGCGGCCTGCTATGCGCTGACTGCGGTAAGCGTGTACCTGATCGGCCAGGCGGCGGGCGATGTCGGCGCGCTGGTGCTGATCGTATTCGTGGCGGGCGTGCTCATGAACACCGCGCAATCGTCAATGCCGGCGCTCGCCGCCGCGTTTTACCCGACGCAAGGCCGCGGCACCGGCGTTGCATGGATGCTGGGTATTGGACGATTCGGCGGGATTGCGGGCTCGTTCCTCGTGGCGGAACTCACGCGCCGTCACTTCACGTTTGCCGGCATCTTCGCGACGATTGCGGTCGCCGGCATCATTGCGTGCATTGCGCTGCTCATCAAGCAGGCGGCCCGGCCCTATGTGTCCAACGCGGGGGTGTCGAAAGCGGAGTCGTTCGGGCATTGAGTGGGACGTGGCGTGGTCTGGATGAAGCCGCCTGCAAAGGCGGCTTTTTCTTTGCGCGCAAACAATCCACCTCCGCCAATTCGGCGCGGGCTCGCGGTTTGCTCAAACGCAAACGATCCCTCGACCGGAGCACTGACATGATGCCCACCTCAATCCGCTTGACCCCGCCCCTTCACCCCATCGCCGCTTCGTTCATGGCCACGCAAGCAGACCCGCCGTCCGACGAAAACGACGACGACCTCGACGACCAGCTCGACGAAACCGGCGCTGTCACCAATCGAAGCAACGGCAAGAGCGGCACGAATACAGAAGCGGAACCCGACAAGAAGTAGCCGTTTTGCGCGACGAATCGACGCGGCCAGCAATGCTTCGCTGCCGCGTTAAACTGCGGCCTTTGGCCAACAGGATTTGTCTTGATGAAACGCGTCGTCATGTCCGCATTGCTTGCAGCATGGGTTGCGCAAGCGGCCGTTCCAGCCGCGGCACAAACGGTCAGCGAGCAGTGCTTTGCGATTGGAGATATTGCCGGCCAGGTCGCCTCATGGCGCGCTCACAAAAAGACCAAGGCACAGGCGTTGGACCAGGCAGCCAGGTACTATCACGACGATGCGGACCACCGGATTTTTGCCACCATCATCGAGAGGATCTACGCGCCAGACGCGCCGCGCATGACGCCGGACCAGGCCAGCATGGCGTTTACGTCTGAGTGCGCGACGGCGCAGAAGCGGCGTGAGTAGTTCGGCGTCCCAGAATCGTTGCAAATGCTGACGCTTTTCCCGCGCGGGTTCACGGCCTTGCGCGTCACGAGGAAAACGACATTTTCCGGCGTGACCGAAAGCGTTCGCCCGATTCAGCAGAATATGCTGTAGCCGCCCCAAAAAAACGATATACGCACCGTGCGCCACTTTTTGAGGCGATTCATTGACTGCGCGACACGCGTAGCATCGGCTTATCGCATGGCCGCATGCATGCCGCCTTGCCGTGCCGCGCCGCGCGAAGCGACGCCACGCCAAATCACGCCAAACAAACCCCACGCCCCGCTTCCGCAAAATTCCGCAAAACGGGCCAGCCAAGGAGCAACGCAATGTCTCTCGCACTGACGCGCACTGAACTGATCCGCCCACTCAACCTGATCGACGGCCAATGGATCGCCGCCACGCGCGGCGCGCGCTTTCCTGTGATCAACCCCGCAACAGGTGAGACGATCGTCGAAGTCGCGAACAGCAGTGCCGCGGACGCGCGCGCCGCCACCGACGCCGCCGCTCGCGCGCTGCCCGGCTGGCGCAACAAGCTGCCGCGCGAGCGTGCCGAAATTCTGCGCCGCTGGCACGCGCTGATCGTCGCGAATACCGAAGACCTTGCGAAGCTGATGTCGACGGAACAAGGCAAGCCGCTAGCCGAAAGCCGCGGCGAAGTCGCATATGGTGCCTCGTATGTCGCGTGGTTCGCCGACGAAGCCACGCGCATTTACGGCGACATCATTCCGCAGCAGCAGCGCGGCAAGCACATGAGCGCCGTGAAGGAACCCATCGGCATAGTCGCTGCGATCACGCCGTGGAATTTCCCGCTCGCGATGATCGCCCGCAAGGTCGCGCCCGCACTCGCAGCCGGTTGCACGGTGGTCGCAAAGCCTGCCGAAGACACGCCGCTCACCGCGCTGGCACTCGCCGCGCTCGCGCAGGAAGCCGGCGTACCCGACGGCGTGTTGAACATGTTGTCCGCCTCGCGCGAACAAGGCATTGAAGCGGTGGCCGACTGGCTGGCCGACGCACGCGTGCGCAAGATCACGTTTACCGGCTCGACGCCGGTCGGCAAGCATCTCGCGCGCGAATCGGCCGCCACGTTGAAAAAGCTTTCGCTCGAACTGGGCGGCAACGCGCCGTTCATCGTCTTCGACGACGCCGATCTCGACGCAGCCGTCGCGGGTCTCATCGCGGCCAAATTCCGCAACGGCGGGCAAACCTGCGTGTGCCCGAATCGCGTGTATGTGCAGACAGGCGTCTATGAGCGTTTTGCCGATCTCCTCGCGAAGCGCGTGGCCGCGCTGAAGGTTGCGCCCGCAACCGATCCGGCCGCGCAAATCGGCCCGATGATCAACGCACGTGCCATCGACAAAATCGCACGTCACGTTGAAGACGCCGTAAAACAGGGGGCAACCGTGCTGACGGGCGGCAAGCGCCTGACGGAACTGGGCCCGAACTACTATGCGCCGACGGTGCTGACCAACGCGCAGGACGGCATGCTCGTGTGTTGTGAAGAGACCTTCGGACCGGTCGCACCGCTGTTCCGCTTCAACGACGAAGCAGAGGCGCTCCGCCTCGCGAACGATACGCCTTTCGGCCTTGCCGCCTACTTCTATACTCAGGACGTGCGGCGCATCAACCGCGTCGCTGCGCAACTGGAAGCAGGCGTGATCGGCATTAACGAAGGCGCTGTATCGAGCGAGGCGGCACCTTTTGGCGGCGTGAAGGAATCAGGCTACGGCCGCGAAGGCTCCAGGTACGGACTCGACGACTATCTGTCGATCAAGTACCTGTGCCAGGGCGGGCTCGATCTGTAAGGCTTCGCCTGCTGCGCACGACGCGCAAGCGTAACGCCGCCGGCGTTACGCCAACGCATTGCGATGAGCTTCCACCAGTTCGGCCATGCTGTTAAAGCGAAAGTCGATCTTCGGCTGGGAGCCCGGGTCCATCGTCGCGCCGAAGCCCTGCTTCGCATGCCGGCGATAAATCCAGCACGAAGCGAGCCCGAACGCGTTCGCGGGCTTGTGATCGTGGAAGAGACTTTCCGCGGTATGCAGAATGGTCTCTTTGCGGATGCCGAGTTCGCCGAGCTTCTCCAGCATGTACTCGAAATTGCGCGGCGAGGGCTTGTATGAACCGATGTCCTCCGCGGTGAATATCGCGTCGAACTCCACCTTCAGCTTCGCGTTGCTGTAGCTGAAACTATCGTTGTCTACGTTCGAAAGAATGACCAGCTTGTAGTGCTGCTTCAGGTACTGCAACGCTTGCGCGGAATCGTCGAATGCAGGCCAGTTGCGGATCGACTTACCGTACGCGTCGCAATCCGCGAGCGTGTACGGCACGCCCCATTCTTCCGCAAGGCGCTTGTAGACCACAGGCAGCAACTCCTGATAGCGCCGGTAAGGCGTGTACCTCTGTTGCGACGACTCGTGTCGTGCGTGCGCCTCCAGCACCTGGTCGCGCGTGAGCGTTCGCCCGACTCGCTCCAGCAGCGGCCGCAAGCCCTCGAAAATGCCCGTTTCCCAATCGATCAAGGTGCCATAGCAATCGAAAGTCAGCGTGTCGAAGTCGGTCAGGCGCATGGCTTTGTCCTCGTCTTTCAGCGGATAAAAGCGACAGTGTAGGTTATCCTGCGCGTACTGAGGTCAAACAGAATCGCTATGAATCTAAGGGCTCTACAGTGCTTCGTGATTCTTGCGGAAGAGCTGAATTTCAGCCGCGCCGCAGAGCGGCTGCATATCGCGCAGCCTGCTTTGAGTCAGCAGATCCGTTCGCTGGAAGAGCGGCTCGGCACGCAACTCGTCGATCGCGCAAGACGTCCGCTCACGCTCACGGAAGCGGGGCACTATCTGCGCACAGAAGCGCGTCAGATACTCGGCGCATTGGAGCAAGCGAGCCTTGCGACACAGGAAATCGGCGTGGGCAGGCGCGGCTGGCTCAGCATCGGCTTCACGCGCTCGGCAATGTACAGCATTCTGCCGCCCGCGCTGAAGGCGTTTCATCATGCGTATCCGCAAGTCGAATTGAAGCTTTTTGAAATGCTCACCGAGGAGCAAACCGACGCACTCCGCGACATGCGCATTCACATCGGCATTGGGCGGCAACCGTTGGCAATCGAGGGCTGCACGTCGTATCCGCTGCTGCGCGAGCGGGTAATGGCCGCGCTCGAACCCGGGCATCCGCTCGCCGCGCGCAAAACCGTAACGATGGCCGATCTCGCGGATACGCCGTTGATCCTCTATCCGAAGCATCAGAACGCGCAGTTCAAGCGCTCCGTTCTATCGTTGTATCGCGACGCGGGCCTCACGCCGCTCGTCGCTCATCAAGCGTATGAGATTCAAACTGCAATCGCGCTGGTCGCCGCGGGGCTCGGTGTGACGTTCATTGGCGAGTCGGTCGCGAAGCTTGGGCGCAGCGACGTTGTCTATCGACACCTGGCAGGGCCGGGTTCCCGATACCGCTCGACGCTCGCAGCAACCTTCAGGACCGAGGACGCCTCGCCGCATCTGCGTGCGTTTCTCGCCTGCCTGCCGCCGCCGCTTGCGCCCGCGCCACTATAAGCAAAAGCCTATACAAGCATAAGCAACCGGTCTTGGACTGCTCACCGGCGCGTTCTTATCATTGACCCACATATGACAAAGAACGCAGACACGGCCACGTCGCCGTGCCGCCAGGTAGGAGACAGCATGAACCCGATCGACGAAGCCGCCACCATGCGAAAGGTATATGGGCGCCTGATGCCCTTGCTCTTCGCGATGATGTTCTTCAATTATCTCGACCGCATCAACATTGGTTTCGCCGCGTTGGACATGAACAAACAGTTGGGCTTCAGCCCCGCTGTGTTCGGCTTTGCAGGCAGCATTTTCTTCGTCGGCTACATGCTGCTGGAGGTGCCGAGCAATCTGCTGTTGCATCGGGTCGGCGCACGGCGCTGGATTGCGCGCATTCTTCTGACATGGGGCGCCGTGGCCGCGCTCACCGCGTTCGTCTTCAACGACACAAGCTTCTACGTGTTGCGCTTTCTGCTCGGCGTGATGGAAGCAGGCTTTTTGCCGGGCGTCGCGGTCTATCTGACCAAATGGTTTCCCGTGCGTTACCGGGCGCGCGCAGTGGGTGGCTACATCATTGCCGGTTCGTTTTCGGCGGTGCTGGGCGGCCCGTTATCCACGGCACTGATGACGTGGGCCGACGGCGTTCTCGGTTTGCATGGCTGGCAATGGATGTTCATTCTCGAAGGCGTGCCGGCCATGCTGCTTGGCCTCCTCACGCTGCGCCTCATGACCGAGCGCCCAGCCGACGCCCATTGGCTTTCCACCGATGAAAAGCATTGGCTCGAATCGACGCTCGCCGCCGAGCGAGAAGCGTTGGGCGGCAATACCCACTATCCGCTGCTGCGCGTGGCGGGCGATATACGCGTGTGGAGTCTCGCATGCCTGTTCGGCTGCGCGCTAGTCGGCATTTATGGGCTGTTCCTGTGGTTGCCGCAGATCGTCAAAAGCCTGGGACATCTCACCAACCTCGAAGTCGGCTTTCTGTCCGCCGCGCCGCCGCTGCTCGGGGTGCTCGGCACGTTCCTGATCAGCCGCAGTTCGGATCGCACCGGCGATCGCAAGAAACACCTCGCGTTCGTGTACTTCATGAGTGCGCTGGCAATTGCGGGCAGCGCTTATGCGCCGAATCCCGTCCTCGCCTATGGGCTGCTGTGCGTGACTGGTCTCTTCATCTATGCGGGCAATCCGCTGTTCTGGAGTCTTGCGTCTTCGTTCAGAACCGGCGCTGCGGGTGCCGCGACCATTGCACTCATCAACACCATCGCGCAGTTCGGTGGACTGGTCGGGCCCTGGAGCATTGGCCTCGTGCGCAACGCGACCGGCAACTTCAAGCTCGCGTTGCTGACGATTGCCGCGTTCCTGTTGATGTCGACCGTCATCGCGCTCGCCATGCGGGTCACGGCACGTGAGGACGAAACAGCCTCGCTCGCAACCGGTGAGGCGGCCAAGCGCGCCTGACGCAGCAAACCAGCACAGAACATTGCGACAACCAGACAAAGGTACCGCAGAACATGATTATCGATTGTCACGGGCATTACACGACCTCGCCACCGCAGCACGAAGCATGGCGCACGCAGCAGATCGCCGCCCTGAGGGATGGGCACACGCCGCCACCGCGACCCGGCATCAGCGACGATGAAATTCGCGAAAGCATCGAAACCGGCCAGTTGCGCATTCAACGGGAACGCGGCACCGACCTCACGATTTTTTCGCCACGCGCGGCAGGCATGGGCCATCATCTGGCGACAGAGGAAGCCAACGCGCAATGGTCGCGCGAGTGCAATGACCTCGTGCACCGTGTCTGTGCGCTGTTTCCGCGCAACTTTGTCGGCGTATGTCAGTTGCCGCAAGCGCCAGGCGCACCGCCCGCCAACTGTATCGACGAATTGCGGCGCTGCGTGGAGGAGCTCGGCTTTATCGGCTGCAATCTGAATCCCGATCCGTCGGGTGGACATTGGTCGGGGCTGCCGCTTACGGACCGCTCGTGGTATCCGCTTTATGCAGCAATGGTGGAGCTCGAGGTGCCCGCGATGATCCACGTGTCTTCGTCGTGCAATCCCAACTTCCATGCAACCGGCGCGCATTACATTAACGGCGACACATCCGCTTTCATGCAGTTGCTCACCGGCGACCTGTTCGCGGACTTCCCCACGCTGCGTTTCATCATTCCTCACGGCGGCGGAGCGGTGCCGTATCACTGGGGACGTTATCGCGGCCTCGCACAGGACATGAAGCGGCCGCTGTTGCGGGACCATCTGCTCAACAACGTGTTCTTCGATACTTGCGTGTATCACCAGCCGGGCGCTGAACTGCTCGCCAAAGTGATTCCCGTCGAGAACATTCTGTTTGCTTCGGAAACGATAGGCGCCGTGCAAGGCATCGATCCCGAAACAGGCCACCATTACGACGACACGCGCCGCTACATCGACGCAATCGAATGGCTCAGCGACGCGGATCGGCAACGTATCTACGAAGACAACGCGCGTGCGGTTTATCCGCGACTATCGCGTCAACTCGATCGGCAACTCGCGGCGCAAGGAGCTATTGCATGAACCCAATCGGATGGCGCGAATATGAATCGGCGCCGCAAGCGCGGCCTGCAACACTCGACGCGTTGCGCGAACTCGCCGTGTCACTGCTCAGCGACAACATGGCGCGCGCAAGCGGCATGCTGGGCTTGCGGCCGTATCATCGGCCGAAGCCTCTCGCCGGCACGGCCGTGACGGTTCGCACGCGCGCGGGCGACAACCTTGCGATTCATCGCGCGTTCGACTTCTGCAGGCCCGGCGACGTACTGGTGATCGACGGCGCGGGGGACCTCACGCAAGCGCTAATGGGCGAAATCATGGCGAGCTTCGCCGAGAGCCTCGGCGTACAGGGGCTTGTCATCGACGGCGCAATTCGCGATGTCGGCACGCTGCGTCAGCGCGATTTTCCGGTGTACGCACGCGGCGTCACGCATCGTGGTCCCTACAAGAACGGACCTGGCGAAATCAACGTGCCGGTCACCGTAGGTGGCATGGTGGTGCATCCTGGCGATATCATTGTCGGCGATGAAGACGGCCTGCTCGCAATCGCGCCAGCCGATGTCGATACGGTCATTGAAGGCGCGCGCCGGCAACATGCAAAAGAGGTAGCGGCCTTGAAGTCGATTGCCGAAGGCAACTTCGACCGCTCGTGGGTTGCGCCTCAACGCGACAGGATGATGAAGCCCTGAATGTGAGCCACATGGCGCAATATCTGAACGCTACAACGCTTCTCGAACTCGCGCGCCTCGCCGAGGCGCGCGCAAGCGCCCCTTGCGTATGCACTAAAACACCGCTCGACGGCTGGCAATCGCAACCGCTTTCTCTGGACGAAACGCAGTTCGACGAGATCGGCACACTACGGCCGGAAGAGCATGCCGAGCCGACCTTTAGCGAATATCTGCCGGATAAGACGAGCTACTGGTCCCCCAACGCGCCTATTGCGCCGCGCTTCTTCCCCTACAACCGTTGCGCTGTTTGGGCATGCAGATTATGCGGACGCCTCTACCTGCACTACACGGAGGGCGGCGGATATTTCGTCGACAGAAGAATCCGCGCCGTCAAAGCCGAGCTTATCGAAGACGTACCCTTGCCGCCATAGCGCACTCTTCGCTTGCCAGTGGAATTACATGCGGCTCGCGAATCGGGGCAGGTGAGTGGTCAGCGCAGTGCACGGGGCCGTCGTCGCATAGCGCCCCGCCTTCGCGCAAGCGCTATGCGAACAGTGCATCAATGCTCGTCGTCGTGACCGGGCACGCAGACCTGGTCATCGTGACCACGCCCTTTACCCGCATTCGCACCGGCGAGTTTTTGCGCGACGTAGGCCGGCAGTTCGCTCGGGTCCCATGCAAACACGAAAAACTGATTGGGATTGGCAATACCAGCCGGATGATTCGTATCGGTCACCGTGCCGAGGAAGTCGTTGTCGTTTGCGATGAAGAGCGTGTGCTTCTTCACGCCGCCGACCACGACGTCCGGCCCGAACGCGAGACCTTCCAGCTTCGCGGGAATGTCGTTCGCGTTGTAACCATGCGCGCTCAATTGCGCGACCACGTCGAGAAACAGCGCTTTCTTTACCGCGTACGGTGCGAGGCCGGCTTGACCGCTCGTATTACTGACGTCTTGCGCGTTGTCCAGGTCGATATGAAAAACCCGCTTGAAAACAGCCGTCGAATTATCGCCAAGGCCTTTGCCGTCGCGTTCGTCGACCAGCAGTTCATGATCGTTCACGGCCACCACGTCGCTGATGGTGGGGTACTTTGGCTTCGCCGTGGTCCCGATGTTCGTGAGCGGATACGCGAACTGCGTGGTTTTTCCGGTGCGCGTGTCGATCCTGACAATGCGCGTGTATGCGCCGTCCGTGCCGCCGTCCTGAATCAATGGGCTTTGCATCGCGCCGAACAGCGTCTTGCCGTCCGGCGAAATTGCGAGACCTTCCATACCCTTGTTCGCAACGCGGCCGGCCGTGTTTTGCGCGATTTCATCGTTGCCGACAGGGCTTAACGTCGAAACCGCAAACATGTCCGGCAGCTTGTAAGTGTCGATGCGCCGGCCGGTGCGCCGCTCAAAGCGGTAAACATATGGGCCGTATTCGTCCGAGATATACACGCTTTCGCCGTCATTGCTCACGCGCACGCTTTCCGGATCGAAACGGCCGTCGCGATCATTGGTCGACAGGCGGGTCGGATCGAAGTTGTCCGAACGCCCTGTGAAGTAGTGAGTGTGATTGCGGCTGTTCAGCGCGGGGGCACCGTCGGGCACGCCGGCCGCTGCGCCGGATCCATAAACCAGTTTCTCCGACGTATGCAGCAAAGTGGTGGCGATAAGCTTCGGCGTCAGCGAATACGGCAGCGGCGCGCCAGCCGCGCTCGGCTGCAAGCGCAGGCGCAAGGTCTGGAAGCGGTTGATGTACGACGCCGTATCGTCGATGGCTGCGTTATACGACACTGCATTTGGGCCGCGATCGGGCACGGCGACGAACGTATGGCATCCCGCGTACGCTATGCCCGAACCGAGGCCGCCGAGCAGGTTGCCCGCTACGCCGTTCTCGAGCGGCGCTGCCGTTTCCTTCGAGAGGTCGCCGGTCAGGCCGCCAAGCTGACCAACCGCGATAAGATCGACCGCAGCTTGCGCGGCCGTCGCGAACATCAGCGACGAGGCAATCGCTGTCAGAGCAAACAGTCTTGAACGAGACACGATGTCTTCCTTGAATGGAATGCTTGTTTTAGACGTGTCTGGCGCCGGGCATTCCCAGATGCTTGCCGGCATGGATATTCGAAACCCGACATGAACGGCCGGCGCGCAGCCTGTTGGTGTTGGCCGAGGGTGGCCGCCAATCATATTGCGTGAGACATGTGACGCAACGGTGACGCACTATCTGCAGTGTCCGCTGAAGACCCGTGCAAAAGCGCCAGATTCTGCTCTGAAGCGCATGCTTCAACTAGCCAGGTTTCAAACTTGCAACGAATCGGTCCAACTCCACGCTCGAAAACGGCCCTAATTTAACGGCCCGATTCACTTCTGGCTCACCTGGGTCAAATCCCTAAGTCTGGGTTCGAAGCCATGCTCATGGCCGAAAAGCGCGACTTTTGACGGTGCCGGGCATGACGCGCCGATGATGCAGTTCTGAGTCAAGTCGGTCACATCTGCGCTCACTGTCTTTCATGAAAGCGCAGTGGAAGGACTGTAAGCCCGATGCCTTCGAGAACCCATGCAAGCTGGCCCACTCCTTGCCTTTATGTTTGCGCACAGCCGGCGACACGATCAACGACCAGATCGATGCCGACGGGGGTTCCGTTGCTACGCGCTCACCGGGTAGCAACCAGAACATTCCGGCTGCGAAAGAAGAGAACAAGGAGTAGTGGAAGATGCGATCTTTCATCCAGATTCTTACGGCGTTGTCGGGCGCAATTCGCATTGCGCGTCGCCGGACGGCGCGGCATTTCGCGGTCGTCGTCAAAGCGCCGCTCCCAACCCTCGCATATCGCCAGCCCGTTCTGCTGCCATGCAGGCAGCACGATCCTCAGCACATGAATCGTCGCGAGCCGATTGCGGCCCGTGCCCGGCCGCGCTCTCACGCAGCGTAGAGGCGCCATTTCGTGTAGCACCTTGTAGTCAAGCAGCACGCTGTACCGACCGTCGTCATCCGACGACATTAAATTAGCCATCCTAAGGGAGATAAACCATGAAATCGCTCATCAACAGCACCAAGGCATTCATTCGCGATGAAGACGGCGTGACCGCCATCGAGTACGGCCTGATTGCGACGCTCATCGCGCTCGTCATCATCACCGGCGTGACGGCTGTCGGCACCAACCTCGCCGCCAAGTTCCTGTTCATCTCCACGAAGCTCGCGTAACGCGGTGACGAGGCAGGCGGACGAGCGCGCAAACGCACGGTCCGCCACCGCCTCTCGTCTGTTACCGGGCCGCCAAAGCCGTCTTCAAGTTCAAAGGGGAGTCGATATGCAATCGCTCATTCAATCTATTGACGCATTCGTGCGCGACGAAGAAGGCGTCACCGCAATCGAGTACGGCCTGATCGCCACGCTCATTGCACTCGCCATTATCACTGGCGTAACCGCCATCGGCACGAACCTCGAAGCGAAGTTCATGTTGATTGCCGGTTATCTGACCTGATCCGCGCAAGGTGCCGATGGACTGGGTGCATTCGGCCCTTCGTCCATCGCACCGACCAATTTTTGCCCTGTGGCCTATTCACGAGAGCTCGCCATGCTGATTACCGCCAATGTTCTGCCGCCGATTGCACCTTGCGTCATCGCATTCTTGGTTGCTGCTGCAAGCACGGACATGCAGTGCCGGCGCATTCCGAACCTGCTGGTCGGCGCGGGTCTGATCAGCGCGCTGATCGTGCAGTGCTGGCTGAAGGGAATCGGCGCGGGCGCCATCGCATGGCTCGCAGGTGCTGGCACCGGCTTCGCGCTGTTTCTTCCGTTCTACCTCGTGCGCGGCATGGCCGCCGGCGACGTCAAGCTGCTCGCCATGGTCGGCGCATGGATCGGCCCGCTGCTCGTGTTCTACGCGGCCCTCGTGACGTGCGTGGTAGGCGGCGTATGGATGCTCGCGCTGATCGCGCGGCGTCATCAGTTGGGAAAAGTGTGGGCCAACCTGCGTGTCATCGCGCATCCCGCGTTACAGGGACCGGGCACGGCAAGGGATTCCATCGAATCAGTGGGCTCGGTGCCCTACGGCGTTGCCATTGCGGCAGGAACCATCACGGTGCTGCTGACGGCAACGGCATGACCGGCTCGTAACAGCAAGCCGGACGGCGATCCGGCAAGACAGATGCAAGCAGATGCAAATGGATGCACAGACGCAAGAGAAGCAAGAGACGCAAAAGACAGCAACATTCGCAGCGCACAAAGCGGCGCGCGACATCGGGGAGCAAGACATGAACGCGAACAATCCAGGACCGGACCACGCCACGCAGTCCAAGCAAGGCTCCGTAGCGGCAACGCAGAGCACCTGCGCGACGCTATTGCGTGCACCCCGCAGCATTGCGGACACCGGCCTGCCTGCGCTCTTCGTCGCGCATCTGTTACTGAAGTCCATTTTGCAGAATGGCAAATCGTCGCTGGGCGATCTGATGGCGAGGCACTGCCTGACGGCTGCAGTACTCGAGGAGACCATCGGCTTTCTCGTGCGCGAGCATCTCGTCGAGATCGCGCACCGCGGCGCTAGCGACGTAGACGTCCACCTGCGCCTCACCGAGGCGGGCCGCGAACTGGCCGCTCACGAAGCAAGCCGCTCCACCTATTGCGGCCCCGCGCCTGTCTCGCTGGAAGCGTACGTTAGCGTGGTCAACGCATATTCGGTGAAAGGCATTCATATTGCGCAGTCGGACGTGCGCGCGGCGTTTGCGAACTTCGTCGCGGATATGTCGTTGCTGGATTGCGCCGTAGCCGCGCTGAATGCGGGGCGCCCCGTCATGCTGTACGGCCCGGCAGGCAGCGGCAAGACGTACCTCGCCGAGCGCCTCGGCAGACTGTTGCGAGGCGCCGTGCCCATCCCGTATGCGCTGTATGTGGCCGGCGACGTGATTCAGATACACGACCCGTTGCTGCACAGGGACGCCGCCCCCGGCGCGCTCGCCGCCGTGACCGACCGCCGCTGGCGCGTGTGCGAACGCCCGGTCATCATGTCAGGCGGCGAGTTGACGCTCGCGCTGCTCGATCTTCAGTACAACGCAAACAGCGGCTTTTATCAGGCGCCGCCGCATATGAAGGCCAACATGGGCCTCTATGTCGTGGACGATCTGGGTCGTCAGCGCGTCGCGCCGAACGAACTGTTGAACCGCTGGATCACCCCGCTGGATCGCGGCGTCGACCAGTTCGCACTGCAGTCCGGCGCGCGCTTCGTAAGCCCGTTCGATGTATGGCCGGTGTTCTCCACCAACCTGACGCCCGCCGAACTGAACGACAACGCGTTCTTGCGCAGGCTCGGCTCGAAGATCCACGTCGGCGCACTGTGCGCCGACGACTACCGGCGCGTTTTCGACACACAGTGCGAGGCGCTCGGCATCGAAATCGAAGAAGGCGCGTTCGAGTATCTGCTGAACCAGTTGCATCAACGCAGCCGCACACCGTTTCTCGCCTGCTACCCCGCGGATCTGCTCGGCGTGCTGCGCTCGTTCGCGCTTTATCACGGCGACGCACCCACCGTTACCGAATACCGGCTGACACATGCATGGCATTGCTACTTCGGCGGCGCGCCCGAGCATGAAGAAACCTATCCATCCCAGAGCGGGCAATCCGACAAACGGTATGCCGGCGCTTGATCCGCAGTTGCCCTAGCAACTCACGAAAGGAGTCCCACCATGAAAACCAGTCGCGCAATTGTGATGTTAGGAATGGCTCTGCTAGCGGGTCTTGCCGCTGTCGCCTTTGCCTCGCGATGGCTATTGCAGACATCGTCGTCGGCCGTCACGCCGGTCGCGGTGGTTACCGCCGAAGTGAGCCTAGGCCAGCCGCTCAATGCGAACATGATCCGCACGGTGAACTGGCCGACCGCCAGCGTGCCGCCCGGCGCGTTCAAGGACCCGAAAGCGCTGGACGGGCGCGTGGTGCGCACGAGCCTCGAGCCCGGTGAGCCGGTGATCGAGTCGAAGCTCGCGCCGCAAGGCACGAAGGGCGGTCTGTCGGCGGTAATCGGCGAAGGCAAGCGCGCCATCACGGTACGTGTGAACGATGTGGTTGGCGTGGCGGGCTTTGCGCTGCCCGGCAATTACGTCGACGTTATCGTCAACACTCAGGAACCCGAAGCGAAAACAGCCGACCCGCAACACAGCATCTCCAAGATCGTGCTCGAAAAGATACTGGTGCTCGCGGTCGCGCAGCAGGTAAGCCGCGACGACACGCAGCCGAAAGTGGTCAACGCGGTCACGCTGGAAGTCACGCCGGACCAGGCGGAGAAGCTCGACCTCGCGCGCAGCGTGGGCAGCCTCTCGCTTGTGCTGCGCAATCAGATCGACGACCGTCCTTTGCCGACCGGCGGCGCCACCAAGATCACGCTGCTCGGCAAACCGGCCGCACCGGTGCCTGCCACCGTTGTCGCGGCAGCGCCTGCACGGGTGAAATACGTCGCGCGCCCGGCAACGAAGCGTGACTGTGTCGGCGTGCTGTCGGGAACACAGGGCAGTCAGGAATGCTTTTAATCACACACGCAATCACGCGACACCGCGGCGTCTGACGCACGACGGCTTGCTCGCAGCGGGCTACGGGGAGATAACGAAATGAAATCGAGTCAACAGAAGTTCGGCAAGGACAGCGCCCTACGCGCCGCGCTGCTGACCACGGCGGCATGTATGGCGCTGCTCGCGGCACGCGGCTTGTATGCGCAGGAAGCGCCCGAGAACACGAGAGCCGCCGCGATGCCCCTGCCGCACGGCCCCGTGCAGATGACCATCAGCATGAATGCCGCACCGCCACAGCCCGCGAGCGCCATGCAAAGCGCCGCCGCACGCGGCCCCGCGTGCACGCGCACGCAGAGCGACCAGCGCACGGTGGTGGTCCCCGTTGGCAAGTCCACGCTGATGCCGACTGCGGAACCGGTGCGCAACCGCACGCTAGGCAACCCGCTCGTCGCCCAGGCAACAATGGTTTCGCCGCAAACGCTGTATGTAGTCGGCATGGCGGTGGGCACCACCAACATGATCGTGCAGGGCAAGAGCGGCGCCTGCGAAGTGATCAACGTGGTGGTGAATGCGGACTCCGGCGGACTGCAAACTTCGCTGTCCCAATTGATGCCCGACGAGCCTAACATTCGCGTCTCCACGGTGGCTGGCGACCTCGTGCTCGCGGGCCGGGTGTCGAGCGCGCAGGCCGCGGCCCAGGCGCAGGAAATCGCCAAGGCGTATGCGCGCAGCACGCTGCCGGGCGCGAATGGCGGCGCGAGCGGCAACGGCACTGCGGCCGGCAAGACGGCCACCGTGCTCAACATGATGAGCGTCGACTCGCCGCAACAGGTGATGCTGGAAGTGAAGGTAGCGGAGGTCTCGAAGACGGTGCTCAACCAGTTGGGCGCGGCGATGAACATTCAGGGCGGCTTCGGCTCGTGGAGCGGCGCGCTGATCAGCAGTCTGCTCGCTGGCGTGTCGAGCATCGTCGACGTGAACAAGGCGAACAACCGGCCGTTCAATGTCGCGATAGACGGCCAGCATGGCGACAACCTCGTGAAGATTCTCGCCGAGCCGAACCTCGTCACGCTGAGCGGGCAGGAAGCCACCTTCCTCGCAGGCGGCAAAGTCTTCATTCCGATTCCGCAGAGCAACCTGAACGGTGTGTCGACCATCATCCTGCAGGAAGAGGAATTCGGCGTGGGCCTGAAGTTCACGCCGACCGTGCTCGCAGGCGGCCGCATCAACCTGAAGGTGGCACCGGAAGTGTCGGAGCTGTCGTCCACGGGCGTCACGGTTGGCGCAACCAACACCAACAACCTCACCGTACTGCCGCTGATCACCACGCGCCGCGCCTCCACCACCGTGCAGATGAACGACGGCGAGACCTTCGCGATTGGCGGGCTCATCAAGAACAACGCGGCGGGCACGTTGAAGGCGATACCCGGCGTTGGCGAA
Source organism: Paraburkholderia phenoliruptrix (assembly GCF_019511605.1). Taxonomy (GTDB): domain Bacteria; phylum Pseudomonadota; class Gammaproteobacteria; order Burkholderiales; family Burkholderiaceae; genus Paraburkholderia; species Paraburkholderia phenoliruptrix_A. Next base: position 7,438 of record NZ_JAEUAV010000035.1, on the reverse strand, counting down.
GTGCCGGTGCTCGGCGCGCTCTTCAGAAGCACGTCGTATCAGCAGGACCGCACGGAACTGGTGTTCATCATCACGCCGCACCTCGTGAAGCCGCTGCAGACTGCCGCCAATCTGCCGCTGCCAACGGACCGGCTGAAAACGCCGAACGAAGCCGACGTCTACCTGATGGGCAACATGGAAGGCCGCGATCCGGCCGGCAGCACGAAGCCCGCACCGTCGATGCCGGCTCCCGCACCTGCACCGGCCATGGCTCCCGCACCGTCGCAACCGCAAGCGCCGGCCATGCCGCCCGCGACCGAACCGCCCGTTTCCGCGATGGTGCCGACGCCCGCCGCGAGCGCCGCGCCGCTGCCCGAGCCGCAAGCCGTCACGCCTGCGCCAAACGGCAAGTCCGCCGACGACTTTGCAGCGCACGCCGCGCAAGTGGAAGCAAGGGCTGCGCAGATCGCCGCACGCGAGGCGCAGCCCGCAGACAAACCGCGCTCGCCGTCCGCTCGCGCTCACAACTAATGCGTCCTCCGGAGAACATCATGACCAATCGCATCGTTTCCTTCTCGCGCTGGGCTGCGTTACTCGTGCCGGCGTGTCTCGCGCTCAACGGCTGCATGTCGACCACGCCCGACTTCGACCGCCACTTCGGCGAATCCGTGAGGAGCTTCACCGCCGCGCAGATCATCGATCCGGACGCGGCAACGAAAAACCCGTACACGCCCGGCGTAGACGGCAAGGCCGCCGTCGGCGCGATGGCGAACTACAACGCGTCGTTCAAGGCGCCGCCGAGAACCGCAAATGCGTTCGTGATCGGCATTGGCGCGCGCGGCGCCGCCGGCGAAGGCGCGGCGATGCCCGCGCCCGCAAACGGCGACTAGGCGAGCCCGGCCCGCAGGCGGCGAGAGCCGCCGCGCGGCCCACCAGCCAACGAATCCGCGGATGACAACATCATGATCAATATCCTCATCAACTCCGAGCACACGGGGCGAATGGCCGAGATTGTGCGTCTCGTGACGGACTGCGGCAATTGCACGCCGACCCGCATGCAGGGCGCGCCTTCAGCGTTGCTCGAACGCGGCGACAGTCTGGATGCGTTCGATGTGCTGATCATCGACGCAGCTTCGCCGGAGCGCGCCGAACTCGACTCGGTCAACGTGCTGGTGCACCGCTACCCGCGCCTGACGTGCCTGTTGCTGTTGCCGCAGACATCGCCGGATACGTTGATCGCCGCGATGCGCGCCGGCATTCGCGACGTGCTGAACTGGCCGCTCGACGCACGCGCGCTCGGCGACGCCGTGCAGCGGGCAATGGCTCCGCACGCTGCCGACGCGCGCCACGAAACGCATATGGTGTCGTTCATTTCATGCAAAGGCGGCGCCGGCACGAGCCTGATCGCCGCCAACGTCGGCCACGCAATCGCGACGCTGCACGGCAAGCGCGTGCTGCTCGTCGATCTTAACCAGATGTTCGCGGACGCCGCGTTTCTCGTCAGCGACCAGGAACCGCCCTCCACCTTGCCGCAAATGTGCGCGCAGATCGAGCGCATGGACGCCGCCTTTCTCGACGCATCGGTCACGCACGTGACGCCGGGCTTTCATGTGCTCGCGGGCGCGGGCGATCCAATCAAGGCACTCGACATTCGCGAAGAGCAACTGGAATGGATTCTCGGCGTTGCGGCGCCGCGTTACGACGTCGTGCTGTTCGACCTGGGTCAGAGCATCAATGCGCTGTCGATCGTAGCGCTCGACCGCAGCGCGGAAATCCACATGGTGCTGCAGGCCAGCATGCCGTATGTACGAGCCGCGCGCCGTCTGCAGGAAATGCTCGTGTCGCTCGCATATTCGCCCGAGCGTCTGCGCCTTTTGCTGAACCGGCACCGCCGCCATGACGAACGGGCGGCTAGCGCGCTCGAACAGGTGCTCGGCAAGCGCCCTTCGCACGTGATCGCCGACGACCCGCAAGCCGCAAGCGAGGCCGTCAACCTCGGCGAACCCCTGCTCAAGGTCGCGCGCAGCAGCGCGCTCGCGCGCGGCGTGCGGGCGCTTGCGCAGAGCATCGTCAATCAGTCGGCGGGCGTGGTTGCGCAGAAAAAGCGCGAGGAACCGCTGCTCAGCCGGCTCTTCAGCCGCTCCGCGACACAGCGGCAATCGACGGCGTCATAACGTCAGCCAGGAGAATCTCATGTCACTTCGCGAACAGATGTCGTCACAGGCAGTGCATGCGCTGCCGGAACGCCAGCCAGGCGCACGCGCGCCGCTTGCTCTCGCGCGCGCCGCCTACCAGACGCTCAAGCGCAAGGTTCACGAGGCCGTGCTCGACCGCGTCGAACTCGAACGGCTCGCGCGCTTGCCGGCCGAACAGGTTCGCCAGGAAATCGGCGGATTGATCGCGCGTATCCTCGAAGAAGACAAGGCGCCCGTCAACGATCTGGAGCGCAGGCAACTGACCACCGACATTCACGACGAGATGTTCGGCTTCGGCCCGCTCGAAGCGCTGCTGCGCGACCCGACCGTATCGGACATTCTGGTCAACACGCACCGCACCACTTATGTGGAACGCCGCGGCCGTCTGGAACTGACGGACGTCACGTTCTACGACGACGCGCACCTGATGAAGGTGATCGAGAAGATCGTTTCGCGAGTCGGGCGGCGTATCGACGAATCCAGTCCGATGGTCGATGCGCGTCTGCCCGACGGCTCGCGCGTCAACGCGATCATCCCGCCTTCAGCCGTGGATGGACCCTTGATGTCGATCCGCCGTTTCGCGGTGAATCCGCTGCAGATGAGCGACCTGATCGCGTCGCAAAGCCTCACGCCGCCAATGGCCGAACTGCTCGACGCGCTCACGCGCGCGAAGGTCAACGTGCTCGTGTCGGGCGGCACCGGCAGCGGCAAGACAACGCTGCTCAACATTCTGTCGGGTTTCATCCCCGAGGGCGAGCGCGTGGTGACCATTGAAGACGCAGCCGAACTGCAACTGCGCCAGCACCACGTGCTGCGTCTGGAGACGCGGCCGCCGAATGTCGAAGGACGCGGCGAAGTCACGCAACGCACACTGGTACGCAATGCGCTGCGGATGCGGCCGGACCGCATCATCCTCGGAGAAGTGCGCGGCGCCGAAGCGCTCGACATGCTCAACGCAATGAACACCGGCCACGAAGGCTCGCTCGCGACGATCCACGCCAACACGCCGCGCGATGCGCTCACGCGCCTCGAAAACATGATCAGTCTCGCCGGTCTCGCACTGCCGCCGAAGAACCTGCGCCAGCAGATTTCGTCCGCGATCTCGGTGGTGGTGCAGGTTGCGCGTCTGACCGACGGACGCCGCAAGGTGGTCAGCATTCAGGAATTGACCGGCATGGAAGGCGAGATGGTGAACATGCAGGAGATCTTCACGTTCAGACGGACCGGCGTCGATCAGACCGGCGCGGTACGCGGCCACTTCTGCGCGACCGGCGTGAGACCGAGATTCACCGAGCGGCTGCAGGCCTTCGGCATTGCGCTGCCCGACAATCTCTACGATCCGGCCAGGCATTTCGACACGGCATGATGCCGGCGCCGGCGGCATGCGGCTCATCTTTGTGAGGCTTTCATGAATCCGATTTTCTACGCGTTCGCTTTCCTGCTGTTCATCGCCGTGGTCCTCGGGATCGAGGGGCTGTATCAATGGTGGAACAGTCATCACGGGCCCGCCGCGCGCCGCCTCGACCAACGCATCCGCGCGCTGTCGGCAGGCGCGCAGGTGAACGGCGAGCGCCTCTCCATTCTCAAGGAGCGCATGCTGAGCAGTTCCGCGCCGGTCCATGCGCTGATGATGCGTGTGCCGCGCATTCATCTGCTGGACCGGATCATCGTGCAATCCGGCTTGAACCTCACGGTTGGACGGCTTGCAACGCATAGCGTGGTGGCCGGCGTGGCCGTGCTGCTTGCGGCGAGCTTCTCGCCGGTGCCCTTGCCCATGCTCGTGACGGTGCTTGCCGCAGCCGGGGCTTTCGCCTTTCCGACGCTGCGCATGCTGCGCGCTCGCAGCAAACGCCTGCGCGTGCTGGAGCGCCAGTTGCCCGAAGCGGCGGACATGATCAGCCGCGCGTTGCGAGCCGGTCATTCGTTTTCGAGCGCAATCGGCATGCTCGGCAACGAGTTCGCGGAGCCGACGGGCGGCGAGTTCCGCATTGTCTTCGACGAGATCAATTACGGCGTCACGCTCAACGAAGCGCTGCTCAACCTGGCGACGCGCGTGCCCGTATCCGATCTGCGCTACTTCGTGATCGCGGTGCTGATACAGCGCGAAACCGGCGGCAATCTCGCCGAAATTCTCGACGGCATCGCCTCGCTGGTGCGCGAACGGCTGCGTCTGTTCGATCAGGTCCGCGTACTTTCCGCCGAAGGACGCCTGTCGGCGTGGATCATCGGCCTGTTGCCGTTCGCGGCGACGGGCGCGATGAATCTATTGAATCCGAGCTTTCTCTCTGTGCTCTGGGAAGACCCCGCCGGCCTCAAGCTGATCGAGGCGGTGCTGGTTTCCATGGCGTTCGGCGTGTTGTGGATGCGGCGCATCGTGCGGATTCGCGTCTGACGCCATCGCGTGAACACAACACACACTGGAGAATCATGATGCAAACGCTCGACTCACAAAACGTGCTGCTGCTCGGCGGCGTGTTCATGGTGGTATTCGCGGCCGTCGTCGCCATCATGTGGTGGATGACGCCCAAGGACATGCAGCGCCGCATCGAACAGGCTGGCGGCGTCTCGCTCGCACCGCAGGTAGTGTCTTCAGGCTCTTCGGGATGGGCCGAGAAAATCGCCGACATCTCTCGGCCCATCTCGCAGTTGTCCATTCCCAAAGAAGGCTGGGAGGATTCGCCGCTTCGGCTGCGTCTGATGAACGCAGGCTGGCGTTCGGCGACCGCGGCCGCGCTTTATTTCGCGGCCAAGACCGTGCTTGCATTGCTGCTGCCTGCGTTGGGTCTTGTCGCGTTGCTACAGATGCCGTTCATCAACGGACAGTTCGCGGTCAGCGCACTGATTCTTGCGATGCTCGCCGCCATTGGTTACTACCTGCCCAACGCGGTGCTGGCGCGCTGCCGTGCGCGGCGCCAGCGCGCGATTGTCGAAGGCTTTCCGGATGCGCTCGATCTGCTGACAGTGTGCGTGGAAGCCGGTCTCGGCATGGATGCAGCGCTGATGCGAGTGGCCGGCGAAATCGAGCTAGCGAGCCCCGAGGTCGCGAGCGAATTGCAACTGATGCTGCTCGAACTGCGCTCGGGCTTCACCAAGGAGAAGGCGCTGCGCAACTTTGCATTGCGCACCGGCGTGGAGGACATCGACACGTTCGCGTCGATGCTGGTCCAGGCGGACCGCTTCGGCACGAGTATCGGCGCTTCGCTGCGCGTGATGTCGGACACGCTGCGCACGCGCCGCAGAATGCGCGCGGAAGAACGCGCCGCGAAGATCGCGCTAAAGCTGCTGTTTCCGCTGATCTTCTGCATTTTCCCTGCACTCATGACGGTGCTGATGGGGCCCGCGTTCATTCACATTTACCGCGTGCTGCTGCCCACGCTCGGCACCTGAGGGCATCAACAGGCAACAGCGCCATGCAGCGCAAAGAAAACGGCAGCGCGCACAGGGGACAACAAATGAACCATAAAACAAGGGACTTTCCTGCACGCGCAGGAGCGCAGTCGGCGGCTTGCGCTGACTTGCCGCCTCGTCAAACGCACAGCGTGGCAGGCGACGTGAGGCGCCGGCAGCAGCGGCTCACGGCGGCGCGTGCAGAGCGTGCAGACGCTACAGCGCCTACAGAGCCTACAGCGCGCGCATTGGCCGCTTCGCGCCGACGCGGGCCGCGTCGCGAGGCTGGAGTCGCCGTGGTCGAGTTCGGTCTCATTCTGCCTTTGCTGTTGCTGCTCGTGTTCGGCATGGTCGAGTTCAGCATTGCGCTCTACGACAAGGCCGTTATCACCAACGCGAGCCGGGAAGCAGCTCGCGCCGGCGTCATGTACAAGGTGCCGCCGCTCACGCCCGCGCAAATCACCACCGTCGCGCAGAACTATGCGTCCACGTACCTGATTACCTTCGGGACGTCGACGCCGGTGAGCGTGGCGGTGGATCAATCGTCCGGCACGACGACAGGCCAGCCGCTCAAGGTGACGCTCACGTACTCGTATAGCGGCGTCGGGCTCGGCTCGATCGTCACTCAGCTAGTGGGCTCGGTGCCGATTACCGCCGTGACCACGATGAACTACGAATAGCGGGCGGCGAACAGGTCTCGACAATCGCTTGGCGGCTAATGGCTGAAGCCTGGCCACACGCAGCCATCAGCAGCCATAAGCAGCCCCAAGCAGCCCCAAGCGGCGCAATCCATACGCGATGGAGGTCCAACATGCAAACCAGAAAAGTCCATGAACCGGCGCTCAGGCGCCAACGCGGCGCGGTCGCCGTGATGACGGCGTTGTGCCTGACGGTGCTGATCGGTACCACGGCACTTGCGGTCGACCTGGGCCGCGCGTGGGTGGTGCGCAATGAACTGCAAAACGCCGCCGACGCCGCCGCGCTCGCCGGCGCAGGTTCCCTCGGGCCGAACTACGCGAGCCCGAACTGGACCCAGGCGCGAACCAAGGCGCAATCCGCGATCACGCTGAACAGGACCGAGGGCACTTCGCTTTTGACGGCCCAAGTCCAGACCGGCTACTGGAACGTGACCGGCACACCGGCCGGCATGCAGGCGCTGCCGGTCCCTTCGCCGGGCGCTTACGACAAACCCGCGGTGCAGGTCACGGTGAGCCGCGCCGCCGGGCAGAACGGCGGACCGCTGTCGCTCGTGCTTGCGCCGGTTCTCGGCATCAGCACGATGCCAATCAGCGCGACCGCCGTCGCGGTCATTTCGGCGCCCGGTTATGCGGGACCAGGTGCGTTGTTTCCCACCGCTATTTCGCTGTGCCTGTACACCGCGTACTGGAACGCTTCCACCGGGCAGCCGGTGAACGATCCGGCAACCGGTCTGCCGCAGGTGTTCAAAATCGGCTCGACCTATCAATACCCCGGGTGCGCGGCGGGCGTGGGCTCCGGGCAGTGGACATCGTTTCAGTACAACGTGCAGGACGTCACCTCAATTCGCAACCTGATCGCCAACGGCAATCCTCTGCCGATGAACATCGGCGACAAGACCTGGATTCAATCCGGTGTGAAGAATACGATTTACAACTCAGTGCCCTCGCCTGCTGACGTGCTGCTGCCCGTCGTCAATTCGCTCGATACGGGCAGTCCCGTACCGGTTGTGGCGTTCGCGCCGTTTCATATCGACGGCGCGGTGAACGGCAGCAACCCCTATATCTACGGGCATTTCATCGCGGGCTACAAGGCGCCGTCGGCGACAGGCGGCTCAGGCCCGGCGGCCTATTACGGCGCCGTCACCGCCCCCAGCCTCGCGTACTGACGCGCTAATCCAC
>NZ_JAEUAV010000034.1 GCF_019511605.1 Paraburkholderia phenoliruptrix | reverse complement strand
GGGCAGGGCAAGCGGGGCGCGGCGGCCGTCCGATCCTCCGGACGCGCCCCGCTTGCCGGCGCTGCACGCAAGGCGCGCAGCCCTCGCGTTGCGCCTAGCGCGCGACGTCGATCACGCGGGTGCCGGCGAGGCGATCATGCAGGAACTGCCGGCTCGCGCCCAGCCGGCCGGTAGCGGCCCACAGCACGAACCAGATGCCGGCGAGCGCGAGTGTCTGCGGCAAGCGCAAGCCGAGGAGAGGATGCAGCGCGAGCGGCGGCAGAAACCACAGCCAGGCCAGCACGTAACGGGCGATCGCGCGCGAGGCGGAGAGCGGCGCGCCGTCCGCGGACACCACGCGCAGGCGCCAGGTTTTCATCGGCAGCGTCTGGCCGCTGTGGGTCCAGAACCAGACGAAATAGAGCCCGACGACAAGACCGATCCACGCCGCGAGCAGGTTGTGGTGCGTGAGCCCGTTGCGCTGCTGCGTGAGCGTGCTGAACAGATAACCCGCCACGAACACGACGCCGAACAGTAGCAGCGCTTCGTAGAGCAGCGCGGCAAGGCGGCGGCGCACGCTGGGCGGCTTTCCCGTCGATGCCGCCGACGCCGCCGATGCCGATGCCGCTCCTGCCGCAGGCGAGTTCACGCTTGCCGCGGAGTCGGATTCCGGGTTGAGATTGGCGGGTTCGCGCGGCTCGGCCACAGGCAGGCGCGCTCTAGGAACCGTTGAAGATGGACGGCGCTTCCGCCGGCGAAACCGGCACCGGCGTGGCCGGCACGAAGCTGCCGGCCGCCGGAATACCCGGCAGCGAAGCGGGGCTCGGCAACGACGCGGCCGCCGCCGCGCTCGCCGCCGGCGCGCCGCTTGCAGCGCGTTCGCGAGCGTTGACCAGCCGGTCGAGGCCCTTGATCTCGCTGCGCCCCGACGGCGGCGCGCTGACCACGCTCGGGCGCCGCTTGTGCTCGCTCGCGGCGAGCCGCTGCTTGAGCTCTTCCGGCAACTCCTGATACGCCTTCCAGGCCTTCTGACGCGCTTCGCGCGGCAACTGTTTCGAGACCTGGTAATTCTCGCGCGCGACGCGCCGCTGATCGGGCGTCATGCGAACCCATTCGGTCATCCGGTCGTGCAGGCGTTTTTGCGCTTCGGGCGATAACTTCGAGTAACGCGACGCGATCTTCAGCCATTTGCGCTTGCGTTCGTCGCTAAACGAATCCCACTGGGCCTCGAACGGAGCCAGCGCGACATGTTCGGCGGAGCTCAGGCGTGACCACGCGAGCGGGCTTTGGCTGCCGGGCAGGCTCGGCAACTCGACGCCGAGCGTGGTCGCGGGCGAGCGTGCGGGCGCCGCGCCGTTGGCGGCAGGCGCGCCCGCGGGGGAGGGGCTCGGGTAAAAGCGCGGATACGTGGCAGCAAACGACACCAGCGCCGCTATCGCACATCCGAAAACAACGGCCAGACCGCGCTTGTAGCTCACCCGAACGATCTCCCGCTCAGTGGGCGCGCGAAAGATACGCGTTGAAGCCGTGGTCGAGATAGGCATTGAGCGGCAGGTCGTCGCTTAACATGGCGGCATCGATATCGGCGAGTTCGGCCGTGCGTTGCTGGTCTTCCCAGTAGGCGATGCCGACGAGGCTCACCACCAGCGCGGCAAGCGGCCACGCCAGCGCGAAGCGGCGCAGCGGCGAGCGGCGGCGCTGCGGCCGTGCGTCGTTCGACACGCCGGAGGGCATGCCGGCGAGAGCCGGCACGAACACCGGCTCAGTGACGGTTTCGGGCTTCTTGCGGGCAAGCGCGGCGCGGCGCGCGGCGGCCAGCCGGTCGACGGCGGCGGACGGAATACCGGCCGCGTTTTCGTCGAGCGCGCGGCGCACCTGGCGGGCGAACTCGAGTTCTTTTGTTTCGAGGGAGCTCATAGCGTGATTCCTTTGGCCTTGAGCGCTTGCGCCAGCGTGTGGGTGGCCCGCGAGCAGTGCGTTTTCACACTGCCTTCGGAGCAGCCCATTGCGGCGGCAGTCTCAGCGACATCCATATCTTCCCAATAACGCATGAGAAACGCCTCCCGTTGACGTGCCGGCAATTTTTGGATCTCGTCGTCGATAGTCTGCAAGACCTGTTCGCGCTCGAGTTTGCGCTCGTTGCTCTCGGCGCCCACCGAGCCTTGCTCCGCCTCGAACGTTTCGAGCGGATCGAATTCCTCGTCGTCCGAATTGCCGAGCGACGAGAACAGACTCACCCAGGTATTGCGTACTTTCGCACGACGGAAATAGTCGTGCGTCGCATTCTGCAGAATACGCTGAAACAGAAGCGGAAGCTCGGCCGCGGGACGGTCGCCGTATTTCTCGGCGAGCTTGATCATCGCGTCCTGCACGATATCCAGCGAGGCGTCGTCGTCCCGCACGGCGTAGACCGTCTGCTTGAATGCGCGCCTTTCGACGCCCGCCAGAAAATCGGCGAGTTCCTTGTCTGATGCCATCCGTTGGGGGTCGGCGCAGCGAGCGTGCGCGTAATCGGTCGAAAAATGTCGTAAAACTCGCGGATGCTAACAAATTTTTGCGCCAGCAGGGGCGAAAGGTAGGGCGGCGCCTGTCGTCCGGACGCGCCGCATCGGTCAGAAAGGGCCGCGCGCGCGGGCGTCGGGGCAATATTTGCTTGACCGCGCGGTCGTCTGCCGCTATCGTCGCTGGTTCGCAACATAAGTGACTTGTCTCATTGAGGTGTGGCCCAAGAAGCTCACCTGTCAACTGGACGCGCCGCTTGAACCCGAGCCACAAGCCCGGCAGAGAGCACCCGATCAATTTTTTGCCGAAAATTCGAAAGGTGAATAAATGAATATGCCCAGCGCGGAATTCTCCACGTCGGATACCACTCCACACCACGAAGCTGACTCTATCGGCGCCACCGTGCTCATGAAGGCACTGGCCGACGAAGACGTCGAGTTCATCTGGGGTTATCCGGGCGGCTCGGTACTCTACATTTACGACGAGCTGTACAAGCAGGACAAGTTCGAGCACATCCTCGTGCGCCACGAACAGGCCGCCGTCCACGCAGCCGACGCCTATGCGCGGTCCACCGGCAAGGTCGGTGTGTGCCTCGTGACCTCCGGCCCCGGCGTCACCAATGCGGTGACCGGCATTGCCACCGCCTACATGGATTCGATCCCGATGGTCGTGATCAGCGGCCAGGTGCCGACTGCCGCGATCGGTCAGGATGCATTCCAGGAGTGCGATACGGTCGGCATCACGCGTCCGTGCGTGAAGCACAACTTCCTCGTGAAGGACGTGCGCGACCTCGCAGCCACCGTCAAGAAAGCGTTCTTCATTGCCCGTACCGGTCGTCCCGGCCCGGTGCTGATCGACATTCCGAAAGACGTGTCGAAGGCCCCTTGCCAGTACGAGCCGATCAAAAGCGTGTCGCTGCGCTCGTACAACCCGGTCACGAAGGGTCACTCCGGTCAGATCCGCAAGGCGGTGTCGCTGCTGCTGTCGGCAAAGCGCCCGTACATCTACACCGGCGGCGGCATCATTCTCGCGGACGCCTCGCGCGAGCTGAACCAGTTCGCGGATCTGCTCGGCTATCCGGTCACCAATACGCTGATGGGCCTGGGCGGCTACCGCGCGAGCGACAAAAAATTCCTCGGCATGCTCGGCATGCACGGCACGTACGAAGCCAACATGGCGATGCAGCACTGCGACGTGCTGATCGCCATCGGCGCGCGCTTTGACGACCGCGTGATCGGCGACCCGACGCATTTCGCGTCGCGGCCGCGCAAGATCATCCATATCGACATCGATCCTTCTTCCATCTCCAAGCGCGTCAAGGTCGACATTCCTATCGTCGGCGACGTGAAGGAAGTGCTCAAGGAGCTGATCGAGCAGTTGCAGACGGCCGAGCACGGCCCGGACACCGCGGCGCTTGCCGACTGGTGGAAGGACATCGAAGCCTGGCGCGCGAAAGACTGCCTGAAGTTCGACCGCAAGAGCGACATCATCAAGCCGCAGTACGTGGTGGAAAAGGCGTGGGAACTGACCGACGGCAACGCGTTCGTCTGTTCCGACGTCGGCCAGCACCAGATGTGGGCCGCACAGTTCTATCGCTTTAACAAGCCGCGCCGCTGGATCAACTCGGGCGGCCTCGGCACCATGGGCTTCGGCCTGCCGGCGGCGATGGGCGTGAAGATGGCGCACCCGGACGACGACGTGCTGTGCATCACCGGCGAAGGCTCGATCCAGATGTGCATCCAGGAGCTGTCGACCTGCAAGCAGTACGACACGCCTGTGAAGATCATTTCGCTGAACAACCGCTATCTGGGCATGGTGCGCCAGTGGCAGCAGATCGAATACAGCAAGCGCTATTCGCATTCGTACATGGACGCGCTGCCGGATTTCGTGAAGCTCGCAGAAGCGTACGGCCACGTCGGCATGCGTATCGAACGCTCGGCCGACGTCGAGCCGGCGTTGAAGGAAGCGCTGCGCCTGAAAGATCGCACGGTGTTTCTCGACTTCCAGACCGACCCCACCGAAAACGTCTGGCCGATGGTCCAGGCCGGCAAGGGCATCACCGAGATGCTCATGGGTTCGGAAGATCTATAACGACGGCCGCTAGCGTCGGCTTCGCCGTGCGCGCCTTCATGAAAGGCGCGGGTGGACGAAGCGGCGCGCAACCGTTCGCAGACATCGACAAAACATCTGGAAGAAGCGAAACATGAGACACATTATTTCCGTCCTGCTGGAAAACGAACCGGGCGCGCTGTCACGCGTGGTCGGTCTCTTCTCCGCGCGCGGCTACAACATTGAAACCTTGACGGTGGCTCCGACCGAAGACCGTTCGCTGTCGCGCATGACCATCGTCTCCATTGGCTCGGACGACGTGATCGAACAGATCACGAAGCATCTGAACCGCCTGATCGAGGTGGTGAAAGTGGTCGACCTGACCGAGGGCGCCCACATCGAACGCGAGCTGATGTTGATCAAGGTGAGAGCGGTCGGCAAGGAACGTGAGGAAATGAAGCGGATGTCGGATATTTTCCGCGGCCGCATCATCGACGTCACCGAAAAGACCTACACGATCGAGCTGACGGGCGCGAGCGACAAGCTCGACGCCTTCATCGAAGGACTCGACGCAACCGCGATTCTCGAAACCGTCCGCACGGGCAGTTCCGGCATCGGTCGCGGCGAGCGCATCCTGAAGGTATAACGCAGCGTTTCGATCCGGGCCGGGTGGCGCTCGTCGTTATCATCACGCCCGGCCTTGCAGCACCGCATTCGCAGTATTGAATCTCTCTGAATCATCCGAATCTAGCCAAGGAACCGACATGAAAGTTTTCTACGACAAGGACGCCGATCTCTCCCTCATCAAGGGCAAGCAGGTCACCATCATCGGCTATGGCTCGCAAGGCCATGCGCACGCGCTGAACCTGAAGGAAAGCGGCGTGAACATCACGGTCGGTCTGCGCAAGGGCGGCGCATCGTGGAGCAAGGCCGAGAACGCCGGCCTGCAAGTGAAGGAAGTGGCGGAAGCCGTGAAGGGCGCGGACGTCGTCATGATGCTGCTGCCCGATGAGCAGATCGCCGACGTGTACGCGAAAGAAGTTCACGCAAACATCAAGCAGGGCGCGGCGCTCGCCTTCGCGCACGGCTTTAACGTGCACTACGGCCAGGTCATTCCGCGTGCGGATCTCGACGTCATCATGATCGCGCCGAAGGCGCCGGGCCACACGGTTCGCGGCACCTACTCGCAAGGCGGCGGCGTGCCCCACCTGATCGCGGTGGCGCAGGACAAGTCGGGCGCGGCGCGCGACATCGCGCTGTCGTACGCAGCGGCGAACGGCGGCGGCCGTGCCGGCATCATCGAAACGAACTTCCGCGAAGAAACGGAAACCGACCTGTTCGGCGAACAGGCCGTGCTGTGCGGCGGTACGGTCGACCTGATCAAGGCCGGCTTCGAAACGCTGGTGGAAGCAGGCTACGCGCCGGAAATGGCGTACTTCGAGTGCCTGCACGAACTGAAGCTGATCGTCGACCTGATCTACGAAGGCGGCATCGCGAACATGAACTACTCGATCTCGAACAACGCGGAATACGGCGAGTACGTGACGGGTCCGCGCATCGTGACGGCTGAAACGAAGAAGGCGATGAAGGCCGTACTGACCGACATTCAGACGGGCGAGTACGCAAAGAGCTTCATCATCGAAAACAAGGCAGGCGCTCCGACGCTGCAATCGCGCCGCCGTCTGACGGCCGAGCACCAGATCGAGCAGGTCGGCTCGAAGCTGCGCGCCATGATGCCGTGGATCGCGAAGAACAAGCTGGTCGACCAGTCGAAGAACTAAGAAGTCCGTTTTATCGCACAAAGCCGGCGCGGTGCCATAGCCGCATGCGCCGGTCATGCAAAAAGCCGCCCAAGGGTGCTGAACCCTGGGCGGCTTTTGCTATCCTACGGTTTTACAAAAATACTGAAGCCATCCATGAATTACCCACATCCGATCATCGCGCGAGAAGGCTGGCCGTTCATTGCCATCGCGGCCGTCGTTGCCTTGCTGGTTCACGCTTTCGCGGGGTTCGGCTTTGCTTGGATCTTCTGGCTGATCCTGATCTTCGTCGTGCAGTTCTTCCGCGATCCGGCGCGCCCGATTCCCACTCAGGCAAACGCCGTGCTGTGTCCCGCCGACGGGCGCATCGTCGCAGTGGAAACCGCGCATGATCCGTATGCGAATCGTGAAGCGCTCAAGATCAGCGTGTTCATGAACGTATTCAACGTGCATTCGCAGCGCTCCCCGGTGGACGGCGCAATCTCCAAGGTCGAATACTTTCCGGGCGCCTATCTGAACGCGGCGGTGGACAAGGCTTCGCTCGAAAACGAGCGTAACGCGGTGGTGATCGAAATGGCCGGCGGCCAGACGGTGACCTCGGTGCAGATCGCCGGTTTGATCGCGCGGCGCATTCTTTGCTACGTCCGTGCGGGTGAGCCGCTCACGCGCGGTCAACGGTACGGCTTTATCCGCTTCGGCTCGCGCGTCGACGTATATCTGCCGGTGGGCAGCCGTCCGCGTGTGTCGATCGGCGAGAAGGTGTCGGCGTCGTCGACCATCCTCGCTGAACTGTAAAGCGGCACTAAGGAGGTTGTCCGAATGGCCGCATTCAAACCGCGCCGCCCGCGCCCCAGTGGACCGTTGCCGCGCCCGTTCCGCCGCAACAAGCCGATCGTCACGGAGTCGCCGGCCGTGGACAGCCGGCGTGCGCAGCGTCAGCAGTTCCTGAGAAAGCGCGGCATCTACCTGCTGCCGAACGCGTTTACTACCGCAGCGCTCTTTTGCGGATTTTTCGCTGTCGTGCAGGCCATGAACGTGCGCTTCGAAATTGCCGCTATCGCGATCTTCGTGGCGATGGTGCTCGACGGCATGGACGGCCGGGTCGCCCGCATGACGCACACGCAAAGCGCCTTCGGCGAGCAGTTCGACAGTCTGTCGGACATGGTGTCGTTCGGCGTCGCGCCCGCACTCGTCATGTACGAGTGGATCCTGAAGGACCTCGGGCGCTGGGGCTGGCTCGCGGCGTTCGTCTATTGCTCGGGCGCGGCCTTGCGGCTCGCGCGCTTCAATACCAACATCGGCGTGGTCGACAAGCGGTTCTTTCAGGGCATGCCGAGCCCGGCGGCGGCGGCGCTGATCGCGGGCTTCGTCTGGCTTGCCACGGACAATCGCGTGCCGCTGAAGCTCGTCTGGCTGCCTTGGGTCGCCTTCGTGCTGACCATTTATGCAGGCGTGACAATGGTGTCGAACGCGCCGTTCTATAGCGGCAAGGCGCTTGACGTGCGGCATCGCGTGCCGTTTGGCGTGATTCTGCTCGTGGTGGTGGCGTTCGTGCTGGTGTCGTCCGATCCGCCCTTGATGCTGTTCGGCCTCTTCGTGCTGTACGGCTTGTCCGGCTATGTGTTCTGGGCTTACCAGGCGATGCGCGGCAGGGCCAATCCGGCGCGTTCGATCGCACACGACTGATGCTCGAGCGATAGCTTTTCAGCGCGCGCGTCGGCGAGATGCGCGCATCAGATAGCGGCGTCCTTCGGGGCGCCGTTTGTTTTTGGCGAGTCCGCTTGCGAGGTTTTTTGCAAGCGCCCGCCGAACGCTGCTGCGAGCGCCCTTCCAACGCTCGCGCACTGCTCATCGAGCGCGGACACGGTGCGGATCAACGGTCAAAAAACGCCGGTCACGCAGGCCTGGCGCCAATTGCACGGCGGATGGATTGCCGATATAGTCGGTGAATGACTGCGTCTACGTCCCCTTTTTGGGGCGGCGCCGTGGCTGTGAGCGAGGCCGGCACTAGAGCACGCCGTCGCGCGTGCGAACCGGCTGCAAGCATCGTGGCAACGACCGTGGGCAATTCACCGCAATAATCGACTTCACCGTCATGCCGCTGTCCGCCTCGCGCAGGCCCTCGCGCCGCTGCGGCGCCGGCCGCAACCGCATGCTGATTCCCATATCTACATCCCCCAATTGAACGACTTCGCAGGAGACTCCGACATGTCCGACAAACTCATCATATTCGACACCACGCTGCGCGACGGCGAGCAATCGCCTGGCGCCTCGATGACGAAAGAAGAAAAAATCCGTATTGCGAAGCAACTCGAGCGGATGAAAGTGGACGTGATCGAAGCAGGTTTCGCGGCCAGTTCAAATGGGGACTTCGACTCGATTCACACCATCGCGGGTCTGATCAAGGACAGCACGATCTGCTCGCTCGCGCGTGCGAACGACAAGGATATCCAACGCGCGGCGGACGCGCTCAAGCCCGCCGAGCACTTCCGCATTCACACGTTTATCGCGACGTCGCCGTTGCACATGGAAAAAAAGCTGCGCATGACGCCGGACCAGGTGTTCGAGCAGGCAAAGCTCGCCGTGCGCTTCGCCCGCAAATTCACGGACGACGTGGAGTTTTCGCCCGAAGACGGCAGCCGCTCGGACATGGACTTCCTGTGCCGCGTGCTGGAAGCGGTGATCGCGGAGGGCGCGACCACCATCAACATCGCGGACACGGTCGGCTACGGCGTGCCGGAGCTGTACGGCAACCTCGTCAAGACGCTGCGCGAACGCATTCCGAGCTCGCACAAGGCGGTGTTTTCGGTGCATTGTCATAACGACCTCGGCATGGCGGTCGCCAATTCGCTCGCCGGCGTGCAGATTGGCGGCGCGCGTCAGGTGGAGTGCACGATCAACGGTCTCGGGGAGCGGGCGGGCAACACGTCGCTCGAGGAAATCGTGATGGCCGTGAAGACCCGCAAGGACTATTTCGGGCTGGAGCTGGGCCTCGACACGACGCAAATTGTCCCGGCTTCCAAGCTCGTGTCGCAAATCACCGGTTTCGTCGTGCAGCCGAACAAGGCCGTGGTCGGTGCCAACGCTTTCGCGCATGCGTCGGGCATTCATCAGGACGGCGTGCTCAAGGCGCGCGACACCTACGAAATCATGCGCGCGGAAGACGTGGGCTGGAGCGCGAACAAGATCGTGCTCGGCAAGCTGTCCGGCCGCAATGCGTTCAAGCAGCGTCTGCAGGAACTGGGCATTGCGCTCGACAGCGAGGCGGAACTCAACACCGCGTTCGCACGCTTTAAGGAACTGGCCGATCGCAAGGCAGAAATTTTCGACGAAGACATTATCGCGATCGTCACCGAGGAATCCGCCGAGGCGCAGGAGAAGGAGCACTACAAATTCGTTTCGCTGTCGCAGCATTCGGAGACCGGCGAGCAGCCGCACGCGAAAATCGTGTTTGCAGTGGACGGCAAGGAAATTACCGGCGAGGCGCGCGGCAACGGCCCGGTGGATGCCACGCTCAACGCGATAGAAACGGAAGTGGGCAGCGGTTCGGAACTGCTGCTGTACTCGGTGAACGCCATCACGACCGGCACGCAGGCGCAGGGCGAAGTGACGGTGCGGCTCTCGAAGAGCGGGCGCATCGTCAATGGTGTGGGCACCGATCCGGATATCGTCGCGGCGTCGGCGAAAGCCTATATCTCGGCGCTCAACAAGCTGTACTCGAACTCCGACAAGCTCAATCCGCAGCGCTCGGAGTGAGGTTCAACCGGATACAGCGGCGCGGCAGGCGCTGACCGCGCGGAAACATGAAGCCCCGCACCTGCAAAGGTGCGGGGCTTTTCTTTTTGATGCGGCGTGTGCGGACTTCCCGACGCCGCAGTCTCCTCACGTTACTCGGTTGCCGCGCGCCGCATCGACCAGCCGCGCGCCGCGCGCGTCTGGGTGCGGACCTGATGCCGCACTTCCACCGAGATGCCGCGGCGCGGCGCGTCCTCTGCGAAGCTGTCGAGCATTTCACGCACGTCGTGATCGACGAAATCGGCGCGCGTCGCATCCACGATCAGCGTGGCGCCATCGGGAATCTGCTGCAGATAGTGCTTGAGCGGCACCTTGCCGAGAAACGACACGTCCTTGCGAAACGACAGCAAATAGTGGTCGCCATGTTGCGCGAGCACGATAGGGCGGCGCAGATTCGCATACAACGCGAACAACACGCTGCACAGAATGCCGAGCACGATGCCGATCAGCAGGTCGGTGGCGAGCACCCCGACCAGTGTGACGATGAACGGCGCGAACGGCGCCAGGCCCTGTTTCGCGACCGCGACGAACAGCGACGGCTTGGCGAGCTTGAGCCCGGTGAAAATCAGAATCGCTGCAAGGCAGGCCAGCGGGATCAGGTTGATGACGCTCGTCAACGCGAACACACTGACGAGCAGCAGCACGCCGTGAATGATCGCCGACAGTCGGCTTTGCGCGCCGGCATGGACGTTCGCCGAACTGCGCACGATCACCGCGGTGATTGGCAGCCCGCCGATCGCGCCGGCAATCAGATTGCCCACGCCTTGCGCCTTCAGTTCGCGGTCCGGCGGCGCGGGGCGGCGTTCCGGGTCGATCTGCTCGACCGCTTCCAGACTCAGCAGCGTTTCGAGGCTGGCGACGATCGCGAGCGTAATAGCCACGCGCCACACGTCGGGATTGACGAGCTGGGCGAAATGCGGACCGAAGTCGGCCCATTCGAGCGCTACGCTCAAGGCCGCGAACGACTCGAGAGACGGCAGCGCGACACGATGTTCGGCCGGCGGCGCAAGCGACGGCGCCAGCATGTTCAGCAGCAGCGTCGCGCCGATTCCCAATAGCACGACGGCAAGCGGCGCGGGCACGATGCGCACCAGCGCGAAGCGGCGCATGGGTCGCGTTTCCCACGCCATCAGGATGGCCAGTGACAGCACCGTGATCGCGCACGCCACCACCGAAATGCCGCCGAACGACGCCAGCAGCGTGCCGTCCGCCGGTGCGGCGCCTGGCGCCTGCCCGTTGCCGAGCCCGAGTGCGAGCGGGAACTGCTTGACGATCAGCAGGATGCCGATCGCGGCCAGCATGCCCTTGATGACGGGCGAGGGCACATACGCGGCGAAGCGGCCCGCCTTGAGCATGCCGAAGCCGAACTGGATCGCGCCGGACAGCAGCACGGCCGCGAGGAACGCGGAAAAGCTGCCGAGCTGCGCAATGCCGTCGACGACGATCACGACCAGACCCGCAGCCGGTCCGCTGACGCTCAGCCGCGAGCCGCTCAGAACGGCGACGACCAGCCCGCCGACAATGCCCGAGACGAGCCCGGCGAACGGCTCGACGCCGGATGCATTGGCAATGCCGAGGCACAGCGGCAGAGCCACCAGGAAGACGACGGTGCCCGCAAGCGCGTCGCGCTGAAACGTAGAAAAGAATTCTCGAAGATTCATGGTGTCGGTGCGCATGAGTTGATGCCTGATGACAGGCGAAGGCTGTACCGGATAAAACTCGAGCCAGGCGGCGCGCTAGGCTGCACTATGGGCCGCTGTCTCGCAGGTCATGGCGTCGTCCGCCTCGTAGCCCGAGGTGAGCACCTTGAGGCGGCCGTCTTCGAGCGCGAAAATCCAGCCGTGTACGAGCGGCGCCGGCTCGGCGTCGCGCACGATCGGATTCGCGCGCAGTTGCCGCACCTGCTCGAGCACGTTCAATTCGGCGAGGCGGTCAACGCGCTCGCGTTCGCTGCCCTTGGCGTCGAGCTCGTCGCGATGCGTTCGTGCGAGCGAGCAGAGCGGCGCGATGCGGCGGTTCACGTGCGGCAGACCGGGGTCGGGCGGCAGCAGCGAGGCGCGCACGCCGCCGCAGCCGTAATGTCCGCAGACGATCACATGGCCGACCTTCAGCACGCGCACCGCATACTCGAGCACGCTCGCGGAGTTGTCGTCGTCGGCGTGAAAGAGGTTGGCGATGTTGCGGTGGACGAACAGGTCGCCCGGCTCGCAATGCGTGATGGTTTCAGCAGGCACGCGGCTGTCCGAGCAGCCGATCCACAGCACATGCGGGTTCTGGCCGCGCGCCAGATCGCGAAAGAACTCGGGGTTGCGCTCGGCGGTGTCGTGCGCCCATGCGACGTTGGCGACAAGAAGGCGTTTGGGACGATTCATCGATAGCGGCTCCGTAAAGGGGCGCATCGTCCGGCGCGGGAATCACGGCCGTGCCGTGTGGCCGAGCTTGTTTTCGAAGCTTGGCCAGCACCGGATCAATGCTTACAAAAGCCTTTCTATCAAAAAATTAATCGCTTGTGTGCGAAACAAAATTCGTCGGCATGCGAAATAAATAAAAAAAAGCCGCTTCGCGAGCGGCTTTTGGAGATGCATGCATACTGAATGACAGCGTGGCCTAGAACAGGTTCCGGCGATCCGGATCGTGCAGCGGATCGGGCGTTTTCTGCGTGAGACGCAACACTCCCTGGTCGTCGAAATAGAAACTGAACATCATGTACCAGTAGTTGTCCTCGAGATAGCGGTAGGTCCAGACTTCACGCTTCATCAACGGAAAGTACGAGGTCTCGACGGGGCGGCCAAAATTGACCAGCACGTCGCCCTTGGTCCACTTGCCGACCTCGGCGCGATAGAACTCGTTGGGCTGCAGGACCTGGCGCACGTTGACGATCTTGCCGGACGCGTCGATGTCCGCCGCAGTGGTGGTCTCGCCCATCGGCTGGGTGGGCCACATGAGGCGCTTGCCGCCGTTTGGCAGATCGTAGGTTTCGCGAGGCGGGCCAAGGCGTGCGACGATGGTCGACGCGTCCGCGCCTTGCTGGTACTGCTGCCAGGGCTGCGCGCAGCCGGCGAGCGTGAGCGCGGCGAGGCAGGCGAGCGCCGCGCGGCGCGTGCGCCCGGCAGGCGACACCCCCACAGAGGCCGCCGTGCGGCAATGGCGGGCAAGCAGGCGGTTGAGCATGAATTCCTCCAGTGACTTTTTTAGAAAGCAGGTTCTTGTTGTCGACACGGACCATTTTGACATGCGCCGCCGTAAAAGATCTGCCTGCTCGAGCGGCGGCGGATCGCATGCGTGCCAGGCGGACCATCGCATGCGTGCTGTTTCGCCGGCTTGCCTGTTGTGGTGCGAACGCCCTATGATCCGCGCTTTGACGAATCAGACGGACGCGGACGATGGCGAAGTGGCACAGCAAGACGGCAGTAATATTGGCGGCAATGTGCGCGGCGCTTGCTGGCCCGGCCCTCGCGACCGGCATGGCCGCCGCCGTGCCTGCGGCGGCCTCGGGGGCGAGGCCGAGCGGCGCGCCGATCCAGCTCGCGTTGATCGAGGGCATGTCCGGTCCGTTCGCGAACGCGGGCGCCGCGGTGGAGCGCAATCTGCGCTTCGGCGTCGAGCAGGTCAACGCGCGCGGCGGCGTGCGCCTCGCCGACGGTGCGCATCCGCTCGAGCTTGTCGTGCTGGACAGCAAGGGCGGCACCGAAGAGGCGCTCACGCAGTTGCGCGCGGCGGCCGACCGGCACATCGGCTACATCCTGCAGGGCAATAGTTCGGCGCTCGCCGCTGCACTGATTGGCGCGATCGACAAGCAGAATGCCCGCGAGCCGGACAATCGCGAGCTGTTCCTGAATTATTCCGCCGACGATCCCGCGCTGACCAACGCCAACTGCAGCTTCTGGCATTTCCGCTTCGACGCGCATGCGGGCATGCGCATGGACGCGCTCGCCGACGTGATCCAGCGCGACAAGGCAGTGAAGAAGGTGTATCTGTTGAATCAGGACTACAGCTTCGGGCATGACGTGAGCCGACTCGCGCGCGCCGCGCTGCAAGCGAAGCGCCCGGACATCGCGGTGGTCGGCGACGAGTTTCACCCGATTGGCCGCGTGAAGGACTTCGCGCCGTACATCGCGAAACTTCGCGCGAGCGGCGCCGATGCGGTGATCACAGGCAACTGGGGCAACGATCTGACGCTGCTCGTGAAGGCGGCGCGCGAGCAGGGCCTCGACACGAAGTTCTACACGTTCTACGGCAACAGTCTGGGCGCGCCGGCCGCGCTCGGCGAAGCGGGCGTCGGCCGTGTGATCGCGGTGGCCGACTGGCATCCGAACGCCGGCGGCCCGGCTTCGGACGCCTGGTATGAGGCGTTCCGCGCGCGCTTCCCGGCCGCGCAGGACGACTACCCCGTATTGCGCATGCCCTTGATGATCGAGACCCTCGCGGCGGCGATGAACCGCGCGAAGAGCGCCGACCCGACGGCGGTCGCGCGGGCGCTGGAAGGCATCCGCTTCGACAATGGCTTTCACGCGTCGTGGATGCGCGCGGACGATCATCAACTGATGCAGCCCCTTTACGTCATGGAAATGGACAAGGCCGGCACGCGCGGCGTGCGTTTCGATAACGAAGGCTCGGGCTTCGGCTTTCGCACGGTGCTGGCGCTGCCGGCGCAACGCACGGTGCCGCCGACCACATGCAGGATGAAACGGCCCTGAGTCGCGCCGCGGCCGAATCCGCGGCTGCTATCTGGCCTTGCTCGGCGGGGCTTCGCGGCGGATTCGCGCTGTGCTACAATACGCGTCCCGTTGCGGTACCGGTTGTGCGCAAGCTCTCTGAAAGGCGAGTTGCAGCGCCAGTTCGCATGGGTAAATCGCAAATCCACGGCACGGCCTTTCTTCCGTGACCGCCTGTCCAGTTCTCAAGGAAATCGACATGTCCGCAGTTGACACAAGCAAGAAATCCGAAGTCGTCGCGCAATTCGCACGCGCAGCCAACGACACCGGCTCGCCCGAAGTTCAGGTCGCGCTGCTCACGACCCGTATCAACGAACTGACCGTTCACTTCAAGGCTCACGCGAAAGATCACCACAGCCGCCGCGGTCTGCTGCGCATGGTGAGCCGTCGCCGCAAGCTGCTCGACTACCTGAAGGGTAAGGACGCGGACCGTTACCGCGCACTGATCGAGAAGCTGGGTCTGCGTAAGTAAGCGGCCGGTAAGCGGCTAGTCGTTCAGCAAGATGCCTGTGTCAGTTCTGCTGATGCAGGCATTTTGTTTTTACGCGGTCTGCTTCGTGTGAAGCGCGCCGCGGCGCTGCGCAGCAGCGTGCCGGTTCTTGCGGCGCAGCGGCAGGCGGTGACGGCAGTACGGGCAGTACAGGCAATAAATGAAACACAGGCGGTAAATGCAGCACAGGCTGCCGAGGCAGCAGAGGCAGTCGAAGCAATCAAAGCAGCAGGAGCGGTGAAACCGACTTCAGGCAGCAAAAAGCAGTAGTACAACAAGCAGAAATAGCAAGATGACCGGGCTTCAGGGCGGAGCTTTGTGTCATTCCAGCGGTTCGCGCGCTCAGCCGGCGTTCGCGTTGCCGGCGCGGCAGCACGTGGCTCTCTGGAATGGCATAACACTACTCTTCCCATGCGGCGCCGGTCCTGGCGTTGCCGCGCCGCTTCTGTTCCGCGCGGCATTACGATGAGGAAAAGCAATGACTATGTTCAGCAAGGTCGTCAAAGAATTTAAGTGGGGACAACACAACGTTCGCCTCGAAACCGGCGAAATCGCTCGCCAGGCGAGCGGCGCGGTGATCGTGGACGTCGAAGACACTGTGGTTCTGGCGACCGTGGTGGGCGCCAAGACGGCCAAGCCGGGCCAGGACTTCTTCCCGCTGACCGTCGACTATCTCGAGAAGACTTACGCCGCCGGCAAGATTCCGGGCGGCTTCTTCCGCCGCGAAGGCCGTCCGTCGGAAGGCGAAACGCTGATTTCGCGCCTGATCGACCGCCCGTTGCGTCCGCTGTTCCCGGAAGGCTTCTACAACGAAGTGCAGGTCGTGATCCACGTTCTGTCGCTGAATCCGGACATTCCCGCTGACATCCCCGCGCTGATCGGCGCGTCGGCGGCGCTCGCCGTGTCGGGTCTGCCGTTCAACGGCCCGGTCGGCGCAGCGCGCGTGGCTTACATCAACAATGAATACGTGCTGAACCCCACGCGTGCGCAAATGAAGGACTCGGCGCTGGACCTCGTGGTCGCCGGTACGGAGCGCGCGGTGCTGATGGTGGAGTCGGAAGCGCAGCAACTGAGCGAAGAAGTGATGCTCGGCGCCGTGGTGTTCGGCCACGAGCAGATGCAAGCGGCGATCGACGCAATCCACGATCTGGTTCGCGAAGGCGGCAAGCCGGAATGGGATTGGCAGCCGGCCCCGAAGAACGAGCCGCTGATTGCCCGCGTAACGGAACTGGCGCAAGCCGACCTGCTCGCTGCTTACCAGATCCGCGACAAGCAGGCCCGTTCGACCAAGCTGAAGGAAGTCTACGCAGCGGTTTCCGCGAAGCTGGAAGAAGAAGCCGCGGCAAGCGGCACGGTGGCGGCCGACAAGGCGACCGTCGGCAATGTGCTGTTCGACATTGAAGCGAAGATCGTTCGTACGCAGATTCTGAACGGCGAACCGCGTATCGACGGCCGCGACACCCGCACGGTGCGCCCGATCGAAATCCGCACCGGCGTGCTGCCGCGTACGCACGGCTCGGCGCTCTTCACGCGCGGCGAAACGCAGGCGCTGGTGGTGGCCACCCTCGGCACCAAGGGCGACGAGCAGAACATCGACGCGCTCGAAGGCGAGTACCGCGAACGCTTCATGCTCCACTACAACATGCCTCCGTTCGCGACCGGCGAAACGGGCCGCGTGGGTTCGCCCAAGCGCCGCGAAATCGGTCACGGTCGTCTCGCCAAGCGCGCGCTGGCCGCATGCCTGCCGAGCGCCGATGAATTCGGCTACTCGATCCGCGTCGTGTCGGAAATTACGGAATCGAACGGTTCTTCGTCGATGGCTTCGGTGTGCGGCGGCTGCCTTGCGCTGATGGACGCCGGCGTGCCGATGAAGGCGCACGTCGCCGGCATCGCGATGGGCCTGATTCTGGAAGGCAACAAGTTTGCCGTGCTGACGGACATTCTGGGCGACGAAGATCACCTCGGCGACATGGACTTCAAGGTGGCGGGCACCGAGCAAGGCGTGACCGCGCTGCAGATGGACATCAAGATCCAGGGCATCACGAAGGAAATCATGCAGGTGGCCCTCGCGCAAGCGAAGGAAGGCCGCATGCACATTCTCGGCAAGATGACCTCGGCGGTGTCTGGCGCGAACACGCAGTTGTCCGAATTCGCACCGCGCATGATCACCATCAAGATCAATCCGGAAAAGATCCGCGACGTGATCGGCAAGGGCGGTTCCGTGATCCGTGCGCTGACGGAAGAAACCGGCACGACGATCGATATTTCCGACGACGGCATCGTCACCATCGCAAGCACCAGCAGCGAAGGCATGGCCGAAGCGAAGAAGCGTATCGAGAACATCACGCTGGAAGTGGAAGTGGGCCAGGTGTACGAAGGTACGGTGCTCAAGCTGCTCGATTTCGGCGCGATCGTGAACATCCTGCCGGGCAAGGACGGTCTGTTGCACATCTCCGAAATCGCCAACGAGCGCATCAAGGACATCAACGACTACCTGAAGGACGGCCAGCAGGTGAAGGTCAAGGTCATCCAGACGGACGAAAAGGGCCGCGTGCGTTTGTCGGCGAAGGCGCTGCTGAACGAAGGCGCGCCGGGCGCCCCGCAAGGCGAGCCGACGCAGCAGTAATGCGTTAGCAGTACGACGGCCGGCAGCGCGAATGCGCGCCGGCCGTTTTTCTTGATGGGGCCACAGGGTGGATTGCGTTACAGGCGAAGGCCGGCGCGCGCAGGCGGTGCGCTGCGGGCATCGGGCGGTGCGGCGAAATGAGGCTGACTCGCACGCGATTGCCGCGATCCGGCGACAATGCGAAGAACGTCCGGATTCACGCGGATGGACCCGGTATGCAACGCAATCCAATCTTGGAGTTGACGCAGATGAAAGCGATTGAAATCACGGAATTCGGAGCCCCGGAAGTGCTCAAGCTCGCCGAGCGGCCCACGCCGCAGCCGAAAGCGGGCGAGGTGCTGATCAAGGTGACGGCTTTTGGCATCAATCGTCCCGACGTGTTTCAGCGCAAGGGCGCCTATGCGCCGCCTCCGGGCGCGTCCGACCTGCCGGGGCTGGAAGTGGCTGGAGAGATTGTCGGCGGCGACATCGACGCGAAGAACAATCCGTTTGGACTGAAAATCGGCGATCGCGTGTGCGCGTTGCTGGCGGGCGGCGGTTACGCCGAATTCGCCGCGGCCCCGCTGCTGCAGTGCCTGCCGGTGCCCAATGGTCTGTCGGATGTCGAGGCGGCCTCGCTGCCGGAGACCTTCTTCACCGTGTGGAGCAACGTGTTCGACCGCGCGCAGCTCGGCAAGGGCGAGGGCGGTGCGAACGAAACGCTGCTTGTGCAGGGCGGTTCGAGCGGTATCGGCGTGACTGCGATCCAGATTGCGCACGCACTGGGTTTTCGCGTGTTCGCGACCGCGGGCTCGGACGAGAAATGCCGCGCGTGCGAAGCGCTGGGTGCGGAACGGGCGATCAACTACAAGACGGAAGATTTCGTCGAAGTGATCAAGTCGCTCACCAACGACCGTGGTGTCGACGTGGTACTCGACATGGTGGCGGGCAGTTACGTGTCGCGCGAGCTGACGGCGCTCGCCGACGGCGGGCGCATCGTGCTGATCGCGCTATTGGGCGGCGCGAAGGCCGAACTGAACCTGAACGAAGTGCTGCGCCGCCGCCTGACGCTGACGGGGTCGACGTTGCGTCCACGGCCGGTGGAATTCAAGGCGAAGATTGCCGCGCAGCTCAAGGAGCAGGTGTGGCCGCATCTCGAAGCTGGGCGGATCAAGCCGGTCGTGCATCGCGTATTTCCTGCTGCCGAGGCGGCCGACGCGCACACGCTGATGGAGAGCAGTACGCACGTCGGCAAGATCGTGCTGACCTGGGCTCAGGAAGGCTGATCCGCGCCGTTTGCTGACAATCGGTGCGTACGTGTTCGTTTGACCCGAGGTCCCCCACGCAGTAAAATTGCGCGTTTTGCGCGCGCCGCATGAATCCGAAAGGCGGACTGTAAGCGCAACGAAACACGCGCCAACCAGGCCCGCCGCCGTTCACAGATACGACGCAGAGACGACAAGACGAGACGATGTCGACACAACGAGCCAAACTGGTAGTGGGTAACTGGAAGATGCACGGGCGCCTTGCCGATAACGCGGGGCTCTTGCAGGCCGTGGCAAAAGGCGCGGGCGAACTGCCGGCGGCGGTGCGCGTGGGTGTGTGTGTGCCGAGCCCGTATCTCGCCCAGGCAAATTCGCTGCTCGACGGCACTCGCGTGGCGTGGGGCGTGCAGGACGTTTCGGCGTTCACGCACGGCGCGTATACCGGCGAAGTCGCCGCGCAAATGGTGACGGATTTCGGCGCCACGTTTGCCATCGTCGGGCATTCGGAGCGCCGCGCGTATCACCGCGAGAGCGCCGAACTCGTCGCGATCAAGACGCAGCGTGCGCTGGAGGCGGGTTTGACGCCGATCGTGTGCGTCGGCGAAACGCTCGAAGAGCGGGAAGCGGGCGCGACCGAGCAGGTGGTTGGCGCGCAGCTGGACGAAGTGCTGGCCAGGTTGTCGGTGCAGGAAGCCGCGCGTATCGTGGTCGCCTATGAGCCGGTCTGGGCAATCGGCACGGGCAAGAGCGCAAGCTCGCAGCAGGCGCAGGCGGTGCACGCGTTCCTGCGCGCGCGTCTCGCGGCGAAAGGCGCTCAAGTGGCAGACGTGCCGCTGCTGTACGGCGGCAGTGTGAAGCCTGACAACGCGAAAGAGTTGTTCTGTCAGCAGGATATCGACGGCGGCCTGATTGGTGGCGCGTCGCTGAAGGACCAGGATTTTCTGGCGATCTGCAAGGCGGCGGCCGAAGCGACGGCCGCAGGTTGAGCAGGGCGCCTCGTCGAGGATGACCCATCCCGAGCCTCGCAGCCGCGAGCCTCGGCTAAATAAAGACTCAGGTGAGTGTGATGCTGTATTTGAAAACTTTGATTATCGTCGTTCAGCTGTTGTCGGCACTCGGGGTGATCGGCCTCGTTCTGCTGCAGCACGGCAAGGGCGCCGATATGGGTGCGGCGTTCGGCAGCGGTGCGTCGGGCAGTCTGTTCGGTGCGACGGGTTCGGCAAACTTCCTGTCCCGCACCACGGCCGTGCTCGCTGCAGTGTTCTTTGTCACTACCCTTGCATTGACGTACCTCGGTGCTTATCGAGTGAAGCCTTCTGCTGGGGTGCTCGGCGCCGCGGTCACCGCGCCGGCTCCTGCTTCGGCTGCTCCTGCGGCGTCGGCAGCGGCTGGCGGTTCGGCTGCGCTGGCGGCCTCGGCTGCGTCCGTGCCTGCTACGGACGTGCCGAAATAAATTTTCGTAGAAAGTGCTTTTGTGCGTTGAACAAACTGTTTAAAGCAGTTACAATCTAAGTCTTGAAGCGATTCGCGGGTTTTATAAGTTGTTTTCCCGGATTGCATACAGTGCCGACGTGGTGAAATTGGTAGACACGCTATCTTGAGGGGGTAGTGGCGAAAGCTGTGCGAGTTCGAGTCTCGCCGTCGGCACCAAATGTTATCTAAATGCCAGCCGCTTGCTTCGCTTCGGCTGGCATTTTTCACTTCTGGCGCGCGGTTTGCGTTGGTCTGTGGCGTGTACGTCCCGGAAGTGATTTCGCGTCAGGGGTGCTATGCTCCTGACGGCACTCAGAACCAACCGATTGAGGATAGTCTTGAACCTCGCAGCCTATTTCCCCGTCTTGTTGTTCCTCGTTGTGGGCACTGGTTTAGGCGTAGCACTGGTCAGTATCGGCAAGATCCTCGGTCCCAACAAGCCCGATACCGAGAAAAACGCACCGTACGAGTGCGGCTTCGAAGCATTCGAAGATGCGCGCATGAAGTTCGACGTGCGCTACTACCTCGTCGCCATTCTCTTCATCATTTTCGATCTTGAAACCGCGTTCCTGTTCCCGTGGGGCGTTGCCCTGCGCGACATCGGCTGGCCTGGCTTCATGGCAATGATGATTTTCCTGCTCGAATTCCTGCTGGGCTTCGCCTATATCTGGAAGAAGGGCGGCCTCGACTGGGAATGATCGTTTAATCGCCGGTTTGCGTGGGTGGCCAAGGCTTGCCGCCCCGTCTGGAGTGGAAAGCAAATGAGTATCGAAGGGGTCTTGAAGGAAGGGTTTGTCACCACAACGGCTGACAAACTGATCAACTGGACGCGCACCGGTTCCTTGTGGCCGATGACGTTCGGTCTTGCGTGTTGTGCGGTCGAGATGATGCATGCGGGCGCGGCCCGTTATGACCTCGACCGTTTCGGCGTGGTGTTTCGTCCGAGTCCGCGTCAGTCGGACGTGATGATCGTCGCCGGCACGCTGTGCAACAAAATGGCGCCCGCTCTGCGCAAGGTGTACGACCAGATGGCCGAGCCGCGTTGGGTGATCTCTATGGGTTCGTGCGCAAACGGCGGCGGCTACTACCACTACTCGTATTCGGTGGTGCGCGGTTGCGACCGCATCGTGCCGGTCGACGTCTACGTGCCGGGTTGTCCGCCCACAGCGGAAGCGCTGGTCTACGGCGTGATCCAGTTGCAGGCCAAGATTCGCCGCACCAACACCATCGCCCGTCAATAAGGCAACGCCTCTCCCCACAATATGGCAAGCAAACTCGAGACCCTGAAAGCGAACCTCGAGGCGGCCTTTGGCGGCCTCCTGTTGAGCACTACCGAGGCAATCGGTGAGTTGACGATCGTCGTGAAAGCGAGCGACTACCTCAACGTGGCAACGCGTCTGCGCGACGACCGCTCGCTCGGTTTCGACCAGATGATGGACCTGTGCGGCGTCGACTATCAGACCTACGCGGACGGCGCTTACGACGGTCCCCGTTTTGCGGCCGTGCTGCATCTGTTGTCGGTGCAGAACAACTGGCGTTTGCGCTTGCGTGTGTTCGCTCCGGACGACGACCTGCCGCTGCTGCCTTCCGTCGTCGACATCTGGAACTCGGCGAATTGGTACGAGCGCGAGGCATTCGACCTGTACGGCATCGTCTTCGAAGGTCACCCGGACCTGCGCCGGATTCTGACTGACTACGGTTTCATTGGTCACCCGTTCCGTAAAGATTTCCCTGTCTCCGGTTACGTCGAAATGCGTTACGACCCGGAAGAGAAGCGCGTCGTCTATCAGCCTGTGACGATCGAGCCGCGGGAAATTACGCCGCGCGTGATCCGCGAAGATCGCTATGGCGGTCTGAAACACTAAGAGAACGCCATGGCAGAGATCAAGAACTACACGCTCAACTTCGGCCCCCAGCACCCGGCAGCGCACGGCGTGCTGCGCCTCGTGCTGGAGCTCGACGGCGAAGTCATCCAGCGCGCCGATCCGCACATCGGCCTGCTGCATCGCGCGACTGAAAAGCTCGCCGAAACCAAAACGTTCATCCAGTCGGTGCCGTACATGGACCGTCTCGACTACGTGTCGATGATGGTCAACGAGCACGGCTATGTGATGGCGATCGAAAAGCTGCTCGGCATCGAAGTGCCGGTGCGCGCCCAATACATCCGCGTGATGTTCGACGAGATTACGCGCGTGCTGAACCACCTCATGTGGATCGGCGCGCACGCGCTCGACGTCGGCGCAATGGCTGTCTTCCTGTACGCGTTCCGCGAGCGTGAAGATCTGATGGACGTGTACGAAGCGGTGTCCGGCGCGCGCATGCACGCGGCGTACTACCGTCCGGGCGGCGTGTATCGAGATCTGCCTGACGCAATGCCGCAATACAAGGCGTCGAAGATTCGCAATGCGAAGGCATTGTCGAAGATGAACGAAAACCGTCAAGGTTCGCTGCTCGACTTCATCGACGACTTCTTCACGCGCTTCCCGACGTACGTCGACGAATACGAGACGCTGCTCACCGACAACCGGATCTGGAAGCAGCGTCTGGTCGGCATCGGCGTGGTCAGCCCTGAGCGCGCTCTGCAATTGGGTATGTCCGGCGCCATGCTGCGCGGCTCGGGCATCGAATGGGATTTGCGTAAGAAGCAGCCGTACGAAGTGTACGAAAAGCTCGACTTCGACATTCCAGTCGGCGTGAACGGCGACTGCTACGACCGTTATCTGGTTCGCGTCGAAGAAATGCGTCAATCCACGCGTATCGTGAAGCAGTGCGTGGAGTGGCTGCGCAAGAATCCGGGCCCTGTGATGATCGACAATCACAAGGTTGCTCCGCCGTCGCGCGTAGGCATGAAGTCGAACATGGAAGAGCTGATTCACCACTTCAAGCTGTTCACTGAAGGCTTCCACGTGCCGGAAGGCGAGGCTTATGCGGCCGTCGAGCACCCGAAGGGCGAGTTCGGTATCTACCTGGTTTCGGACGGCGCGAACAAGCCCTATCGCCTCAAGATTCGCGCGCCGGGCTATGCGCACTTGTCCGCGCTCGACGAAATGGCGCGCGGTCACATGATCGCCGACGCCGTGACGATTATCGGCACGCAGGACATCGTGTTCGGCGAAGTCGATCGCTAGGACGTAATCATCGGCGCGCGTCTTCCAGTTTGGCGGAGGCGCGCGTCAAGCAAAGGAACGCCGGGTCTGTCGCAGCACGAATTGAGCGGCAGGTTTTCGTTCGGTAGGAATTGAAAGAGTCGTGTCTGAAAATGATCTCAGCTGAAGGCCTGAAAGAAATCGATCGTGCGATCGCGAAGTATCCCGCCGATCAGAAACAGTCCGCCGTGATGTCGGCGCTGGCCACCGCTCAGGAAGAGCATGGCTGGCTGTCGCCCGAACTCATGCAGTTCGTCGCGGACTATCTCGGCATGCCGGCGGTCGCAGTGCAGGAGGTGGCAACCTTCTACACGATGTACGAGACCTCGCCGGTCGGCAAGTACAAGATCACGCTCTGCACGAACCTGCCGTGCCAGCTCGGCCCGGACGGCGGCTCGGAGAGCGCCGCTGAATATCTGAAGCAGAAGCTCGGCATCGACTTTGGCGAAACCACGGCGGACGGCAAATTCACCCTGAAAGAAGGGGAATGCATGGGTTCGTGCGGCGACGCGCCGGTGATGCTGGTGAACAACCACCGCATGTGCAGCTTCATGAGTCGCGAGAAGATCGACCAGCTGCTCGAGGAACTTTCGAAATGACGTCTTTACACGATCGTCACATCAAACCGCTGATTCTCGCTGGCCTGAACGGCGACAACTGGCATCTCGAAGATTATGTGGCGCGCGGCGGTTACGCCCAGCTGCGTCGCATTCTGGAAGAAAAGATCCCGCCCGAGCAGGTGATCGCGGACGTCAAGGCGTCGGGTCTGCGCGGCCGTGGCGGCGCGGGCTTCCCGACGGGTTTGAAGTGGAGCTTCATGCCGCGTCAGTTTCCGGGGCAGAAGTACCTGGTCTGCAATTCGGACGAAGGCGAGCCGGGCACATTCAAAGACCGCGACATTCTGCGCTTCAATCCGCACTCGCTGATCGAAGGCATGGCGATCGGCGCATACGCAATGGGTATCACGGTCGGCTACAACTACATTCACGGCGAAATCTGGGAAGTCTACAAGCGCTTTGAAGAAGCGTTGGACGAAGCACGCCGTGCAGGGTTCCTCGGCGAGAACATCATGGGTTCGGGCTTCTCGTTCGAACTGCATGCGCACCACGGCTACGGCGCTTACATCTGTGGCGAAGAAACCGCGTTGCTCGAGTCGCTGGAGGGCAAGAAGGGCCAGCCGCGCTTCAAGCCGCCGTTTCCGGCGAGCTTCGGCGTGTACGGCAAGCCGACCACGATCAACAACACCGAAACGTTCGCCGCAGTGCCTTTCCTGCTTGCAATCGGCCCGCAGAATTACCTGGAAATCGGCAAGCCGAACAACGGTGGTACGAAGATCTTCTCGATCTCCGGCGACGTCGAGCGTCCGGGCAACTACGAAGTTCCGCTCGGCACGCCGTTCGCAAAGCTGATGGAACTGGCGGGCGGCATGCGCGGCGGCAGGAAGATCAAGGCGGTCATTCCCGGCGGGTCGTCGGCGCCCGTGATTCCGGGCGACATCATGATGCAGACCGACCTCGACTACGACTCGATCGCCAAAGCGGGCTCCATGCTGGGCTCGGGCGCGGTCATCGTCATGGACGAGACGCGCTGCATGGTGCGCTCGCTGCTGCGTCTGTCGTACTTCTACTACGAAGAGTCGTGTGGTCAATGCACGCCTTGCCGCGAGGGCACGGGCTGGCTGTACCGCGTCGTGCATCGTATCGAGCATGGTCTTGGCCGTCAGGAAGATCTGGATCTGCTGAACTCGGTCGCGGAAAACATCATGGGCCGCACGATTTGCGCGCTCGGCGATGCAGCGGCCATGCCGGTTCGGGGCATGCTCAAGCACTACTGGGACGAATTCGAATATCACGTCGCTCATAAGCACTGCCTCGTCGGCGGACATACGGGCGCCGCGGCGGCCGCCGAAACTATGGCTGCCTGAACGAACCCTCAGTTGCCCGAGGCACGCCCACACGTGCCCGGGCAAGCGCCCGAAAGGGCAGCATGCCTGACAGGTACGCACCAGAACACGTCAACCACGGGGCTCATTGTCTGAGCGGCAATGAACGGGGCGAACGATTGAGCGGTAACAGGTTAAGGAAGATTGACCATCATGGTTGAACTTGAAATAGACGGCAAGAAAGTAGAAGTGCCCGAAGGCAGCATGGTGATCCAGGCTGCGCATAAGGTCGACACATACATTCCTCACTTCTGCTATCACAAGAAGCTGTCGATTGCGGCCAACTGCCGGATGTGTCTCGTCGATGTCGAAAAGATGCCGAAGGCCGTGCCCGCATGCGCGACGCCTGTGTCGGCCGGCATGGTCGTGCGCACGAAGTCGGAAAAAGCAGTGAAGGGCCAGCAAGCCGTGATGGAATTCCTGCTGATCAACCACCCGCTGGATTGCCCGATCTGCGATCAGGGTGGCGAGTGTCAGTTGCAGGATCTGGCGGTGGGCTACGGCAAGTCGTCGTCGCGCTATAGCGAAGAAAAGCGGGTGGTCTTCCACAAAAACGTCGGCCCGCTGATCTCGATGGAAGAAATGTCGCGCTGCATCCACTGCACGCGCTGCGTACGCTTCGGCCAGGAAGTGGCCGGTGTGATGGAGCTGGGCATGCTGGGCCGCGGCGAGCATTCGGAAATCACGTCGTTCGTCGGTAAGACGGTGGACTCGGAGCTCTCGGGCAACATGATCGACCTGTGCCCGGTCGGCGCGCTCACCAGCAAGCCGTTCCGCTATAGCGCGCGTACATGGGAACTGTCGCGCCGCAAGTCGGTAAGCCCGCACGACTCCGTCGGCGCGAACCTGGTGGTGCAGGTAAAGAACAATCGCGTGATGCGGGTTCTGCCGTTCGAAAACGAAGCGATCAACGAGTGCTGGATTTCGGACAAGGACCGCTTCTCGTACGAAGGCCTGAACAGCCCCGAGCGTCTCACGCAGCCCATGCTTAAGCAGGGCGGCAAGTGGGTCGAAACCGACTGGCAGACGGCGCTGGAATACGTGGTGAAGGGCCTGAAGGGCATCACGGGCGACCACGGCGCGAACGCGCTGGCGGCGCTCGGCAGCGCCCACAGCACCGTCGAAGAACTGTTCCTCCTCAAGCAACTGGCGCAAGCGGTCGGCACGCCTAATGTCGACTTCCGTCTGCGTCAGTCCGATTTCTCCGCGCCGGTGAGCGGCGCGCCGTGGCTCGGCACCTCGATTGCGGACCTGTCGAATATCGACTCGGCGCTCGTGATCGGTTCGGATCTGCGCCGCGATCATCCGCTTTTCGCCGCGCGTCTGCGTCAGGCTGCAAAGGGCGGCGCGAAGCTCACGCTGGTACAGGCCACTGGCGACGACGCGCTGATTCCGCAGGCGCAGCGCATTGCTGCGGCTCCGTCGGCATGGATCGAGGCGCTCGGTCGCATCGCATCGGCGGTCTCGCCGGCGAACGGCGCTGCGCTGCCTGAAGCCTTCTCGGGCGCGCAAGCCACGGAAGCCGACAAGCAGGCCGCTCAGTCGCTCGCGACCGGCGAACGCCGCCTCGTGCTGCTCGGCAATGGCGCGGTGCGTCATCCCGACTTCGCAGCCATTCATGCGGCGGCTCAGTGGATCGCCGATGCAACTGGCGCGACGCTCGGCTTCCTGACGGAAGCGGCGAACACAGTCGGCGCTCATCTCGTGAACGCAATGCCGGGCGAGGGTGGGCTGAACGCTCGTGAAGTGTTCCAGCAACCGCGCAAGGGCTACCTGCTGCTGAACCTCGAGCCTGAATTCGATACGGCCAATCCGGCGCAGGCTTTGGCGGCGTTGAAGCAGGCTGAGATGGTCGTCGTGATGTCGCCGTTCCAGACCGGCGCGGAATACGCAGACGTGCTGCTGCCGATCGCGCCGTTCACCGAGACCGCCGGCACCTTCATCAATGCAGAAGGCACGGTCCAGACGTTCAACGGCGTCGTGCGTCCGCTCGGCGACACGCGTCCCGCATGGAAGGTGCTGCGCGTGCTCGGCAGCCTGCTCGGCGTGCCGGGTTTCGAATACGACACGGCGGAACAGGTTCGCAACGCCGCCCTTGGCGACGGCGACGTGCAAGCGCGTCTGTCGAACCGCACGAGCGTGGCGGTTGCTCGCGGCAAGGCGGCAAAGGCAGCAGAAGGCAAGTTCGAGCGCATCGCCGACGTGCCGATCTACCATGCCGACGCGCTGGTCCGTCGCGCGGAATCGCTGCATCTGACCGCAGCGGCGCGCGCCGCGAACAAGGTCGGGCTGCCGGCGGCTCTGTTCGACAAACTGGGTTTGAAGGAAGGCGACGCAGTTCGCGTGCGCCAGGGCGAGCAATCGGTGCAGTTGCCGGCCGTGCGCGACGCGAATCTTGCGGAGACGGTCGTCCGCGTGTCGGCGGCTACGCCTGCCGGTGCAGCGCTGGGCAGCCTGTTCGGTGAACTGGTGGTGGAGAAGGCGTAAATGAGCTTGTTCGATACGATCAACTCGGGCGGCACCCAGCTTCTCGGTGTGGCATGGCCCACGGTGTGGGCACTGGTGCGCATCCTGGTGGTGGCCGTCGTGATCCTGCTGTGCGTGGCTTACCTCATTTTGTGGGAGCGTAAGCTGATCGGCTGGATGCACGTGCGTCTCGGCCCGAACCGCGTGGGCCCTGCGGGTCTGCTGCAACCTATCGCCGACGTGCTGAAGCTGCTGCTGAAAGAAGTGATTCAGCCGACCCAGGCAAGCCGCTGGATCTACATGATCGCGCCGATCATGGTGGTGGTGCCGGCATTTGCGGTCTGGGCGGTGATTCCGTTCCAGGCGGGCGCGGTGCTGGGCGACATCAACGCGGGCCTGCTGTATGCGATCGCGATTTCCTCGATCGGCGTCTACGGCGTGATTCTGGCCGGTTGGGCGTCGAACTCGAAGTATGCGTTCCTCGGTGCAATGCGCGCTGCCGCGCAAATGGTCTCGTACGAAATTTCGATGGGCTTTGCGCTGGTCGTCGTGCTGATGACCGCCGGCACGCTGAACCTGTCGGACATTGTCGGCTCGCAGGAACGCGGCTTTTTCGCAGCCCACGGCCTGAACTTCCTGTCGTGGAACTGGTTGCCGCTGTTGCCGATGTTCGTCGTCTACTTCATCTCGGGCATCGCCGAAACGAACCGTCACCCGTTCGACGTGGTGGAAGGTGAATCGGAAATCGTCGCGGGTCACATGATCGATTACTCGGGTATGGCGTTCGCGCTGTTCTTCCTCGCCGAGTACATCAACATGATCGTGATCTCGGCGCTGGCATCCACGCTGTTCCTTGGCGGCTGGAGCGCACCGTTCGGTTTCCTGTCGTTTATCCCGGGCATCTTCTGGCTCGTCCTCAAGGTGTTCCTGTTGCTGTCGGTGTTCATCTGGGCGCGCGCCACGTTCCCGCGCTACCGCTATGACCAGATCATGCGTCTTGGCTGGAAGATCTTCATTCCGGTGTGCGTGGTGTGGCTGGTGGTGGTCGGCTTCTGGATCATGTCGCCGTTGAATATCTGGAAATAAAGGGCGGATGAACTCATGACCGCAATCCAAAACTTTTTCAAGACCTTCTTTCTGACGGAACTCGTCAAGGGCCTCGCGCTGACCGGACGTTATACGTTCCAGCGCAAGGTGACGGTGCAGTTCCCGGAAGAGAAGACGCCGATCTCGCCGCGTTTTCGCGGACTGCACGCACTGCGCCGCTATGAGAATGGCGAAGAGCGCTGCATCGCGTGCAAGCTGTGCGAAGCAGTGTGTCCGGCGCTTGCCATCACTATCGAATCGGAGACGCGTGAAGACAACACGCGCCGCACCACGCGCTACGACATCGACCTGACCAAGTGCATCTTCTGCGGTTTCTGCGAAGAAAGCTGCCCGGTGGATTCGATCGTCGAGACGCACATTCTCGAATATCACGGCGAAAAGCGCGGCGATCTGTACTTCACGAAGGAAATGCTGCTGGCCGTGGGCGATCGCTACGAAGCCGAGATTGCCGCCAACAAGGCTGCCGACGCGCCGTATCGTTAAAGCGTTCAAGTGAAGCGATAGATGCGGCAGTCGCGCATCGAGTAAATGCAGCAGTAACACGGCCTGTTGTCGGGCCGAGCGCCGCGGCGTGAATGCCGCGGCATGGCGCACCTGTGCGGCTGTCCTGGCGGTTTTGCGCTGTTGCCAGCGTGGTCGCCAGATGCACGTGCCAAAGAAAATGCCTGACGATGGCCTAACGATGAACCGGTAATCATGGAATTCACGACCGTACTGTTCTACATCTTCGCGCTGCTCCTGGTGGTTTCAGGGCTGAAGGTGATCACCTCGCGCAACCCGGTGTCGTCCGCACTGTTTCTCGTGCTGGCGTTCTTCAACGCGGCGGCTATCTGGATGCTGCTGCAGGCCGAGTTCCTTGCCATCCTGCTGGTGCTGGTCTACGTGGGCGCGGTGATGGTGCTGTTCCTGTTCGTCGTGATGATGCTGGACATCAACCTCGACGTGCTGCGCAAGGACTTCAAACGTTTCGTGCCAATGGCCACGCTGGTGGGCGCGATCATCGTGCTCGAAACCGCGCTGATCCTGTGGCACGGCTACGGTGCGACGAGCACGGTGGTGCGCGACACGACCGCCGCCGCAAGCGGCATGGGCGACTGGTCGAATACCCGCCTCATCGGCAAGGTGATTTACACCGACTACATCTTCGCGTTTGAAATTGCTGGCCTCGTGCTGCTGGTGGCAATCATCGCAGCCATTGCGCTGACCACGAGCCACAAGAAGGACAGCAAGCGCCAGAAGATCAGCCAGCAGGTCAAGGTGCGTGCCCAAGACCGCGTGCGCGTCGTGAAGATGCCGTCGGAAAAGAGCGCGGCGACTGTCGCGGCGGAAGAAGCCGCAGCGGCGGCAGCAGCAGCGGCCGAGTCGGCGTCTGCGAAGAACAGCTGAGCGGACAGGAGATAGAAATCATGTTGACCCTAGCCCATTACCTCGTGCTCGGCGCGATTCTGTTTGCGATCAGCGTCGTCGGTATTTTCCTGAACCGCCGTAACGTCATCATCATCCTGATGGCCATCGAATTGATGCTGCTCGCGGTGAACACCAATTTCGTCGCGTTTTCGCATTACCTCGGCGACGTGCATGGCCAGATCTTCGTGTTTTTTGTGCTGACGGTGGCGGCAGCGGAAGCGGCGATCGGCCTCGCGATTCTGGTGACCCTGTTCCGTAGCCTCGACACGATCAATGTCGAAGATCTCGATCAGCTCAAAGGTTAATCTCAGGAAAAGCGGTTATGTCCACGATACTCAATGAAAACCTGCTGCTGGCGATTCCGCTGGCACCGCTGGCTGGTTCCCTGATCGCGGGGCTGTTCGGGAAGGCGGTAGGGCGCGCGGGTGCGCACTCGGTCACGATTCTCGGCGTCGCCATCTCGTTCGTGCTGTCGATGATGGTGTTCTTCCAGGTGCTGGACGGCGCAAGCTTCAACGCCACCGTCTACGAATGGATGATGATCGGCAAGACGAAGTTCGAGATCGGCTTCCTCGTCGATTCGCTGACGGCCATGATGATGTGTGTCGTCACCTTCGTGTCGCTGATGGTGCACATCTACACGATCGGCTACATGGCCGACGACGACGGCTACCAGCGCTTCTTCTCGTACATCTCGCTCTTCACGTTTTCGATGCTGATGCTCGTGATGAGCAACAACTTCCTGCAGCTGTTCTTCGGCTGGGAAGCAGTGGGTCTCGTATCGTACCTGCTGATCGGTTTCTACTTCACGCGCGAGTCGGCGATCTACGCGAACATGAAGGCGTTCCTCGTGAACCGCGTCGGCGACTTCGGCTTCCTGCTGGGTATCGGTCTACTGTTCGCGTTTGCCGGCTCGATGAACTACGGCGACGTGTTTGCCAAGCGTACGGAACTTGCCGCATTGAACTTTCCGGGTACGGATTGGGGCCTGCTGACCGTGGCCTGCATTTGCCTCTTCATCGGCGCAATGGGTAAGTCCGCGCAGTTCCCGCTGCACGTGTGGCTGCCGGATTCGATGGAAGGCCCGACGCCGATTTCCGCGCTGATTCACGCGGCAACCATGGTGACAGCCGGTATCTTCATGGTTACGCGCATGTCGCCGCTGTTCGAACTGTCCGATAGCGCGCTGTCCTTCGTCACGGTGATCGGTGCGATTACTGCGCTCTTCATGGGCTTCCTCGGGATCGTGCAGAACGACATCAAGCGTGTGGTGGCTTACTCCACGCTCTCGCAGCTCGGCTACATGACGGTTGCGCTCGGCGTCTCGGCTTACCCCGTCGGCGTGTTCCACCTGATGACGCACGCGTTCTTCAAGGCGTTGCTGTTCCTCGGCGCGGGTTCCGTGATCATCGGCATGCACCACGACCAAGACATGCGCAACATGGGCGGCCTGCGCAAATACATGCCGATCACGTGGATCACGTCGCTGATCGGTTCGCTCGCGCTGATCGGCACGCCTTTCTTCTCGGGCTTCTATTCGAAAGATTCGATCATCGACGCGGTGAAGCTCTCGCATCTGCCGGGCTCGGGCTTCGCGTATTTCGCAGTGGTGGCTAGCGTATTCGTCACCGCGCTGTATTCGTTCCGCATGTACTTCATGGTGTTCCACGGCGAAGAGCGTTTTCGCCATCCGAAGCATCCGGATTCGCCGATGGGCGCCGAAGCCGCGGCACACGGCCATGCCAACGGTCACGACGCGCACGGCCACGGTCACGACGATCACGGTCATGGTCACGCACACGAGCCGCATGAAACGCCGTGGGTCGTCTGGGTACCGCTGGTGCTGCTGGCCATTCCGTCTGTCGTGATCGGCGCGATTGCGGTTGGTCCGATGCTGTTCGGCGACTTCTTCCAGCACGGCGTGGCGTTCGAGAAGGTGATCTTCATCGGCGAAAACCATCCGGCACTGCATGAAATGGCCGAAGAGTTCCACGGCTGGGCGGCAATGGGCTTGCACTCGGTGACGGGCCTGCCGGTCTGGCTGGCGCTCGCGGGCGTTCTCGTGGCGTGGTTCCTGTATCTGCTTCGTCCTGAACTGCCGGCTACGATCAAGCGCGCATTCGGGCCGATCTACACGCTGCTCGACAACAAGTACTACATGGACAAGATCAACGAAGTCGTGTTCGCGCGGGGCGCGGTGGCAATTGGCCGTGGTCTCTGGAAGGAAGGCGACGTCGTCGTGATCGACGGTATCGTCAACGGCAGCGCACGCTTTATCGGCTGGTTCGCCGGCGTGATCCGCTTCCTCCAATCCGGCTACATCTACCACTACGCGTTCGCCATGATTATCGGCATGTTGGGGCTCCTGACCCTGTTTGTAACGCTCGGCGGCAAATAAGGCGAGGGACACTAATGCACGCTTATCCGATTCTCAGTATTGCCATCTGGTTACCGATCCTTTTTGGCCTGCTGGTTCTGGCCATCGGTTCCGACCGTAACCCGGGCCCTGCGCGCTGGATCGCATTGATCGGCTCGGTCATCAGCTTCGTCGTCACGATTCCGCTGATTACGGGTTTCGATTCGAGCACCGCCGATCTGCAGTTCGTCGAAAAGGCCAACTGGATCGAACGATTCAACATTACCTATCACCTGGGTGTCGACGGCATCTCGATGTGGTTCGTGGTGTTGACGGCATTGATTACCGTGATCGTCGTGATCGCGGCATGGGAAGTGATCACGAAGAACGTGGGCCAGTATCTGGCTTCGTTCCTGATTTTGTCGGGCATCATGGTCGGCGTGTTCAGCGCGGCCGACGGCATGTTGTTCTACGTGTTCTTTGAAGCCACGCTGATTCCGATGTACATCATCATCGGCGTGTGGGGCGGGGCGAACCGCGTCTACGCGGCGTTCAAGTTCTTCCTCTACACGCTGATGGGCTCGCTGCTGATGCTTGTCGCGCTGCTCTATCTGTACATCCAGACGGGCACGTTCGACCTTGCCAACTGGCAGCATGCGCAAATTGCGATGACGCCGCAGGTCCTGCTGTTCATAGCGTTCTTCATGGCATTCGCCGTGAAGGTGCCGATGTGGCCGGTGCACACGTGGTTGCCTGACGCACACGTGGAAGCGCCGACGGGCGGCTCGGTCGTGCTGGCCGCCATCATGCTGAAGCTGGGCGCCTACGGTTTTCTGCGCTTCTCGCTGCCGATCACGCCGGACGCAAGCCATTTCCTCGCACCGGTCGTCATCACGCTGTCGCTGATCGCGGTGATCTACATTGGCCTTGTCGCGATGGTGCAGGCCGACATGAAGAAACTGGTCGCGTATTCGTCGATCGCGCACATGGGTTTCGTCACACTTGGCTTCTTCATCTTCAACCAGCTCGGCGTCGAAGGCGCGATCGTGCAGATGATCTCGCACGGCTTCGTGTCCGGCGCGATGTTCCTTAGCATCGGCGTGCTGTACGACCGCATGCACTCGCGTCAGATCGCCGACTACGGCGGCGTGGTCAACGTCATGCCGAAATTCGCGGCTTTCGTGATGCTGTTTTCGATGGCCAACTGCGGCTTGCCGGGCACCTCCGGTTTCGTCGGCGAATTCATGGTGATTCTGGCCGCCGTCCAGTACAACTTCTGGATCGCGGGCGGTGCCGCCGTGACGCTGATTCTCGGCGCGGCCTATACGTTGTGGATGTACAAGCGCGTCTACTTCGGCGCGGTCGCGAACGACCACGT
This sequence comes from Paraburkholderia phenoliruptrix, assembly GCF_019511605.1. GTDB lineage: Bacteria > Pseudomonadota > Gammaproteobacteria > Burkholderiales > Burkholderiaceae > Paraburkholderia > Paraburkholderia phenoliruptrix_A. Next base: position 25,121 of record NZ_JAEUAV010000034.1, on the reverse strand, counting down.
GAAGAGCCTGCTCGACATCGGCCGCCGCGAATTTTTCATGCTGGCAGTGCTCGCTGCACTGACGCTCTTCATGGGCCTGTATCCGAAGCCCTTTACCGATGTGATGCACGTATCCGTGGAAAACCTCCTCTCCCACGTTGCGCAGTCGAAGCTGCCGTTGTCTCAGTAACGCAGAGCGGAGGAATTAAAGACCATGCAAAACGCCCCTATGACTGCTCTGTTGCCCGACGCGCTGGTGATGCTCGCCGTTGTCGTCGCGTGGCTTAACGACACGTTCGTCGGCCAGGCCGGTCGCCGTACCACGTACTGGATCGCCGTGCTGTCGACGCTCGTCGCCGGCATCTGGTTCGCGGTCAATGCGTTCGACCCGTCCGTGCACTACTTCTTTAGCCGCATGTACGTGGTGGACTCGTTCGCGAACCTGATGAAAGCGGTGGTGACGCTCGGCTACACCGTCACGATCGTGTATTCGCGCCGCTATCTCGACGATCGCGGCCTGTACCGCGGCGAGTTCTTCCTGCTCGGCATGTTCTCGCTGCTCGGCCAGCTTGTCATGATTTCCGGCAACAACTTCCTGACGCTGTACCTCGGTCTGGAACTGATGTCGCTGTCGCTGTACGGCGTCATTGCGCTGCGCCGCGAGGCCGCGCCGTCGAACGAAGCGGCGATGAAGTACTACGTGCTCGGCGCGCTGGCTTCCGGCTTCCTGCTCTACGGTATTTCCATGCTGTATGGCGCGACCGGCTCGCTGGAGCTGAACGAGGTCTTCAAGGCAATCGGTCAGAGCCACTATGACCCGAGCGTGCTGCTGTTCGGCGTGATCTTCATCGTGGCGGGCGTCGCCTTCAAGATGGGCGCGGTGCCGTTCCACATGTGGGTGCCCGATGTCTATCAGGGCGCACCGACGGCAATGACGCTGCTCGTTGGCGGCGGCCCGAAGGTGGCGGCATTCGCATGGGGGCTGCGCTTCCTGGTGATGGGCCTGCTGCCGCTCGCGGTGGAATGGCAGCAGATGCTGGTGATTCTCGCGGCGCTGTCGCTGATCGTCGGCAACATTACGGGTATCGTGCAGCGCAACGTCAAACGCATGCTCGCGTACTCGGCGATCTCGAACATGGGCTTCGTGCTGCTCGGTCTGCTGGCCGGCGTGGTCGACCATAAGACGACGGGTGCGGCCAGCGCCTATGGCTCCGCCATGTATTACAGCATCGTCTATCTGATCACGACGATGGGCACGTTCGGCGTCATCATGCTGCTGGCGCGCCGCGAATTCGAAGCTGACACGCTCGACGACTTCAAGGGCCTGAATCAACGCAGCCCCGTGTTCGCGTTCGTCATGATGGTAATGATGTTCTCGCTCGCCGGCATTCCGCCCGCAGTCGGCTTCTACGCGAAACTGGCCGTGCTGCAGGCAACGATGAACGCCGGCCTGACGTGGCTGACCGTGCTGGCCGTGATCACGTCGCTGTTCGGCGCGTTCTACTACCTGCGTATCGTGAAGCTCATGTACTTCGACGAGCCGCAAGACAAGTCGGCCATTACTGCTGACACCGGCACGCGCGCGTTGCTGGCGCTCAACGGCGTGGCCGTGCTGGTGCTCGGCATCGTGCCGGACCCGCTGTTGAAGGCGTGCCTGCAAGCTATCCAGCACACGCTGTCGTTCTGATGTCCGCTGCCGGCTGGTTTATCGTGCTGTTGGCGCTGGTCGGCGCCAACCTGCCGTTCCTGAATCAGCGGCTCTTCGCCGCCGTACCGCTGAAGGCGGCGAAGAAAAGCGCCTGGATCCGCATTGCCGAGTTGATCGTGCTGTACTTCGTGGTCGGCGCCCTCGGCTTTCTGCTTGAAGCGCGCGCTGGCAATCGCTTCGAACAGGGTTGGCAGTTCTACGCCATTACGTTCGCGCTTTTCGTTGTCTTCGCCTTTCCCGGCTTTACCTTCCAGTATCTCGTCAAACGCCGCTGACGGCCTTGCGCCGTCGCGCACCAAGCTGTTCCGAGGTCCGCATATGGCTGAACTTCCCGATCACGACGCCGTCCTGACCGAGACCTGTGTCGACAGCAAGACGGTTCATCAAGGGCCGTTTCTGACGCTCAAGTGCGATACCGTTCGCCTGCCGGACGGCAAGCACGCCACCCGCGAATATGTGCAGCATCCGGGCGCCGTCATGGTGATTCCCTTGTTCGACGATCACCGCGTGCTGCTGGAAAGCCAGTACCGGTATCCGATGGGTAAGGTGATGGTCGAATATCCGGCGGGCAAGCTTGATCCGAACGAGGGCGCGCTCGCTTGCGCAATGCGCGAGCTGCGCGAGGAAACGGGATACACGGCGCGCGAGTATGTTTACCTCACGCGCATCCACCCGATCATTTCCTACTCGACCGAGTTTATCGACATCTATCTGGCTCGGGGACTCACGTCCGGAGAGCGAAAACTCGACGACGGCGAGTTCCTCGAAATGTTTACCGCGACGCTTCCCGAGGTGTCGGAGTGGGTGCGAACCGGCAAGATCACAGACGTCAAGACGATTATCGGCACGTTCTGGTTGGAGAAAGTGCTATCGGGCGAGTGGCCGATGGCGCAACCCAGTAGTTCTTGAGGTCCGTTGGCGCAAAGATACTTGTGCCATATTCAGAAAGCCCCTGTCGGTTGTTGACCGGCAGGGGCTTTTGTCATTCTCGGACGCTATAAGCTTGCCGTTTTTCCTATGGTGTATGAACAAATTCGCTGTTGTCCTATGCCATCCGACAGTCTCGCGTCATTGCTGCGGTAACCGTAGTATGGAACCCCGGCAGACCGCTCTAGCGCCCAGTTAATTGGGATGCCGAAATATACGAATGCGGCAGCTGGTTTGTGCATGGTTGTCACTTGACAACTTGCGCCGACAGTACTAAATTGGAGGGCAGGATGGTTCGTGGAGTCCACGCTAAGAAAGAGATCGAGGCCGCGTTGGCATATGCAGAGCGGCGTGGGTGGCGCATAAAAGGCGGAGGCAAGGGCCACGCGTGGGGAAAGATGTATTGCCCTTACAAAGACGCCGAGTGCCGTTGCGGAGAATTCTGCATCTCGAGCATATGGAGTACGCCGAAGAATGCCGTTAATCACGCGCGGCACTTGCGTCGCGTGGTTGACAACTGCACGGCGCACCGTGCGGATCGGCAGTAAGTAAGAAGGTGTTGGCTGAATAGAGCAGGAGTGGCAAATGGAATATACGTTTACGCTGAAGTACAGGCTTGCCGCGCAAGACTGCGATCTTGACGCGATTGTCGAGCGCCTGGGCGAGGCGGGGTGTGACGACGCCACCGTCGGCGTGGGACAAGCGGGGCGGCTGGCGTTGGTTTTTTCGCGAGAAGCCGCGTCCGCGTTTGAGGCGCTTGTCAGTGCGCTTGGCGACGTCAAGCAAGCGGTGCCGTCGGCGCGGCTAGTAGAAGCCGGCCCGGACTTCGTAGGCCTGACCGACGTCGCGGAGATTGCAGGTGTATCGCGGCAAAACATGCGCAAGCTGATGCTGAACCATGCGGTGGAATTTCCGCCGCCGGTGCATGAGGGAAGTGCTTCGGTCTGGCATTTGTCGGACGTGCTGGAGTGGCTGAACTCCCGCGGTGGATACGACATCAAGCCAGATGTTGTCGACGTCGCGAAGTCGGCGAAGCAGATCAACCTTGCCAAAGAAGTGCGGGAACTCGAACCTCGGCTTAATCGTCGGCTGGAATGCCTGGTAGCGTGAGCGTGCAACATTGAACGGCAGAGTCGTAAGGCGTGCGCGGCAGGCTTGCGGGAACCGGTCAGGCCGCCCGGTGGGTGGAGACGCCGCGCCCAGCGCGACTGTACCGCGGTGGCTGCATGCGGCAACGGTCGGCAGCGGTTTGCGCAAAGCGTTAAAATCGCCCACCGCCTCCCGTTTCTGACCGCGCTTTGGCATTGGCGGGTACCCCCTGAAGATTTTGCGAACGACCGTTCACATATTTTCGTTTTGCGCTAAACTGGCACTCAAGCCCCAACTCCACATGAAGGTCCTCGATTTACAGTGTCCGCATGGCCATCGGTTCGAAGGCTGGTTTGCTTCGGCTGATGACTTCGAGTCGCAGCAGTCCCGCAAGCTGGTCGAATGTCCAATGTGCGGAGCGAAAGAGGTGAGCCGTTTGCCGTCGGCTCCGCGCCTGAACCTATCGGGTGCGGTACAGACAAAAGCGCCCGCGGCTCCCAACGAGTTGCAAGCGCGCGTCATGCGAGCATTGCGCGAGGTACTGGAAAAGACTGAGAACGTGGGCGACCGCTTCGCCGAGGAAGCGCGGCGCATTCACTATAACGAAGCGCCTGCACGCAGCATTCGTGGCGTCACGACGCCAGAAGACGCGCGAGCTTTGGTTGAAGAAGGCATCGAAGTGATGCCGCTGCCGGTCCCGGCTGCCTTGAAGGAACCGCTGCAATAGCGCGGTGATCCTGGCCGCGGGTGGTGGCGGCCAGGAGACACTACGCATGAATCTAGATTATTCCCCCGCTGAGAAGGCGTTCCGCGCCGAAATCCGCGCCTGGCTCGAAGCCAATCTGCCTCGCGAACTGAGCGAGAAGGTGCTCAACCACAAGCGTTTGAACCGCGAAGACTTCGCGCGCTGGCACAAGCTGCTGGGAACGCGCGGGTGGTCGGCCGTGGCGTGGCCGAAAGAATACGGTGGTCCGGGCTGGGACGCGACCCAGCGCCATATCTGGGACGAAGAGTGCGCGCGGGTCGGCGCGCCTACCGTGTTGCCATTTGGTGTGTCGATGGTCGCGCCGGTCCTCATGAAATACGGCAACGAGGCGCAAAAGCGCTACTACCTGCCGCGCATTCTCGACGGAAGCGACTGGTGGTGCCAAGGCTACTCGGAGCCCGGATCGGGTTCGGACCTGGCGTCGCTGCGCACGCGAGCCGAGCGGGTCGGTGACCATTACGTGGTGAATGGCCAGAAGACCTGGACCACGCTCGGGCAACATGCGGACATGATGTTTTGCCTCGTACGCACGGACAGCGGCGCGAAAAAGCAGGAGGGAATTTCGTTTCTGCTTATCGACATGAAAACGCCAGGCGTCACCGTGCGACCAATTATCACGCTCGACGAGGATCACGAAGTCAACGAGGTCTTCTTTGAAGACGTGAAAGTGCCCGTCGGAAACCTGGTCGGCGAAGAAAACCGCGGCTGGACGTACGCCAAATATCTGCTTGGGCATGAGCGCACAGGCATTGCACGCGTCGCGCAGTCAAAGCGCGAGCTTGTCTTTCTTAAGCGCCTTGCGCTCAATCAGAACAAGAGCGGCAAACCGCTTTTGCATGACCCTGTGTTCGCTTCGAAAGTCGCGAATCTGGAAATCGAACTCATGGCGCTCGAAGTCACCGTGCAGCGCGTGGTCGCGAATGAAGCTGGCGGACGCGGACCGGGCCCCGAAGCTTCGATGCTGAAGATCAAAGGCACCGAGGTGCAGCAGGCGTTGACCGAACTTATGTTCGAAGCGATCGGGCCGCTTGCCGCCCCGTTCGACGTGCCGTTCCTGGAAGGCGAGCGCGAGCACAGTCTTGCCGAAGACGACGATGCTGCACCGTTGGCCGCGTATTACTTCAACTTCCGCAAGACGTCGATTTACGGCGGCTCGAACGAAATTCAAAAGAACATCATCGCGCAGATGATTCTTGGACTTTGAGGAGCGGCGCATGGACTTCACTTTCAACGACGAGCAACAGCAGTTCGCCGACGCGCTGCGCCGCTATCTCGACAAGAGCTACGGCTTCGAAGCGCGCCAGGCCATCGTGCGCTCAGACGCCGGTGTGTCGGCAGCTCACTGGGCGGCATTCACCGAACTGGGCCTTACTGCATTGCCGGTGCCTGAAGCTCACGGCGGTTTGAACGGCGGGCCGGTAGACATGCTGGTGGTCATGCAGGAGCTTGGCCGCGCTCTTGTCGTCGAGCCATATTGGGCGACGGCGGTGGGCATCGAGGCCTTGCGCCTTGCCGGCACCGGGCACGGCGAAGACGCAACGCTGCTACAGCGTGCGGCTCAGGGCGAGATCAAGCTTGCGGTTGCCTTCCACGAGCTGCACGCTCGCTACGATCTTTTCGCTGTCGCAACCGCCGCAAGCGGAACCGGCGAACAGCAAACGCTCAGCGGCAAGAAGTCGGTGGTGCTGCATGGCGCACAGGCGCAGTTCTGGATTGTGCCCGCGCGTGCCAACGGCGAGATCGCTCTGTTTGTCGTCGCGCGCGAGGCCGCCGGCGTGAAGCTCACCGAATACCGCACCATCGACGGCCAACGCGCCGCCACGCTCGTGTTCGACAACACGCCGGCACGCCGGTTGGGCGGCTTGCATTCTGGCGCCGCGGCGCTCGAGCACATCGCGGACTATGCCACGCTGTTGTTATGCGCGGAGGCCATCGGCGCACTCGACGCATTGAACACTGCCACCGTCGAGTACACCAAAACGCGCCAGCAGTTCGGTCAGCCTATCGCGCGCTTTCAGGTCTTGCAGCACCGCATGGTCGAGATGCTGATTCACACGGAGCAGGCGCGCTCCATTACTTACCTGGCCGCCATGCACTATTCGAGCGAAGACGCCGACGAGCGCCGTCGCGCCATCTCGGCAGCCAAGGTGCGCGTGGGTCAGGCCGCGCGTTTTGTCGGCCAGCAAGCGGTCCAGTTGCACGGCGGCATGGGCGTCACGAACGAGGTGGCGGCCGCGCATCTCTTCAAGCGTCTCGCTATCATTGAAACGACCTTGGGCGATGTCGACCATCACCTTGCACGGTTCGCCGCGCTGCCGGGGTTTGTCAGCACTGAAGTCTGATTGGCCGATTCAATCGCCAGCAAGGAGATAACGAAATGGGTCTGAGTTACGAGGACATGGTGGTCGGCTCCACGACCGAAATCGGCAAGCACACATTCACGCGCGAGGAGATTGTCGAATTTGCGGAGAAATTCGATCCGCAGCCTTTCCATGTCGACGAGACCGCCGCTGAGTCCTCTCCGTTTCGCGGCCTGGTCGCGAGCGGCTGGCATACCTGTTCGGTCATGATGGGCATGCTGGTGCGTAACGCGCTGGCAGGCTCCACGTCGATGGGGTCGCCCGGCATCGACGAAATACGCTGGCTCAAGCCGGTGCGTGTGGGCGACACGATCACCATGACGAACTCCGTGCTGGACAAGCGCATTTCGGAGAGCAAGCCGGATCGCGGCATTGTGTCGACGCAATGGGCCGGCATCAATCAGCATGGCGAAACGGTTATCACGGTCCGCTCCAAAGCGCTGTTTGGCTTGCGCAATCCGGGCGCTGCTTCGTGAGCACCGGGAGCGCGTTGCCGGCGGCGTTTCACGACGCAGCGGCGTTGCGGGCGCTCGTCGGCGGGCCGCCGCTTGTCAGCGACTGGGTGACGATCGACCAACCGAGCGTGGATCGTTTCGCCGAAGCCACGGGCGACCAGCAGTGGATCCACGTCGACCCTGAGCGAGCGCAGCGCGAGTCGCCGTTCGGCGGCGCCGTTGCGCACGGCTTTCTGACGCTTTCGCTAATTCCCGCGCTGCTGCAACGAACCGTACGCATCGAGCAACGCATGGCCGTCAACTATGGGTTGAATCGTGTGCGGTTCACGTCGCCGGTATTGGTGGGCTCGCAGTTGCGCGCACTGTTTGCAGTCGCGTCCGTCGCCGAGGTCGACAATGCAGGCGTGCAAGTGGTCTGGAACGTTACAGTGGAGCGGCAAGGCGATAACCGGCCCGTGTGTATAGCCGAGTTCATTACGCGCCACTATTTCTGACGCTTGGCCCGCTGCATGATAAAGCGCATGGCGTGGCAGCCTGCGAGCCGCCTTACCGCCATGCGCCACAAAGCAAGCGTGAGGCGTGCACCACACGCGTCGCGACAAGCTGCAGGTAATACCAGGCGCTCTAATGCTTCGCGTACTGCGTCGCGCCGAACAGCACTTCCTTGGCCTTATCGTCCATGAGCGGCTTGCGAGCCGAGGCTAGCACTTCGACGCCGCGCATCACAGCTGGGCGCGCGGCAATTTCCTCATGCCATCGCTTCACGTTCGGAAGCGCGTCGAGATCAACGCCCTGGTTCTGCCATGAGCGGGTCCACGGAAACGCTGCAATGTCCGCAATCGTGTAGTCGTTTCCAGCGAGGTACTGTGTCTTGCCAAGTTGCTTGTCCATCACGCCATACAGGCGCCGCGTTTCATTCGTGTAGCGGTTGATCGCATACTCGATCGGCTCAGGCGCGTAGATGCGGAAGTGATGCGTCTGTCCGAGCATGGGGCCGAGGCCGCCCATCTGGAACATCAGCCATTGCAGCACGCAATAGCGGGCAGCCGGGTCGGTCGGCAGGAAGCGGCCGGTCTTTTCGGCGAGATAGATCAGTATCGCGCCCGACTCGAACAGCGCGAACGGCTTGCCGTCTGCGCCGCGCGGGCCCTCGGAATCGGTGATCGCCGGAATCTTGTTGTTTGGGCTGATGTCGAGAAACTCAGCCTTGAATTGATCGCCGGCACCGATGTCGACTGCGTGAACGGTGTACTCGAGGCCGGTCTCCTCGAGCATGATATGGACCTTGTGGCCGTTAGGTGTTGCCCAACTGTAAACGTCGATCATCCTCGCTCCTTTGTTCGTGACAGCGGCGCCACAATGGGCGCTGCGCTTCGCGAAAATTAGAGCACAGATCGGCCGAGGTTGCTGGCGACGCAACGCCCACGACACGCTGAGCTCAGCGCGCGAAAAAGCGCCAAGAAGCGCGAAAAACTGCGGAATGGCGCTAGAACGGAGCGGGAAAGTGCGGAAGAGCGCCCACTGAAGCAGCGCATCGAATCCGCGCAATGTACCGAGCCATCAAACCCGTGTAACCGGCGTCTCCACATTGGCCGCCGCGCCAGGCTCCATGTAACGCGCGAGTTCCAGTTTGGCGATCGCATTGCGATGCACTTCGTCCGGACCGTCGGCGAAGCGCAGCGTGCGTGCGGACGCATAAGCGTACGCAAGCGGGAAGTCGTCACTGACGCCGCCGCCGCCGTGCGCCTGGATCGCCCAGTCGATCACCTGGCACGCCATGTTAGGCGCGACCACCTTGATCATCGCGATCTCGCCGCGCGCGGCCTTGTTGCCGACGGTGTCCATCATGTACGCGGTTTTCAGTGTCAGTAAGCGCGCCTGTTCGATCATGCAGCGTGCCTCGGCAATGCGCTCCTGCGTAACGCCTTGCGTCGCTACGGGTTTGCCGAAAGCGACGCGTTGCAGCGACCGTTTGCACATCAATTCGAGAGCGCGTTCCGCAAGGCCGATCAGACGCATACAGTGGTGGATGCGTCCGGGTCCGAGGCGGCCTTGCGCAATTTCGAAGCCACGTCCTTCGCCAAGCAGCATATTGGTTGCCGGCACGCGCACATTGTCGAGCGTGATTTCCATATGCCCATGGGGCGCGTCGTCATAGCCGAAAACGGAAAGAGGGCGGTGCACGGTGACGCCGGTTGCGTCGGAGGGGACCAGAATCATCGACTGCTGCTGATGGCGCGGCGCCTCAGGATCGGTCTTGCCCATCACGATATAAATCTTGCAGCGCGGATCACCCGCGCCGGACGACCACCACTTGTGACCGTTGATCACGTAGTAGTCGCCGTCGCGCACGATGCTGGTCTGGATATTGGTGGCATCCGACGAAGCAACCTCGGGCTCCGTCATCAAGAACGCGGAGCGGATGTGCCCTTGCAAAAGCGGCTCTAGCCATTCGCGCTTGTTTTCCTCACTGCCGTAGCGCTCGATCGTTTCCATATTGCCGGTGTCGGGCGCATTGCAGTTGAACACCTCGGGCGCCCACGGCACGCGTCCCATGATTTCACACAGCGGCGCGTATTCGAGATTCGTCAGTCCGGCGCCGCGCACGGAATCGGGCAGAAACAGATTCCACAGTCCCGCGTCGCGCGCTTTCTGCTTGAGCGTTTCGATCAGCTGCGTCGGCTGCCATGCATTGCCGTCTTGCCGGTTGCGGGCGATCTCCGCGTAAAACGCGTGCTCATTCGGATAAATGTACTCGTCGAAAAAGGCGAGCAGCTTTTCGCGCAGTGCCTGGACCTTCGGTGTGTAATCGAAATTCATCTATGACCTCGCGGATAACGGATGACATTCACGGTGCGCGCTGCAAGAACGCGCAAGCTTGTCTGTTGCTGCCAGGCGCGCTCAGCGCACCTTTTGCGCGTAGCGCCAGGCGAGTTCAGCCATTGGCCGCGCGCGCCGGCCGGCATCGAGTGCTTGCGCGCTGGCCGCTGTGCCGTCGACGACACGCTTCATGATCCCTTGCAGAATCGCGGCGATGCGGAACATGTTGTACGCCAGGTAGAAATTCCAGTCGCCCCGAATCTCGAACCCCGTCCGTTTGCAATAGCGCTCCACGTATTGCTGCTCGCCGGGTATGCCCAGCGCCGCCCAGTCCAGACCGGCAATGCCACGGAACTGCGCGGGATCGACGTGCCACGCCATGCAGTGATACGCGAAATCCGCGAGCGGATCGCCGAGCGTCGACAATTCCCAGTCGAGCACGGCAAGCACTTTCGGTTCCTCGCGATGGAAGATCAGGTTGTCGAGCCGGAAGTCGCCGTGCACGATCGACACGCGTTCGCCGGTTTCAGCCGGCATATGTTGCGGCAGCCATTCGATCAGCCGTTGCATGGCCTCGATCGGTTCCGTTTCGGACGCCGTGTACTGCTTGCTCCAGCGCCCGATCTGACGCGCGAAATAGTTGCCCGGCTTGCCGTAGTCCGACAGACCCACCTTCTGCGGGTCGACGCTGTGCAGCGCGGCGATCACGCGATTCATTTCATCGTAGACCGCGGCTCGTTCATCGGCGCTCATGCCAGGCAGCGACGGGTCCCATAGCACACGGCCCTCGACGAACTCCATCACATAGAAGGCGCGGCCAATCACGCTTTCGTCTTCGCACAACGCGAGCATCCTGGCAACCGGCACGTCCGTGTCGGCAAGCGCGTGCATCACACGGTATTCGCGCTCGACCGCATGCGCGGACGGCAGCAGTTTCGCCGCTGGCCCAGGCTTCGCGCGCATCACGTAAGCGCGCGACGGGGTGACGAGTTTGAAGGTGGGATTCGACTGACCGCCCGCGAACTGCTCGACCGTGAGCGGCCCCGAGAAGCCATCCACATGCTGGCTCAGCCACGCGGCAAGCGCCTCTGCGTCAAAGCGCTGACGCTCGTTGACCGGGCGCGTGCCCTCGAATGCCGAGTAATCCGCGTGTGCTTGCGGCTCGCCGCTTTTTGACGCTTGCACCATGTGTCTCCTCCGGTTCGGGTTCAGCTACGCGTGTATTGGGTGAATTGTGCGTAGAGAATTTCCATCGTCGTATTGCGGATGTCGCGATGCAGCGGCGACGGCGGTGAATAATTGATTGCGCGCAGCACCCAGTCGCGTGGTGCCGAGCCGACGTCGAGCGCGTTGATGCAGCCCGTGGCCTGAGCAAGATGGCCGAAGAATGTGCGTCCGCCGGCCGTGAGCGCATGCGACAGAATCGCGCGATTCACGCCGCCATGCAGCACGAGCAATACCGTGTCCCACGAACTGTCCTCGCGCAACGCGGCAAGCGCCGGCAGTACGCGATCGAACAGCTCGCCGATCGTCTCGCCGTCAAGAAAGCGCGTGCTTTCCGGCACGATGCCGTCGAACACGCCGAGAAACGCGGCTTCGAGATCTTGCAGCGGAATTTGCCGCAGCTTGCCGCCGCGAATCTCCTGCCACGCCGGCTCGATTTCGAGTTCTATCTGCTGGCCCGTCTCGGCCAGCACGCGCTGCGCGGTTTCCACCGTGCGCGGCAGGCCGCTCACGATCGCACGATCGAAGCGCACCTGCTGCTCTGCGAAGACCCGGCCCGCCGCGCTTGCCTGTTCGCGGCCGTTGGCGTTCAACGGTACGGTTTCGGGGTCGATCGTGCGGCCCGAGTCGTCGAAGTACGTCACATCGCCGTGACGCATCAGGAATATGCGGCGACGCTTGGGTAGCTGATAGGCTGGCATGTTGCTTGGCTCGGTTGTGCTTACTTGTAGACGGGCGCGCGCTTCTCGAGGAATGCGGAAATGCCCTCCAGCCCGTCGCGATGATGCAGCGAAGCCACGAAGTTATCGCGTTCCGCAACCAGATGCGTTGAAAGCGGCTGCGTGCCGGCCGCGCAGACGAGGGTCTTGATGCGCGCGACCGAATTGGGCGAGAGCTTGCCGAGTTCGTCTGCCCATGCGACGGCGGCGTCGCGGACGGTGCCGGGCTTCGCGAGCTTGTTGACGACGCCCAGTTCGTGCAGGCGCGACGCGCCGATCGGCTTGCCTTCGATCAACACTTCCGTTGCCAGCTGGCGAGGCAGGGCCTGAGCGAGGAACCATGAGCCGCCGCCGTCCGGCGTGAGACCAACGCGCGCATACGACATCACGAATTTCGCGTCTTCCGCTGCAACGATCAGATCACATGCAAGCGCAAGCGAAAAGCCGGCGCCGGCTGCGGCGCCGTCGACCGCGGCAATCACCGGCTTCGACGAAAAGCGCAGCGCGGAAATCCATTCGCCTAGCAGATCGATGCTTTGCGCCTGCACGGAAGGATCTTTCGCGCGGTTTTCCAGCAGACGGTTCAGGTTGCCGCCCGCGCAAAAAAAGTTGTCCGCGCCCGCGATCACAACAGCGCGAATGGACGGGTCGCGTTCTACTGAATCGAGTGCTTCGATCCCGGCTGCGTACATGTCGGGATGCAATGCATTGCGTGCGCCCGGGTTGGACAGCGTGAGGACGAGCGTCGACTCGCTTTCGGCCGGGCGCGAGGTGAGCAGTTCAGCGCTCATGCTTGGGTCTCCGTAGGGTTGTCTGCGGCGTCGCATTGAGTCAGCGACATGCCCAGTTGCGCGCGGCGCGCGAGCCACGGCGAGGGCCGGTAGCGCGGATCGCCAAGCACGTCGAACATATTGCGCAGGATGGTGAGAATGGTGTTGGCGCCGAGCGCGTCGCCGAGCGCGAGCGGCCCGCGCGGATAGCCGAGGCCGAGCATCACCGCGAGGTCGATGTCTTGCGGCGACGCGATCTGTTTCTGCGCGATGTCGCAGCCGATGTTGATGATCGTAGCCACCACGCGTTGCGCGACGAAGCCTGTCGAGTCGCGGATGACCGTGACGGGCACGCCGTCGGCGGCAAAGAGCGCGTGGCCGGCATCGCGCGCGGGGCGGGTGGTGGCGGGCGTGGTCATCAGCGTGCGGCGTTGCGCGCCGACGAACGGAAAGAGCGTGTCGAGAGCGACGACGCGACTCGCGTCCAATGCTTCATCGACGGCTGCGGTGGTGGCGTCGTGACCGAGCGGCGTCACCACGATCAGCGACTCGGCCGCGGGTGTCGCGCCTTCGTCGAGCTTCACACCGGCCTTGCCGATGAGTTCGACGACGGCCTGACGGGCCTGCGGATAGCGCTTGCTGACCCACACGCTTGCCGGCAGCGCGGTGGGCGCCGGCGCTTCGGGGGCCGCTTGCTGCTTGCCGTCCTGATAGCGGTAAAACCCTTCGCCGCTCTTTCTGCCCAGCAGTCCGCCCGCGAGCCGCGTGCCGGTGATCGGCGAAGGTGTGAAGCGCGGCTCTTCATAGAACTGGTGATAGATCGACTCCATCACGGGATGCGATACGTCGAGCGCGGTCAGGTCGAGCAGTTCGAAAGGCCCGAGGCGAAAGCCCGCTTGCTCGCGCATGATCCGGTCGATGTCGGCGAAACTCGCCACGCCTTCGCCGGCCACGCGCAGGCCCTCGGTATTCATGCCGCGGCCCGCGTGATTGACAATGAAGCCCGGCATGTCTTTCGCACGAACCGGCGTGTGACCCATGCGCCGCGCGAGGTCCATCAGGGCGTCGCCGGCCGCGCGGTCGCTGCGCAAGCCGTCGATCACTTCGACGACCTTCATGAGCGGCACCGGATTGAAGAAGTGATAGCCGACCACGCGCGTCGGGTCGGTACAGCCGGCCGCAATTGCCGTGATGGACAGCGACGACGTGTTCGACGCGAGCACGCAGCGCCCGCTCACGACGGTTTCCAGTTCGCGAAAGAGCGCCTGCTTTGTATCGAGTTTTTCGACGATTGCCTCGATCACGAGGTCGCAATCGGCCAGTTCGCCGAGCGCCTGCGCCGCCTTGACGTTGGCGAGCGCCGCGAGCGAGCGTGCGTCGTCCAGCTTGCCCTTGGCCGTGAGTTTGGCGAAGGTGTCGGCGAGGTAGTCGCGTGCGGCTCCGACGGCGGCACGATTCGCGTCGTAAAGGCGCACGCTGAGCCCGGCGAGCGCCGCGATCTGCGCAATGCCGCGGCCCATTGCTCCGCTGCCGACAATGCCGATGGTTTCGATGCTGCTATAGCGAGAGGTCATTTCGGTTGCTCGACTCCATGGTTATTCTAGAATGGCACGCTCGTGCAATTTACCTGATGTGTGTGCGGCGAAGGCCGCATTTGCGCGGACCAGCGGTCTCACCTACCGAAAAAGCAAGGAGACAACGATGATCAAACTCTGCGGTTTTGCGCTTTCCAATTACTACAACAAGGTGAAGTTCGTGCTGCTCGAACACGGCATCGAGTTCGAGGAAGTGTTTGTCGAGCCGAGCCAGGACGAGGCCGTGCTGGCTCACTCGCCGCTCGGCAAAGTGCCTTACCTGCAGACGGAAGAGGGCGACCTGTGCGAGTCGCAATGTATCGTCGAGTATCTGGCCGCGCGCTTTCCCGACAAGCGGATTTTCTCCGCCGATCCGTGGGAAGCGGCGAAAGAGCGCGAGTTGATTACGTTCGTCGACGTGCATCTGGAACTGACGGCGCGCAACCTCTACAAGCAGGCGTTTTTCGGCGGCAGCGTGACGGACGCGACGAAGGGGCGCGTGGAGAAACTGCTCGTGCACCACATTGCGGGCTTTACGCGGATCGCGAAGTTTGCGCCGTACCTGCGCGGCGAACAGTTCAGTGTGGCGGACGCAGCCGGGTATGTGAGTTTGCCGCTTGTCGGCATGGCGACGCAGGCTGTCTACGGCCGCGATTTTCTGCTCGACGCCGGTGTGGACTGGAAAAGCTATGTGAAGGTGATCAACGGCCGGCCTGCCGCGCAGCGCGTGACGGAAGACCGCAAGGCTTATATCGCGGCATCGCGTCCGGCCTGATGTCTCGTGCGGCAAAGAGCGCGAGGTATCAAGCGGGCTGCCGCGTGCGGCGCACGCACTAGCCGCTGCGCGCGATGGCGAGGAACGTGGGTTCGTTCGCAGCATCGCGCGTGATCTCCTAGAGCCGCGCCAGCCGCTCGAGCGCGGTGGCGAGCGTGCTTTCCTGCTTCGCAAAGCAGAAGCGCACCACGCCGGACTCGTGCGCCTCGTGATAGAACGCCGAAACCGGAATGGCCGCGACGCCTATCTCGCCCGTCAGCCATTGCGCGAACTCCGCTTCGGGCAGGTCGCTGATCGCCGAGTAATCGACGCACTGGAAGTACGTGCCCGTGCAGGGCAGCAGCCTGAAGCGCGAATTGGCGAGCCCGGCGCGAAAGAAGTCACGCTTCTTCTGATAGAACGCAGGCAGTTCCAGATAGGGCGCCGGGTCTTTCATGTACTCGGCGAGGCCGATCTGCATCGGCGTGTTCACGGTGAACACGTTGAACTGGTGCACCTTGCGAAATTCCGCGGTAAGCGCGGCGGGCGCGGCCACATAGCCGACTTTCCAGCCCGTCACGTGATACGTCTTGCCGAAGCTCGACACCACGAAACTGCGCTGCGCCAGCTCCGGATAACGCGCGACGCTTTCATGGGGCGCGCCGTCGTAGACCATGTGTTCGTACACCTCGTCCGAGACGATCAGCACGTTGGTGCCGCGCACGATGTCTTCCAGCTTGCGCATGTCTTCTGCGCGCCACACGGTGCCGGTCGGATTGTGCGGCGTGTTGATCAGCAGAAGCCGCGTTTTCGGCGTGATTGCGGCGGCGAGCCTGTCGAATGGAATCGCGTAGTCCGGCGCCTCGAGTGTGACGAATACCGGCTTGCCGCCTGCCAGTTCGATTGACGGAAGATAACTGTCGTAGGTCGGCTCGATCACGACCACTTCGTCGCCCGGATGAACCGCGCACAGGATTGCGGTCAACAGCGCCTGAGTCGCGCCGGCCGTGACGGTGATTTCGGTGGTGGCGTCGTAGCGGCGGCCGTACAGGTCGGCGATCTTGCCGGCGATTGCTTCGCGCAGCGGCGCGGCGCCTGCCATCGGCGGATACTGGTTGTGACCGTCCCGCATTGCGTTGGCGACCGCCTCGACGATGCGCGGATCGCAGCCGAAGTCGGGAAAGCCCTGGCCAAGATTCACCGCGCCTTTCTCGGCGGCGAGCGCGCTCATCACAGTGAAGATCGTGGTGCCGACGTGCGGCAGGCGCGAGGGAAACGAGGGAGTCATGGGCGTGTAGTGCGGTGCATTCATGGCGCTGTTCGGGCGGTGCGGGTGAGTGGGCGAAGGCATCGTTTTCAAACCGGCGAAGCCTGATTGTAGGGAATCCCGGGGCTGCGTGCGCATTCGCGCTGTGCGGCAGGCCGTCAGGCCCGGGTCTATACCGGCTCTATGCCAGGCCTACGTCAGGCTTTGCACGGCCGTTGCCGCCGGGTTGGTCGAACCGCCGGGCAAGTTGCCGGGCGCGTTGCTGGGCGAAGTGCCCGGCGCGCCAAGCTGCGAATCGGCCAGCCGCGCGGCAAACGGCGCCGGTTGGGCGATCTGGAAGCCGAAATCGCGGGCGATTCGCTTGGCGAGCTTCAGTACGGCGCGATCCTTCGAGATTAGCCAGTGCGCCTGAGCGGCATGCGCCAGTTCGAGGAATTTCTGGTCGTCGCGGTCCTTGCATTTCGGCAGGGGCTGCGCATCTTCCGGTTGCGCTGCTGGTTCGACAAGCTCAGCGAGCCGCGCAACCACCTCGAGCGCAGCGGCTTTGTCCACGCGACGTGCGACGAATTGCGGATAGTCGAGCACGTAGGTCAGTTCGGCGAGGCAACGGGCGTCGATCAGCGCGGCGACGGCACCGCTTTCGAGCGCGGCGCGAATGGGCCGCGTGTGCGGATCGTCGAATACGAGAATGTCGATCCAGACATTGGAATCGAGAACGACGCGCAAAGCGCCGCGTGAGGCATGGGAACCGGGCATTCGTTACAATCTGGCTTTCGTCTTTGACCGCCAGGCACGGCGTGCCTGCAAGCCTCTATGATAATCGTTCTGTCGCCGGCGAAATCGCTCGACTACGAAACCCCGCCTCACGTCAAGAAGCACACCATCCCCGATTTCATCGACGACGCCGCCGAACTGATCAGCGGACTGCGCCGTTTGTCGCCGCAGCAGATCGCTTCGCTAATGAGCATTTCGGACCAGTTGGCGCACCTCAATTTCGAGCGCTATGCGCAGTGGTCGCCGCGCTTCGGCCCGGACAACGCCAAGCAGGCCGTGCTCGCGTTCAACGGCGACGTGTACGAGGGCTTCAATGCGAAGACCTTGTCGTCGTCGGATCTGGACTTCGCGCAGAACCACGTGCGCGTGTTGTCGGGGCTTTACGGTCTGCTGCGTCCGCTGGATCTGCTGCAGCCGTACCGTCTGGAAATGGGCACCCGCCTCGCCAATCCGCGCGGCAAAGACCTGTACGCGTTCTGGGGCGAGCGCATCACGCAGGCCTTGAACACGCAGTTGAAAAAGCGCGCCGCGGGCTCGCGCGTGCTCGTGAACTGCGCGTCCGGCGAGTATTTCAAGTCGGTCAAGCCGAAGCTGCTGGAGGCGCCGGTTATCACGCCCGTGTTCGAGGACTGGAAGGGCGGGCGCTACAAGATCATCAGCTTTCATGCAAAGCGCGCGCGCGGTCTGATGGCGCGCTACGCGGTGGAAAACCGCCTCGACAGGGCCGAGCAACTCAAGGCGTTCGACTCGGAAGGCTATGCATTCGACGCTGAAGCCTCGAACGATTCCACCTACGTATTTCGCCGCCGCGTCGCCGAATAGGCGGTGCGCGGTTCGCGGCGGTGCGCCGCCTATCATGCAGGGAACCCCACCATGAGTTTATCGATCACGAGCAACTTCGACGCGGGCGCGATCGAGGTGCTGTCCTGCGCGAAAGCCGCGGACATCCGCTTGCGCGTCAGGCCCGACAGCCATGCGGAATTTGCACAGTGGTTTTACTTCCGGCTCTCCGGCGCGGCGGGCGAGCGCTGCGTGATGACGTTCGAAAACGCGGCGGCGTGTGCGTTCGCGGAAGGCTGGCGCGACTACCGGGCCGTCGCCAGCTACGATCGCGTGAACTGGTTTCGCGTGCCGACGTCGTACGACGGTCGTGTGCTCACCATCGACCACACGCCGCAGTTCGACAGTATTTATTACGCGTACTTCGAGCCGTATAGCGAGGAGCGTCACTCGGAGTTCCTGGGCGCAGTTCAACAGATGCCGCAGGCCACGCTGACAGAATTGGGCACGACTGTCGAAGGCCGGCCCATGTCGCTGCTCACGCTCGGCACACCGCAAAGCGGCGATACGCCGAAAAAGAAGGTCTGGCTGATCGCCCGTCAGCATCCCGGCGAGACCATGGCCGAATGGTTCATCGAAGGGCTTGTAAAGCGGCTCGCCGGCTGGGGCGATTGGGCGGGCGATCCGGTCGCGCGGCAACTGTACGAGCACGCCGTGTTCTACATTGTGCCGAACATGAACCCGGACGGCAGCGTGCACGGCAACTTGCGCACGAACGCAGCGGGCGCGAATCTGAATCGCGAGTGGATGGAGCCGGACGCCGCGCGTAGTCCCGAAGTGCTGGTGGTGCGCGATGCCATTCACGCAACCGGCTGCGATCTCTTTTTCGACATTCACGGCGACGAGGCGCTGCCCTATGTGTTCGTGGCCGGCTCCGAGATGTTGCCGGGGTTCACGGAGCGACAAGCCGCTGAGCAGAAGGCGTTTATCGAAGCCTTCAAACAGGCGAGTCCGGATTTCCAGGACAAGTATGGTTACGCGGCGAGCAAGTATCGCGAAGACGCGCTGAAACTCGCTTCGAAATATATCGGCAAGGAATTCGGCTGCCTGTCGTTGACGCTTGAAATGCCGTTCAAGGACAACGCCAACTTGCCCGACGAGCGGGTAGGCTGGAACGGCGAGCGCAGCGCTTCGCTCGGCGCGGCGATGCTGCAGGCCATCTTGCAGCACGTGCAGACGTTCGCCTGATTCGCGATTTTGAAGAAAAGGCACACTGAGGACGTGTGCCTGTTGGATTGACGGCGCGGCTTCGAAATCATGGGCCGGGTGATGAAGGCTGCGTCAAGGCGCTGCCGACTCTCGGCCCAAATAGCGCTGTTGCTGGATGCCCGCGCCCCCGCCCCCGCCCGCGGCAAAGTGCATATTGCAGTCGTCGTGGGCCGAGCGCAGTCATCGGCGCCTGTCGCCTAATGCTTCTTCTTTGCCGGCGCTTTCTTGCTGGACGATTTGCTCGAGGCGCTTTTCGCAGACTTGGCGCTGCTCTTCTTCACACTCTTGCCGCTTGCCGCCTGCTTGCCCTTGCCGCCGCGATGCTTGCCCGACGTGGCTCGCGACGACGAATGCTCAGCGCTGCGCGCCGCGCGCGCCGGCGGCACCGGGTCGTTCCAGCTGAACGCGAGCATTTGCGAGCCGACATAGCCACAGCGGAATTTCAGGTCGGCCGCGTCGCCTGCGCCATTCGGGCGGATGCCGAGTCCTTCGACAGTGACAATGTTATCGACCTTCACGCGTTGCTTGCCTTCGTCGAAGGAATCGTTCCATGGTGTGATCGAGGCGTGCGCGCTGTCAAAGGAACTGGGCGGGAATTCGACGTGATCAAACGCAGTAGATGTGCTCGCGACGAAATTGCCATGTGCGGCGCAATCCGCGACGAGCGGGTCGGCGCGCATTTCATTGACAAATTTGTTGACGAGATCGTTGTGCTGTTCGAGTTGGTCGGCGAATGCGGGCGCAGTGCAGGCAAGCGAGAGGCTCGCTGCGAATCTTGCCAACCGGCCGACCAGCCGCAGTAATCGGCGCGGTGCGTTGGTGCAATCCATCAAGTTCGTTAGACGCTAATGAGACGTGAGGCACGTAAGATGCGTCGCGGCACGGTTGAGTTCAATCGTGCCGCAACTATTTTTCGACTGCCGTTTTGCCGGACCTGCGCATGCGGTTGCACATGCTGAAGAGGCGCTCGTGCAATCCGCGCGAGATAGATGCTCACGTGCAGGCGAGCCGCAGGTGCAAGCTTGCGCCGGGCTCACGTGCGCGGTCCGCCGAGCCGGTATCGTCGAACATCATAAGTGGTGACCCACGCGGGGCGGTAGACGGCGATCAACGCCGTGGACATTCCCGTGAACCATGCCTCGCCCGTGGCCAGCAAAAGCACGCTGAGCGCGTAGCCGGCCGGCACGACCGTGGGTGAGCCGCCGGCAAGCGCGACATGAACGCCGAGCGCCGCGGCTGCCGTGAGCGACACCGCGATAGCCGGCGACACGAAGCCCTGGCCGAAGATAAACATGAAAAGGTTGCGCGGCAGCCACGCAACACTGGCCCGCTGAAGCAGCGTGGAAATGCCGACCGGCACCGCGCCGAACACAAGGAACGTGAGGGCGATGCCTTGCCAGGGTGCGTCGAAGATCAGGCCCGCGAGGCCCGTGACGACCGCCATTGCAATTAGCGCCAAGGCCCAGTCGAACAGCGTAACGACCAGGGTGGCGCCCAGCAGATGCATGACGGTTCCGTCGTCGAGCCACGCGTTGCTTGCCCACAGCACCGCCACGGCGACGATGATGGCAAGCCAGACATGCTGCAACGTGCCGTCCTGAAGACGTTTGAAAGGGTTTTTCCACAGCGCGAGCGCGACCACTATCGCAGTGACGATCCAGCCACCGACAGCGACCCACAGTGGAAGCGGTGTGTAGAGGAAACCCATGAGTCTCATATTACTCGTTGGACGACAAAAGGTGTGAGCGGATTCCATGCCAGCCGTTGCTGCGCCGGCAGAAATCGCGCTTCACGCTGCACGCACGCCGTGCTTCATGTCATGACGAGCCTTCCGCTACGGACTCGGACGCAAGTTCGGCTGAGGGGCCTTCGTCGTAGGCTGCGCTGGGCTCGGCTGCCATTGGCAGGGGCGCGTCCGCGCCACTGGTCGACAACGGGTATTCGAAGCGCCGCTGCGAAGCGCGCCGCAGCGGCACTGGGCCCGCTTGACCCATGACTGGGCGCAGCAGGGTGTCGCCTTTATTGCGCAGTACTTGCAAATGGTTCGACAGCCAGCCGTTGTATAGCGCGACCGCGGCGGCGCGATTGGGCGCGCCTAACTGCTGGAATATGCTCGTCAGATGGATCTTGACCGTGCCCTCGCTAATACCGAGCGTGCGCGCGATCATCTTGTTGGTGCTGCCCATATGGACGCAGCGCATGATCTGCTCCTGGCGCGGCGACAGACCATTCGACAGCCTCGCGCGGCGCGGCGGCGGGTTCTTGTCGTCGAACGGCCGGATGGCGGTGTCGGCGGGCAGCGGCGGATTGAGCGGCAACGCGCCCGAGGGCACATAGTGCCCGCCGAGCAGCACCATTTCGAAGGCGCGCACGATCAGGCACGGGTCGGTCTCGCGCGCCACCACGCCGCGCACGCCTTCGTCCATGAGCTCGCCCACCACCTCCGGCGAGATCCTGTCGGTCAGCACGGCAATGCGCAGATCCGGGTAATGGCTGAGCAGATGCCGGACATCCGCGACGGACATCCAGTCCTGCCAGTCGATCACGAGCAGGTCGGGCCACTGGCGCTTGAGCCCGCGTTCGACCTGACGCCAGTCTTGTGCTTCGTTAAAGCGCGCAAGCCGGTTGATCTGCCGTAACAGTGCCTTCAGGCCGTCGCGTCGTTCCGCGTCTGAATTGAGTATCGAGAATCGCATGCATGTCTCCAGATGAATCGGGCGAATTGGCGCGATGCACTCGCCCGGCGTCGGGCCGGGCGTTGCGATGCGTCGCCGTGACTATGATGACAAATTCCCTTCGGTTTGACGGCTGTCCGAAAGGCATAGGAGCGATCAGGCATGAAAAAGCCCCGCACGCGGCGGGGCTTTTATAGAGACGGAAACGCGCTCCTCGCGCGCTTCTTCAGTGGAAGTGCGGCTGCGCGGGCTCGGCGTCTTCCGGCATTTCGGCGTGGACGATTTCGCCGAGCGGGTCCGCGTACAAAGGCACGCCGCAGTCGTCGCAATATTCAGGCTCGAACCGGCCCGCGTGGCGGCGCACGTCCGTGACGCCGGTTTCCTTCAGCAACGCAACGATTTCTTCGAGCGGTGCGTCCGGCGGGGCGGATTCCTGCGGCTCTTCGTCGCTGCCGGCTTCGCCGTTTTCCCGGCCGTAGAGCGGCCACACGACGCCGTAGATGACGTCGTTGCTGCCGCGGCGTGTGAAGCCCACGCGGTATTCGTCGATACGACGCTCGCCGAAGCCTGCGACAACTGCGCGCAGGTCCTGCGGCGCCGCGCCAATTGTGTCGAATAGATAACGCACGGCGGTCCGGACGGTGTGAGGGCGCACGCGTTCGTCCGCGTCGCGGCACGCGGAATAATAGGCATCGGGCAGCAGGCACTCGAACTCGCAGCCCGGTAGCACGAGCGAAAGGTTCGCGCCGCCCTGGGTGGTCCACTGTTCCAGACATTGGCCGCGCTCGATCCGGCTGCCGTGTTCTTCTTCCTGCCAGCGGAAGGTCGGTTCGCCGACCGGCGCGGCCACCACCGCGAGGAGAAAGCGCGGGTCGGCGAGAATGGGTGAGGTTTCCGGGAGTTCGCCGAAGTTCAGCTTGAGACTGCCGCCGGCCATGGCGGCTTGCGCGAGCTGCTGCGCAATGCGCCAGGTTTCGACGTGATGGCGCGGCAACTGGTCGATGCTGTACAGGAACGGAGCCATGGCGACGCGCGTGTTGGCCGCGAGCACATGAGCCTGCAGATGCGCGCGCAACGCGTCGGCCGCGTCGGCTTTCAGCGGACCGGAGGGGATCATGTAGCGGGTCCAGGCAAGAATCGGCGCGGCAATCAGCAATGCCTCGTACGACACGCCTTCATGCTCGATCACGAACGACTCGCTGTGCGTTTCGGCCATGTCGGCGAGCGCGCCGTACGCGTCGGGGTGGTTCTGCTGCAGATGGTCGAGCGCTGCGTCGAGCGTGGTCTGGTTGGCGTTGCGCACTATCCTGGCGAGCAGCGCGTCGAGTTTCGCTTCCCAGAAGCGGTCTTCGGTGCGGCTGCCCGACGCGAAAAGCGCGAGCGAAAGACCGACAAGCTTGTCGGCATCGGGGGGGAGACGTTTGGCGATTCGCGAGCGCATAAATCCGGAAGTTTGGGTGCACAGAACCTTATATTCTAGTCGTTTCCGCGGCGGTATATGGCTGGGCGCGCAGCGCCGGACCGATTGGGACGTTTCGACACGAAAAATCAGACGGCCGGCGTGTGTCCCACTGACCCTGCGTCGCGACTTCGTCAAATAATATAAGACGGCAGGCGGGCGGAAGTCGCTTCTATATACTGACCGCTTTTTACGGACGCCGATATGCGCCCGGGCCGCTCCGCGCGGTCTGGCGCGACAGGAGATGCATGTGAAATCCGACCAGTTGATCGAACGCCTTGCGGCGGTGTTTGCGCTGATTATCCTGGTGGGCGGTTCCTTGCTCGTTCTCGCGCCTTTCACGACCGCTCTGCTGTGGGGTGCGATTCTCAGCTACAGCTCGTGGGGGCTCTACCGGAGGCTGACTGCGGCAGTTGGCGGCAGGCGCAGGTGGGCCGCCACGTTGATGGTCTTCGTGATTCTGATCGTGGTGCTGGGCCCCTTCGTCTATGCGGGTTTCGCGTTTGGCGCGCACGTTCACGACATAGTTGCGCTTGTTCAAAGGTTGTTCGAAGCAGGCTTGCCGGACCTGCCGCCGTGGGTGGCGCGAATTCCGGTGGTCGGTTCGAGCATCCAGAGTTTCTGGGAAACGGCGACGAGCAGCAATTCCGAACTGATTGCCCAATTGCGAACCCTCGCGGCGCCGGCGGGCAAGTGGATTCTTTCTGCCGCGATTGCCGTTACGCACGGTCTTGGCCTGCTCGCGTTGAGTATCGTTCTGGCCTTCTTCTTTTACACGGGAGGAGAGGGGGCGGGCGCGTGGCTGAATGCGGGCATGCGGCGTATCGCGGGCGAGCGCGCTGATTATCTGCTGGCGCTGGCGGGCAGCACTGTCAAGGGAGTGGTCTACGGGATCCTCGGCACTGCGCTGGTTCAAGGCGTTCTCGCCGGCTTCGGCTGCTGGATTGCCGGCGTGCCGGCGCCAGCCTTATTGGGACTGGCAACGTTCTTTCTCTCGGTGATACCGGGAGGTCCGGTAATTGTCTGGCTGCCCGCGGCGATCTGGCTGTATCACGGTGGCGCCACCGGGTGGGCGATCTTTCTGGTCGTGTGGGGCGTGCTGGTTGTCGGCATGTCGGACAACGTCATCAAGCCAATTCTGATCGGCAAGAACAGCGACATGCCGTTGATTCTTGTCATGTTGGGCATTCTCGGCGGCGCTTTCGCGTTTGGCTTCCTTGGCGTTTTCATTGGCCCTACGCTGCTGGCGGTTGCGTACACGGTGTTGCATGACTGGACCATCGGAGCACCCGCATCGCGCGCCTTGTTGCCGGACGCAACACCTCCTGCAGCGGAAGATATGCGCCCTGTAAAAAAGACGCCTTGAAGAAATGCAGATAGGGCTTGCAAGGCGTCGCGTGGCTCGCTAGAATCTCGCTCTTTCGTGCTCCGGACGCCGGGGCACGGGAAGCGGGAAAGCCAGTGGTGGCAAGGCTTCCAGCGGCGGTGGCAGGTTCAGGCAGTAGCAAAAACCTGTTGACGGCGCAGCGGAAGTTCTTCATAATCTCGTTTCTCTGCTGCTGATGCAGCAACGCAGAACGAAGTGGTGCCGGGTAGTTGAAGCAGGCGCTGTTGAGTGTGCGAATCGATCTTTAAAAACTAGCAGCCGATAAGTGTGGGCGCTTGATGCGCGACGCGAGCCGGGTTCTTCGGAATCTGGCGCAAAGCGAAAGTATCAAGTCTCACACAGTAATGAAAGGAAGGTTTTTCTGT
>NZ_JAEUAV010000033.1 GCF_019511605.1 Paraburkholderia phenoliruptrix | reverse complement strand
GGGTAGTTGGGCGGGAGGCGCTGCGGGGTAGTAGCAGAGGGTCTGAGCGTTTCCGGGTCCCCCGATGGCAGCGCCGCTTCACAGATGTTAGCGCCGATGCAGAAATGACCCGCCGAAGAGCCAGATTTACCAGCTTACCGAACGGTGCATGGAGCAGTCTTGCGAAGCTCCATCGTCCTTGGATACCCCTTCGCGTGCCCCATTGCGGGAAAGACCTCCCGGCCGTGGTATGCGCTCATGCTGCTGGGCCGCACACCCCGAACTGCGGATCGTACTGCGCCCCATGCACGATGGTGTTGTTAAACCCACATTACGCGATGTGGTGCTCCGCCCTCGGGACCCAGCAGGCGGCGTTTGTTTGCGATGAGTAACGCCCGTAGTCCGTCATTCTTGAGCGCAAACTGCTGCGCGATCGGGCCCAAGCCCACCAAGCGCCCTCCGTGCGCTCTCGCTCGCGCAAAGTGCGCATGCGTCGCTCTCATTCACGCGGCGGCTGATGACCATCTGGAGTGCGCCCGGATCACCTAGGTCCTCAAGCGCCAGCTCGTACGCAAGCGAACTGCATGTCCGATTGAATGCGCTAATTCAACACCTTCCGCCACGTGCGGCCCGTTGTTTACTCGCCTCGGCGACGCACCAACAACCCACCCCTCGTGCCTTGGCTCAAGCTCTCTGGCCGTTGGCTCGAGCATGCGGGCTTCAAGCCTCACCAGCGCCTCAAGGTCGAGGTTCAGCTCGGCAGGCTCGTCATCATCCACGCTTGAACGGCCACATAAAGAGCGAACCCGGCCGTCGTCGGGTTCTTGCCAGTGCTCAAGTACTCGCCCTATGCACCTTCATCTCTCGCTGCTCGAACAGCGTCCAACCAGTCTTGCCATTGGGCTGGATCGTTCGTACTGCCGTCAGCCCAGACCGTTTGCGATATTCCACTCAATAGAGTCGCGATGTCCTCGCTTTGGCCACCTCCTCTCTCGTAATAGCGATCTAAGAAGATCAACATCGCACGGAAGGCTTCTGTGGTCGTCAATGAATCATCCATCTCACTTACCCCGGCCTCGTGGGTGAGGCCAACCCTGTTTGAGGATTAAATGACTTTGGCGTTTGGTTAATTCCACCGTAGCTAACCTTACCACCCCGAATACCTACCCATGTTTGGGTCCCGTCCGGATTTATTTTGGCAGCCCACGTGGTGCCGTACTTATCCGTTCCTAGTACAGCCGACGGATCGTTCGCGACACTTTCAAGAAGCTGCCGATTGGCCGGAGTGTCACTAATATGTCCGTCCGAATCGCGGAAGATGTGCCCGGCTCGCGAGTCGTCAATCTCAACGCGCCCATTGTCCGTCGAAGAACCTTGTCCGCCTACCGTGTCTCCGCTACCGTTGCCGCTCGAAAGCGTTATGTGGCTCGGCGTACCCGGTGCACCAGGGATCATCGTGCAAACCGGTGGATCACATACGGGCACCGCTGGCGTCACCGGCGACGCCCCAGTGTTCGGCGGATTTCCATTATTTGCCTGCACCAGTGGATTCGGATCAGACGGTGGCGTCTGTCCGTTGTTGGACGTCACCAGACCTAGGAACTGGTTACCCCAGTTCTGGAAGGAACCCACCGGATCGCCGTAGGTGTTCTGCAGCCAGGTGCCGAACGCGTTCAGCAGGCCGCCTTTTTTCGCCGCGTCGGCCGCATGGTCCCCCGTGTTGTTCAGCGCCTCGTTCTGCGCGGCCGTCGCCCCAGCCATCGCATTTTGACCGGCGAGACCGGCAAGGCCACCCCCTGCCAGCGTCGCGAACGCTGCCAATGCCGCCTGCTGGCCCGGATCAAGCGGCGCGCCCGTCGGGTCGACCGCCTTCACTAAGTCCGGCGAGAACGCCGCACTGACCGCCCCGCCAATCGCCCCCCCGGCACAACCGGTTCCCTCCGCGGCCGATATTGCGCAACCCAAGCCCGCATGAGCCAGCACATAACCCGGGCTCCCTTGGGCCATCCATGACTTATCGTTTTGCGACGCAGCCCCGA
Organism: Paraburkholderia phenoliruptrix; assembly: GCF_019511605.1. Taxonomy (GTDB): domain Bacteria; phylum Pseudomonadota; class Gammaproteobacteria; order Burkholderiales; family Burkholderiaceae; genus Paraburkholderia; species Paraburkholderia phenoliruptrix_A. Next base: position 58,114 of record NZ_JAEUAV010000033.1, on the reverse strand, counting down.
TTGCCCCCGCACCCACGGCAGCCACATCGCTGAGCGCTGAGTATTGCAGTGCGTTCGCGAAACTCCCCCCGTAGATCGCCGTGTCGATCCCCGCAGTGATTACACTTCGCTCAGCAATCAGTCCGATCGCGCTGCCAACCTCGGTCGCTGTAATTGAGCCACTGGCGATCTTGCTGCCCACCTGCTGAAGAGCTTCCGCGCCGCCGACATTTGCTGCCGAAAAAGCGCCTGCCGTTAGTGCAGCAACCGCGCCTGCCTCCGCAATCTGCAGGATGTCGATGCCGTTTCCAGAGAACGCCTGAGACACGAACGCGCCCATCGCCCCTGCAAGCGCCCCCGATAGAACCGGCCCCAGCGCTGCAAGCGTCGCTCCTCCGGTGACGATGGAAGCGGCAATTGCAATCGCAGCGACGACGACCGTCGGAACCCCTCCGCCCTGCGCAACGAAATCCGTATGAATGTCATCGTGTACCGTCGTCTGCGCGAAAGCCCCACCAAGCTGCTGCTGCAGACTCGCCAGCAATTCTTGTGTTCCGGCTGGATCAACTGCCCCATCCGCGTCGAGCTTCTGCAGCGCACCACCGATCTGGCTGAGCGTCTGCACGTTCAGGTCCATGTTGGCCGCGCTCATGAACCCGCCCGGCTGTACCTCCGTGCCGGTCGTTTTTGAGTAACCGGCGTCTTTTACATATCCCCAGATCTCACCAATGTTGACCTGATTCGCCTGATTGGTGAGCGTGCCGGTATTGACCGTCAGCGTGTCGGAAGCCGTGATACTTCCGGTATTCAGGACGCTGCCGCCGTCCTTGTTGAAGTTAAGGGTGACGTCGGTGCCCGTGATGTTGCCACCGGCCGACATCGCACTCGTATCGCTCGGCAGATAAACCTGCGGCATCAGCGCAGTGATCGTCGGACACGCAGCTACGCCCGTCGCCGTGCACGACGGGTCCGGTACCGTCTGCTCGACATACCAGAGCATCGGCTTGTCGAGAGCGTTGATCTGCGCCTGCGTGAGCGCTACGCCCAGCTGTAGATTGTTTGCCGTAGCGTAGTCGAGGGCGTTCTGATACAGATACTGCTTCTCCTGCTCAGTAACGGACCTGGCCTTCGTACTGTCATACGTCAGCCCGTCGATGAAGCTCGCCTTGCCCGTCTGCTGCAATGCGGCCTGCTGCAGCATCAGGTCTTCTTCCTGCGGGTTGTAATAGAAGAGTGTTGAGCCTGGCTGCAAGCGCGGCGGCAGGGCATCAAGCAGGTTCTGCGGGCCCAGATTGCCGATTGCTGAGCTACCCAGCGAGCTGTCGACAAACGATGCCTTGCCTGCGACCGGCGTCGGAAGAGCGCCGCCCACGGTGCGTGGCACCCCAAGGTTCAACCCAGGCAGCGTCACCGGGCTGAGGGAAATGACCTGCGACGGAGCATTGACGCGCGGTGTATAAGTGTTCGCCGTCGTAATGCCATTGATGAGTTTCTGACCCGTCAGGGTCACGGACGTGCCGATTACATTGCCGACGTTCTGGATCTGACCGCCGGAAGTGATCGACAGGTTCGGCGCCTGGATTGTCGCAGCAATGTTCCCGATCGGCTGTGGCGGATCAATCGTCCCGCCAGCGCTTGTGTACGCGCTGCCATAGAGCGCCGTGCATTCCGCAGGTGAGCCGCAGGCCCAGACATCATGACGCTTGTCGCTGCTGAACAGGCCCGTTTCCTGGACCCAATGCGAGTGCCAGTAGGCATTCAGTGTCTGCGCTTCATTGACGACGGGGCCAGCCACCGCGATGGTCGCCGTATTGCCCGCAGCGATCAGGCTACCGATGTTAGTCAGACTTCCCGCATTGATCTGCAGGTTGTTGCCTGCACCGATGACTGACGAGCTACCCGATTGCTGATCGACATAACCTTCGCAGTAACTCTCCTTGTAACCGCCAGCGGTCATACAGCCGGAATACTGCTCCTTCATGCCGTAATTCTCGTGCACGGGAACCGGCGGTGGCAGGTTATTGGTGATCGCGCCCGACACATTAAGCGTTATGTTGTTGCCGGCGACGATGTTGCCCGACGTGTTGTTCAGGCTAGTTGCGGGCGTCGTCGAACTCGCGGTTGTACCGACACCGCCAATTACGATGTCATGCCCCGCGAGCAGATTCCCGAACGTGTTGTTGATCTGGCCTGCGGCAATCACCAGGTCGTGGCCGGCGTAGATCGTCGCGTCGTTCTGGCTGTAGCCGAACGTCGTCGTGGTGGGATTCGACCCGCGGAGGTGGCCTGCAGTGCCGCACGCGGTGCTTGGCACACCGGCCGCACAACCAGTCTGCGTCGAAGAACTCTGCTGGTTGCCGCCCTGGTTCGTCAGGCTCGCCGCGCCGACCAGAACGTTATTGCCGGCATATAACAAACCCGCGTTAGCGAGGTTGCCGCCATAGATAGCCAGGTTGCTGCCAGCCGCGATCATGCCTGTCGGCAACGAGACTGTAGTTGATCCTGTAGCGGTGGGAGCTGCGCCCGGTGCGATGTTAAATTGTGTCGGCGGAAGTGCGTCCCCGACCGTGCAGTATCCTTGCGAATCGCAGTTGGTGCCGGTCGGGTTACCGGTACCTGCCACCGTAATCACGCCCAGCGCTTTCAACTGCGCAAAGAAACTCGAGAATTGCCCAGCGTCAACGCTCAGTCCCGTCTGATAGGTTGTGGTGGCGGCAGCAGCACCATTGCTGAGCGACTGCACATTGAGAGTGACATCGCCCTGCGCCGCGATTTGCCCACCTTGGTTAGACAGCGAACCCGCCACTAGCGATATCGATCCACCAGCGGAAATCACGCCGGATGTCCCCGGCTGCTGTGTCACGGACGTTTGCGAAATCGTGGGCAAAGAGAGGGTGACAGATCCAGTCGCAGTCGGGTCGGGCCCATCCGCCACCGTCCATGTTCCGTCGTGATCGTAAAAGGTGACCGTTCCTGATCCGGCCACGGGCGAAGAGGCGCTCGCATTACCTTGCGGCGACAGGACGTCTCCGAGCGTCGCACTGACAGTGGTCGATCCGGCTGCGAGCTCGCCTCCGTCTCCGGTTCCTACGTGATGCAGCGACCAGGACGTCTTGGTCCCGGCAACTGCTGACCATAGAAGCGTGGGATCAGTGACCGTTGCAGTCGTCGTCACTGGCGCACTCGGCGCCGTCTGATCATTAACCACCGCCCCCGCACTAATATTGACGTTATTCCCCGCGAAAATAGAACCACCAGTATTCAGCAACGTCCCTGAGAGATTAAAATTCGCATCCCCCTTTGATTGCGTCGTCGCACCCTGGTTGTCGTAATTCCCGCCAGTGACCGACAGCAGCCCACTGGCCTCCACAGTCCCGCGATTAACGGTATTCCCATTCAACGCAAGCGTGCCGTCCGCATGCATCACCGCCCCAGCAACATTATTCAACGTCCCATTGAACGTAACGTTGCTGCCGGTAACCTGCCCAAAATTCGTGAACGTGCCGTTGGTCGACAGCGTCAGCGGCGCGGTCCCCGTCATGGTCCCGTAGTTGTTGATGCCATAGACGCCTGTCAGCGTCACGCCCTGTCCACCGTAATTCCAGGTTCCGCTATTGCTGATCGACCCGGCGGTGATCGAAAGCTGCCCGCCCTGGCTGATCGTCCCCTGCGAGGGATCGAACGCCATGTTCATCGCGCTGATGCCCATGTTGCGCTGCGCGAGCAACTGGCCTCCAGCGTTGTAGAAAGAACCGTCGCCGCCGTTGATGGTCAGCGAGACGTCGCCCGTAGTCGGCCCACCCGGCCCATTGGGATTGCCCGCGAAAATGATCCCGTTCTGATTGTTGAGCGTCCCCGTATTCACATTGAGGCTGTTGACCGCCATCAACGAGCCGCCGCTGTTGTTGAGCGCGCCGGCCACCGTCACATTGGTGGTCGAACCATTCACGAGCCCCGCATTCGTGAAGTTCGTCGCGTTGATCGTCGTCGTAGTGGTCGACGCCAGCGACGCATTCGCCGCGTTTGTCAGATTCGGTGCCGACACATACAGCGCGCCGCCCGAGAGCACCTGGCTCGCGTTGTAGAAGCCGTTGCCTGCGCTCAGCGTCGCTGCGCCGACAGCATCCACCGCCGCGCCCACGAGAGAGAGCTGATTCGATGCCGTCGCGGTCAGCGCCCCGCCGGCAATCGCCGTCCCCAATGTCACGTTCGTACCGCTGAACTGCATGTTCTGCGTGGACACGACAGACGCGCCGCTCGCATCGAGCGTCCCCTGCGCACTCACGCTCACATTCTTCGAGCCGCCTTGCGAGCCGCTCAACGTGACGTTGCCGCCGCTCAGCGTGAACTGCCCCGCCACGGTGCTCGTGCCGCTCAGCGAGAGCGTCTGTCCGGCACTCATCGTCGTATCGCCGTTGGACGACACGCCCGCCACGCTCACATTGCCTTGCGCGCCGCTGATGTTCACGGTGCCCATCGACGACACCGCGCCCGCCACCGTCGCATTGTTCGCGGCCTGAAGCGTTACGTTGCCGCCGGACTGCAGATCGCCGCCGAAGCTCACGCTGCCGCCCGTCGACTTCGCGCTTACATTGCCCACCGCCGTTGTCGCGCCAAGCGACATGGCGCCGGCCGAGGTCGCCGTGAACTGGCCTGCGCCCTGAATCGCGCCAAGCGTGATACCACTACCGGCGCCTACGGTAATGTCCTTGCCAAAGGTCAGCGAGCCGCCGCCGTTCACAGCGCCGCCCGCGTTGATGTTCGCAAGACCGAGGCCGAGGAACGTGCCGGTCAGCGTCGCCGTGCTGCCCGCGGCCAACGTCGTATTGCCGTTGACGAGCTCGCCGTTCAACGCGAGCGCACCGCCTGAGTTCGCGTTGAGATTGCCCTGACTCGTGATCGGCCCACCCACGGCAAGGTTGCCGCTCGTCGCAGTCAGCGTCACGTCGCCGTTTGCGCCGATCGTGCCGTTCGCAGTGACGTTGCGGCCAGCACTAACGGCAAGCGTGCCGGTACTGCTTGCGTTGCCGCCGATGGTTGCGTCGCGCGCGGCATTTATCGTCGCCGTGCTGCCGGACGCAAGTGCGCCGTTCACCTTCACGTCGCCCGCGCCGTTATGTCCTTGCGCCTGCAGCGCGAGCGCGCCGCCCGCCTGCGCGGAACCTAACGAAAGGTCATTTCCCGCGGTCGCATTGAGCGCACCGTTGGTCGCGACAGCGCCGCTCACGCCGATGCTGCCTCCCGCGCTTAACGTCGCCTGCTGACCGAACGCCACAGACGCCGCGCTGATCGAACCGCCTGCCGTCAACGTGCCGGTGCTCTGCGCGCCGATGCCGCCCGTCAACGTCATGTTGCCGCCCGACGCGAGCTGCGCATTGCCGCCGACGGTTGTCGCGCCGGAGACGGTCAGTGCCTGTCCGGCGCTTCCTGTGAGATTGCCCTGCGTGGTGACGTTCGCGGCGCTGGCGTTGCCGTTCGTCGCGGCGAACGTCAGGTTTCCTGCCGAATTCACATCGGCAAGCGCGATGTTGCGGGTTGCGTCGATTGTGGTCGTGCTGCCTGTGTTGATCGCGCCGCCCACGCTGACATCGCGCGCCGCCTGCACGGCGAGCGCGCCGAGCGCGGTTGCCGCACCGCCAATCGTCACGTCGCCACCCGTTGCGTTGCCGTTTGCGGTGACGCTCGCATTGCCGGTCACTGCCTGCACGCTGCCCAGTCCGGCGTTGTTGCCGCCCGTCACGGTGACGCTCGCGCCTTGCAACGCGCCGGTCAATGCAACGTCATGTGAAGCGTCGAGCGTCGCGGCCTGGGCAAATGCCGCCGCGCCCGCACCGGCAATATCGTGCGATGCCGTGAGCGAGCCGCCAAGCTGACCGGCCAGCGTGCCGCTCAGTGCGATGTCACGTCCCGCCTGTACGGTGACGTCCCTCGCCGCGTTGATCTGGCCGCCGAGTCGCGTGTCGAGCGCCGAGTTCAGAGTCAGCGCACCGGAGGTGGTCGTGGTTCCCGTCAGCGCGATGCTGCCGGTGGCCGTCGTCGCGGTGAGATCGCCAGCCGTGGTTTGTAGCGTGCCGCTTGCCGATACGTCACGAAGCGCTGTGAGTGTCAGCGAGTCGCCGGTGGTCAGCGATCCGCTCACCAGCACGTCGCGTGCGCCGCTCAGTGTGACGACGCCCGGAGCGGTGGCCGTGCCGGTGATGGCCGCATCGCCACCGCCAGCGTTGCCGTTCGCGCTCAGCGTCAACGTGCTCGATGAATGGACATCGTGCAGCGCTGCGTTGTTACCGCCGATCGCACTCACCTCGCTCGCCTGCACGCCGCCCGTCAACGCAATGTCGTGTTGCGCCGTGAAGGATGCGGCTTGCGTGAAGGCCTGCGTACCTGCGCCGCCGATGTTGTGCCCCGCCGTTACCGAACCGTTTGCCTCGCCGATCAGCAGGCCGTTCAGCAGCGCATCGCGGCCGGCGTTCAAGGTCGCATCACCGACTGCACTCGTGCTCGCCCCGAGCGACAGATCGAGCCCGGTCGCGATGTCGAGCGTGCCGCCGCTGTTGATGCCGCCCGTCGCATTCAAGCTGCCTTGCTGCGCAGTGAGCAGCGTATTGCCGACCGACTCCACAGCGCCCGCAATGTTGATGTCGTGCTGAGCATTGATGCCAACCGTCGTGCCGCTGGCAATCTTGCCGGTCGATGCAACGGACACGTCGTTGCGCGCCGTCGTGCTCACCGCCGCCGCAGCCGCCACCGAACCATTCACCGTCACATTGCCGGGACCGTTAGCCGTATTGGTCCCATTCGCGGTGAGCGCAACGGTGCTCGCCGACTCGACGTTGTTCGTGGCGATGTTGCCTGCAGCCGTCACCTGCACGGACTGCCCCTGAATCAAACCGCCCTGCGCAACGTCGCGGCCCGCAGCGAGCGTGGCGGCCTGCGCGAACGTCATGGTGCCCGCCCCGCCGATGTCGCGCCCGGCAGTCGCACTGCCCTGCCCCTGTCCGGCAAGCATGCCGGTCACGTTGATGTCGCGCGTTGCCGTGAGCGTCGTGTCGAGCGCAGCGCTCGTCGTGCCGCCCAGGTTGATGTCGGAACCGGCCTGCGCATTGAAAGCACCGTTGCTCGCGATCGTGCCTGTCGAAGTGACGTTGCCGTTTTGCGCGCCCAGCGTCGTGTCATTGGCCGCCTGTATGGAGCCGCTGATGCCGATGTTCTGCCCGGCGTTCAGCGCAACCGCCGCGCCGCCGGTCACAGCGCCGGTAATGTTGAGGTCGTTGTTCGCTGCGAGCGCAAGACCCGATGCGGCCTGCACGTCATGCAGCGATGCTGAGCCGCCCGCCGTCGTCTGCACTGTACCGCCGCGCAAGGAGCCGGTGAGATTCGTATCGCCGCCGGAAGCGACGTTTGCCGCGAGACCAAATGCGCTTGCAGCAGCGCCCGCAATGTTCCCGCCCGCGCTCAGCGTGCCGTTGCCTTGCGCGACCACGGAACCGTTCATCGTCAGATTCTGGCCGGCTTTGACGGTGAGGTCCGCAAGTGCGGAGGTGCCTTGCGTGCCGAGATCGACCGAGTGCGCCGCGTCGATCAGCAGGTTGTCGCCGGACTGAATATTGCCTGTGCTGACGAGCGACCCGTTCGCGTTCTTAAGCGTGACGTCGCCGTTCGATGCAACACTTCCCGCAACCGTCGTATTGCCGCCGCTCGTCACGCTCAATGCGTTGGCGCTCTGCAATGCGCCGCTCACTGACGTGTCGCCGCCGGAACTCAGCGACGCAGTGGAAAGCGAAGCAACCAGCCCGTTCACCGCGAGCGTGCCGCCTGACGCCGTCACCTGCAGCGCGTTGTTGGCCTGCACGTTGTTCAGCGTCACCGACTGACCCGCTGACAGCGAAACCGCCGCGCCTTGCAGGGAGCCCGTCACCGAAAGATCATTTGCCGCGGTGATGCTCGTATCCTTGACGAAGCCGCTGCTGCCGCCCGCGCTAACGTCGTGGCCGGCATCGAGCGTTGCCGCGCCCTGCCCCGCCAGCGTGCCGCCAATCACGATGTCGTGCCCTGCCTTGAGCGTCGTGTCTCCGGTCACGCTAGTCGCACCGGTCAACGCGACGTCCTGCGCGCCGCTTACCGACAGATTCGCGGCACCGTTCATCGTGCCGCTCGAACTGACATTGCCGTTCACCGCTGCGACAGCCAGGTCCCCGACGGCCTGCACCGTTCCGCTGGTTGCCACCGTCACGTTGCGTTGCGCCGTCAGTGCGACCTTTGAGCCGCCCGCGAGTGTGCCGTTCACCGTGACATCGCGCGCGGCCTGCACGTTCGTTGCGCCCACCACAGCCGCATTGCCATTGAAGCTCACGTCGCCGCCGCCAGCCGGGTTGCTGGTCAGGCCGTTCGCCGCAATGCTGAACGTGCCGCCAGCCTGCACGTCGGCGACACTGGCGTTATTGCCTGCGCTCACCTGCAGACCGTTGGCGAGCAGCTTGCCGGTAAACGCGACGTCCTGCCCCGTGGTCAGCGTGCCGTTCTGTCCAAACGCAAGCGAACCGCTGCCGGTCAGGTTGTTCTGCGCGTTCACCACGCCGTCCTGCTGCACGATAACAACGCCGGGCACATCGACATTGCGCGCCGCGTTGATCTGCGCATCGGTCCCGACAAGCAGCGACCCTGCGACCGAAACGTCACGCGCAACGTTGGCCGAGAGCGTCGTGCCGCTCGCGAGCGACCCGGTCACTGCGAGGTCCTGGCCCACCGCGACCGTGACTGCGTTCTGCGCAGTGACTTGTCCGCTCACGTTGACGTTCTGGCCGGATGCGAGCGCAAGCCCGCTTCCACTTTTCACGGTGCCGCCAGCATTGACATTGCCTTGCGTGGCATTCAGCGCGAGCTCGCCCGATGTCTGCAACGCCGCGCTTGAATTAACGTTGCGTTGCGCGGTTGCCTGCAATGTGCCGCTGTTGGTCTGCCCGTTGAAGTTGATGTCGCGCGCGGCCTGCAGGTTCGTCGCGCCGCTCACCACGGAGGTGCCGTTCAGATTGATGTCGCCAGCGCCGTCATTACCTTGTGCGCTGACCGCCAGCGCGCCGCCCGTCTGCACGTCGCCGAGCGTGACATTCGCACCGCCCTTGAGCGCAGCGTCGCCGTTCGACTGCGCGTTCGCGACATTCACGCTGCCGCCCGCGCTCACTGCGAGCTTGCCGCCAGTCTGGATCGTGCCGCTCGACGTCACGTCGCCATTTGCATTGATCGTGTAGCCGGTGACGCCGACGTGCGCGCCCGTCATCGCGAGGTTGCCGCTTGCCTGCAAGGTCGCCTGCTGTTGCGCAGCCGAACCGTTGACGGTGAGATCGCCATTTGACGAGAGCAACAGGTCGCCGGTATTTGCCGCCATCTGCGCATCGGTGCGCACGCCCATTCCGGCTGCCGTGCCGATCACCTGGATCTGGCCCGCGGTCATTGCACCGAAGGCAGTAGCGTCGATCGCAAGCCCGTTGTTGGCGCGCCCATTTGCGCTGTTGATCGCGCTGGCCGTATTCTGCGCACCGTTGGACGAGGTCGCATACGTGGTGCCGCTGCTTGCCACTGCTGAGGGCAGCACGAACTGGCGGCCCGCAATCGCGTTGATGCGCTGGCCCGCATACAGCGGCGCATTGATGCCGATGGTCTCGCCGATCAGATCGATCGTGCCCACCGTGCCTTCGATACCCGCGCCCGGACCGTTCACGCCCGCGTTGCCCTCGATCTGGATATGGCCGCCAGTCACGCTGTAACCGACCGCCTGCGCGTTGTTGAAGTCGCTGACGGTGCCTTTGAGATCGCTCAGGAATTGCGGCGTGCCGGTCGACAACGTGACGCCGATGGTATTCGTGAAGCCGGTGCCGTTCGTCGTAATGCCGTTCGGATTCGCGATGATGACGGTGGCCGGCGCGCCGAACACTTCCAGCGGGCCGTTCAGCAGACTCGCGAATGCGGCGCCCGTCGAGGTCACCTGGTTGACGATGACGCTTGCCGTCCGCCCGGAAAGATTGGGATTGGCCTGCACGTCGCCGCCCGTAAGCGACGTGCCGGACATCAGGCTATTGTTGAGGATCAACCCGACCGGGTCGATATTGAAGCTTTGATACTGGTTCAGCGAAATGCCTGCTGCGTTCGGCGCCGTGATGTTGACCACGGGTACGCCGCCGTTCGCGCCGGTGCTCTGCGTGATCTTCGGCTGAAAGGAAATCGGTGCAGTCGGGTCGACGATAGGCGCGGCCTGCGCCTCCTGCATCACGAAGCGAACGCGCAAGCCGGCGAGATCGAGAATCTGCTGCCATGCATCGTCGTCCAGACGCTGGCTGCCCGCGGCGAGCACGCCTGCCGCGTCGCGGCTTTGTTCAAACGTGACAGACAGCGGCCCGGCGAACAGCGTCAACGCGACCAGCGCCGAGACCGCACGCTGCCACACGCGATACACGCGGGCAGGCGTCGGCACCGACCAGCGCTCGCGCGCCGATTGCATGCCGCGTTCGTGCCGCTCGTCGTGGGCGTGGAGATTCTGTTCGAGTTGTCGTAAAGCGTTGCGCGTCGACGCGTTCATGATGCTCTCGTCTTCTTCTGGTTTTTTGTACGTATGGCACTTCTTCGCCGGTCCGGGCGTTCAAACCCGAAGTGGCGTCGCAGCGGTTTCACCCCGCCCGCTGCATCCCTCGCAAAGCAAGGTTGTTACTGCTGCTGAATCCGTGCGTTCTTCATCAGATCGACAACCACCTGCGCGGTCGCTTTCTGCAGCGCCACCTGTTCCAGCTGCTTGCGTAAGGTGTCCTTGATCTGGTCGTATTGCGGCACTTGCGTCGGGCGCTTTTCGTCGACGCGCAGAATCCAGAACGCGTCGCCGACCTGTACCGGCGCGCTCGACACGCCGCCCTGCGGCAGCTTCACGAGTGCTTCGGCAAGCGGCTGCGGCCAGTTCTGCGTGTTGCCGGGCTGAATCGGCGTCCTGAACGAAATCCAGTTGAGCGCGCCGCCTTGCGCGGCCCCCGGCCCCTGGCTGTACTGCTTCGCGAGCTGCGCGAAGTCTGTTCCCTTCTTGAGTTGCGTCAGCACCGTTTGCGCGGTGTCCGCATCTTTCACCGCAATGGCGCTCGGCTTGTATTCGAACTCGCCGAGCGTGGCGACGATCGCGTCGTACTTCGCCTTTACGTCTGCATCGGTTACCGGCACAGGCTTCACCTGATCGCGCAGATACGCGGCAGTCATCGCTGCGGATTTCGCCTGCTCGACTGCGGCCACCACCTGCGGGCGGGATTCGTAGTGCTGTTTTTCCGCAGCCTGGCGGAACAGTTCGCGAGCGATCATCTGGTTCTTGATCGATGCGCGCAGCGTGGGTGTGTCAGGTGCGTTCGACGCGCGCACAGCATCGTCGAGCTGGGCCTGCGTGATGACTACGTTGTTCACGCGCGCGACCGCGTTGGCGGGCAACGGACCGGGCGCCGCTTCGACGCTTTTTTCCGCGGAGGGCTTCGTCGAAGGCTTGTTGGCTGCCTGTGCGATGGGCGTACCGACAGCGAGGCCTGCTGCGGCAAGCATGACGAACAGCGTGGCGTTGCGGATCGTGACTGCGATCGGGCGATGTTTCATAGGGACCTCTTCAGAGTGACCAGTTGAGCGTGGCGAGCAGCACGGTGGCTTTCTTTCCGAGCGCGGCCGGTTGAAGCAAGGCCTGCCCGAGCAGCACCTCGCTGGTGACGGTTTGTGTCTTGTAGCGCCATTGCGCGCGTGCGCCGACGCCCGTGCCGATCAGCGTCGGCCAGCCGCCTTGTGCGACGAGATGCGACTTGCCGCCGTCGAGAAACACATACGGTTCGAGACGCGCGTCGTGCCAGGCTGGCACGTTCTGCCAGGCCGCCTCGTTGCGCAGATAAAAGCCGCTGTCGCCTGCAATGCCGCCTTCGGTAAAGCCGCGCACCGAGTCCATGCCGCCGAGGAAAATCTGCTCGTTGCCGAACAGCGCGACGCGGCTGTACTGGCCGCGCAGCGTGCCGCGATAGCTCCATTGCGTGCCCGCCAGCGTGCCGAGCGCGATCTGCAGCGTGGCAGTCGCATCGAGCCGCGTGAACTGACTGTGCGCCTCGACCTCGTCGATGCCGGCGCTATCGTGACTGGCCGAGAGCCACGGCAACCCGCGCGACACACCGACGTCCCACGTCGCAGCCGCGCCCTGGTCATTCGCGACGAAACGGCGCAAACCATTCAGACCGATGCGCAATACCGTGAGGTCCTGCGGCGACAGTTCAATACCGTTCAGGGTGCGCTCGGTGCGCATCTTCGTGAGCGTGACGTCGACGCTCGTGCGGCCCGCACGCGAACGCGTCAACACATCGTTCCAGCCGAGAATCTGGCTGAACGTGCGGCCCTGAAGCAACGCGATGTCGCCGATGGCCTGCTGGTATTCGGAGAGCGACGTCGTATAGCTGAAGGTTTGATACCCGTAAGGCGCCGCAGCGGAAAACACCAACGCATTGCTGTCCTGAGTGCCCACGAAGTTAAACGACAGCGACTCCTGCAAACCGATCAGGTTGTTCGCCTGCACGCCGGCGCGATAGCGCAGCGTGCCGGTTTGCGAACTGCCGTAATTGTCGATGCCGAGATCGTAGAAAACGCGGTCGCCATAGTGGTTCGTGATGGCGACCACTGAATCGCCCGGCGTCTCGCCCGGCATGATCTGGATTTCGGCCTGGTTGCGGCGCAACCGGTTGATCTGGTCGACGCCCTGCTCGAGATCGGGCAGCCGCAGCACGTCGCCTACGCTGTCGCCGAATGCCCATGCCGTACCCGCGTCGGTCAGCAGGCCGCCGCCGTGCGTCGTGTACCAGGGCTCGTTGGAGTCGCGCGGACGCAGGGCATGCCCGTTGAGCGTGAACGCCGACACCTTGCCGTCGACGATATTGACCTTCAGCGTGCCCGAAGCAAGATTCTGCGCGCCGAGATAGGCGCGCGTCGTAATGTAGCCACGCGCGATGAATGCTTCGGTCACGCGGCGCAGCAGCAGGTTGATGCGGTTGCGGCCGAGCTGCTTGCCGATGAAAGGCGCGGCAATCGTGTCCAGTTCGTGTTGCCCGAGCACCGTGTCGCCGATGAATTCGATGTGGTCGATCCTGAAGAGCGGCTCCACGTCCGTCAGCGTTTCCACATCCGCGCCTTCGGGAAGGTTGACCACGGTGGGCTGCTGTACTTCGATTTGCGCGGGCGCCTGCTGGATTTCCTCGCGACGCTGGCGGTCGCGCTGCTCCTGCAGCAACCGTTGTGCAGGGTCCTGCTCGGCGCGCATCGGCACACCGAACGGTGCGCCGCCCAGTGCCGGGTTGCCGGCGAGGCCAGGAGGCAACGTTTGCGCGAAAGCGCGGGCTGAGGCGGCACCGGCAAGCACGGCGAATGTGCAGCGTGCAAGGCTGCGCAGGCGGTGCTTCCGCGCCTGCTGCGCGGGTCGCATGCGGGGCTGCTGCGCGGCCGGCTTGAGTACCCGCCGCATCGCGCGCGTCAAAGTCCGAACCATGACACGAGCCCAATGTGATTGTGATTGCCGATGGTCACCGGCGCGCGGTACGGCGTGCGGATGGTGTTCACACCGCCCGCGGCCTTGATCCCCCCAGGGGCATTGAAGGCGCCCCCGTCAATGTCGGCCTCACCGGTCAGCTCGACCTGGCCGTTGCCGCCGGTGAAGACGCCGCCGGTGTCCGCCGCGAAAATCGCCGACCATGAGTTGCCGAACCACGCCTTCAGGTCGTGATTGCGGTTGATCGCGCTGTAGCCGAGTACGGCCTGAGCGAGCGTCTTCGGCGCATCGAGCTTGAGTGTATTGAGCGCGAGCACCGTGCCGCCGGTGTTGGTAATCTGCGTGCCGGCCTTCAGCGTGATGTCCTGCGATGCTTCGATCACTCCGCCGAACGCCTGCACGCTGCTCGAAGACGACGAACTACAGAAGAAGAAGCACTTTTGCCGGTAAGAGGCCTGGCCTGTAAAGACGCCTTGCGTGAGCAGCTGGTTGCGAGCCGTGACCGCAATGGAGCCGCCGTTCGCGAGAATCGAGCCGCCGACATTCGTCACGTTCGTGCCCGAGATGGAGAGCTTGCCGTCGTCCGCGGTGATGTACGAGAGCTTCGAAGGGTCGTCGATTGCGCCGTAATCCACGTCGAAACCGCTTTCGCGATGCTCGACAAAAAGGAGCCGCCAGCTGCGGTCGGAATAGCCGACCGGCGCGCCGCCGTTTGTACCGGCGGAATGATCGACGATGTTGTTCACGTCGCCGCCGGCCGTTATTGTCAGCGCCTTGTTCGACAGCATGCGGGCGTTCTGGTTGGTCACCGAACCACCGGCAGTGATGGACACGTCGCCGGCCACGCCGAAGATAACCGCGAGTTTGCTATCCGCTGTCGAGTGGTTCAGCACGTTGCCGGTCGCGTTCAGCGTCACGGCGCCGAGCGATGCGGCGTCGAGCGTATTGATCTGCTGGCCCTGAATCAGCGAGCCAAAGTTAGTGATGTCGCCGGTGCTCGTCAGAACCACCCCGCTCTTTGCAGACGCAACCACCGATTGAGCCGCGGCATCCTGCGTCAATGCAATGCCCGCACCGCTGATGTCGATGCCCGTCGCGGCGAGCAGGCTACTGCCTGTCAGCGTCACGGCGCCGCTCGCAGCCAGCGTGGCCGCGCCGTTGTTCGTCGTGACCTTTGTGTCGGTCAGCGCAAGGTTGTCGTGCACCTGCAGATCGAGATTGTTCTGCGCGGTGAGCGTGGTGTTGGAAAACTGCACGGAGCCGTTCGAGGCCAGCGTGAAGTCGCCGAGCGTCGCGTTCAGCGGCCCCGCGCTGCGCACGCCAGGGCCTTTGTCGGTGACGATCAGTTGCACGCGGCCGCTCGTCAGGCTGCCTGCTGCGGTGATGTCGATGGCGAACGAGCTTGCGGTGGCGGGCGATGTCGGCTGGCTCAGTGTCAACCAGTCGTTGCCATTGTCGGTTGGCGACACCGCCGTGTTCAGCGTGACGTTGCTGTTGCCCGCGACCGCGCGTACAGCAGCGGTTTGCGACGTGAAGGTGTTGGTCAGCGGCCCGTTGATCTGCAGGTTCTTCGCAATCAGGTCGAGACCGATCAGCGCGCCTGTCAATCCCTGCGGTCCGACGACGATGGTGCCTGTGCTCGTGTCGAGCACGATGTCTCGCTCCGGAAGTCCGGCTACCGGCACCGTGTCCTTGAAGCTGACATGCCCGGTCGTCAACGCCACACGGCCGGTATTGACGAACGATCCGCCATTCACCGTAATGCCGTTGGGATTGGCCAATATCACATTGGCGCGAGAGCCTAATACATCGATACGGCCGCTGATAACGCTGGGATTCGTGCTCGTGACCTGATTGACAATCGTGCGGGCATTAATACCCACGTTGTTCAGCGAAGCGCCCGCCGCATCGACATTGAAATTCGTGTAGGTATTGCTGGAAACGCCCGCAAATGCCGGAGCGATATTGACGGTCTGGTGACCATTTGCGGCAGTGGAAACCGTGGTTGCAGTTGCGCCGTCTATGACGATGCCTGCCGCACTGGCCGTAACTGGCGCAGCGGCAAATAGCAACTGAATGAAGTAGACAGCGCGAGCAATCGCGCGCCAACTCCCGCATTTCGGGAGTCGGAGATAACACCGGCCTTTCATGCAACCCCGTCCGACAGACTCTCTAGCTTGGTTTTTGTGTAGGGCGGGTTCTTTGACCCATGCGCCCGTATTACGAATGTCGGCGTGACAGGAGAAAACTTGAGCAAGAATTTGGAATATTTTTTATTACTTTTTCATTACGAAAATCAATCAAATACATAACTCAGGCGGACTTCGTTTAGATTATGCAGAGTGCATATTTCATATCGCCCCATTTGAATCGATCACCGCGCGGATTGCTGATCTGCTTCAAGGCCCACCACCCGCGATGCGATGCGCTCTCCATACGGCTCCAGTGGGAGTGTCGGGGCGTCCACGGTTGTTGTCATGGCATTGCTGGTGTCGCGCGTGCAAAGTCATCGACTCGAATAGCGTTTGTTATCTGCGGGTTTCAATGAAAGCTGCCATCCTGGACTTCGCACCGCCACCAATCCGCCGTTGCGAACCATGCACAAGCATTACCACTTGCAGTTGCCATCCGCGATTGCACGAGTGTTCAACACGAAGGCGGTTTTCTGTGTCTTCTTATTGGTGTAGACCAAAGAGGAAACTTTCGTTCCCTGCGCGATCATTTCGTATTCGCCGGTAGCCCGTCCGTTGTATATCTCGGTCCAGGTTGTGGTCTCCTGGTCGGGCGCATTCTCGCTCAGCGTTTCCTCCGCTGAGTTGGCGAGAACCAGGGGGATCGGTTGTTTTGAGTTCTGGTACCTGACGAAGCCGGAGGAAAATTTGTTGGCCGAGTCGTAGTACGTATGCATCTCAAAGTTGATCGGTTTCGCGTCGCCGGAACTGAAGCAGAATGTCTCGCTCGTTATTTCTGCATGCGTGGCGAGGGGCAGGGAGAAGAGCACTGCAGCAAAGATAGATTCTTTGAGCATTGGCGTTGTTGCCTTTTCAGCCGAATGGATAAGCAATATGGTCTGTGTCTTGAGGCTCGCTCCAGCAGAGGACTCATCGTCCACAGTAGTACCTCGACCGCTGCCGACTGCTGTGACGCCGCCAGTTGTGGCGGCGAAATACTGATGAGCCTGCCTCGCCCGACGCGGAAGACGCCGCACGCCTCGATTGGTCGACCTCCTTCGCGCCGATATAGGTTCCGCCCAACGTGAGGCCACATTCTTCTAGCTGGCGATCTTAGCGACGGTCGCGAGGTATCAGGTCAAACTTGAGATCAGGCGACAGCCACACGTGGCGCGGTGACCATGCCGAGCAATAGGGACACCGTCATCGGTCATCGATGCGTCTCCTTCCTCAATCACGTTCGGCGATACGTCCGGATGCCCCGGGCACGAAACACGGTCGCCCCTACGCGCGACGAAGCGGCCATCGAAACGCATCGTCGCCGAGCCGGTCAGTACTTTGCCGCCGTGGTCGGTATCGTCGTCAATGCGGATGAGGTTCATCATATCGACCTGCTATTTCTCGAGAAGAGTCTTCAAATAGTCAACTCGTTGCCTGGTGATTGTGACGAGACAGTCTTTCGTGATTAAACCAGGGCCAACGCCTTGAGATTGCGAAGCTTCGGCTGCAATATAGCCATTACACTGCTTCTCTCTATAGTTAAGCCAAGCCTTTTGTGACTGCTCAAACTCACTCTTGTACTGTGTGGTTGTGTATATTTTTTGATAGATTGCATTAAGCTCCCTTTTTGCGCGATCCAGCGCTTGATTCGCGCAGGATAAATCGCCATACACGTTACCACTGTCGGAGCACGTCTGGGCGAATGAACTCAGAGGCAGCAATATAAGAATCAGACAAATGGTTTTTCTCATAACACTCTCAACAGGTTACTGATTGTATGACTCTGGAAGCTCGATGGTATAAGGTTCTGGCCTAGAAGACATCAGTCCTTGCGTTGTACCGTGCACATGAACCGCACGCCCGCTTCCATACCTATACCCAGTAATGCTTGCTTGATGGATGACGTCTTCAACCCATGCCCTTGTAGCCGCCGAAGCCTCGTCTAAAGCATATGGATTGGCATAGCTCAGGTTATTTCCAACCAGGGAAGCCCCTCCGTTAGCCCGATCCTGCAGATGGGCGATAACGAGGGACCTCACTCTCGGAGAAACCCGACTCTCGGGTACATTTTGCACACTTCCATAGGCAGTTGGCCGTGGAGCATTGATGTCCGAGAATTGCCATCTTTCATTAATTACACCTCTAATTGTGTTCCACTTTTGAAGCCCAGACATGCGGCGGTTTAAAATGGTATCAACCACAGCACCGGCCTGCTTTCCCAAATTATCATCATTCAAGCTCAGCGCGACCTCGGTTGCCGTAACTTTAATCAGATCATCCACATCCTGATCGGAGAGCCGCAGCACCCTTGCTTTATCAATAGCATTAATGAAACTCCCAATCAACCCAACCGGATGGAAATGCCAAGGCGTCGGCTCCTTCGGGAAGCCTTCAACGCCCGTCACCTGTTCCCACCACTGCAGCCTGTTGATGCGCTGAAGCTCACTTTTCCAGAGCCACAGCAGTTTCTTCATCAGCGGCGACAGGTCGTCCCACTTGCTCAGTCCGCCACCCCATTCGCTCTCGCACCGCACCACCAGATGCGAAAGCGCTTCAGCGAGCCATGGTGTCTGCTGGGCCTGCCTCAATTCCTGCGCCGTTATCTTGCCGTCGTGATTCGCGTCGACTGCTTTTTCCAGCTTCGTGATGAGCTCACCACCGTTCACGAGCAACGCGTTCGACTCGAATTCCGTCTTGTCCTCGCCTTCGATCAATTGCTGTGTGACATGCAGGTAACGCTTGAGCATGTCGATCGGCTTGATACTGCGGTGGTCGATCAGCTCAAAACCGGGCCAGTCCCACGGACCACACATACGGGTGAGCGGATGGTCCTTCTCACACACCCAGCCCTGACGGGTTGCGCCGTCCTTCGTGCCGATCGTGATGTTCCACCAGTGTTGGCCTTTGTCATCCTTCGCAACATTCTCTGCACCAAGCTTATCCAGATCGACACGACGGAACACATCGCGAAAATCCGCGCCCGGCCCCTTCGCGTTAGCGACCTTCAGTGGAAACTCCGTCCAGCCTTTGACGACCCCTGTCGTCGTCCGGTTCGCGAGGCTCGCGTCGACCCAAAGTGGCGTTCCGACATTCTGGAGCGGCGGTGCGGGATGGTGTCCGTGATGGCTACCGGATTGACCATGCGGAGCCTGAGCCGATGCGCCCGGCGTCGCTGGAGGAGCGATCTTCGGCTGCACCTTGACCCAGCGTGAGCCTTTCGCATCGGCGAGCGGCACGAGATGCAGGCCGATCTGCGTCAACGTCTGGTTGGCTTCGGGCACATCGGTCACCAGCAGCGCACCGGGCGAAATTTCCAGAAACGCTTTCGCCGGCGGCAACTGCCTGGCCCGTTCCCGGCTCCTGCTGATGAAATCCTGCAGATCCGGCCCGGCGAACGTTTCCAGATGCAGCATAGGATGCGTACGCCCCGGGGGCAGCGAGCTGGAATCGGTGTAGTCCTGATACTGGCCAAGATGTCCGATCACGGTTCCCGCCGTAACAGCGAACGGCGTCTTGAGCACCACCACCTGATCGAGCGGCTTCGGATCGATCACGACATCCAGTTCCTTCACATACACCCAGCCATATGGAACGTGTGGCGACGCGGGTTGACCCGCTACCGGCCCGACGGGCGTGCCGCTCCTGATCGACGCGATCTTCGCCCAGCCGGGCTTGTCCGACTTTTCGGTCGTCGAGACGATGATTTCTGAGCCCGTCGGCAGCAGCCCGATAATCTTCCCATTGGCTGAGTCGCGCACGCGGATGCCTGACACCGGCGAAGGTGGAGGCGGTTCGTCGTTTGCATCGCTGGTGTCGACAGCGGCTGCCGGCAATTTGAAATCATTCCGGATCAGAGCGCCGATCGGATCGCTATCGTCGCTGCCGGCCTGTTGCGTCAGGGGCGCGGTAGAAGCAAGGGGCTTCGGCTTTGGCTTCGGAACCTCCTGTTTGTCCTTCGCCTTCGCGCCGACGCGATAGTACCTCTCGCCTTCCCAGAACGGCATCGGCCGGACTTGCGGCGCATTCGCGTCAACGGGAGCTTCCTTCGCCGCCTCCATCGCCAGTTGATATCCGGCCCAGTCCAGCAGATGCATGTACAGGCTGAAAAATACCAGCGTGTCGGCGGCGGGAGCTTTAGCGGGTTGGGCGGGCGTGCCTGGCGCGCTTGCAGCAGCGGGAGCACTCGCGATGCTGGCGGCAGAAGCGGAGACTGCTGACGCACTGGATGCGCCCGGCGCACTTGCCGCATTCGGCGTGGTGGTGTCCTGTTTCGGTTGCGGCGGCGGCAGCTGCAGCTTGTGGCGGATCAGTACGAAGCCTGTCGAATACAACGCGGAACGCTTGTCCTGATATTCAAGTTCGGGATATTTCGAGTCGAGCCGGTACGCGACCACCTCGCCATCCGCAATGGCGCGGACGCCGACGTCCTGCTTCAGCGCGTTGCCGGTTTTCCCATCGAAGTGTATGCCGCCGTGCCACAGGCCATTTGCGCCGAGCGGATAGAAGCCGTTCTGTGCATTGCCGAGCGCCTTCATGTACGTCATCGGGTCGCCTGCGTCGTCTTTCCCCGCAGGTGCAAACGGAAAGCTGAAATTCAGCGGCTTTAGGGTGGCGTGACAGGCGCAGCCGGAGTCGCCGCAGTCTGCTGCGGGTGCGCAGGATGGGGGTGATGCGCGCCGTTGTGCGAATTGCTCATGGGACTCAGTTCCCGTTGTGATTCATGACAGATGTTTTACGGTGGCCGAGGTCAGCCGGAAAACGAGAGGCCCCGCCCGCCTTTCGTCGCGACGGGTGTTGCCTGCAACGGGTCGAGCTTTGTCGCGCTCGCCCCACCGGGCTTGTCCCACGATGCGCAGCGCTCGAGAATGTGCCCGGTCGTGACGTTCTCGATTCCCGCGCCCTTGATGCTGATGTACGAACCGCCCGCGCCGAGCCACACTTCCTCTTTGGCCGTCAGAATCAGACGCCCTGTTGCGCTCTCGACTTTCACATCCAGTTGCGCAAGCAGGTTCATCGCGTCGCTGAGCGCCTGAACGTCAATCTTTCCTTTCCCCGCGATAAGCTTGATGCCAAGGTTCTGTGCGAACAGGCTGATGCCGTCCATCACACTCGCGAGCAACGACTTACCTGCGGCGAAAATGATGTTCTTCCGCGCGACCGTGTTGACTTGCTGGTCTGCCGTGACGTGTACTGACTGTTGCGTGCTCGCCGCGATGCCTTCAGGGCTCGACAGCACCATTAGCGGCTTCGAGAATCCGTTTGCGTTGCCCGTCCCACCGCCCGCCGTGCGGCCGCCTTTGCCGACCGAAGCCGCTACGCTGTGCTGGGTTGCGTCGGTGAACGTTTTGAGCGCGTCGTGGCCATCCTGCAGGCTCTCGCCGCGGTTCGCTTCGCTCGCTTTGGAGACGGTTTCGAGGACGGCTTCGGCGCCTGCGAGCTGACCCGTGGTCGCCGCCACGTTCAGCGGTTGGGTGGCGACGGGCTGCGTCGAGATGACCATACCCTGTTCCGCGCGAATTGCTCCGTAAGCGCCCGATCTCAGGTCAAATCCAGTCCCGATGAACGGGCCGCGGGTGTTATCTGAATGTTGAATCAGATACCCCATATGGAGGCCAGTGCTATAACTGGTCGAGTACAGGCTCACACGATTCTGGCCGCTCGCGTCGTCCATCAGGAATTCGTTAAAGCCCTCGCCACCGTACTCCTTCGAACGGTAACCGGAGAACAACCCATGCGTGTGGAAGACAGGTTTGGTGGCTCCTCCGTGAAGCCTCGAGATGATCACGGGCCGGTCGCAATCGCCATTGACGAAGCCGACCAGCACTTCATCTCCCTTCCTCAATGCGAAGTGCCCGCCGCGCTGGCTGCCCGCATCCGGCATCGCCGCGCGTATCCAGGCCGACGCGCGCTCATTGCGGCCCTTGCGACTCCATGAGAGCCAGACCTTCGCGCGGTTCAGGGAGTCGATAAAAATCTCTTCATTGTCCGGCGCGCAGACGATGCCCGTCTGCAGATGCATCTCGGGCTTGCGGTGTTCGAAGGGGCTGCGGAAAGGGACGCGCCGCCGTTGCACTTCAATCTCAACCTGAAAAACTCCGGCGCTGCCGTCCGTGTGGCGAACAATCGATCCTGCGCCTGCTGTGCGCGCCTGTTCGATTTCGGCCCGCAGGCTCTTCGGGAACCGCGCGAGCGCATCAATGCCCGGTACGTTGTTCTGGATCAGCCAGTGAGTGGCGATGATTGCCATCTCGCGATCACTTTCCCCTTCCGTATCGTGAACCGGATGGCCGTCGAGCCTGAACCAGTAGCCCGGCATCGCGCAACGCAAGCTGCCAACACCAAAGTATCGTTTGGAATGGCTGGCCATTTCTTCGGCCCAGATGCGCGCCCGCTGTTCGCCCATCTCACTGTCCGACCACGAATAGGCACCGCTATAGTCGTAGCGTTCACCTTGCGCCGGAAGCTCATCCTGACTGAACGCCGGCGAACTGACCTCCTTCAGCGCGTCGGGGCTCATATAGTCGAACGTATTGCCCGTCAGCGTCTGGCTTTGCGAGTCCTGCTGCTCCGTCCACTGCGACAGTCCATCGAATTCTTCGTTCGTCCCCGCGCGGCTGAACGTCACGACCTGTTGCGGCAAGGGAGGCACGAAGTGCAGATCGTCCATGATGACGACGGTATGGGATTTGCCGTCTTTCGCGAATTCGAAGCGCGGGAAGATGCCGACCTCTTCCATGCTCCTGTGAACAAAGTTCCAGTCGTCCTCCCACTGCACGCGCTGCGAATACGAGCGGATCGGCGAGCGCAGATCAAAGCGATACTGGCCCTGTGCCTGCGGGATTTTCGCGAACACGTCCGAAAGAATTTCCTGGCCACCGGCTTCCTGCCAGTCGCGACAATCACTGCTGAGCTTGAGGAAGCTGAGCCATGACGAGAACCTGATCTGGAAATACGTGACCGGCCCATCGCTTCCCAACCGGCGCGCGTGCTGAACGTAGCCGTGGACCGGCAGATAACTGCCGTCGGTCTGCTGAATCCAGAGAGTGACAGGCTTCAGCGTAAGTGCGCTGAGCTTGATCTGATCGCCGCGCGTCGATGCGGCGTCGACGGTGAATTCGTAATTCCGCCCGAGGCGCGCCGTCCCCTTGACGTACACCGGCACGAGCCAGTCAACGCCCAGCGGTGTATCGAGCCTGACGAGTCGGCCCAACTGCGTATATCCGGCGCGCAGCGCATTGTTCAGCACTTCGGAACTCATGCAGAAACCCCGTGTTGTGGAAAACGCATGCGGCGTCTATCAGAAATGAGACGGCCTGCTTTTACTTCGTCAATAATCGCTTCTGGCAGACCGGGTTTTCGGACATTAGCCGTGACTAAGCTGTTAAGTCGCTAAAACTGGAAAGACAAATTCCGGCTCGTCGGTCTTCTCGAAGTTCGGTACTCATACCGCATAAATAGCCGATTACGCAACCCGTTCACGACATTAGCCGTGCACGGGATTTTATCGAAACCCAATGCGCCGCGCCATATTTACGCAATGTTAAAGCTTGTCAGATGGGAGGGCCTCGCTGACAAGAATCCGGGAGCGCGTACACGTAATAGTGTCGTCACAATTGTCTCCTTCGACGAAACCCGAATTGCCGCAAGGGCTCTAGCTGGAGTTCGTCGGGCTGACCGGCAATCGCCTGCGGCGGCTGAGAGTTCGGGATCGACCACGGGGGGACGTTCGACACTTCGGCTTACGGATGGAATAAGCCGTCCGCGTTCGCGTTGAGCAGGTCCACTACCGTGGATTTTGATGAACGTCAGCACTCAATTGAAGCCGCTTGCATTTGGCACAAAAAATCGCTTTGATGCCAACAGGTCGATCTTATCGTGTTATGCTCTTTACGCATTGCATTCGGGTCGTTCTCATAGCAATACATCGGCACGGTCGTACATTGTTGTGAGACCGATAGAGCGGCGCTCCAATTGCGAAATCGGGGAAATCGTTTTGAAAGAGCGGTTATTTGCTCAGCAGCCAGTGCCGCTGAGCCGGCGGCGGCCGGACATACCGGGCACAAATCGTCTGCTGCCCGTCCAAAAACGACCAAGACTGCGGAAGTCAGTACAAGGCTTACTGGCAGATGCGGCGGGACGTGGCGAGCGCGACATTCGATAGTCGACTTGTGGGTCGAAAAACAAAAATCCCCGCAAGCCACTGACTTTGCGGGGATTTTGACATGCTTCTGGCGGAGAGAGGGGGATTCGAACCCCCGATAGGCTATTAACCTATACACGCTTTCCAGGCGTGCGACTTAAACCGCTCATCCATCTCTCCGCGGGGAGCCGAATTATAGCAAACTTCGCGCCGTGCGCCAGTCCTCTCGAAAGAAGCCGTCTAAGGATGGCGTATATAGTCCACCAGCGCCGTCGTATACGCGTCCGGCTTGCGGTCCAGCAGGCTCACGCCGATCGCCACCAGAAAGCCAGCCGGCACGCCGAACACGCCCGAACTGATCGGCTCGATGCCGAACCAGCGCGGTCCCGTGAAACCGGTCATCTGCGCGAAAAAGGGATACGTCGAAACGATGTAGTAGATGCACACCAGCAGCCCCGCCAGCATGCCGGCCACGGCGCCAAGGCGCGTCGTGCGCTTCCAGAACACACCCAGCACCAGCACCGGAAACAGGCTGGATGCCGCAAGCGAAAACGCCGCGCCCACGAGGAACAAAATATTGCCCGTGTTTAGCGACGCGACATACGACGCAAACAGCGCCACCCCCAGCAACAGAATCTTCGAAATCGTCACGCGTCGCTGACTCGACGCGCCCGGGTCGACCATGTGGTAATAGACATCGTGCGACAACGCATTGGCGATGGTGAGCAGCAAGCCATCTGCAGTCGAAAGCGCCGCGGCCAGCGCGCCCGCGGCGATCAGACCGGACATCACATACGGCAGCCCCGCAATCTCCGGCGCGGCCAGCACCACCATGTCGGGCTGCATCTGGATCTCGCTCCATCGCACAATGCCGTCGCCGTTCGTGTCCGCGAGCGTAATGAGGCTCGGCTCGACCTTGCGCCATTGCGTGAGCCATTGCGGCAAATCCGCAAAGTGATGACCAACAAGGTTCGTCAAAATCTCGTACTTGATCAGCACCGCGAGCACCGGCACGGTCACGTAGAACAGCGCGACAAAGAACAGCGTCCAGCCGACGGAACGCCGCGCCGATGCCACCGAAGTCGTCGTGTTGTAGCGCGTCAGAATATGCGGCAGGCTCGCCGTCCCGAGCGATAGGCACAACAGCAGCGAAAGAAAATTGCGCTCGTGCATGCGCCGGTCGTCGTCGCCCGTTGCGGGAAACGGCTCGTGCATCGGCAAGGGCGCGGCGGCACGCATCAGCATTTCATCGCGCTGCTGGGTCCACACCACCTGTGCGGCGGCGGCATCGCGCGGGAACTGCTCGAGCGCCTTCTCGCGCTCCTTGATTTCGCGCAGCGGACCATTGCGGCGCCGCAAGTCCGCCACCTGCTGCGTGAGCCGCAGTTTCTCTTCGACGAACGAATGCGGCAGCATGTCGAGCCGCTGCTGCATCAACGCAGCACGGCGGCGGTAGTCATCGCGCACGGTCTGCTCGAGCGGCTCGTCGCGCACCTGTTTTTCAAGGCTCTCCATGCGCTCCATCAAACGGCCGTAGCTCAGTTGCGGCACCCAGCCAAGACCGTCCTTATGCGCGATCATCGAAACCGGAATCAGAATCGCGGCAATCAGAATGATGTACTGCGCGACCTGTGTCCACGTCACCGCGCGCATGCCGCCGAGGAACGAGCACACGAGAATGCCCGCGAGTCCGCAGAAAATCCCGACGGCGAAGTCGACGCCGATGAAGCGCGTCGCAATCAGACCCACGCCCTGGATCTGCGCGACGAGATAAACGAACGAGCACAAAATCGCCGACAACGCCGCAAGCGCACGCACCGCATTGCTTGAAAAACGGGTGCCGAGAAAATCGGGAATCGTGTAGCGCGCGAGCTTGCGCACGTAGGGCGCGAGCAGAAACGCGACGAGGCAATAGCCGCCCGTCCAGCCCATCAGATAAGCAAGGCCGTCGTAACCGGTGGCGTAAATGGAACCGGCGAGGCCAATGAACGACGCCGCCGAGAGCCAGTCCGCCGCCGTTGCCATGCCGTTGAACGCGGACGGCACGCGCCGCCCCGCCACGTAATACTCGACGAGATCGGACGTACGCGACAGCAGACCGATCACCGCATACACGGCAATGGGCACGAACAGGAACACATAACCGATCCACATGCCCGGACCGGTGGTGCGCTCGATGCGCCACATCACATAGACGAAAAGCAGGAAGCCAAGCGTGTAGAACGCATACGAGCGGATCAGCCGGTTCGTAAGCTTCATCGGCTCAAGTTCCGCGTGCGCGGGAGTCCGCGGCGGCCGTGGGCTGCGTGGTCAGGCTTTGCCTCGCGGCAGCGCGAACGGCGTCACTCGCATCGCCGGCGCCGGGCGCGCTGCGAGGAGCGGCATTGGCATCCGCATCGAACGCGCGCTGCAAGCGGCGGTCGGCGCGCTGCATCGACAGAATGTAGACGACGATCAGCGCAAGGTAGATCAGGATCGCGCCTTGGGCGCCGAAGTAAAACGGCAGGCTGAAGCCGGCAAAGCGCACGCGCGCGAGTGCCGGCGCGGCAAGCGGGAGCAGGAAGGACACGGCGAAGCCGACCGTCATCAACGCGGCAATCAGCGCGACGTTAAAGCGCCAGTACCTTTGATGCGCGCGCGCCAATGCCTCCGACACCGCCGGCGGTTCGGGTGCGGGATTGTGCGTAGCGTGATGGATGGGGTGCGGCGCGGCCATGCGCCTATGTATCAAAAAGGCACCGCGCAGGCAATCGGGATTGTCCGCGCGACACCGCTCGCGGCGCCTGGCGGACATTACGGCGAGTCGTACGTCGAAGGTGTTCGCTCAAGCGCCCATTGAACTAGCCCGGCAACGGCTGCCCGGCGAACGCCCATTGAAGGCCACCGCGCAAGGGACGCGTCACACGACACGTCCCTCGCCTTTTCACAGGCACCGCAACGGCCGGCGCCTGGTTGACGACACCTCGCTTACAGCGACTCGCCGAGCTGATCGAGAATCGCCGGGTTTTCGAGCGTAGAGACGTCCTGCGTGATCGCCTCGCCCTTCGCCAGCGAGCGCAACAGACGGCGCATGATCTTGCCCGAACGCGTCTTCGGCAGGTTTTCACCGAAGCGGATGTCCTTCGGCTTGGCGATCGGACCGATTTCCTTGCCCACCCAGTTGCGCAGTTCGTTCGCGAGTTTCACCGCTTCGTCGCCTTGTGGACGCGCGCGCTTCAACACGACGAACGCGCACACCGCTTCGCCGGTCGTAGCATCCGGGCGCCCCACTACGGCGGCTTCGGCGACGATCGGATTCGACACTAGCGCCGACTCGATTTCCATCGTGCCGAGACGATGGCCGGACACGTTCAGCACGTCGTCGATACGACCCATGATCGTGAAGTAGCCAGTCTCCTTGTCGCGCACGGCGCCGTCGCCGGCGAGATACAGCTTGCCGCCCAGTTCCTCGGGGAAATAGCTCTTCTTGTAGCGGTCCGGATCGCCCCACACGTTGCGCAGCATGGAGGGCCATGGCCGCTTCACGACGAGAATGCCGCCCTGCCCGTTGGGCACGTCCTGACCGGTTTCGTCGACGACCGCAGCCATGATGCCCGGCAAAGGCAGCGTGCACGAACCCGGCACGAGCGGGGTCGCGCCTGGCAGCGGCGTGATCATGTGGCCGCCGGTCTCGGTTTGCCACCACGTATCGACAATCGGGCAACGGCCGCCGCCGACGTTCTCGTGATACCACACCCACGCTTCAGGGTTGATCGGCTCGCCGACCGTGCCGATGATGCGCAGCGTGGACAGGTCATAACTCTTCGGATGCACTTTCGGGTCCGCCTCGGACGCCTTGATGA
The DNA here is from genome assembly GCF_019511605.1 of Paraburkholderia phenoliruptrix. Taxonomy (GTDB): domain Bacteria; phylum Pseudomonadota; class Gammaproteobacteria; order Burkholderiales; family Burkholderiaceae; genus Paraburkholderia; species Paraburkholderia phenoliruptrix_A. The sequence goes on along the minus strand of NZ_JAEUAV010000033.1, from coordinate 30,457 downwards.
GCGAGCGGATGGCGGTCGGCGCGGTATAGAAAAGCGACACCTTGTGCTTCGCGATCATGTCCCAGAAGCGGCCGGCATTCGGATATGTCGGCACGCCTTCGAACACGACCTGCGTGCCGCCGAGCGTGAGCGGGCCATACGTGATGTAGCTGTGACCGGTAATCCAGCCGATGTCCGCGGTACACCAGAACACGTCGGAGGGCTTCCAGTCGAAGGTCCACTTCATGGTTTGCGCGGCCCACAGCAGATAACCGCCGGTGCTGTGCTGCACGCCCTTGGGCTTGCCCGTGGACCCGGACGTGTAGAGGATGAAGAGCGGATGCTCCGCGCCGACCCATTCGGGCGCGCATTGATCGGACTCGGCTTGCGCAAGCTCGTGCATCCACAGGTCGCGGCCTTCGTTCCATGCGATCTTGCCGCCGGTGCGCCTGAACACAATCACGCTCTTCACGGCCTCGCAGCCGCCCATGGCGAGCGCTTCGTCGGCGATGTTCTTCAGCGGCAATGCCTTGCCGCCGCGCATCTGTTCGTCGGAGGTCACGAGCGCGACCGCGCCGACGTCGACGAGACGCTCATTGAGCGACTTCGACGAGAAGCCGCCGAACACCACCGAGTGCGTCGCGCCGATACGCGCGCAGGCCTGCATCGCGACGATGCCTTCAATCGACATCGGCATATAGATCACCACGCGGTCGCCCTTCTTCACGCCACGCTTTTTCAACGCGTTCGCAAAGCGCGACACGCGTTGCAGCAGATCCTGATAGGTGACGTGGGTGACGGTGCCGTCGTCGGCTTCGAAAATGATCGCCACGCGCTCGCCGTTGCCCGCTTCCACGTGACGGTCGATGCTGTTGTACGACGCGTTCAACTGGCCGTCTTCGAACCACGTGTAGAACGGTGCGTTCGATTCGTCGAGCACCTTCGTGAAGGGCTTGTTCCAGCTCAGCGTCTCGCGCGCAAGACGCCCCCAGAAGCCCTCGTAGTCGCGTTCCGCCTCGGCGGTCAGCGCATGGTAAGCATCCATGCCGGAGATCGTGGCGCCTGCCGCTGCTTCAGCGGAGGGCGGAAAAACACGGCGTTCCTGAAGAACCGATTCAATCGCAGACATCGACAACCCCTTGGTGAAGATGAAAACCTGTGCCGGCGCACGCTGGTGCGCCTGTCATGTTCGCGCCGCAATCGGAACACGATTGCCGACGCGCTGTCTCCCGCCCTCGCGCGAGCGATCCATATTGGATCGTCGCGCCGCGGCCGCCCTTGCTTCGCTCATGTCGCATTGCACCATGAACGAAGACGAAGCCGCGTCCGCTCTCGTGTTCAACCATAAGCGGTGCAACTTACCGGCCACTTACGCGCGCGCTGCTTGCATGCCCGCAAAAACCCTGATGCGATTCGTACGACGCTTTCGACGCAGGGTCACGAGCATTGCCGTCATGCTCGCATCGCGCAGCAGCCCTTACGCCGCGTTGAAGCGCCTAATACAATGCTAACTGAACTAGCTGCCCGGATTCCAGTTTGAATCGCTACGCCCTGCTTCTCATTACTTCGATGCTGTTGGTCGGCAGCAATGTCGGCATTGGTAAATCGATTGTCGAGTTCGTCCCCGTGCCTCTTTTCGCGCTGTTGCGATTCGTGATCGCAATGGCCGTGCTATGGCCGCTTCTTCGCGTGGCAAAACTGCGCCGCGTGAAGCGCGATGAATGGGTCAATCTGTTTTTGCAGGCGCTCTTCGGCACCTTCGGGTTTACGCTGCTGATGCTCAACGGCGTTCAGCGCACGAGCGCGGTGGCGGCGGGCGTCATCACGAGCACCATTCCCGCAGTCGTCGCGCTGCTGTCCTGGCTGATACTGAAGGAGCGGCCGGACCGGCGCGCGCTTGCGTCGATTGCGCTGGCGGTTGCGGGCGTGGTCGTGATCAATCTCGCGCATGCCGGTGCCGAAGGCGCCGGCACAACGTCGTTAGCCGGCAATCTGATGGTCCTCGGTGCAGTTTGCTGCGAGTCGCTTTACATCATCCTGTCGCGCCGCCTCACGCAAACGCTCGCACCCATCGACATCTGCGCATACACGCATCTATTTGGCCTGTTGCTGATGCTGCCGCTCTCGGCGGGCGCGCTCATCCATTTCGATTATCGCTCGGTGCCGGCGAGCATCTGGAGTCTCGTGCTGTGGTACGGGTTGTCGGCGAGCATCTTCTCTTTCTGGCTGTGGATGAAAGGCATTCGCCACGTGCCGGGCAGTCTCGCCGGCGTGTTCAGCGCTGTGCTGCCGGTCGCGGCCGCCATCTACGGCATGGCGTTTCTCGGCGAGCGGCCCACGCTCGCGCACGGCATTGCGCTCGCCTGCGTGGTGGCGGGTATCGGACTCGCCAGCGTGAGGGTCAAGCGCGTGCCGCCGGTCGCGTCGTAAGGCAAGCGCTCGACGCTTCGTGCCGCCGGGTGCCCCTTCGCGCCGTCTGGCGCCGTCTGGTGCCGCCTTGCCCGCCGCGCCGCAGCAAAGCCGGCCGACGCTGTACAATAGTGCGCCTGACATGAGCGCTGCCGGCGGCACGTCTCGTTGCTGTCCGCCTGCGCCGCGTCGTCCGCGCCTCGCTTTGCGCGCCCGGTCGCCGCGCGTGATTTGCACAGACCGGCCGCATTGGGCCCACGTTCCGTCACCTGCGTTAGATCCGACTCTTGCCTATGTCCGCTTCGCGACCCGACTCCGCGCGCCAACGCCGCCCCATGCGCCCGCTGCCTGTGATCATCTTCATGAGCCGTTGGCTGCAGGTGCCGCTGTACCTGGGCCTGATCGTCGCCCAGGCTGTGTATGTGGTGCTGTTCCTGAAGGAAGTCTGGCATCTCGTCACAGCTTCAATGACGCTCGACGAAACCAACATCATGCTGGTCGTGCTCGGTCTGATCGACGTGGTCATGATCTCGAACCTGCTGATCATGGTGATTATCGGCGGGTATGAAACCTTCGTGTCGCGGCTGGGCGTGGAAGGCCATCCGGACGAGCCGGAATGGCTCGATCACGTCAACGCGGGCGTGCTGAAGGTCAAGCTTTCCATGGCGCTCATCAGCATTTCGTCGATCCATTTGCTGAAGACGTTCATCAGCCCCGACCAGAACACCACGCACACCATCATGTGGCAGGTGATCATTCATGTGGCGTTCCTCGTTTCGGCTCTCGTCATGGCCTTCGTCGACCGTCTGACCACGAACACGCATCCAAGCCATTTTCAGGAACCCGCGGACTTGCAGCCGCTGGGTTCCGCCGGTTCCTCTCCCCTGAAAGCGCACGACTGACCGCACAGCCTGCGAACAGAAAAAAGCGCCACTGTCCCCACCGAGCTTAGCCATGACCGTCATCAAACAGGAAGATCTGATCCAGAGCATTGCTGATTCGCTTCAATACATCAGCTACTACCATCCGCTCGATTACATCCAGGCCCTGGGCCGCGCGTACGAACTCGAACAGAGCCCGGCCGCGAAAGATGCGATTGCGCAGATCCTCACCAACAGCCGCATGTGCGCCGAAGGCAAACGCCCGATCTGCCAGGACACGGGCATCGTCACCGTGTTCGTGAAGGTCGGCATGGACGTGCGTTGGGACGGTGCGACGATGAGCGTGACTGACATGATCAACGAAGGCGTGCGCCGTGGCTACATGAACCCGGACAACGTGCTGCGTGCGTCGATCGTGAGCCCGCCCGAAGGCGCGCGCAAGAACACCAAGGACAACACGCCGGCCGTGATTCACTACGAGATCGTGCCGGGCGACAAAGTGGACGTGCAAGTGGCGGCCAAGGGCGGCGGCTCGGAAAACAAGTCGAAGTTCGCAATGCTCAATCCGTCGGACTCCATCGTCGACTGGATTCTGAAGACCGTACCGACCATGGGCGCCGGCTGGTGTCCGCCCGGCATGCTGGGCATCGGCATCGGCGGCACTGCTGAGAAAGCGATGGTGATGGCCAAGGAATCGCTGATGGACCCGATCGACATTCAGGACGTGATCGCACGCGGCCCAAAAGACTGGATCGAAGAGCTGCGCATCGAGCTGCATGAGAAGGTCAACGCGCTTGGCATCGGCGCGCAAGGTCTGGGCGGTCTTGCCACCGTGCTCGACGTGAAGATCATGGCTGCGCCGACGCACGCCGCGTCCAAGCCGATCGCGATCATCCCCAACTGCGCGGCCACCCGTCACGCTCACTTCACGCTGGACGGCTCGGGCGTCGCGAAGCTCGAAGCGCCCTCGCTCGACGCATGGCCGAAAGTGCAATGGGAACCGAACACGGAGACCAGCAAGCGCATCGACCTGAACACACTGACGCCGGAAGAAGTCGCTTCGTGGAAGCCGGGCCAGACACTGCTGCTGTCCGGCAAGATGTTGACGGGCCGCGACGCGGCGCACAAGCGCATTGCCGACATGCTCGCGAAAGGCGAGAAGCTGCCGGTGGACTTCACGAACCGCGTGATCTATTACGTCGGCCCGGTCGATCCGGTACGCGACGAAGCGGTCGGCCCGGCGGGCCCGACCACCGCCACGCGCATGGACAAGTTCACCGAGACCATGCTCGCGCAAACCGGCCTGATCTCGATGATCGGCAAGGCCGAGCGCGGACCGGTCGCGATCGAGGCCATCAAGAAGCATAAGGCTGCCTATCTGATGGCCGTGGGCGGCGCTGCTTACCTGGTGTCGAAGGCCATTCGCAGCGCCCAAGTGCTCGCATTCGAGGACCTCGGCATGGAAGCGATCTACGAATTCGACGTGCAGGACATGCCGGTGACGGTTGCAGTCGACTCGAACGGCACCTCGGTGCACCAGACCGGCCCGAAGGAATGGCAAGCGAAAATCGGCAAGATTCCGGTCGCAACCGCCTGAGCTGACGCTCTCGCCTCTCGCCTGTCGTCACAAGCCGGGACCACGGTCCCGGCTTTTTTCATGTTGGACAGGCGTTACGCACCGAGCTTGAAGCGACGTGGAAGATGTTCTGTTCGCTTGGCTTTTTCAGGTATGGCGTTTATTGTTGTTGAAAAATTGAAGTTCCCACTAAGGAAAAGATCATGCAAGGCGACACCAAAGTCATCGAGTATCTCAACGCGCAGTTGAAGAACGAACTGACCGCGATCAACCAGTATTTCCTGCACGCGCGGATGTACAAGCATTGGGGTCTCGAGAAACTCGGCAAGCATGAGTATGACGAGTCGATCGGCGAAATGAAGCATGCCGACTGGCTGATCGAACGGATCTTCATGCTGGACGGTCTGCCGAATCTGCAAGACCTGCATAAGCTTCTGATCGGCGAGGAAACGAAAGAAATTCTGGAATGCGATCTGAAGCTCGAGCAGATTTCGCAAAGCACCTGCAAGGAAGCGATTGCGTATTGCGAATCGGTTCGCGACTTTATCTCGCGTGAAATCTTCGTGAAGATTCTCGACGACACTGAAGAGCATATCGACTGGCTCGAAACGCAGCTCGACCTGATCGACAAAGTCGGCATTCAGAACTACCAGCAAACTGCGATGGGCTCGGTGGAGTCCTAAGCGGGTACGAGCCGTTGCCGCGCGTCGGCGCACGAGCCCGCTAATCCGGGACAGCATGCGCCGCGCGGGCGATATACTTGCCGCCTTCTCTTTCCTACGCTTTGCCTGAGCGTCGCAGCGCGGCGCCTCTCGTCTATGTCCGCAGAACCGTCTCTGAATGCATCCATCATTACCGCGCACCCGGCTTCGCGCGCGCCGGTGGGCATTTTCGACTCGGGCCTTGGCGGTTTGTCGGTGTTGCGGGCGGTTCGGGCACAACTGCCTGACGAGGCGCTGCTGTACGTCGCCGATTCGCTGTACGCCCCATACGGCGAGCGCGACGACGACTTTATCGCGGACCGCACGCTCGCCATTGGCGAGTGGCTGGCGAGGCAGGGCGCCAAAGCGCTCGTCATCGCCTGTAATACGGCGACCGCCCAATCTATTGCACTGGTACGCGAGAAGCTGTCCATTCCGCTGGTCGGCGTCGAGCCCGGCATCAAGCCGGCCGCCCTGCAATCCAGGTCGCGCGTGGCCGGCGTGCTGGCTACTCAGGTCACGTTGCGCAGCACGCGCTTCCAGGCCCTGCTCGAGCGCTACGCCGCCGATTGCCGCTTCATCTGCCAGCCCGGTCACGGGCTCGTGCAGGCGGTCGAGCGCTGCGACGTCGGTTCGGCGCAATTGCGCGCGCTGCTCGCAGGCTATCTTCAACCAATGCTCGAAGCCGGCGCCGACACGCTCGTGCTCGGCTGCACGCACTATCCGTTTCTCGACGCGGCGATCCGCGACATAGTAGGCGAGCGGATGGCGCTGATCGACACGAGCGTGGCGATTGCCCGTCAACTCGAGCGCGTGTTGGAACAACACGGCGTGCGGGCGGCGCTGCATGCGACCGGGGCGCCACTACCGCGTTTTTTCTCCACCGACGGCGGCGCGCACCTGCGACAGCTTGTCGCTACGCTACTTGACATGGATGCCGAGGTCGAACGCGTGGAGATTCCGTCGCGCCGCACAGCGGCGCTGTCCTCGCAGCCGGGCTGACTTGCTAGCTAGGGCGGCCCGTGGCGGGCCGAACCGAGCGGGCCCACGGCCGGCTGGCGGCCATTTCTGGCATCCTCATCGTGCCTCACGGCCCCTTCTAGCCCTTTGACCCCTTGCGCAGCCTCTCGCAGCCTCCCGCAGCCTCCCGCAGCCTCCCGCAGCCTCCCGCAGCCTCCCGCAGCCTTCCGCAGCCTTCCGCAGCCTTCCAACCTTCATAGTCTTCCAAGCCTTCACAGTTTCTCAGCCCTTCCCCGCCCTCTGCCAGCCCCATTCCGGCTATTTTCCTGCTCGCCCATTGGCAGCGCAGCTTCGGCCCGGATATCCCTTCGAACCCCGCTCGCGACGCCCAGCAGCACCCCAAGCGCCCTGCCCGACACCGCCGAAACCCTCCTAAGAGTCTGGTTTTGCTAAAAAAATGACGCGGACGCTTGCCAAACGGTCCAAACAAAATGATAATAATTCGCATTAACGTTAGCTATGACGCCAACCCATGATTGTCTGTGTCTGCAAGTCTGTATCTGACCGAAAGATCCGTGCCTCGATCGCGGAAGGCGTCGACTCGTTCGACGAATTGCAGTTCGAGCTCGGCGTGGCCACCTGTTGCGGCAAGTGCGCGGACTCCGTGCGCGACGTCATGATGCAAAGCGGCGTGTGTGCAACCCGCTGCGGCTTCGAGCATCATCAGCAGGCCGTGCCGGTAACGTTTTACGAACGCAAGGCGGCATAAACACAGCCGCTCGTGGCGCAGTCGCCCGTGCGCCGCTGCTTCAGGTTTGCCGCTGCTGCTGTCTGTGTCCTACAGTCTGTTTAGCGCCGACCCAGCGCTGTTTGCTTAACCCACTGCCGTCAGCAAGCCAGTATTGCTACCAGCCAGCTACCGCTCGTCCACCTGAGGAGCTTGAGATGGAACTGCTGATTGGTTTCGTGACCACATTGTGTATATCGCTGCTGATCTTCCGAACATGACGATGTTTTGTCTGGCGTGCTGCGTCGACAGCACGCCGCCACGCTAACATGCAGGCTTCGCATACCATTGCAGCCGGCGCCGCGCCGGCTTCGTCCACCCGAATGAATCCCCGCGTCCTGACCGCGACCGCCATGGTTGCGGCGGTTCACGTCGCGTTGCTCGCCGTGATCCTGACGCTGCGCCACGAGCCGGTGCAGCCGGCGCTCGAGTCGCGCGTAATGACCGCGCAACTGCTGCCGCCCGCGCCAGTTGCGGCGCCCGCTGCTGTGCAGTCGGTCGCGCCGCCACCGCCCACGCCCACCCCGCCGGTGCGCAGCAAACCGAAGCTCCAGCCGAAGCCGGCGCTCAAGCCCACGCCTGCACCGTTGCGCGAAGCGCCCGCGCCTTCGCCGACGCCCGTCACCGCGGCAGAACCGGCCCCGGCTGCGCCGCCCGCTCCCGCGGCGCCGCCCGCAGCGCCGGCTGCGCCAGCCATCGGTCGTCAGACAATGGAAATCACCGCGCCGAAAAATGTCTCGCACCTCGACTGCAACATTGCGAAGCCCGACTACCCGGCGCTCTCGCGCCGCCGTGGCGAAACCGGCACCGCGTACGTGAAGTTCGTGGTCGGTCTGACCGGCAAGCTCGAGAATATCGAATTGAAAAAGAGCAGCGGCTTCAGCCGTCTGGACGACGCCGCGCTCGCCGCCGCGCATGCCAGCGCGTGCAAGCCCTATCTGGAGGACGGCCAGCCCGTTCGGGCCGCTTATACACAGCCTTACAACTTCAATCTCGAAGATTGAAGCGGATTTCAAAATAAAGGAATTGCAATGCAAAACTACGGATTGGCGCACGTGTGGGCGCAAGGGGATTTCGTCACGCGCGGTATCGCGCTCGCCTTGCTGGTGATGTCGGTGCTGTCGTGGAGCGTGATCGTCGTGAAAGGCTGGAACGTGGTGCGCCTGAACCGCCTCACGAAGAACGCCGAGCAGGCGTTCTGGCACTCGGACGACCTGGCCGACGGCGTGGAGAAGCTCGGCGCCGGCTCCTCCACCCCGCAGGACAACCCGTTCCTCGCGCTCGCACTGTCCGGCCAGGAAGCGGCGGATCATCACCATCAGACGCAGCCGCATTTGCACGACCGCATGGACGTGTCGGACTGGGTGACGCGCTGCCTGAAAGACACCATGGACGAAAGCGTCGCGCGCATGCAGAGCGGCCTCGCGATTCTCGCGTCGATCGGCAGTACGGCGCCATTCGTGGGTCTGTTCGGCACCGTGTGGGGCATCTATCACGCGCTGCTTGCGATCGGCGCAAGCGGCCAGTCGTCGATCGATCAGGTGGCCGGTCCGGTCGGCGAAGCGCTCATCATGACCGCATTCGGTCTCTTCGTTGCGATTCCGGCCGTGCTCGGCTACAACGCGCTGACGCGTGCAAACAAGGCCATCGTCGCCAAGCTGAGCCGCTTCGCGCATGGTCTGCATGCATTCTTCGTGACGGGCGCGCGCCTTTCGTCGACCAAGCGCGACGGCCTGCGTCTCGCGACGCGCGTCAACTGAAGCGCCAACTGAACGACGAGGCACACAGATGGCAATGAGCCCTTTCTCCGGCGACGATGACGACGGCCTGATGAACGAAATCAACATGACGCCGCTCGTCGACGTCATGTTGGTTCTCCTGATCGTTTTCATGGTCACGATTCCGGTGATCCGCCACGCGGTGAAAATAGATCTGCCGCATGCAAGCAGTCAGAAGGAAGACACCAAGCCCGCTCAGGTGACCGTCGCGGTCGACGCCGACGGCAACGTGCTGTGGAACGACAAGAAGGTCGACGAAGCGCAGTTGAGCGCGAAAATTGCAGAGGCCGCGGCGGCCAATCCGCAGCCTGAACTGCACCTCGATGCAGATCGCAAAGTGCCTTACGAAAAGGTCGCGCAGGTGATGTCGGCGGCGCAGGCAGGCGGCCTGACGAAGATTGGTTTCGTCACGCAGCCCAAGGGCAAGTAATACGCGCGGTACTGCGCGCGGCGTAAGTGCGCCGGCTTCACGAAACGAAGAAAAGCCCTTGAAACAGGGGCTGAAAAGTAAAAGGCCTTCATCGTCAGATGAAGGCCTTTTTTTGTGCGCGCGCGGCGCCTTCGGGCGGCGGGATCATTTGCCATTGGTCGAAGACTGCTGGCTCGGATCACCGCATGCGACAGCCGTGCTCGACACGGACAGCGCGGTCAGCCCTATCAGGCTCGCTATGATAGCGGCCATGAGTTTTCGCATAAGAGACTCCTTAGCGAAGGGATTTCAATATAGCGCCGTGAGCCCGCGCATTCAAGCAAACGGCCATTGAAAGTACTCATGACAGGCGGCGCTTCAATGCTAAAAGCGATGCCGCGCTGCGCACGATCTGCTAGGAGGCGACCGCCGCCGCGCTGCGCGCAACGTTGGGTTCGTTTCCCATTGGGCATTCCCGCATGATGTGCTTACCGTCATCCGGATCGAGCATCTCGACCAGATAATCGACGAACGCGCGCACGGCCGGCACCATCCCCTGCCGCGAGACGAATACGGCGTACAACTGCGGCGCCGGAAAAGTCCAGCCCGGCATGACCGGCGACAGTTGCCCCGCGCGCAACGGGGCGCCGTACATCATCTCGGGCAACGCGGCTATGCCAACGCCACACAGCACCGCTTCGCGAATCGTCGAGAGGTCAGCGGTCACGAGACGCGGCTCGTGTTCGTGCACGTGACGGCTGCCGTCCGGCGCAATCAGGTTGTAGACATGCCGTCCGTCGCTGGTCGGCACGTCGAGGGTTGCAAAGCGCGCCAGATCGGTCGGCTGCAATGGCGGCGCGTTCTGCTGCAACAGGCTGGGCGCGCCCACCAGCATCTGCTGCGTGCGCCACAGCGGACGCACGACGATATTGGCGTTTTCCGGCGGAGCGGAGCGCACGCGCAAGGCGACGTCGATCGAATCTTCGAACAGATCGACGACACGATTCGTCACACGCATGACGACGCGCACTTCGGGATAACGATGCATGAACTCCGGCAGTATCGTCGACAGAATGGTCTGCGAGATGGTGACCGGCACGCTCACGCGCACCGTGCCGCGCGGCGACGAGCGCAGTTGCTGCACGACGTTGACCGCCGCCTGCGCTTCGCTCAGCATCGCCTGGCAATGCTGGTAGAACAGTTGGCCCGCTTCGGTCAGTGCGAGCTTGCGGGTTGAGCGCTGCAGGAGCCGCACGCCGAGCGACGCCTCGAGCTCCGTCAGCCGGCGCGACAGCCGCGACTTGGAGATACCCAGCACGCGTTCGGCGGCGGAAAAGCCGCCATGTTCGACGACCTGCGAGAAGTACATCAGGTCGTTCAGGTTGTGTGAATCGATCTTCATCTATCGTTCCAGTAATAGAACAATCCATTGCGTGACGGCGGCTGGCACCTTGAAAAACGGTCCCTATAATAGCTCCATGTTTCAAAAATAACGCTATTCCCGAATTTTCAAGGTGATATTGATGACCGCGACACGCACGATCGAACGCACGTATCCCGCCGTTCGCACCATTGAAGGTGGCGGCTTCGTGGTCCACCGCCCGTTTCCCACCCGCATGCTGATGGACTTCGATCCGTTCCTGCTGCTCGACGAAATGGGCCCCGTCGATTACGCACCCGGCGAGGCCAAGGGCGCGCCGGACCATCCGCATCGCGGATTTGAGACCGTCACGTATGTACTCGAAGGTCAGTTCGGCCACAAGGACTCGGCCGGCCACTCCGGCACGCTGCACGCCGGCGACGTGCAATGGATGACCGCGGGCGCGGGCGTCGTGCACAGCGAAATGCCCGACCCGTCGTTCGTGCGCACGGGCGGACGCGTGCACGGCTTGCAACTGTGGGTGAACCTGCCGCGCCGCGACAAGATGATCGCGCCGCGTTACCAGGAAGTGCCGTCGGCGCAGATTCCGGTGGCAACCTCGGCGGACGGCAAGGTGCGCGTGAAGGTGATTGCAGGCGAGGCGCTCGGCACGAAAGCGGCGGTGGAAACCCGCACGCCCATTCTGTACCAGCACTTTTCGTTGCAGCCGGGGGCGACGATCCGCCAGCCGGTGCCCGCCAACTACCGCGTGTTCGCTTACGGCCTCGCAGGCAAGGGCTTCTACGGCGAAGGCGAGGCTCGCCAGGAAATCGACGCGCGCCAGATGGTCGTGTTTCGCGACGACGGCGACTCGGTGACGCTCGCTGCCGGCGAGGAGCCGCTCGAAGTGTTGCTGCTTGGCGGCGTGCCGTTGAAGGAGCCCGTCGTGCGTTACGGCCCGTTTGTGATGAATACGGAGGACGAAATCCGCCAGGCGGTAGTCGATTATCAGGCGGGCCGAATGGGCGCGATCACGCACTGAACCGCGCGGGCCAAGCGCGCGCGATTCCCCGTTGCCTCACACGGGCGCCGGCGCGCCGCCTGCTCACGCCCGGGGCGCAAACGCCGCGGACTTCGTTCACAATAGCGATTCCTGCCGCGTGCGCTCGCTTCGAAACTTCAGCCGATGCAGCCGCCGCGCGGCGATTTCCGTCCCTGCTTTCAGGAGCGCGCATGGCAGAAGCCACCGTCACCGCCCACATTGGTTCGACGAATTATCAGGTCCATTTTGACGACGGCAAGCACACGTGGCTCGCCGACGAACCGGAATCGCTCGGCGGCGGCGATCGCGGCCCGACGCCTGTCTCGTTGCTGCTGTCCAGTCTTGGCGCGTGTACGTCGGTCACGCTGAAAATGTACGCGCAACGCAAAGGCTGGCCGCTCGACGAAGTGCACGTTACGCTTGACATCGAAACCGGTGACGAAGGCTCGACTATCGACCGCAAGATCCAGTTGCGCGGCGAGCTCTCCGACGAGCAGCGGGAACGCCTCTTGCAAATTGCCAATGCGTGCCCAGTTCACAAGATTCTCACGCGCTCGATCACGATCCGTTCGGGCCTGACCGTCGCATGACTCGCGCACGCCGGCCGGCCGGGCGTGCAGCAGGAACGCACCGGCACGGCTGTTTTGCGGCGCTTGCAACGCTTTCATAGGATGCTGTCGTCTTGAATTTCGAACACCTTATCCAGATCAACGACCCGTTGAACCCGTTTGTCGACTCGATGACCCGCGAGCAGCTTTGGGAAGGGCTCGTGCTGCGTGCCGAGCAGCCGCAGTTGTTCGTGATAGGACTCGACAGCTGCACGATCCTGTCGCGCGAAGGCAATACGCTCGAGCGGGAGCTGCACTATGGCCAGGCCACGGTCCGCGACCGCGTGACGCTGCAGGAAAGCCAGAGCGTGCGCTACGACATCCTGCCGACGGTGGATCACGTCGGCGGCTCCCTCACCATGACCATCGAGCAGCCGGACGAACTGCAACTGTTCCTGCGCTTCGAATACGCGACCACGCTGCCGGTTTCGAACGACCAGGACGCAGTGCAGACGCAGGAGATCGTGAAGTCGGCCTATCGCGAGAACGACATCGACACGGTGCGCCTGATCCGTCAGTACGTGCAGGCAAGGCAGGAGCCGGGTTCGCTGCACTGAGCGTCGCGGCTCGCGCGGCGTCGCGCTGTCGCGAGGTGCCCTGCCGCCGCGTCGTTCTGTCGTCGCGTCGCCCCGCCGCGCCACCCCGCCGCTGCATCGCTCTGTCGCCGCGCCGCTGCATCACTCCGTCGTCGCGCCGCCTCGTCGCAACCTGTCCAGAGCGGTGGCACCGGCACCGCTGCTGCCGCGTGCAACGCGCGGCTATTATTCGTTGCCCGAGCAGCGTCTTTCCCCACCGTGTCTTTCGGCTATCGAAAGCTTGATCCGATGAATTTCTGCCTCTTGTAAATAGGAATGGTTATCATTTAGAATTCATCCATCGAATCGAGCAACAGCCAGGACGAATGACAGATACCACTCGCTCTTCCACGCTCAGCCTGCGCCGCCCGGCGGCCGCGTTGACCAGCCGCCCTAAACCCGCGGCGGCCGTGGCGCCAGCCGCCGCAAGGCCTGCGGCAAGCCGTGCGAACGACTCGTCCGAAACGTCGGCGCGCGTGCTGCGCAGTGAGGCTTTGCTGCAAGGACACAGTCACGTCAGCATCGTGCATAACGGCGAGACGTATCAGCTGCGCGCCACGCGTCTGGGCAAGCTGATCCTGACCAAGTAACGAGCAGATCGCAGTACCAGGTATTGTGGGGACCACCTCCTCTGAGAGGTGTTGGGCATTAGCCAGCCACGACGGCTTGCACGTGAGAACTAGACCCCTTCGTGCAGACACCAAGCCAGCCGTCGCAGCCAGCCAGGCCGCTTTTTTGGTTCCCGCCGACGCGAGCACGACATGCCGTGCCCCGTCATGTGAATGAAAAAGCCGTGAAGATGAACGATGTCATCTTCACGGCTTCTGTTTTTGTGTCGCACGCATTCGACAAGCGCAGGCGAGCGGCAAGTCTGCTAAAACGCGTTCGCTTTCGGTCGAGCGTTTACTTCGAGGCCCAGCCCCAGAACATCAGCCACCAGGCGCTGTCGACCACGGCGAGCGCTGCGGCGAACCAGAGCATGGCTAGAGCGCGTTGCACGAAGCGCTCCGTGTAGCGGCGCGTGACGAGCCATGCGAGCCAGGCGCTCCACAAATTGGCGATGGCCAGAATCGCGATACGCACGTCCGACGCCCACCACAACGGCACATGCTCCGCACGCAGCAGCGACAAAGTGGTCGCCGACAAACCCAGAAACACGCCTGCGCCGGCAAGCGGAATCAGCCCTTGTGTCAGGTGATGCAGACGCACACTGCTGAAGCGCCCGAGCATGCGCGTCGCCCCCGTCATCAGGATGAGCAGCACGGTGCCGTAGACGAGCGCCGTCGCGAGGATGTAGCCGATCACCATGGTGCCGTCGAGCCACGAGAACACGTCGTTCTGCTCAGGGTAATGCGTGAAGAGGAACCACGGTGCATTGGTATCGAGCGGCCACGTGATGTCGTGATCGACGAGCCACGTCGCGAAGAACATCTTGAGGTCGATGAACCAGCGCGACGCGGTCCAGTGGAACGCGCCGATCGCGATGCCGAGCAGGCCGTACAGGATCAGCGCCGTGTCCCAGACGCTCGCGTGCTTGTCGCCGAGCTGCACGACTTCCGACGACGGCGCGCGCCAGGTCAGCGCAATCGCATCGCGGTGGCCGCTGCAACGGCCGCACATATGACAGTCGGCCGCGCCCTTCATGTTGCGCAACGGCACGAGCGGCGCGCAATTGATCGGAATCACGCGGTGGCCGTGCTCGCCGTTCTTGTACGAACGGCGCCATGCGTCTTCATCGACCTTGTAGTGAAACGGCGCGAGGCGCGCCAGAAGCGAAAAGACCCCGTTCACGGGGCAGAGGTACTTGCACCAGACGCGCTTCTCGCGCCCGTACAGCAGGCCGATGACGATAGCCGCCAGCGTCGAGCCGCCGAGCACCAGCAGCACCGCCTTCGGATACTGGTAGACGCTCACCATCTGACCATAGATGGTGGTGATGCCGAACGCGACGAAGGGCCAGCCGCCCCAGCGCATCCAGTGCGGAATTGCCTTGCCGCGGCCGTGTTTGCTCGCGAATTCGGCGAGCGCGCCCTCGGGACACAGCACGCCGCACCACACGCGGCCGAGCATCACCATGGAGAGCAGCACGAACGGCCACCAGATGCCCCAGAACACGAACTGCGCGGCAAGCGTCAGGTTGTTCCACAAATGCGCGCTGTCGTCCGGCAGCGGCATGACCGCCGGCACGATGATGAGGAGCGCATACACCGCCACCACGACCCACTGGATGCCGCGGATCACCGAACCGTGACGCTGCATCCACTGCCCTGCCGCGGCAAGACGCCCCGGACGGGTCATGACGGTACTCATGCTGCGCGCTCTGCGGCTTGCCGTGCCGGCTTGCGATTCGCGCGCCGCAGCAGCAGATAGACGACCGCCCAGTACACCGCGTACGCAATCAGGTTCATCAACGCCGGATGCGCGCGATAGCCGGTGAGCGTCGCGACCAGCGAGCCGAAGGTGTTGGAATCGTCGAGAATGGCGGAGGTGTTCCACACCTGGTCGACGATGGTCGGCAGGAATTCCTTGTCGATCAGCTTGTCGACGCCCGTCTCGAACAGACCCGCGCCGAGGAACAGCAGCATGATTTCGGTGACGCGGAAAAAGAGGCGCCACGAGAAGATCTTGCCACCGAGCTGCAGCACGTAGAACGTCAGCAGTGCGAGCGCGAGGCCGATTGCAACCGCGAGCATCTGCGCAGTGTCCACGTGGCCCGACTGGCCGAAGCCGAGGCCGTACAGGAAAATCACCGTCTCGCTGCCTTCCCGCGCGATGGCGAGCGCGACGAGCACCGCCACGCCCCACCAGTTCGAGTCACGCTGACTCTTTTGCAGCGACTGCTCCATGTCGCGCTTGAGCGAGCGGCCGTGCTGCTTCATCCACAGCACCATTTGCACAATGAGCACGCAGGCGACCAGTACCATCGCGGTCTGGAAATAGTCCTGCGCGTCGCCGGACAGCACTTCCGTGAAGCCGACCAGCGCCGCGCCGAGCGCGACCGCCGCGATCAGGCCGGCCGCAACGCCGCCCCACAGGTACGGCAAACCGCGGCGCGCATCGGCGTCGCCATTTTTCAGCCACGCGTACAGGATGCCGACGACCAGCAACGCCTCGACACTCTCCCGCCACACGATGAATAGAATCTGACCCATCAAGCACTCCCTTCTGCTCTGCTACTGCTGTCGCGCACGACGGCGGAGCCGAGCCCCGCGCCCGTCATGCGCGCGACTGCTACTTCGCGACGATCACGCCCTGCGCCTGCTGGTGGAAATCGTCGAAGAACTTGTACTCGCCCGGCGTGAGCGGCGCGATCACCACGAACGAATCTGCTCCCGGAGCGAGGACCTTTTCCTTGCGCAACTGGACGCTTTCGAACTCGGCCGCGCCCTTGCCGGTATTGCGCACCTCGATCTTGATTCGCTGCCCCGCCGGCACTTCGATGCGCGCCGGCGTGAGCTTGCCGTCGTTCATTTCGAGCTTGAAAGTGGGCAGATCAGCGGCATGCGCCGCGCCCGCCAGCACAATCGACGACGCAAGAACCGCGATCTTTCGGTTGATTCTCATTGGCGTTTCCAGAAAACGCGGCGCGGTATGAAAAGCCCGCGCCGCCTGCTGCATTCACTCATTCGTCCCACGTGCCCGCGCACCGCTTGATCGCGAGCTGCGACGACGCGCGAACATCAATACCCGCCCTTCTTGCCGATGCCGGCGAACGTGAAGTCGTACTCCAGCGTGATCGGCTTGAACCACGGACCCACACCGGTTTCCTTATCGACGTGACGGCCAAACGCCATGTGGCCGGTCTGCATCGGCGCTTCCACGACCAGCTTCAGGTGATATTTGCCCGGACCTTGCAGCTTGACGTTGTCGCCGTAGTGCGGACCGTCGTTGGCGACCATCGCCATCAGGTCACCCTTCTGCGTGTCTTTCGAGCCGGCTTTCGTCAACTCGTAACGCACTTGCAGATACGGCATCCAGTCACCTTCCGCGAAGCCGGTGGGATTGTTCTTGACTGCGTGGATGTCGGCTTCGAGGTGGATGTCCGAATCCGATGCCTTGCGCATCATGCCTTCCGGCTCCATGGTGATCGGCTGCAGATACACCGCGCCGATTTCCATGCCGCCCTGAATCTGCTGCTTGCCGATCGGGTATTCCGCAGCCGTTGCCGAGAAAGCCGCAACTGCGGCCGCCGCGGCAATACCGCCGCGCACAAATGAAGAAATCCGCATTCAAACTCCTTGTTTTTATCCGATTCGATTGGATTCCATTGGAACAGTGCGTCGGACGACAAACCGAAGCAGATCGCATAAATGAACGTTAATGCGAACCATTCTCAATATTGGGCGAGTTTATCATTGTTCGCCTGTCGGAACAAATACGAACGCACGCCGAGCCTTGTAGCAGCAGGGTCTTAAGGGTGTCTTAAGAAATGAAGAGTGAGAGGCGGTTGGCGGATGTTGGGGTGGTATGGGCGGGATGGGTGTGTCGGATTGCCGCGGCGCAGGGTTGGGGTATTCGGTTCCTGATCTGGTTGGTTGGGTTCGCGGTCGCGTTGGCGGGTTCTGGTCCGGTTGGCGGGTTTCCGGTCGGGTCGGCGGGTTTCCGGTCGGGTCGGCGGCTTCCCGGTCAGGTAGGCGGCTTCCCGGTCAGGTTGGCGGCTTCCCGGTCAGGTTGGCGGGTTCCCGGCGGGGTTCGCGGGTTGCCGGTCGGGGCGGCGGGTTCCCGACCCAGTTCGCGCTCGGCGGGCGGAGCCAGCTTTCCGGCGCGGCACTGCCCGCGCCGTTCGCCCGCCAAACCTTACTCGACACCCGACACGTGATCGCCGACGTTTGCGCCGAACACCCGCTGCCGCAGGAGCGCGAGCTGGTCGCGCGTTTGCGCGGCCTTCTCGAACTCGAGGTTCTTCGCGTGCTCCATCATCTGCTTTTCGAGGCGCTTCAGTTCCTTTGCCAGCTGCTTCTCGGACATGTCTTCGAACTTGGCGCGGGTTTGCTGCTCCTTCAACTCGGCGCGAGCGTCGTCCACGTTGTACACGCCGTCGATAATGTCGCGAATGCGCTTGACCACGCCGCGCGGCGTGATGCCGTGTTCGAGATTGAACGCGATCTGCTTCGCCCGCCGCCGCTCGGTTTCGTCGATAGCGCGGCGCATTGAGTCCGTCACCTTGTCGGCGTAAAGAATCGCCTTGCCGTTCACGTTGC
This sequence comes from Paraburkholderia phenoliruptrix, assembly GCF_019511605.1. Taxonomy (GTDB): domain Bacteria; phylum Pseudomonadota; class Gammaproteobacteria; order Burkholderiales; family Burkholderiaceae; genus Paraburkholderia; species Paraburkholderia phenoliruptrix_A. The sequence goes on along the minus strand of NZ_JAEUAV010000033.1, from coordinate 12,191 downwards.
GCGCCGCCCGGCCGATGGTCTGGATCAGCGAGCGCTCCGCGCGCAGGAAGCCTTCCTTGTCCGCGTCGAGAATCGCGACAAGCGACACTTCAGGAATATCCAGGCCTTCGCGCAACAGGTTGATACCGACCAGCACGTCGAAAGTACCAAGCCGCAAATCGCGGATGATCTCGACGCGCTCCACGGTGTCGATATCGCTGTGCAGGTAGCGCACCTTGATGCCGTGGTCGGCGAGAAACTCCGTGAGCTGCTCGGCCATGCGCTTGGTCAGCACGGTGACCAGCACACGGTCGCCCGCGGCGACGCGCTCGTTGATTTCGGCGAGCACGTCGTCCACCTGGCTGCGCGCGGGCCGTACCTCGATTTCCGGATCGACAAGCCCCGTCGGGCGCACCAGTTGCTCGGCCACCTGCCCCGAGGTCTTCTTCTCGTACTCGGCCGGCGTGGCCGTTACGAACACGACCTGACGCATCTTGCGCTCGAATTCGTTGAACTTCAGCGGCCGGTTGTCCAGTGCGGACGGCAGCCGGAAACCGTAGTCGACCAGATTTTCCTTACGCGCGCGGTCGCCGTTGTACATGCCGTTCAACTGGCCGATCAGCACGTGCGACTCGTCGAGCAGCATGATCGCGTCCGACGGCAAATAATCGACCAGCGTGGGCGGCGGCTCGCCGGGCGCCGCGCCGGAAAAGTGCCGCGAGTAGTTCTCGATGCCCTTGCAGAAGCCCAGCTCCTGCAGCATCTCGAGATCGAAACGGGTGCGCTGCTCAAGGCGCTGCGCCTCGACCAGCTTGCCTTCGCTGTAGAAAAACTCCAGCCGCTCGCGCAGCTCAGCCTTGATGGTTTCCACGGCTCGCACGACGGTATCGCGCGGCGTCACATAGTGCGACGACGGATAAACCGTGAAACGCGGAATCTTCTGACGCACGCGTCCGGTGAGCGGATCGAAGAGTTGCAGTGTTTCCACTTCGTCGTCGAACAATTCGACACGCACCGCCATTTCTGCATGCTCGGCGGGGAAAATGTCGATCGTATCGCCGCGCACCCGGAACGAGCCACGCTGAAAGTCCGCTTCATTGCGGTTGTACTGCATGGCGATCAGCCGCGCGATGATGTCGCGCTGGCCGAGCCTGTCGCCGGTGCGCAGCGTCAGGATCATCTGGTGGTATTCGGACGGATTGCCGATACCGTAAATGGCCGACACGGTCGCGACGATCACCACGTCGCGCCGCTCCATCAGGCTTTTAGTGGCCGACAGACGCATCTGCTCGATGTGCTCGTTGATCGACGAGTCCTTTTCAATGAATAGGTCGCGCTGCGGCACGTAAGCTTCCGGCTGATAGTAGTCGTAGTAGGAAACGAAATACTCGACCGCGTTGCGCGGAAAGAACTCGCGGAACTCCGAGTAAAGCTGCGCCGCGAGCGTCTTGTTCGGCGCGAACACAATAGCCGGACGGCCAAGGCGCGCGATCGTGTTGGCCATCGTGAAGGTCTTGCCCGAACCGGTCACGCCGAGGAGCGTCTGGAACGAGAGACCGTCTTCGATGCCTTCGACGAGCGTGTCGATCGCCGTCGGCTGGTCGCCGGCGGGCGGATATGGCTGATAAAGCTGAAACGGCGAGCCTTCGAAACGGACGAATTTGGATTCGTCGAGCGCATCTTCGGCTTCTGTCAGATGTTGTTCGGACATGGGGGGCGGCAACGGCCTTGGGCAAAAAACTATTCTAACGGGTTGCGCAAACCCGGATCGGGGACGGAATGAACGGATCCGCGTAAGAGCGCAGCTTGCAAAACGCAGACGATGTCAGGCATGTTGCGACGCTTGCCTGTTTTTCAAGCAAATAAGCCCGCCAACTGACGTCGTCGTCCTAAAAACGCTCTCAGATTCGTTACAATGCGAAGTTGCGCTCGCTTGGAGTTGCCCGCGTTTCGCGTCGTCCGGCGCTTGCGTTTTGCATAAACGCAGCCCGCGCGGGCCTGCATGCTCGTAGCCGCCCTCTTTTCACTACTGCTGGCCACCCACCATGTCTCTGTTCTCCGCCGTCGAACTTGCTCCCCGCGACCCGATTCTGGGCCTGAACGAAGCCTTCAACGCCGACCCGCGCCCCACCAAGGTCAATCTCGGCGTTGGCGTGTATTTCAATGAAGAAGGCAAGATTCCGCTGTTGCGCGCCGTGCGCGATGCGGAACGGGCGCGTGTCGAAGCAGCGTTGCCGCGCGGCTATCTGCCGATCGAGGGCATCGCCGCATACGACGCAGCCGTGCAAAAACTGCTGCTCGGCAACGATTCGCCGCTGATCGCGGCGGGCCGCGTCGTGACGGCGCAGGCACTGGGCGGCACGGGCGCGCTGAAGATCGGTGCGGACTTCCTGAAGCGCCTCGACCCGAACGCCAAGGTCGCCATTAGCGATCCGAGCTGGGAAAACCACCGCGCGCTCTTCGAAGCCGCGGGCTTCGAAGTGGTCTCGTACCCGTATTACGACGCGCATACGCACGGCGTGAACTTCGACGGCATGCTGAGCGCGCTCAACAGCTACCCGGCCGGCACCATCGTCGTGTTGCACGCGTGCTGCCATAACCCGACGGGCGTCGACCTCACGGTCGACCAGTGGAAGCAAATCGTGGAGGTCGTCAAGGCGCGCAATCTGGTGCCGTTCCTCGACATCGCGTATCAGGGCTTTGGCGACAATATCGAAGCAGACGCCGCGGCCGTGCGCCTTTTTGCGGCCTCGGAACTGAACGTGTTCGTCTCTTCGTCGTTCTCGAAGTCCTTTTCGCTGTACGGCGAGCGTATCGGTGCGCTGTCCATCATCACGGGCAGCAAGGAAGAAGCGACGCGCGTGCTGTCTCAACTCAAGCGCGTGATCCGCACCAATTACTCGAACCCGCCGACGCATGGCGGCTCGGTGGTCGCCGCGGTGCTCGCGTCGCCGGAGCTGCGTGCCACGTGGGAGACGGAACTCGCCGAAATGCGCGACCGCATCCGCGCCATGCGCAACGGTCTCGTCGAGCGTCTGAAGGCAAGCGGCGTGGATCGCGACTTCAGCTTCGTCAATGCACAGCGCGGCATGTTCTCGTACTCGGGCCTGAGCGCGCCGCAAGTCGACCGCCTGCGCGAAGAGTTCGGCATTTATGCCGTCAGCACCGGCCGCATCTGCGTGGCTGCGCTGAACACGCGCAATCTGGACGTCGTCGCTAACGCGATTGCGCATGTGTTGAAGTAAAGCATTCGGCAAAGCGCTCACACGCGCGTTGCTGAACTTGGATAGAAACGGCGCCCTTCGAGGGCGCCGTTTCTATTTGCGTTGGCGAATTTGCCAACGCCGCTTTCAGCGCGAATCGCGATGAATGTCGTGCGTGACGAAGCCCGCATCGTTATCCGGCATGGCAAGCCAGTCCGGCTGCGAAAGCGAATGACGGATGTCGTCAAGCCCGCTTTGCCAATGCTCGCGCATTGTCGACAGACCAAACTGGAAGTCCTTGTAGTGGCCTTCGTACTCTTTATGCCGGTAGATGAGATGAATCACGTTGTAGCGCTTTGAGCACGACAGATCTTCGGCGAGCCTGCACCAAGGGTCGTCGCGCTGCTCCGGGGAGACGCGGTCCAACACCTCGCGCAGCACGCGCCGAAACCGTTGCGAGCGTTGCAGCATGTCGGTCACGAGCCGGGTGCGGCTTGAGTACTGAATGTCTTTCATGCGCCCCTGCACGTCGGTGATGTTGTCGGGCACCGGCCCGATCGCGCTCCACAAATCGACCTGGAACGCGAGCGTGTCGCGCCGCGGCGTGGTTTGCACCACCTCGTAAAGCGGCGTGTTCGACATCAAGCCGCCGTCCCAGTAGTATTGCCCGTCAATCTCGACCGCCGCGAAACCCGGCGGCAATGCACCCGACGCCATAAAATGTTCGGGCCTCAGCGTGGTGTGCGTATTGTCGAAATAGGCGAAATTCCCTGTGCCGCAATTGACCGCGCCTACGGACACGCGCATTTCCCGCGAGTTGATGCGGTCGAAATCGCATAGCGCTTCCAATGTCGCTTTCAGCGGCGCCGTGTCGTAGTAGCTGGCCGCCTGAGGCGGCCCCGAAACGGTTGGCAATGGCGGAGGAAAACGCGGCACGAAGAAGCCCTTTTGCCCCTCGACAAGCGCGCCGACAGCTTGAGCTGCGGTGAACGCTTTGCGCACCGCGTCGCTCGAGTTGAAGAACGCATGCTCGACAAACGCGGGTAGCGGCGGACCGAATGCCGGCTGACAGATGGTCTCCCAGAACTGCAGCAGCCGCTCGACCCGCTTTTCCGGCGGATTGCCCGCGATAATCGCAGTATTCAACGCGCCAATGGAAATGCCCGCGAGCCAGTTCGGCTCGATGCCCGCCTCGTGAAGTCCCTGAAAAACGCCGGCCTGATAAGCACCAAGCGCACCCCCGCCCTGCAGCGTGAGCGCAATGGTTTCGTAACCCGGCAATTGAATGCGCGTGCGAGGCGCCGCGCCGGCGCCAGCGCCTTCCTGATTGCCGGGTGCACCGAGGCGCGCCTGCTTGGGCTTGGGTTGCGCCATGCGCGCCTCCTTATTGCATGTACCAGCCGTGGCTCACAATGAAGGACTGGCCGGTGAGCGCCGCAGTGGGGAAAGTGGACAGGAACAGCACGGTTTGCGCGACGTCTTCCACCGTGGTGAAGATGCCGTCGACGGTGCCGCCCAGCATGACCCGCTTGACGACTTCTTCTTCGCTGATATTGAGCTCCTTCGCCTGCTCCGGGATCTGCTTGTCGACCAGCGGAGTACGCACGAAGCCGGGACACACGACATGCGAGCGCACGTTGTGCTTCGCGCCTTCTTTCGCGAGCACGCGCGCAAGCCCGAGCAGCGCATGCTTGGCTGTCACGTAAGCGGACTTGAGCGGCGAAGCCTCGTGCGAGTGAACCGAGCCCATGTAGATGACGATACCGCCGCGATCGTCCTTGTACATGTGCTTGAGCGCTGCCTTGGTGGTCAGGAAAGCGCCGTCCACGTGAATCGCCTGCATCTTCTTCCAGTCGGCAAACGAGTAGTTCTCGATCGGGTTGACAATCTGGATGCCCGCGTTGGAAATGAGAATGTCGACCGACCCCAGCTCTGCCGCGACCTTGTCTATGCCCTGATTGACTGCGTCTTCATTGGTGACGTCCATGGCGATGCCGATCGCCTTGCCGCCGCCCTTCGTGATTTCTTCGGCCACGGCGTTGGCGCCCTCCTGGTTCAGGTCGGCGATGGCCACAGCCGCTCCGGCGGCCGAGAGGGTCAACGCAATCTGCTTGCCGATGCCGCTCGCGGCGCCGGTGACCACCGCGACCTTGCCATTCAGATTTGTGTTCAGTGACGACATCCAGAACCTCCATGCAGTTGATGAGCAATGAGACCACGAGCCGCGCGCAGCGGGAAGTCAGCCGAATGGCATAGGCGTGCATAGGCTGCGTCCTATACCGTTCGGCCGAATGTTGCACTGCGGCCAATGCTGCTATTGTGCATGAACCGTGTGCCGGGGGCCGTTAAAAAGCACGCCGGGCCTGATCTATTTACACTGGGTGTTCTGGCAGGATTCCAGTCGCTTCACTATCAGGAGAATTGCATGAATTATCGGCGTCTAGGCCGCTCGGGCCTGCAAGTCAGCGAACTGTCCATCGGCTCGTGGGTCACGTACGGCAATCAGGTCGACCATCGCGCGGCGCGTGAATCGCTCGCGGCCGCGCGCGACGCGGGTGTCAACTTCTTCGACAACGCCGAGGTCTACGCTGGCGGCAAATCTGAAGAAATCATGGGCCAGGCGCTCAAGGAACTGGCGTGGCCGCGCGTGAGCTACGTGGTGTCCACCAAGTTTTTCTGGGGACTCGAGGAAGCGCCAAATCAGTATCACACACTGAACCGCAAGTATCTGCTGAACGCCATCGATTCGTCGCTCAAACGTCTGCAGCTCGATTATGTCGATCTGGTGTTCTGTCATCGTCCCGACCCGAACACGCCTGTCGAGGAAACGGTATGGGCAATGAGCGACATGATCACGCGCGGCAAGGCGTTGTACTGGGGCACGTCCGAATGGAGCGCTGACGAAATTCGCGCCGCTTATGAGATTGCCGAGCGTCACCATCTGCACAAACCCGTGATGGAGCAGCCGCAGTACAACCTGTTTCATCGCAAGCGCGTGGAGCAGGAATACAAGCGTCTTTACGACGACATCGGTCTTGGCCTGACTACCTGGAGTCCGCTGGCGTCCGGCCTTTTGACCGGCAAATACCGCAATGGCGTACCAGCGGACAGCCGCGCGCAGTTGCAGGGTTATGACTGGTTGCGCAAACAGGTAACCGACGTCGGCAAGAACAATGTGGTCGGCAAGCTCGGCGAGGTGGCGGACGAACTGGGCTGCACGGTGGGTCAGCTCGCCATCGCCTGGATTCTGAAGAACCCGCATGTCAGCACGGTGATTACGGGCGCATCGCGCGTCGAGCAGATCGCCGAGAACATGAAGTCCGCCGATGTCGCCGATAAGATCACGCCGGAGCTCAAGGAGCGTATCGAAGGCATTATTGGCGACGCGCACGACTGACGCCGCTTCGGGGAACTGGTTGCGGCCGAGGGAGAATCGTGCTGCCAGGGGCGCGCGCCAACTGGTGTGGAGGTGACGCCGGGGCGCTTGATAGTTTCGGCTCGGGCCCGCACCCTGCCGGACTCGGCTTGCGGGTCGATTCGGTGGGCCCGGCGCGGCTCGACGCGGCTCGACGCGGCTGGACGCAGCTGGGCGCGTCGCGTTATGTTGCGTTACGTCGCGTACAATACGCGACCGCGCTGTATAGCGACTGTCTTTGCCGCGCTGCGCGCCCAGTTACCTGCGCATCGCCCGTTCCAGCCAGCAACAGCACGCCCTCTTTCAGCGTCTCCTCATATGCTCAGCTATCGCCACGCCTTTCATGCAGGCAATCACGCCGACGTTCTCAAACACGCGGTCGTGTTGCAGCTACTGCGCTACCTCGGTCAGAAGGACAAAGCCTACTGGTATATCGACACGCACGCCGGTGCAGGTGTCTACTCGCTGCAGGAAGGCTACGCGGTAAAGACCGGCGAATTCCAGACCGGCATCGCCAGGCTGTGGGAACGCAACGACCTGCCGCCGCTGTTCGCCGAATATGTCGACGAAGTCGCTGCACTGAATCCCGACGGCCAGTTACGCTTCTACCCCGGTTCGCCGTATATCGCCTGGCGACAAATGCGCGAGCAGGACCGGATGCGTCTGTTCGAGCTGCACAGCACGGAAATCGACGTGCTCCGGCACAATTTCCGCGATGCAGGCCGTCGCGCAATGCTGTACGCGGGTGACGGCTTCGACGGCATTCTCGCCTTGCTCCCGCCCGCGCCGCGCCGCGCACTGGTTTTGCTCGATCCGTCATACGAGGACAAGCGCGACTATGCACGCACGCTTCGTTGCGTCGAAGAAAGTCTGAAACGTTTCCCAACCGGCACCTACGCGGTCTGGTATCCGCAGGTGAAGCGCCCGGAATCGCAACGCTTTCCCGAGCAGTTGAAAAAGCTGCAAGAGCGCAATTGGCTGCATGTCAGCCTGACCGTCAGCAATCCGCCGGCGGACGGTTTTGGTCTATTTGGCAGCGGCATGTTCATTCTTAATCCGCCGTACACGCTGCCCAAAATGCTCAAAGAGCAGATGCCGTGGATCGTAAAAGCGCTCGGCGAGGACAGAGCCGCGCAGTTCAAGGTGGAATACCGCGGCGATTGAAATCGCGCAAAAGACGCGCGCCGGTAGAGGCGCGCTCTCATCGCGCTGTTACTTGAGTTGTGCCGCGGCCTTGCGGGCGAAGTCGTTGGTGTAGGTTGCGTTCAGGTCGATCTTCTTTGGGTCGAGCCGATTATCAAACGACGCCAGCGCACGCAGTGAAGTCGCCGGTCCGTCGGCGGGCATCAGGCCGTCCGGAGAGTAGGCGTCGCGTACGTTGTGGAAAGCCTCCACGTACAACGCGGAATCGTTGAGCAGGTACGCCGGCGGTACCATCTTCAGCAAGTCCGCATCGCTCGCGGTCTGCAACCAATGATCTGCACGCACGATTGCATTGGCGAGCGCCTGCGTCGTCTTCGGATATTTCTGGATGAAGCTCTCCGGAGCGTACAGCGTGGCGGCCGGCATCGTTCCGCCGAACACCTCCTGCGTGCCCTTCACCGTGCGCGTATCCACCAGCACCTTGATCGCACCACTGCGCGTGAGCTTGGTCATCATAGGGTCCACGTTGGAGAGTGCGTCGATCTGGCCGTTGCCGACCGCCGCCAGTACCGTGGCGCCGCTGCCCACGCCAATCGCGGCGATATCGCTTCTCTGCACGCCCGCCTTGCGCAATGCGACCGTAAGAACCAGATCCGTTGAAGAACCCGGCGCGCTCACGCCCACTTTCGCCCCCTTGAAATCCGCGAGCGTTCTGATCTTGTCGGCTTTCGACGTCAATACTGCAACCGCGATCTGCGGCGCTCGGCCCATCAACGCAAATGCCCGATATCGCTGGCCCTTGGCCTGCATGAACAGCGTATGCTCGAACGCACCGGCGCCGACATCCGCGCTGCCCCCTACCACCGCCTCCAGCGCCTTTGAACCCCCTGCGAAATCTTCTAGCGTGACTTCGAGACCTTCGTCCTTGAAATAGCCCAACTGTTGCGCCGCCAGCACGGGCAAATAGTAAAGCCCAGGCAAACCGCCGACGGCCAGGGTCAACGCCGGCTTTTCAGGTGTGTCCTTGGCGAACGCTACGCCGTGCGGCACGGCAGCGGCGAAAAGCACGGCGAAGACGCCGGCAGCACGCCGCATCCAGTGAGAGAACATTGACGTCTCCTTGTTGTGTTTTCGTTCCGTGCGATGGCCGAGCCGGCCACCTAGGCGCCGCTTTGGGCGCGACAAACCGCTGGACGATTGTCGTCTTTCGACCGGGCGCGCGCCATGCGCCCAAACCCGAATCGTCGGAAAGCGCAACGGGCATGGGAGGCCGGGTGCTCCAGCGTGCTTATGGACGTTGGCGTTGGCCTGTAGATAGCGGTCGTTGAGGCACGCTATTGCCGGTAGTGCGGCGCATGGCCTGGCTGCGGCTGTTGCGGGAGCGTGGCGCCGCCGCCAGGCAGTTCGATATAAGGCGCGACAACGATCGGCACCGATGAATTCGGCGCGAGTTCGGCAGGTGTCGCAATCGGTTGCGCTTCGACGATGGGCTGGCGGGAGAGCGGCGCGGTCTGCAGCACAGTGCCGCTCTGGCCGTCGCTGATGCCGCTCTGAGTGTCGAGAATGACGGGTTTGCGCGTATTGCTCGACGCGGCGAAAACGCTCGACGTGGCGCAGGTCGCGAGCAAAGAAAGGGCAACGACGGCCGCCGAGCGTTTGAACGTGCGAATTGGAGACATGAGCGGACCGGTTAAGTCGAAAAGCCGCGTTGCGCGGACAACGCCTTACATTACCGCGACATACGTCCGGAAGCTAGTCGATCTTCGCCAACTCCAGTGTCTGGGCGCCCAACTGCGAATAAGGGGCGTCCAGATGCGACAAAGCCCCGCAATTACGGGGCTTTACAATGAACAACTAATCACAGCGACGGGAGCGCACCGGCCACGAGGCCTGCCCCGCTGTTGAAACTTACAGCGAATAGCCGTTGGTTTCGAGCGAGCGGATACGCTGTTCCAACTGCACGATGTCCGACGACGAAGCCAAGTAGGCTTCACGGCGGTCGCGCTCGGCAGTTTCAAACCACGTGCTCAGCTTTTCAAGGATGTATGCAAACATGACGTTCTCCAAGGATCAAATGAATCCCCGGTGGACCTAGCATCAGGGATTTCCCGTAAAAGGGTTAACCCGAATTATAGGCCGATGGTGCAACCGCGCCAGTGAAATGCTCGCATGATGTGCATTCCTGTTTGGAATGACGCACACAGATGGTGCGTATAAGGAATTGATTTTATTGGCGTTGACAGCTCACGACCGTTCGATTTTTGCCCGCGCTCCGCGTGTCGCACAATTCAGGTGCATCGCGACGGCTGCAGCAGAACGTTCCAAGCGGTGCATTGCAATTCACGACGACGACGGTCTATGGCAACTGCTGCCTTCGCCCCCGGTCAGCAATTCAGCGTCGGCGAGTCGTTCGATGATCGGGCACTCCGGGCGATCATCGCCGTGACAATGGGCAGCGAGGTGCGCCAATATGTCTCGCATTTCCGTGAGTTCGGCGATGCGCCGATCGAGGTCTGCCACATGATCCAGCGCGATCGCCTTCACTTCCCCGCTCGCGCGCGTGCGGTCATGCCACAGCGCCAACAACCGCCTGATATCTTCCACGAGAAAACCAAGTCGGCGCGCCTGACGGATAAACCGCAATGAATGGACTTCTTGCGGGCCGTAAACTCGATAGCCGGCGCTCGTGCGGCCTTTCGCCGTGAGCAGTCCCACGCTTTCGTAGTAGCGAATCATCTTTGCCGTGACGCCCGACGCGCGGGCCGCTTCACCAATATTCATAACCATGTTCTCCTGACTGCCTCGATCGTACACCTTCCCATGATGGGAAGGTCAGCCACTTAAATTCCGCTCCTGCAGGCATAATTCAACTCAGCAGCGGTCATTTCCAAAGGCAATTCCGATGAAGACTGAATTTCACGTTGAAGGTATGAGCTGCCAGCATTGCGTGGCAGCAGTCACGAACGCCGTCCGCGAGCATGACGAAGCGGCCAATGTTCAGGTCGATCTCGAGGCGGGCCGCGTCGCGGTCGAGTCAACGCAAGCGGTCGACGTACTGAAGGCCGCCATTGAGGACGCGGGCTATACCGTCAAGGACGTGCAGCGACGCGCGTCGGCCGATGCAGGCGCCGCCAGCGGTGGCTCCTCCGGTAGCGTGGCGCGTTAGGCGACGCGATCATGTTCAAGGTCGCCGTGATAGGAGCTTCAGGTTTGCTTGGTCGCGCTGTTATGAACGAACTGACCAAGCAGCCGGCCTGGCAGGTCGTGGGCACAGCATTCACTCGCCCTGCGTCGAATACTGTTGCGCTCGATGTGCGCGACTCGCGGGCGGTCGAGGAATTTGTCGAACGTGAAGCGCCTAATGCGCTCGTGGTTGCTGCTGCAGAACGTCGGCCGGATGTGTGCGAGCGTCACCCTGAATTGGCCCGCGCACTGAATGTGGATGCGGTCCGTGCAATCGCAGCTGCGGCGCATCGGCGCGGGGCATGGACGCTGTCCATTTCCACCGATTATGTGTTTGACGGCAGTCGGCCGCCCTATCGGCCGGACGCTGAGCCTGCGCCGCTCAATGCATATGGACGCGGCAAGCTGGAAGGCGAGCGCGCGTTGACCGGCGCGACCGACTTCGGCTGTGTGCTGCGCTTGCCGCTGCTGTATGGACCTATCGTCGATTGGGCAGAATCTGCCGTAACCAGCCTCGTGCCGGCGATCGCCGCGTCCGTTGCGGTACAAGGCAAAGCCGCTAACATGGACGCGTGGGCGATTCGCTATCCGACCTTCACGCCGGACGTTGCATTCGTGATCCGGCAAATGCTCGAGCGTCATGTCGAGGGTAACGCGATTCGCGGCATCGTGCATTGGTCAGGCGACGAACCGATGACCAAGTACGAGATAGCCATGCGCCTTGCCGAAGCGCTAAACCTCGACGCGCGGCTCACCCCGCAACATGCGCCGACTGATGCGACGCCTCGCCCCCACAATTGCCATCTTGCGTCGGAACGGCTGGAGCTGCTTGGCATTGGCCGACGCACGGCGTTCGATACGGGGATTCGCGAGGTGTTAGCCGCGTTTCCGTGGCGTGGCGAGATGCGCCCTGATTAACGGCGCGGATAAGCGGTCCGTTTTGCCGCTTCCAGTTGCTGAGACAGTCGATCCGACGGTGCGGTTGCGTTGTAAATCTTGAGATATGAGCGGACCGCCCAGTAGGTTGCACCCAATCACACTGATGGTGCCGGCGCTTCACGGGCACATCGAAGATTTGCAGTCGCGAACTGAGTCTCTCGCGATGCGAGGACGGTGTGCGGTGCGGCGGGCGTTTTTCTCTCGCGTAAACGCCGCAACCCCACCTTTGCGGGGTGGGGTTGCGGTCACTGCTGGGGAGCCTGACGATTACCTACTTTCACACGGGTAATCCGCACTATCATCGGCGTGGAGTCGTTTCACGGTCCTGT
>NZ_JAEUAV010000032.1 GCF_019511605.1 Paraburkholderia phenoliruptrix | reverse complement strand
CCCCAAGCCCCAAGCCCCACTCCGCGCGGCGCTCACACCGACTACAATAGCGGATCATTCGTCCTCCAAACAGTTCTGAACCTTTGCGCGCACCAGACATGCTCATCTCGTGTTACTCGAGCGGCGAGGCCATCCGCAGCCGGCGCGTGAGCGAGGTCGTGCTGTCGGGCGTCGTCGACATACCCATGCCACCGCAGCGCGTGCTGTTGGACTGGGACAGGGAAACGTCGTCACGAATGGACCTGGAAGCGGGCGACGTGGAGGCGATGCCTTTTGCGCGAACCCGCGTGCGTTGGCCGGATTACACCCGCTGCGTGCAGGCAATGTCGGACTGGACTCGCTCGCTCGGACTGCCGGAAGTGCTCGTCACGAGCGACGTGGCCTTGATGGCCTGCCGAGGCGCGCGGTATCACCACGACGCCGGGCAGTATGGCGGCGCCGCCTTCTGCAATCTCTTTCTTACCGAAGACCAGGGCTTCGACCTGCATTTCGCGTCCACGGGCGAGCGCATTCCGTTGCGACGCGGCACGGCTGTGATCTTCGACACCGGCCAGCCCCACGGTGTAGTCCGGCGCGGCAGCAGCGTTTTCGACGCGGAGGACTTCACGTTGAATTCCGAGTGCGTGCAGATCTTCCTGACGTGGGAACTGCGCATCGAAAGCGCCCATGTGGCTCGTGCGCTCAACATCGAATTCGACGTGGCTACGTCACAGAGCTTGCAAGCGGGTACTGAGCAGGTTCTGCTGAACGGCGAAGCGGTGAGCACGTGTCCCCGTTCTGGGCGGTGGCTTCCGGCCGATTGAGCGCCGGCGCCGCGCCGCTGGCGTGCCACGGCCTTGCGCGCCTGTATGATGGCGGGTTCGCGCCCGACCGCCTCGCTCCCATAAACGGTCGGCGCAGATCGCTCACAGCGGAGCCGCCGCGACGCGGCGCCCACGCATCCCTTCACGACGACTCATAGGAACACCGCCATGACGGCTGCAACGCAATTCGATCAGGTCTCCGTTATCAAACGCGCGAACGTCTACTTCGACGGCAAGTGTGTCTCGCACACCGTCCTGTTCGCAGACGGCAGCCGCAAGACGCTGGGCGTGATCCTGCCGGGCACGCTCAATTTCGGCACCGACGCGCCCGAACTCATGGAAGTGCAGGCGGGCCAGTGCCGCATCCGCCTGAAAGGCAGCGACGAGTGGAAAACCTACCGCGCGGGCGAGTCGTTCTCGGTGCCCGGCAAGAGCCGCTTCGACATCGAGGTGATCGAAACGCTCGACTACGTCTGCAGCTATCTGTAAGCGCCGCTGGCATGCCTTGCCTGAACGCCCGGACATGCCATGGCGTTCAGGCCGAAGCGCGAGCGCTGGCTTCACTCACTACGGCGCCGCGAACACGTCCGTGCGGTTGGCCGTGTTACCCGAGTTGGTCTGCACGAACAGCGGCACGAAAGCCGTTCCCCGCGCGTCCAGCCCCTGGTAGTCACCAACGAAAAAGCCCTCCGCGTTCGGCGCCGTCTTCATGTCGAACGGGCCGGCCACATGCAGTTCTGCGCCAAAACTCTTGCCGCCATCCGTCGACGTGGTCTGCCAATAGTCGGTTGGCAGCGTCGACGTATCGCCTGCCTGGAGCGTGCGGAAATCGTAGTAAGTGACGGCCACCGTTCCCGCTGAATTGACGCGAACGCTCGGGTTGAACGCCGGCTTTCCAGAGGGCGTATTGACGCGCACCGGTGCGCTCCAGGTCTGGCCGCCGTCCGTGGATGTAGACAGCGCGATCTCATCGTACTGGCCTCCGTTAAAACGCGAATCCTGCCAGACGACGTACAGCTGACCCGTTGCCGGGTCGATTGCGGGCTCGGGAATGATATCCCCCGTGCGCACCGGTTCGCCGGTGTTAGGGTCGGTGACCGACACCGTTTGCAGACCGGAGATGATGCGCGGGTTGGTCCATGTAAGGCCGTCATCCGTCGACTTGATGAATGCAACCTTGCCCGCCGCTTTCGAGAACGGTGGGCTGATCAGGTCGAAGAAGTTATACAGCGTCCCGTTTTGCGAGTTGACCACGATCTGATTGCCGATGGTCTGCTGCCGCGAAGGCACGTTCACGATGACCGACGGCGTGCTCCAGGTCAGGCCGCCGTCCGTGGTCTTCGAGAACATGGAGGGGCCGCGGAACGCCGCCGTGTGCAGGTTCGCATACGGGTTGCCGTTGGGCAGTTCGAGCCGGTCCCAGACCGCATACGCGACACCTGCGCGAACCGGATTCGCGGTCACCGACTCCTTGTCGTTGAAGAACTGCAACGACGGTTCGTTATCCGCGATGAGCACGCGCAGGTTGCCCCACGTTTGACCTCCGTCCTTCGACACCGCCGCGCCGACGGCATTGTTGTTGTTCGATTGATTGAACGAGATCGACACGGAGTAGGCGGTGCCGTCCGGTCCGATCGACACCCACGGGTCGGACGCCCGTTCGTACGGCAGGCCGTTCGCGCACATCGTGAACGGCTGCGGAGTTTCTTTCCACGTTTGGCCGCCGTCGAACGAAGCGGCCGCCACCAGACCGTGAGCGCCGCCGTTCGACCAGCGGTCCTGCTGCCATACGGCAATCAGGTTCGAAGGGTTGGCCGGATTCACGGCGAGCCACGGCTCGACCTCGGCATTCACGTAGTTGGTGCCGGGTCCGCCGATGTTGCAACTGGCAAACGGACTCGGACCCGACGCCAGAACCGGCGCGGCCCAGCCCGTCGTGCTGGCCGTCAATGCAAGGGCGAACGGTATGCCGAACAGAAGTACACCAGGCTTGTTGCAGGACATAGAAGACTCCTCCTCCATAAGCGGCCTGTGACGGGCAGACCGATAGCACGCTGGCGGTTGCTAAGCGACTTGGGGAGATTGCGCCTGCTTGCAGGTGTGGCAACGACAGCAGCGGCGCTTCTTGTTCAGCATGTTCTGTTCGCCAGACTTACTACCGCTTCGACCATTGCAGGCCGCGAGCGCTGGAGACCGCCAGCGCATCGGCTACGACTTCCTTCTGCTGCCGGTCACCACCGGCCGAGTGAATGCCCATGCAATTTAGGTCTTACCAAATGCCTCGGAGGGAATTTTTTGTAACAGAGAATGCGCAGCGGCTCGACCTGCCGGCAACGTCACGCGGCAGCGGACGCGCCTATTCCGATTGGATCATGTCGTGACATATCCCGACGCGCGGCGACTAATTAAGCGAATCAAAAAATCGCGGACGCCGGTCACGGTAATGCGAAGGAGAATCAGAACGCAGATGTGTTCCGCGCTTGGGGGACGTCATGCAGAAGAGAAGATGCTGGAGCCTCAGAGCGAGACCCCAGCTGAAGCAACGGTGCTGCGTGTCAAACAGTACGCCGAACCATCAATTCCTTGATCTTGCCGATTGCCTTGGTCGGGTTCAATCCCTTCGGGCAGACGTCGACGCAGTTCATGATGGTGTGGCAGCGGAACAGCCGGTACGGGTCTTCCAGGTTGTCGAGCCGTTCGCCCGTGGCCTGGTCGCGGCTGTCGGCAATGAAGCGGTACGCCTGCAGCAGACCCGCCGGGCCCACGAACTTGTCCGGATTCCACCAGAAGCTCGGGCACGACGTCGAGCAGCTCGCGCACAGAATGCACTCGTACAGCCCGTCGAGCTCGTCGCGCTCTTCCGGCGACTGCAGACGCTCCTTCTCCGGCGGCGGCGTGTCGTTGATCAGGTACGGCTTGATCGAGTGGTACTGGTTGAAGAACTGCGTGAAGTCGCAGATCAGGTCGCGCACCACCGGCAGCCCCGGCAGCGGACGCAGCACGATCTTCTGCGGCAGCTCGTTCAGGTTCGTCAGGCACGCCAGCCCGTTCTTGCCGTTGATGTTCATTGCGTCCGAGCCGCACACGCCTTCGCGGCACGAGCGGCGGAACGACAGCGTCTCGTCCAGCGCCTTGAGCTTCACCAGCGCGTCGAGCAGCATGCGCTCGTGCGAGTCGATCTCGATCTCGTACGTCTGCATGCGGGGCGCTGCGTCCTTGTCCGGATCGTAGCGGTAGATTTCAAATGTACGCTTGGCCATTTCAGAATTCCTTTGCTCTGTGGCTTAGAAGGTCCGCGCCTTGGGCGGCACCGATTCGACCGTCAGCGGCTGCATGTGCACCGGCTTGTAGTCGAGGCGGTCGCCCTCGCTGAACCACAGCGTATGGCGCAGCCAGTTCTCGTCGTCGCGATGCTCGAAGTCGTTCTGCGCGTGCGCGCCGCGGCTTTCCTTGCGCGCCTCGGCCGACACCATCGTCGCGCGGGCCACCTCGATCAGGTTCGCCACTTCCAGCGCCTCGACGCGTGCCGTGTTGAACACCTTCGACTTGTCCTTCAGATGGATGTTGTCGACCCGCGCCGCCACTTCGCGGATCGCCTCGACGCCCTCGGCCAGCAGCGCCGAGGTGCGGAACACGCCCGCGTGTTTCTGCATCGTGCCGCGGATGTCGTTGGCCACCGACTGCGCGTACTCGCCCGAGGACGAGCTCTCCAGCTTCGCCAGCCGCGAGAGCGCGAAGTCCGCCGCATCGGCCGGCAGCGGCTTGTGCTCCTTGAGCTCCTTCACGTGCTTCACGATGTGATTGCCCGCCGCACGGCCGAACACCACCAGGTCCAGCAGCGAGTTCGTGCCCAGGCGGTTCGCGCCGTGCACCGACACGCACGAGCATTCGCCCACCGCGTAGAAGCCGTTGACCACTTCCTCGTGGCCCCTGGGCGTGCCCACCACCTGGCCGTTGATGTTCGTCGGAATGCCGCCCATCTGGTAGTGGATGGTCGGCACCACCGGAATCGGCTCCTTGATGCAGTCGACGTTGGCGAACTTCAGCGCGATCTCGCGGATCGACGGCAGACGCTTCATAATCGTCTCGGCGCCGATGTGCGACAGGTCCAGCAGCACGTGGTCCTTGTTCGGACCGACGCCGCGGCCTTCCTTGATTTCCTGGTCCATCGAGCGCGAGACGAAGTCGCGCGGCGCCAGATCCTTCAGCGTGGGCGCGTAGCGCTCCATGAAGCGCTCGCCGTTCGAATTGCGCAGAATGCCGCCTTCGCCGCGCACGCCTTCGGTGATCAGCACGCCCGCGCCGGCCACGCCGGTCGGGTGAAACTGCCAGAACTCCATGTCCTGCAGCGCGATGCCCGACCGTGCGGCCATGCCCAGGCCGTCGCCGGTGTTGATGAACGCGTTGGTCGACGCCGCGAAGATGCGGCCCGCACCGCCCGTGGCAAACAGCGTGGTCTTGCCTTCGAGGATGTAGACGTCGCCCGTTTCCATTTCGAGCGCGGTCACGCCGAGCACGTCGCCTTCGGCGTCGCGGATCAGGTCGAGCGCCATCCATTCGACGAAGAACTGCGTTTTCGCCGCGACGTTCTGCTGGTACAGCGTGTGCAGCAGCGCGTGGCCGGTACGGTCGGCCGCGGCGCAGGCGCGCTGCACGGGCTTCTCGCCGTAGTTCGCGGTGTGGCCGCCGAACGGGCGCTGGTAGATGGTGCCGTCCGCGTTGCGGTCAAACGGCATGCCGAAGTGTTCGAGTTCGTAGACGGCGTTCGGCGCTTCACGGCACATGAACTCGATCGCGTCCTGGTCGCCGAGCCAGTCCGAGCCCTTGATCGTGTCGTAGAAGTGGTAGTGCCAGTTGTCCTCGCTCATGTTGCCAAGCGAGGCGCCGATGCCGCCTTGCGCGGCCACCGTGTGCGAGCGCGTGGGGAACACCTTGGACAGCACGCACACCGACAGACCGGCGCGCGCCAGTTGCAGCGACGCGCGCATACCCGAGCCGCCCGCGCCGACGATCACCACGTCGAACCTGCGACGCGGCAGGCTATTCTTGATTGCAGCCATGCTTTTACACTCTCCAGAGAATCTGCGCAGCGTAGCCCGCGCACGCGAGCAGCCAGACGATCGTCAGCGCCTGCAGCAGCAGACGCGTGCCAACGGGCTTCACATAGTCCATCCAGATGTCGCGGATGCCGACCCACGCGTGATAGAAGAGTGAGAGCAGCGTGACGAAGGTGGCGAGCTTCATCCACTGGGTGGCGAAGATCGAGGCCCAGCCTTCGTAGGAGAAATCGCGCGCGACGAAGAACCACGCGAGCAGGATCACCGTGTAGATGGCCATCACGCAGGCGGTGAGGCGTTGCGCGAGCCAGTCGCGCAGACCGTAGTGCGCGCCGACGACAAGGCGCTTCGAGCCGATTCGGTTAGGGGCTGCCATGTTTTTAGAATGCTCCGAAGAGTTTGAGCGCGAAGGCGAGGGTCAGCAGCGACGACACGACGAACACGACGATCGAGGTCTGCCTGCCTTTCTCTTTGGTGACTGCTTCGTGGTTGGTGTCCATCAGCAGATGGCGCACGCCCGCGCAGAAATGGAACATGTAGGCCCAGCCGAGCACCAGCACGATGAGCTTGACGATGATGTTGGAGAAAAACGCCTTGAAGCCCTCGAAGCTCAGCTCGGAGGTCAGGCTCTGGTCGAAGAGGTACAGCAGGAACGGCAACGCGACGAACAGCAGGCCGCCGCTCACGCGATGCAGGATCGACACGCGACCCGCCAGAGGCAGGCGATACGCCGTCAATATCTGCCCGATACCGATGTTCCGGAATTCCGGCCTCGGTTTTTTTAATGTATCAGCCACAGTAGACCCCTTCACCTCATTGAATGAACACAACGGCGCAGTGCCGCGCGCCCCGGCCGGCGCGGCTCGTCCCGCCCTCATCGTCATGAAGATGAAAGCTCTGTATTGCGGGGAAGACTTATAGGACGCGGACTGCGCGATGGCGATATTTTGTCGCAGCGCTGATATACTGTCCAATATCTATCTCGTCTTACTGAAATAGGTTTTACAGATACCGCATGGAACTGCGTCATATCCGCTACTTTCTTGCGGTCGCCGAGGAGCGCAACGTCACGCGTGCGGCCGAAAGACTCGGCATTGGCCAGCCGCCGCTCAGCCAGCAGATTCACGCGCTCGAATCCGAAATCGGCGTGCGGCTGTTTCGCCGCACGGGCCACGGCGTCGTGTTGACGGAGGCGGGCGAGGCATTCGCCGTCGACGCGCAGCGCATTCTTTACGACACGCGCCTTGCGGTCGAAAAAGCGCAGAGCGCGGGGCGCGGTGAGATCGGGCAGTTCAACATCGGCTTCACCGGGTCCGCTGCGTTCAACCCGGTTGTCTCGAAGCTGATTCGCGCTTATCGGCAGGACTATCCGAATGTCACGCTCACGCTCGCGGAGGGCAACACGGCGCAACTGCTCGCCTATCTGGGCGACGGCCGCGTGGATGTTGCGTTCGTGCGCCTCGGCAGCCAGTCGCCTGCGGGCGTGCAATTCCATCACATTGCAATCGAGCCGATGCGCGTCGTTTTACCGGCCACGCATCGTCTCGCGAAGAAACGCAGAATCCCCCTCTCCGCGTTGGCCGAAGACCCGTTCGTGATGCTGCCGCGAGAAGCGAGCCCCACGCTGCACGATGTGATCGTGGGCGCGTGCAGGGAGGCGGGCTTCGAGCCGATCGCCGGGCAACAGGCGCCGCAGCTCTCGTCCGTGGTGAACCTGGTCGCGGCGGAGTTCGGGGTGTCGCTGGTGCCGGCTTCCGTGTGTCAGATACGCGTGGAAGGCGTTGCGTATACCGACGTGCTCGGCAACGCGATTTCGATCCGCTTGTCGCTGGCCTCACGCATGGAAGCGGCGCCTGCGAAGACGGCCAATTTTCTGCAAAAGGCGTTTGCGTTGGGCGCGTCGATCATTTGAGGCGTCGGGCGCGGCGCGTCGGCTTGGGGCGACTGTGCCTGCTGCGATCCGCGCCGCGCTGTCTTTTTTAGCAACACATCCGCGACCGGTTGCGTCAACGTGCAACAACGCTCAGCACGCCGGCCCGCGTGCTGACTCATCCCGACTGTTCTCCAGTGTCCGGCCTGGCGCGTGTTGCGCGCGAGCGCTGCCGCAATGGCATGCGACTTGCCTTGAACCGCTCGCAGCCAGACTGCGTTCCCCAGACGATGGCGTAGCCGCCCGGCTTCGCGTCGATAACTCAACAGCAACCAGGTGGTGTGGGACCGGAGTAGCGCGCTCGAACTCAAGGTTGCATGGGACCGGAGTAATGGGCTTCTGCTCGAACTCCGGTCGACCGCAACAAGTTGCATGGGACCGGAGTAACGAGCTTCGCTCGAACTCCGGTCGACAAGGAGACAAAAGGATGAAAACACGTTCAATTGCAGCGATGCGGCCGAGGGCGCTTGCGGTAAGCGTCGCCGTAGCCGTCAGTCTGTCATGCGCAACAGCCGCCGTAGCCGACGACTACCCGGCCGTCACGTACGAGCGGCTCACCGCCGCGCAAAGCGATCCAGGCTGGCTCACCTACTACCGCACCTACAACGGCCAGGCCCATTCGCCGCTCAAGCAGATCGATGCGTCGAATGTGAAGCAGCTCAAACAGGTCTGGAGCTACAAGTTTCCCGCCGATCTGCAGCAGGGTTTCGAAGCAACGCCAATCGTCAATGGTCGTTACCTCTTCGTGACCACGCCGAAGGACAACGTGTATGCCTTCGACGCGGCAACCGGCAAGCAACTGTGGAAGTTCGAACCGAAGCTCGGTGCCGAGTCGTTCAAGACCGCCTGCTGCGACGTCATCAATCGCGGCGTCGCGCTCTACGGCAAGAACGTCTACGTCGCGATGCTCAACGGCGAAGTGGTGTCGCTCGATGCGCAAACAGGTGCGCTCGCGTGGCGCAAGTCGATGTTCGAGCCCGGCCTCGGCTACGCGTTCTCGCTCGCGCCGCTCGCACTCGACGGCGCGCTGGTGGTAGGCAGCGCGGGCGGCGAATATGGCGCACGCGGCTTTATCGCGGCATTGAATCCCGACAACGGCAACGTGCTGTGGAAGCGCTTCACCGTTCCGGCGGCCAACGAGAAGGGCGGCAACACGTGGCCCGACGGGATGCAGGAGCACGGCGGTGCACCTGCATGGCTGACAGGCACATATGACGCGGCATCGAAAACGCTGTACTGGGGTGTCGGCAATCCCGGACCCTGGCTCGCGGATCTCAGGCCGGGCGACAACCTGTATTCGGATTCGCTGCTCGCGCTCGATCCGAAAACCGGCGACCTCAAATGGCATTACCAGTACACCAGAAACGATACGTGGGACTACGACGGCGTCAACACGCCGGTGCTCGCCAACATCAAGTATCAGGACAAGGAATACGACGCCATCATCCACGCGGACCGCAACGGCTACTTCCATGCGATCGACCGCGGCACGGGCAAGCTGATCTACGCGAAGCCGTTCGTCAAGGCGACCTCGGTAACGGGTTACACAGCGGACGGCGTACCGATTCAGGACCGCTCGAAATACCCGAAGACGGGCACCACAATCGAAACGTGTCCGAGCTTCCTCGGCGGTAAGAACTGGTGGTCGGTCTCGTACGATCCGGACAAGCACATTGCAATCGTTCCTACGCTGCATGCGTGCATGTCGCTGTCCGGCAAGTCGGTGACCTACATGGAAGGGCTGCCGTACCTCGGCGAAGGCTTCGAGATCAAGCCTGAGCCGGGCAGCAAGGGCTACGGCGAACTGCAGGCTATCGACGTCAGCACCGGCAAGAAGCTCTGGAGCTACTGGAGCAAGCTGCCCTGGAACGGCGGCGTGGCGACGACCGCAGGCGGCCTTGCGTTCAGCGGCTCGCTCGACGGCCACCTTTATGCATTCGATTCGGCAACCGGCAAGGTGCTCTGGAAGAGTCCGAAGCTCGCGAGCGGCATTGTCGCGCAACCTTCGGTGTTCGAGGTGGACGGCAAGCAGTATGTGGCGATCCTCGCCGGCTACGGCGGTGCGAATCCCATCTGGGGCGGCCCGATGGCGAAAGCGGCCGAGAAGATCCCACGCGGCGGCACGCTCTACGTGTTCGCACTCAACAACGGCTGATGTCCACTACCGCCGTACCGGCCCGCTCCACGCCGCTGCACGCGAGCAGGCGGGTCGCGGCAGCCCCGCCTTTTCCGGAAAGCAAGATCATGAAGACTCGACTCAATTCCTATGCGCTCGCCGGCGCGTTGCTCGCGAGCGGCGCGCTGATCTCCGGCCACGCCAGCGCGGGCGTGCGCGCCTGCACGTTTCCGGGCAGTCCGTCGACGGTACTCGACGAGGCCGTTGCGCGCGAAGCCTTTCGCACCGCGGGCATAGCCCTCACGCTCGCGCCCGGCGGCTTTGCGAGCAGCGACGACGACGGCGTGTCGCTCAAGGAGCTCGACAAGGCGCTCGCGCGCAAATGCGATGTGATTGCGGGCTTTCCACGTTCGACCGTCGCCGACGGCTCGGATAGCAAACTGAGGTTTTCGCGTGCGTATTTGCACTCAGGCTATGTGAGCGTGACGATGCCCGAAGCGGTGGCGCAGAAGGACGGCGCCGAGACTGTTGCTGCCACTTATGCGAGTCCGGCGCAACTCATCGCCGTGCAGCAGCCCAACGTGAAGCTCGATCTGGAGAACACCGCTGAACTGACCGTCGACGCCGTCGCGAACGGCCATGCGCAACGCGCGATCGTCTGGTATCCGGCGGTCGTCGCGTATACGAACACGCACCCTGAGCGCCACTTCAGGATTGCGCAGACCGCGTCGCCATATGCCGACTGGCAACTCGTATTTGCGTTCGGCAAAAACGGTGCGGCGTTGCAGCCGCGTATCGACGCCGCGCTGCGCAAGATGGAATCCGACGGCAGGCTAGCCGCGTTGACGCGCGGCTGGACGCTGCCTCGCGCAGCGCAGGCGAGCGCGCCGGACGCAGCAGTGTTTGCCTATCTCGATGGTCCTCGCGGTGCCGGCGTGATGTCGTCCGTCATGCGAACCGGAGGGCGCGAGATGGACCGACCACATATCATCAAGGTGGACGCGGTGGCATCCGCGGACGTGCCCGGTTTCGACCGCGGGCAGGTCGCACATGGCAAGACCTTGTATTCCAGCGCCTGTGCGAAGTGCCATGGTCCTGAACTGCAAGGACTGAATGCGCCGGCGTTGCGTGGTCCGTCGTTCGCACCTGCGGGCCATTCGAAGCTGACCATCGGCGGTGTGTACGGGTACATGGCGAACAACATGCCGGCGGATCGTCCGGGCAAGATGAAGCCGCAGGATTACGCGGACATCATGGCGTTCCTGTTGTATTCGAACGGCTACAGCGCCGGCAAGAGCAAGCTGACGGACGAGGGCGCGAGGGCGTCGTCACGACCGCTGACCGCGGGTACTTCGCTCAACGCAGGCGCTGCGCAATAGCTGTAGGCGTCCAAAAAAGTGGCGGGCGGCGCGGCCCGCTCAGCAAAGCGCCCGGCGATTCTCTGTCGTTCAGCAGAATCGCCGGGCGCTTGAACACGTGCGCGGCCAATGCAATCCGAAAAGCCGAATGGCCCCGCGCTACCTTGCCCGCGGTTCAATTCACTCCAGCCAGCCGCGCTGCCGCGCATGCTCGATGAAGCGGTAGATGTCAGTGGCGAGATTCGACGCGTTGAACAAGTCTTCGAGTTCGCCGATGATGTCGTCGAGTTCGCGTGTGCCGTCGCAACGGCTCAGTATTTCGCCCGCGCTTGGATTCAGGCGGATCTTTCCGTTCGGCGAGAGCAGTACGTAGCCGTCTTCGTCCACTTCCCATCGCACGCAAAAGAGCGGACGCAAATGTGGCCGCGGACCGGCGCAGCGTTCAGTATCCGGAGCGTTCATGCGAGGCACGCGTTGTAGTCGTGGTGGCAGGCCGCGCCTGCATGCTAAGAAGATTCACGTTGCGATGAGGGACGACTCGGATCGTGCCGCGCGCGTCGCGTCGAACGACGCGCGCGGAATTCATACTTGCTTCAGCGTGTGGCGATATACATCGTGACTTCAAAACCGAAACGCAGGTCGGTGTAGGCGGGGGTGGTCCACTGCATGGCTGTCTCCTTGGATAGGACGTTCGATTGAATAACCGCATCGTTGAAGCGGTCTCGTATCCAAACGCAAGGTCCATGCCGAACGTGTTGACGTCTCCATTGAGCCGGTTAAAAGCTCAAGTCATGCGTTGTATCGCCAACCAAGGCTCGCTTGCGGGTGAACGCGGGTGAACGCGCGCCGTGCGCGAACGTGGAGCGCGCAACGCGCGGTGCTGATGGCCGCGCGCTGTTCAATTGTGGAGCACCAGTGTTGCACGATGGAGCAATGCCGGCACGGCACCGGGCGGTTACGCTGCGTCTTCGCTGTGATTTGCGCCGTGCGCCGGCAGCTTGCGGTAGATCGTATTGCGCGAGATGCCAAGCGTGCGTGCCGCAGCCGACACGTTGCCGCCATGCTGCGCGAGCGCGTTGGCAATCACGCTTGCGGCGACGTCGTGCAGCCGCCCCGTGGGCAGCGGCAATACGCCCGCTTTTTGCGCAGATGTCGGACAGACGGCGCGCAGGTCGTCGAAGAAGTCGTCCGGCAAATGCTCGCGGCGGATCTCGCCATCTTGGTCCACCATGACGGCCGCGGTGCGCAGCAGGTTGCCCAACTGGCGAAAATTGCCCGGCCACGCGCATTGCTCGAACAGCGTCATGACGTCGTCCGCAATGGTGAGTGGCTGGCCGCCGGCATTCTCGGCCGATGCGTTATCCAGCATCTTTCGGATTACTGCGGCCAAATCGGTACGCTCGCGCAGCGGCGGCAGTTTGACGACAAGGCCATTGAGCCGGTAGTACAGGTCCTCGCGAAAGCGGGCCTGCGCAATCATTTCGCGCAGATCGCGATGGGTCGCGCAAATGATCGCGACATCCACCGGAATCGACTTCGCGGAGCCGAGCGGATTCACCAGGCGCTCCTGCAGCACCCGCAGGAGCCGCACTTGCAACGGATAGGGCATGTCGCCGATTTCGTCGAGAAAAAGCGTGCCGCCGTTGGCCTGCAGCAGTTTGCCGACAGCGCCCTTGCGCCGCGCGCCGGTGAAGGCGCCTTCCTCATAGCCGAACAGTTCCGATTCGATCAGCGTTTCCGGTATCGACGCGCAGTTCACCGCGACAAACGGCCCGGCATGTCGCGGCGAATCGTTGTGAATGGCTTGCGCGAGCAGTTCCTTGCCAGTGCCCGTCTCGCCGGTGATGAGGATTGGAATGTTCTTGCCGATCACCTTGCGTACCTTGGTGATGACCGCCGCGATCTGCGGGTCGCCTGTGTCGAGCGAGCTTAGTTTCGACAGCGGATTCGCGGCCGCCGCGGCTCTTTCGCTGCGCTGCGTTGCGGGCGGCGGACTCTGCACGCGTGGCCGGGCGGGCTCGTCGGCCACCGTGCCGCGGCGCAACTGGACGTGTGCGCAAACCACCGCGCCGTTGCTCAGGTTCAGCGACAGGTGACGGTCGCGCTGCATGCTTAGACGGTCGAGCAGCTGCGCGCTCGTGAGCCCGAACAGCGACGACAGCGTATGCGCCCGCAGCCCGGCAAGCGGCAGGCCGAGCTGGAATTGCGCGCTGCGATTCGCGGACAGGAAGCGGCCGTCGCACGTGAATGCGGCGATGCCCTCCATCAACGTGCCCAGAAACTCCGGACGGCCGTGAAAGGCGATCTGCAAGGTGTCGCGAAACGTATTGGCGAACAGATGATTTTCGATCATCTGCACCGACATTTTCGCGAGCGCCATGGTGTGCTGGTGATAGCTGCGGTGGTCGCCGGTCACGTCGAGTACGCCGATCAGATCGCCGTACGGATCGAGAATCGGCACGCTCGAGCAGGTCAGAAAACGGTTTGCAGCCAGATAGTGCTGCTGGCCGTGCACGACGGTAGCAGTGCGTTCCGCGAGCGCCGTGCCGATCGCATTGGTGCCTTGTCGGCTTTCCGCCCAGTTCGCGCCGGGTCTGAGGGCAACCTTCTCGGCGCGCTGCAGGAAGTCGTCGTCGCCGATGGAATGAAGGATCAGCCCTTCGGCATCCGTCAGCACGATCATGCTTTGGGTGTTCACAATCTGCTCATGCAGGGTTTCCATAACCGGCGTGGCGTGCGCGCAGAGAATGCGGTTCTGCTCGAGCTTCAATGCCAGTTCGGCTGCGGGCAGCACGTCGTAGTCCGGGCGCATGGACTCGCTCAAACCAAATACTTCCGAGCGTTCATGGGACTTCTGAATGGACGGCGTCAGCCAGCAAGCCTCGCGCGGGGCGAGCGGGGTTACGGCGTGATACGTGTCATCGCGCATTGTCTCCTCCTGGTCAGGCTCCGGTCGCTGTGCCGGAGTCGTGCTGGTGCGACACAATGCAAATACCGCGCCAGCTGATCGGCATCCGCGTGGCGGACGTCGTTGACATCAGTCAATCGCGGCGCCGGCAAAGCACGGATCATGAGCTTGGGTGATGCACGCCCGCCTGGAAAATATGGATGCTGCTGCCGCGCGAGCGGCCAGGAGAAAATCATGGTACGCGCCGAATACCGGATCGTCGTTGCAGTGGTTGCCGTGTTTGTGTCTCTTGCCGGGTTGTCCCTGGCCATCGACGGACTGCTGTTCGACAACAGCGGCTTCGTGCGATACGGGTTCGCAGCTATGGTCGCCGGAGTCGCAGCGTTCGTGCTGCTGCTCAATCCCGGAGCCAATGACAGAGACTGAGGTAGTCCAGGTGCGCGCGGCACGCGCCGCGCGCACGGGGTTCAGACGCTTTCCGATTCGTCGCCGGCGGCAAACAGGCGGTGTTCGGCCTGCGCCTGTTCGTTGTCGATACATTGCACGTGCCAGTGGCCCGTCATCAGCGTCCGGGCGCGTTCGGCGCACCACTGCGCGCGCCCGGTTTCGCCTTCAAAGCGTCTGTTGCAGTCGTTCAGGTCGAGACCTTCGAGCACGCAGACCGGCGCACCGTCTTCGGGCGAGCACACCAGCGTGTTGCCGCAGTCCATTTGCAACGTGCCCCATTCGGGGAGTTCGAGACCAAGATGGCCTTCGCGAGACCATTGCCGCGTGTCCAGATCGAGCCAGAGAATGGCGAATGCCATGGGGTGGACGCGATCGAACGTGTGGAGGTGGATAGTGAGACGCATCGTGGTTCTCCTGACAAAATGCCCCCGCTTGATCAAAGCTGGTTAGCGCGGCGCGATCTGCGCTCTCTTTCGCTTTCGCTTTCGCTTTCGCGCTCGCGCCGCGTTCCAGTTCATCTTCGTCGACGACCATACCGCCGTCTGCCGTGCTACCGTCATGCCGGGATCGACCGCACGGGTGCGTGAATTGCCTGTTGTCACTCTGTCAGGCCAGGCCATGCGCGGATTGATCTGGATCAGCCGCCTTGCAACGGCGAACCCAGCGTCATGGCGGCCGCGAGCGCGCGGCGGCTAGTCGAGTTTCAGCACCACACGGCCGTCCACGCGGCCGTTCTTCAGTTCCTCGAAAACATGGTTGATGTTCTCGAGCCGGTCGAGATGAATCCGCGCCCGAACGCGGCCTTGCGCGGCAAAGTCGAGCGATTCCTGCAAGTCCCTGCGGGTGCCGACAATCGAGCCGCGCACGGTAATGCCGTTGAGCACCGTGGAAAAGATCGGCAGCGGAAAGTCGCCAGGCGGCAAGCCGTTCAGCGCGACCGTGCCGCCACGCCGTACCATGCCTAGCGCCTGCGCAAACGCGCTGCGCGACACGGCGGTCACGAGCACGCCGTGAGTGCCGCCAATTTCCTTCTGAATCGCGGCGGCCGGGTCGCACTCCAGCGCATTGAACGTGAGTTCCGCGCCGAGTTCGCGCGCAAGAGCGAGTTTGTCCTCCGCAATGTCGACGGCTGCGACGCGCAGGCCCATCGCAATCGCATATTGAACCGCGACATGGCCGAGGCCGCCGATTCCCGAAATGGTGATCCATTGACCCGGCCGCGTGTCCGTCACGCGAATGCCTTTGTAGACGGTCACACCGGCGCACAGAATCGGCGCGATGTCTTCGAACGAAACGGACGCCGGCAGATGGCCGACATAGTTCGGGTCCGCCAGCACATACTCGGCATACCCGCCGTTGACCGAGTAACCCGTGTTCTGCTGCTCGTTGCACAGCGTTTCCCAACCGCCGAGGCAATGTTCGCAGTGACCGCACGCGGTATAGAGCCACGGCACGCCGACGCGATCGCCTTCCTTGACATGCGCGACGCCTTCGCCCACTGCGGCGACATAGCCCACGCCTTCGTGGCCGGGAATGAACGGCAATGACGGCTTGACCGGCCAGTCGCCGTCGGCGGCGTGCAGGTCGGTGTGACAGACACCCGACGCCTTCACGTTGACGAGAATCTGACCGCGGCCAGGCCGTGGCACGGCGACTTCCTCGATATGCAGCGGCGCACCGAATTCGCGAACCACGGCGGCTTTCATCATGTGAGCCATGAGCTTCTCCAGACGATGGTTGGACCGCAATCAGTATCTGCTCCGTGCACTCGAACGAATTGACATGAGTCAGCCAGGACGCTCGCCGACGGCGCGCGGTTGCAGCGCCGGGACCACGGTTGCGTGCAAGGTCCTTCCGCATGATCCAGGTCAAGCGGGGGCAGGCGGCGCCGTCCTAATCTGGAATCACACCATCACCTAATCACTCAGGAGGCTTGCCATGCGCGCATCTGATGTCATGACCGGCAACGTCATCTCGGTCACACCCGACATGACCATTCGCGAGGTCGCGAGGCTGTTTGTCGAAAAACGTATCAGCGGGGCGCCGGTGCTCGATCCGGACGGCAGCGTCGTCGGCATGATCAGCGAGGGCGATCTCCTGCGGCGCAGCGAAATAGGCACCGACGAGCGCAGGCGCGTGTCGTGGCTGGACTTCTGGTCCGCAAGCCACGAGGCGCGCGACTACGTGAAAACGCATGGCACCAAAGTGAGCGATGTCATGACCACGGACGTGATCACCGTCGAGCCCGACACGCTGCTCGGCGAGGTGGCCGGTATCCTCGAGACGCGCGGCATCAAGCGTGTGCCCGTGACGGAAGCGGGACGGCTCGTCGGCATCGTTAGCCGTGCGAATCTCGTGCAGGCGCTCGCGAGCGTGCCGGATGAACCGGTTTCGAAGTCCACGCTTTCGGACGCCGAAATCCGCGCGCTGCTGATGGGCGAACTGGCGGGCCGCAAGTGGGCTTTTGCTGGCCGCAACATTGTCGTGACCGATGGCGTCGTGCATCTGTGGGGCGTGTTTCAGTCGGCCGAGGCGGTGGATGCGGTTCGCGTCGCGGCGCAAAGCATACCGGGCGTCAAGCGGATCGAAGACCACACTGAGCCGTATCAGGTAATGCCGGGCATTTGAAAAACGACGGGCGGCGCAAGCGCGCCAGCCGAACCGCATGGAGACAGCATTATGAGTTCAAGCGAGCGCGGCGCCGACGGCGCCGCCGCCATCAGGCGGATTCTCATTGCCGTGGACGCTTCGCCGGAATCGGCGCGCGCAGCGGACTACGTATGCCACATGACGCTGCCCGGCGCGCTGATCCGCATTGTGAGCGTGGCGGAAAACCCTCGCGTGCTGTTGCCGCTCGGATCGATGACGGACGCGGAGTTGCAGCTCGCGCGAACCGAACTCGCGCGCGACGCCGCACAAGCCGTGGCGCGTGCGAAAAAGATGTTCGCGGACGCGGGCATCGAGGTCGAATCGGGCGTGATCGAGATTGCAAGGCAGGGCGGTTACACGGCGAACGCGCTGATCGATGCGGCGGCACAATGGGGCGCAGATCTGCTGGTGCTCGGCGCGCGTCAGCATCACGGCATGATGCGCTGGGTGGAGGGCACCGTGTCCGAGTTCGTCACTACGCGCGCGCTGTGTTCGATACTCATCGTGCCTGCCGGCTATGAGGCCGACATCGGGCCTTCGCCCCAGCGGATTCTCTTTGCTCTCGACGGCAGCGTGGCGTCGCTGGATGCGCTGCACGCCGGTTGTCGGCTCGCCCGGCCGGATTCGCGTTTGCGCGCGATCTATGTGGTCGACCGTGCAGTGCGGTTGACCGATTTCGTGCCGATCCACGTGCTCGAAGAGGCTTTCATCGAAGAAGGCGAGGCGGCTATGGCGAGAGCAAGAAGCGTCTTCGAAACGCTCGGCAATACGGCGGAGACCGCGCTCGTCAAAACCGAGCCTGTCAGCGACGACGTCTCGCACGCCATCGTGCGCGATGCCGAACGGTGGCACGCGGACCTGCTGGTGCTGGGCACGCATGGACGACGCGGCGTCGCACGCTGGCTGCTCGGCAGCGTCGCGGCCCGCACAGCGCGCCTTGCCCGTACTCCTGTGCTGCTCGCGCGGCCGCGGTCCGACGCATAAACCGGCGAGCGGCACGCGTGCATACGCGTGATGCGATGCCGGTTTGAATCGATTGGCGCATGCGTTGGCCAAAGTGGCACAATCGCGGAACAATTGGAGGCCACGTGTCGATCGATATCGCTAATTTCACGCCCGGCTGGTCGCTGACCGGCGGCCTCGCAATCGGGGTCGCCGTCGCGGTGCTCGTCCTTTTCAACGGGCGAATTGCCGGTATTAGCGGCATTCTGGGTGGCCTCGTGAGCGCTTTGTTCGGTTCACAGCGCAGCGATACGGCGTGGCGCGTCGCATTTCTGGCGGGGCTGGTTGCTGCGCCGGTGCTTGCGCATTTGCTGGGCGAATCGCTCGTGCTCGACATTGGCGCGGGCTGGGGACAGTTGCTCGTGGCCGGCTTTCTCGTCGGCCTGGGTACGCGCTACGCGAGCGGCTGCACGAGCGGACATGGCGTCTGCGGAATCGCGCGCGGTTCGCTGCGTTCGGTGGTCGCCACGGCCACCTTCATGGTGGCCGGCTTCCTGACGGTCTTCGTCTATCGACATGTGCTCGGAGGCTGACGTGGCGAAACTGACTGCGTTGCTTTCCGGGCTACTGTTCGGTGTCGGCCTGATGATCTCGGGTATGGCCAATCCGGCGAAAGTGCTCGGCTTTCTCGATCTCGCCGGAAAGTGGGACCCGTCGCTCGCTTTTGTCATGGGCGGCGCGTTGGCCGTCGGCGTGGTCGCGTTCTGGTTGGCCAGACGCCGCACTAAATCGCTGCTCGGCCTGCCCATGCAAATCCCCGCGAGTTCCGCTGTGAGCACGAGGCTGATTGTGGGCAGCGCGCTATTCGGCATCGGCTGGGGGCTGGCCGGGTTTTGTCCGGGCCCTGCTCTTGTCGCATTGGGCGCGGGTTTTCCAAAAGCCTGGGTGTTTGTCGCCGCGATGCTAGGCGGCATGGCGGCGTTCGAACTCGTCGAGCGCGCGAAGCCGCGCCGCCAGCACGCGTGACAGTTCCGCCTAAAGTGGCGTGGAACGCACCGCCTTGCCATAGGTGCTGACGATTCGCGCGTCCTGTTCCGCGGCGGAAAAAAGCTCCCACTCGAGGCCGTTGACGTCGACGCTGCTCGAATACGCCGCAGCGCTGTCGTCCTCGAATCCGACATGGCGCAACTGGCCCGCCTGCGCCGGTGTTTCGTTAATCGAAAAGTTAAGCAGATCCGTGCGCCACATCGCGTACTTGCCCGGCACGATGGCGGACGGCGGTTGTCCGAGGCGCCGGCTGTAGTCGGCAATGGAGTCGTCGAGATTGGCAACAGCCAGTGCAATGTGAAAGCGCTTCATGATCGGTCCAGGGCGGTGGTGGAGGGTGGATGGTGGCGGTCGGGTGGTGCGCTCGACCTTGACACGCTCCAATCGTAAGCACTGTCCACTCGCGCAACCAGCCAGGCGTTTATGCTGGTATGACTGTTACCCGTTTGCTTGCGCCCTGCGTGCATCGGCCGCATCCGCCTTGTGCGCGAATGCCTGCACGATCGCGCTGCCCAGTTCATCGGCGATGCGGGGCGAGGGACCGCCCGCAGCGAACATCGTGAATTCGACGTCCGGAAGCGCGGGCAGACCCGCATCGGGCGGCATCACGCGCAAGCCGTTCACAAGTTGCGTGTGGACCATCGGCGTGACCGCGAAGCCGGCTTGCGCCGCTGCCCGCAAACCGGCGACGCTCGAGCCCACGAGCGCGATCCGGTATTCCACGCCGCCGCGCGCGAGAGCGGCGAGCGCCGCTTCGCGATAGGGGCAAGGTTCGGGGAACAGCGCGAGCGGTACGGGCGCGCCCCGCGCAAGCGAAGACCATTCCGCGCCCACCCACACCAAAGGCTCGCGCCACAGTACCTGCCCGGCACGCCCACCGTCGCAGCGGCCGCCGATCACCACGTCGAGTTCGCCCTGATCCATTGCGACCAGTAGATCGGCGGGAATGCCGACGCGCACACTGAAAGCGATGCGCGGATAGCGCACGGCAAACGCCTGCATCACGTTCATCAGCCGCACGTTGGAAAGGTCCTCGGAAAGGCCGACACGAACCTCGCCCTGGCTGGGCTCGCGCGACAGTTGCGCCTGCGCATCCTGATTGAGCGCAAGGATCGCGCGCGCGTAGCCGAGCAGCAACTCGCCGTCAGCGGTGAGCGCGACCGAGCGCGTGGTGCGCGCCAGCAATTCGCGGCCGATCTGGTTTTCGAGGCGCCGCACATGCGCGCTCACCGCCGACTGCGTCAGATTCAAACGGGCGGCGGCATGCGTGAAGCCGCCTTCCTTCACGACCGCCACGAATGAACGCAACAGGACAGTATCGAACACAGCACGCTCTCCTCGAGTTGGCGGATTCAGTGCGAATCTGACTGAATCGGCTCACTATACTTCGTTTAAATTTCTCTTTGAAATATGTTGTGATTGCTCCACCCCAAAACCGAGTGGAGCAATCTGATGCCGACCCTGCTGCATGTCGAATCGTCACCGCGTAAGACGCGCTC
Organism: Paraburkholderia phenoliruptrix; assembly: GCF_019511605.1. Classification (GTDB taxonomy): domain Bacteria; phylum Pseudomonadota; class Gammaproteobacteria; order Burkholderiales; family Burkholderiaceae; genus Paraburkholderia; species Paraburkholderia phenoliruptrix_A. The sequence goes on along the minus strand of NZ_JAEUAV010000032.1, from coordinate 67,184 downwards.
CGCGTCGCTCGAAGTGGCGCACGTTTATCTGGACACCTATTGGGAAGTGCATCCCGAACCTCGAATCGACGTGCTCGATTTGTGGTCGACCGAATTGCCGGAGTTCGACGGCGACACGCTCGAGGCCAAGTACGCCGACCTGAGCGGCGCGTCCCTCAGCGAAGCCCAGCAGCAGGCGTGGTCCCGGATTCGTCAACTCGCGCAGCGCTTGCACGACGCCGACACGCTGCTGTTTTCGGTGCCGCTGTGGAATTTCTCGATTCCGTACAAGCTCAAGCACTTCATCGACGTGGTATCGCAACGAAACGTGCTCTTCTCGTTCGACGAGCGAGGGCTGACCGGCCTGCTGCGCGGCAAGAACGCCGTGGTGATCTACGCGCGCGGTCTCGATTATTCGATCGACTCGATCACACCCGCGCATTCGTTCGATTATCAGCGGCCGTTCATGGAGGCGTGGCTGCGTTCGGTCGGCGTGACGGATGTCGAATCGATCATCGTCGAGAAGACGCTGTTGGGAGCGGAGGTCGACCGCGCGGCGCGGCAGGCTGCATGCGACCAGGCCGTGGCTCTCGCGAGGGCGAGCGCTGTTTCTGCTGCGAAGTAAGTCACGCGCGGTGCCAGGGCTGGAGCGTCGCCGCCGCGGCTGGTGACGCTCGTCTGCTTTCGAGCGGTTTGGTGTGCATCGTTTGTTCGCTGTCAGTTTACGTAACAAATGTTACGTTATATCATTCGCTCGCTTTGAGCAGGACGAGTCGCCCGCTGTTGCGCCGCACGTCCCATCGCTCAATGTCGGCCCGGAATCGTCCGCTCATGAAACGCAACGTTATAACGTTGCGTTAATGGCGGTCCCGGTGTGCAAGCGAATCCCAAAATGACCGTGAACAAAAACTCTCGACGCATTCGACGCACAAGCATGCGCGCGCTTCGGCTGTCGCCGCTTTCTCTTGCGCTGGTTGCCGCATTGGCCCATGCGCAGTCCGCTAATCCGGTTCCGGCCCAGAATGCGACCCCGACGCGAGAGGGTTCCCTTGCGCCGGTGTTCGTCACCGCGAATCCGTTGGGCGACAGCGACCTGATCGCTCCCGCAACCGCGCTGTACGGCGACGCGCTCACGCGCCGTCAGACCAACTCGCTCGGCGAGACGCTAAACGGCCTGCCCGGCGTGTCCACCACGACTTATGGTCCGATGGTGGGGCGACCCATCATTCGCGGCATGGACGGCGACCGGATCCGACTTCTGCAAAACGGCGTCGCCGCGTGGGACGCGTCGTCGTTGTCCTACGATCACGCAGTTCCGCAAGAGCCGCTCACCGTCGAGCGTGTCGAGATCGTGCGCGGACCGGCGGCGCTGCTGTACGGCGGCAATGCAATCGGCGGCGTGGTGAACACCATCGACAACCGCATTCCGCGCGAGCCGATCAAGGGGCTGACCGGCGGCGTGGATGCGAGCTATGGCGGCGCGAACGACGCGCGGGCGGGCGCGGCTCAGGTGGAAGGCGGCAACGGGCAATTCGCCTTTCACGTCGACGCATTCGATCGCGAAACGAGCAAGGAGCGCATTCCCGGCTTCGCGCATTCGGACCGCCAGCGCGCGCTCGACGGTCCCGACGCGGACGAGGCCTACGGCAGCCTGCCGAATAGCGACGGCCGCTGGCATGGCGGAGCGCTCGGCGGCGCCTACACATGGGCCGACGGTTACGCGGGCCTGTCGTACAACGGCTACGAAGCGAACTACGGCTCGGTCGCCGAGGACGACGTGCGGCTGCGCATGCGCCAGGACCACGTAGCGTTCGCATCCGAAGTGCGCAACCTGCGCGGACCGTTCTCGCAACTCAAATTCGACTTCGGTTATACGGACTACCAGCACAAGGAAATCGACAACGGCGAGACCAGCACGACGTTCCGCAATCATGGATACGAGGCACGCATCGAGGCGCGGCATCGCAAGATGGGTCCGTTCGAGGGCGCGCTCGGCGTTCAACTCAGCCAGAACACCTTCTCTGCTCTGGGCGACGAGACACTCGTGCCGACCACGCAAACCACGAACGTCGCGCTGTTCGGCCTCGAAGAGTGGAACGTGACCGATGCGTTCAAGCTGAGCGCGGGCCTTCGCTACGAGCACGTCAAACAACAGCCGACGGCGGCCGGCAACGACAAGTTCGCGAGCGCGCGCGACCGCGACTTCAACGCGGTGAGCGCATCGCTCGGTGCGCTCTACAAGTTGACGCCGCTGTGGTCCGTGGCGGGCAACGTCGGCTACACCGAGCGCGCGCCCGCGCTGTACGAGTTGTATGCCAACGGTCCGCACGACGCCACAGGTCAGTACCTGATAGGCGAACCGGATGCGCAGAAAGAAAAGGCCGTGTCGACCGATCTGTCGCTGCGGTTCGCGAGCGGCCCCAACAAGGGCAGTGTCGGCGTGTTTTACAGCCGCTTCAAAAATTATCTGACCGAGTTCAACACAGGCCGCCTGGTGGACGACTCCGACCAGGTCGTCGCGCCCGGCACTGACGATGCGTTGAACGAAGCCGTATATCGCGGCGTGCGCGCGGAGTTCTACGGCATCGAACTGGACGGCAAGTGGCGCGTTTTTCAGAAAGGCCCGCACCAGGTGGACGTGGAGTTCACTGGCGACTACACGCATGCGCGCAATATGGACAACGACCAGCCGCTGCCGCGTATTTCGCCGCTGCGCGCCACAGTGGCTGTCGACTACGGCTATGGTCCATTCGGTGCGCGCGCCGAACTGCAACACGCGTGGGGCCAGCACCGCGTACCCGAGAACGATCTGCCGACGGCTACCTATACGAAGCTCGGCTTGCTTCTCACCTACAAGTTCCGCGTCGGCGCGACCGACTGGCTAGCCTATCTACGCGGCGATAACCTGACCAACCAGGACATCCGCTATGCGAGTTCGGTGGTGCGCGACATCGCACCCGAAGGTGGCCGAAGCGTAATGGTGGGCTTGCGCACACGGTTCTGACGCGCGGCCCTAGTCGCATTTGTCATCACACGAAGGCGGCGCCTCGGCGGCCGCCTCGCATAGCCCGCAACAGGCACGCTCCAGAGCTCCCAGGCGGCGACCATACAAATTGACGCGTTAGCGGCAAAAGAACAGTTTGTTTATGCCGTCGGCCTTTTTTTGTCGGCGCTTTTTGCAGTCCATGCCGGCATACGATGCTGCTAACGAGACTTGGGAAATCTTCCCGCCGCGTACGGAACGTTGCTTAGATCATTAAACATCTGCGGAGCCAATTGACGTGAACGACGATACGATTAACCGCGGCATCAGCCGCCGCGACATGATGCGCATGCTCGCGGGAACCGGCATGATGGCCGCCGGCGCAGGGCTGCTCACGGCTGCACCGGGCGCGCTTGCCGCCGAGGTGCCCAGGAAGGGCGGCAGCATCCGCGTCGCGTGCGACACGAGTTCGGTATCGGATACGCTCGATCCCGCAGCGGGTTCGACGGGCAGCGACTATATCCGCTTCTTCATGTTTTACAGCGGCCTCACGCAACTCGACGAGAGCCTGACGCCGCGCATGAACATCGCCGAATCGGTGTCCAGCACCGATGCGAAAACCTGGATCATCAAGCTGCGCCGCGGCGTGACCTTTCACGACGGTAAGCCGCTTGTGCCGGCGGACGTGGTCTATTCGCTGATGCGTCACAAGAATCCGCAAACCGCCTCGCGCGTGAAGACGCTTGCCGATCAGTTCGCGAGCGTGACGGCAAGCGGGCCGAACGAAGTGACGCTGACGCTGCAAGTGCCGAACGCCGATCTGCCGGTGATCCTCGCCACGCCGCAGCTCGTCATCGTCAAGGACGGCACGACCAACTTCAACTCCGCAATCGGAACGGGACCATACAAGCTGAAAAGTTTCAGGCCGGGCGCGGGTACCGTCGGCGTGCGCAATGACAACTACTGGAAGCCGGGACAGCCGTACCTCGACCAGATCGAGCTCATCGGCATCAGCGACAACGCCGCGCGGGTGAGCGCGCTGCTTGCGGGCGATGTGCATCTGATCAACTCCGTCGACCCGCGTGCCACGCGGCGCATCGCCGCGACGCCGGGTTACGAGATCAAGGAAACGAAGTCGGGCCTGTACACGGACCTGATCATGCGCCGCGACAATGCGCTGACGGGCAACCCCGATTTCGTGAAAGGCATGAAGTACCTGTTCGACCGCGAACAGATCCGTTCGGCGGTGTTTCTCGGCTACGCGGTGATCGGCAACGATCAGCCGATTCCGCCAGGGCATCGGTACTTCAATGCTTCGCTGCCGCAGCGCAAATTCGATCTCGACAAGGCGAAGTTCTACCTGCAGAAGGCAGGCGCGGTCGGCACTGCCGCATTGCCGCCGATCTACGCGACCACCGACGCGAACGGCTCTATCGAAATGGCGCAGTTGATCCAGCAGACGGCCTCGAAGATCGGTGTGAATCTGAGCGTGAATCGCGTGCCGGCCGACGGCTATTGGTCGAATCACTGGATGAAGCATCCGCTTGGCTTTGGCAACATCAATCCGCGCCCGAGCGCCGATGTACTGTTCACGCAGTTCTTCAAATCGGACGCGCCATGGAACGAGTCCGCGTGGAAGGACCCGAAGTTCGATCAGTTGCTCGTCAACGCGCGCGCCGAGACCGACGACGCCAAGCGCAAGCAGATGTACGCCGACATGCAGGCGCTGGTTGCAGACGAGAGCGGCATAGGCATACCCGCGTTCATCAGTCTTCTGGATGCCAACGACAAGCGCCTGAAAGGCGTCGGCTCGATTCCCACCGGCGGCATGATGGGCTTTTCGTTTGCCGAGTACGCATGGTGGTCTGCCTGACCTGGGCGCTTTAGCGTGTCGAGCGTTGCGCTGACCGGCTTCTCGCGAACACCTCGCGCGCAGGCCGGTCTCCGTGTTGGCATTGAACCGCAAAGACAATGAAGCTAGATTCGTACTGGCTGGACACAGCTCCCGAATTCAGGGACGGTGCGCAAGGGCCTGTTGAAGGGCACAGCGATGTGGTCGTGATCGGGGGCGGCTTCACCGGCCTGTCGGCTGCGCTGGAACTCGCTACCCGCCGCGTGTCCGTCACGCTGCTCGAAGCCGGCCGGATTGCCGGCCAGGCCTCGGGAAGAAACGGCGGGCAGTGCAATACCGGCGTCGCGCAAGACTTCGCCGCGCTTGCTGCAAGTGTGGGACTCGAGCAGGCCCGTGGCTTTTATCGCGCATATGAGAGCGCGGTGCAGACGGTGGAGGCGATCGTGACGCAGCACCGGATAGACTGCGATTTCGTGCGTTGCGGCAAGCTCAAACTCGCGGCAAAGCCGAAGCACTTCGACAAGCTTGCGCGGACCTACGAAGTACTGCATCGCGAAGTCGATCAGGATATCGAACTGATCGAGCCGGCGCGCACGCGCAGCGAAGTGGGCTCCGATGCGTTTCACGGCGGCCTGTTGCAGCGTAACGGGGCGCAGATGCATATGGGCAAGTTCGGCGTGGGCCTCGCGCAAAGCGCGGCGCGGCACGGCGCGCGCATCTTCGAGAACGCCGCCGTGACGCGGACGAAGCGCATGGACGGCGGCCGCTACGAGATCACATCGACGCGCGGTGTGATTCGGGCCGACAAGGTGCTGGTGGCAACCGGACCATCGCGGCAAGGGCCGTTGCAGTGGTTCCAGCAACGAATGGCGCCTGTCGGCAGTTTCATCGTGGTCACGGAGCCGCTTTCGCAAACGCGGCTCGACGCGCTTTTTCCGCATCGTCGCAACTATGTGACCTCGTTGAATATCGGCAACTACTTTCGCGTGACGCCGGACAACCGGCTGCTTTGGGGCGGGCGCGCGCGATTCGCGATGTCCGATCCGCGCTCGGATGCAAAAAGCGGCCAGGTGCTGCAGGCCAACCTCGCCAGGTACTTTCCGGAGTTGCACGGCACGCGAATCGACTATTGCTGGGGCGGTCTCGTCGACATGACGGTGGACCGCCTTCCGCGCGCCGGACAGCATGACGGGCTCTACTACTCCATGGGTTACAGCGGGCACGGCGTGCAGATGTCCACCCATATGGGACGTGTGATGGCAGACGTCATGGAGGGGCGCGCCGGGGCCAATCCGTGGCGTGCGCTGCCCTGGCCGCCAGTGCCCGCGCATGCCGCGCGCCGCTGGATGCTGCCGCTCGTTGGCGCCTACTATCGCATCCAGGACATTCTCCACTGACGCGACACGCGGCGCGTTGGCGAGCCGGTCGGGCAAGCTGCCTTTACAATTGCCCACTTCAGTCCGACAAACGTGACCTGCGCGATGAGATACCACCTTGCATTGACCCTTGCCGCAGCCGTCGCGGCCAGTGCGGCCGCTAACGCTCAAACATCCACTAACGGCGATACCGGCGCACTGCAATGCGCGATCGGAAAAGTGACCGGCGTGGGCGGGTCCGAGCAGAGCGTGCGGGAATACCTGGCTACGCCCCCGCGCGACCAGTATCGCTACCTCGCCGACAATCCGATCCAGTGCCGGATTTCCGACGAGGGGCGTGCGTCCGCATGTACCGGCATCACCACGCTGCGGCGCGAACAGGTCAGCGTGTACGATCAGATCGACAGTTCGCTGACTGCCGTGGTGGCGCGCGTCGAACTCGACCACGGCACTTATCCCGTGCTGATCGCGGTGCCGAGGCAGGACGTGCAGTGCCAGGAGTGATTGGCGCGTGGGTCTTGCCGTGGTTTTGCCAGAGTTTTATGCGGGTCTCGTCTGACTCTCGCGCGGCTCTCGCCTAGGTCGTGCGCTTGCTGATCTGGCTGCTGGTTTAACGCATGCCGGTTCAATGCCCGACTCTTTCGCAAACGGAACACACAGATGCGAGTCCGATCCCGAATCAGCGTGCTCGAAAGCATTCCGCGCAGTGTGTGGGTGCTAGGGTGCGTGAGTCTGCTGATGGACGTCTCGTCGGAGATCATCCATAGCCTTCTGCCGATGTTCCTGATGGTGAGCCTGGGCGCGAGCGCCGCGACCATCGGCCTGATAGAAGGCATTGCCGAAGCAACGGCGCCCATCGTGAAGGTGTTCTCCGGCGCGCTCAGCGATTATCTCGGCAACCGGAAGTGGCTCGCGGTGACAGGCTATGCATTGGGCGCGTTGAGCAAGCCGCTCTTCGCGACTGCACCGACGGTCGGCGTCGTCGTGGGCGCGCGCGTGATCGACCGCATCGGCAAGGGAATTCGCGGAGCGCCGCGCGATGCGCTGGTTGCCGACGTCACGCCGGTTCATCTGCGGGGCGCCGCGTTCGGGTTGCGCCAGTCGCTCGATACCATCGGCGCGGTGCTGGGGCCGCTGTGCGCGGTTCTCATCATGTCGGTGTGGGCCGATAACTTTCGTCTCGCATTCTGGCTTGCCGTCATACCAGGCGTGCTGGCCGTCGCGCTGCTGAGCGTCGGCATCCACGAGCCGGCGCGCGCGCCCGGCGCGAAGCGGGTCAATCCGATCCGGTTGGAGAACCTGAAGAAGCTGGGTGCGAACTACTGGTGGGTTGTCGCCATTGGCGGCGTGTTTGCACTCGCGCGCTTTAGCGAAGCGTTTCTCGTGTTGCGGGCGATGGGCAGCGGTGTGCCTGTCGCGTGGGTTCCGCTCGTGATGGTGGCGATGAATATCGTGTATTCGCTGTCGGCCTATCCGTTCGGCAAGCTCGCCGACACGACGAGTCACACGAGGCTGCTGATTGCGGGCCTTGTCGTGCTGATCGTCGCGGACCTCGTGCTCGCACATGGCAACCACTGGGGCAGCGTGCTGCTCGGCGTCGCATTGTGGGGCTTGCATATGGGCATGACCCAAGGGCTGCTCGCCACCATGGTTTCGCACACCGCGCCGGCGCAACTTCGCGGCACAGCGTTTGGCTTTTTCAACTTGCTGAGCGGGATCGCCACTCTGTTTTCGAGCGTGATCGCCGGTGAGTTGTGGGACCGGCTGGGCGCTGCCACCGCTTTTCATGCAGGCGCGATGTTCTGCATTGCCACCATCGTGCTGCTGGTGGCCGGCAAGGCGCGTGACACGCGGGTGGCGCCACGCTGACATGACAGAGCGAGCCTGGACCGGGTTATTCGGTTAGCTCCGCGAGTTCCGCGACGAGGCGTGACAGGCGGGCAATGCGCTGGTGATACATCGTCGCCTGCGGCGAGGTTTTGAGGTTTTCGACCCGTTCGCGCCAATAGGTAGGCGGGAAAGGCTTTTGCGACACAGATGAGATCACGCGCTCCAGATGAACGAGCTCGTTCTCCAGTATGTGGTGATGCATGCTTGAACCCCCGTGAGTAGCCAGTCTGGTCTGCTCGCGGCGTCGCTGACGATCTGACGCCGCGTAGAACTGGTCTTGCAGCTTGTTCATGTGCGCTCACTACAACGGACGAGCCGCCGTTGCCGCCCCCCGAGGGCATGCAACGGCGGCCAGACCAACCCCGCAGCGGATCGTCTGGTACATAGCCAAAGGATTTTCCGCTATTCAGTGCGTTGCATGGCAAGCCGCTTCTCTATGGACGCGTTCTCTTGCCACGATCCAGCACTGTCACTGCTACAGCACAGCCCTCTCTCAGTCTTATGCCGACGACACGCAATCGGCGGTGTGGTCGGTGCTCTGCACTCGTTCGTATAACTAATCGACTCGTCGCGTTCATGAATGGCGATGGTTCGATGAGCGGCGTCGTGCGGTCCAGACGCCGAAGCTCGAACACAGTGCGGCACACGATTCCTGTTTGGTCTCCCGGCTCCCGGTGTTTCGGACAAATTCGGTCACAGCGGTTGGGCTCAACGCTGCGAGCGCTCATAAAAGCAAGGGCCATGCCATATGTCGAGACGGCGTCTGCGCGAGCAAACCGGGTGGCGGACTTATGCGATCCTGGTCAATCCCGTCCAGGTAGGGTGCTGAAAGTGGACGGTTTCGTCCATGTGGCGAGGCAAGGCGCGTAGAGGGGCGTTTTCGTCCGAACCGGACAAGACGGGCGAACTGGGTAAGGGCATAAAGCACCGGGGCACGAGCGGCCACGCGGCAGAGGGTCGGCGAGGCGAGCGGGCGCCAGGCCGGACGAACCGGAATAACTGGGAGGGGCTTGAAATAACCGGGAATAGCCGGGAAGAACCCGGAAAGCCGGGCCGCCCCGGAAGAACCTGGGACGGCCCGACCGGAAGACCTACGACTGCAGGCTGACCTTGCTGTACGTCAGCCGGCTTGGGCGCACCTGCATGCGCACGAGCGACACGAGAAAGCTGAAGCCGGCCTGGTTCGGATCGATCACCGGAACATAGCTGCCCATCTCGTCGCTGAGCATTCGGGAGACACGGCTAGCGACATCCACGAAACCCGTGCAGCCGAGCAGAATGGATTGCGCGCCGTCTTCCTTGATTGCCTTCAACGCGGCGTCGAAAGTGCGGATGATCACGACGTCCATGTCGTCGAGCTGCGCGACCGGACAATTGATTGCGCGAATCGACGCGAACGTGTCCTGAATGCCATACGTCTGCGGATGGCCGCGCTGCATGGCGAGCGTGCTCGGCAGGATCGTGACGATCGAGAAACGCTGGCTGAGCGCAAGCGCCGTGAACGCCGAAGCCGGAAAGCCGCCGATGATCGGAATGTCGATCACCTCGCGGGCGGCTTCCACGCCGCACATGTCGAAGTCGGTCAGCCAGATGCCGTCGAAGCCGTCGTTGGCAATGGCCTGCGCGAGCTCGACCACCGGCATGCCGTTTTGCAGCCAGTTCGTGCGGTTCTCGATGTCGGGGTGTCCGGTTGCGATGTTGCGAATCTCGACCTGCACGTCGGGCGGCACGACGGGCGCGATGGCTTTGAGGATGCGTTCGTTGTACTGCGACGTGGCGACAGGCACGAGCACGCAGATGCGAATCGGCGAGTTCAAGATGCGTCTCCCTTGTGGGCGGATTGTAGTGATTGAAGCGACTGCAATGACTCCAGCGGCACATAAGGGCCGAGATAGTTGAGCGAGTTGAGCAGTTGCATGAAGCTGTCCAGAATCAGGCCGGGCTTGCGCAGTTGCGCGTCAGCGCGCCAGGCAATGAGCGTCACCGGGCGCTTGCCGACAACGGGGTTCAGCGAGCCGTCGGAGTTCACGAGGTCGCCATTGCTGAAGACAGACTGGCCTTCGCCGCCCACGTAATATGCGACGCTGTCCGGCGCGAGCACGATTGGCTGCGGGCACGCGCTGTCCCATACGAGCAGCGACTCGTTCTGGTACATGACCGTGTAGGTATGCTGTTGCGCCTGAATCCGGATCTTGCCGACGTCAAAGCCGCCGCTCGTATCCACTTCCGCCGACACCAGCTCGCCCGGCTCCGACACCACTCGCGCGGCAAGCCCGCAACGCTCGACCAGATAGTCCGCCATCTGCCGCGCACTGCCAATGGCGCCTGCCTGCAACGCGCGGCCGAGGTCGAGCGCGCGCGTGAGCGTGCCGCGAATTGGCGTCGCGCGGCCAATGTCGGCCGGCTGCATGACCCACATCGCGAGTCCGCCGAACTGGCCGAACTCGGGATCGGCGACGACCGGGCGCATCATCTGCTCGACGATCGCCGACACGTCGCGCTGATGCGTCGGGGCGCCGAAGGTGCCGGTGCGAGGCGTCACGTCGAGTTCGACGCACAAGCCACCCTGGCTCACGAGAAACGCAGGCCGTGGGTCGATTTCAGCGGCGGCGAACGTGAGCATCGGCAACGAGGGCACGGCGCGGCCGGCGCCGTCCGCGTCGATCACCGCAAGGCCGAGCTTCGCCGCGACCAGCGCCGCGACTGTGAAGCCGAGCGCGCCGCTTTCCGGCGGCATCACATAGGCGAGCTTCTTCGACTGCGAGGCGAGCCGCGCCTGCACGTTCTGCACGGCTGTCACGGGACCCAGCGGATAGGTCGCCGAATTGATCGCTTCGGGCGCGCCGAGATACGCGACCATGACGGCCGCGCCTTCGGTGGCTTCTTCGACGGAGACCACCTTGACCGTATCGGTCGGGTAGTAGTCGCCGGCCACGAAATGCGCGGCGAGATGCCGGGCGGACTCGATCGTGCCGCCCCCGCCGCTGCCGAAAAAGGCCGCGCCCAATAACAGCGGTTCCAGATCTTCCGGGCGTAGGTCAAATGCCATTTACGATTCCTTGAGTGTAGTTGTCGAAAGAAGTCTGTTGCTGGAGTTCAGCCAGCAGTTTCGCCGTGCCTGCCACACGCGGCGTTGCATCCACCGGCAGCGAACGCAAGCCGCGCTCGAGTGTCTCGATCGCTTCTGCGACGCGGCCCGTGGAGCGCAAGAGGTCCCCGAGATAACGCGCGGCTTCCACGCGCGCGGGCACGGAGCCAAACGCGAGCGCGGTCGACAGGGCCGTGCGCAAGCCCAGCTCCGCCGCGTTCACGTCGCCGAGCGCCCACTGCGCGCGTGCCCGTGTGACGAGCAGCTTGCCAAGGTAGACGCGTTCCTGGCGCGCCAGTGTTTCGTCGATGGCGGTGGCCAGCATTGCTTCGCATTCCCTGGCGCGTCCGGCACGCAGCAGCAGTTCCCCGTGATGCCACGTCTTGAACGAATAGAACAGCGCGCCGCCATTGCACACGACATGGTTATCGTAGCCGTCGAGCATGACAGTTTCGGCTTCGTCGGTTTGGCCGAGCGCGCTGAGATGACAGGCCCGCAACACCTGGCCGACGCCGCGATAGAACGCAAAGCCATATGCGATGGACACCGATTCCAGTTCGCTCGCGAGGCGGCCGAGCCGGTCGATGTCATCGAAGAGCGCGGCGAGCCACGCCGCGCCTTGCAGATTGACGACGTGAGCGAGCGCGTGCACGCCCGGCTCCGACGCGCGCAGAATCAGCATCTCCATCGCGCGGCGCGCCTGCGCGAAAGCGCCGATCTGATACGCGGCGAGTCCTTCGAAAGTGAGGGCGAGACTTGCGAGGTCGATGCCTTGCGAGCCGGTGCGAATGTCGTTGACCCCCACGCCGAGCAGATTGCCGCGTGCGAGACAGGCAAGCGCTTCCTCGCTGTCGCCCAGCCAGAACAGCGTGTTGGTCATCGCCACGTGAGCTTCGTCGAGCGATACCCGATCGCCGCCGTTCTGCGCGCGCTCCAGCATGTTTTGCGCAGTCGCGCGTGCCTGCTTCAGTTGCAGCGTAGTCAGTTGCGTGGTCCAGATGCCGAACTGGATCGCAGCGATCTCCGCGGGCGCACAAACACCTTCGCCGATGGCGAGCGCCGCGGCATAGCACGCGGTGGCCTCCGCATACAGCCAGCCGTGCACGCTGCGCAAGCTCATGCCGAGCAGGCGGTAGGCGTCGAACTGCAGGCGGCGCACGGCTTCGTGTTCGTTCGGCGTTTGCAGCACGTCGAGACAGCGGCGCAGCGGCGGAATGGCCTCGGCGAAATTCGATTCCTCGATCAACGCCCGCGCATGCTCAAGGCACTTGCGCGCCTCCCGATGATGTTCCTCACGCGACTTCAGGCGCCGTTCGATGGTCTTGCGGCCCACGCCGAGCAGCGCGGCCGCTGCGCTCTTGTTGCCGCTCGTGCGTTCCAGCGCGCGATCGATCAGCAGATCTTCGGCGGCGCTCAGCTTGTCGCGGCCTTCCAGTTGCAACAGCATGTCCGCGAGGCTCGCGCGCGATACCGGTCCGCTTGCCTCGTTAGCAAGGAACGGCTCGAGCGTATCCACGTCGATGTGTGCGCTTTCGGCAAGCACGCTCAGCTGACTGATGAGATTGCGCAATTGCCGGATGTGCCCCGGCCATGGATGCTGCGCGAGCCGCCGCAGCGCCGCCGGTGAAAACTCCAGACGGCGCGCGTGCTGTGACGCGAAGTGGTTGACGAGCGCGGGAATGTCCTCCACGCGCTGCTCAAGTCCCGGCACAGCGAGCACGAATACCGCGAGGCGATAGAACAGGTCCTCGCGAAAGAGTCCCTCGCGCGCGAGCTCGCGCAGGTCGCGGTGCGTCGCGGCTACGACGCGTCCTGCAAAGTGCAGGCTGGTCGCCGAGCCGAGCGGGCGAAACGTGCGCGTCTCCAGTACACGCAGCAGCTTGGGTTGCAATGCGAGCGGCAACTCGCCGATTTCATCGAGCAGCAGCGTGCCCTTGCCGACCTGCTGGAAAAGGCCTTGGCGGTTTTCGGCGGCGCCCGTGAATGCGCCTTTGACGTGCCCGAATAGTTCGGCTTCGACGAGATGCTCGGGAATCGCGCCGCAATTGACATCGACGAAAGGTTGGTCCTGGCGCTGGCTGTGCGCGTGCACGCGACGCGCCACCAGTTCCTTGCCCGAGCCGGTCGGCCCGAAAATCAGCAATGGATGATCGGTGGGCGCGACGCGATCGATCATCCGGACCAGTTGCCGAAACGCCGGCGCGCCGCCCACGAAGGAGCCCGACTCGGTCGATTCGGTCTTCTCCTGGGCGAACGGAACGACAGGGGTATAACTCATTTAGCGAGTACGCTCCACATGATCCGCGTGCGACGCAACGCGGAAGTGGCCGTCTGGCGACGGCGGTCATGCATCGATCAGGTGTCAGGCGAAACTTCCTAGTCTGCTGTAGGAATGTTCCACCCTGGGAGAGACAGAGTATGACGGCTTGCTGCCGATGTTGTCTTTGGAAATTAATCGTTGCGCCGGTTGCTTCGCGCTTGTCACGGCGAGGCGCGCGCGGTAGCACAAGCCGTCGCAACCCGCTTGCTATGCATTACGGATATAACGGCGGAGTTTGCGTGATTCTTTAGCGGTGCAGCGGGGAGCGGGCCGCGATCAGGCAGCAGTCGCTGAGAACAGAGGGAGCGAGGAAGGCACGGCAGCGACCGGATGGGGTGCAGCCAGGAAGCCGTGCCTTTCACCAAAACGAAGAAGCGGAACAAGCGGAACAAGCGCGTAACAGCCAAGGCGACCGCACGCGGCGGCCGCCTGGGTGTCGCCGCTTACGGCCCGACGCGCAAGATCAAGCCGGAGGACAACTGCACCATCAGATAGTCGCCGCCGATGCCGACCCACGAGTAACCGCGCGGCGGCGGAGCGAGCCGGTACGCACGCCAGTCGTCGATCACGTATTGACGGTCGCGGTATTCGGGAGGCAGGCGGTCGCCCTTGCGCCAATGTCCCGGCGCGTTTGCCGAGTTGCCCGGGCCATCGGGGCTGTGTCCGGGCGGCATCTGCTTATGCCCGTGACCGTTCGGTCCCTTGCCTTTGTCCGGTCCCTGCCCATGGCCTCCGCCATGCCCTGGGTTGCCTTGCGGCGGCTGAGCAAATGCTAGCGACGATACGAGAAGACTCGCGGCAATTGTCGATGCGAGAAATAGACGGGATTTGCTCATTAGCCATCTCCTCTGAAACTGGTGGCTCAAGGTTAAGAAAGCGCAAAACCGACGACGTTGGCAACCGCAATTGCGCGATGCCGCACGCCTCAAAATTTGCGTTTGAGGATTTCCGCTCCTTATTGTGCCGTATTGCAGCCCATTAGCTAGTGCCGATTGCAACGCCATGAGCGCTGTTATTTGCGGCTTGGGCTTCGAGTTCGTCCAGTTGCAGCAGAAGCACGTCAATAGAACGCAATTGCGCATTGGTCAAGTGCTGCGAATCCAGCAGTTGATGAAGCCGCTCGCGCCAGTAAGCGCCCGGCAGGATCGGCCCCGCGAGGTCCCCAGCCATTGACGCGCGCATCACCCGCGCAAGGTGCGCGATCTCCTGGTCGATCAGTGTGAGCATGTCCCACCTCGCAACGTTCGTTCTTGTTGTGTAACGAAGAGCAACTAAACCTTAGACCACCCGTGGCAAATAGCCAATTGCCCCGGGTTTATGCGGACCGGCTAAAGGATTCGCGCCGGCTTTTAGCACCTTTGTAAAGCATGATATGCAAGTTACGGGTACAAGTCTCCCCTGATATGGCAAAGAATGTCAAATCGGACGGGGTTACCAGTCGTTGCAAATTGCACGATCTCCTTACAGGGAATTTCCATATCCTTCAGGCCACAACAACGATGAAGGAGGGATTCCCCATGAAAACCCTGTTTAAAACGCTCACGTGCGTCCTTGCACTCCCGCTTGCGCTAACGGCCTGCGGAGGCGGTGGCGGCGACGGCGGCAGTACGCCGACCGGCACGCTGCGAGTCCAGATGACCGACGCTCCCGCGTGCGGTTTCGACCATGTCTATGTGACGGTCAACAAGGTGCGCGTGAACATGAACGCGCAAGCCGGCGACGGCGACAGCGGCTGGCGCGACGTCACATTGGCGACGCCGCAACGAATCGACCTGCTTTCGCTGACCAACGGCGTGCTCGCGGACCTCGGGCAAACGGCCCTGCCCGCCGGCCAGTATCAGCAGATCCGCCTCGTGCTCGCGCAGAACCAGGGCAACGCGCTGGCCAACTCTGTTGTCCCGACAGGCGGCAGCGAGCAGGGCCTCGACACGCCGAGCGCCACGCAAAGCGGCTACAAGATCATCCGGCCTTTCACCGTGCAGGCGAATACCCTGGTTGACCTCGTGCTCGACTTCGACGCCTGCAAGTCCATCGTGCAGAAAGGCAACGGCTCATACAGTCTGAAGCCGGTCGTGACGGCCACGCCCACGGTGGTGAGCGGCACGATCTCTGGCTACGTCGCGCCTGCGGAAGCGGGCGCTGCGGTGTATGCCGAGCAGAACGGTCGCATCATCAAGGGCACCGTGGCGGACAGCAGCGGACAGTTCGTGCTGACACCGCTCGAGCAGAGCTCCACGAGCGGCAACTACGACATTGTGATCGTGCAGAACAACGTGGCGACGGGCGTGGTGCGTTCCGTGCCGGTCGTTGTGAACGCATCGACCGTGGTGTCTACCTCGGCTGCGCCGATCACGCTGCCGGCCTCCACCATGCACGTTGCAAGCGGCACGGTTCTGCCCGTGAGCGCGCAGGGTATCGTGCGGGCGTTGCAGTCGGTGAGCGGCGTCAACTACGAAATCACCAGCGCGAACGCCAATCTGGATACCGGCGCCTATGCGATGAACCTGCCGGCGGCCGCGCCCGTCGTCGGCACGTATTCGGGTACGCTGCCGGTCTCGCTCGCGCCTGTGGCGGGCGTCGCGGGTCAGTACACCGCGCAGGCCACCAGCGTGACCGGTGCGACCCAGCAGTCGGCAGTCAATGTCTTGACTACCGATCAAACCAACGTCAACTTCAGCTTCTAACCACCATTAGATGATGACGGAAGGGCGCAAGCCCTTCCTCGGGGAACCTCATGAAAAAGATCTTCTGTCTGCTTGCTACGGGTGCCGTGATGTTGAGCGGCTGCGCGCTGTATGTGCCTGATGCGCCGGGTGTGGTCGTGGTGCCGCAAGGCCATCCGCAAGGCGGTCCGGGCAACGGCTTCTGCCCGCCGGGACAGGCGAAGAAGGGTAACTGCTAAGCGTCACCCCGCTGATCACATGCTCGTTGGCATCGCGGGCGCGCCTGTGCGGCGCTCCCGCATCGCTTCGACTTGTGGCTGTCGGGCTCAAAGCGCTGCGGGGTTTCGCTTACTCTCGCAAGCGTGCCCGCATTCCCGCATCGTGGCCAGGTAAAGGCAGAGAGCCGTGCGCCAGGGTTTAACCTAGATCGCCACACACAACCGATACGCATCGTAGATCGCCGTGTGAATGTCGCGCGAGGCCACGGCGTCGCCGATCCGGTATAGATGAAACTGCCCGCCGCCATTCGCGCTCTGCAAGACCGGCTGCGCCGCCCCGCGCGCGAAGGCCGCCAGGTCCATCTGACCGTCGTTCACCGAATGCGCGCGCGCCGCTTCGAAGAGATCGTCCACGGCTATCGTCCCGCGTTCGACCACTACATGCTCTGCCTCCATTTGCACGAGTTCGCCGGTTAGCTGGTGTCTGAAGATCGCGCGCAATACGCCCGCGTCGCCGCGTTGCACCTCGATCAGTTCGACGTGTGTGCGCACCGGCAACCGCCACTTCTCGAGATTGCGCATCCACACGAGGTCGTCGCCTTTGCCGCCGGTTTCCTGCGCGGGCAGCGCGTCGAGCACGGCGAGGCGCACCTCGAGTCCCGCCTCGAGTCCCGCCGACATGTAGCGCTCGGCGCACAGATACGCGTTGTGGCGCCCAGTGCCGTCATAGACGACGACACGCCCCGCTCGTGGCGGCGTGGCCGTCAGCGCGTCGGTGACCGAGAGGCACCACTGGCCGCCCGCCAGTCCGCCCAGATCGGGAATGCCGCCCGTTGCCACGATCGTCACGTCGGGTCGCGCTTCGAGCACATCGTCGAGTTCCGCGTAGTGGTTATAGCGGACTTCGACGCCAAGGCGCACGAGTTCGCCGAGACGCCAGTCCACAATCCCGATCAGGTCCTTGCGCCAGCTTCCGGACGCCGCAAGCAGGAGTTGTCCACCGGCGCGATCGGCCGCTTCGAGCAGCGTCACGCGGTGGCCGCGGCTCGCGCAAACGCGCGCCGCTTCGAGCCCCGCCGGTCCTGCGCCGACAACCAGCACCTTGCGCGGCGTCGCGCTCGGCACGATGGCGTGCGGCAAATAGGTTTCGCGCGCGGTCGCCGGATTGTGGATGCAGGTGGCCTTCGCATTGCGGCAATGCAAGCCGCCCACGCACGGCCGCGCGGCTTCTTCGCGTCCGTTTTCTATGAGCCGCACAAGATGCGGCTCCGCGATATGCGCGCGCGTCATGCCGACCATGTCAACGAGGCCCTCACGGATCGCATGGCGCGCGGTGGCGAGATCGGCGATCTTCGCGGCGTGAAAGACCGGTAGCCGCACAGCGCGCCTGAACGCGGCGGCTTTCGCAAGCCACGGCGCGGACGGCATGAACATGCCCGGCATGCTGTTGACGATGAGCGACATCTTTGTGTCCATACGCCCATAGACCACGTTGAAAAAGTCGAAAAGGCCGCTTTGCTCGAGAATGCGCGCCATTTCAAGACTCTCTTCGAAGCTGCAGCCGTCTTCGAGCGCAAAGCGCAGGCCGACGGGGTACTCGTTGCCGACCTCCTTGCGGATCGCCTCGTGGACCTCGAGCGCAAAACGGCAGCGGTTCGCGGCCGAACCGCCGTAGCGGTCGCTGCGCAAGTTGACGGTCGGATCGAGAAACTGCCCGATCAGATGGCCGCCGGCGTGTGTTTCGAGACCGTCCAGTCCGCCTTGCATGCAGCGTTTCGCGGCGCGTGCAAAGTCGCTGACAATGCGCGCGATGTCATGCGTGCCGATCGCTTGCGGGATCGCGCGATGCAGCGTCTCGCGGCGCGCCGAGGGCGCGAGCATCGGCAACCACGGTTCGGCATACGGGTCGCCCCGCCGGCCCAGATGCGTGATCTGACACATCAGCGCGGCGCCGTGCGCGTGCACGCGTTCGGAAAAGCGCTGCAGATGCGGCACGACTGCGTCGACGCCCATGTTGATCTGTTGGAACGTGTTGGGACTGTCTATGCTCACGTTCGACGATCCGCCGAACATCGTCAGGCCAATGCCCCCGCGCGCCTTTTCCTCGTGATAGCGTTGGTAGGCTTCCTGCGGGAATTCCCCTTCAATGAGACGGCTTGCGTGACTCGTGCTCATGACGCGGTTTTTCAGCACGAGCTGCTTGATGGTCAGCGGTTGCAGCAGCGGGTCGGAAGAAGCGGCGGGGCGCGTGTCGTCCGCGGTGGGCAAGGTCATGTCGGCACTCTCTAAACGGTCTGCCGACAACGCTAAGGGTGCCCTCGAAGCGCGTCAATTTACATCTTCGTCAACGTGAATTACATGGTGTTAGCCGATGGCACTTCGACTTCCGTCGCTTCAGGCGCTGCACGTTTTCGAGGCGGCGGCGCGCCACCTGAGCCTCACGCGCGCGGCGCATGAACTGAATGTCACGCCGGTGGCGGTGAGCCGCATGGTGGCGCGCCTCGAAGACGCACTCGGCTTCAAGCTGTTCGCACGCACGAAGACAGGGCTTGCTCTCACCGACGAGGGAGCAAAGCTGCAACAGGCAGTGGCCTCCGGTTTCGGCCTCGTGAGCGACACCATCCACGAACTCAAGAGCCGCCAGCAGGAGAACGAGACGGTCACGCTCTCAGTGTCCAGCGGCTTTGCCGCGCAGTGGCTGCTGCCGCGTCACCCGCGCTTCCAGGCTGCGTTCCCGGCAGTGAATCTACGTCTGCAAGTCATGGCGACCAGGCTCTATGGTCCGCTCGACGGCGCCGATCTCGGCATTCGCCTGCACAAGCCCGGGTCGGCGAGCGACGCGTTGTTCTTTTGCCCCGAGGTGATCATTGCCGTATGCAGTCCAGACTATCTTGCCGAACGCGGTTCGCTCGACGCACTGCGTCAAACGGCTGACGGCACGTGCGGCCACACGCTGATCCACCTCGAGCCGACCACGCATACGTGGGCCGACTATTTTGCCGTGACGGGACTTGCGAACGGGGCAGGTGCGAAACATGTCAGCTATTCGGATGCGGGCCTGGCGTTGCAGGCGGCCATGCTAGGGCATGGCGTGATGCTGGGTTGGCTGCTGGCCGTCGCCGCGCCGCTGAATGCCGGTACGGTCGTTCCGGCGTCGCGACGCATCGTCGAGACGGGCTGCAATTATGTGCTTGAATGCCGCAGCCGCGAGCCGTCACGCGCTACGCGCGAGGTGGCGCAGTGGCTTATCGACGAAATGCGCGTCGAACTGGAGAACGTCGAAACCATTCTCGCTTCAGCAGAGGGCGTGCAAACTCGCGCGCCGGTTTGAGCATGGCGACGCGCTGCTTCACCTCTTCGGCGTGCACCGCGCCCAAGGGTTGCGTGTAGCAGCGAACGGCAGGCGGCCCCGCGCGGGCCGCTTGCCGTGTCATGGTTAGCCGCGCTCAGGCTCTGCTGCGCGGCGAAACAACGCGGTTGTGTCCCGGAACCGCGGTGCGGCCGACGCCCGAGCCGCCACTTTCTTCAACCGGCGGCTGATGCCGGAAGCCTGCATTGCCCGATACGATGGCGATAATCGCGCCGACAACCAACGCCGCGAACGAGAACCAGCTTGCGCGCGCCACGCCGCGCGCGGCGGCGTCCGCGGTTTCGCGCACCTGCTGTCCGGCTTCGGGGCTCGACGCCATCGAAGTTGCCGATGCAAGCGCCGACTGCATCTGCTGCTTGGCGGTATCGACCACCGAGTTGGTGCCACCGGCCTGGTTGCCCGCCGTGGCGCCGACCTGCGCGCCCACTTGCGCACCAGTCGCTGCGACGCTGCCCGCCGTGCTCACCGCGCCGGTGATGACGGAAGTCATCCCATACACGATGAAAAGCGTCATCACCGCCCAGGCCAGCAGGCCGTGCAGCCAGCCGAGCACGGGTGCGCAACGTCCTGCGTAGTACGAACCGACGAACACCGCCAGCACCGTCGTCACGATCACCCACACGCCCGAGCCGAAGCCGAAGCCGTGCAGCGGATCCGGTTTGGACATCGGCGCGAGCAGCGATGCGCCGATGGCCGTGCCGAGCACGCTCATGATCAGATAGACGATCATCGAAAGAATCACGCCCGCGAAAATCGGGCCCCATGACAGCCGAGGCAGGCCGTCTTGTGTGGTGAGCAGTTTCATGGTGTCTCCTGCAAGAGAGAGGAACAGGTCGCCTGTGCCGCGCACGTCGCCCGGCCTCTGCGCTTGCGCAAGCGCCATGCCGTGAACCGCCTGCAAGCCCTTGTATCAGCGGGGGCGCGCGTTGTATGCGGCGGCTTGCTCGAGCAGCCATGTCCTGAACAGTTCCAGCGGCTTGCCGTGACTGAGTTCGGTCGGGTAGACCAGGTAGTAAGCGGATTCTTCGACCGCGGTGGCGGCGAATGGAATCACGAGGCCCCGTTGCGGGAGTTGTTCGTCGACGAAAAACTTGGGCACGAGCGCAATGCCGAGCCCTGCGGCGGCCGCGCTGATCAGCATGGAATGCAGTTCGTAGCGCACGCCGTGCATCGTGGCGCTGTCTTCCACGCCGAGATTCGCAAACCAGCGCGACCAGGCGTCGGGACGCGTGGTCGAGTGAAGCAGCGGGTAGTTCAGCAATTCCTGCGGCTTGCGGACCGTCTTCGCAAGCAGCGACGGCGAGCACACCGGCACCACTTCCTCGCCGAACAGATAGTCGGACGAGGTGCCCGGCCATGTCGGCTTGCCATAGTGAATGGCGGCTTCGAAATGCGACTCCTCGAAAGAGAACAGGTCCGTGCGGATGCCCATGTTGATGCGCACGTCCGGGTTGCGGTCGTTGAAGTCCTTCATGCGCGGAATCAACCATTGCGACGCAAAGGTGGGCAGCACCGCAAGCTCCAGA
This sequence comes from Paraburkholderia phenoliruptrix, assembly GCF_019511605.1. GTDB lineage: Bacteria > Pseudomonadota > Gammaproteobacteria > Burkholderiales > Burkholderiaceae > Paraburkholderia > Paraburkholderia phenoliruptrix_A. The sequence goes on along the minus strand of NZ_JAEUAV010000032.1, from coordinate 45,919 downwards.
TAGCCGCCGCCGCTGCCGTGCGCAATGATGGAGAGCGTGTCGCGATCCAGATTCTCCAGCGCGCGGCGCACCTGGGTGCCGTACAGGCGCCCCGCGCGAGTGAGCATCACACGCTGCTTCGAACGAACGAAAAGGCGCACGCCGAGATTCGATTCGAGCGTTGCGACTTGCCGCGAGATCGCGCTTTCGGTGAGGAACAGCTCTTTCGCCGCATGCGTGAAGCTTTCGTGCCGCGCGGCGGCTTCAAAGGCCAGCAGCGCGCTCATGTTGGGAATCTTGAACTTACGCATGTTTGTTCCGGAAAGTCATCAAGTGACAATTTAATCTCGCTTTACGCGGCTCGCAACAGTTTGAATAATGCTGTTTACGTAAGGTCGGCCGCCATGACGGCTCGCTAGAACCCCCCATTCCCGTTGCGGCGCCGCGCCGCGAGAGACGAGCAAATGCGCAATTCGAACGTTGAACGCCTGTTGTTGAAGCTGCTGGGTCCGGCAAAAACGGAGTCGCTTTTCACGACGTTGAAGTTTCCAACTGCACTGGCAGACTGGGAAGACGGCACCGTCACCCGCGCCGAACTCGCGCAGGCAATGAACATGGCGTTGTTCGAGGACCTGTTGGAGCGTTCGCCCAATGGCCGCGCCTACACGAGCGACGCAATCGCAAACGGCGGCTCGGTCTATTTCGACCACGGCGCGCTGCGCACCGTGCGTTGGGAGCACAACGGCGCACTGCCGCCGGGCGAGGCCGCGTTTACCCGAATCCTGCGTCCGCTCGGCTTCAGGCTGAATGGCCGCTATCCGCTCGACAAGCTGGGCATGACGGGCCGCGCTTACGCGCATGAAGACGCGCCCGACGAAATCGCGCAGTTCTTCGTGAGCGAACTGCATCCCGAGCGCTTCTCCGCCGAATTCCAGCAGGCCGTGACGAACGTGGTCGGTTCGTCGAAAGATCCGCTGACGCCGCTCGCGGTCGCGCAGCTCTGGGAGCTGGAGCGCGAGGGCTCGCTGCCTATCGACGCCGCGCACGCGCTACTGCCGGTGATTGTCGGCGCGTTCGCGCGTCAGCACGATGTGCCTGACGAGGCGGACTATGAAGTGCTGTTGCGCGAATCCGCGGAAATGGCGTGGATTTCCACCGAAGGCAATGCGTTCAATCACGCGACCGACCGCGTGGAAGATGTGTTCACGCTGTCGGACGAAGAGAAGAGCAAGGGCCGGCCCATGAAGCCGGAAGTGGAGCGCTCGCGTTCCGGCCGCGTGTTCCAGACGGCGTATCGCGCGGACACCGTCGAGCGCCAGTTCCGCTCGGTGGCCGGCAAGCTCGTCACGCGCAAGGTTCCCGGTTCGTTCTACGAGTTCATTACGCGCAAGCGCACGTTCGATCAGGCGTCGCGTAGCTGGGTGACCGACCTGCGCTTCGACGCCGGCAACGCGCAGGGCATTTTCAAAATGACCGCGAACGCGGCGCAGTAGAGGTGAAAAAGCCGGTGGAAAATGCGGCAACAGACGCGGTTGAGGACGCCGTGGGCCAGGCTGTGAACGATGCGCCGGCGCATGCAGCGAAGCGGGCCGCGCCGTTCGAAGCAAGCGCGCGCCTGCTGCAACGGGTCGAGGCCGATCTGCGCGCCGGGCTGCGCGGCGAAGTGCGCTTCGACGCCGGCTCGAAAGCGCTGTACGCGTCGGATGCGTCGAACTATCGGCAGATTCCGTTGGGCGTCGTCGTGCCCGCCGATGTGAACGATCTCGTCGCAGCGCTCGAAGTGTGCCGCCGCCACGACGTGCCGTTTCTGACGCGAGGCGGCGGTACGTCGCAAAACGGGCAGTGCGTGAACGTTGCGGTGGTGGCGGACACGAGCAAGTACGTGAACCGCGTCGTCAGCATCGATCCGCAAGGCAAAACCGCTATCGTCGAGCCGGGCGTGATTTGCGACACGCTGCGCGATGCGGCAGAACAGCATGGCCTCACGTTTGCGCCCGACCCTGCCACGCACAGCCGTTGCACGCTCGGCGGAATGATCGCGAACAACTCATGCGGCGCGCATTCGGTAATGGGCGGCAAGACCGTTGAGAATATCGAGGCGTTGGAAATCGCCACGTACGACGGGGCGCGCTTCTGGGTCGGACCGACCAGCGAAGCGCAACTGCAAGCGATTATCGCGAGAGGCGGGCGCCAGGGCGAGATTTACGCGAAGTTGCGTGACTTGCGCGAGCGCTACGCCGAGCGCATTCGCGCTGAGTTCCCGCAAATCAGGCGGCGCGTTTCCGGCTTCAATCTCGATCAGTTGTTGCCGGAAAACGGCTTTAACGTTGCGCGTGCGCTCGTGGGCACCGAGGGCACCTGCGCGGTCACGCTGCAGGCCAAGGTGCGCCTCGTGCGCAGCCCGGCGTCTCGTGTGCTGCTCGTGCTCGGTTTCAGCGACATCTACACCGCTGCGGACGCCGTGCCGCACTTCAACCGTTTTTCGCCAATTGCCATTGAAGGTCTGGACCGCGCGATCATTCGCGGTTTGCAGGCGCGCGGCCTGAAGCGCGACGAAATCGCGCTGCTGCCCGGAGGCGACGCGTGGGTCGTCCTCGAATTCGGCGCTGACACTGTGCCCGAGGCGCTCGCGCAGGCGCATGAGGCAGACGCGTATTTCAAGTCCGGCGCGGCGGGCATGGAGATCAGCGGCCTCGTCGTCGAAGAAATGCCGCAGCAGCAGAAGATCTGGTCGATACGCGAAACGGGCGCATCGGCGGTGGCGCTGTCGGTCGACCCGTCGAAGCCGGACCCGATTGTCGGCTGGGAGGACGCGGCAGTCGATCCGTTGCGACTCGGCGATTATCTGCGCAAGTTTCAGGCGCTCGTCGACCGCTTCGGTTACGAGACGTGTCTGTACGGTCATTTCGGCGACGGCTGCGTGCACGCGCGCATCACGTTCGACATACGCAGCGCCGAAGGCGTCGGCAAATGGCGCAGTTTTCTGCGCGAGGCGGCGCAACTGGTGGTCGATTTCGGCGGCTCGCTATCTGGCGAACATGGCGACGGCCAGGCCAAGGCCGAATTCCTGCCCATCATGTATGGCCCGGAAATCATGCGGGCGATGGAAGAGTTCAAGGCAATCTGGGACCCGCACAATCGCCTGAATCCGGGCAAGGTAGTTCATGCCTACCGCGCCGACGAAAACCTGCGCATGGGGCCGGCCTACAAGCCGGTCACGCTCACCACCAGGCTTGCGTTCGCGAGCCCCGAGGGCGACGGCATGCAGCGTGCGGTGGAACGCTGCATCGGCATGGGCAAGTGCCGTTCTCTCGAGGGCGGCACCATGTGCCCGAGCTTTCGCGCGACGCGCGAGGAAAAATTTTCGACGCGTGGCCGCGCGCATCTCTTCTGGGAAATGCTTCAGGGCGAGGTGGTCAAGGACGGCTGGAACAGCGTCGAAGTCAAGGAAGCACTGGACACATGCCTCGCATGCAAGGGCTGCAAGTCCGATTGCCCGACGCATACCGACATGGCCTCGTACAAGGCGGAATTCCTGTCGCATTACTACGAGCAGCACCGTCGGCCACGCCAGGCCATGTTCATGGGTCGCATCGGCCAATGGGCGCCGTTAGCGAGTCGCTTTGCATGGCTAACTAATTTTATCACGTCGGCGGAACCACTGGCGCATGCCAGCAAGTGGGTCGCGGGCGTGGCTGCCGAGCGGCATCTGCCGGTATTCGCGCCGCGCCCTTTCCGCGCTATCGCGAGGCGTCGTGCGGCCGCAGGCAGCGCCGTTGCGAGCGAACCTTCGCGCAAGGTCATTCTGTGGGTCGACACATTCAACGAGCACTTCTCGCCGGACATTGCGACGGCCGCGCTCGACGTGCTGACTCGCATCGGCTACCACGTGGTCTTGCCGCGCAAGCGTCTTTGCTGTGGGCGGCCGCTGTACGACTACGGTCTGCTGGACGAAGCGCGCGCCCTGCTGCGCAGCGCCGTGGATGAACTCGCCGACGACATTCGCGCCGGCGTGCCGATAGTCGGACTGGAACCGGGCTGCCTGTCCGTCTTCAAAGACGAACTGCTGAAGCAGCTTCCCAACGATCCGGATGCACGAAAGCTGTCGGATCAAACCTTCCTGTTTTCGGATTTCGTCGCGCGCGCCGAGTTCGACTGGCCGAAACTCGACGCGGCAGTGGTGGTGCACGGCCATTGTCATCAGAAGTCGATCTTCGGCATGAAGGGCGACACGGCCCTGCTCGACAAACTCGGCGTGCGGTGGTCGCTGCTCGACACCGGCTGTTGCGGCATGGCCGGCTCGTTCGGTTTCAACGCCGACCACTACGACCTGTCGATGAAGATCGCCGAAGACAAGCTGTTGCCGCTCGTGCGCAACGCGCCCTCTGCGGCGATCGTGGTGACCAATGGCTTTAGCTGTCGCGAGCAGATTCAGCACGGCGCGGGCAGGCAGTCGGTGCATATTGCGCAGTTGGCCATGCAGGCGCTCAGTCAGGCGCTCAGTCAGGCGACGGGCGACGCTGACAACGCCCATTAAATCACTGCCGTTGCACGCCCTATGGGCGCCGCTTTTCCGATCAGAAATACCGCTCGAGCTTCATGCGGCCAGCGCAGCACGTTTGTTATTGCCGCCAAAAACCCGGGCGTGTATAGTTTCCGAACGTACCAAAATTTCGTATTGGAAATTCAAAGAGGTCTCAATCGTGAAAGCATCGACCATTCTCTCCGAGCTCGGCATTTCCCACCTCGCGGAAGCGGGCGACATCGCCGTTCATTCGCCGATCAACGGTGAACTGATTGGCCGCGTCGCGAGCAAGACGGTTGCCGACGTCGACGCCGCACTCGCCAACGCGCAAAAGGCTTACGCAAGCTGGCGCAACGTGCCGGCGCCGCGCCGCGGAGAGTTGGTGCGCCTGCTCGGCAACAAACTGCGCGAGCAGAAGCACGCGCTTGGCAGCATCATTACGCTCGAGACCGGCAAGATTCTTCAGGAAGGCCTCGGCGAAGTTCAGGAAATGATCGACATCTGCGATTTCGCGGTCGGTCTGTCGCGTCAGCTTTATGGCCTGACGATCGCATCCGAGCGCCCAGGTCATCGTATGGCTGAGACCTGGCATCCGATGGGCGTGTGCACCGTGATTTCCGCCTTCAACTTTCCGGCTGCCGTATGGTCGTGGAATGCGGCGCTTGCGCTCGTGTGCGGCAATGCGGTGATCTGGAAGCCGTCGGAAAAAACGCCGCTCACCGCGCTCGCGGTAGACAAGATTCTGCAAGACGCGTTAAAGGAGTTCGGCGACGCGCCTGAAGGCCTCACGTGTGTGGTCAACGGTGGCCGCGAGGTCGGCGCGAAGCTGGTTGCCGACCCGCGCTCGAATATCGTTAGCGCGACGGGCAGCACGGAAATGGGCCGCACCGTCGGCGTGGAAGTGGCGCGCCGCTTTGGCCGCTCGATCCTCGAACTCGGCGGCAATAACGCGGGTATCGTTTCCGGCACCGCCGATCTCGAACTGGCGCTGCGCGGCATCGTGTTTTCGGCGGTCGGCACGGCAGGTCAGCGCTGCACGTCGCTGCGCCGGCTGTTCGTTCACGAAAGTGTCTACGACAAAGCCGTCGAACGTTTGAAGACGCTCTACAGCAAGGTGGTGATCGGCAATCCGCTCGAACAGGGCGTGCTGATGGGACCGCTGATCGACGAGCAGTCGTTCAACCGCATGCAGGCGGCGCTGGAGCAGGCGAAGAGCGAAGGCGGCAAGGTGTTCGGCGGCGAGCGTCACACGGTTGCGGGCCATGAGAAGGCTTTCTATGTCCGGCCGGCCATTGTCGAAATGCCTTCGCAAACGCCGGTGGTGCTGAAGGAAACCTTCGCACCGATTCTTTACGTGCTGAAGTACAGCGACTTCAACGAAGCAATAGACGGCAACAACGCCGCCGTGCACGGTCTTTCGTCGTGCGTGTTTACAACGGACCTGCGTGAAGCCGAACGATTCCTCTCGGCCTCGGGCAGCGACTGCGGTATTGCCAACGTGAACATCGGACCGAGCGGCGCCGAAATTGGCGGCGCGTTCGGCGGCGAAAAAGAAACCGGCGGCGGGCGCGAATCGGGCTCGGATTCGTGGAAGGCCTATATGCGCCGCGCAACCAATACGGTCAACTATTCGTCGGCTCTGCCGCTCGCGCAGGGTATCGATTTCAACATCGGCTAGGCCTATTGCGCTGCGTAGCGACGGCCGTTGCAAGACGGCCGTTTTTTTCAGGCATTGTGCTTGTGCGGGCGTGCAAGACAACGTGGGTTACGCAGTGGCGGTGGGCGCCTTATTGCCAACCGTCCGGTCATGAGCCATATGGAGCAAGTCGTGAGTTCTCGAGTCGTTATTGTTGGCGGCGGGGTTATCGGCAGTTCTATCGCTTACTTCTTGCGGGCTTCTGACCCGAGCGTTTCGGTCACGGTGATCGAGCGGGACCCCACCTATGCGAAGTCGTCGTCGGCCTTGTCGGCCGCTTCCATCCGGCAGCAGTTTTCCACGCCGCTGTCGGTTCAGATGTCGCTGTACGGTATCGAATTCCTGCGCAATATCGGCGAGCTGCTCGAAGTCGACGGCAACCGGCCGTCGATTGATCTGCACGAAGGCGGCTATCTGTTTCTCGCCACCCCCGCAGGGGATGCAACGCTGCGCGAGAATCACGCGCTGCAAAAGAGCCTTGGCGCAGACATCAATCTGCTGGATCAGCAGGCGCTGAAGGCCAGGTTCCCGTGGCTCAATGTCGAGGACCTGGTGTCCGGCGCATTCGGTGAGAGCGGCGAAGGGTGGTTCGACGGTTATGGACTCGTGCAGGCACTGCGCAAGAAAGCACAGTCGCTCGGCGCGCGTTACGTCGCGGCGGAAGTCACGGGTGTGGTTCGCGAGGGCCGCAAGGTCACACACGTGACTGCCGGCAACGGCGAACGCCATGCATGCGATACGGTGGTGAACGCCGCCGGTGCGTGGGCGCGCAAGATCGCCGCGATGATGGACATCGACATTCCGGTGTTCGCCCGCCGCCGCAGCATTTTCAATGTGTCTTCGCCGGCGCGGCTCGACGCTTGTCCGCTGCTGATCGATCCGAGCGGCGTGTACTTTCGCCCCGAAGGGAAGACTTATATTTGCGGCACCTCGCCGCAGGCGGACAACGATCCAGACGATCTGCCGCTCGACGAGGTCGACCACGCTCTTTTCGACGACGTCATCTGGCCGACGCTCGCGCACCGTGTGCCTCAATTCGAGGCGCTGCGTGTGGAGAACTGCTGGTCTGGCTATTACGAGTACAACGTGTTCGACCACAACGCAATTATCGGCTATCACCCGCAAGTCGATAACTGCGTGTTTGCCAACGGTTATAGCGGCCATGGTTTGCAGCAAGGTCCGGCGACCGGCCGCGGCGTGAGCGAGCTGATTCTCAACGGGCGCTATGTGTCGCTCGATCTGTCTTCGCTAAGCTGGCAGCGCTTGCTGGAAAATCGGCCGATTGTGGAAAAGAACGTGGTTTAGAGCGTGGTTCGATCTGCATGGAACGAGCATGCGGAGCCCGGCTGTTGCCGGGCTTTTTCTTTTGCCGGCCATGCGCTTGATGACGAAACCGCACTACGTAGTGCATAGATATCGTTTGCTGCGGTCATAACCGCTCACCACAATGAGCGTTTGTATGCCCGGCTCTCAGCTAACCACGACATGTACGAATTTACTGCTCCTTTTCAGAGCCCCTCTGGCTCCCCGATTCGCGAACTTTTCAAATACCTCGCCGAGCCGGGCATGATTTCGTTTGCGGGCGGTTATCCTGCCAGCGATCTTTTCGATGTCGACGGCCTACAGCAAGCCTCGGCTCGCGCGTACCAGGACACGAGCCAGTGTCTTCAATATGGACCCACCGACGGTTTGCCGCGCCTGAAGCATGAGCTTATCAACCTGATGGCGCGTCGCGGTGTGCCATGCGCGCCCCGCGAGATGGTCGTCACGACGGGATCGCAGCAGGGGCTCGACCTGTTGCTTCGCGTGTTGTTGAATCCGGGCGATGTCGCGCTAACCGAACAGCCGGCGTATCCCGCTACGCTTCAGGCACTCAGGCTTCAGCAGGCGAACATCGTGACGATACCTGTCGATGCTCACGGTCTCGACGTCGACTATCTCGCCACGCTTCTTGCCTCCGGTACGGTCGCGCACCCCAAGCTGCTCTATACGGTTCCCACGTTTGCGAACCCCACGGGGGCGACCATTACACGCGAGCGCCGCATCGCGCTGCTGAAGCTGGCGGTGCAATACGAATTTGTCCTTGTCGAAGACGACCCCTACGGCGACCTGCGTTTTTCCGGCGAAACGGTTCCTTCCATTCTGTCTCTTGCCGCTGAAGTGCCTGGCTCGCGCGACTGGGTTGTCCATTTCGCTAGCCTCTCGAAGATTGTCGCGCCCGGCCTGCGCGTAGGCTGGACAATCGCGCCGGCAGAAATCGCGCGGCGTTGCGTGATCGCGAAGCAAACTGTCGACCTTTGCAGCGCGCCGTGGACCCAAGCCATTGCCGCCGAATACCTCGCGGACGGCGCGCTCGAACGACACCTGCCACGTATCGCCGCAATGTACGGGCGCAAATGCGAAGCGCTGTGCGACGCACTGCAGTTGCAGCTTGGGGATGCTCTGCAGTTTCATCGGCCCGAGGGCGGCATGTTCGTCTGGGCCCGTCTGAATGCAGCGGGCAGCGGCAGCGCCAGTGGTATGGACGCCTCCGCGCTTTTGCAACGCGCGATCGAAAACAAGGTCATGTTCGTGCCCGGCAACGCGTTTTTCGCGGACAAGGTCGATGCCGCGTCGCTGCGGCTGTCGTTTGCCGCGCCAGGCATTGCCGATATTGAAGAAGGCGTAAGGCGTCTGAAGCGCGCATACGGCGCATAGCTGCTCCGAGATGATCTGCACAGCGAGGCGGGCGATCGTTATCGCCCTTCCCGGGTCGAGTCCAGCTTTCGTCTGCCGATCGTGCTTGTCAAGGAGGCGAACCGGCTCCTGCTAACGCCATAGCGTGCCACTCGGAGGCTACGTTTTGCGCGCGCCCTCGTCGGTCTCGTCGGCCGCCCAGCCGCTCACCCTCGCCCGTCCCACCAATTCCCAGCCCCCAGTCCCCTGACCGCACGACGGCGATAAGACCGATCAGGGGCGATCAGGGCGATCATCGGTCAACACCCGGCGTGCGACCTTGTCCTTAAAACTCGCCGTTAAGCGCAAACCAGGCGCCTCGACAATCGCCACGCCCGCCGTGGCACGCGCATTGCTCATGGTCCGCGCCCACACCAATCAAAACGACAATGACCATGCGACACGACCAGCCCGCTACTGACTTCACGCAGCCCGAACCGATTCTTGCAGCGCCGCTTTCGGGCGTTGTCGAGCGAGCGCCGCAGCGCCCGCTGCGACTGCTCGCGCGGGTCACATTCTGCTTTGCGTGGCTGTTCGGACTGGAGCCTTTCCTGACAGGCGCCGTCAACGATTCCCCGGCACCGGGAGAGGAACGTCGTTAGACGCGCCTGCCCAGCGCAGACGCTTGAAATTCGCACCGCGCACGCAGGCATTTTCTACATTGGACGATCAGGGCTCTTGCCTGACGGCTGCACAAGCCGTCCCCGGCAGGAATAGCGGTTGCGCCGGAGGAGGTGGGAACATCCCCTTCTCAGGAGCCTCGTCATGCAAACCGACCCCACGATTGACCCCGTAGCCGACCCGTCGAACGAGCCGCTGGACGCGCCCGAAGACCAGCCGCGTCCGCTACCCGGCACGCCGCCCGACACCGATCCGCTCGCGCCCGGCAGTTCTCCGGAAGACGAAGACGCCCTTGGGCAGTCCCAAAAGCAGTCCTAGTTCAGCGAGGCGCCTTGCCGGAATTAGGGAAACTACGCGTGAAAAGACGAACGGCCGTGCCGTTAATGTAGATGGAAGGCTGTTCGATGCATTGCCGTCCGCTTTCAGCACCGGGTGAGTCACGCGGCGGTCGGCGCCGCAGATTACCTCCGGACACGCCCGTGCTGAAGGCTTCACCCTATGAGTAGCATCGAAATAAGTGGATGCGGCGCCTTTGCCGCAATCGCGCGAAAAGCCGCCTGAAGGGCGGCTTTTATTTTGCGGGAGAAAGCCGGCTGATCTCGGCATCCGCAAGCGAGGGCTGTCATCCGATCATTGTCACCGTTATGCAGCGCATCAGGCCCGAGATCGCGAACAACGGCGATAAGCCAATCGATGAATTCGTCAAATGCGACAATATCCGGCTAATTGAGTTCCACAATTTTTAAAATAATTAATCGCGCGATTCTGTATCGCGTGTCTGCCTAATTAATAAGCAACGTTCGGCCGCCTCGTCCATTTTTCAACCCGCAGAATTACTTCACGGCTATTACGAGCTGTTGCATTCGCGCAACCAAAGTTATTGATAAGTTGCAAATTAATTATGTCTCACGCAAACGCCGCCTCTGTCCCTTTTTGCGTTTTTCTCTAAGAATTCAGCAACTTACTCGCCCTCGCCGTCGGATTATTGCCGATCCTGCAAGACCGTGTTGCGAGAATTGCTCGCGCGACTATTAGGGTGTCCCCCTACACTCACGCTTCGTTCAGAGGGTGCCCGGCCGTACCGGCAAGGTTCGGCGATAGGGCGGCGGCACGTGCTCGTGCTGTCGAGGCTGGTCCCGCTCCCCTCGCGAAAATTTATCGAACAGGAGTCCCACGCATGAAAAAGAGTCTCATCGTCGTTGCGGTTGCCGCATCGTTCGCTTCCGTCGCTCACGCACAAAGCAGCGTCACCCTGTACGGTCTGCTGGACGCAGGCGTGACCTACACGAGCAACGTTGCTCACAGCTCCAAGTGGGCAGCTGGCAGCGGCGGCATCGACCAGAGCCGCTTCGGTCTGCGCGGCTCGGAAGACCTGGGCAACGGCCTGAAGGCAATCTTCACGTTGGAAAGCGGTTTTAACGTCAACAACGGCCGCTTCGCGAACAACAACGGCATGTTCAACCGTCAGGCATTCGTCGGTCTGTCGAGCGCGCAATTCGGTACCGTCACGCTGGGCCGTCAATACGACGCAGCGCAAGACTTCCTGGCACCGCTGACCGCAACGGGCAGCTGGGGCGGCACGTACTTCGCGCACCCGTTCAACAACGACAACCTGAACACGAACGGCGGCTTCGCGGTTAACAACTCGGTCAAGTACACGAGCGCTAACTACGCTGGCTTCACGTTCGGCGGCACGTACGGCTTCTCGAACCAGGCTGGCGCATTCGCAAACAATCGCGAATACAGCTTGGGCGCTGCATACCAGTGGCAAGGTCTGCGTTTGGGTGCTGCTTACGCGCAGCAGAACAACCCGGGCGCAACGAACGCAGCTGGCACGGCTAGCAACGGCGGCGCTTCGGACGGCGCATTCGCTGGTCTGACGGGCAACTTCCGTCAGCGTGAATTCGGCGCGGCTGGTTCGTACTCGTTCGGCCCGGCTACGGTTGGCCTGGCATGGACGCAATCGCGTATCGACAACGTTACCGGCCTTCAGCAATCGCTGCGTGCCAACAACTACGAAGTCAACGGCAAGTACAACCTGACCCCGGCTCTGGGCCTGGGCGTTGCTTACACGTTCACGGACGGCAAGGGCTACGGCGTTGCTGCGAACGGCGGTTCGACCTCGGTGCGTTACCACCAGATCGGCCTGCAGGCTGACTACGCTCTGTCGCGCCGCACGGACGTCTACGCTCAAGCCGTGTACCAGCACGCAATGGGCGACGGCGGCGTCGCTTCGATCTACAGCGGCGACATCACGCAAGCTCCGTCGTCGTCGAAGAACCAGACGGCTGCTACGGTCGGTCTGCGTCACCGCTTCTAAGCTTCAGCAGAAGCTGCTTGTTGTAGAGAAAGGTGCCCCTCGGGGCACCTTTTTTTTGCTTTCGCGAAAGGTGCGTCACTGCACCTCGACGCGCGGCGAGTCGCCGTTCCGCTGCCCGGATCAGGCCGGTTGTTCGACCTTGAACACGGCGACGGCCTCGCGCAACTGCTCGGTCTGCTCGTCGAGCGAACCGGCGGCGGCCGCTGCCTGCTCGACCAGTGCCGCGTTGCGCTGGGTGACGTCGTCCATCTGGCGGATCGCGAGATTCACTTCGCCAATGCCGGAGCTCTGCTCCTTGGACGCCGCCGAAATTTCATTCATGATCGCCGTGACGCGGCGCACTGCCTCGACCACTTCGCCGATCGTGCTGCCCGCGCGGCCGGCCAGCGTCGAGCCTTCGCCGACCTGCTCGACGGACTGGTCGATCAGCACCTTGATTTCCTTGGCTGCCGTCGCGCTGCGCTGCGCGAGATTGCGGACTTCGCCCGCGACGACCGCAAAACCGCGGCCTTCCTCGCCGGCGCGCGCGGCTTCTACGGCGGCATTGAGCGCAAGAATGTTGGTCTGGAACGCAATGCCCTCGATCACGTTGATGATCTCGCCGATCTTGCGCGAACTCTCGGTAATGCCGGCCATTTTTTCGACGACGTCGTTGACCACTTCGCCGCCGCGCGCAGCGATGCTCGACGCGTCTTTAGCCAGATCGGAAGCCGTTGCGGCGTTGTCGGCGTTCTGCGTGACGGTTTTGGTCAGTTCGTCCATGCTGGCGGCGGTCTGCTGCAACGACGCCGCCTGCTCTTCGGTGCGGCTCGACAGGTCGAGATTGCCGGCGGCAATTTCCTTGGAAGCGACGGTGATCGTCTCGGCGGAAGTCTTGATGCGTGCGACGGTGGCTGCGAGTTGATCGCGCATTTCGCGCAGCGAGAACAGCAGACTTGTGGTGTCGCCGCGGCGCAGGTCGATGGGTGTAGCCAGGTCGCCGCGAGCGATCCGCATGGCGATCTGCGCGGCCGCGGACGGCTCGCCGCCGATCGAGCGCGACACATTGCTCACCACGCGCGACGCGACGAACGACACGAGCACGCCCAGCACCAGCAGCATGCCGCCTGAGCGCAGCAATGTCTCGTAGAACTGCGCCTGGATGTCGTCCATGTAGGCGCCTGCAATGAAGTCCCAGTTCCACGGCGCAAAGCGCTTCACGTAGCCGATTTTTTCGCTCGGCTTCGTCTCGCCGGGCTTCGGCCACCAGTAGCGCAGATAGCCGGAGCCCGCCGCGGAGCCGCCCGCTGCGGCGATCTCGTGATAGAGCGCGTTGCCCTTCGCGTCGCGAAAGCCGCTCATGTCCTTGCCGTTGAGTTTGGGGCTCATCGGGTGAGCGATCATCACCGAGTCGCCGCGTACGATCGTCACGTAGCCCGACGTGCCGTAACGCTGCGCGTTGACGCGGGCGATGGCCTGCTGCTTGGCTTCGTCGACGGAGAGCTTGCCGGCCTCCGCCTTCTTCGCGTAGTCCGCGACAATCGAGGCGGCCATGTCGGTGACGTCCGCAAGAGCCGCGCGGCGCGCGTCCAGTTGCGCGCTACGTGCATCGAGCGCGTTGACGATGGTTACGATCAGCAGCGCTGCCCAGCAAAGCAGCAGGGGCACCCACAACTTCTGTTTCAGTGTCAGACGGTTCATTATCGGATTCGACAGTGCGTTGGACGCGAAAAATAGGGTGCGCGGGCGGGGCCGCGCCATAGTTCGCATAACGGCTGTCGAGGCCGATTCTTTATCCGCGTGCCGAGAAAACGGGCAGCGGAGCGAGCGGTTGCGCTCGCCGTGCGCTGGTAAAGAGCGTCAAAAGCGCAGAACGGCGCACTATGACGCTTCTGTATGCGTCAACCGCGCGTATCGACCCACTCGTGGGCCCAGCGTGCGGAATGCTGCAGGGCCTGTTCTTCGTCGGCGAAGTAGTCGAGCGAGTAGAACTGGTAGAGACCCTCGCAGCGCGCGCTATCGGCGCGTTCGAGCAACAGGTTGGACGAAAACGTACCGTCGGGCAAACGGTGCGCCGAAGGTTTGACGGCATAGCCGTTGTAATGATGAATATGTTTGTTTTGCATTTTGAATTTTAATGATGTGCGGGCGCGCGCCGCCGTGCGAACTTTCAATGAGTCGCGCGGACGAGCCGATTCAAAGCCATTGCGAGCCGAATCAGAACGCAGCCGGAGAGCTAAAAAGGCGTTGAAGCCGAAAGGGGGATGAGGTGCAACGAGGCGTTTGGCGCTCGGGCGAATTGCGAATACCACCGCAACTCTGAAGCGGTCGCGCGCCAACTGTGGGAGATGAAACTCCGCGAGGATGTCGCTGCAGCCCGATGTCCGATGCCGGACACCGAGCCCTTCATGCTTTGCTTAGAGCGGCGTGATGTTGGCCGCTTGCAGACCCTTCGGGCCCTGCTTGGTCTCGAAGCTCACCTTTTGGTTTTCAGCGAGCGTCTTGAAGCCATTGCCCTTGATTTCGGAGAAGTGCGCGAACAGGTCGTCGCCGCCCTTGTCCGGGGTGATGAAGCCAAAGCCTTTGCTGTCGTTGAACCACTTAACGGTACCGGTATCCATAAAGAACCCCTGAGAAAAGAAATAGAAGATGTGCTCTGCGAAAGAGCGGGAGAAGCGTCAAGGAGGGAGAGGACAACGAATACCGCTGAGGAGCGAGACATTGATGAACAGCAATCGAACTTCTTGAACTTCGGATGCCACAGTAACCGCTGCGGCACACCAGCGTCAACAATTAACTTGTAACTGTTCTGATGTGCCGCGCACCGCCAGTTCTGCCGTGGGTTTGCAAGATGGCCCCGTTTATGGGGCTATCCGGATGGCGGTTCGTATCGGGCTTTATGTCGTGGTTCAACTCGCTGTTCGGCTCAGATCCCCACCTTGTGCGCGGTCACGATCAGACGCAAGCCAAGTGCGGCGACCGCACTGGCGGCGACGCGGTCGATCCACGCTTTCCACTGCAGATAGATCTCGCGCGGACGCCGGCTCGAAAAGCACAACGCAACTATCGTGTACCAGCCGGCTTCAATGCAGAAAATTGCAGGCGGCAATGCGAAGTAGCACCACAGCGGCGGATGTTGCGGCAACAGCGCCGCGAAGATGCTGCCGTAGTAAACCGCCGTCTTGGGGTTGCTCAGTTGCGTGCTGAGGCCGACCCAGAAAGATTTACGCGGATTGGTGGAGGCACGTTGGCCCGCGTCGAATGCCAGCGGTTTAGCGGCGCCGCGCCAGATCTTCGAGGCCAGATAAACGAGGTAAAGTCCGCCGGCCACTTTCAGGCCGATATAAAGCCATTCGACGGTGGCAAGCAACGTGTACAAGCCGAGCAGTGCAATACCGCTAAAAAACACGCCGCCTATTCCCATGCCGAGCGCAGTGGCGAGGCCGTCCCCGCGCGAAAGACCAATGGCATTTCTAGCGACGATAACGAAGCTCGGTCCGGGACTCATTGCGCCCAATAGCAGCGCGGCAAGAATGGTGAGGATGGCGGTTGAGGCTGGCATGGTTGCGTCTCCTTGTTCTGACTATCGGCCTTCATTGCGGTCATTGTTTGGGAATGGACAACGTCATTGAAAGATAGCATGGGTGTCCCGCGTACACGCTGGCGGCAGCCGCAAATATTTGAATGCTAGAATCGCGCTCCATACGCTGAAGCTGCTTCGGAACACCGCAGCGCGGGGTGCAATTCGAGCAATCGCGGCGAATTCCCCAATACCCGGTGTCACTCATTCGGGAATAACAGAAAGGCTTCGCGTTCTTCCAGCCAGATCTTTTTTCTTTTCAATCGCAGGCACTATCAACTGCCACACCGTTACTTATGAAAGAGCGAGAAGAACAACAACGGCTGTTCGACCTCGACGGCAATGCACGCGAGCGCCTGATCGTGTGGATACGCCGGCGCATGGACGAATACGGCATCACGATAGAAGCACTCGCCGAGTCGATTGAAGCGGACGCCAGCGCGACGCGCGCGGTCATTTATCGCGATGCATTCGGTAATACGTGGGACGGACATGGCGAGAAACCTGACTGGCTGGCACGCGCCATTTACGCGGGGCAAAACATCGAGCACTTCCGCTGCTGAGCGCCGGCGGGTCACTGCAGTGCGCGCGCATGCCAGTTGCGCGCCGACTCGTTGGCAGTTTCGCGTTGATCGTGTGTGCGATCTCCATTAACATCTCCGCTCTTTTGCCGGTGGCGCGCTCGCTCGGTTCTCCTCCTCATTTTCGGCATTGAAGGCGCGCGCCACAGAACTGGAAGCTGCATGCCGTACCGTCGAGTCACTCCTTCATTGTCATTTCCTGTTTTCCATTTTGCTGCGTGGCTTCGCTGTGCCGCCGTGTTCGCGCTGTTGTGGCTGAACATCGGCTGGACGTTCGGGGCGGCTCACGAGCCTCCCCGGCAAGCGTCGGTTCGTGTGAGCCGCCATGTGTCGCCGCCGGTGCGGCACTTCTCGAAGGCGCAAGCGCGGACCGGGAGCAAGGCGAAGAAAGTTGCCAGGCACAAGGCGCGGCAGCGTGTCGCGCACAAGCGCAAACACATCACCGACACGGAGCGTCCGCTGCATGCAAGCAAGCTTGCGCCCAAAGCGCGCCGCCAGGCCGCACGCATTGTCCGCGAACCACGCGGTCCGAAGCACCCGGCGAGCGTGACCGTGCATCGGAAGCGGCAACCTGTAGCGGCCTCGCGTACGTCGGCCCATGGAGCGCACGCGGCGCATGCGAGACTTCGCCTGTTGCCGCGCTGCGGCTATACGCCGAAGTCGCGAGCATTGCTGCGCTCGCGTTCGGTGTTTGTGATCGACGAGCGAACGCAAACCGTGCTCACGGAAAAACAGGCCGACACGGTAATGCCTATTGCTTCGATATCCAAACTAATGACGGCAGTAGTGTCGCTCGACGCGAAACACGCGCTCGATGCGCCGCTCAACGTCACGGTTCAGGACCAGGATTTCGACAAGTTCACCGGATCGCGCCTGAGTGTGGGCTCGGTTCTGCCTCGCCACGACATGCTGCACATTGCGCTGATGTCGTCGGAGAATCGCGCGGCTGCCGCGTTGAGCCGCGATTACGCGGGCGGCAGGCCGGGCTTCGTGGCCGCGATGAATGCAAAGGCACGTGCGCTCGGCATGCGCCATACGCGGTTCGTGAACGGCACCGGCCTGTCGCCGCACAACGTGTCGACGGCGCGCGACCTCGCCAGGCTCGTGGCGGCAGCGAGCCGCTATCCGCTGATTCGCGCCTATTCGACAGACCGCGCTCAGCTGGTATTTCCCGGCGGCCGGCGCGCGAGCCTGAGTTATCACAACTCGAATGCGCTCGTGAGAGGGGGCGACCGCTCGATCGTGTTGCAGAAAACCGGCTTCATTAATGAAGCCGGGCACTGCGTCGTCGTGCGAATGATGGTGCACGGCCGACCCATCGACATTGTCGTGCTTGGCGCGCCAGGCCCGCGCGACCATCTTGCGGACGTAATCAGAATCCGCCGCTGGCTGGGTTGCTCGCTGAGGTGACGGCGGTCCGCTGTTGCAGCGAGTGCGAAAAAAAGCCCGCGCAAGGCGGGCTCAACTACCTGGAGTTTCGCGATCCAGTCGCTGGACGGATCGACTTGAGTGTAGATGAAAGCTACATGAAAGTGTGAGAAATCGGCGTTACAGGTCGAAAAACACCGTTTCCTTGTCGCCTTGCATATAGATGTCGAAGCGATACACGTTGGCTGCGTTCGGATCGCGGCGCGCAATGAGCGTATCGCGGCGATCAGCCGGCACTGTCGCCAATACGGGGTCTCGTTCGTTGGCTTGCGCTTCGTCCTCGAAGTAGATTCGCGTGAAAGCGTGCAGCAGCATGCCCCGCATCGTAACGATCACGTTCAGATGCGGCGCCTCGTCCGCACTCACGCGGCCAGGCTTGACCGTCTCCACGACGAAGCGCTTGTGCGGATCCGTGCCGGTGCCGACGCGCGCAAAGCCGCGAAAGCCCGTCTTCAGGATTTCCTCGCGCGATTCAGGGTAGTGGCCGTTCGCATCCACTTGCGACACTTCCAGCATCGCGTCGCTGATGACCTTGCCGTCCCCGTCGAACACCTGGCCGACAATCGCGATGTGTTCGCCGGCCGCCTCGCGGTCCGCGAGAACGGGCGTGAAGAGGCTCTTGAAGTCGAAGTCGTATTGCTGCGGGCACAGACCGTATGCGAAGTAGGGCCCAACCGTCTGCGAGGGCGTTTGCTTGAGAGTGGTCATGGCTTAGCGCTCCATCGGGGTTTCGTTGCGGCCGCGCAGCACGATGTCGAAGTCGTAGCCGAGCGCGTAGGACTCTTGCGTGGTGTCGAGCGAAAATTTAGCGATCAGCCGGTCGCGCGCGTGTTCGGGCGTCCCTTGGAAGATCGGATCGAACGCCAGCAGCGGGTCGCCGGGAAAATACATTTGCGTGACGAGCCGCGAGCCGAAATGCTCGCCGAACAGCGAGAAGTGAATGTGATTCGGACGCCAGGCGTTCGGATGATTACCCCACGGGTACGCGCCCGGCTTGATGGTCAGGAAACGGTAGCGGCCTTCGTTATCCGTCAGGCAGCGGCCGGCGCCGAGGAAGTTCGGATCGAGCGGCGCGTCGTGCTGATCGACCTTGTGCACATAACGGCCGGCGGCATTGGCCTGCCAGATTTCGACGAGCGTGTTGCGCACCGGGCGGCCGCCTTCGTCGAGCACGCGGCCCGTCACGATGATGCGTTCGCCAAGCGGCTCGCCGTTACGCACGGCGTTGCGCGTGAGGTCGTTGTCGAGCGCGCCGAGGTCTTCGGTGCCGTACACGGGCACGCGCTGGTCGCGCAGCTTTTCCTTCAGCGGAATCAACGGACGCGTCGGGCCGCGTTTGACCGACGAACCGTAGCTGGGAGAGATGTACTGGGGATGCGACGCGAAATCGCGCGCGCTGAGAAAGGAATCGTCCATCGATGTCTCCTTCGGGGATTGTGGGATACGGCGTTATGGCGAGACTTTATCCAAACTATCCGGTTATGAAAAATGACGTTTTGGCGTTTTTAATATAACCTCCCGTTATGCAACGAAGCCTCGCGGACAGCCGCGTCAAATTCCGTCATCTTCAGTGCTTTCTGGCCGTGGCCCAATTCGGGAGCGTCCAGCGGGCGGCTGGCAGCCTGTCGATCACCCAACCTGCCGTCTCGAAGACCGTCGCAGAACTGGAAGACATTCTCGGCGTGAAACTGTTCGAGCGCGGGCGCCACGGAGCCGTGCCGACGCGCGAAGGGCAACTGTTCATGCCGCATGCGAGCGCTTGCGTCAGCGCCTTGCGCCAGGGCGTCAATCTGCTCGCACGCGCAGAAGGCGCGGCCGCCGCGACGCTCGAGGTCGGCGTTCTGCCGACTGTCGCCGGCGCGTTGATACCGCCTGTCCTCAAGCGTTTTGCGTCGCTCTGGCCACGTGTAATCGTGCGTCTGGCAACGGGCGCAAACCCGGAATTGCTCGAGCGTCTGAAAGCGGGCACGATTGAATTCGCAATCGGGCGGCTAGCCGACCCTGAGCGAATGGTGGGGCTCAGCTTCGAGCAGTTGTTCAGCGAGCCGCTGGTCGCCGTCGTGCGGGCCGGGCATCCACTCGACGTAACGTCGGGCTTGCCGCCCGCTGCGTTGCAGGACTTCCCGGTGGTGTTGCCGCCGTTTGGCACGCTGATCCGGCAGTCAGCGGACAGTCTGCTGAGCGCGTGGGGCGTGCTGCCGCTGTCCGCGTTTGTCGAAGTGTTGTCGGTATCGACGGGGCGCGCGTTGACGCTCGAGAACGACGCCGTGTGGTTCGTGCCGTTGAGCGCGGTGGAGTACGAGTTGACGCACGGCATGTTCGTGCGTTTGCCTCTGCCGTTTGCTGGCACGGACGAACCGGTTGGCTTGATCCGGCGCTCCGATACCCAGCCTTCGCCGGTGGGTCGAGCGTTTATCGACGCGGTGCGGGAAGTCGCGCAAGCGAGGATGGCGGCAAGCGGCGGCAACGCCGCGGGCAAGGTAACGCGCAAGCGCGTGCGCGGCCGGACGCCGGCGAGCTGACAGAGCCACCGCGTTCACCCACGACCGGCGCCGCAACGCGGATCGTCGCTGTAGTGAACCATTCAGTACAAAATGAGGTTGCGAAGCTGGCGTGAGCCGGTGTAAAAACACGGTGCGAAAGCGGCTGCTTCCCGCTCGTTAGCGCCACATCGCTCGGGCAGCGTCGAATTGCGAGCCGGGCAGCACGGCCTGCAGCGCGGTCGGCGACATGATTGGCACCGCGATTAGCAACAAGCGAACCAGCATCGAAAGACCGTACAAGGAGATTGCCATGCCCAGCGACTTGCCCACTCCAGAAGCCGCGCTTCGCGCTGTGTCGGCGCCCGAGCACAATCCGCTCGGCACTGCCGGCCTGGAATTCGTGGAGTTCGCCTCGCGCGATCCGCAGGCGCTTGGCGACACCTTCACCCGGCTCGGCTTCAAGGCGATTGCGCGCCACATCAGCAAGGATGTCACGCTGTACCGGCAGGGCGAAATGAATTTCCTGATCAATGCCGAGCCCGATTCGTTTGCCGCGCGCTACGCCGAGGAGTACGGCGCGGGCATTTGCGCAATCGGTATTCGCGTGGCCGACGCGCAGCGCGCTTTCGACCGCGCTATCGAACTGGGCGCGTGGGCGTTCGAAGGCGAGAGAATCGGCGCTGGCGAGCTGCTGATTCCCGCCATTCAGGGCATTGGCGACTCGCACATCTACTTTGTCGACCGTTGGCGCGGGCGCGGGGGCCAGCGCGGCGGGCTGGGCGATATCTCCATCTTCGACATCGACTTCCGCCCGATACACATAGACACTGCGCATGCCGATCTGAGCCACGCCGGCACGGGCCTCGTCGCCGTGGATCACCTGACGCAAACGGTGGGCGCGGGCCGCATGCAGGAGTGGCTCGATTTTTACCGCGACCTGCTGAATTTCCGCGAAATTCACGAGCTGCACGCCAACTGGCATGTGTCAGCCGAATCGCGCGTGATGGTGTCGCCTTGTGGCGCGATCCGCATTCCGCTGTATGAAGAGGGCACACGGCGGACAGATCTCATGCATCAGTACTTGCCCGATCATCCCGGCGAAGGTGTCCAGCACATTGCACTCGCCACGGACGATATCTTTGCTTGTGTCGAGCAGTTGCTTGCAAACGGCGTGGAATTCGTGGAGCCGCCGCCGCGCTACTACGAGCAGCTCGACGCGCGCTTGCCGGGGCATGGCCTCGACGTGCAGCGCCTGAAGTCCACGCATGTTCTCGTGGATGGCGAGATTGGCGCCGACGGTGTGCCGCAACTGTTTTTTCAGACCTTCGTGCGCCGCCGCGCCGGCGAGATCTTCTTCGAGATTGTGCAACGCCAGGGACATCACGGATTCGGCGAAGGCAATTTGAGCGCACTCGCACAGGCGCGCGATTGACCTGCGAATTACGCTACTTCACCGCAGATTTGGCGGCGGATTCGTCGCGGTTGGGCGTTCGGGGAATATCCGCGTTCGTTGCCATCCATAATACTTCGGCGTCCTCTTCACTTGTCGATACCGCCGCGTGGCCGGTGCGACTGTCGAAGTAGAGGCTGTCGCCCGCGTTGAGGTGCGTCGGCGCATACAGCTCCGAATACAGGCAGACGCTGCCGCTGATGACATACAGAAATTCTTCGCCTTCGTGGCGGCCCCAGTCGTCGAACGCGTCGAGCGTATGCGCCGAAATGCGGATGCGAAACGGCAGCATGGCTTTGTGCGCGAGGTCGGTCGCGAGCAGTTCCATTTGATAGCCGCGATAGGCGTGGCGCTGGCCTTCGCCTTTGCGCGTCAACGCGCGACGTCCGCTCGCGCTGACTTTAGGCGTCGAGCCGAACAATTCGCCGATTTCAATCTTCAGACCGACGACGATTTTCTGCAGCACGTCGAAAGTCGGGGACATGAGGCCGTTTTCGACTTTGGAAAGGGTGGAGCGCGAGACGCCGCAAAGACGGCTTGCGGTCTCGAGCGTGAGGTCCTGCGATTGACGGGCGGCGCGCACGCGCCGGCCCAGGTCGGCGGTGGAGGGTTCGACAGGCTTGGTGGTGTTGGTGTCCATGGGTTGCTGCGCTGGTTGCTGCGTTGGTTGCTGCATTAGTTGCTCGCCCGGTTGCGGTACGGGCGGCATCTTCAATGTTTCCGATAATAACATTCGGTAGCAGCGGCGACTTGGTTGAGAGCAGGTTAATGCTGCCGCCCGCCTATGCACGGCATGGAAGGCGCTTTTTCTGATTGGAAACGAGTGCACGATGCGGCGCCTGCATATCTCACGGGTTGGCCGGCCCTGCATTTAGCGTGACTTTGCAGCGCGATGTGACATAAAACCGCCACTTTGAAATGCCAATGCCCGCCGCATATTGATTAAATGTTAAAACTGGCGCGTGGCAATTGATTTATCGTTCCAATGTATTACGATGCTGAAACTAAAAATGGCATCACGAACATAAATCGCTCCATGTCGCAGAATCGGAAAAAACGGCCATCGGGGAATCAACCGCGCAGAAAACCGCTTGGCAAAGCGCAACTCTTGCCATACACGGCCGCCTACGCTCGCGAGCAGGCGCTTACCTGGCATCTTGCATTGGCAGCTTTCAAAGCGGGCAAGGGTAACGGGAGTTTGCTGGCTAAACTCGCGGAGGTTCTTTATCTTGCCTGGTATCTTCAGCAGGCGGGTTTTGGCGCAGTTGAGCGCGAGCTTTTTCTCGACGCCGAGCGTATTCTGGATGGCGCAGCTTCTGGCGCCAGTCGCGATGCCTGGATTATTGAAACTGCCGATTGCCTTTCGATTATCAGGATTTTCGATTTACATGAGCAGCAGTTGCTTTGCGCGCCGGTGTTCGCTGTACATGAAGCGCAATTGCGTGTCACGCGGTTCAGCCAGAGCGAAAGGCGGGCGCCGTGGTGAGGGCCGCACTGGTGCGACGTGCAAAACGAAGCTTCTTTTTCTTAAATGTCGCTCGCAACGGTGTTCGCTGCGGCATCGGGTGTCGTGGCATTAGGGGCGGCGCGGCCCGCTGACGCTGCATGACGCAGCGGGCACGGCAAGCCGTGCCGCGCCTAATTCCCCATCACCTTCTTCGTTTTTTTCTTCCCCGCGCCGGGCTCTACCCCCACGCGCGGGTCGCGCGCGCTCACCAGCTTCACGACCGCGCCTGCAATTGCTTCAAATTCTTCATGCTTCTGCGACAGATAAAGCCATTTTCCCAGGACAGGATGCGGCGCCAATTCGGGCAACTCGCCAATAAGATCGGCGTGCCGATCACGCGACGTACACACCAGCAGTCCGTTCCACGGCTCTTCGCCATTGCCGACTGCAAGGCACAGCAGGCCATCCACATAAGCCGCTTCGAAGCCGAACAGGCGCTTTCTCGTGAAGCCGGAATCGTCCTCGAAAGGATCGAAAACCCACAGCAACGAATTCTTGACGGTCGAACCCATAGGCGCTCCTTTTTCGAGCACCAATCTTAGATCGAACGCAGTGAAAGTGGTTGTTGCGTATTAATGGAAAAGCGCAGTCTGCGTGCGCTACTTTTCAACGCACAGCGAATAGACGAAGAGACAATAAGGCTCGCCGTGAAGAGCAACCGCAGCAACGGCAGCAACGGCAAGCCCCTCCATTACTGAGCCGGCGCGGCAGATCCGGCTTGCGACGTTCCGGTCGCTGTCGAACCATAGCCGGTAGTCTCGCTTTGAGCCATCGCATTCTGCGCAGCAACGCGAGCTTCCGCCGCCTGAATATCGGCGGGGTAGTTCGCGTCCACGGCAACCGCAGGGTTATAACCGGCCTGTTGGATCTGCTTTAACTGCGCCTTGACTTCCGCACGCGTGAGCGGCTGCTCGGCCTGAGCAAACGAAGCCAACGGTGCAGCCAGCGCGACGAAAAGCGCAATGAGCTTGATCTGCGTATTCATGATGCTTCCCTCCGGGATGATGTCGTCAGATGCCGCAGCGGGGCGTCGGCACCATGCGCGGATTGTAGGAAGCGGTTTTTTCAGGGAAAACCCCCAATGCAGTAATTCACTCTTGCAACAATCGATAAGTCGGCGTGCTGTAATGACGCGCGCAAACAATGAAGGCTCTTTGTCAAATGCCCTCGCGCACGCCTACGCGATATGCGGTGACCTGGCGGTACGTGTCGCCAGGCCGCAGAATGAGTTCTTCGCGCTCGGCGGGCATGTTCACCTGATTTGGAAAACCGCCCGCTTCCAGACACAGCGCGGCATGTGCGTGATAAACCACGCCGCCGCGTCCTGCTTCGCCCTTCAACCAGTTGCCGCTGTAAAACTGCAAGCCACGCTGATCGGTCGAGACGGTCATCTCGCGGCCGCTGCCCGGGTCGTAAAGACAGGCGACTTCGCGCACCTTGCCGGCGCCACCTGCTGAATCGCGTAAGACGTAGCAGTGGTCGAATCCGCCGGCCTGCACGAGCTGCGCGTGCGGCCAGTCGAGGCGCGCGCCGATCGGCGCGCTCTGGCGGAAGTCGAACGCGTTGCCCGCCACGTCAGCGAGTCCGCACGGGATCATGGCTGCGTCGATTTCGTAGAACTGGTCGGCGTCGATCGACAGCATGTGCCCGCGGATATCGGTGCCTGGCCGCCCCGTCAGATTGAAATATCCGTGACTGGTGAGATTGAGCGGCGTGGCGGCGTCGGAAACGGCTTCGTACTCGATCGTCAACGTGCCGTCGTCGTCGAGCGTATAACGCACTTGCGTGGTCACATTGCCGGGAAAGCCGGCGTCGCCCTCTGGCGACTCGAGTCGCATCAGCAATGACCCATTGTCTTCGCTCACGTCCCATAGCATGCGATGAAAGCCGACGCTTCCGCCATGCAGCAGCCTCGTGCCTTCATTTCGATCGAGCGTGTACTGAATGCCGTCGAGAGTAAAGCGCGCATCCGCAATGCGGTTGGCCCAGCGGCCAATCAGGCCGCCCATATAAGTTGTGGCCGCAACGTATTGAGCCGGCGTATCGTGGCCGAGCAGAATATCGCCAAGACGCCCCGCGCGGTCCGGCGCATGCCAGGAAACGAGCGTCGCGCCCAGATCGCTGATCGCCACCTTCATGCCATGTGCATTGCGCAGCGTGAAGAGCGACACGCGGTCTGTGCCGTTGAGCGTGCCCCATGATTCTGAGGAAAGTTGTGCGATGCTGATCATGTCGTCGATAGAAAATTAATGAGTAAAGGCATGCTCAGCCCGGCGTGGAAGCCTCAGTGGACTTCGCGCGCTCCTGATACTCGCGCGGCGTGCATCCAAGCTCGCGACGAAATACCGCGTACATGTATTGAAGCGAAGTAAAGCCGCAACGTATCGCCACTTCAGCACTCGACGCGTCCCCCTTCGCGAGCAGTGCTTTGGCGACGTCGAGTTTATGGTGCAAGATTTCCTGATGCACGGTGCACTTTCTTTCGCGCCGAAAGTACTCTTCGAGCGATGAGCGCGACACGCCCACATAGTCCGCAACCTGTTCTGTGCGAATGCCCTGGCACGCATACTGACGAATGAAATGCCGCGCGCGCATCACATAGGGACTGGCGAGCGGTTGGTGTTTCGTCGATTCGAGCACGTTGATGCCAACCGGCGGCACGAGAATGCGCCGCCCCGGAAAGCGTGCACCGCGCAGCATCTGATGCAGCAGGTGAGCGGCAGTGCGGCCCATTTCCTCGGTGCCCTGAATAACCGAAGAAAGCGGAATGCGCGTCAGCGTGCGCGTGAGCGGGTCGTTGTCGATGCCGATAATCGCCACTTCCTCAGGCACTGGAATGCCCGCGATCAGACACGCTTGCAGCAAATGCCGCGCACGCGCGTCGGTCACCGCAATGATGCCGACCGGTTTCGGCAACTCGCGCAGCCACGCCGTCAGTTGTTCTGTCGCCTGGTTCCATGAAGGTGCGCTGGTCGACAGGCCGCGATAAATCTCGCTGTGAACCTGCTCTGCACTGTAGCCGTCTGCATGCCGCAGGTGAGCGAATGCGAGTTCGCGCTGTTGCGCCCAGCGGTTCTCTTCGGCTTGCGGCAAGCTGTACAGCGCAAAGTGCTCGAGTCCCGCGCCGATCAGATGCGTGTAGGCGAGCGAAACCAGCTTGCTGTTATCGGTTGCGATATAGGGTAAGTCCGGAGGATATTGCGCCGGGTCCTCGAATGACGAGCCCACTGCGACAACCGGCAAAGGGCAATCGCGCAGTGCTTCGCTCACCGCCGGATCGTCGAAATCGGCAATGATGCCGTCGCCGTCAAAGCGCTCGATGCCGGTCAGGCGGCAGCGGAAATCTTCCTCGAGAAAGAGGTCCCAGGCCGCGCGCGTGGACAGCAAATAGTTACCAATGCCGGTAATGATCTCGCGGTCGTAGACCTTGTTCGCGTTGAACAGCAGCGCTATGCGATGCGTGGTCTGTGGTGTTTGCGGACGGGTCATGGCGGTGGGCGGCATGCGGATCACAAAACCCACAGTGCCTTGTCTCCTTGGTCCCTGTTTTTAAGCGTCCAGTTATTCTAGGCCGCGAAACGCGCGCCGGTGCAAAACAAAATGGAAGGCGGTAAGAAACATCAAGCGTACTGCGCAATTTCGCAATTGCCGATGCCCTGCGCAAGCGGCAGCATGGCGTCACCTTATCGACCGGCCCGGCCTCGTCGCGCGGGTTGCGGTGCAACATAATCCCTTTAGATGGGAAGGAGACGCTGATGTCCTACTTCGAACATATTCCCGAGATCCGTTACGAAGGCCCGCAATCGGACAACCCGCTTGCGTACCGCCATTACGATAAGAGCAAAAAGGTACTCGGCAAAACGCTAGAAGAACATCTGCGCATTGCGGTGTGTTACTGGCATACGTTCGTATGGCCCGGTGTGGACATTTTCGGGCAAGGCACGTTCAGGCGCCCCTGGCAGCAGCCAGGCGACGCAATGGAAATGGCGCACCTGAAAGCGGACACCGCATTCGAGTTCTTCTCGAAGTTGGGCACGCCGTACTACACCTTTCATGATACCGATGTCGCGCCCGAAGGCGCAAACCTGCACGAATACAGCGAGAACTTCTCCCGCATAGTGGATTACCTCGAGCGCAAGCAGCACGATACGGGCGTCAAACTGCTGTGGGGTACGGCGAATCTGTTTTCGCACCCGCGCTATGCAGCCGGCGCGGCCACGAGTCCCGACCCTGAGATCTTCGCCTATGCCGCGACGCAAGTGCGCCACGCTCTCGATGCGACGCAGCGGCTTGGCGGTGAGAACTATGTGTTGTGGGGCGGGCGCGAAGGTTACGATACGCTGCTCAACACCGACCTCGTGCGCGAACGCGATCAACTCGCGCGCTTTCTGCACATGGTGGTCGAGCATGCACACAAGATCGGCTTCAAAGGCGCTCTGTTGATCGAGCCTAAACCGCAGGAGCCGACCAAGCATCAATACGATTACGATGTCGCGACCGTGCACGGCTTCTTGCTGCAATACGGGCTCGAGAAAGAAATTCGCGTGAATATCGAGGCCAATCATGCGACGCTTGCGGGCCACTCGTTTCACCATGAAATAGCAACGGCCTATGCGCTAGGCGTTTTTGGCAGCGTAGACGCGAATCGCGGCGATCCGCAAAACGGCTGGGATACGGATCAATTCCCAAATAGTGTGGAAGAACTCACGCTTGCGTTCTATGAGATCTTGCGGCACGGCGGCTTCACCACTGGCGGCATGAATTTCGACTCGAAGGTGCGCCGGCAAAGCGTGGATGCGGAAGACCTGTTTCATGGCCACATCGGCGCAATAGATAACCTGGCGCTCGCGCTTGAACGGGCGGCTGTGCTGATCGGCAACGACCGTCTTGGCGAGTTCAGGCGTCAGCGTTATGCGGGCTGGGACGCGGACTTCGGGCGCAAGATTCTTTCCGGCGACTATTCGTTGTCGACGCTCGCCGCCGAAGCAGTGTCGCGCGATCTGAATCCGCAGCACAAGAGCGGCCAGCAGGAGCGCATGGAAAACATCGTCAATCAGGCCATTTATAGCGGGCGTTAGAGAGCATCGTTGCAATCGGAGAGAGGCGCGCGGGTACGTCTCGCGCAAAACAAAAAAGAAGCTTTGGGTTGTCGCTTGTCCGGACCTGCGTCTCGCAGCGCAGGCCGTCCAATCCGGTATTCCGGCTATCAGACGAAGGAGACAGAGATGAAGTTCGCAACGCGTCGTACTGTACTGAGTTCGCTCGTGTGTGGAGCGGTACTGGCCAGCCTGTCGCTTGCCGCGCCGCTTGCGCACGCGAGCAAGGATCACCCTGAAATCGGCTTCTGTATCGACGACCTGAGGGTCGAACGCTGGTCGCGCGATCGCGACTATTTCGTCGCCGCTGCAGAAAAGCTCGGCGCGAAGGTATCCGTGCAATCCGCGGATGCCAGCGAGGCCCGGCAAATTTCGCAAATCGAGAACCTGATCTCGCGCGGCGTCGATGTAATCGTGATCGTGCCATTCAATTCGAAAACGCTCGGCAACGTCGTGGCCGAAGCCAGGAAAGCGGGCATCAAGGTGGTTTCGTATGACCGCCTGATCCTGGATGCGGACGTGGACGCCTATATCTCGTTCGACAACGAAAAGGTCGGCGAACTGCAGGCGCAAGGCGTTCTCCAGGCAAAGCCGAAGGGCAACTACTTCCTGCTCGGCGGCGCGCCGACCGACAACAACGCGAAGATGTTGCGCGAAGGACAGTTGAAGGTATTGAAGCCCGCCATCGACAAGGGCGATATCAAGGTAGTGGGTCAGCAGTGGGTGCCGGAGTGGAGCGCGTCCACGGCGCTGCGCATAGTGGAAGATGCGCTGACCGCGAACAACAACAAGATCGACGCAATTGTCGCTTCGAACGACGGCACGGCAGGCGGCGCAATCCAGGCGCTTGCCGCCCAGCATATGGCAGGCAAGGTGCCGGTATCGGGCCAGGACGCGGACCTCGCAGCAGTCAAGCGCCTGATTGCGGGCACGCAAACCATGACGGTGTACAAGCCGTTGAAGCTGATCGCGGGCGAAGCCGCCAAGCTTTCCGTTGCATTGGCTAAGGGCGAAAAACCAGCCTTCAATGCGCAGTACGACAACGGCAAGAAGAAAGTCGACACGGTGCTGCTGCAGCCCACGTTGCTGACAAAAAGCAACGTCGACGTGGTCGTCAAGGACGGCTTCTACACCCAGGCCCAGCTCGCGAGCCAATGACCGTAACGTGCGTGCGGCTCGCACCGGTACGGTCATAGCGTACCGGCGCGGTCGCACGCCTTGCAGCGAGGCATAGCGAATGACGCAACCGTTACTGACGATGCGCGGCATCGTCAAGGCATTTTCAGGTGTGAAGGCACTCGACGGTATCGACCTCACGGTCGCGCCCGGCGAGTGCGTTGGCTTGTGTGGAGAAAACGGCGCAGGCAAATCCACGCTGATGAAAGTACTGTCCGGCGTTTATCCGTACGGTACCTGGGATGGCGAAATAACCTGGGAAGGCAAGCCGCTGAAAGCGGCGAGCATACGCGACACCGAGCGCGCCGGCATCATCATCATTCACCAGGAGCTTATGCTGGTGCCGGAACTGTCGGTGGCGGAGAACATCTTTCTCGGCAACGAAATCACGCTGCCCGGCGGCCGAATGAACTACGCGGCAATGTATCAACGCGCCGACGAACTGCTGCGCGAACTCGGCATTAGCGGAATCAACGCCGCGCAGCCGGTGATGAACTACGGCGGCGGCCATCAGCAGCTGATTGAAATTGCCAAGGCGCTCAATAAGCGCGCGAAGCTGCTGATTCTGGACGAGCCGTCGTCGTCGCTCACGTCGGCGGAGATCGCCATTTTGCTGGACCTCGTGCGCGATCTCAAACGGCGCGGCGTGGCCTGCGTCTACATTTCGCACAAGCTCGACGAAGTGGCCGCTGTTTGCGACACCATTAGCGTGATACGCGACGGACGCCATGTCGCCACCGAGCCCATGCACACGCTCACGACAGATCGCATCATTTCGTTGATGGTGGGACGTGAGATCAAGAACCTGTTCCCGCGCGAGCCGCATCCTGTGGGCGAAGTCATTTTCGAAGCGCGCAATGTGACCTGCTTCGACGTGACGAATCCGCGCCGCAAACGCGTGAACGATGTGTCGTTCACATTGCGGCGGGGCGAAATTCTCGGCGTGGCCGGTCTGGTCGGCGCCGGCCGCACGGAATTGATGCAGGCGATTTTCGGCGCGTATCCTGGAGTCAGCGAGGCGACGGTCGTGATGGAAGGCAAGCCCGTGAAGATTCGCGCGCCTATCGACGCGATTCGCGCAGGCATCGGCATGGTGCCGGAAGATCGCAAACGCCACGGCATTGTGCCGGGCCTGAGCGTGGGCCACAACATTACCCTCGCGGTGCTGCAGCGCTTTGCGTCGGGTGGCCGTATCGATTCGGCCGCCGAGCTCGATACGATTCACACGGAAATGAAGCGGCTTTCCGTACGCGCGGCCCATCCGTTGTTGTCGATCGCGAGTCTTTCCGGCGGCAACCAGCAGAAGGCCGTGCTCACGCGCATGCTGCTGACCAATCCAAAAGTGCTGATTCTCGACGAGCCGACACGCGGCGTCGACGTCGGTGCAAAGTTCGAAATCTACAAACTCATTTTTCAGCTGGCGCAGCGCGGCATGTCAGTCGTGATGGTGTCGTCCGAATTGCCGGAGGTACTCGGCATGAGCGATCGCGTGCTGGTGATCGGCGAGGGCGAACTGCGCGGCGACTTCGTCAACGAAGGCCTTACGCAGGAAGACATTCTCAGCGCCGCCATCCGTCCCGTGCAGCGAGTCCCGAACCCAACCGCAGCGAGTGCAGCATGACGCCCGACGTTACTTCCCAACGCGCCGACGATAACGCGCCACGAGGCGCATTCGGCGGTACCTTGCGCATTCAGCAACTGTTCGCGCGCTACAAGATTCTCGCGTTGCTGATTGCCGTGGCCGCAATCTGGATTTTCTTTTCGGTGCTCACGCATGGCGCATTCGTGACGCCGCGCAATCTGTCGAATCTGCTGCGGCAAATGTCGATTACCGGCATGCTCGCGTGCGGCATGGTGTTCGTCATCATTGCGGGCGAGATCGATCTGTCGGTCGGATCGCTGCTGGGTTTGCTAGGCGGTGTAGCGGCGATACTCGACGTGAACCGCCACTGGCCGATCGGCGTGACGCTGCCGGTGGTGATGTTGCTGGGTGTGCTCATCGGCCTTTTCAACGGATGGTGGTCGACCTACCGGCGTGTGCCCTCGTTCATTGTGGGCCTGGGCGGCATGCTTGCTTATCGCGGCATTCTGCTTGGCGTGACGGGCGGCTCGACCATCGCGCCGGTCTCCGACAGCTTCGTGTTCGTCGGGCAGGGCTATCTGCCGCAACTAGCCGGCGATACGCTAGCGGTCGTGCTGTTTCTGCTGCTCGCGTTTCTGACGGTACGCCAGCGCCGCAACCGCGAGCGGTATCAGTTGAGCGTGGTGCCCGTCTGGCAGGACGTCGCGAAGGTGGTCGGCGCCGGTGCGATTCTCGCGGGCTTTGTTGCGACGCTGGACCGCTACGGCGGCATTCCGGTACCTGTTCTGCTGCTGCTCGCGCTGCTCGGCATTTTTACGTGGATCGCCACACAGACGGTGTTTGGGCGCCGCATCTATGCGGTCGGTTCCAACCTCGAAGCGACGCGCCTTTCGGGCGTCAATACGGACCGCGTGAAGCTCGCTATCTTTGCGCTGATGGGATTGATGTGTGCATTCGCCGGCATTGTGAACACGGCGCGGCTCGCTGCGGGATCGCCGTCGGCGGGCTCGATGGGCGAACTCGACGCGATTGCTGCGTGCTTCATTGGCGGAACCTCGATGCGCGGCGGCTCGGGCACGGTTTACGGTGCGTTGATCGGCGCGCTGGTGATGGCGAGTCTCGACAACGGCATGTCGATGCTCGACGTGGATGCTTACTGGCAAATGATCGTGAAGGGCGGCATTCTGGTATTGGCCGTGTGGATCGACGTCGTGTCGGGGTCGAACCGGCGGTGAGCCTGTTCAGTCAAGCACTGGTTCGCTCAGGACATTTAATGAAGCGCCTTATGGCTTCACAGCATGAGCCTTGAGCGCTGACATGCCCGTGCCGCGCGAATACGGCTCCATCTTGCCTATTTAAGTCCGCGCCCGTCTCTCCGTCTTACTAATATTGCGTGAGAACGCAGGGCGCGAACCGCGCCTTGCGGCGGGTTGCCGGCAGGCGAGCAGACGGGCCATCATCATGAAGCGCAGAACCTTCCTCATCGGCGGCGCGGGCGCAGTGGGCGCGCTGGTGGTGGGCTGGTCGGTGCTGCCCGCGCGGCAGCGCCTCACGACTGAGGCGCCGTTACCCATCGAAGGCACGCAGAGCGCGCTGAACGGCTGGGTCAAGATCGCCGCGGACAGCAGCGTCACCATCATGATGTGCAAGGCGGAAATGGGGCAGGGCATTCACACGGGCCTTGCCATGCTGCTTGCAGAAGAACTCGACGCTGACTGGTCGCGCGTGCGTCTCGAGGACGCGCCAATCGACAACATCTATAACAGCGTGCAAAACGTGATCGACGATCTGCCGTTTCGTCCCGATCACGACAGCATGACGAAGCGCGCGATTGTCTGGTACACGCGCAAAGTGGTGCGCGAAGCCGGCACGATGATGACCGGCGGCTCCTCCAGCATCAACGACCTCTGGACGCCCATGCGCGAAGCCGGCGCGTCTGCGCGCGCCATGCTGATTGCCGCTGCCGCGGCGCAATGGCACGTGCCGCCCGGCGAATGTGCAGCGCAAAACGGCTACGTGATGCATCCGGCGGGACATAAGGCAAGCTTTGGCGAGTTGTCGTCGACCGCGGCTCAGCAGGCGCTGCCTCGCAAGGTTGCGTTGAAAGATCCCGCCACTTTCACGTTGATCGGCAAACCGCTGCGGCGTATCGAGGCTGCCTCGAAGATCAACGGTACCGCGCGTTTTGGCATCGACGCGTTGCCTGACGGTCTGCTCTACGCGAGCGTGGTGATGTGCCCGACGCTCGGCGGCAGTGTCGCAAGTTTCGACGCGACAGCAGCGCAGAGATTGCGCGGCTTCGTCAAGGCGCTTGCATTCGCGCCTTATGCGGGCGGCACGGGCGGCGTCGCGGTGATCGCGGACAACCCGTTTCGCGCGATAAAGGCCGTCGAGGCGCTCAAGGTCACATGGAAGCACGGTGCTGCGGCTTCGCTTTCGAGTGCGGAAGTGGAGCGCCGCCTCGTGCTCGCACTCGACGATGGAGACGGCCACGCGTACTACCGTCGCGGCGACGTCAACGACGCGCTGAGCGGGGCCGCGCGCACTGTCGCCGCCGAATATCACGCGCCGTATCTCGCGCATGGCGCGGTCGAGCCGCTGAACTGCACCGTGCAGGTTGCCGATGGCACGGCGACCGTTTGGGTGTCGACACAAGTGCCCGCGCTTGCGCGGCATCACGTCGCCAAGGTGCTGCATATCGACGACGACAAGGTGCATGTGCACGCGCAATTGCTGGGCGGTGCATTCGGCCGGCGTCTTGAACTCGACTACATCGCGCAGGCTGCGGTAATCGCGCAGCAGGCGGGCGGCCGTCCTGTGCAAACGCTGTGGTCGCGCGCGCAGGACTTCACGCACGATTTCTATCGGCCAGCGTGTGTGTCGCGATTGAAGGCGGGCTTCGACAGTCACGGCAAACTGGTTGCATGGCACAGCGCGTCTGCGAGTCAGGCAATCGTGCCCGAAGCGCTCACGCGCTATTACGGCGTGCCGCGCATTCCACTTGACAAGACCACGACCGAGGGAGCCTTCGACCAACCGTATGAATGGCCGGCCGCACGCGTTGCGCACAAGCTTGTCGATTTGCCGGTGCCGGTCGGCTTCTGGCGCTCGGTCGGCCATTCGCATCAGGCTTTCTTCACAGAGAGCTTCACCGATGAACTCGCCGCGGCCGTCGATCAGGACCCCGTTGCATTTCGCGCCGCGCTGCTCATGCAGCATCCGCGGCATCTGGCTGTGTTGCAGCGAGCGGCTGAATTGTCCGCGTGGCGGCATCCGTTGACGCACTCCGCCGATGGCGCGCCGCGTGCGCGCGGCATCGCGCTGCACGAGGCGTTCGGCAGCGTCGTGGCGCAAGTCGCAGAAGTATCGATTGGGCCCGACAGACGGATTCGCGTGCATCGCGTGACATGTGTGATCGATTGCGGCTTGCCGGTGAACCCGAACCTGATTCGTCAGCAGATGGAGGGCGCAATCGTGTTCGGCCTCTCTGCCGCATTGCAGGAAGAGATAACCATTGTGAACGGTCAGGTCGAGCAGAAGAACTTCGTCGACTTTCCGGTGGTGCGGATCAACGATTGCCCGATGATCGAAGTCGACATCATGCCGAGTCAGTTGCATCCGCAAGGAGTTGGCGAGCCTGGCGTGCCGCCGGTGGCACCCGCTGTCGCGAACGCGGTGTTCGCACTGACCGGCAGGCGCCTGCGCAACCTGCCGTTGAGACTCACATAAAGCCGGAGACGCACATGGGATCGCTACATATCAACGGACGCGCTGTAGCCGTGCAAGCGGAAGCGGACATGCCGCTATTGTGGGTGTTGCGTTGCGAACTCGGCATGACGGGGACGAAGTTCGGCTGCGGCGTGGGCATTTGCGGCGCCTGCACCGTGCATCTGAACGACAAGCCTTGCCTGTCGTGTCAGACGCCTCTGTCGAGTGTGAATACACAGAAGATCACGACCATAGAAGGACTGCAAGGTGTGGAAGCGCAAGCATTGAAGGCGGCGTGGATCGATCTGGACGTGGTGCAATGCGGCTATTGTCAAAGCGCGCAACTGATGGCCGCCTGCGCCCTGCTGAAACAGAAGCCGCGCCCCACGGATGCGGATATCGACGCGGCGATGAGCAATATTGTCTGCCGTTGCGGCACCTATCCGCGTGTGCGCGCCGCAATTCATCAAGCGGCAAAACGCCGGCCCGCATGAACTGGGCCGGCGTTTTGCGTGGGCCCGACGCCTAGCCCGCCAGGATTTCGAGCACGGCCACCACGGCCGTGAAGATGCCGATGCATCCGCCCAATGCTGCTGCGCTTTTCATGAATGACGACATACCTTGGCCTCGTACGTGTGGTTGGTGGCAGGTATTTAACCGCAAATGAAAGGCAAAAGAAAGAAAGACAAAAATAGAACGTAAGAATTGAGTGGCTGCTTACGGTGCCGTGGTGTGCGCGGCTGCCCCGGAAGCTGCAGCCGCGGGCGTGGGAGCGGGTTGCCCGCCCTGTTCCCACCCGCCGCCTAGTGCGAGGAAGAGATTGACCTGATCAATGGCCACCTGGCCTTCGGCAGCGGCGACCTGTGCTTTGGTCGAGGTCAGCGTGCGAGTTGCGTCCAGGTCCGAAATGAAGGACTCGCGGCCCGCGCGGTACAGCCGGTGGGTTTCGTCGGCGGATTGAGTTGCGGACTTCAGCGCGGCGCGCAGAGATTCGGCGCGAGCGTAGTCGGAGGCATAAGTGGCGAGACTGGTTTCGGTTTCGCGCAACGCGGTCAGCACGACGCCGTCAAAGCGGGCCAGCGCGACCCGGCTCGACGCCTGCGCTTCGCGCACGCGGCCGCGCGCGCCGTTCGCCGGAAATGTCCAACTGATCAGCGGACCGAAGCCCCAGCGCGCGGTGGGCGAGGTGCCCAGATCTTCGAGAACGCCCGTCAAACCCGCCGATGCGCCGATGCTCACGGTGGGATACAGCGCGCCGGTCGCCACCCCGATGCGTGCTGTGGATGCCGCCAGTTGACGTTCGGCCTCGCGCACGTCCGGCCGGCGCTTGAGCAGCGCGGCGCCGTCGCCGACGGGAATCGGCTGGCGAATCCGCGGCAACTTTTCGCAGGCGAGAACGGCGGGCGGCAGGTCGGACGGCGCTCGCGCGAGCAGCGCCGCGAGCCGGTATTGCGCGATCTTGCGACGTGCCGTGTATCGCGGAATATCCGCGGACAACGTATCGACCTGCGTTTGACCGCGGGTGACTTCCGTCTGATTGCCGCGCCCCGCGTCGCGCAGTCGGCGCGATACGTCCACCCGCTGCCTTTGCAACGCGAGCGATTGCTGCGCGATGTTCAGTTCCTCGGCGGCCGAGCATTGCTCGACGTAGGCGCGCACCACGTCCGCTACCACCGTGATTCGCGCGAGATCGCCCGCGGCCTGCACGGCTTCGGCGTCGGCTTGCGCTGCTTCCACGCCGCGCCGCAGCTTGCCGAACAGGTCGATCTCGTACGCGACGCTGATGCCGACATCGCCTTCGTTCACGACCGGCAGTTTCTCGGTCAGCAGGTACTGTTCTGCCGATTCCTGCGCGCGCTGGAAGGCCGCCGACGCCTTGCCCGAAAATCCGCCTTGCGCCTGCGCGACGCCGAGCGCCTCGCGCGAGCGCGCAAGATTGGCGGCGGCCACGCGCAAGTCGGTGTTGGATTGCAATGCTTCGTCGACCAGACGGTTCAGCACCGGATCGTCGTACAGCTTCCACCAGACAGCGGGCACGTCGGCGCGCGAGGTGAGCGCCGTGTCGGCGCCTTCGATGGACGCATTGGCGAGCGGCGCATTGACGAGCGCGTCTTTCGGTAGCGAATAGTTCGGCCCGACGTTCATGCAGCCGTTGAGCAACGCGGCAAGCGGCAGCAGCCCGAGCGCGCGGGAAAAGAGCGGGGACGGCACAAAGCGCAGCACTTTCATTGCGAGGCGCCCGAAGCGATGGCGGACGACGCAGACTGCGAAGCCAGGGCGCCAGAAGCGGGCGAAGCAGCCGCGGGACCCGTAACGCCCGAAGCATCCGAAGCACCCGACGCACCCGTGGCGCCCGAAGCACTCGTGGCACCCGAAGCCGCTGCCACATGCGAAGCGTGCGCATGATCCGCATCGCGTACCGACACCGTTGCAGTGCGCCCTGCAATCATGCGGAAATCCGCGGGCACTTCGTCCAGCGCTACGCGCACCGGAATGCGTTGTGCGAGCCGCACCCAGCTAAAGGCCGGATTCACGTTCGGCAGCAGATTGGTGCCCTGGGTGCGGTCGCGGTCCTCGATACCCGCAACGATGCTTTGCACATGGCCACGCAGCACGCGCGGCTCGCCCATCACGCTGATGTCGACAGGCTGCCCGATGGCGATGCCGCCAAGCTTGGTTTCCTCGAAGTAGCCGTCGACGCGGAACGAATGCATGTCCACGACCGAAAGCACCGCGCGTCCCGCGGCGACGAATTCGCCCGCACGCGGCGCGCGGTCGTTCAGGTAACCGTCAACCGGGCTCACGATGGTCGCGCGTTGCAGGTTCAACTTCGCCGTGTCGATCGCGACGTTCGCGTCTGCAAGCGCCGCCTCCGCCTGATCGACGCGCGAGCGGCTTTCTTCTGCCACTTCGGCGGCCACCAGGTTGCCAAGCTTGCGATTGCGCGCATCTTCGCGGCGCGCCTGGTCGAGCGTGGCACGGCGTTGCTGCGCGGTGGCCTGTGCCTGGCGCAGCGCGAGCGCATACCGGGCCTGATCGATGACGAACAATACCTGGCCTTGCCTGACCTGCTGGTTGTCCACCACCTGAACCGACGAAATCAGCCCCGACACGTCGGGCGCGACCTGGATTACGTCGGCGCGCACGTGCCCGTCGCGCGTCCAGGGCGCGAACATGTAGTAGCCGATCAGCTTCCACAGCACGAGTGCGGCGGCCACGACGACGATCAGGGTCAGCAGGATCCGACCCACGGAGAACCAGGTTTTTTTCACGTTGATTTCACGAAACGAGTCTGTGCGAAACGACGACCACAAGGCCCAGCACCAGCACATAGATGCCGAGGTCGAAAATGGAGCGATGCCACACGAAGCGGTAAAAGCCGACCCGCGCGAGCACCGTGCGAATCGCGAGATTGATCAGATAGGCGACCAGCATCAGCACCAGCACGGCCGGCACGAACACACCGAAAATGTCTATTTCACCGATCATCGCGGGACCAGAGCAGAAGTGTTGAACGGCGCATCAGGCACTCGCGTCGCGGGTGGGCGGCGTGGCTGCTTGCAGCGTGGCCGGAAAGAGCGATAGCCGCATGCCGATCAGCGCATGCAGCGCGTCGCGCAAGTGGCGTGCCGAGGTTTGCGAGGCCGCGCTTGCCGCGCCCGCATTGGCAAGCCCTTCGGAGGTGACGCGCGCGACGGCCGAGTCGATCGACGACATCAGGCTGGCGGGCACCGGCTCGCGCGCGCGACGGTTCACGCAGTTCTCGTAATAGGCATGCACGCCGTCGAGCACCTGTTCGATCGCGGCCGGCGCCTCGCCGCCGAGCTTGCGCGTGAGACGGCGCAGATCGATGGAATTGAAGGCGATCCGCAGATCGCGAAAGCTTTCGATGGAAGGATGACGCTGGTCGTCCGTCGCGCCGAGTCGCGGAATCAGCTGCATCAGGCGGTCCAGCATGCGCGCCGCGTGATTGCGCGGGTCAACGATCGGCCGCGTGGACGCCGTCAACGCGACGTCGGTCCAACTCGAGCGCAATAGCCGGGCGGCCGCAAGTTCGGCGCCGAACGGGCGCACCGCGCGAGTCCACAGATACGCGTACAGCAGCCCCGCGAGGCCCGCGAGATTGCTGTTCAGGAAGGTCAGAAAGTTGGCGTCGTATGCATCCTGAATGCTGATGAAGGTGGCGGTATTCACGGCCACAAGCACCGTCGCCATGTTGAACTGCGGGCGTGGAATCAACGTGCCGACCAGAATGAACGGCACGGCAAATAGGATCACCAGCATCGCAAAGTCGTGCACGTGCGGCAGCACGGCGAACAGATACACGCCTGCCGCCACTACGCTGATTGCCGTGGCGACGAAGAAGCGGAACACCATGGGCGCGGGTTCGTCGAGCGCGGCGAAGAAACAGCAGGCGACCGCCGCGAGCGTCACGGCGCTCGCGCCGTCCGCCCAGCCCGAGGCGATCCACAGACTGCACGCGAGAATCACCGCCGCCGCGGTCGAGCCGGTCGAGAACAACATCATGCCGCGGTCGAAGAAACGCTCCGTGCCGCCAAGCCGCCAATGGCGAAAACGCGGCCGCCAGAAGCCTTCTTCACGCGTGATGATGATGCGCAAAGAGCGGCAGTCCTGCCACACGTCTATTACCTGCTTCATGCGCCACAGTGCGCTCGAGAGCAACGCGCCTTCCCATGTCGTGAGCGCGGCGGGCGGCGGCTGCATCGCGGCAATACGCTCGCGCAGCGCGTTTGCGGCCGGGTCCGGATGATAGCCCGCACTCGCCGTCGGCAGCGGTGCATTGAACCATTTGACGATGTCGGCGAGCAGCGCTTCGAGCCCTTCGGGCCACTTGTGACTGCCGCTGTTGTAGAGCGCAGTGAGCGGATCGGCAAGCGCAGACATGAGCGGCAACAGCAACTGCATGCGTCCGCGAAGTTCGTGCGCGCGCGTCAAAAGGTCGGGGCGCGTGTGGTCGTACGCCAACTGGCTCAGCAGCAATTCCAGACCGTTGATGGTGGCTGCGAGCCGCTGGCGCGCACCGGAAATCGCCGCGCCTGCAACGCGTCCCGACAGCGTTTCGGTCGCGTAGAACGCCGCGTCGCGAAACCATGCATCGGTGCGTTCGATGATGGTGGGCGCAAGCCGGCTTGGGAACACCACGCTGCCCACTATGCTTGCACACACAATGCCGAGGGTGATCTCTTCGGTGCGGCTCACCGCGAGATCGAACACGCCTGCCGGATTGGTGACGGCGGGCAGTGCGATGATCGGCATCGTATAGCTTGCGAGCAGGAACACGTAGCTGCGTGCGGTACGGTCCGAGATGGCGAGAAAGAGCAGTGTGCCGACCCACAGCGCGAGGATTACGCTGAACAGATACGGAGATTCGACGAACGGCGGCACGAGCAGCACAGCCGCCGACGCACCGAGCGCGGTGCCGAGCGCGCGGTAGATCGCCTTTGAGCGCGTCGCGCCAACGAACGGATTCGACACGATGTACACCGTCGCCATGGCCCAGTACGGCCGCGGCAGTTCGAGCGCGAGGCCGATGTACAGCGCGATCATCGCAGCGGCAAAGGTCTTGACCGAGAAGAGCCAGTCGCGAACGGAAGGGTAGATCATCGCGCGCTACGCCGTGCCTTGAGCGTTGCCCGACGCGGTTTCCCGCGCGGGGCATTGACTCGCTGCGCGGCTGTCGCCTTTCTTGCCGGATTGGCGGCGTTCGCGGCGTTCGTGACGTTCGCGGCCCGCGCGGGCGTTACGGCCCCAGCAGCCTCGGAGGTTTGCGCCTCTTCGGTGGGACCGGCGGTGAATGCGCTCAGCACGCGCAGGGTGGCTTCCAGGTCGCTGCGCGAAATGCCTTTGAGGGCCTGCGCGCGCAGTGTGACGAGTTCGTCTTCCATCTTTTGCGTCACAAAGCGGCCTTGCTGGGTCAGTGCCACGGTTTTGGCGCGCCGGTCCGCGGGGTCTTCGTCGCGGCGCATCAGGCCCGCCGCGCAGAGCTGATCGAGTAGACGCACGAGCGACGGCCCTTCAATGCCGATGTAGTCGGCCAGCGTGACCTGACGGACCGCCTCGCCCAGCCGGCTTGCGGTGAGGAGCGGCGTGGCGCACGCCTCCGACACGTTGAACGCGGACAGCACGCCATGACTCGTGCGCCGCCACTTGCGGGCAGCGATCACGAGCGTGCTGCTCACTTTACGGCGTAGGGCGTCGAGATTCGTCATGGCCGGTATTCTATTTCCAAAACAATCGTTAGCAAACTATCGAATTGGAAAATTCCTGGCGGCCCGAGGAAAGCCGGCGTTTCAGGCAATCAGTCCGAGGCGGATGCTCCGCGCAAGGTCGTCGAGCTGGAAAGGCTTGCGCAATACGGTGCAGCGTTCCACTGAAAGACCGGAAATATCGACGTCTGCATAACCGGTGGCGAGAATCACCGGCAGATCGCTGCGCATTCTGCGCGCTTCCGCGATGACGTCGATTCCGTTCATGCCGGGCATCGCGAAGTCGACCATCAGCAGGTCCGGGTTGTCGTCCGCGAGACGGTTCAGGCCGGCGCGGCCGTCGGCGGCTTCGGTCACGTTGTAGCCGAGCATTCGCAGCGACTCCACCAGCATGGCGCGCACTTCGCTGTCGTCTTCGATCACGAGCACGCGTTTTTCGCCGACGGCGTTCGCTTCCGTATTCGATGCCTCGGCGTTCTGTGGCGCGACGCGCTCGCGCATCGGCAGCCACAGTTCGACGGTGGTGCCGACGCCTTCTTCGCTCACGAGCCGTGCGGTGCCGCCGGCCTGGCGCGCAATGCCGTACACCTGGCTCAAGCCGAGGCCGGTTCCCTTGCCGATCGGCTTGGTGGTGAAGAACGGATCGAACACGCGCGTGACGATGTCGGGCGGAATGCCCGAGCCGGTGTCAGTGACCTCGATCACGACATATTGGCCCTCGGCGAGGGTCTGGTCGGGCGCCGGGCGCTCCTTCACGCTGACCCTCAACTGGCCGCCGCCCGGCATGGCGTCGCGTGCGTTGATCGCGAGATTCAGCACGGCGAGCTCCAGCTGATTCGCGTCGGCCTGCGTCCACATCTCGTCGCTTTCGAATTCGTTGCTGTAGCTGATGCCCGATCCCAGCGACACGGTGATGATGTCGCGCATGCCTTGCAGCAAGGCGACGACGTCGACGGCCTTCAGATCCAGATTGCTGTTGCGCGAGAACGTGAGCAACTGGCCGGTGAGTTTGGCGCCGCGCTCAGTGGCGCGCTTGACGGTCGCGGCCATGCTGCGAATGCGCTCGTCGCTGCTCACGCGTGCGATCAACTCGGAGTTGACCATGATGACGTTCAGCAGATTGTTGAAGTCGTGCGCGATGCCGCCGGTGAGCTGCCCGAGCGCCTCCATCTTCTGCGATTGCACGAGCACCGCCTGCACCTTCGCGCGCTCGTGAATTTCCATCATCAGCCGGTTGTTGGCCGAAGCCAGTTCGTGAGTGCGCTCGGCAATCCTGCTTTCAAGCGAATCGTTGAGCTGGACCAATGCTTCCTGCGCCTCTATGCGCTCGGCCAGATGGCGGCGCGATTCATATTGCCGGGCGCGCGCCCGCAACCCCGACGCCACCGCTCGCCGCAGAGTCTCCGAGTTCAGTGGACGTTCCAGTACGACCACGTTGCCGAGCCGCTCGAGCGCCTCCAGTCCGCGCGGCGAACGGCGGCCAGTGCCGGTCGCAGCGAGCAGAATGAACGGAAAATCCGACCATGCGGGCTGGTGTTCGAGCCATTCGAATAAACGCGTCGCGCGTTGATCGGCAAGCGCTTCTTCGGCGATCAATGCGGTGCCCGCGCCCGCATCCAGGGCTTCGGTGAGCGCGTCCGCATCGCGGCAGGCAAGGCATGAGCGGTTGTCCTTGTTCAGGACCTCGGCAATGACATCGGCGTCGCGGCCAAACGGCGCGAGGATCAGGACGCGTTGCTCCATGAGATTACTGCCGCGACGTGTCGATGACGTGGTCTGTCGCGCCGAGCAGCGCAGTGCTGCCGCGATAAGCCGGCAGCCCGGACAGCACGCCTTCGAAGTCGCGCAGCGCCTCGCCTACCTCGACGCCTTTCGACGTCAGCCTGAACTGACGGATTGAGCGCTCATGCGCGTTCGCGCGACTCTTCACGGCAGTGACCGCGGTCAGCACTTCGCCATGGTGTTCAAAGTAACGGAACAGGATCACGACGTCGCTGAGATAGCTGATGTCGATATCGCTTTGAATTTCGCCGATGATTCCATGCTGCCCCAACACGAGCATCGTGATAACGCCTTGCTGGTTCAGATAGCCGAGCAGTTCATGCATCTGCAGCAGCAGATAGCGTTCGCCGGGCATGGCCTGCAGGTAGGCGTTCAGGCTGTCGATCGCAACGTATCTCACGCCTCTCTGTTCGACAGAAACGCGAACGTCGCTCGCGAATTCGCCCGGTGAGATTTCCGCCGGGTCGATCTGGCGCAGCGTGAGCAGTCCGCTGTCCACATACGGTTGCAGGTTCATTCCAACCGTCGCACAGCGCGCGACCAGGGTGACCAGTGTTTCGTCGAATACGTAATAGACGCAGCGTTCGCCTCGTTCGAGCGCGGCAATCAGGCACGACACCACCGTAGTGGTTTTGCCGACTCCGGACGGGCCGACTATCAATGCGTTCGTGCCTGGTATCAGGCCGCCGCCGAGCAGCATGTCGAGGCCCGGCGTGCCGGTGCTCGTCATCTCGGTGCCGAAGTCCGCGTGATGCTCTGCCGCGACGAGGCGCGGATAGACCTTGATGCCCCCGGTATCCAGCGAAAAGTCGTGATAACCCTCGCGGAACTTGATGCCGCGCATCTTCGCGATGCGCACGCGACGCCGGTTGCCGCCGTAGTCGTGCACGACGTTGTCTAGTGTGATGACGCCGTGCGCGATGCTATGCAACTGAATGTCCGACGGATCGGACGTGTTGTCGTCAAGCAGTAGCACCGTGCATTCACGCGTGGCGAAGTAGCGCTTTAACGCGAGAATCTGCCGCCGGTAGCGCAGCGCGTTCTGCGACAGCAGGCGCAGTTCAGACAGACTGTCGAGCACGATGCGCGCGGGCTTGATCTGTTCGACTTGCTGGATCACGCTGCGCACGGTTTCGCCAAGCTCGACCTCTGCCGGGTGCAGCACGGTCTGCTCGAATTGCGGGTCGAGGCCTTCGTCGGAGAGCAACTCGAGAATGCGGAACTGGCTCAGGTCCCAGCCGTGGCTGTCCGCTACGGAGATCAGTTCAGAGCGCGTCTCCGAGAGCGTAATGTACAGACCTACCTGCCCCTCGTGGACGCCTTCGAGTAAAAATTGCAAGGCTAGGGTAGTTTTACCCGTGCCCGGCGCGCCTTCGACGAGATACATGCGGTGCGGCGTCAGGCCACCTCCGAGAATGTCGTCGATTCCCTCGATTCCCGAGCGAAGGCGGTCAGGCGTGTGTTTGGCTTGTGACATAGCGGTGGACGGTTTGCATCAAAGTAATAGACTGGAGGTCAATCAGCCGGTAACGCCAGAATGCAAGTTGCATGCCTATCTGCGGGAATGTGTGTTTGACATTTGGGACGTTGCGCGCGCAACCAGACTCAGCTTGAGCCCGGCCACCAGGTCCAGCCCCGTTGTCGCGAGTGCCGCATTTCGACGGCGGCAAGCGGCGCGATTTCAATGCTGGAGAAGATCTCCGGGGACGCCCCGAGCACATGCACGATCGCGGCGCGGATCACTGGCGCATGCGTGACGGCCACGACAGCGCGCTTGCCGACAGATGCGTTGTCTGCTGTAACGTGGGGTTCGTCATGTGAGTCGAGCGGGACATGCACGGCAAGCGCGTCGAGCCAGTTGCCGATCCGCTTCACCACCTGGGCGAACGACTCGCCACCGTGAGGGACGGCGTCAGGATCGCGCGTCCATGCGGCGAGCGCGTCTGGCGCGTGCTTAGCGAGCTCGCTCAGGCGGCGGCCGCGCCAGTTGCCGTAGTCGATATCCGCCAATGCTGCGTCTGTTCGTGCCGCGAGGCCGAGCGCGCGCGAGGTTTCGCGTGCGCAGAGGGCGGGGCTCACGAAGGCGGTTGCATCGTCCGCGATGGGCAGGCGCGAGCGCGCGGCTTGCACTTCTTCGAGAGCGCGGGCGTCGAGCGGATCGTCGGCGGGAAAACGGCCCGCGCGC
This sequence comes from Paraburkholderia phenoliruptrix, assembly GCF_019511605.1. Classification (GTDB taxonomy): domain Bacteria; phylum Pseudomonadota; class Gammaproteobacteria; order Burkholderiales; family Burkholderiaceae; genus Paraburkholderia; species Paraburkholderia phenoliruptrix_A. Next base: position 1,299 of record NZ_JAEUAV010000032.1, on the reverse strand, counting down.
ATGGCCGCCGTCGCGGCATGGCTGATCAGCAACAGCCGTAGGTTCATTCGTGTGCTTTTATAAAAACGGGCTGGTCGGGCCGCGATAGCGGGCCCTGAAGTTTAGCGCGTAGAATAGCCGCACTGCGAGGCGCGGAAGCCGGTGAGAGCCCGGCGCGGTCGCGCCACTGTAATCGGCATTGCAAGCCGAAAGCCAGACCTGAGCTTCGCAGCATTCCTTCGCAATCGACTACGGGGCGCGTTACCCCAGGAGATGTTCATCATGACTGAAGCTGTCTTCGATTCCGCCAGCCAACCGGCTATTCAGCCCACGCCAATTCCGCTGCGTGAACTGTTGCCCTGGGCCTTGTTCGGCGGATTGCTGCTGTTGCTCGCGCTGTATTTCGTCGGCGCGGAACAGGGTGCCACTTCCATCTTTCCCGGCATGTACGTGCATGAGTTCGTGCACGACGGCCGCCATCTGCTCGGCTTTCCCTGCCACTAACGGAGCAGAACATGGTTGGTAAGTTGTTGTTGCGCGGGATGCTCGCAGGCATCGCCGCGGGGCTGCTCACGTTCGCGTTCGCTCGCGTGGCCGGCGAGCCTCAGGTCAATCAGGCTATCGCCCTCGAGGAACAAGCCGGCGATTCGGGCGGCGCGGCGCATGAGCATCACCATGCACCGCAGGCCGCGAATGCGCACGAGCATTCGCATGAAGAGGAACTGGTCAGTCGCGACACGCAAGCCGGTTGGGGTTTGCTGACAGGCGTGGTGGTGTACGGCGCGGCGTTCGGCGGATTGTTCGCACTGGTGTTTGCTTACGCGTATGGGCGAGCGGGCGCGATCAGCGTGCGGGCGTTGTCGGCGTGGCTTGCGCTAGGCGCGTTCGTGGCGCTGGTAATCGTGCCGAACATCAAATATCCGGCGAACCCGCCGGCAGTTGGTTCGCCCGAAACCATAGGCACGCGCACGGGCCTGTTCTTTTTGATGATCGCCATTTCACTCACCGCGCTGGTGTTTTCGCTGAAAGTGCGGCGGCGGGCAGCGCTCAGGTTCGGTGCCTGGAACGGTTCGATCGTGGGGGCGCTGGTGTTCATCGCGATCATTGCTGTCGTGCAGACGTCGATGCCGGTTATCGACGAAGTGCCGGCCGGTTTCCCCGCCGCGCTACTGTGGAAGTTCCGCGTGGCCGCGCTTGGCATGCAGGCGATCATGTGGACCACCATCGGTCTGCTGTTTGGCGCGATTGTGGAGCGCAGTCCGTTTATGCGGGTGGATCGCAGGCGAGCGGGGGTGGCGGCGGGTTGAGGTTGGCAAGGGC